>NZ_JASITA010000038.1 GCF_030063415.1 Streptomyces sp. H27-C3 | reverse complement strand
CGTCTGGGGCCTTCGAATCCAAGGCGGAGGAGGGAGTGATGGCGGAGCCATCGCGACTGACGACAACGCCGGAGGCGGAGGTCCCAGGCGCCGCGACGCCGCTGCCAATCGTGGGTGAGGTCGTAAGTCACCGACATACAGGCCGAGTTCAGGGCGCCCGTCCTGCTTCCGTCCAGGATCACCTACGCCGCGGCGGGCAGCGCCTTCCAACTGCTCGGCCAGGACGGCCGCGTCCATCTCATCGGGCGGCTCGGCGGCCGGGCGACGGCGACCAGCGCTCCCCGTTCATGAGGTTCTCCAGGCCCGCCCAGGCGAGGTTCATCAGCGTCGCCGCCGTCTCCTTCGCCGGGGCACCGGTGGCGACGTTCGCCCAGCCGGCGAGCGATTCGGCGGCGCCCACCAGCGCATGGGCGATTCCGGCGACCTCCCGGTCGGCCAGCTCGGGGTCGCAGTCGCCCTCGCGGGCCGCGGCGCCGATCAGATAGGTGACGAACGCGATGATCTCCTCCCGCATCGTGGCGACCTCGGCGGCGAACGGCTCCCCATGGGTACGGGCCTGGTTGTGCAGCACCGCCCACCCGTCCGGGTTCTCCGCGGTGTGCGTGAAGAACGCCCGCAGCCCGTGCCACAGCTGGCGGTCGGCAGGGACCCCGGGCTCGACCCCGGCCCGTACCGCCGCGACGAGCGCGGCGGCCTCCCGCCGGATGCACGCCGCGAACAGCTCTTCCTTGGAATTCAGATACAGATAGACCAGCGGCTTGGACACCCCGGCCAGCTCCGCGATCTCGTCCATCGACGCGGCCCGGTACCCCCGCTGCCCGAAGGTCTGCACGGCAGCGTCCATCATCTGCCGCTCCCGTACGGCACGCGGCAGCCGCTTGCCCCTGACAGCACCCACGTCCCAGATCCCTCCGCCCCCGCGCCACACGCCGCGACTGGCGCCCCACAAGCGTACGGGCGTGCGGGAGTTCACCGGACGCACACAGACGGCGGTGCCCCCGGCCACCAGGCCGGGGGCACCGCCGTACAGGTCACACCGCGAACGCCGTGGCCGCTCCCGCCGCTTACGACCTCGGGGGCAATGGTGCGCGGGCCCCCGAGGTCGTTACGCGGGGACCGGGACGGACGCCTTCTGGTCCGCGTCGCGCGCGTCGTCACGCTCGTCCTCGCGTACGTCGTCCTGCGCGTCCTCACGCAGGACGAACGCGTCGATCGGGGAAGCCGAGGCCGAGTTGTACGCGTCGTGGTCGAGGATCTTCTCGCGGGCCGCGACGATGACCGGGACCAGGGCCTGGCCTGCGACGTTGGTCGCGGTGCGCATCATGTCGAGGATCGGGTCGATGGCCATCAGCAGGCCCACGCCCTCCAGCGGGAGGCCCAGCGTGGAGAGGGTCAGGGTCAGCATGACCGTGGCGCCGGTCAGGCCGGCGGTGGCCGCCGAGCCGATGACCGAGACGAACGCGATCAGCAGGTAGTCCTGGATGCCGAGCTGCACGTCGAAGATCTGCGCGATGAAGATCGCGGCGAGCGCCGGGTAGATCGCGGCGCAGCCGTCCATCTTGGTCGTCGCGCCGAACGGCACGGCGAAGGACGCGTACTCCTTCGGCACGCCGAGGCGCTCGGTGACCTGCTGGGTGACCGGCATGGTGCCGACCGAGGAGCGGGAGACGAACGCCAGCTGGATGGCGGGCCAGGCGCCCTTGAAGAACTGCAGCGGGCTGACCTTGGCGACCGTCGCGAGCAGCAGCGGGTAGACGCCGAACATGACCAGGGCGCAGCCGATGTAGACGTCGGCGGTGAAGGTCGCGTACTTGCTGATCAGGTCCCAGCCGTAGTCGGCGATGGCGAAGCCGATGAGGCCGATGGTGCCGATCGGCGCGAGGCGGATGACCCACCACAGGGCCTTCTGGAGCAGTTCGAGCACGGAGGCGCTGAGCTTGAGGATCGGCTCGGCCTTCGCGCCGAGCTGGAGGGCCGCGATACCGGCCACGGCGGCCATGAAGACGATCTGCAGCACGTTCAGTTGGGTGAACGGCGTGATGACGTCGGTGGGCACGATGCCGGTCAGGAAGTCGATCCAGGAGCCGGAGCCCTCGGGCTTCTTGCCGTCCTTCGGCGTGAGGCCGGTGCCGGCGCCCGGGTTGGTGAGCAGGCCGATCGCGATACCGATGGCGACCGCGATCAGCGAGGTGATCATGAACCAGAGCAGCGTACGGCTGGCCAGCCTGGCGGCGTTGTTGACCTTACGCAGGTTGGTGATCGACACCAGGATGGCGAAGAAGACCAGCGGAGCGACGGCCAGCTTCAGCAGCTGGATGAAGATGCCGCCGAGCTGCTCAAGGGTGGTCTTGAGCCAGGTGATGTCCTGGCTGCGGGCGAGCCAGCCGAAGAGGACGCCGAGCACCAGACCGGTGATGATCTGGGCCCAGAAGGGGAACTTGTCGGTTATTCGGAAGCGAGGCTTCGACTTGTCGGTGAGCTTCTCGGGCTGCTCGGGCGCGGTCGCGGAGTTCGCGGACACGGACACACTCCGTTGATTACGTACGGGTGCCGTACGGGGATTCGGGACGGGGGTGCGGCGGCCGTGAGCTGCACGAGGGAGCTGGGCGTCGCCGCTGCGCGATGTCGCTTCTGGGTCAGATGTGGCGGCGACAGGCCGCGGACATGCAGCGGCAGAGATCGACATGCAGGCGCGCCACGAGCGGAACGCTCATGCCAATGCGGGGCGCGGCTGCTGTCTTCATAGCGAACACGTTAACACTTGTACTTTGAGAACATCAAAGCTCTGCTTTGGGTGCGAAACCGCCGAACCGGGTTCACGACCGGGCGAAACGACGACGCCCCAGTCCCGGAGCGGGTGCTCCGGAACTGGGGCGTCGTGGGATGTGACGAACCTTACGCAGCCCTTACGGGACTGAGCCCTACCGCGTAAGCCCGTCTTCCTGGCTGCGGTTGGAGTCGAGGCGGGCCTTCGTGTGATCCACACGCTCGGCGATCTTCGCCGACATCGCGTCGCGCTGCTTGCGCAGCAGCACGAAGCTGAGCGGCGCGGAGATGACGATCGCGAGCATCAGGACCCACAGCAGGTTGGATTCGCCGAGACCGGCCGGGAGCACCCGGAAGTACACCAGGGCCCAGATCACGAAGAAGCAGCCGACGAACACGCCGAGGCGCATCGCGGTGTAGCGAACCGTTGCGTGCTTGATGCTCACGGAGGGACCTTCTTCTCAACGACAACCGAAAGGGTCACCACCAGTCAAGCACAGCCCCCTATTCATCAGGTCAGGGGCTGGAGCATCACGATGTCGTCGCGGTCGTCGCCGGGCGCCACCCGGATCGCGCCGGGCACCCGCCCGACCTCCTTGTAGCCGCAGGACGCGTAGAAGCGGTCCACGCCGGTGCCGCCGCGGCAGGTCAGCCGGATCGCTTCGATCCCGTCGAAGGTCCTGGCCGCGTCGGCGGTGGCCGCCATCAGATCGCGACCGTAGCCCTTGCCCTGATGCGCCGGGTGCACCATCACCGTGTAGAGCCAGAGCCAGTGGGTCATCAGCCGGTGCGCGTTGTACGTGAGGAAGGCCGCGGCGGCGACAGCGCCCTGCTCGTCGTACCCGACGAGCAGCCGGGTGCGCCCCTGGGCCATCGCGACGAAGTGCCTGACCAGCTCGGGGCGGATCTCCTCGACACTCACCGGCGGTACGAACCCCACGGCGCCGCCCGCGTTGCTGACATCGGCCCAGAGCGCGAGGAGACCGTCACGAAGGGCGGCGTCGACCGGCGGGTCCAGCTCAAAGGTAAGGGGCATATCTCGAGCTTAAGCATTACCCCTGACCAACCTCAAACCATGTCCAGCACGCGAGAGGCCCCGGCGCGATCCCACGCGCCGGGGCCTACGGAACAGCAGGACGGCGTCAGACGCGCATCGCCTGCGGCGACTCGCGGCGCGCCTCGTCCGGGCCCGGGTACTCACGGATGATCTCGTACTTGGTGTTGCGCTCGACCGGGCGGAACCCGGCGTCGCGGATCAGCTCAAGGAGATCCTCGCGGCCCAGCTTGTTCGGCGTGCCGTAGTTGTCCGCGTCGTGCGTGATCTTGTACTCGACGACCGAGCCGTCCATGTCGTCGGCGCCGTGCTGCAGCGCGAGCTGCGAGGTCTGGACGCCGTGCATCGGCCAGAAGACCTTGACGTGCGCGATGTTGTCGAAGAGCAGACGCGAGACCGCGAAGGTCTTGAGCGCGTCGGCGCCGCTGGCCATCGTCGTCCGCGCCTGGAGCTTGTTGCGGACCTTGCCGTCCTTCATGTCCTCGAAGTCGTGCTGGTAGCGCAGCGGGATGAAGACCTGGAACCCGTTGGTCTCGTCCTGGAGCTCACGCAGCCGCAGCACGTGGTCCACGCGGTGGCGCGGCTCCTCGATGTGCCCGTACAGCATCGTCACCGGGGTCTTGAGACCCTTCTCGTGCGCGAGGCGGTGGATGCGCGACCAGTCTTCCCAGTGGGTGTTGTGGTCCACGATGTGCTGGCGGACCTCCCAGTCGAAGATCTCCGCACCGCCACCGGTCAGCGACTCCAGACCGGCGTCGATCAGCTCGTCGAGGATCTCGGAGGCGGAAAGCCCCGAGATCGTCTCGAAGTGGTGGATCTCGGTGGCCGTGAACGCCTTGAGGGCGACCTGCGGGAGGGCTTCCTTCAGGGCGCTGAGCGAGCGCGGGTAGTAGCGCCAGGGCAGCGTGGGGTGCAGCCCGTTGACGATGTGCAGCTCGGTGAGGTTCTCGTTCTCCATCGCCTTCGCGAGGCGGACGGCCTCCTCGATACGCATCGTGTACGCGTCCTTCTCGCCCGGCTTGCGCTGGAACGAGCAGTACGCGCACGACGCGGTGCACACGTTCGTCATGTTGAGGTGACGGTTGATGTTGAAGTGGACGACATCGCCGTTCTTCCGCGTACGCACCTCGTGCGCCAGACCGCCCAGCCAGGCCAGATCGTCCGACTCGTAGAGGGCGATGCCGTCCTCACGGGTGAGCCGCTCCCCGGCCCGGACCTTCTGCTCCAGCTCACGCTTGAGCCCCACATCTTGAACAGACGCAGTCATCAGGCCGCCTCCCACTAGTCTCCGTAAAACAAACCCTCGATCAAACCCCCACCAAGGTACGCCTAGCCCTCCTCGGGAAGTTCCCCGACCCGGTTCTCCCACTTGGTGGAGAGCACGATCGTGGTCCTGGTGCGGGACACCCCACGGGTGCCGGAGAGCCTGCGGATCGTCTTCTCCAGGTCGTCCACGTCACCCACCCTGACCTTGAGCATGTACGAGTCGTCGCCCGCGATGAACCAGGCGTCCTCGATCTCCGCGAGATCCTTCAGCCGGTGCGCCACGTCCTCGTGGTCGGCCGCGTCCGAGAGCGAGATGCCGATCAGGGCCGTGACCCCGAGGCCCAGCGACTTGGAGTCGACCGTCGCGCGGTAGCCGGTGATGACCCCCGCCGTCTCCAGCCGGTTGATGCGGTCGGTGACGCTCGGCCCGGAGAGCCCGACGAGCCGGCCGAGCTCGGCGTACGAGGCCCTGCCGTTCTCTCTGAGGGCCTGGATGAGCTGCCTATCCACGGCGTCCATATGCCTTAAGCCTTCCATTATTCAGCGATCACGCGAGTTTACATATAGAATCTAAGGCACACAGGGCCGACACCCTGTGAATCTTTCAAACGATCACAGTCGAACTTCAGGAGTGAACCCACCGTGTACACGCTCGAGATGGCCTATGCCCGCATGCGCTCGTTGCAGGAGCTGGCCGACCGCTCGCGTGACCACCAGCTCGCCACCTCGCACCGCGCCGACAAGGCGCGTACCGCGCGCGGCGACAAGAAGAAGCGCTAAGCCCCACGGGAGCCCCCCAGCTTCCCTTCCCAACGGCGGTACAGGCTGTGCGGCACCCCTGCCGCGTCCAGCACCCGCCCCGCGACGAAGTCCACCAGATCCTGGATGTGCGTCGCACCCGCGTAGAACGCCGGTGAGGCGGGCAGCACCACGGCGCCCGCCTCGTCCAGCGTCACCAGGTGCCTGAGCGTCTGCCCGTTCAGCGGCGTCTCGCGCACGGCGACCACCAGCTTGCGGCGCTCCTTGAGCGTCACGCTCGCCACCCGTTGCAGCAGGTCCTTCGAGAGCCCCAGCGCGACCCCGGCCACGCTCGCCGTGGACGCCGGGACGATGAGCATCCCCTTGACCGGATACGAACCCGACGAGGGCCCGGCGGCCAGATCCCCGGCCGCCCAGTGCCGTACGTCGCCCACATCGGCCGTGAACGTGTCCGGCTTGCCGTCCGCGCCCCGCGCCAGCCAGGTCCGCAGATCGTCCTGCCAGTGGGCGTCGCGGAACGCGATGCCCGTCTCGTCGAGCAGCGTCAGCCGCGAGGCCCGGCTGACCACCAGGTCCACGCTCTCCCCCGCGTCCAGCAGGCCACGCAGCACGGCGGCGGCGTACGGGGTGCCCGACGCACCGGAAACTCCGACGATCCACGGCCGTCGCGGCGGCTGCTGAGTGTGTACAAGTCCTGGCTCCACGTGCCCGAGCCTATCCGGGCGCCCCGCACCCGGCCCGAGTCAGGTGCCCAGGACCGGAACCGAGTCAGGTGCCCCGCACGTTCAACAGGACAGAACCGCACGCGAAGCCAGGGGGCCGCCATGCAGGGAACCACCCTTCTACAGAGCCGGTCCGACCGGGCGAAGGCCGCTGCCGCGCTGATGCTCGGGTGGGTCGCGCTGCTGTGGGCGCTCGAAGCGATCGACGCGGCGACCGGGGCCCTCGACACGTTCGGGCTGAGCCCGCGCGAGGTCGGCGAGCTGCGCGACGTACTCCCGATGGCGTTCCTGCACCACGGCTTCGACCACGTCGCGTCGAACAGCGTCCCGCTGCTGATCCTCGGCTTCCTCGCCGCCCTCAGCGGGGTCCGCCGGTTCGTCGCCGTCGCCTTCACGATCATGCTCGTCGGTGGTCTGGGCGTCTGGCTCACCGCCCCGGACCACTCCAACACCGCGGGCGCGTCCGGCGTCGTCTTCGGTCTCTTCGGCTATCTGCTGGTCCGCGGCTTCATCGACCGCAAGCCGGTCGACATCGCCGTCGGAGTCGCGGTCGCCGCGATCTACGGCTCCCTGCTGTGGGGCGTGCTCCCCACCAACCCGGCCATCAGCTGGCAGGGCCATCTGTTCGGGCTGATGGGCGGGGTGCTCGCCGCGTTCCTGTTCCGGCGGCGGGCACAGCGCAGGTCCCTGCCGCCGCTCAACGGGTGACGTCCATCCGGCTCGCGCCGCTCACACCGCTCAGACCGTGAGGCCGCGCACCAGCAGATCGAGCAGCGCGCACACGAACAGGGCGATGCCGATGAACCCGTTGACCTGGAAGAACGCCCGGTTGAGCCGGGACAGGTCGTGCGGCTTCACGACGGTGTGCTCGTAGAGGAAGGCCGCGACCACGATCACCAGGCCGATCCAGAAGAACGCGCCGGCGTCGGTGGCCAGCGCGTACCAGACCAGCAGCAGCGTGGTCACCGCGTGGCAGGCGCGCGCGCCGTACAGCGCGGCGGGGATGCCGAAGCGGGCCGGGACCGACTTCACGCCGTGCGCGCGGTCCGCGTGGACGTCCTGGCTGCCGAAGATCAGGTCGAAGCCGCCGATCCAGACGCCGACCGCGAGACCGAGGATCGCCGCGTCCCAGGACCACTCGCCGGTGATCGCGATCCAGGCGCCGACCGGGCCCATGGCCTGGGCGATGCCGAGGATCGCGTGCGGGAAGTTGGTGAAGCGCTTCCCGTACGGATAGACCACCATCGGGACGACGGCGACCGGCGCGAGGGCCAGGCAGAGCGGGTTGAGCAGGGCCGCGGCGCCGAGGAAGACGACGACGGCGACGATCGCGCCGGTCCACGCCGACCGGACGGAGACCACACCGGTGACCAACTCGCGGTTGGCGGTGCGAGGGTTACGGGCGTCGAGCTCGCGGTCGATGATGCGGTTGCACGCCATCGCGAAGGTACGCAGCCCGACCATCGCGATGGTGACGAGCAGCAGCTTGCCCCAGTGGATGTTCTTGTCCAGCTGGAACATCGCGGTGAGCGCGGCGATGTAGGCGAAGGGCAGCGCGAAGACCGAGTGCTCGATCATCACGAGACGCAGGAAGGCCTTGGTCCGGCCCGGCTGCGGGAGGGCGGCCGCGGCGGAGGTCACAGGCCGTACTCCTTCCAGCGGCGGTCGACCTTGGCCGCCGTCCCCGGGTCCGACTCGACCATGTTCGGCCAGCCTCCGTCCCGTACGTAGCCCTCCTCAGGCAGCTTCTTCGTCGCGTCGACGCCTGCCTTGCCGCCCCAGAACTGCTGGTACGACGCGTGGTCGAGGTGATCGACCGGGCCCTCGGTGACCACCAGGTCGCGCGAGTAGTCGACGTTCCCGAAGGCCCGCCACGCCACCTCGTGGTAGTTGTGCACGTCGCAGTCGGAGTCGACCACGACGATCAGCTTCTCCAGGGACAGCATGTGCGCGCCCCAGATCGCCGACATCACCTTCTGCGCGTGCTTCGGGTACTTCTTGTCGATCGACACGATGATGCAGTTGTGGAAGCCGCCCGCCTCTGGCAGGTGGTAGTCCACGATGTCCGGCACGATCACCTTGAGCAGCGGCAGGAAGAACCGCTCCGTCGCCCGGCCCAGCGGCCCGTCCTCGGTCGGCGGACGGCCGACCACGATCGACTGGAGCAGCGGGCGCCGCCGCATCGTGATCGTGTCGATCGTCAGCGCGGGGAAGTCCTCCTGCGGCGTGTAGAAGCCGGTGTGGTCGCCGAACGGCCCCTCGGGAAGCATGTTCCCGGGCTCCAGCCACCCCTCAAGGACGACCTCGGCGTGCGCGGGGACCTGGAGCGGGACCGTCTTGCAGTCGACCATCTCGACGCGCTTGCCCTGGAGGAAGCCCGCGAAGAGGTACTCGTCGATGTCCCCGGGCAGCGGCGCGGTCGACGCGTACGTCACGGCCGGCGGCGCGCCGAAGGCGATGGCGACCGGCAGCCGCTCACCGCGCCGCGCGGCCACCTGGTAGTGGTTGCGGCTGTCCTTGTGGATCTGCCAGTGCATGCCGATGGTGCGCTTGTCGTGGCGCTGGAGCCGGTACAGACCGAGGTTGCGCACACCCGACTCCGGGTCCTTGGTGTGCGTCAGGCCCAGGTTGAAGAACGAGCCGCCGTCCTCGGGCCAGGTGAAGAGCGCCGGGAGCCTGTCGAGGTCCACGTCGCCGCCGGTGAGGACGACTTCCTGGACGGGCGCGGCGTCCGACTTCACCTTCTTGGGCGGTACGTGCGCCATGCTGCCGAGCTTCCCGAAGGCCTCCCTGACCCCCATGAAGCCCTGCGGCAGCTCGGGCTTGAGCAGCCCGCCGATCTTGTCGCTGATGTCGTCGTACGACTTCAGGCCGAGCGACTTGAGCAACCGGCGGTCGGTCCCGAAGACGTTCATCGCCAGGGGCATCGACGAGCCCTTGACGTTCTCGAAGAGGAGCGCCGGGCCGCCCGCCTTGTTCACCCGGTCGACGATCTCCCCGACTTCCAGGTGCGGGTCGACTTCGGCCTTGATGCGCAGGAGGTCGCCCTCGCGCTCCAGCGCCCGGAGCAGGGAGCGAAGATCGTCGTAAGCCATGCGATCCAGTATCCGGTACGCACTACGCTGGCCACGTCACCGGGGCCGCGCACGGTCCCCGCGGTCCGTGTTCTGGGGGCTTGTCTTCATGCTCAGGTATCTGCCGTTCCTGCTTGTTCTGGCGCTGTGGATCTACGCCTTCATCGACTGCCTCAACACCCCGGAGAAAGAGGTCCGCCACCTGCCGAAGGTGGTGTGGGTGATCATCGTGCTGCTCTTCGGCGAGGTGCTCATCGGCCCGGTCGCGTGGCTCGCGGTGGGCAAGGTGCGCGGTGGCCCTCGGGACGGTTCGGCAGGGCCCGGCGGGCGGCGCGGCGGACGGCCGAAGTGGACCGCGCCCGACGACAACCCGGAGTTCCTGGCGTCGCTGCGGGACGACAACAAGGCCGCGAAGGCCGACGAGAACAAGAAGGACGAGCCCTCGTCCGAGGCCGTGGAGGCCCGGGAGGCGGACCTGCGCCGCCGCGAGGAGGAGCTCAAGCGCCGCGAGAGCGGCAACGGCCCCGGTACGGGCCCCGACGACGCCGCGCCGCCGAAGGCCTGACACCGGCGTACACCCCTCTTCAGCAGGTCAGGCCGCTACCGAAGGCCTGATCCCGGCGTACGCCCCCACTTCAGCGGGTCAGGAGCTGCCCCAGCCGTTCGAGCAGGGGCAGCAGAGCCTTGCGCTCCTCCGGGGTGAGCGCTTCCAGGGCCGCGTGCACGGTCCGCATCTCGGCGCGGATGCGCAGCGCGAGCTCGGTACCCGCCGGCGTACGGCTCGCGACCTTGCTGCGGCGGTCGCCGGGGGCCGGGTCGCGGCGGACGAGGCCGCCGGTCTCCATGCGGGCGATGAGCCCGGTGGCGTTGGACGCGTCGCACACCAGATGGTCCGCGAGGGCCCGCATCGGCATGGGCTCGTTCAGCGCGACAAGCGCGCGGGCCTGGGCTGTACTGAGGCCGTGACGAGTGGCCACGACGGTGAGGTCGTCATGGTGTGCGCGGACCACGAGAGCCAGCGGTTCCATCAGGGCGCCCGGTTCGGGGCCCGCCGGGTCGGTCATGTCGGCCACTTCACTCCTCCCACTCGCTTCACTTGACATGCTCAATCTTTGGTAGTTACATGTATCTAATTGCTTGACCATATCAAGGTTATGCCGCCGCGCGACGCGAGGAGAAGACCGTGCCCACCACCGCAGAGAAGACCGGGACCGAGACGCCCGCCCAGCTCGTCGCCCGACTGCGCGCCACCTTCCGCACCCGCCGCACCACGCCGCCGGCCTGGCGCACCGGCCAGCTGCGGCAGCTGCGCGCCCTGCTGACCGAGCGTGGCGACGAGATCGCCGAGGCACTGAACGCCGACCTCGGCAAGAGCCGCAAAGAGGCCTACCGCACCGAGATCGACTTCACGGTCCGCGAGATCGACCACACCCTGGACCACCTGGAGAAGTGGCTGCTGCCCGAGCCCGCTCCCGTACCGGCCGCGCTCGGCGGGGCCACTGCCTGGACGGTGCAGGACCCGCTCGGCCTGGTCCTCGTCATCGCACCGTGGAACTACCCGGTCCAGCTGCTGCTCGCCCCCGTCGTGGGCGCGCTGGCCGCGGGCAACTGCGTGGTCGTCAAGCCCAGCGAGCTGGCCCCCGCCACTTCCGCCACGCTGGCCCGGCTGCTCCCCGAGTACCTGGACACCGACGCCTTCGGCGTCGTCGAGGGCGCCGTCCCGGAGACCACGGCCCTCCTTGAGCAGCACTTCGACCACATCTTCTACACCGGCAACGGCGCGGTCGGCCGGATCGTCATGACCGCGGCCGCCCGCAACCTCACCCCGGTCACGCTCGAACTCGGCGGCAAGTCACCAGTGTTCGTCGACCGTGACGCCGACATCGCCGTCGTCGCCGGGCGGCTGGTCGCAGGCAAGTTCCTCAACGCGGGCCAGACCTGCGTCGCCCCCGACTACGTACTGACCGACCCCGAGACCTCCGCCGCGCTGCAGACCGCGCTCGCGAAGGCCGTCGAGGCGCTGTTCGGGGCCGACCCCGCGCAGAGCCCGGAGTACGGGCGCATCGTCAACGAGCGCCACTTCGACCGGCTGGTGGGCCTCCTGGACTCCGGGCGCACCGTGACGGGCGGCGCCCACGACCGTACGACGAAGTACATCGCCCCGACCGTGCTCGCCGATGTGGCGCCGGACTCCCCCGTGATGCGCGAGGAGATCTTCGGCCCCGTCCTGCCCCTCGTCGAGGTCGCCGGCCTCGACGAGGCCATCGCCTTCATCAACGACCGCGACAAGCCGCTGGCCCTGTACGCGTTCACCGAGTCGGCCGTCACCCGCGACCGGCTGTCGGCCGAGACCTCGTCGGGCGCGCTGGGCCTGGGGCTGCCGCTCGCCCATCTCACCGTGTCCGACCTGCCGTTCGGCGGCGTCGGCGAGAGCGGCATGGGCAATTACCACGGGCGCTACTCCCTCGAAACGTTCAGCCACCGCAAGGCGGTGCTGGACAAGCCGCTCGGCTGACGCACAGTGGACGCCATGGACCAGGGACAGGCACGGGAATGGCTGGCGACCGCCGTCGCGGAAGCGCGGGCGGGTCTCGCCGAGGGCGGCGTCCCCATCGGCGCCGCCCTGTACGGCGCGGACGGCACGCTCCTGGGGCGCGGCCACAACCGCCGCGTCCAGGACGGCGACCCGTCCATGCACGCGGAGACGGCGGCGTTCCGCGCGGCCGGGCGGCAGCGCTCGTACCGGGGCACAACGATGGTGACCACGCTCTCCCCCTGCTGGTACTGCAGCGGCCTGGTGAGGCAGTTCGGGATCTCGCGGGTCGTCATCGGCGAGTCGCTGACCTTCCGCGGCGGGCACGGCTGGCTGGCCGAGCACGGCGTGCGGATCGTGCAGCTCGACGACCCCGAGTGCGTCGCCCTGATGCGCGACTTCATCAGGGACCACCCGGACCTGTGGAACGAGGACATCGGCGACGACTGACCGGAGGTCGCTCCCTCCCCACCCCCCGGATCATCTGACGATCCGTCCGGAATTTCCGGACACAGCAACCCCCCGTCGATATCCTGGTGTTGACGCTGTGCAGAACATGTCGCGTGGCACGGGGGGTGCTGTGGAACGACAGTTGTACGGACGCGAGGCGATATTCGGCCAGGCCGGGCTCGCCGCGCGTCTGACCGGCCTCGCCCCGGCCGGCTTCGCCAAGGTCGCGTACGAGCACGGTGACGACCCACCCGTCGTCGTCCTGACCGGCGGACGCGGCATGGGCAAGACCGCCGTACTCAAGCAGCTCCGGCACGTCTACCGCCCCGGCACGCCCGTCGCCTTCCTCGACTGCGATTCCGTCCCCCCGCCCGCCGACCACGGCCCCGGCTGGACACCCGTCACCGGGGCCCTGACCGAGCTCGCCATCCAGCTCGCGCCCAAGGTGCCCGCGGGAAAGGCGGTCCAGTTCCCGCGGCTCGCCCTCGGCCTGGTGGCCGTCGCCAGCACCGGCTGGACCAGCGACGACGACGAACAGGCGCGGCGCGACCTGCTGCGCCTGGGCCCGGTCCTCGCCACCGTCAACGAGAAGAAGGGCCCGGCGCCCGGCTGGGTCGGCGAACTGCTCACGACGCTCGCCGGGCTCGTCCTGGAGGGCGCCGCACCTGTCGTCGGCATGGTCGCGGAGAAGACCGTCGAGACCGTCGTCGCCGAGCTGTTCGGCTGGGCGCAGAAGCGCACGGCACCCTGGTACGGCTCGTACCCGAATGCCGGGGACAGCGGCACCCGCGGACTGCGCCTGCTCGCCGTGGACTTCGAGCGCGGCGGCGAACTGCGCGCCCGCGCCGAGGCCCACCTGGTGTCCGCGCTGATCACCGACCTGTCCCACGCCTACCGGGGCCTGGCCGGGAGCGGCGCCCGCCGGGGCCGCCCGCTGATCCTGCTCGACAACGCCCATCTCCCGCTCGGCCGGGCCCTCGTGGAGCCGGTGCTCCGTCGGCGCAGCGGGAGCGGCCACCGCGACCAGGTCGTCGTCTTCGCCACGTCCCGGATGCGCGCACACGAGGGGCTGCGGCACGCCAACCGCCTCCGGCTCCCCGAGGTCGCACACACCGCGCCGTGTCCACGCGGCACCGACGTCACCTCCGGCATCCTCGCCGTCGAGCTCACCCCGCTCAGCCCCGCACACGTACGCACGGCCTTCGACCGGTACGACCCCTCCCGTCGTACGCCGTCGGGGCTGGCCCGCGGGGTGCACCGGCTGACCGGCGGGCGTCCGCTGGGCGCCATACTGCTCGCGCAGGCGGCCGGGGAGGCCGGGGAAGCGGCGTCGTTGGTGCCCGGCGCGCTGTTCGACCGCACCGTCGAGCTGCGCGAGGACCAGCCGCCGGTGACGGTCGCCAAGGAGCTGCTCGACCGGCTGCTGCCGCCCGGTCTACGCCGCGACACCCTCGCCGTGCTCGCCGCCGCGCACGGCGAGGACTCCGCACGGCTGCTCGCCAGGACCCGGCTGCGCGGCGAGTCGTACGACGGCGATGTCGCCCTGCGCGTACGGGACATGCTGCTCGCCGAGGACTGGCCGGTGGGGCCCGAGCACTTCATCGCCGATCCGCTGTTGCGCGCCCTGCTGCTGCACCGGCTGCGGTTCCACGACGGCGACCATCCGTCGTACGCGGTGTGGCGGGCGGTGCACGAGACGCTGCACTCCGCGTACGGCGAGCAGCACCCGGCCTTCCGCCTCCACCAGGAGCTGGTCCTCGGGCAGGCCGAGGACTGTGTGACACGTCTGCGTGAGACGTTCCCGGCGGCGGGGGTGCTCGGCTGGCTCGGCGAGCTGCGCTTCATCGCCTCCGCGCCCTACCCCCGTCGGCGCGACGGCGGCCCCGATCCGCGGCGGGCGGCGGCCCTGGGGCAGGAGGCCCCGCCGGAGCTACCGCCCGGCCTGGGCCACGACGAGGCCGAACTGCATCTGCGGCTGCGGAGATTGCTGCACGCGGTGTGGCTGCTGTCCGATCCGCTGGTTCTCCCGGACGACGAGGTGATCGACAAAATGGCGCACGAGCTAAGGCAGTTGTCCGGACAGCATCTGACGGGCAACGGCGTGCTGTGGGACGCCGCTTCCCACTGGCCGAGGGACATCAGGGCCTGGCGGGCGCCGAGCATGCCGCCGGGCCGGGACGAGGGGGACTCCGATGCGTAACCGGTTGCGTTACCACGTCTGGTACTCCACCAGGCAGCGGATCATGACCTGCGTGCTGGTGGCCGTACTGATCACCGGCGGCACCCTCATCGCCGTCGATCAGGCCAACGACCCCGAGGACCGCTCGTGTGCGGCGGGCGTGGAGCGGCCTGCGGGCAGCGACGAGTGCATCGGGGTGTCCAGCGGTGGATTCGACTTTTCCGTAACGGAGTTGAAGGACGTCGTCCGGGCGATCGACCGGGAGAACGACACGCTCAAGGAGGGGTCGTACGCGACGGTGGCGCTGATGCTGCCGTTCACGTCCACCGACAAGGGCATGCGGACCAAGATCCTGCACGAGACGCAGGGGGCGTACCTCCAGCAGTACCGGGCCAACCACGAATCCAACGGGGAGGTGCCCAAGATCCGCCTCGTCCTCGCCAACACCGGTAAGAACAACGCGCATTGGGCGATCGTCGTGGAGCGCCTCGGCGACATGACCGACGCACCGGACCGGCTGCGCGCGGTGTCCGGCGTGGCCACCAGCAGCGCGCCGGTGAAACTGGCGGTGGCGGAGCTGACCGCACGCCGGGGCATCGCGGTCGTCGGCACCACCATCACGGCCGACGACATCGCCAACGGAGGCGGCGGCAAGGACCCCTACCCGGGGCTGGCCCGGGTCTCGCCGACCAACCGCGACGAGGCGCGCGCCCTGGCCCGGTTCGGCAAGGTCGAGGCCGACAAGGCGCTCCTGGTGCAGGACACCGTCACGGGAGACCACTACACGGACACGCTCCGGACGGCGTTCGCGGGCCTGCTCAAGGGCGCGCCGTACGAGCCGCAGCTCTTCACCTCCCCCGACGACCCCACCGAGGAGGGCACCACCCCCAACACCTTCCGCCAGATCACCCACCTCATCTGCGACACCAGGGCGGACACGGTGTACTTCGCCGGACGTCACACCCAACTGCGCCAATTCATCAACGCGTTGAGCGCCCGCGGCTGCCGGGAGCGCGCGTTCACGGTGCTCACCGGCGACGAGGGTTCCTACCTGGGCGGCGACAAGAAGCTGAACCGGGACGCGCTGAGCTCCAAGGTGACCGTGCGCTATGCGGCGCTCGCCCACCCCGACACCTGGGCGGACCCCAGGAAGACTCCGAAGACGGGCGGCTCCCCGGCGGCGTACCGGACTTTCACGGATCTGCTCGCGCGCGCGGCGAAGCCGGGCATCGGCCCGATCGGCGCCACCTCACTCGGCGACGGGCAGGCGATCGTGGCGTACGACGCGCTGGCCCTGGCCGTGCACGGCATCAGGCAGGCGACGGGCGAAGGCCAACAGGTGCCGGACGCGGCCGAGGTGGCCGGGCAGTGGACGAGAGTGAAGGGCTCGCTGCGGGTCGAGGGGGCGAGCGGCTGGATCTGCCTGGACAATCACGGCAACCCGTACAACAAGGCGGTGCCGGTGGTGGAGCTGGCCCGCGACGGCACCCAGCGCTTCGTGGAGGTGGCCTGGCCGGAGGGCAGGCCACCGCCGAGGACGTGCCTGCCGCCGGGCGGAGCGGGGTCCTAGCGGACGGCCGGGGGGTGCAGCCGCCGGCCGAGACGTACCTCGCCCAGCTGCGGGCCCTCTTCGACCGCTCAGCACGAGTGGGGCCGTGGGGACGCTCGCCCCCTCACGGCAAAGGCCGGTCCCCCACGACCCAGGTCGCAGGAAACCGGCCTCCGCAGCCGTACGGCAATGGCCGAATATCCGCGTCAGACGCCCGCGTACGAGTGCTTGCCGTTCAGGAAGATGTTCACGCCGTAGTAGTTGAACAGCCAGCAGCCGAAGGCGAAGAGCGCCAGGTAGGCCGCCTTGCGGCCCTTCCAGCCCGCCGTCGCGCGGGCGTGCAGGTAGCAGGCGTACGCGACCCACGTGATGAAGGACCAGACCTCCTTGGGGTCCCAGCCCCAGTAGCGGCCCCACGCGTCGCCCGCCCAGATCGCGCCCGCGATGATCGTGAACGTCCACAGCGGGAAGACGGCCGCGTTCACGCGGTACGAGAACTTGTCGAGCGTCGCCGCCGACGGCAGCCGCTCCAGGACCGACGTGGCGAAGATGCCGGGCTTGCGGCCGGCGGCGAGCTTCGCCTCGTACGAGTCGCGGAAGAGGTAGAGCAGGGTGCCGACCGCGCCGAGGTAGAAGACCGCGCCGCAGAAGATCGCGGTGGAGACGTGGATCCACAGCCAGTACGAGTCGAGCGCCGGGACCAGCTGGTCGCTGTCGGTGTAGAGCCACTTGGTGGCGATACCGAGGTCCAGGAGGACCGTGGTGACCAGCGGCAGGCCAGCCCAGCGGACGTTCTTCTTCGCGGCCAGGAAGACCAGGTAGACCGCCACGAGCACCGTGGAGAAGGTGATCGAGAACTCGTACATGTTGCCCCACGGCGCGCGCTGCACCGACATCGCGCGGGACACGACGCCGGCTGCCTCGATGAGGAACGCCAGGGCGGTCAGCGAGATGGCGACGCGTCCGTAGAGGTCGCCCTTCTCCGTGCCGCCGGCCGCGCCGGGGCCGTCCGGGACGTCACGGGAGCCGGCCGGGGCGCGGGTGACGACCTGGGGCTTGTCGAGTACGGCGACGGAGCCTGCGGCCGGGGCGGCGGCCTGCTCCGATGCCTTGCCCGTCAGCGCGGCGGCGGTGCGGCCCACCTTGCTGCGGCTGCCGAGGACCCACTCGGCGATGTGGGCGAAGAAGGCCAGCAGGTAGATGGCCATCGACGAATAGATCAGCACATTGCTGATGTTGGCGAGGTTCTCGTTGGTCTCGGCCGCGAGATTCACGCGCGGGCTCCTTCGGCGGGTTCAGCAGGATCTGCGGGGTCGGGCGCTGAGGGCGCGGGTGGCGCGGTCGGCGCCTCGGTGTTCAGCTTGGCGGCCAGGTCGGCCAGTTCCTCGGGGAGCTTCGTGGACTCACTGCGGCCGAGCCCCGCCATCTCGACGACGGTGACACCGTCCTCGCCGCGTGCGGCCCGGATCCAGATCCGGCGCCGCTGGATGAACAGCGAGCCCGACAGGCCCGCGATGGCCGCGACGGCTCCGATCAGCGCGAGCTGGGTGCCCGGCTGCTGGGAGATCTGGAACGTCGCCCACTCCTTCACGTCCTTCTCGAACGTGACGGTGCCCGCGCCGCCGGGAAGCTGCATGGTCTCGCCGGGCGCGAGGCGCTGCTTGAGGTCCGCGCCCTTCGCGTCCTTGAACGGCTTCATCTTGCGCTTGTCGAGCTGGTACACGTTCTGCGCCAGGCCCGCGTCGACGCCCAGGCTGCCGTGGAAGGCGTTGAGTGCGAGCCGCGGGTCGTCGAGGCCGGGGTACTGGGAGAGCATCGTGCCCTGGCCCGCGCCCGCGAACGTCGGTACGAAGAAGGCCTGGAAGCCGAGCTGGTCCTTCTTGCCGTTCTTGTCGCGGTAACCGTCCATGACCTTGACCGCGCCGGACGAGGTGACGTTGGAGTCCATCGGCAGCATGGGGACCGCGCCCGAGAAGACCTTCTTGCCCTTGCCGTCCCTGACGGTGACCACCGGCGCGTAGCCGTGCCCGATGAGGTGGACCTTGGAGCCGTCGACCGTCAGCGGTTCGTTCACCTCGATGACGGCCTTCTTCTCCGGGCCGTCCGAGCCCTTCGCGTACCGCACGTGCGCCTCGTAGACGCGGGGCGTGCCGCGCTGGGGGCCACTGCGCTCGTACGTCCCGACGAACTTCTCCAGCCCGAAGCTGAAGGGCGCCAGGTCGTGGTCCTTGTCGAAGAGCGTCCCGGACTTGAAATCGTCGTACTGCGTGAGCGTGTTGGCGAAGCCGCCGCCCTGGACGACCAGCTTGCCGCCCTCGGACTTGAAGAGCTGCCCGGTGGCGAACGACACCAGCATCACGATGAGCGCGATGTGGAAGAGGAGATTGCCGGTCTCGCGCAGATAGCCCTTCTCCGCGGCGACCGCGTCGCCCGCCGAGTGGGCCCGGTAGCGGCGCTTCTTCATCATCGCCAGCGCGGCCTCGCGCACCTGCTCGGGCTCCGCGTCGGTGCGCCACGTCGTGTACGCGGGCAGCCGCGTCAGGCGCTTGGGGGCGCCCGGCGGGCGGCTGCGCAACTGGCCGACGAACTGCCAGGTGCGCGGCACGATGCAGCCGATGAGCGAGATGAAGAGGAGCAGGTAGATCGCGGAGAACCACACCGAGCTGTAGACGTGGAACAGGCCCAGGTCGTCATAGATCGGCGAGAGCGTCTTGTGCAGCTCGCGGAAGTCGGCGACCTTGCCCTCGTCGACGCTGGTCTGCGGGATCAGCGAGCCGGGGATGGAGCCGAGCGACAGCATGAAGAGCAGCAGCAGCGCCACCCGCATCGAGGTCAGCTGCCGCCAGAACCAGCGCGCCCAGCCGACCACGCCGAGCGTGGGCATGCTGAGGCCGGTGTCCTCGCGGGGCGCCGTGGACAGCTGGGCGCCGGCCGCGCCGAGGCCCTGGTCCTTCTGCTCTTCGGTGTCCCCGGAGGTGTCCGCGGGCCCTGTCTTGGTCTTGCTCATGGAACTAGATCCCCACCACGAAGCCGTTGGTCCAGCCTTGCATGTCCTGGACGAGGCCGTTCCAGACGCCGGTGACCAGCAGCAGGCCGGTCGTGATCATCATGAGCCCGCCGATGCGCATCACCCAGACGTAGTGCTTCTTCACCCAGCTGAACGCGCCGAGCGCCTTGCGGAACGCCACCGCGGCCAGCACGAAGGGCACACCGAGGCCGAGGCAGTACGCGACGGTCAGTATCGCCCCGCGCCCCGCGCTCGCCTGCTCGGCGGAGAGGGCGATCACCGAGGCGAGCGTCGGGCCGATGCAGGGCGTCCAGCCGATGCCGAACAGGGCGCCCAGGACGGGCGCGCCCACCAGCCCGGCCACCGGCCGCTTGTGGAAGCGAAATTCGCGCTGGGTGAGCCAGGGCATCATGCCCATGAAGAAGATGCCCATCAGGATCATCAGCCCACCGAGCACCTGGGAGAGGATCTCCTGGTGCTCCTGGAGTGTGGAGCCGAAGTAGCCGAAGAGCGCCCCGCCGGAGACGAACACGGCGGTGAATCCGATGACGAAGAGCGAGGCCCCCGCGACCATCCGGCCGCGCTTGGCCTCCGCGAGGTCGGTGCCGCTGATGCCGGTGACGTACGACAGATAGCCGGGGACGAGCGGCAGCACGCAGGGCGAGAAGAACGAGACGAGGCCGCCTGCGACGGCGATCGGTACCGCGAGAAGCAGCGCGCCGCTCAGAACCGTCGGGTTCGGATCGGAGATCACCGCGGCCAGAACACTCACAGGATCACTTCTCCGCGATCAACGGGTCGATCATCTGGCGCAGCTTCTTCTCATTGAGGGCGGTGAGCGTGCGGGCCGCGATCCGGCCCTCCCGGTCGATGACGATCGTCGACGGAATGGCCTGCGGATTCAGGCTGCCCTTGGGGAAGCGCAGAATGAGCTTGCCGATCGGGTCGTACAGGCTCGGATAAGCGACGCCGTAATCTTCCTCGAACTTGCGCGCCGGGTCCTTGGTGTCGTCGCGGGTGTTGATCCCCACGAACTCGACGCCGTCGGACTTGGTGTCTTTGGCGACCTTCGAGAAATGCGGTGCCTCGGCGCGGCAGGGCGGGCACCAGGAGCCCCAGACATTCATGACGACGACCTTGCCCTTGAAGTCGCCGATGTCGAGCTTCTTGCCTTCGAGCGTCGTGCCGTCGAGCCGGGGCGCGTCCTGCCGGTCGCCCTTGGCGACGGTGGAGATGCCGCTGTCGCCGGTGACGAACTTGGCGCCGCCGGTGCCCGACGACGTACTCCCGTCGCCGCCGCACGCCGACAGGGTCAGCGCGCCGACGACCGCGACGGCAGCTGCGGCGGCCGCGTGGCGGGTGTGGTTCGAGCGGCGGCGGGGGGCGCGTCCAAGGCTCATGTGAAAAGTTTCGCATGAGCGTTCCCGTGATCTTCCGCGCCCCCCATGGTGCCCGTAAAGCCCCTTGTCAAGAGGTGGTAAGGAAGCTCTTCCAGCCGCCGGTCGGCGCCTGGCCGACTTCGAGCGAACGCAGTTTGGCGAGCACCTGCGGGTCCTGGACGTCGAGCCAGTCGCAGAACTGCCGGAAGGAGACCAGGCGTACGTCCTTCTTCCCGGCCATGCCCTTGATCGCCTCTTCCACGGCGTCCATGTAGATGCCGCCGTTCCACTGCTCGAAGTGGTTGCCGATGTAGAAGGGCGCGCGATTGCTCTCGTACGCACGCTTGAAACCGGCGAGATACGCGCCCGCGGCCTCCTGCTTCCATCCCGGGTAACGCGCGGGCGGGCCCTTGGTCGAATTCTTCGACTGGTTCGCGAGCATGTTGTAGTCCATCGAGAGCACCTCGAAGGAATGCCCCGGGAACGGGACGGCCTGGAGCGGCAGGTCCCACAGGTCCTTGCGCTTCACAGGCCACATCTGACGGCCGCCGGGCGAGCTGGCGTCGTAGCGCCAGCCGAGCTTCTTCGCCGTCGGCAGCAGATTGTCCTGGCCGAGCAGACACGGCGTACGGCCGCCGACGAGTTCCTTCTCGTAGTCGAAGGGCAGCGGGTCGAGGTCGGTCCAGCCGCTGTTCGTCTTCCACTCGGTGACGAAGGACTTCGCCTGGGCGGTCTCGCTCTCCCACTGGGCGGGCGTCCAGTTGCCGACGGAGCCGGAGCCCGCGCAGAAGTGCCCGTTGAAGTGGGTGCCTATCTCGTGGCCGTCGAGCCAGGCCTGGCGTACGCCCTTGAGCGTGGCCTTGATGTGGTCGTCGGTGAGATAGCCGATGTCGGAGGCACCGACCGGGTTGTTCGGCGGCTTGTAGAGGTCCTTCTTCGCCTCGGGCAGCAGGTAGAGGCCGGAGAGGAAGAAGGTCATCGCCGCGTCGTGGTCCTTGGCGACCTTCAGGAAGCGCGGGAAGAGGCCGTTGCCGACCTCGCCCGCGCCGTCCCAGGAGAAGATCACGAACTGCGGCGGGGTCTCGCCGGGCTCCAGGGGGACGGGCTTCTTCGGCTGGTGCGGCTGCTTGCCGGTGTCGGCGGTGGAGCCGTCGCCTATGAGACGTATCTCGGGCTTGTCGGCCCCGCCCCCACCGCCGTCACCCTTGCCCTTGTCGGAGCCCGGCCGCCCCGAACCCGAGTCGGAGGCACCGCAGCCGGCGACCCCGACCGCGGCCGCCGCTCCAACTCCCAGTCCCAGCAGGCCCCTTCGACTGATGTCGCGCATACCGTCCCCATCCGAACTCGTCATACTCGTCGTCCATAGAAATGGACATCGAGTGAGATGACGTGACGAACACGTAGGTTCCGGTGCAGGCGCATATTTTTCCCGGTCATGGCCGAAGATTGCCGATCATTTACCAGCCATTTACCGGCGGTTACGCGCCAAAGGCCTTGGCCTGCCCCTTGACGGGCTTCGCCCCGGCCAGCAGATGCGGCGGTACGAGATCGCGGGCCGGCTCGCTGTAACCCACCGACACGATCTTGTCGCCGCGGAAGGTGAAGGTCGTGAGCGAGGCGAGCGTGCACTGCCGCCTGCGCGGATCGTGCCACAGCCGCCGACGCTCGACAAAGCTGCGTACGGTCCAGATCGGCAGCTGATGGCTCACGCACACCGCTTCGTGGCCGCGGGCCGCGTCACGCGCCGCGCTCAGCGCGGCCATCATCCGGGCGGCCTGTTCGACGTACGGCTCGCCCCAGGACGGGCGGAACGGGTTCGTCAGGTGCTTCCAGTTGGCGGGCTTGCGCAGCGCGCCGTCGCCGACGCCGAAGGTCTTGCCCTCGAAGACGTTGCCCGCTTCGAGCAGCCGGTCGTCGGTGACCAGCTCCAGGCTGTGCGACGTGGCGACCGGCGTCGCGGTCTCCTGGGCGCGCTCCAGCGGGGAGGCGACGACATGCGTGATGTCGCGGCCCTCCAGGTGCTCGGCGACCCGGTCGGCCATCTGCCGGCCCAGGTCGGAGAGGTGATAGCCGGAGCGGCGGCCGTACAGGACCCCGTCGGGGTTGTGCACTTCGCCGTGGCGCATCAGGTGGACGACGGTCAGCTCACCGGCGCCGGCTGCCGCTGCTTCGGTGAGGTCGCCGCTCATGCCGTCACCTCGGCGGCGGCGCGGGCGGCGGCCGGCAGCGCGGCGGCGATGCGCTCGATGGCGCGCTCGTCGTGCGCCGTCGAGACGAACCACGATTCGAAGGCCGAGGGCGGCAGATAGACGCCGTCGGCGAGCATCGAGTGGAAGAAGGCCGTGAAGCGGAAGGCCTCCTGCTTCTTCGCGTCGTCGTAGTCGCGGACCTCGTCGGCCGTGAAGAAGACGGAGAACATGTTGCTCGCCGCCTGAAGACGGTGGGCGACGCCCTCCTTGGTGAGGGCCCCGGTGACGAGCGCCCGGATCTCCGCGGACACCGCGTCGACCTTCGTGTACGCCGCGTCGTCGAGCAGCCGCAGCTGGGCGAGCCCGGCGGCGGTGGCGACCGGGTTACCGGACAGGGTGCCCGCCTGGTAGACCGGGCCCTCGGGCGCGAGGTGGGCCATGACGTCCCGGCGACCGCCGAACGCGGCGGCGGGGAAACCGCCGCCCATGACCTTGCCGAAGGTCATCAGGTCGGGTGCGACCCCGTCGACGCCGTACCAGCCGGCCTTGCTCGTACGGAAGCCCGTCATGACCTCGTCGGAGATGTACAACGCGCCATTTTCGGCGCACAGGTCCTTGAGCCCCTGATTGAAGCCCTCCCCCGGCGGCACAACGCCCATGTTGCCGGGCGAGGCCTCGGTGATCACGCACGCGATCTCGCCCGGGTGCGCGGCGAAGGCCGCCCGTACGGCGTCGAGATCGTTGTACGGGAGGACCACCGTGTCGCCGGTCTGGGCGCCCGTGACACCCGGGGTGTCGGGCAGGGCGAAGGTCGCGAGACCCGATCCGGCGGCGGCGAGCAGCGCGTCCACGTGGCCGTGGTAGCAGCCCGCGAACTTCACCACCTTGGCGCGGCCGGTGAAACCACGGGCGAGACGGATGGCCGACATGGTCGCTTCGGTACCGCTCGACACGAGCCGTACCTGCTCGACGGGCGCGATCCGGGCGACGATCTCCTCGGCGAGCGTGACCTCGCCCTCTCCGGGCGTACCGAAGGAGGTGCCGCGCGCGACGGCCTCCCGCACGGCCGCGACGACCTCGGGGTGGGCGTGGCCGAGGATCATCGGCCCCCACGAACACACGAGGTCGACGTACTCACGGCCGTCGGCATCGGTGAGGTACGGACCGGCACCGGACACCATGAACCGGGGCGTACCGCCCACGGCCCCGAATGCACGGACCGGAGAGTTCACGCCGCCGGGCGTCACGAGGGACGCGCGGTCGAAAAGCGTCTGCGAAACTGGGGCGTCATAGGGGAAGCTCACACAAGCCATGGTGTCAGAGGCTCGGACGGACTTGCGGACAGGTGTTTCACCGCACAGCCGTGGGGGAGGTCACTGTCACGATGATCGGGTTGCGCGGCCACGGCCGCGAGTGGTTCGGGTGGAGATATGCATCGCGGTGGCGGAGTGGGCGAGGGGACCGATGATCTGGGTCCCGAGCGGACCCGGCGCGGCCGACACCGTCGGGAGCGCGAGAAAATGACCGACGCGCATACGGGAAGCAGGAGTGGCCGGGTGGGGGTGACCTACAAGTACTTCGGCGCTCCTGACGGAGCCACGGCGGCCCGCGTGCCCATTTCGATGCGCCCCGAGGAGCTGGGCGGCGACGAGCTGGGCATGGGCGGCATGTTCACCAAGATCAAGCCGGAGACGGTGGCGGCGATGGTCCTGACCGGCATCGAGGGGATACCGCTGCACAAGGTCCCCCCGCTGGAGCTGGTCGTCCTGCACCCCGACTACGCGGTGGTCAAGCTCCCCATGACGGTCGTCGACCCGCTGCGCGGCATCGGCGAGGAGTCGGTGGGCGCGGCGGCCTTCATCTGGTCGACGGTGCCGGATCGCGGAGGGCCGCGGGACGCGTACTACGTGTACCAATTGCTGCACGAATGGCAGGACTTCAGCCATCGGCTGCATGAGGCGGGACATCAGCCTTATTGTCTGGTCTGGCCGTGATGGTCGGGTTCGATCGCGCGGCCTGACTACCCGACCTGATCGCCCGGTCCAACCGCCCTGCCTGGTCGCGGCGCGCCCTGAGCGCCGACGGCGCCGCGGGGGCAGGAACAACGCGGCGACGACGCCGGCTCGTACGGGCGCCCCCGCCTCCCCCTCCTGATTCTGATCCGCGGCGGGGCCGCGACCACGAGGCCGGTACGTACGACCTCTCGGACCGGCCGCGCCCCCGCGGAATCAAAGGATCAGCTGCCCCCTGCCGTCCGTCCCCGCAGCCGGACCGGCAGGTTTCGCACGCTGTTGCCGACGAAGCTCGCGTGCCGGGGCAGGGCCGCCTCCGTCTCCGGGACGGCGAGGTCCAGGTCCGGGAAGCGGGTGAACAGCCGTTCCAGCGCGATGGTGGCCTCCATCCGGGCCAGCGGTGCGCCCAGGCAGTAGTGCGGGCCGTGGCCGAGGGAGAGGTTGCGAGCGGCCCTGGTGACGTCGAAGCGGTCCGCGTCGGGGCCGTACGCCGCCTGGTCGCGACCCGCCGCCGAGTAACCGGCCAGCACCGGAGTGCCTTTGGGGATCACCGTGCCGGCCAGGGGCAGGTCGCGGGTGGGGTAGCGGAAAGGGAAGTAGCTGACCGGGGCGTCCCAGCGCAGCGTCTCCTCGACCACGTCCGTCCAGGAGACCGTGCCGGCCAGGGCCAGTTCGAGCTGGTCGCGGTGGGCGCAGAGCGCACGTACCGCGTTGGTGATGAGGTTCAGCGTGGTCTCGTGCCCGGCGATGATCATCAGCAGCAGGGTGCCGATCAGCTCGTGCGGGCTGAGCCGGTCCCCGTCCGCCTCGCGGGCCGCGACCAGCGCGCTGGTGAGGTCCTCGCCCGGCTTCCCGGTGCGGTCGGCGACGATCGCGCCCAGCACCTCGACGAGCTCCCGGTTGGCGGCCATCGCCTCCTTGGGGCCTATGTCGGTGGCGACCACCTGGTTCGAGAGGTGGTGCAGCCGGTCCTGGTGCCCGGCGTCCACACCGAGCAGCTCGCAGATGACGCCCATCGGCAACGGCAGTGCGAAGTGCGCGCGCAGGTCGACGGCCTCGCCGTCCGCCGGGGCCGCCTGCTCCAGGCCGTCGAGCAGCTCGGCGGTCACCTTCTCGATCCGCGGGCGCAGCTCCTCCACCCGGCGGGCGGTGAACGCCCTGCTCACCAGCGCCCGCAGCCGCCGGTGGTCCGCGTCGTCGGCGGTGGTCATGCCCTGCACGGTGGCGAAGGTCTTCAACGGCCAGCCGTCGGGGATCTGCCCCTCCTGGAGCGCGGTGAAGTGCGCCGCGCCCTTGGCGACGTCGGGGTGGGCGAGGAACTCCTTGAGCGCGTCGTGCCCGAGGACCACCATGCCCTCGACGTCACCGGGGAGCACGACCGTCGCCACGGCGCCCCGGGCGAGCAGCCGCGCGTTGTCCGCGTGCGGGCAGCCACCGGCCGGGTCCATGCGGTGGGGTGTGCCGTGTGAGGTGCTCAACTGGACTCTCCTGACGGTGGTACGGACGGCAGATGCGGTTCGGTGAAGCGCACCGGGAGCGCCGCGAGCCCCTTGCTCCACGGTGACTTGATCCAGGCCAGGTCGGCTTCGGGGACGGCCAGTTCCAGGTCGGGCAGCCGGTGCCGGATGGTGTCCACCGCGGTACGGGTGATCAGCCTGGCCGGGTCCTGCGCGGGGCAGGTGTGCGGGCCGCCGCCGAAGGCCAGGTGGGAGCGGTTGCCGACGACGGGGCTACCGTCGGCGGGCAGCACCGCCGGGTCCGCGTTGGCCGCGGCCAGGCCGAGGACCAGCATGTCTCCGGCGCGGATGTCCTGGCCGCCGAAGCTCAGGTCGCGGGTGGCGTAGCGGGCGGGGAAGTTCTGGGTCGGGGGGAAGCGCCAAAGCACCAGGTCGAGTGCGTCATCCACGGTGAGGTGGCCGCCGGTCAGCGAGGACCGGAAGGCCGGGTCGCAGAGCAGGATGCGCAGGGTGGTGGCGATCCAGTTCACGGTGGTCTGGTTCCCCGCGACGAACATCACCACCAGGTTGTGCAGCACCTCTTCGTCGGTCAGCCGGGCGGGGTGTCGCAGCAGCGCCGAGGTGATGTCACTGCCGGGACTGCTGCGCTTCTCCTCGATCAGCGCCTGCAGGATGACGCCCATGCGGTTGCTGGCGTTGGCCGAGTCCGCGTTGGCGACGACCGTGCCGGCGATGGCCTGCACCAGTTGCTGGCCGGTCCGCTGGTCCAGGCCGAGCAGCCCGGTGATGACCTGCATGGGCAGCTTGCGCGCGTAGTGCGGCACCAGATCGGCCTCCCGGCGGCCGGCGAACGAGGCAATCAGTTGCTCGGCCGTCGCCCGTACCGTGCGGCGCAGTTCGTGCCCGTTGATGCCGGCCAGCGCGTCGGACACCGCGGCCCGCATCCGGCGGTGCTGCTGCCCGTCGGCGAACAGCAACGCGGGCCGCCAGCCGACCATCGGCAGGATCGACGAGTCGGCCGGCACCCGGCCCTCGCGCATCAGGCTCCAGCGGCGCGGGTCGTGCGAGAAGTCCTGCTCGTCACGGGTGAGTTGGAGCAGCTCGCGGTGGCCGAGCACCAACCAGGCGTCGATGCCGGGCGCGACGGTCACCGGGGCCACCGGTCCGTGAGTCCTGCGGAGTTCCTCGTACAGCGCGGGCAGCCCGTCGCCGTCGAGCTGGGGCCCGTACAGCGGAGTCGCGGCCGGGCAGCGCCCGCCGAACCCACGGGGCGGGGCGGCGGGATGGCCTGGCTGGGCGGGCGGGGTGCTCATGAGGGCTCCGGGGCGGACGGGGGTGGAGGTGCGGGCGGGGATGGATGTGCGGACGGGGATGGATGTGCGGACGGGGACGGATGTGCGGACGGGGACGGAGCTGCGGACTCGGACTCGATGAGGTGGCTGACGAGGGCGATCAGCGCGCGGACCGAGGACCGGGGGTCACGCGCGTCGCAGGCCACCAGCGGAGTGTGCGGAAGCAGGTCGAGGGCGGCCCGGAGTTCGTCCTCGGGATACTGCGGGCTGCCGGGGAAGACATTGACCGCGACGGCGAAGGGCAGCCCCAGGTCCTCCAGGTTGCCCAGGGCGTCGAAGGACGCGGTCAGGTCGCGCGTGTCCACCAGGGCCAGCGCACCGAGCGCGCCCTTGGCGAGGTCCCGCCAGGCGGGCAGGAACCGCGGCTGTCCCGGCGTACCGAACAGATAGAGCACCAACTCGCCGTCGATCGTCATCCGGCCGAAGTCCAGGGCGACGGTGGTGGTCGTCTTGGTGTGCTCGACGCGGGCGTCCACCCGGGCACCCGCCTGGGTCATCGCCGCCTCGGTGAACAGTGGCTTGATCTCCGAGACCGTGCCGATCAGCGTGGTCTTGCCGACCCCGAGCGGGCCGACGACCAGGATCTTGGCCGCCCCGACGACGCTGGAGGTGAGGTACTTGCCCGAGACCTCGGCGGTCGCGGCGCCCGGGGCCCCTACCGAACCGCGCACCGGCGCCTCAGAGGCGGCTTTCGAGGCCATGGAGCACCTTTCTCAGGATGGACAGATCGGTACGTTCGGCCGCCGGGATGGGCGGGCGGCTCACGATCAGCCCCCACTCCAGGAGGTCGGAGAGCAACACCTGGACCACCGGTGCCGATTGGCCGATATGAGCGGCCACCTCGGCCACGGACAAAAGTCCCTGACAGTGCGTCAAAATCATGCGGTGCTCGGGCTGGAGGGACGGCGGTACGGCGACGTCCGCGGCCATCACCAGGGACTCCCAGGACAGCGGCTCGCCGCCCGCGTCCGCCCGGCCGCCGGTGATCACGTACGGACGTACCGCGGACGTGGTCCGTTCCTCCGGCCGGTCCGTCATGACGGCGGGGTCACCGGCTGATCATGATCATCTGGGCGGTGATCCGACTGGTCCCGCGCCTCGTCCCGCGGCCGGCTCGTCAGATGCGCACCGATCTTCGCCACCAGGAGCTGCATCTGCTGGGCCACCAGGCCCACATCGGCGGCCGTGTCGGTGGCCACTCCCAGATGCGCGCCGGTTCCGGCGTGGGTGAACAGAACGAAGCCGTGCTCCGACTCCAGCATCAGCTGACGCACCGCGCCGCCCCCGCCGAACAGCAGCGCGGCGGTGGACCGGCCCGTCATCGTCATCGCGGCGCACGCCGCGGAGAGCGATTCCGCCTCGGCCACGCTCAGTCGGGCCACCGGCCCGGAAAGGTTCTCGGCGGAGGCGTGCCCCAGCCGCAGCCCGTCCTCGGAGACGACCACGGCGTGCCTGACCCCCGGAATCTCGGTCAGCGGGCGCAGCATCCAGCCCAGGTCGGGGAGGATTCCTATGATCCCGGTCACGGCCGGCCTCCATCGTGTTGGTCACGCACTTGATCGGGGTCCCGCACTTGGTCGCGGTCCCGCACTTCGTTGTGCTCGGCCCCGTCGATGACCGCCCGCCCGCGCCGGGTGCCGGACAACACACTGGCGATCGACGCCCGTGCGGCCTCCGGGGTCCAGGGGGCCGACGGGGGCGTCGGCGCCTGTGGGGCCCGCGGGTTCCGCGGAAGCCGGTCGGCCGCCGCTTGCCCGGCGCCGCGCCGGCTGCGACGCCGGGGCAGCCCGCCGAGCCCGGCCCCCGGGGGCTGTTGCGCCGCCCCCGGCTGCTGTACGTCGTCGGACCCGGCCGGCCGGAGCTGCCGTATGTCGTCGGGCGCGGGCACCGGAGGCTGTCGTACGCCATCGGGCGCGCCGTCGCTCCTCCGGCCCGGTGGCGGCGTCTCCACGACCGGCGCGACGGTCTGGTGCAACGGCACGGGTTCGACGGTCCGCCGCGGTGGCACCGGCGCGACGGCCGGCGACCGGGTGTCCGCGGCGGCCTGGGGCGGCGTGGCGAAGTGGGACAGCGGCTCGGTCAGCAGCCGGTGCGGTACGAAGGCCACCGCGCGGGTGCCGCCGTACGCGGACGCACCCGTCAGCTCCACCTTGAAGCCGAGCTCACGGGCCCAACGCCCCACGCAGGCAAGCCCGAGGCGGGGCACCGCGCCGAGCCTGGCGAGGTCCAGCTCGGCGCGCAGCTGGCCCATCGCCTGGTTCAGGACGTCGGGCGGCATGCCGAGACCGGCGTCGTCGACCTCCACCACCGCGCCCGCACCCACCTCCCTGATGGTCACCACGACTTGAGTGCTGGAGGGCGAGAACACCGTGGCGTTCTCCAGGAGTTCGGCGATGGCGTGCATCAGCCCCTCCACCGCCGGGGCCACCACGTACAGCGTCTGCCCGCCGTGCACGTCGAGCCGGCCGAACTCCACGATCCGGGACTGCGCACCACGCACACAGTCATAGAGCGACACCGGCCGGGTCTCCCGCCGGGCCGGCCAGATGCCGCACATCACCAGCAGCGTCTGGGCCTTGCGGGTCATCTGTGACGCCGCGTGGTCGGCCTTCATCACCTCGGCCATCAGGCGCGGGTCGTCGATGGAACGCTCGACACGGTCCAGCACCTGTTGCTGCACGGTGGCCATGGCGTGCATGTTCCGGGCGACGGATTCGAAGGCGGCCTGTACGGAGTCCCGCAGGGCCCGCTCGCGGCGCACCGCCTCGTCCGAACCGAGCGCCACGACCACGTCGGCCAGCGCGCGGGCGAACTCCTCGCCGACCTCGGCCTCCAGGGCGACCGGGCCGGGAACCCCGTCCAACCGCTGTCCCGTACGCACGCGTTCGGCGATGGCGGGCACCCGCACCGCGGCCAGCTGGGTCACGGCCGCCCCCCGGGCGGCGGCCACCCGCTGATCCCCGGCCCGCCCGGCGCGCTCGGCGGTCAGCTGCCGGTACAGGGCCAGCGCCCAGAAGCCAAGCAGTACGGCGACGGCGGCGCAGCCGGCGGCCAGGATCACGACTACGACCACAAGGACAGGGCCCCTTCCAGGACACGCCGAACTCCCTTGTTCATCAGGAGTATTCAGATCCTACGATCAACAACTCGGTTTCGGACAGCTGTTGTTCGACTCCCGTTGCTTCGCACGGCCGCCCCGGTCCGGCCCGGCTCCCCCACCGTCTTCCTGAGCACACCCGTCCCCGCCCGGCGCACAGTGAACCCGGCGGTAGGCGCGCGGGGTGGTGTCGGTGAGGGCGCGGAAGTGGTGACGCAGGGCGGCCGGTGAGGTGAATCCCGTCCGGGCCGCGATGTGCTCCACGGGGATGTCCGTCTCCCGCAGCAGACGCCGGACCTCCTGGAGCCGTGCGCGGAGCAGGTACTGGAGCGGGCTGAGGGCGGTGTGGGCGAGGAAGCGGCGGGTGAGGCTGCTGGGGCTGGTCCGTGCGTGGGCGGCGATGTCGGCGAGCGTGAGGGGGCGATCGAGGTGGGTCTCCATCCACCGCAGTGTCGGTTCGAGACCCACGCTCTCGGTGACCTCGCGGTCGCTGCTGGAGCCGCCCGGGGAACTTCGCCTTCTCGATGGCGGTCGTGTCGACGACGGTGCCGAAGCCGAGAATCCGGGTGGGAGTGCCGACCGGTCCCGCCTTCTCGGCGATACGGACGGGCTTCTGGCCGACGGGCCGGTCCAGCCGGATCAGCGCCAGGTCGTTCTGGTTGGGGGCGTCCGTCTGGCTCAGGTGATAGCCGGGGTGGGTCACGATCTTGTCGATGTCGCGTACGGTGCCCCCGGTCTTTCGGTTCTTGCTGCCGATACGCACCTGTCAGCTCTCGTCCGGATCGCCCGGCCCGACCTGCCCGGCCCCCCGGGCCCGTCCACCCAGCCCGACCTGCCTGCGCGCCTCACCCAGCAGCGACCGCAACAGGTGCTCGTCGTCCGGCGAGAGCGCCGACACGAAACTCGACAGCACCGCGTCGCGGTCGTCCCGCTTGTCCAGGAGGCTGCGCATCCGCAGCGCCGTCAGCCCCGCCCCGTCGGCCACCGGCTCCCACCGGATGGGGCGGCCCTCGCTGCTGCGGGTCACGGCCTTCTTCTCGTACAGCCTGGTCAGGATCGTGATGACCGTGGTGTACGCCAGGTCGCCGTCGAGCCGGCCCTGCACCCAGGCCGCGGTGACCGGCTCCTGGGCCGTGCCCAGCACCGAGAGCACCTGGGCTTCGAGCTCGCCCTGACCGCGCCGGCGCCCGCGCGGCTCCCGCCCCCGGTCGGCCTTGCTTCCGTCTCCGCTCATGACGCGGCCTCCTTCCCGAATCCGTACGCGACTCATCCGCGACTCGTACGCGACTCAAACAACGGGGCATCGTAACCGTCCCGCAGTCGTGCCCCCCGCGCTCTCCACTTGACCTCTACACTGTTGTAGTTTTCAGAGTACGGATTCCAGGGAGGAAACGACATGGGTGTGACCCTCGCCAAGGGCGGCAACGTCTCGCTGACCAAGGAAGCTCCCGGCCTGACCGCGGTCCTGGTGGGCCTCGGCTGGGACGTCCGTACGACGACCGGCACCGACTACGACCTGGACGCCAGCGCACTGCTGTGCAACGAGTCCGGCAAGGTCGTCTCCGACCGGCACTTCATCTTCTACAACAACCTCACCAGCCCCGACGGTTCCGTCGAGCACACCGGTGACAACCTCACCGGCGAGGGTGAGGGGGACGACGAGAGCATCAAGGTCGAACTCGCCGCCGTACCCGCCGAGATCACCAAAATCGTCTTCCCGGTGTCGATCCACGACGCGGAGAGCCGCGGCCAGAGCTTCGGCCAGGTCCGCAACGCCTTCATCCGCGTGGTCAACCAGGCCGGTGGCGCGGAGATCGCCCGCTACGACCTGAGCGAGGATGCCTCCAGCGAGACCGCCATGGTCTTCGGTGAGCTCTACCGGCACGGAGCGGAGTGGAAGTTCCGGGCCGTCGGGCAGGGTTACGCTTCCGGGCTCGCCGGGATCGCCACCGACTTCGGCGTCGACGTCTGAGCAGTCCGAGCGCAACCGCACACGCCCAACAGCACAGCAGCACAGCAGCACAGTCGCACGCACAGCACACTGCCCCGCCCCTCTCATGAGAGCCGAGCCATGACTGTCAACATGTCCAAGGGCCAGCAGATCAGCCTCACCAAGTCCGGCGGCGGCGAACTCACCGTCGTACGCATGGGTCTGGGCTGGAAGTCCGTGCCCCGCAAGGGATTCCTCGCCCGGATGACCGCCAAGGAGATCGACCTCGACGCCTCGGCCGTGCTGTTCGCCGACAAGCAGCCCGCCGACGTCGTCTTCTTCCAGCACCTGACGAGCGACGACGGTTCTGTCCGGCACACCGGTGACAACCGGGTCGGCGGCGCGGGCGGCGACGACGAGTCGATCGTCGTGGACCTTCAGCGAGTGCCGGTGCACGTCGACCAAATCGTCTTCACGGTGAACTCTTTCACCGGCCAGACCTTCGAAGAGGTCGAGAACGCCTTCTGCCGCCTCGTCGACGAGACGAACGGGCAGGAGCTGGCGCGCTACACCCTGACCGGCGGAGGCCGCCACACCGCGCAGATCATGGCCAAGGTCGTGCGCGCGGGCGCCGGTTGGCAGATGGCCGCGATCGGCGAGCCCGCGCAGGGTCGCACCTTCCAGGACCTGATGCCCTCCATCGCGTCCCACCTGTAGGAGTCGAAAAGCGGCGCCGGCTGCCCTGCCCCAGCGGATTCCGACGTATTTCCGCCGGATCAGGCAGCCGGTCCCACCAGCTCCTCCAGGACGTCCTCCATCGTGACAAAGCCGAGGACCGCCTCCTTGTCGCCAACGACCGCCGCCAGATGGCTGTCGGCCGCGCGCAGCGCCGTGAGGGTTTCGTCGAGCGAGCTGTCGATCCGCACCCGCGTCACCGCGTGCAACGCCGACCGCGGGAACGGCTTGTCGCGGTCCGGCGCCCCCAGCGTGTCCTTGATGTGCAGATAGCCGAGCACCGCGCCGGTGGGCCCGGTCACCGGGAAACGGGAGTACCCGGCGCCCGCCGCGGTCCGTTCCAGCTGCGCCGGAGTGATCGCTTGATCGACCGTGGTCATCCGCTGCGCGGGTACGAGGATCTCGCCGACCGGCCTGTTCCCCAGCTCCAGCGCGTCGCGCAGCCGCTCGCTGTCGGCCGGTGACAACAGGCCCGCGTCACTGGAGTCGCGCACCATACGGGCGAGTTCGTCGTCCGTATAAACGGACTCGACCTCGTCCTTGGTCTCGACCTTCAGCAGTCGCAGCAGGGTGTTGGCGAAGGCGTTGATGGTGAAGACCAGCGGGCGCAGCGCCCGCGTGAGCCCGACCAGCGGCGGGCCGAGCAGCAGCGCGGTCTTCGCGGGCTCGGCGAGCGCGATGTTCTTCGGCACCATCTCGCCGATCAGCATGTGCAGATACGTCGCGACAGTCAGCGCGATCGCGAACGCGATCGGGTGCACCAGACCGGGCGGGACGTGTACCGCCTCGAAGGCCGGTTCCAGAAGGTGCGCGATGGCGGGTTCGGCGACCGCGCCGAGCACCAACGAGGAGGCGGTGATGCCGAGTTGGGCGGTGGCCATCATCTGGGAGATGTGTTCCAGGCCCCACAGGGTGGTTCGGGCCCGCTTCCCGCCGGCGCGGGCGTGCGGCTCGATCTGGCTGCGGCGTACGGAGACCAGGGCGAACTCGGCGCCGACGAAGAAGGCGTTGGTCAGCAGCGTCAGGAAGCCGATGGCGAGCTGGAGGACGGTCATCGGGTCACTCCTTGCGGGTGCTGCCGCGGCAACTGGGCGGGATCCGACTCGGCGGGCCCTGTGGTGTCGGGATCCGGTTCGGTGATGTGGACCCGGTCGGCCCGGTGGTGCTCCACGTCGAGCACGTCCAGCGTCCAGCCGCCGCCGAGCACGACCGAGTCGCCCTCGGCGGGGATGCGGGCAAGCTCGGTGGCGACGAGCCCGGCCACGGTCTCGAAGGGGCCCTCGGGGGCGATCAGGCCGATCCGGGCGAGCTCGTCGATGCGTACACTGCCGTCCGCCTCCCAGGTCGCCCGGCCGTCCTCGGTGGGCGGGGCGGGCAGCAGGTCCGGGGTCTCGGCCGGGTCGTGCTCGTCGCGGACCTCGCCGACGACCTCCTCCACGATGTCCTCGACCGTGGCGACCCCCGCCGTACCGCCGTACTCGTCGATCACCGCGGCCATGGTGCGGTGCGCGCGCATGCGCTCAAGGAGCCGGTCCGCGGGGAGCGAGTCGGGGACCAGCAGCGGCGCGGTCGCCAGGTCCGTGACCGGGGTCACGGCACGCTTGTCGGGCTCCAGGGCCAGGACGTCACGGATGTGGACGGTGCCGACCACCTCGTCCAGGGTGTCCCGGTAGACCGGGAAGCGGGAGAGCCCGGTCGCGTACGTCAGATTCGCCGCGTCGGCCGCGGTCGCCCGTGCGTCCAGCGCGCGTACGTCGACCCTCGGCGTCATCACGTTCTCCGCGGTCAGATCGCTCAGGTGCAGGGTCCGCACGAACAGCTCCGCGGAGTCCGGTTCGATGGCGCCCTCGGCGGCCGAGTGCCGGGCGAGGGAGACCAGCTCGTCCGGGGTGCGGATGGTGGCCAGCTCCTCGGCGGGCTCCAGCCCGAAGCGGCGCACGAACCGGTTCGCGGTGTTGTTGAGGTGCCGGATGAACGGCCCGAAAGCGGCTGTGAAGCCGCGCTGCGGTCCGGCCACCACCTTGGCGACGGCCAGCGGGCGGGAGATCGCCCAGTTCTTGGGGACCAGCTCACCGATGACCATCAGCACGACCGTGGACACGACCACGCCGAGCACGGTGGCGACCGTGGAGGCGGCGCCCCCCAGGCCCGCCGCCTCCAGCGGCCCGAGGAGGAGCACCGCGAGCGACGGCTCGGCCAGCATGCCGATCACCAGCGAGGTGACGGTGATGCCCAGCTGGGCGCCGGACAGCTGGAAGGTCAGCCGGCGCACCGCCTTCAGCGCGCCGTCGGCGCCCCGCTCGCCCGCCTCGGCGGCACGCTCCAGCTCGCCTCTCTTGACCGTGGTCAGGGAGAACTCGGCGGCGACGAACAGCGCGCAGGCGAAGGTGAGGGCCAGCGCGAGAAGCAGCAGCAGCACTTCGGTCACCGTGCCACCGCCGCTCCCGGGCTGACGCGCTGCGGACGGGTTGTGGCACGGCTCGTACTCGGAGGTTCACCCATTGCGGGACCGCTGCTCCTTCTCTGCTCGCTCGGTTCGGGGGCCACGAAGCGCGGGCCGACGCAGAGGACGACACACGGGACGACACGGGACGACATACGGATCGCGGCTGGTTTTCCATCCTGAAACGATGGAAAACCGTACGACCGGATACCCGCCCCGCCCCGTGAGTACCCCGAGGCGACCCCAAGATTCCCCCGACGGTCTGGACAGGGCTGGACAGGGCTGGTCCGGTCCGGTCCGGTCTCACGGGAGTGTCCGGGGAGGGGCAGGCCCGGGGCGCGGGTCACGGGGTTCATGGAACCGATGGCACACTGGCCGCCGATATCCGAGGAGCCTCCCGTGCCGATGTTGCGTCACCTGCGCCGCGCAGTCCGCCTGACCCACCGCAGGACCGTGGACCTCAGCCACCCGGCCCGCTCGCCGCTGGGCAGCGCCGTGGAGAACTGCGTGGTCTTCGAGCAGGGCGTGCGCCGCGCCAGGGACTGCCCGGCGCCGGAGGCCGTGCGCCAGGTCCGTGAATACGGCGGCAAGGGCTTCGTATGGATCGGACTGCACGAGCCCGGCGCGGATGAACTCGCCGAACTCGCCGATCTGTTCGGCCTGCACCCGCTGGCCGTCAAGGACGCGCTCAGCGCCCATCCCCGCCCCAAGCTGGAGCGGTACGACGACACACTCTTCGCCGTCTTCAAGACCGTCCGCTACGTCGATCACGAGGAGCTCACCGCCACCAGCGAGGTCGTGGACACCGGCGAACTCATGGTCTTCACCGGCCCCGACTTCGTCATCACCGTCCGGCACGGCAGGGACGGCTCGCTCGGCCCGCTCCGGGAAGCCCTGGAGGCCGCGCCCGACCTGCTGGCGGAGGGACCGGCGGCGGTGCTGCACGCCGTGGCCGACCATGTCGTCGACGAGTACGCCCTGGTGACCGACGCCGTACAGCACGACATCGACACCGTCGAGAACGCCGTCTTCAGCGTGGACGCGGGCCGCAGCGACGTCGGGCGGGTCTACCAGTTCAAGCGGGAGCTGCTGGAGCTCAGGCGCGCCGTGACCCCGCTCGCGCGCCCCCTGCACGCCCTGGCGACCCGGCCCGTCCCGCCGGTCGGCCCGGACCTCCAGCCGTATTTCCGCGATGTCGCGGACCATCTGGACCGGACCATAGAGCAGATCACGTCCTTCGACGGGCTGCTCGACTCGATCCTCCAGGCCCATCTCGCGCAGGTGACCGTCGCGCAGAACGAGGACATGCGCAAGATCACGGCATGGGCCGCGATCATCGCCGTACCGACGATGATCTGCGGCGTCTACGGCATGAACTTCGAGCACATGCCGGGGCTGGAGTGGAGTTACGGCTACCACCTGACCGTCGCGGCGATGGCAGCCGCGTGCTTCACCCTGCACCGGAGCTTCCGCCGCAACGGCTGGCTCTGACCGAGGGCTCGGACCGGGGCCTGAGGGCTGCTGGGGCAGTGGGCTGGGGGCCCATTACCCCCTGCCCACTGCCTACTACCTACTACCGATCAGCTGTGCAGCGACCGGGTGTCCTCCGCGTGCCCCTCGGGCTCCAGCTGGATCGTCGAATGCGGTACATCGAAGTGGTCACCGACGCACGCCTGCAGGCGGCCGAGCAGCTGACCGGTCTCCTCCTCGCGCAGCGTCGCGTCCGAGACCACGACGTGCGCGGTCAGGACGGGCATCCCCGAGGTGACGGTCCACGCGTGCAGGTCGTGCACGGCGAGCACCCCGGGCTCCGCCAGCAGATGCCGCCGCAGCTCGCTCAGGTCCATGTCCTGGGGGGTGGCCTCCAGGAGTACGTGCAGGGAGTCACGCAGCAGCGAGTACGTGCGCGGCACAATCAGGACGCCGATGACGATCGAGGCGATGGGGTCGGCCGCCTGCCACCCGGTGAGCAGGATGACCAGGCCGCCGACGATGACCGCGACCGAGCCGAGCGCGTCGCCGAGCACTTCGAGGTAGGCCCCGCGCAGGTTGAGGCTGCGGTCCTTGGCGTCGCGCAGCAGGTAGAGACCGACGATATTGGCGGCAAGGCCGAGCAGGGCCACGCCGAACATCAGCCCGCCCTTGACCTCGACCGGCTCGCTGAAGCGCCGGATCGCGGAGTAGAGCACCCAGACGAAGATGCCGGCCAGGAGAAGGGCGTTCAGGACGGCGGAGAAGATCTCCACCCGGAAGAAGCCAAAGGTGCGGCGGGGCGTGGGTGCGCGCTGCGCGAGGGTGATGGCGCCGAGCGCGAGGGACACGCCGACCGCGTCGGTGAGGCTGTGCGCGGCGTCGGCGAGGAGCGCGAGGCTGCCCGACAGGAGCGAGCCGACGATCTGGACGACGGTGATGGTGACGCTGATCCCGATGGTCCACAGCAGCCGGCTGCGAAAGCCGCCGCTGAGGGTGCCGGCGGCGGACGGCGCGCCGTGATCGTGCCCCATGGCCGAACCTCCTCGCCCGCCAGTCGACCACTTCCAGCCCGTCCGGCGCTTGAGGACACGCCCGGATCGTCGGGGTCGAGCGTGAAGAAGGGCTCGCGGTCACCGCCGGAGAGCCACCAGCGCAGGGTCTCCGCGTGGCCGGGCGGCGTGTGCCACTCCCCGGGGAGATGCGCGAACCGCCCCGGGAGCGCCGCGACCCGGCTGGAGCGTGCTGCCCGAGTTCCAGGGCCGGGGCGTCGCGAAAGCGGCGACGGCGGCAACGGTGGAGCTCGCGCGGGCCGAGGGCCGCCACCGCCATCCGCACGCGTTCCCTTCCGTCGACAACCCCGCGTCGAACGCGCTGTGCGCGAAGGCGGGCTTCGAGTTCGTCGGCGCGTGCGACTTCGAGTTCCCGCCGGGAAACCAGATGCGGTGCAACGACTGACGCCTCGACCTCCGCGCATGACCGGAGGCCCCGGCCCCCACGGATGAGCAGGCCCAGACCGCGGCGGGCGGCCTACCCCTGACCCGTACGGTCGAGGAGCTGACCGGCCGCCCGGCCCCGCCCGTTCGCCCAGCGGGGCCCGGGAGAACGCGGCAGCCTTCAGCAAGTGACCCCGGCGGCCCGTGCCCGCCCCGCGGAATGGCGTGGCCCCCGCCGACACAACAGTGGCATGCTGACGGCGTGAACGGACCGGAGATCCACCTCGCCTTCGCCCCCGAGCTGCACCTCTTCGTCGCGGCGGAGCGGCGCGGCGGTCGCACCGCGCTGGCCACCGACGGGTCGTCGACACTCGGCCATGTCGTCGAATCGCTGGGCGTCCCACTCACCGAGGCGGGCCAACTGCTGGTCGACGGAAGCGAAGTGGCCGTCTCCCACATCCCGGCGGCGGGCGAGAGCGTCGAGGTGCGCGCGGTGGAGCGGCCTCAGCGGCTGCCCGAAGGGCCGCTGCGGTTCCTGCTGGACGTCCATCTCGGCACGCTGGCAAGGCGGTTGCGGCTGCTCGGCGTCGACGCGGCGTACTTCAGCGAGGACATCGGCGACCCCGCCCTGGCCACCTACTCCTCACGCGACCGGCGCGTCCTGCTGTCGCGGGACCGCGGACTGCTGCGGCGCCGCGAGCTGTGGGCCGGCGCGTACATCTACAGCGACCGCACCGACGACCAACTCCGCGACGTACTCAGCCGGTTCACCCCCACGCTCGCCCCCTGGACGCGCTGCACCGCCTGCAACGGCGACCTCGCGCCCGCCACCAAGGAGACCGTCCGCGATCTCCTGGAGGGCGGCACGGAGCGCTCGTACGACGTCTTCGCGCAGTGCACGGGGTGCGAGCGGGTGTACTGGCGCGGCGCGCACCACACGCGCCTGCAGACGATCGTCGATGACGCGGTGCGTGAATTCGGCGGGGCGGGCGCGCAGCAGTCCCCGCAGCCCTCCTAAGGGCTGTCCCGCAATCCCTGGCAGGCGCACGACGACAGCTACGGCACCTCGCCGCGTTGTCGGAACGCCCGAATACGTCCAGTATGCGAACGTCCCTCCGCCTTGCGATGCACCGCATCTGACGCCGTGCGCTGATCCACCAGGGATTACGGGACAGCCCTTAGGGACTGCCCGGATCCTCAGGGAGCTTCCAGCTCGCCGCTGCGCAACAGCTCGACCTGCGCGGCGCCGACCTCGACGGTCCGCCGCATATGGTCGATGATCAGGGCCAGTTGATCGTCGTCGTACGTATCGAAGACAGTCGCCCAGCGTCCGCTCAGCTTCTCCCACACCGCCCCGAAGGCCACCATCCGCTCGGGCACCGTCTCGACCAGCACCCGCCGCCGGTCCGCCGTGTCACGGCGGCGCGTGACATAGCCGGGGAGCCTCGGCAGCGGCGGCCGGTCAGAAAAAGTAACGATCCCCCGTGGCCGGGGCCAGCACCCGGTGTTCGTTGTTCTGCGGGTTCCGGTCGGACGCACCCCCGTTCCACGCCGTGTCGATCCGCGCCGTCACCTCGACAGTGCGCACCGGCACCCGGAGCGCAAGGTCGAGCCCCCGCCCCGCCCCGCCGCCCGCGCGCAGCATCCCCGCCCCACACAGCACCTCGTCGGGCCCGGTCCGCAGGCAGCCCGAGGGCAGAGCCTGCGCCCCGGCCAGAGGCACCGAGAACCTCAGCCGTACGGTCGCGTCCGCCACCCCCGAGGGCCCGTGGTTCGCCACCACCAGCCACACCCCGAGCCGCCCCTCACGCACCGTCACATGCCCGTGATACGCCACATCTGCCTCCGGGGCGATCCCCCCGCCCCCCGCACGAGCCCCCGCCCCCGAACTCACGCCCGCCACACCCACCACGGCCATGACCGCCCCGGCCACCGCCACCATCGCCCTGCGCATCGACACCATGTCCCGAACATACCGATTCATCCCGCCGGGCCCGCCCGTCTCCCCATGACACGCTGGGCGCATGCTCTTCGCGCGCTCCGCCGCCCTCTTCGTCCTGGCCGCGCTCTTCGAGATCGGCGGCGCCTGGCTCGTCTGGCAGGGCGTGCGCGAGCACAAGGGCTGGATCTGGATCGGCGCCGGGATCATCGCCCTGGGGGCGTACGGCTTCGTCGCCACGCTCCAGCCGGATGGCGAATTCGGCCGCGTCCTCGCCGCGTACGGCGGCGTTTTCGTCGCGGGCTCCCTCGCCTGGGGCATGGTCGCCGACGGCTACCGCCCCGACCGCTGGGACGTGACCGGCGCCCTGGTCTGTCTCGCCGGAATGGCCCTCATCATGTACGCACCACGGGCTCGCTAACCTGTTCCCCATGCCTACGCCCATCGCCATCATCACCGGAGCGAGCAGCGGAATCGGTGCCGCGACCGCTCGCCGACTGGCCGCCGCCGGTTACCGAGTCGTCCTCACCGCCCGCCGCAAGGACCGCATCGAGGCCCTGGAGGCGGAGCTCACCGCCGCGGGCCACCAGGCGACGGCGTACCCCCTGGACGTCACCGACCGCGCGGCCGTCGACGAGTTCGCCACCGTCTTCCGCAACCTCGCGGTCCTCGTCAACAACGCGGGCGGCGCGCTCGGCGCGGACCCGGTCGCCACCAGCGACCCCGACGACTGGCGCCAGATGTACGAGACCAACGTCATCGGCACCCTCAACCTCACCCAGGCCCTGCTTCCCGCCCTCACCGCGAGCGGCGACGGAACGGTCGTCGTGCTGTCCTCCACCGCGGGCCACGGCACGTACGAGAACGGCGGCGGCTACGTGGCCGCCAAGCACGGCGCCCACGTCCTCGCCGAGACCCTGCGCCTGGAGATCGTCGGCACTCCGGTCCGGGTCATCGAGGTCGCCCCCGGCATGGTGAAGACGGAGGAGTTCGCGACGACCCGCTTCCGCGGCGACACCGACAAGGCCGCGAAGGTCTACGCGGGCGTGGCCGAACCCCTCAGCGCCGACGACGTGGCGGAGACGATCACCTGGGCGGTCACCCGCCCGCCGCACGTCAACATCGACCTCCTGGTGGTCCGCCCCCGAGCCCAGGCCTCCAACACCAAGGTGCACAGGGAGCTGTAGGCCGACCCACGGCCCACTCCACGGCCACTCCACCGCTCCCACCACCGCACGCGCCGACTCCGGACATGCGAAAACCCCCGGCACAACCACCACCGGGGGCCCGCACACTCCACGCCGGGTCGTCAGCCCTTGACGCAAATGACCTGCTTCAGCTTCGCGACGACCTCGACCAGGTCGCGCTGCTGGTCGATGACCTTCTCGATCGACTTGTACGCACCCGGAATCTCGTCCACGACGCCGGAGTCCTTACGGCACTCCACACCCTGGGTCTGATCGGCCAGGTCCTTCGTCGAGAAGCGCTTCTTCGCGGCGGTACGGCTCATCTTCCGACCGGCGCCGTGGGAGGCCGAGTTGAACGACTTCTCGTTCCCCAGCCCCTTCACGATGTACGAACCCGTGCCCATCGAGCCCGGGATGATCCCGAACTCACCGGAGCCGGCCCGGATCGCGCCCTTACGGGTGACCAGCAGGTCCATGCCGTCGTAACGCTCTTCGCTGACGTAGTTGTGATGGCAGCTGATCACCGGCTCGAAGGCCACCTTGACCTTCTTGAACTCCTTGCGGACCACGTCCTGGAAGAGCCCCATCATGATCGACCGGTTGTACTTCGCGTACTCCTGCGCCCAGAACAGATCGTTCCGGTACGCCGCCATCTGCGGGGTGTCCGAGATGAAGACGGCGAGGTCCCGGTCGACCAGCCCCTGGTTGTGCGGCAGCTTCTGGGCCTGGCCGATATGGAAGTCGGCCAGCTCCTTGCCGATGTTCCTGGACCCGGAGTGCAGCATCAGCCAGACCGAATTTGTCTCATCGAGACAGAATTCGATGAAATGGTTGCCGGATCCAAGCGTTCCTATCTGCTTGGTCGCCCGCTCCTGACGGAATTTGACCGCTTCGGCGATGCCATCGAACCGCTTCCAGAAGTCGTCCCACCCGGCCGTCGGGAACCCGTGCAGCCGACCCGGGTCGACCGGGGAGTCGTGCATCCCGCGCCCCACCGGAATCGCCTGCTCGATCTTGGAGCGGAGGCGGGACAGGTCGCCCGGCAGATCGTTCGCCGTCAGCGAGGTCTTCACCGCCGACATTCCGCAGCCGATGTCCACACCGACCGCGGCCGGACACACCGCCCCGTGCATGGCGATCACCGAACCGACTGTCGCCCCCTTGCCGTAGTGGACGTCCGGCATTACTGCGAGACCCTTGATCCAGGGCAGCGTGGAGACGTTCTGGAGCTGCTGCATCGCGCCGCCCTCAACTGTCGCCGGGTCCGCCCACATCCTGATCGGGACCTTCGCACCCGGCACCTCTACATACGACATAACTCCTCGATCTCCCCGTAAGTGCGAAAACGCAAAACTGACGCAAATCTCAATGAAAGAGACAGTGGACCGGCATCTTGGCCGGTGCGTGCGATAGACATTGTGTCCACCGGCCGCCATCGGGCGGCAACCGTATTTCTCATCGAAGGGAGCCTGGGACCGTGCAGCGAAAGGTGTTCGTACCCGGCGTCGCGCTCCTCGCGGCGCTCGCCGCCGGCTGCACCGGCGGCTCCGGTACCGAGGACTCCACCACGGACTCCAAGGCGGGTGACCCCGCCACGTCCACCGCACCGGACGGCAAGTACCGCACGCTTCGCGAGCCCTGCGGCTCCGTCGACCGCGGCATGTTGCGCGACCTGCTGCCCGGCGCCACCAGCCTGCCGCCCGAGCAGCAGGAGAAGGCGTACGCGGGCACGGCCGACGTGACCTATGACACCGACCGTCGGGTCGGCTGCCGCTGGAAGGCCGGCTCGCCGGAGGCCACGCACCAACTGGTCGTCGACTTCGAGCGGGTCGTCTCGTACGACACCACCGTCAGCGACGACGACCGCGCCGATGAGGTGTACGCGAAGCAGGTGACCGCCGCCCAGCTGCCGTCCCCCTCGGCTTCGCCCGAGGACGAGGAGACGGAGGGTGAGGACACGGAGCGCGCGGGCGACGAGACGGACGGCACGAGCCCGTCCCCCGGCGCGGACGCCTCGCCGTCGGCCTCCTCCAAGCCCTCCGGCACACCCGACAGCGACCCCCGTGCCCCCTCGCAGACCCCCGAGGGGCTCCAGCCGCGCACGCTCGACGGTCTCGGCGACGCCGCCTTCCTGGACGACGCACTCGCCGGGTCCGACTCGACGGCGCGGCGCCGCACGGTCAGCGTGGTATTCCGCACATCGAACGTGATCGTGACCGTCCGGTACAGCGCGCAGCCGGCCCTGATGACCACGGTCCCCGACAGCAAGGAACTGCAGGAGAAGGCCCGGGCCGTGGCCCGCAGGCTCGCCGAGCAGTTCACCGAATAGGGCCGTACGCGCCGGGCCGCACGGACCGGGCAGCGCCCTGCGCGCAGCCCGGCGCGGTTCGTCTCCGGCGTACCGTGGCCGCAGGAATCAGTCCCGAGAGCGCCAGTCCCACGAGCCTCAGACCCGAGAGCGCCAGTCCCCATGAGCCTCAGACCCGTGAGCGAAGGAACCATGCACCGATCAGCCCCGCGACTCACCCGCATTCTCACCTGCGCCGCCGTACCGGTGATGCTCGTCGTCGCCGGCTGCTCGTCGGACTCCGGCGGCGGGAAGGAAGCGTCGCCGTCCGCCAGTGCCTCCTCCAAGGCGCCGGCCAAGCCGACGGTCCAGCCCGCGGCGTTCGACACGCTGCCGAAGCCGTGCGACGCGCTCACGCCGAAGACGACCGCGTCCCTCGTGCCGGAGGCGAAGGACAAGTCCGGTACCTCCGACCGGTCGAACGACGTCTCGGCGCGCGGCGGTTGCTCCTGGAACGGGCTGGACAGCGAGGGTGTGAAGGGGTCCCAGTACCGCTGGCTCTCCGTGTCGTTCATGCGCTACGACTCCGACCAGGCCCGCGGCCCCGGCGACAAGCTCGCCGGGGAGTACTACGCGAAGCAGGTCGAGGCCGCGAAGGCGACCGACGGCGCGAAGAAGGTCAAGGCGGAGCCCGCCACCGGCATCGGCGGCCAGGCCACCACGGTCACGTACGACCTGCGGAAGACCGACGCGGACTTCGGATACGCAACGATCGTGACGCGGACCGAAAACGTCGTCGCCACCGTCGTCTACAACGGGGCGGGCTATCAGGGTGCCAAGTCCCCCGACCCCGCCGACCTGGTGAAGGACGCTCAGAAGGCGACCAAGGAGGCCGTGGCTTCGGTCACTGCCGCCAACAAGAAGAGCTGAGCCCGCGCCGAGCGGCAAGTAGTACGTTGTAGCCGTTTCCGGCGCTTTGCGGAGCCCGGTCCTCCTCTTGGGGACCGGGCTTCCGCTGTACCCGCGCAACGCGACCCGCACACATGTGCCAGGCTGACCCCCGCCAAGTTGGACGTACGGGAGGGGATCGCGGGTGGCCGCGATGCAGCTGACACGCACGCACCGCATTTTGATCGGGGTCGTCGTCACCGGAGCGGTGCTCATCGCCGCGATCGGTTTCGCGGGCTCCTACGCCGCGGTCCGCGAGCTCGCGGAGGAGAAGGGGTTCGGGGACTTTTCCCTGGTCTTCCCGATCGGCATCGACGCGGGTATCTGCGTCCTGCTGGCGCTGGACCTGTTGCTGACGTGGATGCGGATCCCGTTTCCACTGCTGCGCCAGACGGCGTGGCTGCTGACCATCGCCACGATCGCCTTCAACGGCGCGGCGTCCTGGCCGGACCCGCTGGGTGTCGGCATGCACGCCGTGATCCCGGTGCTGTTCGTGGTCTCGGTGGAGGCGGCGCGGCACGCGGTCGGCCGGATCGCCGACATCACGGCCGACAAGCACATGGACGGTGTACGGCTGACGCGCTGGCTGCTGTCGCCGCTGCCGACGTTCAAGCTGTGGCGGCGCATGAAGCTGTGGGAGCTGCGTTCGTACGAGCAGGTCATCAAGCTGGAGCAGGACCGCCTGATCTACCAGGCGCGGCTGCAGGCCCGCTTCGGCCGCGCGTGGCGGCGCAAGGCGCCGGTGGAGTCGCTGATGCCGCTGCGGCTCGCGCGGTACGGCGTGCCGCTGTCGGAGACCGGGCCCGCGGGTCTGGCGGCGGCGGGCATAGAGCCGGCGCTGCTGCCGCCGGTGGCGCAGCAGGAGCCTCAGCAGGCCCAGCAGCAGGTGCAGCAACAGGAGCAGGTGCAGGTGCAGCAACAGCCACAGCAGGAGCAGCCTCAGCTGGCGGCGGCCCAGGTGCAGGAGACCCCGGCGCTCCCGGCGCAGGCTTCGCCGCAGCCCCAGCCGCAGCCCCAGCCGCTCCCTCAGGAGCACCAGCAGTCTCAGCAGTCCCAAGAACCCCAACAGTCCCAGCCGCAGCCTCTCCCGCAGCCCCAGGGCCGCCCCCAGGGCCCGCAGGCAGCCCCGGCGGAAGAGACCCGGCAGGACGCCCAGCAGGACGGCGCCCCGGCCGTGCACGCGAGCCCCAGCCCCTGGTTCGCGGCGCCGCAGGTTCCGCAGGAGGCGTACGAGGGCGCGTACGACCCGGCGTATGTCGAGCCGGCGTACGCCGAGGAGCCCGAGACCGCCCCCGTGATGGTCCCCTCGGGCCCCGGCCGCACCCGCCCGCTCGGCGGCATCCCCGGCCCGCGCAACGAGCAGGCCCCGGCGGACTACCAGGAGGCTCAGCGGCACGCGGAGGAGGTGGAGGAGGAGTACTCGGCGGAGGAGACGTACTACAACGCGTTCCGCAAGTATGTCAGCGAGAACAGCACCTTCCCGACGGCCCGTCAGCTCGGCTCGTACCTCCATGACCTGTACTCCCAGGCCCCGGTGCCCGGCGAACTGGCCGAGTACAACCGGCGGTTCGAGATCCGCTACCAGCAGGAGCTCGACGCGGAGCACATCGCGTAGAGGGTGTCCGGCCGGTCATGAGGGTCGCGGGGAAGCCCGTGGACGCGCGGCACAGTGGGTGCCGTGATCACGCGGATATCCGGGGCGCGGGAGAGGGGGCGGCGACCCCGGCACTCGACAGCGGGGCACCCTGACCGGCGGCGCGATCCTGCCAACCGGCCTCATGGTGATGCTGACGGGCGGGCTCGCGGGTCGTGGCCGTCAGGGCAGCGGCACGCCCTGGGCGACCCGCTTCCTGCGCCCGCCCTCGCCCCACGCCGCGAGGGCGGCCCCGGCGATGGCGAGGGCGGCGTAGCCCGCGGTCGGGATCTCCCACCACTGTTGCAACAGGCCCCAGGGGTTGTCGCCGAAGGTCCTGCCGAGTACACCGAGTGCGCCCTGGATGCCGACGACCCAGCCGATGATTGCGACGGTTTCTTTCATACGTCCACGATCACCCGGGTCCCGCGCCGAGACGTCCTGCGCAAGGTCGAACCCGGAGTACGTCGAAGGATGCAGCCACGCGGAGGCCGTCACACTCGCGGCCGGGTCCTGCGGAGCTTTCTCCCCACCCCGCCCCTTCCCGCAACTGGGGCGAGCCCCCAGACCCCCGGGACGCCCCACGCGCGCGTCCTCGAGCGCCGGACAGGCTGGAAGGTGCCGCTGGCGGCAACCTTCCAGCCTGTCCGGCGTTCGAGGACCGGGGTCCGGGGCGGAGCCCCCCACGCGGCGCCGGCAGCAAAATGACACAGCGGGAAGGGGCGGGAAGGGGAACAAGCCCCGCGCGGCGCTACGCCCCCAGCAGCTTCCTGACCCGCTCCGCCCCCACCGCGAGCAGCAGCGTCGGCAGCCGCGGCCCGGTGTCCCGCCCGACCAGCAGCTGGTACAGCAGCGCGAAGAACGACCGCTGCGACACCTTCAGCTCCGGCGTCGGCTTCGCGTCCGGCGCCAGCCCCGCCATCACCTTCGGCACGCCGTAGACCAGCGTCGTCAGCCCGTCCAGCGACCAGTGCGAGTCGAGGCCGTCCACCAGCCGCCGCAGCGACTCGCGCCCGGCGTCGTCCAGCGCGCCCAGGGTCTCCGTGTCCGGCTCGCCGCGCACGATCGTGCGCTGCTCGGCCGGGACCTGGGTGCTGATCCAGTTCTCGGCGCGGTCGAGCCGGGGCCTGACCTCGTCCAGGGACGAGATCGGGTTCTCCGGGTCCAGCTCGCTGAGGATGCGCAGTGTCTGGACCTCGGCCCCGGCCGTGATGTCGGCCACCGAGGCGAGCGTGCGGTACGGCAACGGCCGCGGCGTGCGCGGCAGTTCACCGGCGGCCGTGCCGATCGCCCGCGAGTGCGCCGCCGCGTCGGCCGGCAGCACCGTGCCCTCGGCGACCTTCTTCTCCAGCGAGTCCCACTCGTCGTAGAGCCGCTGGATCTCCTGGTCGAAGGCGATCTTGAAGGACTGGTTGGGCCGGCGCCGCGCGTACAGCCAGCGCAGCAGCGGCGCCTCCATGATCTGCAGGGCGTCGACGGCCGTCGGCACCCCGCCCTTCGAGGACGACATCTTCGCCATCCCGCTGATCCCGACGAAGGCGTACATCGGCCCGATCGGCTGCACACCGTCGAAGATCTCGCGCACGATCTGCCCGCCGACGACGAAGGACGACCCGGGCGAGGAGTGGTCGACGCCACTCGGCTCGAAGATCACGCCTTCGTACGCCCAGCGCATCGGCCAGTCGACCTTCCAGACCAGCTTGCCGCCGTTGAACTCGCTCAGCGGCACGGTCTCCGCGTGCCCGCAGACACAGGTGTACGAGAGTTCGGTGCTCTCCTCGTCGTACGCCGCGACCGTGGTCGTGTCCCTGCCGCAGACCGTGCAGTACGGCTTGTACGGGAAGTACCCCGCGCCGCCGCCACTGCCGTCGTCCTCGTCGGCCGCGCCGGACCCTTCGGCGGCCTCAAGCTCGGCCTCGTCGACCGGCTTCTGCCCCTGCTTCTTGCCGCCGCCGGGCTTGATCTTCGTCCGGTAGCGGTCGAGTACGGCGTCGATGTCGGCCCGGTGCTTCATCGCGTGCAGGATCTGCTCGCGGTAGACCCCGGTGGTGTACTGCTCCGTCTGGCTGATGCCGTCGTACTCGACACCGAGCTCGGCGAGCGCCTCGGTCATGGCCGCCTTGAAGTGCTCGGCCCAGTTCGGGTACGCGGAGCCGGCCGGTGCGGGCACCGCGGTCAGCGGCCTGCCGATGTGCTCGGCCCACGACTCGTCGACGCCCGGGACGCCCGCCGGTACCTTCCGGTACCGGTCGTAGTCGTCCCAGGAGATCAGGTGCCTGACCTCGTACCCGCGCCGCCGGAGCTCGTCGGCGACCAGGTGGGGGGTCATGACCTCGCGCAGGTTGCCCAGATGGATCGGACCCGAGGGCGAGAGTCCGGACGCGACGACGACCGTCGGCGCGGCAGCGCCTGAGTGTTTCGCCCCAGGGGCACGTCGCTCCGACTCGGCGATGACATCGTCCGCGAAGCGGGAGACCCAGTCGGTCTCTGTGCTGCTCTGAGCCACGATCGGCACGTCCTTCTTTCTCGTCGGCTTGCGTGAGCCATTCTCCCAGACGGTACGGCCTCGCCCGAGGTTGCCTTGAGAGCGGTCGGCACATGGGGGGCGGCGTCACGGGGTCTGGCGCGCACCCCCCATGTGCCGGCCGCTCTTATACGAGAAGACCCGCCCTCACCCCACATGAAATACTCGGTCGCACACTCCACTTTTCTTCGACAGGAACGGCAGCTCATGGCTTCGGTCCAATCCCTCGCTTCGACCGTCAATCAGCGCGTCGCGGACGCCCTCTCGGCAGCCCTGCCGGAGGCCGGCGCCGCCGACCCGCTGCTGCGACGAAGCGACCGGGCCGACTTCCAGGCGAACGGGATCCTGGCCCTCGCCAAGAAGGCCAAGGCCAACCCGCGCGAGCTGGCGACGAAGGTCGTCGAGTCCCTCCCCACCGGCGATGTCATCGCGGACATCGAGGTCTCGGGCCCCGGCTTCCTGAACATCACGATCACCGACAGAGCGATCGTCGAGACCCTCGCGGCCCGCGCCGCCGACGACCGTCTCGGCGTGCCGCTCGCCGCTGCCCCCGGCACCACGGTCGTCGACTACGCCCAGCCGAACGTGGCCAAGGAGATGCACGTCGGCCACCTGCGCTCCGCCGTGATCGGCGCCGCGATGGTCGAGATCCTGGAGTTCACCGGTGAGACGGTGATCCGGCGCCACCACATCGGCGACTGGGGCACCCAGTACGGAATGCTCATCCAGTACTTGATCGAGCACCCGCACGAGCTCGACCACAAGGACGGCCAGGAGGTCTCCGGCGAGGAGGCCATGTCGTCCCTGAACCGCATCTACAAGGCGTCACGCGTGGTCTTCGACTCCGACGAGGCGTTCAAGGAGCGGGCCAGGGACCGGGTGGTGGCCCTCCAGTCCGGAGACCCCGAGACGCGCGCCCACTGGCAGCGCTTCGTCGACGAGTCGAAGATCTACTTCTACTCGGTCTTCAACAAGCTCGACATGGACATCCGGGACGCCGACATCGTCGGCGAGTCCGGCTACAACGACATGCTCGAAGAGACCTGCCGTCTCCTGGAGGAGTCCGGCGTCGCGGTCCGCTCCGAGGGCGCGCTCTGCGTCTTCTTCGACGACGTGAAGGGCCCGGACGGCAACCCGACCCCGCTCATCGTCAAGAAGACGAACGGCGGTTACGGGTACGCGGCGACCGACCTCTCCGCGATCCGCAAGCGCGTGAGCGACCTCAAGGCGACCACGCTGCTGTACGTCGTGGACGTCCGCCAGTCCCTTCACTTCAGGATGGTCTTCGAGACGGCCCGCAGGGCGGGCTGGCTGACCGACGACATCAAGGCCCACCAGCTGGGCTTCGGCACGGTCCTGGGCAAGGACGGCAAGCCGTTCAAGACCCGTGAGGGCGAGACCGTACGCCTCGTCGACCTCTTGGACGAGGCAGTCGACCGCGCCACGACGGTCGTCCGTGAGAAGAACAACGAGAAGATCGCCCTCACCGAGGAAGAGATCGTCGTGAACGGTGCCCAGATCGGCATCGGCGCGGTGAAGTACGCCGACCTGTCGACGTCCGCCGCCCGGGACTACAAGTTCGACCTGGACCAGATGGTCTCCCTCAACGGCGACACGTCCGTCTACCTCCAGTACGCCTACGCCCGTATCCAGTCGATCCTGCGGTTGCGGGGCGAGGCCCGGCCCGCCGCTCACCCCGAGCTCGAACTGGCCCCGGCGGAGCGGGCGTTGGGTCTGCATCTGGACCAGTTCGGCGAGAACCTGGCCGAGGTGGCGTCGTCGTACGAGCCGCACAAGCTCGCGGCGTACCTCTACCAACTGGCGTCGCTCTTCACGACGTTCTACGACCAGTGCCCGGTCCTGAAGCCCGAGGTCCCCGCCGAGGTGGCCCAGAACCGCCTCTTCCTCTGCGACCTGACCGCCCGCACCCTGCACCAGGGCATGACCCTGCTCGGCATCCGCACCCCCGAGCGCCTCTGACCGCAGGCAGCAGGCAGCGCACGCACGACCCTCCGCCGGTTCGGACCGGTGGGGGGTCGTCCGCGTTCGCGCGTTCACGCGTTCACATCAGCGCGTGCGACGTCCGGCCCGAGTCCTCATCGATCTCCGCGTGGGCCTTCTGCAGCAGCAGCGAGGCGATCTCCATGAGCGCTCGCGCGCCCGCGACCTCCTCGCCGACCCGCAACTGTTCCGAATCGGTCGGGTGACGTCGGGCGATGCCGTGACCACGTATTTCCGTGCCGTCGCCGAGCCTCACCATGGCGGCCGCCCTGGTCCGGTCGCCTTCCTCGCTGAACTCCATTTCGACGTGCCAGCCGACGAGTGTCTGCATGGCGGATCACCTCCAGCGGTACCTCTCCCAGGGTGCGCCGACCGGGCGCTGATCACCAGCGGGGCGCAGACCACACTTACCTTTTGGTAAGTACACACTTCTCAGTCGGTACGTGCCGAAAAGGAAGTGCCGGGCCAGGATCAAAGGGACCCCGAAAACACCTTCCAAGGAGCCCTACATGCCCGATTCCGCCGCCACCGCCACCGCCACCGCCACCGCCACCGCCGCCCCCGCTTCCGTCATCGGCCTCGGCATGATGGGCACCGCGCTCGCCGCCGCGTTCCTCACGGCCGGTCACCCCAGCACCGTCTGGAACCGCTCGGCGGCCAGGACCGGCCCCCTGGTCGCCCAGGGCGCTCAGCCCGCGGCCACGTCCACCGCGAGACCGGTGGCCGAGGGTCACGGCGCGGACGGTTTCTCGCGGCTGGTCGAGCTGCTCAAGTCCTGATCGTGCACACTGACTTAACTTCACATTGGTCTATACCTTGACTGGATCATGTCAGAGCGCTTGAGTGTGCCCCCCCACCCCCCCCCCCACCGAGGAGTGATCGAGTGCTGAGACACCGAATCATGGCGCTGCTGATCGCGATCCTCGTCGGAAGCGGACTGGGGACAGCCCTCGCCCCCAGCGCCTCCGCCGCCCCCACGGCCGCCGCCGGCGTCTGCGACACCGCCCCCAACTGGCGGGCCGGTGCGTCGTACGTAACTGGCAACGTTGTCAAATACACCGACGGCAAGTTCTACATTGCCGAGCACGACAACCCCGGCTACGACCCCCTGATCAGCACCTGGTTCTGGGAGCCCTACAACTGCGGCGGTGGCGGCGACCCCGCCCCCACCGGCTTCCCCGTCAGCGAGTCGCAGTTCAACCAGATGTTCCCGAGCCGGAACGGCTTCTACACGTACAGCGGGCTGAAGGCCGCGCTGAGCGCGTACCCGGGCTTCGCCAACACCGGCAGCGACACGGTCAAGAAGCGGGAAGCCGCGGCGTTCCTGGCCAACGTCAGCCATGAGACGGGCGGTCTGGTCCACATCGTGGAGCAGAACCAGGCCAACTACCCGCACTACTGCGACCGCAGCCAACCCTACGGGTGCCCGGCCGGCCAGGCGGCGTACTACGGCCGCGGTCCGATCCAGCTCAGCTGGAACTTCAACTACAAGGCCGCGGGCGAAGCACTCGGCATCGACCTGCTGAACAACCCGTGGCTCGTCCAGAACGACGCGGCCGTCGCCTGGAAGACCGGCCTCTGGTACTGGAACACCCAGACCGGCCCCGGCACGATGACCGCGCACAACGCCATGGTCAACCAACGCGGCTTCGGCGAAACGATCCGCAGCATCAACGGCAGCCTGGAATGCAACGGCGGCAACCCCGGCCAGGTTCAGAGCCGTATCAACAACTACCAGCGCTTCGTAGGGATCCTCGGCACGACGGCAGGCTCGAACCTGAGCTGCTGACGCAGCACAGCCCCACAGACAGGGCGGCGGTCCGGGAGAACACACCCCGGCCCGCCGCCCCACCACATTTCAGCGCAGCCCGCGCGCGACCTCCGTCGCCCAGTACGTAAGGATCATGTTCGCGCCTGCCCGCTTGATCCCGGTGAGGCTCTCCAGAATCGCCTTCTCCCGGTCGATCCAGCCCCGCTCGGCCGCCGCCTCGATCATCGCGTACTCACCACTGATCTGGTACGCCGCGACCGGCACGTCCACGGACTCCGCGACCTTGGCCAGGATGTCGAGGTAGGGACCGGCGGGCTTGACCATCACCATGTCGGCGCCCTCGTCCAGGTCCAGCGCCAACTCCCGCAGGGACTCGCGCGCGTTGGCGGGGTCCTGCTGGTAGGTCTTACGGTCGCCGGTCAGCGAGGACCCGACGGCCTCGCGGAAGGGCCCGTAGAAGGCGGACGAGTACTTGGCGGTATAGGCAAGCACCGCCACATCGTCCCTCCCGATACTGTCCAACGCGTCACGAATGACGCCGACTTGGCCGTCCATCATGCCGCTGGGACCCACCACGTGCGCGCCCGCGTCGGCCTGGACCTGCGCCATCTCGGCGTACCGCTCAAGCGTGGCGTCGTTGTCGACGCGCCCCAGCTCGTCGAGCACGCCGCAGTGCCCATGATCGGTGTACTCGTCAAGACACAGGTCGGACATCACCACAAGGTCGTCGCCCACCTCGGCCCGCACCTCACGCAGCGCGACCTGAAGAATCCCGTCCGGATCGGTCCCCGCGGTCCCCGCGGCGTCCTTGTTCTCGTCCGTGGGTACGCCGAAGAGCATGATCCCGGCGACACCCGCCTCGACGGCTTCGACGGCCGCCTTCCGCAGGCTGTCCAGAGTGTGCTGGTGGACGCCGGGCATGGCGGAGATGGCCACGGGCTCGCTGATGCCTTCGCGTACGAACGCGGGAAGGATCAGATCGGCGGGATGCAGCCGAGTCTCGGCGACCATGCGCCGCATGGCAGGAGTGGTCCGCAGCCGCCGGGGCCGGGCTCCGGGAAAGGATCCGTACACAGTCATACGGCCAACGCTACGCCGCCCCGGGCCACGCTCTTGCCGACACCGTGCCGGACCGCACCCGGTCCGCTTCGACCCGCCCGGCCTGAGGACCGGGGCAGGGCGCAGTGGCAACCGGGAGGGGGTGCGCGCAGTGGCACAACCGCGATTCGACCGAGACGGTGACGTCGAGGTGCCCAGCGCCCTGGTCCCGGTGCACTGCGACACCAGGCATGACCACGCGGCCCACGTCGAACCCAATGTATGGATCCGACACAGCGCGCACCCTCACGTCGCCGAAGGGCTGCTGCCATCCATCGGTTAAATGCCAAGGTCAGGGGGGGCAAAGACGGGTTCTCGCCGAGCGGATCAATATGCGTCCAGGCTGGTCCGGTGCCATGCTGGAAGTGAGACACGGAGGCCGCGATGGGGTTCTACACCGACCAAGTGGTGCCGCGGATCATCAATGTCGCCTGCGGGGTGAAGGCAGCCGAACCACTGCGGCGCCGGGTCTGCGAGGGGCTGAAAGGCGAAGTCGTCGAGCTCGGTTTCGGCACGGGGCACAACGTCCCCTTCTACCCGCCCACCGTCACCGGCGTAGCCGCGGTCGAGCCTTCCGATGTCGGATGGAGACTTGCCGACGACCGCATCAGGGCGGGACGGGTCCCGGTGCGGCGGGCCGGCCTGGACGGGCAGTCGTTGCCCTTCGAAGACGACAGTTTTGACGCCGCTCTGTCCACTTGGACGCTGTGCACCATCCCCGATGCCGATACCGCTCTGCGTGAAGTGCGGCGTGTCCTGAAACCCGGAGGGACTCTGCACTTCCTCGAACACGGACTGGCCCCGGAAGAGGACGAGCGGGTACGTCGCTGGCAACGACGGCTCGAGCCGGTGAACAAGCGGCTCTTCGGCGGATGCCACCTCACCCGGCCGACCGTCGACCTGCTGACGAACGCAGGGTTCACGATCACGGCACTCGACGCCTTCTACGAGCAGGGCGTACCGAAGGCTATGGGCGCGGACTCCCTCGGTACCGCCGTGTCGGCCTTCTAGGTCGTCCGCCTCCGGCGAGACCCCGGCCGCCGCTCACTCGGCCGGGCGACATGCTCTCCCGCCTCAAGCGCCGCAACCCGCCGCTGCGCCCCGAACTCCGCGAGCGCCTCGGCCAGCTTGTGCACGGACGGCTCCGGCGAGAGCACATCGACCCGGAGCCCGTGCTCCTCCGCGGTCTTGGCCGTAGCAGGCCCGATACATGCGATCACGGTCACATTGTGCGGCTTACCCGCAATACCAACGAGATTCCGCACGGTGCTGGACGACGTGAACAGCACCGCGTCGAACCCGCCCCCCTTGATCGCCTCGCGCGTGTCCGCCGGCGGCGGCGAAGCCCGAACCGTCCGGTACGCGGTGACGTCGTCGACCTCCCACCCGAGCTCGATCAGCCCGGCGACCAGCGTCTCGGTCGCGATGTCGGCCCGCGGCAGGAAGACGCGGTCGATCGGGTCGAAGACCGGGTCGTACGGCGGCCAGTCCTCCAGCAACCCCGCCGCGGACTGCTCACCGCTCGGCACGAGATCCGGCTTCACACCGAACTCGACCAGCGAGGCGGCGGTCTGCTCGCCGACCGCCGCGACCTTGATCCCGGCGAAGGCACGCGCGTCGAGCCCGTACTCCTCGAACTTCTCCCGGACGGCCTTCACCGCGTTCACCGACGTGAAGGCGATCCACTCGTACCGCCCCGTGACGAGCCCCTTGACCGCCCGCTCCATCTGCTGGGGCGTGCGCGGCGGCTCGACCGCGATGGTCGGGACCTCGTGCGGCACGGCCCCGTAGGAGCGCAGTTGGTCGGAGAGCGAGGCCGCCTGCTCCTTCGTCCGCGGTACGAGCACCCGCCAGCCGAAGAGCGGCTTGGACTCGAACCACGAGAGCTGGTCGCGCTGCGCGGCGGCACTGCGCTCACCGACCACGGCTATGACGGGCTGGTGGCCGTCCGGTGACGGCAGCACCTTCGCCTGCTTGAGGATCTGGGCGACCGTGCCGAGCGTCGTGTTCCAGGTCCGCTGGCGGGTCGTCGTACCGGCGATGGTGACGGTCATCGGGGTGTCCGGCTTGCGGCCGGCCGAGACCAGTTCGCCGGCCGCGGCGGCGACCGAGTCGAGCGTGGTGGAGACCACGGTCGTCGCGTCGCTGGCGCCGATCTCCGCCCAGCAGCGCGCGTCGGCGGTGCGGGCGTCCACGAAGCGGACGTCGGCACCCTGCCGGTCGCGCAGCGGCACACCGGCGTACGCGGGCACGCCGACCAGCGTCGCGACACCCGGGACGACCTCGAAGGGGATGCCCTCGGCGGCGCAGGCGAGCATTTCCTCGCCCGCGTTGCCGTCGAGACCCGGGTCGCCCGATACCGCACGGACCACCCGCCTGCCGCCCCTCGCGGCCTCCATGACAAGATTCACCACGGAGCTGGAAGTAAGCGGCGTCTTGATGGCGGGGATGCCGGCGGCCTTTGACGCATCGTCAACTGCCGTCAGCTGAGGTGTGCTTACACCTGCCCGGAGATGGGCGCGTACGACATCGAGAACATGCGGCTCGGCGATCAGTACGTCGGCGCTCGAAAGCGCTTCGACTGCGCGCAGCGTCAGCAGCCCCGGATCTCCGGGGCCGGCACCGAGGAAGGTGACATGCCCGGGTGCGGAGGCGGCCGAAAGTGCAGAGGTGGGGCTCATTGTGCTCGCTCCCCCATAAGACCGGCCGCACCCTTCGCGAGCATTTCGGACGCGAGTTCGCGCCCGAGTGTCATCGCGTCGTTGTGCGACGTGGGTACGGGACCGGTGATGGACAGCTGCACCAGCTCGGAGCCGTCGGGCGTACCGACAGCACCGCGCAGGCGCATTTCGTTGACAACCTGCCCGTCGGCCAACAGGTCGGCCAGCGCACCCACAGGTGCACTGCAACCGGCCTCCAGGGCGGCGAGCAGGGATCGCTCGGCGGTCACGGCGACCCGGGTGTACGGGTCGTCGAGCTCGGCGAGCGCGGCGGCGAGGTCGACGCTTGTCGCGGCGCACTCGACTGCCAGGGCCCCCTGGCCGGGGGCGGGCAGGACGACATCGACCGAGAGGAACTCGGTCACCTCGTCGATCCTGCCGATGCGGTGGAGACCCGCGGCGGCCAGAACCACCGCGTCCAGTTCCCCACTTCGTACAAATCCGACACGAGTGTCGATGTTCCCGCGGATCGGCACGGTCTCAATGGTGAGTCCGTGGACACGCGCGTACGAGTTGAGCTGCGACATGCGTCGCGGCGATCCGGTGCCGATGCGCGCACCGGGCGGCAGCTGCTCAAAGGTCAACCCGTCCCGGGCGACGAGGACATCACGTGCGTCCTCGCGCTGCGGCACGGCGGCGAGCAGCAGGTTGTCCGGCTGAGCCGTCGGCAGATCCTTGAGCGAGTGCACCGCGAAGTCCACCTCACCGCTGAGCAGCGCGTCGCGCAGGGCGGTGACGAAAACGCCGGTACCGCCGATCTGCGCGAGGTGCTCCCGCGAGATGTCCCCGTACGTGGTGATCTCCACCAGCTCGACGGGGCGCCCCGTGATCTGGCGCACCGCCTCGGCGATCTGTCCGGACTGAGCCATGGCGAGCTTGCTGCGCCTGGTTCCAAGCTTCAAGGCATTGGTCATGCCCGGCCTCGATTTCCACCGTTGGTGTCGTTCAGGTCGGCCCGGCTGACGGCGGCGACCGTCTGCGGGTCGAGGTCGAAGAGTTCACGCAGCGCGTCCGCGTACCCGGCGCCGCCGGGCTCGCTCGCGAGCTGCTTGACCCGCACCGTGGGCGCGTGCAGGAGTTTGTCGACGACACGGCGCACGGTCTGGGTGATCTCCGAGCGCTCCTTGTCGTCCAGGTCGGGCAGCCGGCCTTCCAGCCGCGCGACCTCGTTCGCGACGACGTCGGCGGCCATGCTGCGCAGGGCGACGACGGTCGGCGTGATCTGGGCGGCGCGCTGGGCTGCGCCGAAGGCGGCGACCTCGTCGGAGACGAGGGAGCGCACCTGGTCAACGTCGGCGGCCATCGGCGCGTCCGCGGAGGCTTCCGCGAGCGACTCGATGTCCACCAGGTGTACGCCGTCGAGCCCGTGCACCGCCACGTCGATGTCACGCGGCATGGCCAGGTCGAGCAGCGCGAGGCGCACCGGCGCACCGGCGTCGGCCCCGAGCCGGGCCCTGCGGGGCCGCGCGACGGCCGTGCCCTTGTCGGCCCAGGCGCCGTGCTGCTCCAGCGGGTCGACGCCACCGCCGTGCCGGGCGCCGGGCAACGGGACGGCCCTCTCACCGGGCGAGGCCACGGCTTCGGCGGCCTCCGCCAGGGCGGGGTCGGCAGCGGGGTCGGTCAGATTCAGGGTGGCCGCGCCGGCGGACACCGGGCAGCCGGGGGCCGCGCTCTCGCCCTGGTCGACGGCGGTGGAGCCGCTAGTGGCGAGGGCGGGCACGGCGGACAGGCCGAGCGCGGTGGCGATGTCGTCGGCCGTCAGGACCAGGCCGGTCGCGCCGGTGCACGAGACGACCACGTCGACTCGTGTCAGCTCCCGTGCCACGCCGTCCATGGGTACGGCGTGGACGACCACATCGGGGCCACCGGTCTCGGCCAGGATCTCCGCCAGCCTCTCGGCGCGCGCGTGCGTCCGGTTGGCGACGACGATCTCGCTCACTCCGGTGCGTACGAGCGTCGCCGCGGCCAGCGAGGACATCGAGCCCGCGCCGATCACCAGCGCCCGCTTGCCCCCGGCCCACTCGGCGACCGGGGCCGCGGTGGGCACGCCGGCCGCGAGCTGTTCGAGGCCAAAGGTGACGAGCGACTGCCCGGCCCGGTCGATGCCGGTCTCGGAGTGCGCCCGCTTGCCGACGCGCAGCGCCTGCTGGAAAAGGTCGTTGATCAGCCGGCCCGCGGTGTGCAGCTCCTGGCCGCGCGCGAGCGCGTCCTTGATCTGCCCGAGGATCTGGCCCTCGCCGACCACCATCGAGTCGAGACCGCAGGCCACCGAGAAGAGATGGTGGACGGCCCGGTCCTCGTAGTGCACGTACAGATAGGGAGTGAGCTCTTCGAGCCCCACTCCGCTGTGCTGGGCGAGCAGCGTGGACAGCTCGGCGACGCCCGCGTGAAACTTGTCCACGTCGGCGTACAGCTCGATGCGGTTGCACGTGGCGAGCACGGCGGCCTCGACGGCCGGCTCCGAGGCGAGCGTGTCCTGGAGCAGCTTGGCCTGCGTGTCCGCGGCCAGCGACACCCGCTCCAGCACGCTCACCGGTGCGCTGCGGTGACTCAGCCCTACGACCAGAAGACTCATGTCGGCATCACGGCGGGAACGTCCCCGTCGGGTCCCTTCCGGCTCGCCGCGGAGGCGCGCGCGACGGGCTGCGCGGCGGCAGCGGCGGCTGCCTCTGCGGCGGCACCCTCGCCTGCCTTGCGCTGCTCGTGGAACGCGAGGATCTGCAGCTCGATGGAGAGGTCCACCTTGCGTACGTCGACACCGTCGGGGACGGTCAGCACGGTGGGCGCGAAGTTCAGGATGGAGGTCACGCCGGCGGCGATGAGCCGCTCGCTGACCTGCTGGGCGGCGCCGGCCGGGGTGGCGATCACGCCGATGGAGACGCCGTTGTCCTCGATGATCTTCTCAAGTTCGTCGGTGTGCTGGACGGGCATCCCGGCGACGGGCCTGCCCGCCATCTCGGGGTCCGCGTCTATGAGCGCGGCGACCCGGAAGCCGCGGGAGGCGAACCCGCCGTAATTGGCGAGCGCGGCGCCGAGGTTACCGATGCCGACGATGACTACCGGCCAGTCCTGGGTCAGGCCGAGCTCGCGGGAGATCTGATAGACGAGGTACTCCACGTCGTATCCGACCCCGCGCGTCCCGTAGGAGCCCAGGTACGAGAAGTCCTTGCGCAGCTTCGCGGAGTTGACCCCCGCGGCCGCGGCCAGCTCCTCGGAGGAGACCGTGGGGACCGAGCGCTCGGAGAGAGCGGTCAGGGCGCGCAAGTACAACGGAAGTCGGGCGACGGTGGCCTCGGGAATGCCTCGGCTACGGGTCGCCGGTCGGTGAGTTCGGCCAGTTGCCACGGTGCTCCTGCGGGATGAGCGGGGCTGCAGGCGGCCGTATGTCCCAGGACCGCCCCGTCGACTGCAGGCTATGCCTTTGTGAACGCGTGCACAAAGATGATGTCTGATTTGTCCAAGCAAAGTGACCGGGGTCACGCAGCGCGCTCGCCCGGTCCCGGAACCACGGACCACGCGGCCTCGCTGAAGACCCGAAGGGGGCAAAGCCGTACACACTCCTCACGTCCACGCCCCCGGGACCGCTCAAATCGCCCACGATGGTAGCCGGGTTTCGGTCAGCCCCCCAGCGCCTTGCGCAGTCTGGCCGCATCCACCCGCCAGAAGGTGTGCTGCTCACCGTCGACCAGCACCACCGGAATCTGCTCCCAGTACGCCCGGTGCAGCTCCTCGTCCCGCGTGATGTCCTTCTCCTCCCAGGCCGCGCCCACCTCCTCGCACACCGCGGCGACCACGGCGCGCGCGTCGTCACAGAGATGACAGCCGGGCTTGCCGACCAACGTGACCAATCGCTCGTCGGGCCTCTTCTTCGTACGCCTCAGCAGGGGGCTCATACCGCCATTGTGGCCCTGTGCTGCCGCATCGCGTTCGGCCGTGTAACGCCGTGGTTCCAGAGAGTTCACGTCACCGCATCCCCGCTCGTCCGGAACTACCGAACAGACTGGCTATGCTCACGACATGGCCGCACTGGGATGGCTCACCCCCCGTAGGCGCTCCGCCACCGCGCGGAGTGTGCTGGCGGGAGAGGCAGCAGCCGAGGCAGCACGCAAGACGTCGCAGGAACTCGACGCGCTGGAAGGACTCGGCGCGTACGGGTCGACCTCGTCCGTCACCCCACCGGAACCCGAGTTCCCCGTCGCCGGCGATGTACACGCCGCCGCGTTCTTCGATCTCGACAACACCGTGATGCAGGGCGCCGCGATCTTCCACTTCGGTCGCGGTCTGTACAAGCGGAAGTTCTTCGAGCGCCAGGAGCTGGCCCGCTTCGCCTGGCAGCAGGCCTGGTTCAGGCTGGCCGGCGTCGAGGACCCCGAGCACATGCAGGACGCCCGTGACAGCGCTCTGTCCATCGTCAAGGGCCATCGCGTCTCCGAGCTGATGTCCATCGGCGAGGAGATCTACGACGAGTACATGGCCGAGCGCATCTGGCCGGGCACCCGCGCGCTGGCCCAGGCGCACCTCGACGCGGGCCAGAAGGTCTGGCTCGTCACCGCCGCCCCCGTCGAGACCGCCACGATCATCGCCCGCCGCCTGGGCCTGACCGGCGCGCTCGGCACGGTCGCCGAGTCCGTCGACGGCGTTTATACGGGCAGGCTGGTGGGCGAGCCGCTGCACGGCCCCGCGAAGGCCGAGGCCGTCCGCGCCCTGGCCGCCGCCGAAGGCCTGGAGCTGGCCCGCTGCGCGGCGTACAGCGACTCGCACAACGACATCCCGATGCTCTCGCTCGTCGGACATCCGTACGCCATCAATCCGGACTCCAAGCTGCGCAGGTACGCCCGCGACCGCGAATGGCGGCTGCGCGACTACCGGACCGGGCGCAAGGCGGCCAAGGTCGGCATCCCGGCGGCCGCCGGCCTCGGCGCCATCGCGGGCGGCACCGCCGCCGCCATGGCCCTGCACCGCCGCCGCCGCTAGGGTCTGTCCGGCCCCGATCGCCGGACAGACCCGGCCCGCACGGCGGCCGGGGCCGGCGCCCCGCAGGGCGGGAGCGCGCGCGTACCGATGGGCAATCCGGGTCTCTACCCCCTGCGCCCCCCGCCAGTCCCAGCACTTCCACTCGGGCACAACAGATCCAGCAAACACTCAGCTACCGAAGCGAAATGATCAATAAACGGTCACAATCCGCGACTTGATCCGCCACTTAGACGCTACAGAAGCGACTGAACCGGTGATTTCCGCAACTGGGTGTAGCACTGCCTGTACGAAGCGTTATTCTCCTCAGACGCATACGGGAACCTGCTCATCAATACGATGAGCGAACGGACCCGCACTGCACGTGATGGAAGCTCTGCCTCTGGGAGTCCCGTGTACCCACACGTCGGGGTTGACGCCTCGGGCCTGGCTACGCTGCGCGCAACGGTCGGCGACCGCTTGCGCGGCTTCGTCCCCACCGCGTACGCCGTCCCCGCCCTTGCCACCCCTGCACTTGTCGGCCCTTGCTACGCCCTGGCCGACGGCGGTGCGGCGGTCGGCAGACGCAGCCGTGGCGCCGGTTCGGGCACCGGCACGTCCACCGCCCGTCGGCCCAGTGCCGACAGCGACAGCGCCCGCATGATGGACCTCGTAGAACGCGCTCAGGCCGGCGAGGCCGACGCGTTCGGTCGCCTCTACGACCAGTACAGCGACACGGTCTACCGCTACATCTATTACCGCGTCGGCGGAAAGGCGACCGCGGAAGACCTCACCAGCGAGACGTTCCTGCGCGCCCTGCGCAGGATCTCCACCTTCACCTGGCAGGGCCGTGACTTCGGCGCCTGGCTGGTCACAATCGCCCGCAACCTGGTCGCCGACCACTTCAAATCGAGCCGATTCCGCCTCGAAGTGACCACCGGCGAAATGCTCGACGCGAACGAGGTCGAGCGCAGCCCGGAGGACTCCGTCCTCGAATCCCTTTCGAACGCGGCGCTGCTGGAAGCAGTCCGCAAGCTCAACCCGCAACAGCAGGAATGCGTGACCCTGCGCTTCCTGCAGGGCCTCTCGGTCGCCGAGACGGCCCGCGTGATGGGCAAGAACGAGGGGGCGATCAAGACGCTGCAGTACCGGGCCGTCCGCACCCTCGCCCGTCTCCTGCCCGCTGACGCCCGCTGACGCCCGCCGCCATCCGCCGACCGGTCGACCACAACTCACAGTTGGTGACGCCTCGATGACGCTGTGGTCCGATCATCCTTCGCGCGTAACCCAAGTGCCACGGCGCTCGTTGTGCGGGATGCAGGCTCCCTGCGGTCACGCCATGTCCGCAGCCACTCACTCAATCGAGTGGATGTGCTCATGGCGTGCAATCTTCCGGACCCCCAGGGGAGTCGATCGTCATGACGAGAGGAGGTGCCGCCAGTGATCGCGAATGTCTCGGCACACCGGCGGGCGAACGCCTTCGCCCAGGCCCTGGAGGATCAGAATCCCCAGGGCGCGGCGGCAGATCAGCCCGAGGCCACGGCCGAAGGGCCGGCTCAAGGACGGCTGTTGACCCTGGCGAACGGTCTCGGCGAACTGCCGTCACCGCAGCTGGATCCAGAGGTCAAAGTGGTGCAACGGGCGCAGCTCATTGCCGCCATGGAAGCCATGGTCGCCGAAGGTGGTGCGCCGGCGGGCCCGCAAGTGCCCGAACAGCGCACAGGGCGCGGCGCCCATCGGGCCACGCTCCGGAAATTGCGCCCCCGCTCCCGCTGGTCGAAGGGCATTGCCGCGGGCGGACTCACCGTCGGTGTGGCCGCAGGAGCCTTCAGCGGAGTAGCCGCTGCAAGCTCCGACGCCCTGCCAGGTGATTCGCTGTACGGGCTGAAGCGCGGCATGGAAGACGTCAAGCTCGGCCTGGCGGGTGACGACGCCGACCGGGGTGAGATCTACCTCGACCAGGCGTCCACCCGTCTCCAGGAGGCACGTCGCCTCATGGAGCGTGGCCGGGTATCGGATCTGGACCATGAGCAACTGGGCGAAGTAAGACACACGCTACGCGGAATGACACACGACGCCGGTGAAGGCCATCGCCTGCTCCACCGGGCGTACGAGCGTGACGGCTCGATCGGCGCCATACAGACGCTGTCGTCCTTCACCAAGTCCCACCGGGACGCCTGGAGCAGCCTCCGCGACCGGCTGCCGGTGCAGCTGGCCGATGTGGGCAACCAGGTGAGTTCGGTCTTCGCCGCCATAGACGAAGACGTCGCACCGCTGCAGTCACTGCTGCCCCGCACCCCGGAGTCGGGCCGCAGCCCCGAGCGCCCGAGCTCCACCCAGGACCGCACCGGCTCGTCCGGTACGGACCGCCCGGCACCCTCCACGCCCGCCTCTTCCGGCGGCCGCACAGGTGACAACAGCAAGCCGCAGCCGCCGTCCGCACCGGACAGCTCCAAGGACGACGGCCTGCTGGGCGGCGGGACGGGCGGCCTGCTCGACCCCCCGAAGAGCGAACCCACCACCCAGTCACCACCCCCGGGCAGGGGCACCAACAAGCCCCCCACCCCGGAAGTGACCCTCCCCCCGCTGCTCCCGGGCATCCTCCCGGGCTTGGGCATCGAAGGCGAGGACGTGCCGTAGAACGACGGATGTGCGTGTGGGGCCCACTCTTCCTGAGAAGAGTGGGCCCCACACGCAGTTCGAGACCCACCGCAGGGCCGACCATGTCACCCGACCCGGCGCTTGAGGACGGGGACCGGCAGGTAGCCCGACCACTTCGCCCCACCCCACCCGCCTCGACCCCGCCCACTCCAGCCGTCCGGCGCCTGAGGACCGGGACCAACCCGTGGGACCGCCCCCGCGTTCCCCCACCCCGCCCACTCCAGCCCATCCGGCGCCTGAGGACCGGGAGCGGGGCGTGAACCGGCTACTCCCACCCCACCCCGGCCCACCTCAGCCGTCCGGCGCTTGAGGACCGGGGTCTGAGGGCGGAGCCCCAGTTGCGGGGAGGGGCGGGTAGGGGAAAGCCCCGCGCAGCGGCCCACCCGCACCAACACCCAGCCCGCACCGCCCGCACCCACTCAGAAAAACACGGACCGCCGCTGCACCAGCAACTTGTACAGCGTGTGCTGAATCTGCTCCCGGACCTGATCCGTCAGATTGAACATCAGCATGGGATCCTCCGCCGCCTCCGCCGGATACCCCGCAGTAGGAATCGGCTCCCCGAACTGAATCGTCCACTTGGTGGGCAACGGCACCGCCCCCAACGGCCCCAGCCAAGGAAACGTGGGCGTGATCGGGAAGTACGGAATCCCCAGCACCCGCGCCAGTGTCCGCGAGTTGCCGATCATCGGATAGATCTCCTCCGCCCCCACGATCGAACACGGCACAATCGGCGCCCCCGCCCGCAGCGCGGTCGAAACGAACCCGCCCCGCCCGAACCGCTGCAGCTTGTACCGGTCGCTGAACGGCTTCCCAATCCCCTTGAAGCCCTCCGGCATCACCCCGACGACCTCACCCCGCCGCAGCAGCTCCTCCGCGTCCTCCGCACAGGCCAGCGTGTGCCCGGCCTTGCGGGCCAGCTCGTTCACGACGGGCAGCATAAAAACAAGATCTGCCGCGAGTAGCCGCAGGTGCCGCCCCGCCGGATGGTTGTCGTGCACCGCGGCCTGAAGCATCAGCCCGTCGAGCGGCAACGTCCCCGAGTGGTTGGCGACGATGAGCGCCCCGCCCTCCGACGGGATGTTCTCGACGCCCTTCACCTCCACCCGGAAGTACTTCTCGTAGATGGGCCTGATCATCGACATCAGGACCTTGTCGGTGAGCTCCTCGTCGTAACCGAACTCATCGACCTCGTAGTCACCGGTGAGCCGCCGCCTCAGGAACGCGAGCCCGCCCGCGATCCGCCGGTCCCAGCCGCCGGCACCCGGCTCGCCCGCCGATCCCGCCGGGCCGGCCAAGTCCACCGAGCCCGTGGCCCCGCGCCCACCGCCCTCGGGCTCCGCGCCGAGCACCGCGTCGTCCGGCGCCGTCTGCTGCTCCGGTACGGGCGCGAGCGCCCCGCCCTTGCGCCCGGAGGCCCGCTTCGCCTTGGGGTCCTTCGCGGCGGCGTCCTTGGCCTTGGGCCTGGCTGCTCGCCTCGTCCTCGGTTCATCACCGAAGGGGATGACCTTGGCATCGGCCATGTCAGGTGCGCTCCTTGTTGACGAGAGTGGAGAGCCGGTCCACGCCACGGGCCACTGCCTCCGGCGGCAGCAGCCCCGCGCCCCGGCTGCGCGCGAAGTCCGCGAAGGTCTCCGCCGTCGTGTACTTGGGGGCAAATCCCAGTGTCTCCCGCATCTGGGTCGTCCGGACCACCCTGCCGTGCGTGAGCAAACGAATCTGCTCGGGAGAGAAGTCCGTGATCCCGATGGTCCGCAGCGCGGACCCGACCCATGTGACGGCGGGCAGCAGCACCGGCACGGTCGGCCGGCCGAGCCGCCGCGAGCACTGCGACAGCAGCAGCACCCCGTCGCCCGCGACATTGAAGGTGCCGCTGTTCAGCGTCCCGCGCTGCGGGTCGTGCGATGCGATACGCAGGACATCCATCACGTCGTCCTCGTGGACGAACTGGAGCCGCGGGTCGTAGCCGAAGACCGTCGGCAGCACCGGCAGCGAGAAGTACTCGGCCAGCGGGGAGTCGGCGCAGGGCCCCAGGATGTTCGCGAAGCGCAGCACGCACACGGCCACATCGGGCCGGCGCCGCGCGAAGCCCCGCACATACCCCTCGACCTCGACCGCGTCCTTCGCGAAGCCGCCGCTCGGCAGCGACTTGGGAGACGTGGTCTCGGTGAAGACGGCGGGGTCACGGGGCGCCGATCCGTACACGCTCGTACTGGACTTGACCACGAGCCGCTTCACCGTGGGCGACTTCTGACACGCGCCGAGCAGCTGCATGGTGCCGATGACGTTGGTCTCCTTGACCGACGTGCGGCTGCCCGCGCTCAGCGGCATACCTGTGACATCCATGTGCACGACGGTGTCCACGTGGTGCTCGGCGAGAACACGCGCGATGCCGGCCTGGCGGATGTCCGCCTGCACGAAATCGGCGCCGCCCAAGTGGTGCTCGGGATAAACGGCGTCGATACCGATCACCCGGTCCACGTCGGCATCACGCTGGATACGCCGCACAAAACGGCCCCCCAGCTGCCGGGCCACACCTGTGACGAGCACGACCTTGCCCAAGATCAGCGCCTTCCCTAGGTCCCCTAGCGCCACCGTAGCGGTTGGTTGTCGCGCTGTGATGACCGCACCGCACCCGAGGTGACCGCAGCCACCCCGTGCGTCACACCGTAAACGCACCGCAGCCCCTCCACCAGGACGGTGGAGGGGCTGCGGTTCACGTACAGCTGTCGCTTACTTCTTGTTACGACGCTGAACACGGGTGCGCTTGAGCAGCTTGCGGTGCTTCTTCTTGGCCATCCGCTTGCGCCGCTTCTTGATAACAGAGCCCACGACTACCCTCGCTCACTTCTCTTCACTCGGTGCGGGGCGTCTGGGCCCACACGACCTACGAGGGCCTAGCCTACCCGCCACCGGGTGAGGGAGGTAATCCGAGGTGGACGTCAGCCCGCTTCCACCCCCACGAAGGACTCGCGGAGGTACTCGTGAACCGCTTGCTCCGGAACCCGGAAGGACCTGCCCACCCGGATCGCCGGCAGATGACCACTGTGCACCAAGCGGTACACGGTCATCTTCGACACTCGCATTACCGAAGCGACTTCCGCGACGGTCAGAAACTTGACCTCATTGAGAGGCCTCTCGCTGCCAGCAGCCATGACCCACCTGTACCTTCCGCACCCGACGCGCACCGGCTTCCCCTCCGGTGACTCTTCGTCGTTGTGCGCTCACTCCCCAGACTAGGGGCGGGTGATGCGAGTGGGGAAGAGGAGCAGCCATCGGCCGCCTACTGTGACAGACACGCTCGATTGAGTACATAGCGAGTAAGCGGTCGGTAGTAATCAGACCGCACAGCGTCATCAAGCGGAACGGCGACGGACACCCGCCCCTCGGCCTCTCCGACGAACAGCGCGGGGTCGTCCGTATCCGCCAGGCCGATGGCCTCAATGCCGAGCTGACCTGCGCCGCAGACCCATCCGTGGTCTCCGACGACCAGCTCGGGGAGGGGTCCGTCACCCTCGGCCGCAGCGGCCAGCGCGACCCGAATCGGGAGGGGGGAATGGGAGTGTGCGCCGGTCTCACTCGCGGGCCCACGCGCGCCGGGTTCGCGCATCAGCGCGACTCCCCGTACGTAGTCAAGGTTGTACGTGCGTACGCCGAACCGGGTCGTTATGTCGATACATCGCCCCTGCGCGGAGGTGAGCACGACGCACCCCGCCGCCGACAAAGCGTCTGCCAACGCGGCGTAGAACCCGAGCAGTCGGTGCGGATGCCCGGTCCCGAAGAGCACCGTCGATCTCCGCGCGGCGGCCTCTCCCAGCCGCCCGGCGAACGCACCCAGCGCCGCCAATGTCCGTTCGGGGTCAATCACATCAGGCCCCACCGTATGCGCGGGATCGTCCGACACCCCGCACTTCTCGGCCATCAGAGCCATCACATCACGCGCACCCCAGGGCAGTTCGGGCTCCAGCCCGAGCAGTACACGGGGATCGCGGGCGGCAAAGGCCCGGTAACTCCGCAGGCTCACCTCCCGAGAGGTGGCCACGGGCCCGGCCAACCGAGCCGCCAACAGATGCGCACGCAACGCGCCGGTACTCAACACCCGCCACATGCTCCCTCAATCCCCCGCGCCCCGTACCAAAACCCCGGATACACCGCACAGTTGGCGTAACAGCCCGTACGCTCCCGGGGCCCAAGGGGCGTACGGCACCACAGAGACCCACCCCACCCAACAACTCCCAGCCCGTCCGACGCCTGGGACCGGGCCCCGTCCTGCCGTCCTGCCCACTCCCACCCCACCCCGCCCATTTCAGCCCCGTCCGGCGTTTGAGGACCGGGGTCTGGGGCGGAGCCCCAGTTTCGGGAAGGGGCGGGTAGGGGAAAGCCCCGCGCAGCGGCCCACCCGCACCAACACCCAGCCCGCACCTACCCTCGAGCCCACACCCCGACCAAGCCCCACCCACGCATCCCCCGCTACGGCAACATCCCCCGCAACGGAAACACCGCTCGCCGCGCCGCCAACACCGCCTGATCCAGCCGATCCGCAGGGTCGTACCCCGTATCCCACCCCCGCCAGGCCGGCGTCCGGCCGTCGGTCATCCTCCCCGGCCCCAACTGCCGCGTCCGCGCGTACACCTCGTCCTGCCAGGACGCCGGAATCACCGACTCCGGCTCGATCGGCCGGTGCGCCGCAATCGCCACCAGATGCGTCCAGGACCGCGGTACGACGTCCACCACCGCGTACCCGCCCCCACCGAGCGCGACCCACAACCCGCCCTCCACGTACTCGTGCGCGAGGTCATGACACGCCGCCTGCACCGCCCGCTGCGCATCGAGCGAAACCGCCAGGTGCGCCAATGGGTCGTCGAAATGTGTGTCCGCGCCGTGCTGAGTCACCAGCACCTGAGGACGGAAATCCGCCAAAAGCTCCGGCACCACCGAATGGAACGCCCGAAGCCACCCCTCATCCCCCGTCCCCGCCGGGAGCGCCACATTCACCGCGCCGCCCTCCCCCGCGCCGCCGCCCGTCTCCTCGGGCCACCCGGTCTGCGGGAAGAGTGTCCGGGGATGCTCGTGCAGCGAGATCGTGAGCACCCGAGGGTCCTCCCAGAACGCTGCCTGGACCCCGTCGCCGTGATGAACGTCAACATCCACATAGGCGACCCGCTCGGCCCCCAGCTCCAGCAGCCTGGCGATCGCCAGGGCCGCGTCGTTGTAGATGCAGAAGCCCGCCGCACTCCACGGCATCGCATGGTGCAGCCCGCCCGCGAAATTCACCGCGTGCGCGGCCTCCCCCCGCCAGACAGCCTCCGCCGCCCCCACCGACTGCCCGGCGATCAGCGCCGCCGCCTGGTGCATCCCGGCGAAGGCCGGATCGTCGACGGTCCCGAGCCCGTACGATCCGTCCGCACCCCGCGGATCCGCCGACGCGGCCCGTACCGCCGCCACATAGTCCTCGCGGTGCACGAGCCGCAGCGTCGAATCGCCGGCCGCCGGCGCGGCCACCACGTCCACCGCCCGGTCGAGCCCGTACGCCCGCACCAACCCCATGGTCAGGTCGAGTCTCACCGGGTCCATCGGGTGGCTCGCCCCGAAGTTGTATCCCGTTACCGCGTCATCCCACATCAACAGTGCGCGCCCGCTCATGCCCGCCACCGTATCGGTCGCCCTCAGTGGCGAACGACCGGGCGTACACCAGCGTCACCAGCACCAGAACCATCGGTACGAGCATCGCGCCCCGATAGCTCCACGCGTCCCCGAGCGCCCCCACCAAGGGCGCCCCGACCAGGAATCCCACGTAGTTGAAGACATTGATCCGAGCAATGGCCGCGTCGCTCGCCCCGGGGAACATCCGCCCCGCCGCCGCGAACGTCTGCGGCACGATCACACACAGCCCGAGCCCCAGCATCGTGAACCCGACCATCCCCACGCCGACCCCGGGCGCCAGCGCCACCACCCCGAACCCCGCCGCGGCCAGCACAGTCCCGCACCGCACCACGGCCACCGCCCCGAAGCGCCGCACCCCCAAGTCCCCGACGGCCCGGCCCAGCAGCGTCGTGACCATGTAGATGTTGTACGGAAGGGTCGCCGTCTGCTCGGACGAACCGAGCACGTCCTGGAGGTACTTGGCACTCCAGTTGGAGACCGTCGAGTCCCCGATGTACGCGAAGGTCATCACCAGGCACAGCGGCAGCAGAAGCTTGAACCCGACCTCGGGCGCACTCTTCTCGCCCGCCCGCACGGGTTCCACCGGCGACGCGGCCACCCCGTCGACGTACCACCGACTACCGATGAGCGCGGCCGGCAACAACACGGCCACCACCGGCAGATACGAGACGAACAGCGCCAACTCCGCACGCGCGCCGACCCAGGCGAGCGAAGCACCCACGATCCCACCCAGGCTGTACGTCGCGTGGAAGCCGAGCATGATGCTACGCCCGTACATCCGCTGAAGACTCACCCCCAGCATGTTCATCGACGCGTCCAGCGCCCCCACGGCCAGCCCGAACGCCCCCAGCGCGACAGCGACTTGCCATACCTCACGGCCGGACCCGACCCCGAGCAGCGCCAGCAGCACCACCGGTTGCGACCACCTCAGCACCACACTGGGCGGGATCCGCTTCACCAACTGCTCGGTGGCGACGCTGCCGACGCCCGCCAGAATCGGCACGGCGGCCAGGAAGACGGGCAGCAGCCCGTCGGATATCCCGTACCGGTCCTGGATGGCGGGCAGCCTGGTCACCAGAAGCGCGAAGGCCACGCCCTGCGTGAAGAAGCTCAAACCCAAGGAGGCCCTGCCGTGCCGCAGGCGCGTGTCTGTCATGGCCGCACAGCGTAGGCCTGTCACTTACCCATGGGTAGATGGATCACACAAGCAATCCTCGGAGCTCCCCCAAGTCGGAGAAGAACCCGGTCGCCCCGGTCAACCGCTCGGCAGGAGTCATGGCCGTGAACCCGTACACGTCCATGCCCGCCGCCTTGGCCGCCGCCACCCCCAGTGGGCTGTCCTCGACCACCGCGCAGCGGTCCGCGGGTACGCCCATCTGTTCCGCGGCGTAGAGGAACAGGTCCGGTGCGGGCTTTCCGCGCCCGACGTCCTGCGCGCTGAAGATCCAGCTGTCCTCGAACCACTCGTCGAGCCCGGTCACCATCTGCCCGACCCGGATCCGCTCGTGGGTGCCGGAGGAGGCGACACAGTAGGGCACCCCGTCCGCGACGAGTTTGCCCAGCACTTCCGCCACCCCGGCCACCGGGGTCAGCTCGCGCTCGAAAGCGGCGAAGATGCGGGCGTGCAGGGTCTCGTCGAAGTTCTCCGGCAGCTGCCGCCCGGTCCGTTCCAGCACAAGGTCGTGCACCCGGTGCACGGCGGCCCCCATGTAGTCGCGCAGTGAGTCGTCGTACGAGGTGGGGTGCCCGAGCTCGGTCAGATAGCCGGCCAGGATGTTGTTGGAGATCGGCTCGCTGTCCACGAGCACGCCGTCGTTGTCGAAGATGATGAGGTCGTATCGCATGCTCCGACCCTAAACGCAAAAAAGCCCCGGCTCCTGGACATAAGTCCAGGAGCCGGGGCATAAAAATTGTTCGGCGGCGTCCTACTCTCCCACAGGGTCCCCCCTGCAGTACCATCGGCGCTGAAAGGCTTAGCTTCCGGGTTCGAAATGTAACCGGGCGTTTCCCTAACGCTATGACCACCGAAACACTA
>NZ_JASITA010000037.1 GCF_030063415.1 Streptomyces sp. H27-C3 | reverse complement strand
TTACATTTCGAACCCGGAAGCTAAGCCTTTCAGCGCCGATGGTACTGCAGGGGGGACCCTGTGGGAGAGTAGGACGCCGCCGAACAATTATTGTGGGAGAGCCCCGCACCTTATGGTGCGGGGCTTTTTTGCGTTCTGGACCCGGTCGGGTCCCCTCCCCACCCCTGTGCGGCTGCCGGCGGTGGCTGAGGGTAGGGTCAGGGGGCATCATTGGCACGTTCCCACAGGAGGCCCCCGGGTGGAGGTCCAGGAGACTCGCGTTCAGACGGACCGGGTCCTCACCATCCCGAACATCCTCAGCATGGCTCGCCTCGTCGGCGTGCCCGTGTTCCTGTGGCTGATTCTTCTCCCCGTGTTCGGTGAGCCCAAGCGCGACGGTTGGGCATTGCTGGTGTTGATGCTCAGCGGTATCAGCGACTACCTCGACGGGAAGCTTGCCCGGCGCTGGAACCAGATCAGCAGTCTGGGGCGGCTGCTGGACCCCGCGGCAGACCGGCTCTACATCCTTTCCACCCTGATCGGGCTCACCTGGCGGGAGATCCTGCCCCTCTGGCTCGCAGCGGCCCTATTGGCCCGTGAGCTGATGCTTCTGGTGATGGTGGGCATCCTCCGTCGGCACGGTTATCCGCCGCCCCAGGTGAACTTCCTCGGCAAGGCCGCGACGTTCAACCTGATGTACGCCTTCCCGTTGTTGCTTCTCAGTGACGGAAACGGATGGCTCTCATCACTGGCTGCTATTTTCGGATGGGCGTTCGCCGGATGGGGTACAACTCTGTATTGGTGGGCAGGGATCCTCTATGTGGTTCAGGTCCGCCGGCTGGTGAAGGCGGACACAGCGGCCGATTGAGCCAGCCGATAGTGGCGCAGTATGCGCCTGGCTTGTCCGCGCGTGATGCCTGCGGGTCAGCCCCGGCTGGGTGAGGTCGGCCAGACCGTCGTCTCTTCAAGGAGGACCCTTCCGACATGAAGGCCGTTGTGATGGCTGGTGGCGAAGGTACGCGTCTTCGCCCCATGACCTCGAGCATGCCCAAGCCGCTGCTTCCTGTGGCCAACCGGCCGATCATGGAGCACGTACTGAGGCTGCTCAAGCGGCATGGGCTCAGTGAAACCGTCGTGACCGTGCAGTTTCTCGCGTCACTCGTCAAGAACTACTTCGGTGACGGCGAAGAGCTCGGAATGGAGCTCACCTATGCCAACGAGGAGAAGCCACTCGGTACCGCGGGCAGCGTAAAGAATGCCGAAGCGGCACTGAAGGATGACACGTTCCTTGTTATCTCTGGCGATGCTCTCACCGACTTCGACCTGACCGACCTGATCCGTTTCCACAAGGAAAAGGGCGCGATGGTCACCGTGTGCCTGGCCCGAGTGCCGAATCCCCTTGAATTCGGTATCACGATCGTGGACGAAGAGGGCAAGGTCGAGCGCTTCCTTGAGAAGCCCACCTGGGGCCAGGTCTTCTCGGACACCGTCAATACGGGCATCTACGTCATGGAGCCCGAAGTCTTCGACTACGTCGAGGCAGACACCTCAGTCGACTGGTCCGGTGATGTCTTCCCTCAGCTGATGAAGGAAGGCAAGCCGATCTACGGCTACATCGCCGAGGGCTACTGGGAGGACGTAGGCACGCACGAGAGCTACGTCAAGGCACAGGCCGATGTCCTTGAGGGCAAGGTCGACGTCGACATCGACGGCTTCGAGATCTCCCCGGGGGTCTGGGTGGCCGAAGGTGCCGAGGTGCACCCGGACGCCGTGCTCCGCGGGCCGCTCTACATCGGCGACTATGCCAAGGTCGAAGCCGGCGTGGAGATCCGCGAGCACACGGTCGTGGGCTCGAACGTCGTGGTGAAGAACGGGGCCTTCCTCCATAGGGCCGTCGTGCACGACAACGTCTACATCGGCCAGCACAGCAACCTCCGCGGCTGCGTGATCGGTAAGAACACCGACATCATGCGAGCGGCGCGCATCGAGGACGGCGCTGTCATCGGGGACGAGTGCCTGGTCGGCGAAGAATCGATCATTCAGGGCAATGTGCGGGTCTACCCGTTCAAGACCATCGAGGCCGGCGCCTTCGTCAATACTTCGGTGATCTGGGAGTCGCGTGGCCAGGCGCATCTCTTCGGCGCGCGCGGTGTGTCCGGCATCCTGAATGTCGAGATCACCCCTGAGCTGGCAGTACGGCTTGCCGGGGCGTACGCGACGACGCTCAAGAAGGGCGCCACGGTCACCACGGCGCGTGACCACTCCCGTGGCGCGCGGGCGCTGAAGCGAGCGGTGATCTCCGGGCTCCAGACGAGCGCCATCGACGTACGAGATCTGGAGAACGTGCCGCTGCCCGTCGCACGTCAGCAGACGGCGCGAGGCAGCGCCGGCGGCATCATGATCCGTACCACGCCTGGTGTGCCCGACTCCGTGGACATCATGTTCTTCGACGAGCGCGGCTCGGACCTCTCGCAGGCAGGTCAGCGGAAGCTGGACCGGGTCTTCGCGCGTCAGGAGTACCGGCGTGCGTTCCCCGGCGAGATCGGGGATCTGCATTTCCCGGCCAGTGTCTTCGACTCGTACACCGGATCCCTGCTGCGGAACCTGGACACCACGGGAATCGCGGAGTCGGGGCTGAAAGTGGTCGTCGACGCCTCGAACGGCAGCGCCGGCCTGGTGCTGCCCAGCCTGCTGGGACGGCTCGGCGTTGACGCGCTGACCATCAATCCGGGGCTCGACGAGTCCAGGCCGACCGAGACCGCCGATACACGCCGGTCCGGTCTGGTGCGGCTCGGAGAGATCGTCGCGTCGGCTCGGGCGGCCTTCGGGGTGCGGTTCGACCCGGTAGGCGAGAGGTTGTCGCTCGTCGATGAGCGCGGGCGGATCATCGAGGACGACCGGGCTCTCCTGGTGATGCTCGACCTCGTCGCGGCGGACCGGCGCAGCGGCCGGGTGGCCCTGCCCGTAACCACCACGAGGATCGCCGAGCAGGTGGCGGCGTACCACGGGACCCAGGTGGAATGGACGACCACTTCGCCCGACGACCTGACGCGAGTGGGCCGTGAAGAGTCGACGATCTTCGGTGGTGACGGCCGCGGTGGCTTCATCATTCCGGAGTTCAGCAGCGTCTTCGACGGCTCGGCCGCCTTCGTGCGGCTGATCGGGCTGGTGGCGAGGACACAGCTCACCCTCAGTCAGATCGACGCGCGCATCCCGCGGGCCCATGTGCTGAAGCGCGACCTCGCGACGCCCTGGGCGGTCAAGGGGCTTGTCATGCGCAGTGTTGTCGAGGCGGCCGGCGAGCGTTCGGTGGACACGACCGACGGCGTGCGTGTAGTAGAGGCCGACGGCCGATGGGTGATGGTGCTGCCCGATCCGGCCGAAGCTGTCACTCATTTGTGGGCCGAGGGGCCCGACGACGAGTCGGCCCAGGCCCTGCTCGACGAGTGGTCCGCGGTCGTGGACGGTGCAGGTCACTAAGGCGTGACCGGTGTGCCGAACGGTGTCTTCATACGACGTCCGGCACACCGGTGGGGCCATTCGGTGGTAGGACCTTCGACGTGCGACGATGTGCGTCATGTCGCAGCAGCCCTCCGTGAGGAGCACCTCCTCCTCCCCACCACGGCGCCCGGACGCGTCCATGTCGCTGCTGACAAATGTGATGGACCACAGCCTCGACGACGGGTACGCGGAAGCGACCGCCCGCAGGGAGAGCGACGGCAGCGCGGGGATGCCGCGCACGCTTCGTGCGAAACTCGGGCTTGCTGCAGGGCTCGTGCTGGCCGCGCTGGTCGTCACCGTCGGTGCGGCGCAGGCGCGTATCGCGGCCCCCGTGGTGGCAAAGGAGCGCGAGGAGCTCATCGACCGGATCGAGGCGGAGACCTCGGCGGCCGACCGGCTCGAGGACGACGTGGACGAACTCCGGGCCGAGGTAGGGGAGCGCCAGCGCAAGGCACTGGAGGAACACGGCGGCGAACAGGGCCAGTTGGTCGCTTTGCTGTCCGGTGCGACGGCGGTGCGGGGTCCGGGCGTGAAGCTCATGGTGGACGATGCCAAGGACACCGAGGAGGGTGGCGGCGGACCACGCGAGAGCACGAGCTTCTCCGACACCGGCCGGGTACGGGACCGTGACATGCAGCGGGTCGTCAACGGGCTGTGGTCGTCGGGCGCCGAAGCGGTCGCCATCAACGGGCAGCGGCTCACGGCCCTGTCCGCGATCAGGGCCGCGGGCGACGCGATACTGGTCGACAACAAGCCACTGGTGCCCCCGTACACGGTGCTTGCCGTGGGGGACGGGCAGCAGCTGAGCACCGACTTCCAAGACAGCGCCGATGGTCAGTACTTGCATGTGCTGCAGCAGAACTACCTCATCAGGACGAGCATTTCCGATCAGGAAGAGATTCGGCTGCCGGCCGCGCCGAGCCTGATCGTACGTACAGCAGAACCGCTGGCCACGGGCGCCGGGAAAGACGTGGCCAACACAGGGAAAGGCACATCGTGATCGCCGTACTGGGCCTCGTCGTGGGAGTCGTGGTCGGACTGTTCGTTCGCCCCGAAGTGCCGGCGGTGGTCGAGCCGTATCTGCCGATTGCCGTCGTCGCCGCGCTCGACGCGGTGTTCGGGGGACTGCGGGCCATGCTCGACGGCATCTTTGTCGACAAGGTCTTCGTTGTCTCCTTCCTTTCCAATGTCGTGGTGGCCGCACTGATCGTGTTCCTGGGTGACAAGTTGGGCGTCGGCGCGCAGCTGTCCACGGGTGTGGTCGTTGTGTTCGGCATCCGGATCTTCTCCAACGCTGCGGCGATTCGCCGGCACGTTTTCCGGGCGTGAGGCCGATGAATACGGAAGAGAACCCACAGGGCGACCACCCGCAGCAGGGCCAAGAGGCGCCGGATCCTCAAGAGCCGGCGGCGACGGGGCGTCAGCGGCTGATCGCCGGCCTCTGGCCGCCCCGTGTCACCCGGGCCCAGCTGATCGTGGCGCTGCTGCTCTTCGTGCTGGGGCTCGGGTTGGCCATCCAGGTCCGATCGACGAGCGACGACAGTGCGCTGCGCGGGGCCCGCCAGGAGGACCTGGTGCGGATCCTCGACGAGCTGGACGGTCGTACGCAGCGACTCGAGGACGAGAAGCAGCAGCTGGACGACCAGCGCACCGAGCTGGAGACCAGTTCGGACCAGGCGGAAGAGGCCCGTAAGCAGACGCTGGAGAAGGAGCGGCAGCTCGGTGTCCTGGCCGGCACAGTGGCGGCGCAAGGGCCCGGGATCAAGCTGACCATCAGCGACCCGACTTCCGCGGTCGAGGCGGACATGCTGCTCGACGCGATCCAGGAGCTGCGGGCGGCGGGCGCGGAGGCGATCGAAATCAATGACGTCCGCGTGGTCGCGAACACCTACTTCTCCGACGGGGACGGCGGCATCCGGGTGGACAAGCAGAAGATCGGCGCGCCGTACCGCTTCGAAGTGATCGGCAAGCCGCAGGATCTGGAGCCCGCGCTGAATATCCCGGGTGGTGTTGTGCAGACTCTGGAGAAGGAGCAGGCCACCGTCACGGTGACCAGGGCCGAGAAGGTCGTTGTGGATGCCTTGCGACCGGCGAAGCGGCCTGACTACGCTCGGTCGTCATCGCAGTGAGACGGGGGTGCGTGGGGGCCGTGGGACACGGGCATGAGGTTGCGGGGGGTCGGCGCATCGAAGGCTCGGCGCGTGGTGGAAACTGTTTGGCGGATACGGACGTTGTGAAGGTGTCCGAGTCGGCAGGTGTGTTCATTCAGGGTTCGTCCTGCCCCACGGGCGGGTCTGTTTCGGTCAAGGGGAATCGCCCGTGAAGTTGTTTGCGAAGTTGTTCGGCAAGAGCACACGCGAGGACGGCGCCAACAGCGCCGCCCGGCACCGTGCCCCGCGCCATGGAGATGCCGAGGACCAGGGCGGGGAACGCCCGCTGTTCCGGGACGAGGTCGCTGGTCCGGGCGGTGACATTTCGGGTAACCAGGGCGCGTCGTCTGGTGACCCTGCGGGTCCCGGCCGCATAGGTTTCGGGGAATCGTCAGCCCCAGGTACGGGTGGAGGGTTTACCTCCGACCCGTATGCAACCAACGCCTCTGAGGGGCAGCCGCGGCAGGAGGATCCGTCCATGTCGGCCTTGCCGGTTTGTGCGAGGTGTGGGCACCGCAATGCCGAGGCCAGTCGGTTCTGCTCCAACTGCGGAGCGCCCCTGCGCGCCGGGGCATCGCCAGAGCGCCCGTCGGAGACCACGTCGACCATCTCCATCTCCGGGCTGGAGGCGTACGAGGCGGAGGCGACGGGACAGACCGCTGCCCCCTCGCTGTCGCCGGAGGCCCAGGCCGCCGTCGACGCCCTGCCGCTCGGTGCGGCGCTGCTGGTGGTGCGCCGCGGTCCGAATTCGGGCAGCCGCTTCCTCCTGGACGGCGAGCTGACCACCGCCGGGCGGCACCCGCAGAGCGACATCTTCCTCGACGACGTGACTGTTTCGCGTCGGCATGTGGAGTTCCGCCGGGGTGCGGACGGCGGGTTCACCGTCTCCGACGTCGGCAGCCTGAACGGCACGTACGTCAACCGTGAGCGGATCGACGCGGTCCTTCTGTCCAACGGTGACGAGGTGCAGATCGGTAAGTACCGGCTGGTGTTCTACGCGAGCCAGCGGGCCGTGTGACGGCTACGGGAAGACCCATGCTGCGAACAGCGCCAGGCGGTGCCGGAAGCGGCACCGCCACCGCGGGTGACCGTCTGGTGAGTATCGGCACTGTGCTCAGCCTGCTGCGCGACGAGTTTCCCGAGGTCACGATCTCCAAGATTCGCTTCCTGGAGACCGAGGGGCTGGTCGAGCCGCAGCGCACGGTGTCCGGTTACCGGAAATTCAGCCCCGAGGACGTCGAGCGGCTGGCCCAGGTGCTGCGGATGCAGCGGGACTACTACCTGCCGCTGAAGGTCATCCGTGAGCACCTGGACGCGCTGGAGCGAGGCGAGCAGGTCCAGCTGCCCGCCTCCGTCGGCCCCTGTTACTCGCTCGACGGTTCACCGGAATCCGACATCGGCCGCCCGACCGCGGTCCGGATCGGTCGGCCGGAGTTCCTCGCGGCCGCGGAGGTCGGCGAGGACGACCTCGATGCGTGGGAGTCGTACGGCCTCATCTCGCCGATGCCGGGTGGCGGTTACGGCGCGGAAGCCGTCACCGTCGCCAGGCTCGTCGCGGATCTGGGACGTTTCGGTCTGGAGCCGCGGCATCTGCGCGCGGTGAAAGCCGCCGCGGATCGCGAGGCCAGCCTGGTCGAACAGGTGGTCGCTCCGCTGCGCCGTCACCCGAATCCGCAGACCAGGGCACGTGCGGAGGAGACCGTGAAAGAGCTGGCAGAGCTGTCCGTCCGGCTCCACGCCGCACTCATTCAGACGGCCCTCGGGGTGCGGCTGGACTGAGCTTGGAGGAGCCCGACTACCCAAACCTGCCAGGCACGTCCTAGGGTTGCTGTGTGAACGAGCTCGACGTCGTAGGTGTCCGGGTGGAAATGCCCTCCAACCAGCCGATCGTGCTCCTGCGTGAAGTAGGAGGCGACCGGTACCTTCCCATCTGGATCGGGCCGGGAGAAGCGACCGCGATCGCTTTTGCCCAGCAGGGGATGGCCCCTGCCAGGCCGCTGACCCATGACCTCTTCAAGGACGTACTCGAAGCGGTCGGCCAGGAGCTCACCGAAGTGCGCATCACCGACCTGCGGGAAGGGGTCTTCTACGCCGAGCTGGTCTTCGCCAGCGGAGTCGAGGTCAGTGCGAGGCCCTCGGACGCCATAGCGCTGGCGCTGCGCACCGGTACGCCGATCTACGGCAGTGACGGTGTGCTCGATGACGCCGGGATCGCGATCCCGGACGAGCAGGAGGACGAGGTCGAGAAGTTCCGTGAGTTCCTCGACCAGATCTCCCCCGAGGACTTCGGGACCAACAGCCAGTGACCTGCGCGTCGGGGCGCGTCGGGGCATTCGAGGAGCCGTTCCCGAAAGAGGCGCACGGGAAACCACTCTTGGGGTGATTATCACTCGGCGTGGCGAGCGCGGCGATCGTTGACGCACCCCAAGCGACTGCCTACCGTCGACAAGGGCAGGTCAAGGACGGAGGTCGGCGTGAGAAGCAGCGGCGACGGTACGGTGGCGGGCGGGCCGTATCCGCTTTACGGCAATGCGGTAGAACCCACCGCGAGGCAGCAGGCCGTAGCGTCGGCCACGGGTGAGGCAGCACCGACCGAGAGCGTCGGATACCGGGGGCCGACCGCGTGTGCGGCGGCGGGGATCACGTATCGGCAGCTCGACTACTGGGCCCGCACCGGGCTGGTCGAGCCGAGCGTCCGGCCCGCCTACGGGTCGGGCACACAGCGCCTCTACAGCTTCAGGGACGTCGTAGTCCTCAAGATCGTGAAGCGATTCCTGGATACCGGGGTCGCGCTGCAGAACATCCGGACGGCGGTCCAGCACCTTCGGGCCCGCGGGTTCAAGGACCTCGACCGGATGACGCTGATGAGCGACGGCGCGACGGTGCACGAGTGCTCATCGCCCGATGAGGTCGTCGAGCTTCTCCAGGGGGGGCAGGGCGTCTTCGGAATCGCCGTGGGCGTGGTGTGGCGGGACGTGGAGAGCGCGCTGTCCCAGCTGCACGGCGAGCGGGTCGACACCGGCGAGACCCTGGTCGGGAGCAACCCCGCCGACGAGCTCGCGCGCCGCCGCAACAAGGCTGTCTGACCGCCTGTTCGCGCTGTCGGCGGCCGATTGTCAGTGCCGTACGGCAGCATCGGTGATGTGAGACCCGTACCGACCATCCTGCATCTGGACATGGATGCCTTCTACGCCGCCGCGGAGCAGGCGTCGAAGCCGAGCCTGCGCGGGAAGCCGGTGGTCGTCGGGGGGATCGGGACGCGGGGGGTCGTCGCCACCGCGTCGTACGAGGCCAGGCGATTCGGGGTGCACTCGGCGATGCCGGTGGCGCAGGCCCGGCGCCTGTGTCCGAACGCCGCGTATCTCAATCCGCGCTTCGCTCTGTACCGGGCGGTGAGCGACCAGGTCATGGAACTGCTCGGGCGGCTCTCGCCGCTGGTGGAGCCGCTGAGCCTGGACGAGGCCTTCGTGGACCTGGAGGCGGGTGGGGTGGCCGACGACGCCGCCTCCGCCCGGACGGCCGGAGAGCGGCTGCGGGCGGACATCAAAGCGGTCACCGGGCTCACCGGCTCGGTGGGCCTCGCGGGCTCCAAGATGCTGGCGAAAATCGCCTCGGAGCAGGCGAAGCCCGACGGCCTTGTGCTGATAGAGCCGGGCACCGAGCGGGAGCTGCTGGCGCCGATGCCGGTGCGGATTCTGCCGGGGGTCGGGCCGGCCACCGGGGAGCATCTGCGGCGGGCCGGGATGACGACGGTCGTCGAGCTGGCCGAGGCGGGCGAGGACGAGCTCGTACGGCTGCTGGGGAAGGCGCACGGGACCTCGCTGTACCGGATGGCCTCCGGATACGACGACCGGCCCGTCGTGTCCGAGCGGGACGCCAAGTCCGTCTCTGTCGAGGACACCTTCGAGGTGGACCTGCACGACCGGGTCAGGATCAGGACCGAGGTGGGGCGGCTGGCCGACCGGTGCGTGGTGCGCCTGCGGGCGGCGGGGCGGTCGGGCCGGACGGTCGTGCTGAAGGTGCGGCGGTACGACTTCTCGACGCTGACGCGCTCCGAGACCCTGCGCGGGCCCACCGACGATCCGGCCGTGGTGCGGGAGGCCGCGGGGCGGCTGCTGGAATCGGTGGACACCACGGGAGGCGTGCGACTGCTCGGGGTGGGGGTCACCGGACTCGCGGACTACACCCAGGAGGATCTCTTCGCCCAGGCGGCCACCGAGAAGGCGGCGTCCGAGAAGGCGGCGGAAGGTGAGGCGGAAGACGTAGGGGCGGGGGCCGAGGCAGGAAAAGCTGGGGAGGGAGAGCCGTACGGGGGCGGAGCGGCGGTGGAGCGGGCACCGGAGGCGCTGCCGGAGCGGCGGTGGCACGCGGGACACGATGTGCGCCATGCCGAGCACGGGGCGGGCTGGGTGCAGGGCAGTGGCCTGGGGCGGGTCACGGTGCGTTTCGAGGAGCCGACCTCCAGGCCCGGATGGGTACGGACCTTCAAGGTGGACGATCCGGATCTGGAGCCTTCCGATCCGCTCCCGCTGGTACGGGCGGCGGACGAGCCTGCGGAGCCGGGGGAATCAGCGGGCCGAGGGGATCAGGTGGTGTCCTCGCCCGCCAGCCGGCCGAAGTCCCGGTCGGGCGGGGGCGGCGAGATTTCGAGCCCGTAGTGGTGGTAGAGCTGCAGCTCCTGTTCCGGGGAGAGGTGGCGGCCCACGCCGAAGTCCGGGGCGTCCCTGATGAGCGCCCGCTCGAAGGGGACGCGCAGCGAATCGTCCACGACCTCGCTCGGCTCCAGGGGCACGAAGGCGTCGCGGCTGAAGAGCCCGGTGCGTACGGCCGCCCATTCTGGGACTCCCGTGGCGTCGTCGAGATATACCTCGTCCACCGTTCCGATCTTGGTGCCATTGCGGTCGTACGCCTTGCGGCCGATCAGGCTGCGCGGATCGATGTCGGTCTGCACGGTCCCTCCAACTGATCGCAACTGCTCCGTAAACACTACGAAAGTGCACATCGGGGACTGCGGCCACTCGAGGGATGGCTGACGGGGCTCGCTGGTAGGCTGGCAAACGGCTGCTGACCCCGTGCGGGAGAGTCCTCCGGCGAACATGAACGTGCCGGTGGCGCCGAAGGAGCAAATCCTCCCCGGAATCTCTCAGGCCCCCGTACCGCATGGACGAGGTCACTCTGGAAAGCAGGGTGGGAGTCGCACGGGCGTGTCTCTGCACAGAGCACTGCCCGGACGGAGCCTTCCCTCACCGACGGTGAAAGTCGGAGCGTGTTGTTCGCGCCCCGGTGAAGCTCTCAGGTTGAGATGACAGAGGGGGAGGCCGTCCGGGTACCCGCAGTGGTGCCCCTCGCAGGTCGCGTCAGACCAGGAGGCCTTCCGCAGATGACCGCAAACCGCATTCCGCTCTCACAACTCGAGCGTGGCATCCCCTTCGAGCAGCGCCACATCGGCCCCGATGCCGAAGCGCAGGCCAAGATGCTCGCCCAGGTCGGCTACGGCTCGCTCGACGAGCTGACCGCGGCCGCGGTGCCGGACGTCATCAAGAGCACCGAGGCACTGGCCCTGCCGGACGCGCGCACCGAGGCCGAGGTGCAGGCCGAGCTGCGCACGCTCGCGGACCGCAACCAGGTGCTCGCCCCGATGATCGGGCTCGGCTACTACGGCACCTTCACGCCGCCGGTGATCCTGCGCAACGTGATGGAGAGCCCCTCCTGGTATACGGCGTACACGCCCTACCAGCCGGAGATCTCGCAGGGCCGGCTGGAGGCGCTGCTCAACTTCCAGACGATGGTGGCCGATCTGACGGGGCTGCCCACCTCCGGTGCCTCGCTGCTCGACGAGGGCACCGCCGCCGCCGAGGCGATGGCGCTCTCCCGCCGGGTCGGCAAGGTCAAGAAGGGCGTCTTCCTGATCGACTCGGACGCCTTCCCGCAGACCGTCGCGGTGATCCGGACCCGCGCTGAGCCGACCGGTGTCGAGGTCGTCGTCGCCGATCTGCGCGACGGTATCCCGGCCGAGGTCGCCGAGCGCGGCGTCTTCGGTGTGCTGCTGCAGTACCCGGGCGCCTCCGGCGTCGTACGTGACATCAAGCCCGTCGTCGAGCAGGCGCACGAGCTCGGCGCGATCGTCACCGTCGCCGCCGACCTGCTGGCCCTGACGCTGCTCACCTCGCCCGGCGAGCTGGGCGCGGACATCGCGGTGGGCACCACCCAGCGCTTCGGTGTACCGATGGGCTTCGGAGGCCCGCACGCCGGCTTCATGGCCGTACGGGAGAAGTTCGCCCGCAGCCTGCCCGGCCGGCTCGTCGGCGTGTCCGTCGACGCCGACGGCAACAAGGCCTACCGGCTGGCGCTGCAGACGCGTGAGCAGCACATCCGCCGGGAGAAGGCCACCAGCAACATCTGCACCGCGCAGGTGCTCCTCGCCGTGATGGCCGGTATGTACGCCGTCTACCACGGCCCGGACGGGCTGCGCTCCATCGCCGGCCGCACCCACCGGTACGCCGTGCTGCTCGCCGAGGGCCTGCGGGCGGGCGGCGTGGAGATCGTGCACGGCTCGTACTTCGACACCCTTACCGCGCGCGTCCCCGGCAGGGCCGCCGAGATCCTCGCCGCGGCGCGCGAGGGCGGGGTCAACCTGCGCCTGGTCGACGCCGACACCCTCTCCATCGCCTGTGACGAGACGACGGCCCGCGCCGAGATCGCCGCGGTCTGGTCGGCCTTCGGTGTCGAGGGCGACCTGGAGGCGCTGGACCTGTCGACGGCCGAGACGCTGCCCGCGGACCTGCTGCGCGCCGACGACTACCTGGCCCACCCGGTCTTCCACCAGCACCGCTCCGAGACCGCGATGCTGCGCTATCTGCGCAAGCTCGCCGACCGGGACTACGCGCTCGACCGTGGCATGATCCCGCTCGGCTCCTGCACCATGAAGCTGAACGCGACCACCGAGATGGAGCCGGTCACCTGGCCCGAGTTCGGGCAGATCCACCCCTTCGCGCCGGTCGAGCAGGCGCAGGGCTATCTGACGCTCATCCGTGAGCTGGAGGAGCGCCTCGCCGAGGTCACCGGGTACGACGCGGTGTCCATCCAGCCCAACGCCGGATCGCAGGGTGAGCTCGCCGGCCTGCTGGCCGTACGGGCCTACCACCGCGCCAACGGCGACACGCAGCGCACGGTGTGTCTCATTCCGTCGTCCGCGCACGGCACCAACGCGGCGAGCGCGGTGATGGCCGGGATGAAGGTCATCGTCGTCAAGACGCGCGAGGACGGCGACGTCGACGTCGAGGACCTGCACGCGAAGATCGAGCAGCACGGCAATGAGCTTGCGGTGCTCATGGTCACCTACCCGTCCACGCACGGTGTGTTCGAGGAGCACATCAGCGACATCTGCGCGGCCGTGCACGACGCGGGCGGCCAGGTGTATGTGGACGGCGCGAACCTCAACGCGCTGGTGGGCCTGGCCAAGCCGGGCAAGTTCGGCTCGGACGTCTCCCATCTGAACCTGCACAAGACCTTCTGCATCCCGCACGGCGGCGGCGGCCCCGGCGTCGGTCCGGTCGGCGTACGGGCGCACCTCGCGCCGTATCTGCCGAACCACCCGCTCCAGCCGACGGCCGGACCGCAGACGGGCGTCGGCCCGATCTCGGCCGCCCCGTGGGGCTCGGCCGGCATCCTGCCGATCTCCTGGGCGTACGTACGCCTCATGGGCGCCGAGGGCCTCAAGCGCGCGACGCAGGTCGCCGTGCTCGCGGCGAACTACATCGCCAAGCGCCTGGAGCCGCACTTCCCGGTTCTCTACGCCGGTCCGAACGGGCTGGTGGCGCACGAGTGCATCGTCGATCTGCGGCCGCTGTCGAAGTCGACGGGCGTGAGCGTCGACGACATCGCCAAGCGCCTCATCGACTACGGCTTCCACGCGCCGACCATGTCGTTCCCGGTGGCCGGCACGCTGATGATCGAGCCCACCGAGAGCGAGGACCTGTCGGAGATCGACCGGTTCTGCGACGCGCTGATCGCGATCCGCGGCGAGATCGAGAAGGTCGCTTCGGGCGAGTGGCCCGCCGACGACAACCCGCTGTGCAACGCGCCGCACACCGCGGCCGCGCTGGGCGGGGAGTGGGAGCACGCGTACAGCCGTGAAGAGGCGGTCTTCCCGGCCGGAGTCTCGGCCGCGGACAAGTACTGGCCGCCGGTGCGTCGCATCGACGGCGCGTTCGGTGACCGCAACCTTGTCTGCTCGTGTCCGCCGCTGGACGAGTACGACAACTGACGTGCTCGCGGCCACTCGGCCGCAGGGGACGGACGCGGACACGCGTCGGGGCCGGTTCGGAGGATTCTCCGGACCGGCCCCTCGTTGTACTGCCCGGTGCTACGCGGCGGTCACCACGTCCAGCGGGCGGTGCGGAGCGATGATCTGCCCGTCCGGCAGCAGCTCACCGGTGTCCTCGAACAGGAGGACTCCGTTGCACAGCAGGCTCCAGCCCTGCTCAGGGTGGTGCGCCGTGAGATGGGCGGCCTCCCGATCGGCGGATTCGGCTGATGGGCAGGCTGGCTGGTGCTGACACATGGAAGGGTTCTTTCGCTGCGTTGTAGTGAGTGTCCTGTGGCTCGATGCGGTGTTCATAACCGCCCCCCGTATCAATCGGTCCGTTCCCAGTGTTGCCCTACGGACGTCTTTCCGCAGGGATTTCACGGCAGCTCTTCTTACTGATTGATGACGCATCACTCGTGCGGACGGTTCAGCTCAACTGGGGTGCCTCTTTGGGTGGTTCGGGGGGGGGCCGATACGGGCTACTCCGTTCGGGGCAGGACTGTGCCCCGTGACCAGTACCGGTCACGGGGCACGAAGGGACCGGGCGCCGCCGTCAGGCGGGCTGGCCGAGGAGAGGGGCGGGGGTCAGCCGGTTGGTCAGTACGGTCAGCAGATCGGCGACCCGGTGCGGATGGTGCGACGCGATGCCGGGCGGGGCCGGCGCGAGGGGCACCAGCACATCGGTCGGGAGGGGCATGTCGTCGGAGGCGTCCGCCTCCGGCTCACCGTGCAGCCACAGATTGAGCATGTAGAGCTCGGGCACGGACAGGAGCCTCGGCTGGTAGCGGCCCTTCATGGCCTCGGCCTGCCGCAGGGCTCGCTCGCTGGAGGCGATGTAGGGGCCCTCGCAGAAGTGCGAGAAGGCCCAGCCGTCGGGGGTGAGCATGGTGTCGGCGGCGGCCACCGTGCGGTCGCCGCTGCGGATGAGGAATCGCCAGCCCGTGAGCCGCGTGCGCGGAGGCCGGCCGGTCGGGACCATGCGGTCCAGTACGTGGAGGGGCAGGGCGAGTTCGGGGCTCAGCGGTCCTTGGGCGGAACGGAGAGCCGGGGTACGGGCCTCGCGTACTGCGGTGGGAGAACCGAGGGCCGCGAGGACACTGCGCAGAGCCGGCGCGGGAGCCGGGGGGACAAGCAGCGGCATGATGGTGGGTCGCCTCTCACTTGGGAGACACGGTGATGCGTGGGCAGTGCGGACGGCGCTGTCTGCGTGCGGGGCCAGAGGGGGCCGTGGGATGATGGCCGGACGCCAACTCTCTGCCTCGTTTGCGGAGTTTATACGACGTGCGTTCACGTAGTGTTTCTGCTAGCCGCCGCGGGCATTACGGGCAAGGCGGTATTCGGCTCTTCTTCTGCGGAGAATCTCCCGTTTCTTCGGGAGCGCAGGGCTGTGGCCTCGAATTATCCCGCAGAAGCGGTAGGCCGAAAATCGTCGGCTTTTTTCACCAGCAGTCGCGGGCCCGGAACTACTTTCTGCTGCATGCCGAGTGAATGTGCCACTGGGAGCCTGCATCGAGGGTACTCGCCGAGCGGGTGGGCGCGGGGCGTTATGGATCAGACTCTCTGGGCATCATCGATCGTGACGCGAGCGCCCCGTGCTGCGGGACGCCCACTCGAGGAAGGATGCTGCGATGGGGGAGAAGGTGGTGGCCGGCGGGTTCGATCTGTCCGATCGGCAGAAGTACCGGCGCAAACTCCAGCTGTGCCTCCAAGGGCTCGATCAGCTGTTGGCCGAGAAGCGCTTCGACCGTCCCAAGAACCTCATGGGGGTCGAGATCGAGCTCAATCTCGCCGGGGCCGACGGTATGCCGAGGATGATGAACGCGGAGGTTTTGGAGCGGATCTCCAGCCATGATTTCCAGACCGAGCTGGGAATGTTCAATCTGGAAGTGAATATTGTTCCGCACCGGCTGGAGGGCCGGGTATTCGATCAGCTCTCGGAAGAACTGCGCACCGGCCTCGCGTACGCCCACCGAAAAGCGGTGGAGGTCGACGCGGGGATCGTGATGATCGGAATTCTGCCGACGCTCGGGCGTGCGGATCTGGTGTCGGCGAATCTCTCCGACGTGGACCGTTACGTCATGCTCAACGATCAGATCGTCGCGGCGCGCGGGGAGGACTTCGAGCTCGACATCGAGGGGGTGGAGCGCCTCACCTGTACCTCCGCCTCCATTACGCCCGAAGCGGCCTGTACGTCCGTGCAGTTGCATCTCCAGGTCACGCCGGCCCGCTTCGCGGATGTGTGGAACGCCGCGCAGTCCGTGGCCGCCGTGCAGATCGTGGTGGGTGCCAACTCGCCGTTCCTCTTCGGCCGTGAGCTGTGGCGCGAATCCAGGCCGCCACTGTTTCTGCAGGCCACCGACACCCGGCCGCCCGAGCTGCAGGCCCAGGGCGTGCGGCCGAGAACGTGGTTCGGTGAGAAGTGGATCGACTCGGCGTACGAGCTCTTCGAGGAGAACCTGCGCTTTTTCCCCGCCCTCCTGCCGATCTGCGACGAGGAGGACCCGCTGCTCGTGCTCGCCGACGGCGGGGTGCCGCGGCTCCAGGAACTGGTGCTGCACAACGGGACGGTGTACCGCTGGAACCGGCCCGTCTACGGGCTGGCCGACGGGGTGCCGCATCTGCGGGTGGAGAACAGGGTGCTGCCGGCCGGCCCCACGGTGACGGACGTGATCGCCAACGCCGCCTTCTACTACGGGCTGGTCAGGGCGCTGGCCGAGGACACGCGGCCCGTGTGGAAGAGGCTGCCCTTCGAGGCGGCGGCAGAGAACTTCGATGTCGCGTGCCGCCAGGGCATCGACGCCGAGCTGATCTGGCCGACGCCGGGCCGCGCGGCCGGCACGGCGCGGGTGCCGGGCGTCTCGCTCGTGCTCGACGAGCTGCTGCCCCTGGCCGCGGCAGGGCTCGACGCCTGGGGCGTCGAGCCCGCCGACCGTGACTTCTACCTGGGTGTCATCGAGCAGCGGTGCAAGCTGCGCGTCAACGGAGCCTCCTGGCAGGTGGACACCTTCCACCGCGCCCTGGAGGCCGGTCTTGAGCGCGAGGCCGCGCTGTCCGCCACCACGCGCCGCTACAGCGAGCTGATGCACGAGGGCGAGCCGGTGCACACCTGGCAGGCGGGCTTCCCGGCGCCTGCGTGAGGCGCCCCCAGGAGGCCCGCGTTGCCTGGTCGGTGGCGGCGTGCCGACGTGGTGGCCGGGGTGGCCGGGGTGGCTAGTACCGGTGTGGTGGCCGGTGTCGGTGGGGGCGGCTCGTGCCGGTGGGGTCGGCGGGGTCGCTGGGGTGTGCCTGGTGCCGCCCGTGCGGTGCTGCTCAGGTGCGGTGGTGCGGTGGTGCGGTGGTGTTGGCGTCGGCCGTTGTGCTCAGGTGCCGGAGGCCGGTCGTGGTGTCAGGCGCCCTGGCCCGCCTCCATGATCGCCTTGAGGATGACGGCGTGGATATCGGCCGGGTCGGTCACCTGGTACCCCCCGCCGCCGGTGACTGAGGCGATCTGCTCGACCTCCTCGCTGTCGGCGTCCGGGCCGACCGCGATGGCGATCAGCGGGACCGGCCGCTCGGGGTCCACGAGCTGCCTCAGTTCGGTGATCAGGCCGCTGCGGGAGATGCCATCGGTGTCCTGGTTCGAGCCGTCAGTGAGGATGACGACGGCGTTGAACCTGCCGCTCGCGTAGTCGGCCTGCGCGTCCTTGTAGGCCGCCAGCGTGGTGTCGTACAGCCCCGTCGCCCCATCGGGTACCGGGGAGAGGGCGGAGAACGCCGCGGAGAGCTTATCGCGGTGGGTGCGGCCGCCCGGCGCGGGGTCGCCGAGTCGGGTGGTCGCCACCTTCCTGCGGTAGTCGAGCGGGCCGTCCAGGTTCGTCGCGAAGTCCCACAGGCCGACCTCGTCGTCCGGGGTGAATTGCGCGAGGGCCTGGATCAGTGAGGCCTTGGTGACATCCATGCGGGTCTGGTCGCCGCGCCCCGGCACCAGGGTGGCCATCGAGCCCGAGGCGTCGACGACCGTCGTCAGCCGGGCGCTCTGCACGGTGATGGTCCACATGCCGAGCGTTTGCTGGATGTCCTTCTGGGAGGGCGCCTTCCCGGGGGCCGACGCGTAGGGCTGGGGCGCCCGGCCGCCCGCCGCCCGTACGACGGCCGGGGAGGCGGGCTTGTCGGGCGTACGGAAGCCGCGCCCGGCCAGGATATTCCGGCTCTCCCGCTCGCCGAGCAGGGTCATGAAGCGCAGGGCCGCGCGGCTCTCGTCGGTCGACAGCCTGCCCTCGTCGACCAGGGCGTACGGGTAGTCGAGCTGCGTGGTGCCGTCCGTCGGGTAGAAGAGTTCGAGCCCCTGCGTGCCGTCCTCGGTGTTGTGCGCGAAGGCTGCCTGCTCGGAGAGGAGCACGGCCTGATTCCGGCGGGGGTTGCCCTTCTCCGTGCCGGATTCGTCTTGCGCGAGGGTCTGCGACACCTGCTGGTCGCTGTCCGATATGCGCTGCGAGAGCAGCTTCGCGGCGGCCGCGACCTTGGTGTCGGCGTCGGGACCCTCGCTGTACGTGGAACCGGCGATGCTGGTGAGCCCGAGCAGTCCGGTGGCGCTGCGGGCGGGGTCCGCCGCGCCGAGGCGCAGCGTGCCCTTCTCGGTCGCGGCCTCGGAGAGCTGGGCCCAGGTGTACGTCTTCTCGGGCCAGCCGAGCGACTTGGCGGCTGAGGGGACCGTGGCCAGGGCGACCGGGGAGGAGGCGATATTGCCGACCGGGGTGAGCCGGACACCGTCGCCGGAACTCTGGGCCCGCTGGACCCACAGGTCGGAGTCGGGGATCCAGACCTGGTAGTCGGGCTCGGCCTTGCCCGCGCTGAGCGTGTCGGCGACCTTGTACGCGTCACGGGCGACGACGTCCACGTCGAGGCACTGTCCGTCGGAAGTGACCTGCTTGTCGCGAGCCAGAGCGGCGACCTCGCGGACAGCGGGGGCGACATCGGGGGACGCGACCACCTCCAGATGGACGGCGGAGTCGGCGCACGAGCCCGCGAAGGACAGAAAGCCCCCCTCCACCGCGACCGCGGCGCCCCCGGCCACTCCCAGGACGAGCACAGTGGCGATGGCGACCGTACGACGGCGTACCGGTGAGCGGGACCTGGCGTCGTCCCTCGCGTCCTCGTCGGGCAAGCTGTGACGTCCCATGGCGGTAGAGCCCCTCCTTGAATCGTGAACAAGGAAAAAGGGGGACTCCGCCACCGCAATGGCGCTCGTCCCCCGGCCTGTCGCGTGCGATCTTCGCACCTGCATTCGAGACCCTAGCGGGGTGGAGTTGGGGATGAGGCGGGATTGATGAACTGGAGGCAGGTGTGCAGGCGGAGGCGGGACAGGTGGCCGATTCTCATCTCGGACACGGGGTGACACGACGGATTTTCCGGACCGAAGTCCTGATTGTGCTCGCGATCTCGCTCGGCGCGAGCGGAGTGTCCTCCCTGATCAGATTCATCGGGGCGCTGACGAAACCCGGCGGTCTCAAGGACCAGGCAGCGAACCTGAACGGGTCGCAGGCACCGGGGCGGCCGTGGCTGGATCTGGCCTGGCAGTTGTTCGGCATCACCTCTTCGCTGGTGCCTGTCGCGCTGGTGGCGTACCTGCTGATGCGGGAGGGGACGGGGCTGCGCGTGATCGGCTTCGACCGGACGAAGCCATGGCCGGACCTGGGGCGGGGGGCGCTGGTCGCCGCGGGCATCGGCAGCGCCGGACTCGCCTTCTATCTGGTCGCCATCGAGGCGGGGTTCAACCTCACCGTGGTGCCGGAGTCGTTGCCCGAGGTCTGGTGGAAGTTCCCCGTACTGATTCTCTCCGCGGTGCAGAACTCCGTACTGGAAGAGGTCGTCGTCGTCGGGTTTCTGCTGCGCAGACTCGGGCAGTTGGGGTGGACGCCGATGGCGGCCCTGGTGGCGAGTTCGGTGCTGCGCGGTTCGTACCACCTCTACCAAGGGATCGGCGGCTTCGTCGGCAACATGGTCATGGGCGCCGTCTTCGTGCTGCTGTACCGGCGCTGGGGGCGGATCGGGCCGCTTGTCGTGGCCCATGCGCTGCTCGACATCGGGGCGTTCGTCGGATACGCGCTGCTGGCGGGCAACGTGGGGTGGCTGCCGACGGCTTGAGCGCGCATGAAGGGGGCGTACGGGTTTGTCCGTACGCCCCCTTTGCGTGTTCTTCCGCCGACCGGGGGTCGGGCCCTCAGGGGGAGGTCAGCATTTCGCCGTCGATGACGGTGACGGCCCGCCCGGTCAGCAGGGTGCGCTCGCCCCGCAGCGATGTACGTACGAGACCGGAGCGGGCCGAGGCCTGGAGGCCCGTCAGTTCGTCGCGGCCCAGGCGGGCCGACCAGAACGGTGCGAGGGCGGTGTGCGCGCTGCCGGTCACCGGGTCCTCGTTGATGCCGACCTGGGGGAAGAAGCCGCGTGAGACGAAGTCGTAGCCGCGCTGGGCGTCCTCGGCGGCGGCCGTGGCGATGATCCCGCGCCGGGAGTGAGCCACGAGCGCGGCGAAGTCGGGTGCGAGGGCCCGTACAGCCTTCTCGTTGGCCAGTTCCACCAGCAGATCCCCGGTGTGCGGACCCGTGTCGTGGGCCGAGAGGACTCGCGTGCCCAGCGCCTCGCCGACACCGTCGGGAACGGCGACCTCCGTGAGCGGCGCGGTCGGGAAGTCGAGCGTGAGCGAACCGTCCTCGTGCGCGGTCGCGGTGAGGACGCCGCAGCGGGCCGAGAAGCGCACGGTGCCGGTCGAGGCGCCCGTGGTGTGCAGGACGTGAGCGGTGGCCAGGGTGGCATGGCCGCACATGGCCACCTCGGCGGCCGGGGTGAACCAGCGCAGCGCCCAGTCGGCCTCGCCGCCCGCCGGGAGCGGGTGGGCGTAGGCGGTCTCGGAGAGGTTCACCTCGGCGGCGACCTGCTGGAGCCAGTCGTCGTCGGGGAAGGGGCCGGTGTCCAGCAGCAGGACTCCGGCCGGATTGCCGGTGAAGGCGCGGTCGGTGAAGGCGTCGACGATTCGAATCCTCATGGCACCGAACGTAGGGGCGGGCAAAGCCGCAGGCCACGGCCAATTTCTGGTGACTGGCCCCTTTTCATGCGGGCCGGATGCGGGCCCGGTGCGTGCCCGATGTGCGCCGGATGTGCGCCGGATGTGCGTTCCATGCTCGCCGAACACCCCATTCCGATATATCGTTGACACATCGCGACAGATCAACGACGAAAGGAGCGTAGTGATGCGTTCGCATGGAAATGGAGAGTGGGGACCCGGTCATCACGGTCGGGGTGACTCCGAGGGCCGACGTGCCGCTTTCGGCCCCTTCGGGCCGCCTTTCGGCGGACCGTGGGGCGGCGGCGGACCGGGCGGCAGGGGTGGTCCTGGCGGTAGGGGCGGACCCCGCGGCAGGGCGCGGCGCGGCGACGTCCGCGCGTCGATCCTGGCGCTGCTGGTGGACCGGCCGACGCACGGCTACGAGATGATTCAGGAGATCGGCGAGCGCAGTGGCGGGGCCTGGCGGCCCAGTCCCGGCTCGGTCTATCCGACTCTCCAGCTGCTCGAGGACGAAGGCCTGATCACCAGTGAGAGCGAGGGCGGCAAGAAGCTGTTCACGCTCACCGACGCGGGTCGGACCGAGGCCGAAGCGGGGCCGCAGGCCCCGTGGGAGGAAGCGGGACGCGGCGTCGACTGGGAGACGATGAACGAGATCCGGCAGGCCGGCTTCGGTCTGATGGAGGCGTTCAGTCAGGTCTGGAAGACCGGCTCCGCCGATCAGCGGCAGAAGGCTGTGGCAGTCATCAACGAGTCCCGCAAGAAGCTCTATCTGATCCTCGCCGACCAGGACTGACAGGTCCCGGCCGCGCACGGCGGCGCCGCGCGGTCATCCGCAGGGCGCCGCCGTCATTTCGCCGGACTGTTCGGGTGCTGGGCTGCCGGGTGGTGGGGCTGTTGCGTGGCGGGGGCCGTCGGGCGGAGCGTCGTCAGGTGACGAGGCCGTCGAGCTTGCGCAGCGACTCGCTCAGTGCCGCGCCCGCCGAGTCCTTGAGTTTGCCCGCCATCATGGAGACCGCGGCTCCGGTGAACTCGCCCTCGATGCGGACGACAGTGGCGTCGCCCTCGGGTGTGAGCGAGTAGCGCATGGCGAGGTTGACGCCCATGGGCCCCTTTCCCGTGGTCACCAGCAGCCGGGCCGGCTCCAGCTCCTCGACCGTCCAGGTCACCTCGGCGGGGAAGCCCATGAGCTTCAGGTTCTCCGCGTACGTCGCCGAGACCTCAAGCACCTCAGGGCCGCCCTTGGGGAAGTCGGTGTGGGTCGCGTTCCACCGGTCCTACGACGTGAAGTCCGTCAGCTGCGCCCAGATCTTCTCGGCCGGTGCCTCGATGCGTGCCTCCGCGCCGGCTTCGGCCATGCGACCACCCCTTCTCGTCGGCTCCGTGTCGCGGAACGTAGCTGTGCGAGGCAGAACATTCAATACTGATGAACTGTCAGAAATGGCTGCGCGGCGCGACCGAAGTGCCCGGCGCCGGGGAATCGCGTCAGAACCGCCAGATCTCGGCCGAGTCGAAGGCGTCGGAAGCCCGCGGGTGCGGGCCCTCGTCGTGGCAGTGGAAGGCCGCCCAGAACACGTCCGACCGATGCGCCGGCCGGGCGGCTCCGTGAGGACTTCCGTCGGATGTGACAGGTGTAACAGGGATGACGCTCCTGACGTCAGCTGACATGATGTGCCGATGCACGCGTCTCAGGGGAGGAGCGTCGGCCTGGGACTAGCCCTGGTATCGGCGTTCGCATTCGGTGGTTCAGGTGTCGCGGCCAAGCCGCTGATCGAAGCGGGGCTCGACCCGCTGCATGTGGTGTGGCTGCGGGTGGCGGGCGCCGCCCTGATCATGCTGCCCGTGGCCTGGCGCCACCGGGCGCTGGTCCTGCGCCGTCCCGCGCTCCTCGCCGGGTTCGGCCTGCTCGCGGTCGCCGGGGTGCAGGCCTTCTACTTCGCCTCGCTCTCCCGTATCCCCGTCGGTGTCGCGCTGCTCGTCGAATACCTGGCCCCCGCGCTGGTCCTCGGCTGGGTCCGCTTCGTGCAGCGCAGGCCGGTGACGCGCGCCGCCGCTGTCGGTGTCGTCCTGGCCGTGGGCGGCCTCGCCTGCGTCGTGGAGATCTGGGCCGGACTGAGATTCGACGCCCTCGGCCTGCTGTTCGCGCTCGGCGCGGCCTGCTGCCAGGTCGGCTACTTCATCCTGTCCGACCAGGGGAGCACCGGTGACGACGCCGCCGACCCGCTCGGTGTCATCGCGTACGGCCTGCTCATCGGCACGGCGGTGCTGACCGTTGTCGCACGGCCCTGGGGCATGGACTGGTCACTGCTCGCGGGCAGCGCGGACATGGGCGGGACCCGGGTGCCCGCCGTGCTGCTGCTCGGCTGGATCGTGCTGCTCGCCACCGTCGTCGCGTACGTCACCGGTGTGCTCTCGGTGCGCAAATTGTCGCCGCAGGTCGCGGGCGTGGTCGCGTGCCTGGAGGCGGTCATCGCGACTGTGCTGGCCTGGGTGCTGCTGCGGGAGCACCTGTCCGCTCCGCAGATCATCGGCGGAGCCGTGGTGCTGGTCGGCGCCTTCATCGCCCAGTCCTCGACGCCCAAGGCGCCGACCGGGCCCGTGGCGGGCGGAGCACCGGACACCCGTCTCCACGATGCGGACAAGCAGTTGTCCGCCGGACGCACCGCGCCCTAGGGTGTCGATCATGCTGCTGACAGCACTTCCGCCTCCCGCCGCGTAACGCGGGCGGCTCTCCCCTGACGAAGACCGGGCTCGGGCAGTCCCCGAGCGGTTCGTCGCTGCCCGCGTGCGGAGCCGAGCGACCACCAGTCCCGTCTTCACACGGAGAAGTCACATGCCCAGCTCTTCCTCCCTGCCCACGGGTCTGCCCACAGGTCTGCCCACCGGGCGCGGCCTGCTCTACCTGATCTTCGCCGGTGTCGCCTGGGGCACCGCGGGGGCAGCCGCCTCCCTGGTCTTCCTCCTCAGCGACCTCGGGCCACTCGCCCTGACCTTCTGGCGCTGCGTCGGCGGCCTGCTGCTTCTGCTGCCCGCCTGCCTGCTGCGCTCCCGAGCGCGCAGCACAACCGCGCACGCCGAGCCGCGCGGGCGCCGATTGACGCGCATCCTCGTCACCGGACTAGGGCTCACGGTGTTCCAGAGCGCCTACTTCGCCGCCGTACAGGCGACCGGCCTGGCGGTCGGCACCGTCGTCACCCTGGGCGCGGGACCCGTGCTGATCGCGCTGGGTGCCTGGCTGACCCTGGGGGAGCGACTGGGGCGCGGCGGGATCGCCACGGTCATGGGCGCGCTCGTCGGGCTCGCCGTGCTGGTCCTGGGCAACGACGGCGGCACGGTGCGTCCGGTGGGTGTGGCCCTGGCTGTGCTGTCTGCCGCCGGGTACGCGGCCATCACGCTGCTGACGCGTCGGCTCGGGCGCGACGGGGGCGGGGCCGACCCGGTCGTGACGACCGCCTGGGCCTTCGCGATCGGGTCGCTCGCCCTGTTGCCGCTCGCGTCGGTGGAGGGCCTGCTGCCGCACGGCGCCGAACTCGCGCGGGTGGTGTGGCTGATGGCGTACGTCGCCGCGGTGCCGACAGCCCTCGCGTACGTCCTGTACTTCGCCGGAGCGGCCGTCGTACGGTCCGCCACCGTCTCGGTGATCATGCTCCTCGAACCGGTGAGCGCGGCCGTGATCGCGGTCGCCCTGCTGGGGGAGCAGCTGACGGTGGCCACCGTGGTGGGAACGCTGCTGCTGCTCTCTGCGGTGGCGGGGCTCGCGGTCGCGGAGGCGAGGACCGCCGCCGCGACACGTCGGGCCGCGGTCCTCGTCCGGGTCTCCGGAACCGACCTCAAAATCTGACGGTCCGCGCCGGTCTGCCGTCTGCCGTCTGCCGTCTGCCGGATCTTCGGGCGCTACGCGCGCGTGGGGCCCGGGGTGCGGCGGCGCAGATGATGGGCGTACGCCGCCGTATCGTGCGCCCCCGCTCGCTCGGCCAGGCCGGCGGCCGTCCGCTCCTGGACGTCCTGCGGTTTGTGGCTGCCGTACTTGAACTTGGCCCGCACCTCGGTCACTTCGAGGCGCAGCCCGCGGATGCCCGACAGCATCCGGCCGTAGGGCGCCGCTCCGACGGCCGCCGGGGCCGACCCGCCCTCCGGCTGGAAGTGGCCGACCTGGACGTTCAGCAGATCGGCCTTCCGCGCCGGGTCGTCCACGAGGTGGGCGGTGCAGTGCAGTTGGACGGCGGCGTAGAAGCTGGTGGGCACGCCGTGTTCGGTCGGCGTGTCCGTCGGCGCCTGCCAGGGGCCGGGGACGAAGGCGTAGTCGTCCATGACGCTCAGTAGGACGTGCGGATCGGCCTCGACGGCCTTCCACAGCGGGTTCGGGCGGGCGAGGTGGGCGATGATCTCACCGTGCGTACCCGGCTCCGGGTCGTAGACGAAGTGCATCGGCTGGACGTACGGCGCTTCGCCCGGGAGCCCGTTGACGGCCAGTTGGCCGAAGTCGTGGGTGGCGAGCCACTGCTGCCACTCGTCGTCGAGCGGTGTGTCCCACGGGTGTATCAGCACGTCGACTCCTCACAGGGTGGTCAGGTAGTCGGGCAGTTGGACCGCCGGGTCGAGATCGTCGGCGGGAACCGGCGCACCGTAACCACGGGTCAGCGGGACGACGCCCGTCCAGTACGGGAGCGACGTGTCCTCGGGCTCGTCGTCGGGTCCGCCGCTGCGCACCTTGGCGGAGACCTCGTTCAGGTCCAGGGAGAGCACGGCGGTGGCCGCCAGTTCCTTGGCGTTGGCGGGGCGCGAGTCGTGGGAGCGGCCGGGGACGACGTGGTCGACGAGAGCGTCGAGAGCGGTACGCCGCTCCTCCTCGTCCCGTACCTGGTGGGCGATGCCGTGGACCACGACGGAGCGGTAGTTGATGGAGTGGTGGAAGGCGGAACGGGCCAGCACCAGGCCGTCGACATGGGTGACGGTGAGGCAGACGGCGAGACCGGGATCGGCCTGGCCGGCCATGCGGAGCGGACGCGAGCCGCTGGAGCCGTGCACGTAGAGGCGCTCACCGACCCGGCCGTAGAGCGTGGGCAGGACCACGGGCGCGCCGCCTCGGACGAAGCCGAGATGGCAGACGTAGCCCTCGTCGAGTATCGCGTGCACCAGGTCCTGGTCGTACGACGCGCGCTCCTTGGCCCGGGTCGGTGCGGTACGCCCGGTCGGCGCGTAGGAGGTGGTTTCCGACATTGCGTTCTCCATTGCACTAGTACATAATATTGATTGTGCTAGGAGAATATAGGATCAGCGGGCGGCGTGCATCGGAGATTGCCGCGAGTGTGGAGCGCGCGGTAGGTGCGGGGGAGCTTTCGCCCGGCCAATCGCTGCCGCCCATGAGGGAGTTGGCCGGCGATCTGGGGGTCAACCCCAATACGGTCGCGGCCGCCTACCGCACTCTGCGCGAGCGCGGGGTGATCGAGACCTCGGGCCGCCGGGGCAGCCGGGTCCGCCTCCGGCCCGCGAGCACGGCCCGTGAATCCATCCGGGTCGATGTCCCGCCGGGGGTGCGTGACCTGGGCAAGGGCAACCCGGACCCCGCCCTGCTGCCGCTTCTGCGCGACGCGCTCGCGGCCGCGGCCCGGCACAGCGAGGATCGGCCCGGTCTGTACGGACAGGAGCCCGTCGATCCGGAGTTTGCCCGGCTCGCGCGGGCCGCGTTCGACGCCGACAGAGTGCCGGACGGCCCTGTCGCCGTCACCTCGGGAGCCCTGGACGCCATCGAGCGCGTACTGGCCGCGCACCTGAAGCCGGGTGACGCGGTCGCCGTGGAGGATCCCGGGTGGGGCAGCCTGCTCGACCTCATCCCGGCCCTGGGGCTGCGAGCCGTCCCGGTCGCGCTCGACGACGACGGGCCACTGCCCGGTGAGGTCGAGCGGGCGCTGCGCGCGGGAGCGAAGGCGGTCGTGGTCACCGACCGGGCGCAGAACCCGACCGGCGCCGTGGTGGGCGCCGCGCGCGCCGCCGAACTGCGCGCCGTGCTGGCCGCGCATCCCGGGGTGCTGCTGATCGAGGACGACCACGGGCACGGCATCGTCGACGAGCCGCTGAGTCCGCTCGCCGGGGTGATGGACAGTTGGGTGTTCGTGCGCTCCGTGGCCAAGGCGTACGGGCCCGATCTGCGGATCGCCATGCTGACCGGGGACGCGGTCACCCTGGACCGGGTGATGGGCCGCCAGCGACTCGGTCCCGGCTGGGTCAGCAGGCTGCTGCAGCGGACCGTCGTACACCTGTGGACGTCCGGGGCGGTGGATGCGGCGGCGGTCGCGCGTGCGTACGGGCTGCGGCGCGACGCCCTGGTGGCGGCCCTGGCGGAGCGCGGGGTCGAGGCGTACGGGCGCAGCGGCATGAATGTGTGGGTGCCCGTGCCGGACGAGACGGGGGCGGTTGCGCGCCTCCTGCACGCAGGATGGGCCGTCGCGCCGGGGGCGCGTTTCCGGATGGCCGCGCCCCCTGGCGTACGCCTCACGGTATCGACGCTGGCCCCGGAGGACATCGGCCCGGTCGCGGACGCGGTGGCTTCGGCGACCGGCCCCGCGCCGCGCGGCCGGCGCTACGACTGACGGGCGCCGGGTGCGACTGGCGCAAGCTCGCCATGGCTGGCGGTCGTCGGGAGATCACGGTCGCGCGGTCGGCCCCGGCTCTGGGTGAGGGCGGCGCCCGCCAGCACGATGGCGGCTCCGACGGGGGTGTTCCACCCCAGGTGTTCGCCGAGGACCGCGACGCCCGCGACCGTGGCGATGACCGGGATGAAGTACGTGACCATCTGTGCGGTCGTCGGGCCGATCTCGGCGACCAGGCCGTACTGGAGAAGCACCGCGAGGCCGGTCCCCAGGGCGCCGAGAGCCAGTACGGCCAGCAGCGGAACCAGCGGGAACGAGGTGGGCAGGGTGGTGAACAGCGGTGTCACCAGAGCCAGTTGGACCGTGGCGATGAAGAGCTGCGCACCGGTCATCGAGAGGTGGGAGTCCTTGCTGCCCGCCAGGGTGCGGCGCACATAGATCCAGCCGACCGGATAGCTGAGAGAGGCGAGCAGCGCCATCGCCGTGCCGCCGAAGTCCAGCCCGGAGAAGCCCTGCCAGGCTCCCAGGACCGTCAGGACGCCGATGAACCCGAGTCCGAGACCCGCGACGCGGCGGCGGGTCGGCCGGTCCTCGGACAGGGCGACCATCGACAGGGCCATGCCCCACAGCGGCGAGGTGGCGTTGCAGATGCCCGCCAGGGTCGAGGGAATCGTCAGCTCGGAGTAGGCGAACAGCGAGAACGGCAGGGCGTTGAGGAAGAACGCGGCCACGGTGAGATGGCCCCAGGTGCGGGCGGAGCGTGGCAGCCGCTCCCGCTTCACGGCCATCGCCACGGCGAGCACCGCCGTACCGAACACCAGCCGTCCGAGCGTGACCTGGAAGGGCGCGAACGCCTCGGTGCCGACTTTGATGAGCAGGAAGCTGAAGCCCCAGACCAGCGAGAGCACCCCGAAACGAATGCGCCAGTCCACCGCCGGGCGCCGGGTGGGGGAGGCGGGGGCGGGAGCGGAGGCGTCCGGCTGGGTTCTGGGCGGGGTCGCGGAGCTCATGGGGTCAACCTTCGCGCGGACCATCTCTTAGCACAAGCAAGATTAATTTGCGTGCATCGCTTAGCATTACTTACATGTTGAATCTGGAGCGCCTGCGCACCCTGGACGCCCTGGCCCGCCACGGCTCGGTCAGCGGAGCGGCCGAGGGGCTGCATGTGACGACGTCCGCCGTTTCCCAGCAGATGGCGAAGCTGGAGCGCGAGGTCGGCCAGCCGCTGCTGGCCAGGAATGGCCGCGGCGTCCGGCTCACCGACGCCGGGCGGCTGCTCGCCGACCATGCCGAACGCATCCTCTCTCAGGTCGAACTGGCCCAGTCGGACATCGAGGCCCAGCGCGGCCGGGCCGTCGGTGAGCTCCAGATCGGCGCGTTCCCCACGGCCGCCCGCGGGCTCTTCCCCGCGGCGCTCGCCGCTCTGCGTGCCGGTCACCCGCAACTGCACGTCAGATCGCGGGAGATGGAGCCCGCGGAGGCGGTGCGCCGCGTCGTGCGCGGAGACCTCGACCTGGCGGTTGTGCTCGACTGGTACAACAAGCCGCTGCCCATGCCCGAAGGCCTCGCCAAGCGGGCCCTCCTCGACGACCCCGCCGATGTAGCCATGCCCGCGGGGCACCCTCTCGCGGGCCGCGCCGAGGTGGACCTCGAAGATTTCGCAGCCGACGAGTGGATCACCTGGCCCGACGGGGAGTTCTGCTGCGACTGGCTGCTGTTCACCCTGCGCGGGAAGGGGATCGAGCCCCGCATCGCGCATGTCGCCGAGGAGCACGCCACTCAGCTGGCCCTGATCGGTGGTGGGTTGGGGGTGTCCGTGACGCCGAGGATGGGGCGTGGCCCGGTGCCGCACGGGGTGCGGGTCGTGCCCGTGCGGCACGCGATGAGTCGGCATGTGTACGCCGTCTGGCGCGCCGACGCCGACCGGCGGCCGTCGATCCGTGCGGCGGTGGACGCACTGGGGGAGGCCGCGGCGACGCTCTCCGGCTGAGCGCCGCCGACCCGCAAGCTCGCGGCCGGCCCGCCGCCGCTCTGTCCGCCGTTCCACCCGCCTGCCGTTCCACCCGCCTGCCGTCCCGCGTGTCCGCCTGCCGTCCCGCGTGTCCGCCTGCCGTCCCGCGTGTCCGCCTGCCGTCCCGCGTGTCCGTCAGGCGTCGCCGAGCTTGCGGAAGTCCCACGAGGCGATCGCGTCCGGAGTCAACCGCAGCCACGCGTGCCGGCCGTCCTGCGGCATGACCTCCATCCCGAAGTATTTCCGGGTGAACAGGGCCTCGGGTACGTCGAGTTCAGGGCAGGGCTCGCCGGTGCGCGGGGCCTCACCCACGAAGACGGCGTCGCCGGAGAGTTCGACGCCGCGCAGGTCGCCGTACTCCACACCGTCGTCGACGACCACGGCGAGCCGCGGGTCCCGGGTCAGCTGAGCCCAGCGGCGGCTGCGGGTGATGGAGTAGAGCCACAGTGAACCGCCGTCCCACACGAACCACAGGGCCCCGATGTGCGGCCGTCCGTCGGCGGAGACGGTGGCCACCCGGCAGGTGCGCTGATCGGCGAGGTAGGTGTCCCGCTCGGTCTCGGTCATCATGATGCGGCGGCCTCGGCGCTGTGTGGCTACCATGCTTCGTCCCTCCCATAGCTGACTGTATGTCAGAGAGAGGATGCGGTCTCTTCCTTCGCGACGCAATGGTGGTTAGCCTCACGCTCCCGGTCCGGTCCGACCCGAGGGGGAGCCTTGCCGTCCAACGAACAGCTCGCGGAGCAGCTCGATCCGGCGACCACGGTGTTGCTCACCGTCGAATGTCAGCAAGGTGTCGTGGGCCGGGACAGCGCGCTGCCCGAACTCGCCAAGGAGGCCAGGTCGTCGGGCGCGCTCCAGAATGTCGCGCGGCTGGTGGCAGGCGCGCACGAGACCGGTGTGCAGGTCCTGCACGCGGTGGCGGAGAGGCGCCCGGACGGGCGCGGGGCCAATCGCAACGCGCGGCTCTTCCGCGCCGCCGCGCGCCTGCCGGTTCAGCAGCTCTCCGGGACCACGGCGGTGCGTGTCGCGGAGCCGATCGAGGTCTGGGACGAGGACTTCGTCGTACGCCGGCTCCATGGGCTCTCGCCGCTCGCCGGTACGGACGTCGACGCCCTGCTGCGCAACCTCGGCTGCCGGAACCTGCTGGTCACGGGCGTCTCGGCCAATATCGCCATTCCCAATGCCGTCTTCGACGCGGTCAACCTCGGCTACACGGCCGTCGTGCCGTCGGACGCCATCGCCGGGGTCCCTTCGGACTACACCCCCGCGATGGTCCGCCATACGCTCGCCCTCGTCGCCACGATCACCACGACGGACGCGGTCCTCGGCTGCTGGAAGGGACCGAGGAGGGGCGCGAGCGGCTGATCGGGCTCCTCGGAGCCGTCGCGTCAGGCGAGGGTGATCGAGTCGCCCTGCACCTTGATCTGCACTGAGGGCAGCGGCTTGGTGGCCGGGTCGTGTGTGACGCTGCCGTCCGCGACGGCGAACTGACTGCCGTGGCAGGGGCAGTTGATCATGCCGTTCTTGATCGTCGTCACGGCGCAGCCCTGATGGGTGCACTTGGACGAGAAGGCCTTGAACTGGCCCGCTGTCGGCTGTGTGACGACGACGCCCTGATCGGCGAAGATCTTCCCGCCCCCCTCGGGGATGTCGGCGGTCTTGGCGAGCACCGCGCCCGCGTCGGCGCCGTCCTCGCCGGGCACCGGTTTCTCGACCGCGGTGTCCGACCCGTTGTCCGATTTTCCGCACGCGGTCAGTGTGGCGGCGAGCCCAACTGCGCCCGCCGCGGTCACGATCGTGCGCCGCCCGAGCATTCGGCCGGACTCCTGAGATGCGGTCATGTCGGCATTCCCCTTCCGCTGCTGGCTATGTGATGTTGTACGCGCGCCAAGGGCATTGTGTTCAGACGCCGAGCGACTTTTTGAGGAAGTCGAGTTCCAGCAGCAGGAATGTGTCGGCCACTCCCTCCCCGGCGACCACATGGCCCGTCCCGGAAAGCGGCAGCACGGTGTGCGGCCGACCGGCGGCGAGCAACGCCCGGGACAGCCGCAGCGTGTGCGCGGGAAACACGTTGCCGTCCGCGAGCCCGTGCACCAGCATCAGCGGCCGGGTCAGCCGGTCCGCGTACGGGAGGAGTGAGGAGCGCTCGTAGTTCTCGGGCTGGACGTTCGGGTGCCCCAGGAATCGCTCTTCCCAGTACGTGTCGTACAGCCGGCGGTCGCTCGGCGCGGCGCCCGCGACCGCGGCGTGAAAGACATCGGGCCGGTGCAGTACCGCGCCCGCCGCCAGATAGCCGCTGAACGACCAGCCACGGACGGCCACCCGCTCCAGGTCCAGGGCGTCGTGGCGCCCGGCCGCCGCGTGCAGTGCGTCGATCTGGTCGTCCAGTACGGGGCCCAGCCGGTCGCCCAGGATGGTCCGCTGCCAGTCCACGCCGCGCCCCGGTGTGCCGCGCCCGTCCGTGACCAGTACGGCGAAGCCCTGCTCGGCGTACCACTGGCACACCGCCGTGTGCCACGTCCTGGCCCTGGTCACCACCTGCATGCCGGGGCCGGCGTACGGGCTGAGCAGCACCGGCAGCCGGCCCGAACCCGTTTCGTACCAGGACGGCAGGTGGAGCCGGCCGCGCAGTTCCCGTTCGCCGAGAGTCAGGTGGAGCGGGCGGGGTACGACCAGCGGTTCCTCGGTGAGCACCGTGATCCGGCCGACGGCGGCGCCGCCGCGCAGGACGGTCACTTTCTGGCCTTCGGGCGTCCTGCTGTCGACCACGACCGTGTCGCCCCCGGCTGCGGCCGTGTGCACCCCCGGTTCGTCCGTCAGCCTGACGAAGCCGCTGCGCGGATCGTGCGACCAGACATGGACCTCGGTCGGCTCCTCGCTCGCGGTGAACCACACCCGCTCGTGCACCGCGCCGAGCACCTCGCGGACCTGGAGTCCGGTCGGGCTGTGGGCGCCGCCGATCCGGATTCCCCGGGCGTCACCACGCGGCGAGGGCTCCACCCGCAGTCCCGACGCGGTGTGCAGGGGTGTGCCCGGCTGGAACTCCACCCATTCGGGGTCGGTCAGTCGCGACAGCGGCTCGAAGGCGCCGGTCACCGGGTCGACGCTGCCCGTCCAGGCCGTGCGCTGGTCCCGGCTCTGGAGGCTGGCGACGGGATCGCGGCCCTCCCAGGAGGCCGCGACGACGTACTCGAAGGCGGGGTCGTTCCAGACGCCGGGCGGGGCCTCCTCCCGGGGCGCCGCGTGCGGCAGGAGGACGGGAGTGCGCGAGCCCTCGACCGTGACGAGGTGCAGCGAGGTCTCCGCGTTGGCCGTGCCCGCCGCCGGATAGCGGACCGCGCGGGGCGCTGTCGCCGGGTTCGCCGGGTCGGCGATGTACCAGCGGCAGACCATCGACGTATCGACACGGCTGACGAGCAGCGCGTCGCTCTCGGGGGACCACCAGTAGCCGCGTGACCTGCCGATGGATTCGGCCGCGACATGATCCGGCAGGCCGTAGGTCACATCCGGGCCCTCCGGCTCCGTCAGCGGCCGGTCAGCCGTCCCGTCGGCGCGTACGACGCGCAGGGCGCCCCCGGCGACGTACGCGATCAGAGTGCCGTCCGGTGAGGGGCGCGGGTCCAGGGCGGGGTGCGCCGTGGGGATGAGGCGCGGGGCGCTCGCGTCCGTCCGCACGCCCCAGAGCTCACCACCGGTCGCGTATGCGGCGAAGCGCGCCGCGCGGTCCGTCGCGTACGCCGCGACGTCCGGGCCGGTGAGGGCCCGCTCCTGCCCGGCCTCGTACAGCCAGAGCCTGCTCACCGCGTCCGTTCCGCTGTCCGTACGGACGAAAAGCACCCGCTCGCCGTCGGGCGAGACCGTGAAGCTGTGCGGCGCGCCCAGCGAGAAACGACGGGTGCGGGCGAACTGGAGCGGGAAGCCGTGGAGATCCATGGGGCACTCTAGGCAGCCGAATGGCCGAGCGGAAAAGCTCGTTGCCCGGCAGCAGCCTGGGGCGATGCTCACCCCTGCTGGGTTGATGCCGGATGGCGCCTGTCCGGCACTCCTAGGCGTAGGTGTCGGACTCGTTACTCAAGATCACCGGCGCGCTGGAGCCGACCCGGCCTGGCCGGGATTCCGATCGGCCTGGTTGTCCGAGGCGGAGGAGTCTTCGCTGTCATCGCGTGTTGGGCCCTCCACGTATCGCGGTGGACATCCTTGACGGAGAGTGGACGTCCCCGACGTCCCCGTCCGCTGCTTCGCTCGGGGTGACGCGCTCCGCGCACCGCTTGTGCCGGTCCACAGTGTCGGTCAACCGTCCCAGGCCCAGGTGTACTCCGTGACTGGGCGGATTCCGTCCCGCGCCCCGCGGCGCGGGTGTCACGCGGGCAGTGTCACCGCGTCGTGCCGCGGCCCTCCGAGGACGACCTTCAGGGCTCCGGTGTGGGCGGACCGGGAGAAGACGTCGTAGGCCTCTTCCAGCTGTCCGAGCTCGAAGCGGTGGGTCACGAGTGAGGTGGCCGGTAGCCGGCCGGAGGCCAGCACGCGCAGCAGCACCGGTATGGAGTAGGTGTCCACGAGACCGGTGGTGATGGTCACGTTCTTGGTCCGCAGATCTTTCCAGATGGAGGGTCGCGGGCTTGCCGTGGAAGCCCGCATTGGCGACCCGCCCGCCGGGCCGGACCAATCGGGTGTACAGCTCGAAGCTGTCCGGCACACCGACCGCCTCGACCACCACATCGGCCCCCAGGCCTTCGGCGGGGTCCTCGACAAGGCGAGCAGGGTCGGTCACCCGCCTCGCCGACCGCCTGCCCCAGGACCGTCCCCGGGGCCACTGCGGGCACGTCGCTCTTGAGGATGTGCAGGTCGGTGCCGCAGACAGTGGTGGTGTCCACACGTATGACGACATCGGTCGGGATTCAGGCCCAACTCTGCTTGCTCGGCCCAACGGGGACCGGCGGGCCCGCGCCGTGGGGCCGCTTGGCCCCTTCCGCCGAAAAATGCCGCAGCTTACGTTGAATGTGAGACAGCGAGACCATGCGCCGCACGCGGGATGGCGTGGTCTGGCGAACGGAGGCAGCATGATCAGCGCCACCGACATTCTGAACGTTCTGCCGCCCGGAGGCCGCGATCGGCTGCTGGATCTGGCGGGCCAAACTGTTTTCCCGGCAGGCACACGGATCTTCGAAGAGGGTCACCGCGCCGACCGGTTCTGGATCATTCAGACGGGCAGCGTCCATTTGGACCTGCACGTGCCCGGCCGGCAGGCAGCAGTCGTCGAGTCGCTGGGGCCGGGAGACCTGGTGGGCTGGTCGTGGCTCTTTCCTCCGTACAGCTGGCACCTGGGTGCCGAGGCGGCCACCGAGGTGCGGGCGCTTGAATTCGACGCGATGGCGGTGCGGGCGCTGTGCGCCGAGGACCCGGAGCTCGGCCAGGCACTCGTCAGCCGTGTGGCCGAGGTGATCGGACAGCGGCTGCGAGCCACCCGGGTGCGACTGCTTGACCTTTACGGACCCTACGGCAGTGGCAACACGCATCATCTGCGCTGAGGAGACACCGATGAACCGCCCGCCCTGCTTCGTCAGCGACGTGATGTCCCACCCGGCGGTCTCCATACTTCGGGACGCACCGTTCGAGGAGATCGTCGAGACCCTGGCCCGGTGGAAGGTCAGCGCCCTGCCGGTCCTCGACACCGAAAGCCGAGTCATCGGCGTCGTATCCGAGGCGGACCCGCTCCCCAAGGAGGAGTTCCGCGACAGCGACCTCACCGACACCCGGCTGCTGCCGATCGCGGCCCGCCTGGTCCGTGCAGTGCCCGGCGTCGTGGACGTCGACTGGACGCCGAGCCAGGAAGGCAACGAACTGGCGGGAGCAGCGTAAGTGGCTTTCGCCTGCTCCTCGCCGACCCGGTGGGTCACGAACTCGGAAAGCTGCTGATCACGCCGATCACCCCAAGGGCGCCGTAACCGGCCGTCACCACTTGCGGGCAGCGAAGCACCGGACCATGGATCGACCGAGCGACTCAAAGACCTTCGGAGAGGGCTCTTCATGCGCCAGGACCAATCCAGCACGCCCACCCAACCCCGTACGGCCACGCCATCCGAAACCTCGCCGTCGACGCTCGGCGAGGAGGAGCTGCGGGCGCTGGATGCCCATTGGCGGGCGGCGAACTTTCTGGCCGTTGGTCAGATCTACCTGATGGCCAACCCCCTGCTGGCAGAACCCCTCTCTCCGGAACACGTCAAGCCGCGGTTGCTGGGTCACTGGGGCACATCGCCGGGACTGAATCTGGTCCACACACACCTGAACCGTGTCATCAAAGCGCGGGACTTGGACGCGATCTGCGTCTGGGGCCCCGGCCACGGCGGCCCGGCCGTGGTCGCCAACTCGTGGTTGGAGGGGAGCTACACCGAGACCTACCCCGATATCACCCGGGACGGCGTCGGCATGGCCCGGCTGTTCCGGCACTTCTCCTTCCCCGGCGGGATCCCCAGTCATGTCGCCCCCGAGACCCCGGGCTCCATCCACGAGGGCGGCGAGCTGGGCTACTCCCTCTCTCACGCCTATGGGGCCGCGTTGGACAACCCTGGTCTGCTGGTGGCGTGTGTGATCGGTGACGGGGAGGCCGAGACGGGGCCGTTGGCCGCCTCGTGGCACTCCAACAAGTTCCTTGATCCAGTACGTGACGGCGCCGTGCTGCCGATCCTGCATCTGAACGGCTACAAGATCGCGAACCCCACGGTGCTGGCACGTATCCCCGAGGCGGAACTCGATGACCTGCTGCGCGGTTACGGCCACGACCCCATCCACGTCACCGGCGATCAGCCGGAAGAGGTCCACAAGGCGATGGCCCGGGCGATGGACCAAGCCCTGGACCGTATCGCAGCCTTCCAGGATGCCGCCCGTAGCGAAGGCGCTTCCGTACGGCCCCGATGGCCGGTGATCGTACTGCGCACCCCCAAGGGCTGGACCGGTCCCGCCGAGGTCGACGGTCTGCCTGTGGAGGGCACTTGGCGCTCTCACCAGGTGCCGCTGCCCGCAGTCCGTGAAAACCCTGAACACCTGCGCCAGTTGGAGCGGTGGTTGCGGTCCTACCGACCCGAGGAGCTCTTCGACGAACGGGGGCGTCCCCGGGAGGACGTCCTGGCGTGTATCCCCGGCGGCGATCGCCGTCTGGGCGCGAACGCGCACGCCAACGGCGGGCTGTTGCTGCACGATTTGCCGATCCCGCCACTGGAGAGGTTCGCCGTCCCGGTCGACAAGCCCGGCGCCGGACCGCACGAACCCACAAGCGTCCTCGGTGATCTGCTGGAACAGGTGATGGCCGATACGAGCGAACGCCGCGACTTCCGTCTGGTCGGTCCGGACGAGACGGCCTCCAATCGCCTGCAGGCCGTCTACGGCGCCAGCGGCAAGGCGTGGGAAGCCGAAGTCCTCGACACCGATGAGCACTTGGAACGCGGCGGCAGGGTGATGGAGATCCTGTCCGAGCACACCTGTCAAGGCTGGCTGGAGGGCTATCTCCTCACCGGCAGGCACGGACTGTTCTCCTGCTACGAGGCGTTCGTGCACATCGTGGACTCCATGGCGAACCAGCACATCAAGTGGCTGCGCGTCTCCCGCCGACTGCCCTGGCGCCGCCCCATCGCCTCCCTGAACTACCTGCTCACTTCGCATGTCTGGCGCCAGGACAACAACGGCTTCTCCCACCAGGACCCGGGCTTCGTCGACCACGTCCTGAACAAGAGCCCCGAAGTCGTCCGCGTCTACTACCCTCCGGACGCAAACACTCTGCTGGCCGTCGCGGACCACGTGCTGCGCAGCCGCGACTACGTCAACGTCGTCGTCGCCGGCAAACAGCCCTGCTTCGACTGGCTCGACCTGGACGCAGCCCGCGCGCACTGTGCCCGCGGCGCCGGCATCTGGGAGTGGGCCGGAACCGAGTCCGACCGCCGCGAGCCGGACGTGGTCCTCGGCTGTGCGGGCGACGTTCCCACCTTGGAAGTACTGGCCGCGGCGTCGCTGCTCCGCCACCACCTGCCCGAACTCACCGTACGGGTGGTCAACGTCGTCGACATCGCACGCCTGCTCCCGCAGGAGGAACACCCCCACGGGATGACCGACAGCGAGTACGACGCTCTGTTCACCCCCGACAAGCCCGTCATCTTCGCGTACCACGGCTATCCCTGGCTGATCCACCGCCTGGCCTACCGCCGCAGCAACCACCCGCACCTGCACGTGCGTGGCTACAAGGAGGAGGGCACCACCACGACCCCCTTCGACATGGTCGTCCGCAACGACCTCGACCGCTACCGCCTGGTCATGGACGTCATCGACCGGGTACCGGGCCTCGCCGTACGCGCCGCGACGGTGCGCCAGCACATGGCCGACGCCCGCTACCGCCACCACAACTGGATCCGCGAACACGGCGTCGACCTGCCCGAGGTCGCCGAATGGACCTGGAGGCAGTAGCTGACCGCCGCCGTCGTGACTGCCGATTCCGGCCGATCCCCCGGCATCCGCCGACAATCGCGGCCCTGTTGAGCTGCGGGACGTACACGAAGCGCCGCATTCCGGCAGGGAGTGGCCCGGTCGGCCCTGTCACGCCTCCAACGCTCTGCGTAGCGTCGCGAGGGAGCGACCATGCTGGGGCTCTTGGAGGCTGTTGGTGAGTACGGACCAGATCGTGACTGCGGCGGCGGGACTGGCGCGGGGAGAGGCCGCCCGACGGCTCGTCGAGCATGGCCCCAACGCAGTCGCGGCCCAGCCACGCACCCCCATGTGGCGGCGCGTGCTTCAACAGTTGCGGGATCCGCTGATCCTGGTGCTCTTGGTGGCCGCCGCGCTGACGATCATCACGGGGGACCTGCCCGACGCCGTCGTCATTCTGGTCGTGATCATCGCGAACACTGCCGTGGGCGTGGCACAGGAGATGCGGGCGGAGCAGGCGGTTGCCGCCCTGACGGCGCTGAGCGCGCCCGCGGCACGGGTGGTGCGTGACGGTGAAGAGGAACACCTCGCGTCGTCAGAGGTGGTGCCGGGTGACTTGGTGCTGTTGGGGGAGGGTGACATCGTCCCCGCAGACGGCAACGTGGTGGACGCGGCGGCACTGCTCGTGGATGAGTCCTCGCTGACGGGCGAGTCGGTGCCGGTGGAGAAGACCACCGGCGGCGACGAGGCGCATGGCACGGTGGCATCAGGCACGGTTGTCGTGCGGGGCCGCGGTCGTGTGCTGATCACTGCCACCGGGGCACACAGCGCGACGGGCCGCATCGCGTCGTTGCTCGGCACCGCTCCCGGCCTGACCCCGCTGCAGCACCGTCTTGCGTCCTTCGGCCGGATGCTGGCGGCGGTCACCGTCGCCTTGTGTGCCCTGGTGCTCGCTCTTGGACTCGTGCGGGGGCAGCCGCTGGAACTCATGGTGGTGGCCGCGATCAGCCTCGCTGTCGCCGCTGTACCCGAGTCGCTGCCCGCCGTCGTGACGCTGGCCCTGGCCCTTGGGGCCCGGCGGATGGCTGAGCGGCACGCCATCGTCCGGCGGCTGCCCGCGGTGGAGACGTTGGGTTCGGTGACCGTCATAGCCACGGACAAGACCGGGACTCTGACCGAGGGCCGGATGGTCGTCGAGCAGCTGTGGACACCTCAGGGTGAGGCGGTGGTCACAGGTACCGGGTACGCGCCGGACGGGCGCATCGTGCGCGATGGCACGGCCATGGTCACAGACAGTGCGCCTGATCTGACCAAACTGCTCAGCGCCGCAATGTTGTGCAACGACGCGAGCGTGCGGCAGTCGACCGACGAGGACGATGCCTGGCTCGCGCTGGGTGATCCCACCGAGGCTGCTCTGCTCGCGGCGGGCGCCAAGCTCGGATTGAACCGGTCCGTCCTCGACCATCGGCTGCCCCGGGTGGACGAGATCCCCTTCGACAGTGACCGCAAGCGCATGACGACCGTACACAGGAGGTCTGACGGGGGGATCCGTCTGGTGTGCAAGGGAGCACCGGAAACCCTGCTCGTTGCTTCCCTGTTGGACGACGACCCGGAAATCCTGGAGCGTGCTGCGGCCCGCGCGGAAGCACTGGCCGGCCGCGGATACCGGATGCTGGCCGTCGCGACGGCCGAACGTGATGCGTTGCCCGAGAACCGGGAGAGCTGGGAGACAGGTCTGTCGCTGCTTGGCCTCGTCGCTATCGTGGACCCGCCCCGGAGCCAAGCGGCGGCGGCCGTCGCCGCCTGCCGTGACGCCGGTATCATCCCTCTACTCATCACCGGCGACCACCCGCTGACGGCGCTTGCGGTCGCCGAGCGTCTCGGAATCGCCGACGCCCACGATGACGTCATCACCGGTGACCAGATCCGGCAGGGCACTGCGGGCGAACTGACGAGTGCGCGGATCTTCGCGCGTACCAGCCCCGAGCAGAAGCTCGACATCATTCAGGCCTGGCGCGAGGCCGGGCACGTCGTGGCGATGACGGGGGACGGCGTCAATGACGGACCTGCCCTGAGCCGGGCCGATATTGGCGTCGCCATGGGCCGCCGCGGCACCGAAGTCGCGCGGCAGGCAGCTGACTTGGTGCTCGCCGACGACGACTTGGCCTCCGTCGTATCAGCTGTCGAAGAGGGGCGCCGTGTCTATGCCAATGTGCGCCGGTTCCTGCTGTACGCGCTGGCCGGCGGCACTGCGGAGATCTTGGTCATGCTCATCGGTCCCTTCCTGGGTATGCCACTGCCACTCCTGCCCGCGCAGATCCTGTGGATCAACCTCCTCACCCACGGCCTGCCCGGTGTCGCACTCGGTGCCGAGCCCGTCGATCCCGACGTGATGCGCAGCCCTCCGCGACCGCCGGAACAGAGCGTGCTGGGGGCCGGCCTGTGGCCCCGGATCCTGGCCATGGGAGTGGTCGTCGCCACAACCGCACTCGTAGCCGCGATCTGGGCCCACGAGACCGGCCGACCATGGCAGTCCATGCTCTTCCTGGTGCTGGGCGCGACCCAGCTCGGCGTGGCCCTCGGCTCCCGGGTACGTCCCGGCACCCTGGCCAATCCGTTCCTTCTGTTCGCCGTGGCAGGAGCTATGGGCCTGCAGATCGCAGGCGTGTACCTTCCGCCGCTGCGAGCCCTGCTCGGTACGGAGCCACTGGGGTTCACCGAACTGCTGATCGCGTGTGCGCTGTCCGCTCTCGGATATGTGGCGATGCGATTGCAGCGCCGGGTGCGCCCCAAGGGTGCACCGCGAGGCGCGGCGGCAGAACCAGGCCGGCGCCAGGCGCGGTAGGAGTGCGACGGCAAGAGGTCACGGGTCGGCGCCCGCCTTCCGAACATTGATCCCGCCGGCGGACCGCCCTTGGCCCTCGCCGTCCAGGCCGGTCATCGTGGGTGCCGGCGTGTCGAGTCCCGGGTTCTTCGCGGCGATCCAGCACACGCGTACAGGGCGCCGGCGCGATGGCCTGGCACGAGCGTCTCCAGCCTCGATGTGCGCGCGTGGTTGCGTGTAGGCAGGGCAGGCTGGAGGGGGCAAGGGAATTGTGTTGGCGGTCTGGGGAGCAAGGTTTGATGAGGACTCGGACGAAGAGGGCACTACCGGGGCCGGGGCGTCACAGCTGCGGTTGGACGAGCTGTTGGAGGACCTGCAGTCGCAGGTCGCGCAGGTGAACTCGCCGCGGGACCGGGTGCCTGCGCTACTGGAGGCGGTTCTGGCCGTTGGTAGCGAGCTGGACCTGGCTGTGGTGCTGCGGCAGCTCGTGCAGTCCGCGGTCACACTGGTCGATGCCCGGTACGGGGCGCTGGGTGTGATCGGCGAGGAGAGCGGGCTCCGTCAGTTCATCACGGTCGGGATGGACGAGGAGACCATCGCGCAGATCGGTCCCTCGCCGCAGGGCGGAGGCATTCTGGGACTCCTGATCCGTGAGCCGCACTCGCTGAGGCTGGTGGATCTGGGCCAGCACCCCGAGGCCTCCGGCTTCCCGGCGGGCCATCCGCCCATGCGGACCTTTCTCGGCGCCCCCGTGCGGGTGCGCGAGAAGGTGTTCGGGAATCTCTACCTGACAGAGAAGCGGGGCGGGGCGGAGTTCGACGCCGATGACGAGGCCGTGCTGACCACGCTGGCGGCGGCGGCCGGGGTGGCTGTCGACAATGCCCGCCTGTACGACGCCGTCCAGCGCCGTGAACGCTGGCTGCTGGCCAGCAGCGAACTGACTCGTGCTCTGCTGTCCGGCACCGACCCGGGCGAGGTCCTGGATTCCTTCACCGCCACCGTTCTTGAAATGGCCGGCGCCGACTCGGTCACCCTCGCCGTGCCCGCGTCGCGCAACGGCAACCTTCTCATCGAGGCCGCCGCCGGCCAGGACGCCGACCACGCCCGCGGACTGGTGCTGTCGGACGCCGGCTTGGCGAGGAAGGTGTACACCTCCGGCGAGACGATCACCACCGAGGACTGGAACTCCGATCCGCGTGCCGAACAGGACACCGCTCGCACGCCCCTGGGACCGGCCTTTCTGGTCCCCCTGGGCACGCCAGAGCATGTGCGCGGCGTCCTGCAGGTCGCTGGCCTCCAGGGATGTCCCGCCTTCGCCGAGGCGACCGTTGCCATGATCGCAGGATTCGCCAACCATGCCGCGCTTGCCCTGGAGATTGCCGGGCACCGCCGTGACGCCGAACGGCTGCTCGTTCTGACCGACCGCGACCGCATCGCCCGCGACCTGCACGACCTGGCCATCCAGCGTCTGTTCGCCAGCGGTCTGTCCCTGCAGTCCACCCTTGGCCAGGTAGCCGACCGCCCGCGGGTCTCCGAACGCATTGCACGTGTCGTTGACGATCTCGACGACACGATCAAGGTGATCCGCTCCACCATCTACGCCCTGCAGCAGCAGGGCCGCCCCGAGGACACCGGCCTGCGCTCCCGCCTGGTGGCCGAGTCAGGCCTGGCCGCCGAGGGGTTGGGCTTCGCCCCGGCTCTGCGCACGACCGGCTTGCTGGACACCCTCGTCTCCCACACCATGGCCGATCACCTGCTCGCTGTACTCCGCGAAGCTCTGGCGAATGCCGCTCGGCACGCCCACGCCACCTCGGTGGAGGTCACCGCAGAGGTCACCACGGCGCACCTGCGGTTACGGGTGGCCGACAACGGCTGCGGTACAGGCTCCGCCCGAGCTCACGGCAGCGGCCTGGCCAACCTCTACTCCCGTGCCACGGAACTTGGCGGCACCTTCACCCTCGCTGCCAACCAGCCCACCGGCACCGTCGTGGACTGGCGCGTCCCTCTCCCGGCCGTCAACGGCTGACGTCTACGATCCCGCCCGACCAGCCATCGGTGTGCCCCTGCGTCACAAGACCAGCGCCGGAGCCCATTCGGCGTACGCGGCTGAGTGCTTTCCGCGTACGCCGACAGCCCTGCACCTACACCAGGCTGCGCTGCCGCGCTACTGGTGAATGCCGCAGTGGCCCGGTCCGGCTGCGCTCCGGGTCATGCGATCAGTCGAGGCGGACTGTGAGGAGGACGAGGGCGTCGGTGTCGGCCATGAGCCGGTGCCTCTGATCGGGGATGGCCACGATGTCCCCTTCGCCCATGGCCGCCCAGTCCCGTTCGCCGGTAGTCAGCCGGACGCGTCCGGCCAGACAAGTGAGGATGGCGGCGCCGGGGGCCTGGTGTTCGGCGAGTTCACGCCCGGCAGCCAGCGCGATCAGCGTGCTCCGTAGTCCGGGGATGGCGACGACGGTGTGCGCGGCACGTCCGGCGCTCGCGGTGCGGGCCTCGGCCAGCAGCGTCTCCCCGGTGACGTGCAGCGGTACGACCTCGTCGGCTGGGTGGGGGTTGGTGTGGTGCGGGTCGGGCGGTGTCGGGGTCATCTGGTGCGCTCCCATCCGCGGCGGGTTGCTCGGGAGCCGAGTTGCTCGTCGCGGCTGCGGTAGACGATGTACGGGCGGGTCAGGTAGCCGATGGGTGCGGAACAGCGCAGCGATCTCGCCCATCGCGCCGTTGACGGCGGGGAGGGTGGCGCGGATGGTCTTGGCCGACTTCTCGACAGCATCACCGGACACCAAACTAGTATACGGAATGCGCCTTTTTGGGTAGGGGCGATGGAGGTGATGAGCATGGATTCGGGCGCGCCGCTGAACGAAGCAGATCGGCGCCCGTTCAGGAGGGAAGCGGTTGAAGTCCCAGCAGAACGGGTCCGGTCGGCGAGGCCACCAAGTCATCGAGAGTGACCCGGTCGAGCGTGGCGTAGAAGGCCCCTTGGGCCTTGCGCAGCGCCTTCAGCGACCGGCAGGCCACACGCAGTGGACAGGGCGCCGCATCCTCGCAACCGACCACGTCACCCACTCTGATCGACACCGATGTGCCGTCCGCGGTCGGTGATCATGTTATGGCGCTGCGGGGTGAGGCGCGTAGCAACATCGCGCGGCACGCGCACGCCGACGCGGCCGACATCTCCCACGTGGTGCGGGCCGGCACGCTCACTCTCTCGGCCGCCGACAATGGCGAAGGGGTCCCAGACAGGGGCGCCGCAGCGGCCCGAAGAATCTCGCAGAGGCAGCCGAAGAGTGGGCGGCGCGATGACGCTCGACACCTCCCCGCAGGGTGGCACGCGTTCGGTGTGGCGAGGGCCGGGAGTCCCCGGCTGAAAAGATCCTCCCGCTACGCGGACCGGGATACTCCACTTCAGTGGTCGCGCTGTGCGCGGGCCGACGAAACGTCCTGCGTGGCCAGGACCGCGGCCTGAACACGCCGTTCGACGCCGAGCTTGGCGAGGAGGCGCGAGATGTTGTTCTTGACCGTCTTCTCCGACAGGTAGAGCCGCTTTCCGATCTGGGAGTTGGTCAGTCCCTCTCCGATCAGATCGAGAATCTCTCGCTCGCGAGCGGAGAGCGCTGACAGGGCACCTTGGTTGGCGTCCTCCGTGCGGGCGTCGCAGCGGAGACTGCTCATCAGGCGGGTTGTGGTTGCCGGGTCGAGCATCGACTGGCCGGAGGCGACCGTGCGGATGGCGGCAACAAGCGCAGTCCCCTTGATCTCCTTCAGCACATAGCCCGCAGCCCCGGCCATGATCGCGTCGAGGAGTGCGTCGTCGTCGTCGAACGAGGTCAGCATCAGACATGCCAGATCCGGCATTCTCGACCTCAGTTCCCGGCAGACCGTGATCCCGTCGCCGTCCGGCAGGCGCACATCCAGTACGGCGACATCCGGGCGCAGTGCCGGGCCTCTGGCGAGGGCTTGATCCGCCGTACCCGCCTCACCGACGACATCGATATCGGACTCCGCATCGAGCAGGTCGTTCAGCCCGCGCCGAACGACCTCGTGATCGTCGAGCAGGAATACTCGAATCGGCTTCTGCGAGGAAGCGCCTCGGTCCTCGGTCATGGCCATCCTCCACGCTGTCACAAGTGCCTCCGCCCTGATATCCCATCTTTGCCCGTCTGCCCGTGACCGCACCAGGGCCGGATGGGCCCCTCGCAGGCGGGGAGGCATCGGCCGGTCTTGCTGCCCGATCCCGCCGATCCTGAGCTCCTCGCCGATGTGCGACTCGTCGAGCCGGAGCGGGCCGAGGAGAGTCTTGCGCGGCTGTATCCCGCGATCCGCCGTCGGCACACCAGCCGTGTGCCGTTCACGGACGAAGCCGTCCCCGAGGACGTCCGCGACAAGCTGCGCAGAGCGGCTGCCGCCGAGGGTGCACAGCTGGCCTTCCCTGACCCGTGGCATGTGCAGTCAGTTCTGGACCTGGTGGACGATGCCGAGGATCGAGAGCGGGCGGCCCTTCACGTACGACGGGAGACGGCCCGCTGGACTCGTGGCGGCGCCGGGGATGGCGCCTTGAGGACGGAGGGATCTCCGACTACGCATTGGGGCCGCGGCGGTGGGACGGCCGCGCCCCGGTCCGAGACTTCGCGGCCGGACGCCCCGCGCCCGGTCGTCGCGCGGCCGTCTTCGAGCAGTCACCGCAGCTTGCGCTGCTCGGGACGCCCAGAGACGGCGAGCGGGACTGGCTGGACGCGGGGCAGGCGATGGAACGTGTACTGCTCGAGGCCGCGCTCCAGGGACTGGCCACATCCCTGACCTCCCACGCCCTTGAGTGGCCACAACTTCGTTGGGCGGTGAGGGACCCGCAGTCGGCAATGGGTCACGTACAGATGGTGCTCCGCCTGGGATTCGGCCCCCTCGGCTCCGCGACTCCGCGGCGACCGGTCCAGGAGATCCTCGACATAGTCGGCTGAGCCGTGGCTGCCGTCGTCCAGCCGTACCTGAGACGCGGGACGCGGGCAGGCAGAGCCTGCACCAGTCCTGAGGCTGGAACGGGCCCTCCAGAACCTCCTCGAATCGCAGGAAAGACACCTGTCAGCCGCCAGCAGGATTAACTCAAGGACGATGTCGTCGTCGGCACGGACGGCTCCGGTCCGGCGGCAAGGGCCCTCATCCAGGCGGCTGTTGAGGCGCAACAGCGCCGGGTGCCGCTGGAGATCGTCCACGGCTGGTCTTGGGTGGGGCCTACGAACCCACGACGATGCGTCCGCAGTACTGGCGGCCGACGCTCAGCGCGTCGCCGGCTGTGCCCCTGCGAACGCGATCACTTCCTCAAAGGGATGGGCGAGGTCCAGGCCGACCAGGATGCCGCCGCGGCTGGGCGCGGCGGTGGTCTGGGCTTCGCCGTCCGGGTGGGCGGCGCTGTGGCCCTATCGTGACGCTCCTACGGCGTCCTGTCGCCAGGGTGATGCGCCGGTATCCACGTATGCCCGCCGAGGCCGTACGGCTGAGCGGCAGCCCCGTTCCCGTGCTGACCAAGGAGTGCGAACAGGCCGAACCTCTGGTGGTCGGGGTGCGCGGCGTCGGCGGGTTCACGGACTCGTCGCTCGGCTCGGTGGCCAGAGGGACTGCCGAACAGGCGTCGTGCCCGGTGTTCTGGTTCCCGGCAGTCGGCAGCAAGAAGCAGACGCCGGTGTACGTCCTGAGACGGTCACCCTGGGAATCGACGCTCTCTGCCCGGCGGACAATGCCATCCGCTTCGCGCTCGAAGCGGCACAACGCCAGTCGGTCCGCCTGCATGCGGTGAATGCGTGGCAGCTGCCACGCCCGATGGAAGGCCGGATGCCCTACGAGGTGCCGGAGGCGGACCGGGCGATCTGGGAGGACGAGCAGGTACGGCTGCCCGACGCCCTGCGCCCGTGGCGTGAAAGGTACCCGCAGGTAGCGCTTCCGGAGGACGTTCTGCGTTTCACAGCGGCCGCTGCCCTGGTCAGGGCAGCGCCCCGGACGGAGCTGCTCGTGGTGGGACGGCGCCGGCCGGTACTCGGCCCGGTAGTGGATGCCGTCGTGAACGACATCAGATGCTCCCTCGCCGTCGTACCGTCGTAGACGCCGTCCCTGGTCAGCGCTCCGGAAGTACGAGCCGGCATGTTTCTCCGGGCTTCACCGAGACAGTCCGACCTGCGAGTTCGATGGCGATCGGAGACTGGTCCGAGACTGGGACCGTGATCTCAAGCTGTCCGGGACTCATCCGGAACTGAACGCCCCAATGCCCCCTGTAGCGCAAGGAGAAACCGTAGGCGGAGAGCTCCGGCAGCGGTACCGGGTCGAGATACAGCCCGTCGTTACGTGTCTGCAGTCCGGACAGGCCGCGTTGTACCAGGTCGAGGGTGCCGGCCATCGCTCCGAGATGGATCCCTTCGCCGGTGGTTCCGCCCTGGAGGTCGGCGATGTCTCCTTCCAGGGCTTCCTTGCAGTACGCCCATGCCTGAGTCGGGCGGACTCGGGCCAGAACCCACCCGTGGACGAGCCCGCTCAGTGTCGAGCCGTGGCTGGTGCGGCGCAGGTAGTAGTCGACGGTCCGCTGCCAGAGGGTGTCGTCCATGTCGTACCCCAGGCGCTGGAAGAGGGTGCGCATCTCGCCCGGCGAGAAGAGGTACCCGAGCATCAGGACGTCGGCCTGTTTTGATGCCTGGTAGCGGTTGGCCGTGTCGCCTTCGGCCTCCAGGATCCGGTCGAGACGGCGAATGTCCCCGTAGCGGGCCCGATAGGCGTCCCAGTCGAGTTCAGCGAGGTCTCCGTAACCCTCGAATTGACTGACGACACCCGCGTGGAAGGGCACATGGAGGCGGCGGGAGACATCGTCCCACCGGGCGAGTTCCCTGTCCTCCAGGCCGGTGCGCTCGAACAGCTCGCGTCGGCACGGTTGAGGAAGTGCCTCCAGGACGTCAAGGGTGTGAGCGAGCACCCAGGCAGCGGTGACATTGGTGTACGTATTGTCGTCCAGACCCGCCGCCGCAGTGCCGGGATAGGCGTCGTGGTACTCGTCGGGTCCCACCACACCGCGGATCCGATAGCGGCCCAGGGCATCGTCGTAGGTGGCCGCGTCCGACCAGAAACGCGAGATCTGCAGCAGCATCTCAGCGCCTTTGGTGCGCAGGAACTCGGAGTCACCGCTCGCCTGACAGTACTGCCACACGTTGTACGCGACGGCGGATCCGACGTGGTGCTGCAGCCGGGAATGATCGGGCAGCCAGCGTCCGGAGCGCGGGTTGAGATGCACTTCCTGGGTCTCCTCGCGGCCGTCGCTGCCGCTCTGTCAGGGATACATGGCGCCGGCCCGTCCCGCCTCACGCGCCGCGCGGCGGGCTTGGTCGAGACGTCGGTGGCGATAGGTGAGCAGACCCCGGGACACCGCTGGGAAGTGGAGGTTGAGATAGGGGAGGACGAAGAGCTCGTCCCAGAACACATGGCCGCGGTATGCCTCGCCATGCAGGCCCCGCGCCGGGACACCGACGTCGAGGTCTGCGGTGTGCGGCGACAAGGTCTGCAGAACGTGGAACTGATGCAGCCGCAAGATGTGCCCCGCCTCTCCAGGGACCTCGGTGCCGGCTCTGAGCCACAGCTGCTGCCAGGCACTTTGATGGGACAGCAGCAGCTCCTCGAATCGCGGAGCCGCCTTCACCCGGTCGATCGCAGCCCTCAGCGCGTCACCGATCGCCGGATCACGCGAGGTGTGCAGGGCCACCGTCTTGTCGACCACTACCGTGTGCCCCGGAGCGATCGTCAGCCGAAGGATTTGAGAGGCACGCGCCGGCGTGTGGTCGGTGCGGGCAGGACCCAGCACCACGTCGGCGGTGGTGCGGGCCGCCATGGCGACATGGATGTCCGACGTGCTGGTGCGGCAGGACAGCCACACAGAGTCGAAGCCGGAGCCGCCCGGGCGGATGTCGGTGAGGTGCTGACCGTTCAGCTGCCGGTAGCGGGCGACGCCGGAGTTGGTGACCGCCGCGTCGATTGCGGACTCGACGTCGAGCCCGCCGGACCATCCCTCAGCGGTGAATTCCGTACGCAGGGCGGCCAGGTGGGGGTCTGTCATATGGACCAGGCGCAGCTGGCGTACGGACAGTCGACGCCCCCGCCGGTCCGCGTAGGTCGCCGTGCGCTCCAGCGTGCCCGAGCGCAGGTCGAGAGCCTGGTGGTGCTCCACCAGCGCGACGCTGTCCGGCGTGAACCACTCTCCTGTGCCTTCGTCATCGTCGTCGCGGATTCGGAAGCGGAAGGACAGCCAATTGGGCAGGTTGACCATGTCCTCGTTCTCGATCTGCCGTCCTGCCACGTCCGACATCAGCCGGTTGTAACAGCCGGCGGCGTAAGTGCCTGGATAGTGCGTCGTATCCGCTGTGCATTCCGGAGCGGCGCCGCGAGTGGCGAAGTAACCATTGCCGAGGGTGCACAGCGACTCTCGAAGACACTCTTCGGCGGAGTCGTAACCGTCGTATTCCCAGGTCCAGTTCGACATGGTCAGCCCTTGGGTTGGGGGACGAGTAGCTCTGCCAAGTCGCGTACGACCATGTCTGCGCCGTGCCGCAGCAGGTCTTCTGCGGTGCCCGGGCCGGCGGTCCGGTCCACGCCGATGACCAGGCCGAATCCGCCACGCCGGCCGGCCTCCACACCTGCCAGTGCATCCTCGACGATTGCTGTGCGGTCGGCCGGAGTCTTCAGCCGCCGGGCGGCTTCGAGGAACAAGGCAGGGTCCGGCTTGCCGGGAAGACCCAGATCAGCGGCTTCGGCACCGTCCACCAGCTCGTCGAAGAGGTCCAGGACCCCGGCACGCGTGAGGACTTCTCTGGCGTGGTGGGACGCCGAGGCGGCAGCGAGTGGGATGCTCGCGCTACGCAGGGTACGCAACAGACGCACGGACCCTGGATAGGCCGCGATGCCCGGTCCGCGCAGCCGTTCGACGTAGAACTGTTCCTTCAGGGAGGCCACCGCGCCGACTGTGCCCGTCCCGGGTGCGTCTGCGCGGGTGCCGGCCGGCACTGCCACGCCGCGGCTGACAAGGAAAGAGGTGGCCCCGTCCAGCCGGGGCCTGCCGTCGACGTATCGCAGATAGTCCGCCTGAGCGTCGAACGGCCCGCGCTGTCGCCGGTCCGCGGGCGGGTGGTCGCGCAGGCATGCGTCGAAGGCTCTCTTCCAGGCGGCTGCGTGTACCCGTGCGGAGTCGGTGATCACTCCGTCAGTGTCGAGGACGACGGCCCGGACTGCGCTCAGCCGGGGGACGAGGCTGCTGCGGGCGGCTCCGGATCGCCGCATACCGGCGGTCACTGTCGTTCAGCCGTCAGCGTGGTGAGATCGAGTAGCCGGACGCAAGGCCCGTCGCGCAGGTAGGTGCGGCAGACGGGGCCGAATCCGTTGATTCCTATTTGTACGGTCATTGCGTCCACTCTCCCTTTGGTCGTGCAGTCAGGTCCTGACAGTGAGCTGGCTTTTGATGGATCGCCCGGGAAGGGTTCCCGCCGGCATCGTTACACCTAGGGGGCGAACGGAGGAGGGGCGGACCAGCCCCGGCGGAGGGACGTTCGGCCCTGCGGAGCCGACGAGGGCCGGTCGGCCCCGCCCTGTACCCCGGTAGCCCCTGGGGCAGGGCCCCTGGCGGGCGGAGGCTGGTGGCGAACCCCCGGTCCTGCGCGGTGAGTGATCCGCTTCAATCGGCAGCGACTTGCCTCCCTCAACCGTGACACGGCTCGGTGGTCTCACCGCCCTGGAGGCGTATGTCCGGCTGATTCCGGGCGTATGCAGGGGCGTGGAGCGACGACCAATTGCGCCGAAGGACGGAGACACCGACATGCGACACGCAAAGACCGGAACTGTAATGGTGAGCGATGTCGTCACGGCCCAGTTCGACACCCCGTTCAAGGAGGTCGCCAGGCTGCTAGCTGTACATCGCATCAGCGGCCTTCCAGTGATTGACGACGATGAGAAGGTCATTGGCGTCATCTCCGAGACCGACCTCGTGCTCCGACAGGCCGAAGCGTCGGAACCGGACGGTTTCGCTCATGCGTGGCTGACGCGGCTGCGCCCCGGGGCCCGAAAGGACAGGGCGAAAGCACATGCCCGGAGCGCCGGATCCCTGATGTCGACTCCGGCAGTCACCGTCCGCGCCGACATCACCATCGGGGACGCCGCGCGGACAATGGTGCAACGCCGCATAGAACGGCTTCCCGTGCTGGACGAGGAAGACCGTCTGGTCGGCATCGTCACACGACGCGATCTTCTCCAGGTGTTCCTGCGTCCCGACCAGGAGATCAGACGCGCGGTCGTCGACGAGGTGATGGTCGACACGCTGTGGCTGGCTCCTCAGACGGTGGCCGTGGACGTGAAGGACGGTGTGGTCACGCTGAGGGGCCAGGTGGAACGTATGAGCGAGAAGCCGATCGCACTGCGCATGGCGAGCCAAATCGACGGTGTCGTCGCAGTCGTCGACCAACTCACCTATCGCCTGGACGACTCACACGTGCAGCCGGCCGAGCTGGGTTCACGAAGTATCGGCGAAGACTGGATGCGAAAGCTGTGAAAGGAGTGAGGTGATCGGTGATGGCTGTACAAGTGCTCGTCGCCTACGGCACGAAGAACGGATCTACCGAAGGGATCGCCCGGATCATCGCGGATACCCTGTGCGAACAGGGTCTGCAGGCAGAGGCACACCCCGGCGCCGAGGTCCGCGACCTCAGCACGTACGACGCGGTGGTGCTCGGAGGCGCGCTGTACTGGGGTCGCTGGGACCGACAAGCAGCACACTTCGCTCGCCGCCACCGCCACCGCCGCGCCCTGGCCGGAACCCCGGTATGGCTCTTCAGCAGCGGCCCTTTGGATGCCTCCGCCGCGGAGCGTGAGATTCCACCAGTTCGAGGGGTGGCCCGCGTCGCCGGTCGTCTTGAGGCACGTGGACATGCCACCTTCGGCGGAAGCCTGTTCAAGGGGGCAAGAGGCAAGGTCGCCCGGATGATGATCGATCAGGGCCGGGACGGAGATTTCCGCGACCGCCAGCAGATCCGGTCCTGGGCACAGGGCGTCGGCCGTGATTTGGCCACGCAACCTGCCGTGACCTGAGGACTGTCGATGAACCGGATGCCATGCTCCACACCAGCGCCGAGGATCTCGGGGGAGCTCGGGTCCTCACGCCCATCAGCCCACCGGCAGTGTCGTGGAGTGGAGGTTCCCCTCTCAGCCCAGTTGCCCCATCGCGGACAGCGCCGCGCGGCATCCTGCACGTACTCATGATCGCTCAGTCTCCGTCCGCCCCGGATGCGCGCGTACGCTCCTCCGCTTCAGCGGCCCTGCTGACCGGCCTGCGGAACAGCCTGGGTGGCCAGGACCGCTGTCTGGATGCGGTGACCGAAGCCCAGCTTGGCGAGCAGTCGGGAGACGTTGTTCTTGACCGTCTTCTCGGACAGGTAGAGCCGTTTGCCGATCTGGGGGTTGGCCAGTCCCTCTCCGATGAGATCGAGGATCTCCCGTTCGCGGACGGAGAGCCCGGACAGGGCGCCTGATTCGGTGCGCCGCGTAGAGCCGTCGCCGCGGAGGCTGCTCATCAGACGGGGCGTGGTCGGTGGGTCGAGCATCGGCTGGCCGGAGGCGACTTCGCGGACGGCGGTCACCAGCGCGGACCCTTTGATCTCCTTCAGCACATAGCCTGCGGCCCCCGCCATGATTGCGTCGAGGAGCGCGTCGTCGTCGTCGAAAGACGTCAATATCAGGCAAGCCAGGTCCGGCATCCTCGACCGAAGCTCTCGGCAGACCGTGATCCCGTCGCCCTTGGGCAGCCGTGCATCCAACACCGCGACATCAGGACGCAGGGCCGGTCCTCTGACGAGTGCCTGCTCTGTCGTCCCCGCCTCGCCGACGACTTCGATGTCGGGCTCCGCGTCGAGCAGGTCACTCACCCCGCGCCGGACGATCTCGTGGTCGTCGAGCAGGAACACACGAATCGGCTTCCGCGGTGAAACTTCCGTGTCCTCGGTCATGGGCGTCCTCCGCAGTGTGACGAGCACCCTGCCCTGTGGTTCCATCCTTGCCCGTTGCCCTGGGCCGCACCAGGGCCGGATGGGCCCCGTGGAATGCAGGGTGACTCTCGTCCGCCGCGGCGGCTGTCATTCGTCCCCGAGGCGTCCGGCTTCGGGCGTGACGTGGGTCTGCCGCACAGCGATCCTGCGCCCGGTGACACGGACGGGCGTGATAGTGATCCACAGAGCTCGGTCTCCGCCGGCCCACGGTGTGCTGCGTGCCATCTCATCCAGAACCTGGGCAGCAACGGGGTCCGTGACCGCACGCGCCTCACCGACCACCAGGACACTCCAGCCCTGACTCAGCGCATCGTCGATGTGATCCACCTCGAACGCGACTTCGTTGCCGGCCGCGGCCGCCGGGGCTGCGCCGGGGGCCGTTCGGAAAGCCACGTCATCGTCGGTGACAAGGTAGTTGACAGGAACGACGGCGGGGCCTTCCGATGTGGTCACCGCAACCCTGCCCACGCCGTGGGTTCCCAGCAGGGCGCGGCATTCGTCGCGGCTCAGCTCCAGCAGTTCGGGGTGGTAGGCGGCGCGACCGGTGCCGGGCGGCAGATCAACGGTTTCGCCGCTCAGTTCGGCGACCGTCGTCTGCAGCGCATTGGCCAGCCTCAGGAGGAACCCGATGCCTGGGTTGGCCGACCGTTCCTCCAAGTACTGGAGATATCCGGGTGCTGATCCCGCGCGCTCCGCCACCTCCTCACGGGTAAGCCCGAGCTGCTCACGCCGGGCGGCCACCCTTCGGCCGATGTCGCTGCCTGTGAAAGGCGGCCCGGGATCAGCATCGCCTCGCAGTGGATTCTCCGACATGAGAAGCACGTCCTTTCCTTGACGACCGCGGTGGGGGAGAGGCCCGAGACCGGCTCTGCCGGCCCTGTCGGTCATGCCATGGAGTGACCTGGCCCGGTCGGCGAGCGCGCGGAGTCCGGCATGCTCCCCGACCGGTGGTGGTCACCGGTCCTATCGGTGAAAGTACTGGGATCACGCGTCGGGCGCTCGATGCCGGAACGGAGAGTGATGGGCCTGACGGGCGCCGTGGGGGCGGGCGCGGGCCCCGCAGCCGCGCCGGGGGCCGGCCTGCGGCACGGCTCGGCGGTTGCCCGGACCGGGGTGAGGCCTTAGCTGTGGGGCACGACAGCCACTGGGCAGGCGGCATGATGCATCACGCCGTGAGCCACAGATCCCAGGTGCATTCCGAGCGGAGAGGTTCGCTCGCGTCGGCCGATGACCAGCATCGGCGCACCAACTGACTCTTCGACCAGATGGGCGACGGGCTGACCCAGAACACTGCTTGCGCGGACAGCCACGTCAGGGTTCTTGTCGCGCCACGGATCCACGGCCGTGCTCAGCGCGTACTCGCGTTCCCTGGCCAACCAGGAATCGTCGATCACCGTGCCCGCGCCTGCGGCGATCGCGTAGGACGACGGCAGTGTGTAGCCGTGCACGACGTGCAGCCCCACGCCGCGCACACGGGCAGCTTCGAAGGCGAATCCCATCACCTCGTCGCAGGAATGGGCGAGGTCGACACCGACCACGACGTCGGAGCTGCCCGAAGCGCCGGTCGGCCGGAGTGCGCGGGGAGGGGAGTGCACGGCGGTACGCCCCTCGGATCGTACGAGTCCGACCGGCCGCGGAGCTTGGGCGACCACTCGCAGGGCTACCGAGCCAGTCACGAATCCGCTCATTGCACTCAAGCCGCGGGATCCGAGGACGAGTATCTCGGAATTCTCGGACGCTGCCAGGAGGGCGGCGACGGGTGACTCGGAGATCTGCTCGCTGGTCGGCTGAAGCTCCGGGTTGCTCTTGCCGAGCTGCTCCACGGCCGCACGCAGGATGCGCCCCGCCCAATGGCGCTGCGTCTCGGTGGTCGGGACGGAAGCGGAGGGGGCCGGAGACCATTCCCAAGCGTGCACGAGATGGAGCGGAACGCTGCGGAGCACGGACTCTGTCGCCGCCCAGCGCGCGGCAGCCAGGCTCTCGGGAGAGCCGTCGATCCCAACGGTCACGGCACGAGCCATGGGGGTACCTCCTGCTTGGTCGCTTGTCTTCCTGGCCAACACACTCACTTGCGCCAGGCGAATGGGCCAGGGGCCGCCAGGGCCCTTCTACGGTCCGAACGGCCCGGATGTGAGCTGCGGGCCGTTCGGCCGGTGGCTGGATGCCGTTGCTGGTCCCGGAACGGCCCGGATCGGCTGGGAGGACAAGCAGATCCCGGCGGATCCCGGCATTCGGCGTGTTGTCGAGGCCGGTGTGCGACAGAGCGGGTGGGTTTCGCAGTCGTGGCCCGCACCACGGTGCCCGAAGCCAGTGCCCTGGCGAGGCAGAAGACATGTTTCCCCGGGGTTCACTGAGATCGAACGGTCGGTGAGTTCTATGTCGATCGGCGACAGACCGGACCCGGAGACCGCGATCTCGAACCGTCCGGCGCATCCGGAAGTGAACGCGCAACTGCCCTCGGCGGCCTGGACGGCCCGCAGCTCGGGCACCAGGCCGCTGCGGGCTGTCTCGGGACGCCGGGGGAAGCGCTCACAGCCGTTCGGCGACCGGGCGCGGTACGCGAGGAGTCGTATGCGAGCAGGCGAGCCCGTGTTTCGTTGGTGCGAGTTGTCGATGGCCCCGACCTCGACCGGTGAGGCGCAGGCACAGGCCTTGTCCGACGGGCGCGCAGATGTGTACAGCTGGCCGCAGGCCGGAGGCGGAGTCCCAGGCGCCGCGACGCCGCTGCCAATCGTGGGTGAGGTCGTAAGTCCGTCGCACATGCTCACCGCGACGGCACCACTTGGAGGCGACATGCCTGGGACGATCACCGTAGGACTGGATGGAACAGATCACGCCCTCGCCGCTGCGGATTGGGCGGCGCACGAGGCGATGCGCCGGGGGACGTCCACGGACCGCGCCCCGGAGTGCCGGGCCGTATTGCTGAGCGCCTCGCCCAGCACCGCGAGCGCGTGGTCGGCGATGTCATCGTCGACCTCGGTGTCGGCGAGACCCTCGATCCGCAGCGCGGGCGCGAAGCCGAACGAGGCGGCCGAGGCCTTCATCACCTCGGACACCCGACCACGCAGACCGCTGTCTCCCTTCGCCCCGCCGGCGTGCGTACGCAGACCGAAGATGGTCGACCGAATGATCTTGATGGTGTCGTCCAGGTCGTCGACGGTCCGCGACAGCCGTTCCACAGCCTTGGGGTGATCCACGAAGCGCTGGGTGCTCTGCAGGGTCATACCGGCCGCGAAGAGCCGCTGGATCGCCAGGTCGTGCAGATCGCGCGCGATCCGGTCACGGTCCTGGAGCAGGACGATCTGGTCCGCGTCACGGCGCCGCTCGGCCAGCTCCAGCTCCAGCGCCGCCTGCCCAGCGAAACCGAGCAGGGGGCCGGTGTCGGCGTCGACGAACGGCGTGCGGCCCGTCACGCGCCCCAGCAGGAGCACACCACGGGCCTTGCCTCCCGCGCCGAGAGGGACCGCGACCACCGGGCCGAGCCCGGCCCACCTGCGACTTCCCCTGCGTCTACGCCGACTACGGCACCCCCGACCAGCGGCCCGTCCTCGGCGCCACCTCCGCAGAGCTGCGCCGGGGCGGTTTCCCCGACGGTTCGATGGGGCACAAGGCCGAGGCCGCCGCCCGGTTCGTCGAACGCACCGGAGGCCTGGCCGCGATCGGCGCCCTCGACGAGGCGTACGAGATCGTCCACGGAAGGTCGGGCACGCTCGTCCGCCCCGGTCCGATCATCGACTGACGTGCTGGGGCCGAACGGCCCGTGACCGGGGTCGGACGGATCGCAGGCGGGCACTGTTCGGCACTCCCGGCGACGAATGCGGACGGCAACGGTCAAGAGCGTGGGACACAAGGCATGCGGCGCGAGAGAGGATCGGCGATGACTGCAACGGTGACAGCGGGATACCGGACGGCCGTCCGCTGGTCACCCGCACCTCCTTCCGGTACGTCCTGGTCCCCGGCTGGACCGACGACTTCGACGCTCTGGCCCGATTCGTCGTCAACCTGGGCAGCGTGGAACGGGTCGCCCTTCTACAAACTCGGCGCCGCGAAGTACGAAGCCCTCGGCATCCCCTTCCCGCTGCGCGATGCCCCGAGTCCTGCGCCTGAACTCGTTCCACGACTGGGCCGGGGTCGGCTGGGCCGACTGGCTGTTCATGCTCGGCCTGCTCGCCGTCGGCCTCGCCCTGATCAGCGGCATCGCGCTGCGACTGGCCGCCGTCGCCGGCACCGTGATGATGGCGCTGATGTGGATCGCCGAGTGGCCGCCCGCCAAGCACCTGTCCGACGGCTCGCCGAGCATGTCCCCCAACCCTTTCACCGACTACCACGTCATCTACGCCGTCGTCCTGATCGTCCTCACGGCCGTGGGCGCCGGCGCCACGTGGGGCCTGGGCAGGGCCTGGGCGCGCCTGCCGGTCGTCCGCGACAACGGCTGGCTGCCGCTGACCGCCGACGGCACGTCGGGGTCCGCTGCGGCCTGGTCATCGTGTTCGAGGGACGGGACGCGGCCGGCAAGGGCGGCACGATCAAGCGGGTCGCTGAGCACCTCAACCCGCGGGTGGATCGAACCGTGGCGCTGCCCAAGCCGACCGAGCGGGAGCGCACCCAGTGGTACTTCCAGCGGTACGCCGAGCAGCTGCCGGCCGCCGGGGAGATCGTGCTGTTCGACCGCAGCTGGGCTGCTTCCCATGAGCCGCTCCGCGGCGGGCCGCGCCGGAGTCGAGCACGTCATGGGCTTCTGTACGAAGGAGGAGCACCAGCTGTTCCTGCGCCGGTGCGTCCATCGGCGAGAGCTTCCAGCGCCGCGTCGGATCCGTCAGCCGGCGCCGGAACCGCTCCTCTTGCACCGCGTCACTCACCGAGAACCAGTGCTCGCGCAGCAGGATGCCAGCCGGCGCCACCTCGATACTCGGAGTGCCCTCCTACCCGTCGGTCAGCTCCCTGCCCCAGACCCCCGACCTCGCGGTCGCGTGCCCGCCGCCGCGGTCCCGGCCACCGCCGAGGAGTGCGGCAAGGCCGGCGTACGCGCCCTCCTAGGCTAGGAGCCGCCCCCGGGGGCCGCCGAGCCGGACTGCGGTGAAGGCGGCGCCGGGGAATCCTCTGCCGGGGACTCGGGGGGCGGCTGTGACGTCGGCGGTTCGGAGGACGGCGGCGGTGCGGACGGTGAGGACGGGGGTGGCGAGGACGGGGGCGGCGAGAACGGGGGCGGCGAGAACGGTGACGCCGAGGACGGGGGACAGGTATCTGCGGACCCGCCGGCGTCCGGAGACCTGGACCCGCTGACGGGCGGCGACGGGCAGGGGGACGTGGGCGGCGACGGGTCGGTCACCGGCGGCGGGGTCTTCTTGTCGCCGCCGCCCGTGTCGCCCGCGTCGCGGGAGAACCATTCCTCGTTCCGCGGATCGAACATGATGAACACGTTCACCACCTGGACCGCGGGCGCCACCGCCACGACCTTCGACGGCTGGTAGGCGGGCCAGTTGTCACCCGTCCGCCGGGGCGTGCCCTGCACGGCGACCGGCGGCAGCAGCGGATTTCCACAGGCGCAGCGCACCCGTGGCACACCGCGGTTGTCGACGAGGACGGCTGTGCCCGCCTGCAGCACGGCCTGATAGCTGGTGGGTGAGCCGCCGCGGTAGCCGTGGTTGGTGACCCGGGTGTCCATGCGCAGCTGGACGGGCGTCAGTTTCCGCAGATACGCGGGGACGCCGGAGGGCTCGATGCTCAGGACGGAGGCGAATGCCTTGCTCTTGGCCGGTTCGGCGGTGAGCGCGGTGATCTGCTTCTCCACATCGCAGGTGGCGGTGTTGCGCGTTCCGCCGTACAGACCGGGTGCGGACCCTCGCACGCCGCGGGTGACGGTGGCCTGGGACGTCGACTCCGACTGAGGCGTGGAGGCGGACGCGCTCGGCGGCGATGTCGTGGGGGAGCTCTTGCGCGCGGTCGATCCGGTGTACGGATCGGGCCCGGACGAGCCCGCGGCCTGGAGGAGGACCTCGCCGCCCGCGACCGGTCCGCCGTCGGGCCGGGTGAGGACGACGGTGAGGACGACCGCAGCCACCAGAGCGCCGGCGATCGCCGCCACTCGGGGCGCGGACCGCCACCAGGGACGGCCGGGTTCCTCCCCGGGCCCCTTCGACGCGCCGCGCGGACCGCCAGAACCACCGGAGCCTCCGCCGCTCGGTGGTTCGGCGGGAGGACCGGGTGGCGGCGTGGGCACTTGTTGCGTCGGACCCGGCTGCGAAGGGCCCGAGAGGGGGCCGGACGGGGGCCCTGTGGGGCGGCCTGACGAAGGCGGTGGGGTACTCACGGGCTCTGCTTCCCAACGTAGGGATTCATCCCAGTTTCATACGTACAGTCCCTATTCTGTGCTGCCTACCCGGGGAATCCGCAAGCTGACGCGGTCGGCCGCTCAACGGGCGCGGAGCCCAACCCTTGCCTAGCGTGGCAGCGTGAGCCAACAGAAATCCGTAGCGGGAAGCGGTGCGCCGCGTCCACAGCTCTGGCGTGATGCCCTGGCGGCGGTGCTCGCCGGGCTGGCGGCCATGGTGGTCACGGCAGCCCTCGGCCTGTGGGCCGCCGGTGCCACCGGTCTGCCCGGCGGCGCGTTCCCGGCGGTGGTCGCGGCCGTTGTCGTCATGGCGGCCGGCGGTTCCGTCGGGCTTTCGGGAGATGCCGGGGCGATCGCGGAGACGAGCGCGAGCCTCACGGTGATGCCTCTCTCGGTGACGCTCGCCGGGGCCCTGGCCATCGCCGCGGGGTTCCTGCGGCCACTGCGTCACCGAGCCGTGGCCGGTACCCGCGAACTCGCGGGCCGGGCCGCCCGGCCCGCGGCGCTGTGGGTGCTGGTGCTCATCGGCCTCTCGGCCCTGGCCCGCCACAGCTTCACGGTCCCGGTCGAGGACCCGACGGGCGGCGTCATCGGCGATGTACTGGACGATTCTCCCGAGGTCGGGTTCGAGGTCGACATCCCCAGCACCCTTGTCTTCGGCCTGCTGTGGCTCGTGGGCGTCCTCACTCTCGCCCTCCTGGTGTCACGCAGGGCCCCGCTCCCCGCCCGCCTGGTGCGCTTCCAGGAGCCGGTGCGACCCGCCGCCCACGCCATGGTGGTGCTGCTCCTCTGGTACGTCGCTCTGGGGCTGGTCGTCGGACTCGTCGTCGTGGTGACGCGCGGTCACCCCGCCGAGACGGCCGCAGTGATCCTTCTCGGACTTCCGAACCTCGTCTGGCTCGCCCTCACGCTCGGTCTCGGCGCCTCTTGGGAGGGAAAGGTGGACGGCCCCTTCGGGCTGCCGATGCCGCAGGCGTTGGACTCCGTACTCCGTACGCCGGAGAATGCCCCCTTGAATCTCCGTGCGCTCGCCGACTACGACGGACGCGTCTGGTGGCTGGTGGCCGTCGCCGGTGTCGCCCTTCTGGCCGCCGCGTTCCTCATGGCCGTCCGCTCGCCCGCCCGGGTGCGGCCGTGGCAGCACGCCGTACACATGGCGGTGGCACTCACCCTCACGGTGCTGACCGTCTGCCTGGTCGCCCGGATCTCGGCGCACTACGGCCTGTCGCTGCTGGGCATCGGAGACCTCGGCGGCGGCCTCGGCGGAGAGGTGGCGCTCCGGCCGCGCCTGTGGGCGGCGCTCGGTGTGGCAGTGGCCTGGGGGCTGGTCACCGGCTTCATCGGCGGCCTGCTCGCGTCGCGGGTGCGTCGCCGGGGCGAGGTGGAGCCGTCGGCGCGCTGAAGCCCGCCGACGTTTACGTCAGGAGGCCGGGGAAGACCGGCCGCGCCCAGCGGGGCGGCGCGGGCGGAGGTCCGGCCACCGGCGGCAGGGCACCGATGGGCAGGTCCACCTGCGTCGGCGCGTGCCCCACAGTCGCGGAACCGCCGCCCGCGGCGGCGGTGCGCAGCGCGGCCACGAACTGAAGGCAGGAGTCGTACCGGTCGTCCGGGCTCTTGGCGAGGGCCTTCGCCAGTACGCCGTCGACGCCGGCCGGAAGATCGGGACGCAGCCCGGTCAGGGCCGGCGGCGGGTCGAACTGATGGGCCCACAGCAGCGCCATGTCGTCGTCGCGCTGAAAGGGCGGGGCCCCGGCCATGGTTTCGTGGACGACGCAGGCCAGGCTGTAGACATCGCACCTGCCGTCCACCGGGCGTCCGGAAATCTGCTCCGGCGCCACATAGTCGAGCGTGCCGACGAACTGGCCCACGCTGGTGAACCCGGTCAGCGAAAGCGACTTCTTCGTCAGCCCGAAGTCCGTGAGATACACATGCTCCGGGTGATCGCTGTCGGTGCCCTCCGCGACCAGGATGTTGCCGGGTTTGACGTCCCGGTGCACCAGATCGTGGTCGTGGGCGGCATCGAGTGCCGACGCCACCTGCGCGGCGATGCGTGTCGCCGCTCCGATCGGCAGCGGCCCCTGTCGGTCCAGCAGGGCGCGCAGATCCTGTCCGGCGACGTAGCGCATCGCGATGTAGAGAACGCCGTCGGTCTCGCCGGCCTCGAAGACCGGGACGATGTGCGGATGGTCGATCGCGGCGGCCACCCGCGACTCGTGGGTGAACCGCCGGCGGAAAGTGTCATTGCGGGCGAGTTCGGGGGCGAGCAGCTTGAGGGCGACCGTACGGTCCAGCCGCAGGTCCCTGGCACGGTAGACGACCGCCATGCCGCCACGGCCGATCTCGCACTCCACCAGGTAGCTCGCGATCTGTTTCCCGAGCAGGCCGGACCCAGTGCCGGCGGGCAGGTCCGGTTCGTGCGGGGAACGGCCCATCAGCGGTCACCGGCCCTGGTGGGCGGATGTCCGTCCTGCCCATGGGCGCCGCCGGTGCCGTCGAGGGGCTTCACCAGGCGCGTCGCACCGTTGCCGGCCGCATCGGCCGGGCCGTGTTCGGCCACCCGGGCCGGGTCCACGACCTGCGTGGGCTCCGGGCCCGCCGCGCCCACCGGGGCTTGGTCCGCCGCCTCCCGCACGACCACCCGGGCCGCCTCCGGCCCCGCCGCGCGCGAAGGTTCCGGAGCGTCCGCCCTGCTGTGTGGGCGCGCGCTGGCCGAGCCGGGTCCCCCCGAGGCCGCGTACGTGGTGAGCCGCGTCCCGTCGCAGAACACCCAGCGCTCGTGCTCGGCGTCGTACAGCCACACCGACTCGCCTTCGACGACCATCCCGACCCGCAGTCCCTGGGTACGGCGGCGGAAGCTCTCCTCGTCGCTGCGCCCGGCGGCCAAGTCCTGCGCCGCGCGACGGTATTGGCCGAGGGACTCCTCGACGCGGGCCAGCAGTGGCCGAGGGTCCGCCGTGCGGGCGAGCGGCTGGCCGGCCGATGGTGGCCCCTGGGGCACGGAGACCAGCAGCCTGCCGTCGACCCAGGCGGACCAGCCGTTGGCGCACACGATCTGCCCCCAGTCGCCGCGCCGGTCGAGCAACTGGACGGGAAGCAGCGGGTCGAGCGGGTCGGTGGGCCGGGACACCTCCGGTGCCTCCCAGGCGGGCAGACCGCCCTGGGGGACCACATGCGTCGGGTGGAACTCCGGGGTCGCCATGGGGCCCGCCCTTACTTCCGCATGATCGCGGGTTCGTGCCGGCGCAGGAGCTTCGCGACCACGTATCCGAAGACGACGCAGAGCACCACCAGCATCCCCATGTTGAACAGCCACACTCCTGCGGAGTGTGCGAACAGCGGATCCGCCGTCAGCTTGCCGGGGACGATCCGGCCCAGTCCGATCGTCCCCGCCATCGCTCCCATGGCCCACCGGGAGGGAACGAGCCACGACAACTGCTCGACCCCCACCACCCCGTTCAGCTTCAACAGCGCTCCGCAAAAAACGACTTGGACGATGGCTAGGAGGACGAGCAGCGGCATCGTGACCTCCTCCTTGCGCACCAGTGCCGACACGAGGAGACCGAGCATCATCGCGGTGAAGGACAGCAACGCCACGGCGACGGCAATTTCCGGCAGCGGTGGTATGAACACCCCTTCACCGCCCGGGGCGTTCAGATCGACGCCGACCAGACCGACCAGGGTCAAGACAATGGCCTGCAGCACCGTGATGGTGCCGAGCACCACGACCTTGGACATCAGATACGCGGATCTGGACAGCCCGACGGCACGCTCCCGCTGGTAGATCACCCGCTCCTTGACCAACTCGCGCACGGCGTTGGCAGCGCCCGTCAGCACACCACCCACAGACAGGATGAGCAGGGCGTTCAGGGCTGTTTCCTGGGTCAGCTTCGAGCCGGCCAGGGCGCGGGCCATCGCGCCCATGACGAACGGCAGGGCGATCATGATGGCCAGGAAGGTCCGGTCGGCGCTCAGCGCGGCCGCGTAGCGCCGCACCAGCGTCCGGAGTTGCGCACCCCAGCTCCGGGTCCTCGGCGGGGCGGCGGACACCAGGGCGGGGGCCTGCGGCAGCGTCGGCCGCACCATGGAGTTCGCGATGTACTGCTGGTGGAACGGCGACCGGCGGTACTGCTCCGCCCAGTCGCGGCCGTGGTCGTTCTCGAAGGCCTCGAACGCCTCGGGCCACTGCTCGAATCCGAAGAAGGCGAGTGCGTCATCGGGTGGCCCGTAGTACGCGATCCGGCCGCCAGGGGCGAGCATCAGCAGCCGGTCGCAGACATCCAGGCTGAGCACGCTGTGCGTGACGACGACGACCGTGCGGCCGTCGTCGGCCAGGCCGCGGAGCATGTGCATGACCGAACGGTCCATGCCCGGGTCGAGCCCGGAGGTCGGTTCGTCGAGGAAGAGGAGTGACGGTTTCGTCATCAGCTCCAGGGCGACGCTGACGCGCTTGCGCTGGCCACCCGACAGGCTGTGGATCGGCTGATCGGCCCGCTGCTCCAGTCCCAGCTCGCGGATGACCTCGGCGACCCGGGCCCGACGTTCGGTCTTCGCGGTGTCCTGGGGGAAGCGCAGCTCGGCGGCGTATCCGAGGGCCCGGCGCACGGTCAGCTGGGAATGCAGGATGTCGTCCTGCGGTACGAGACCGATGCGCTGGCGCAGCTCCGCGTAGTCGCGGTAGAGGTCGCGGCCGTCGTACAGGACAGTGCCCCGATCCGCGGGGCGCAGTCCCGTCAGCGCGTTGAGGAGGGTGGACTTGCCGGCGCCGCTGGGACCCACGACGGCGAGCAGGCATTTCTCGCCCACGGGGAAGGAAACGTGGTCGAGGAGTGTCTTGCGGCCCTTGTCGACCGTGACCGCCAGGTCCTGGACATCGAGGGAGACCTCGCCGGTGTCGACGAACTCCTGCAGTGTGTCGCCGGCCAGGCAGAACGCCGAATGGCCGATGCCGACGATGTCCCCGGCCAAGACGGGGGCGCGGGCGACCGGCCGGCCGTTGAGGAAGGTGCCGTTGTGGCTGTCGAGGTCGACAATCTCGTACGAACCGTCCGGATGTGCTCGCAGTTCGGCGTGCCGACGCGAGACGGTCAGGTCGTCGACGACCAGGTCGCTGTCGCCGCCGCGGCCGATGCGTACGGTGCGGACCGGCAGCGGCCGCACCGTGGTCGGCTGCCGGAAGGTGCCGGTGGCCGAGGGCATGGAGACGGAGGATGGGCGGTCCGGGGGCCGTGGCGCGGGTGGCGGCGGGGCATGGCCCAGGAGAACGGCGCGCGGTCCGTCGGTGGCGTTGCCGAACCGGACGACACTGCCGGGGCCCACGGTGGACTCGTGGATCCGCCGGCCCTCGGTGTAGGTGCCGTTGGTGCTGTCCTCGTCCTCAAGGGTCCAGTGGTCGTCCACGGCCCGGATCACCGCGTGGTGCCAGGACACCCGGGCATCGTCGATGGCGATGTCGCTCAACGGATCACGCCCGACGTGATAGTCCCGGCTCGGTCTCATCACCGTGGAACCTGCGTCGGTTTTGAGGACGAGTTCGGGGGCGCCTGGCGCGACAGCACGCTCTCCCATGTCCGAATTCTAGCCATTCACCCGGGAATGCGCTTGATCGGGAAGCGGGATCGAAGATGGCCGATTCGTTGGCCGGTCCGTGGTCGCCGGATCGGGGACTGTCGGTGATTGGCTGAATCCGGTGAGTGTCCCGAGGTATCTTTCGGCGGTCTAGACCATGCGAGTGTGCCAGTCGGCGCGGTAAACGCTTTCGGCGTCGTGAGCTGTGACGCAGGGCCGGTGTCCGCTCGGTTGGCGCGTGGGGCGAGGGTGCAGGGGCAGTCGATCGGCCGGATTTGGTTCTAGGTGAGACAGGTGTGTTTCGCGCCAGGTTTCACGATGCCCTCACAAGACCTCCATTGCGGCCCTCAGTATGTGATCCGACAGAGCGGGACAGGGGGGCGGCTTCGAGAGCGTCCATCCCGCTGGGGGGTGGGGGCATGCCGGCTGTGTATCCCGCCTGCCCCTTCCGGGGAGGATCCATACACATGAGCCGTACGGCCAGACTTGCTGCCTTGTCCGCGCTTTCCGCAGCCACGCTGGTGCTGATACTCGTCGCACCGGCGACCGGGGCCGCCGCGGCGCCGGATCCGCGTATCGACCTGAAAGTCCTGGTGGTGAGCGACGGCGGCCCTGCCACCGCCGCGATCGCCGCCGAACTCGACGGCGCGGGGACGCCGTACACCACCCTTGACCTGTCCCGCCAGAACCGGCCGGTGATCAACGGGAACTTCCTCGCCGACACCGTCGACGGGCGTCCGCGGGCCAAGTACCAGGCAGTGGTACTGCCCAACGAAAATCCGTTCGGCGCGGATTCCGCGGAGATGGCGGCGCTCGTCTCGTACGAGAAGACCTTCGCCGTTCCGCAGGTCGATGCCTACACGTACGCCCGCCCGGAGGTCGGGCTCAACTACCCGGCCAATGGCGGCTACAGCGGCTCCCTGGACGGCGCGACCGCCGAGGTGACCGTCGCGGGGAAGGCCGGGCCCTTCGGCTATCTCGACGGCGCGGTTCCCTTCGAGGACAACTCGCCGACCGTGGGCGAGAGTTACGCCCATGTCGCCAAGCCCCTGCCGGGGACGGCCTTCACCAGCTACGTCGACGCGCCGATCCCGGGCACCCAGGAGCGCGGCTCGCTCGTCGGTGAGTACCGCCACGACGGCCGCCGCGAACTGGTCGTCGGCTTTGTCTACAACCAGTACCAGAAGCAGTACCGGCTGCTGGCCCGGGGCATCGTCGACTGGCTCACCCAGGGCGTGCGGGTCGGCGCCTCCCACAACTACTTCGCGGTCCACGTCGACGACGTGTTCGCCGCCGACGATCGCTGGGACACCGAGCTCAACTGCACCCCGGGCGATGTGGACTGCGCCCCCGGCCAGGGTGGCGAGCCCGACCCGATCCGGATGACGCCGGCGGACGCGCAGTACGCGACGCAGTGGTCCGCGATCAAGGGATTCACCCTGGACATGGCATACAACGGCGGTGGCAGCGAGCTCTACAAGGAGGAGCACGCCGGCACCGACCCGCTGGCGCAGCAGCTGACCGCGGACAAGAACTCCTACCGCTGGATCAACCACACCTACAACCACCCCTTCCTCGGCTGCGTCCAGAACGTCACGGTCGTCCCGTGGATCTGCGCCAAGAACCCCGACGGAAGCACCAAGTACGTCACCCGGGCCGAGATCGCCGCCCAGATCGGCGACAATCGCGCCTGGGGCGAGCGCGCCGGACTCCCGCAGCAGAACGGCGAGTTGATCACCGGTGAGCACTCGGGGCTGAAGATCCTGCCGCAGCAGCCGGACGACAACCCCAACCTCGCGCCCGCGCTCGCCGACAACAACATCACCTCGCTCGGCTCCGACAACTCCCGCGACCGCGCGCAGCGGCAGGTCGGACCGGCGCTCACCGTGCCCCGCTACCCGATGAACGTGTTCTACAACGCGGGCCGCGCCACCGAGCAGATCGACGAGTACAACTGGATCTACTCCAGTGCGGCCCAGGGCGGCAGCGGCATCTGCGAGACCGCGCCGGGCACCACCTGCCTGAGCGAGCCCCTCGACACGGTCACCGGCTACGCCGACTACATCGTGCCCCTGGAAGTAAGCATCGGGCTCAGCCACGTCCTCGCCAACGACCCGAGGCCGCACTTCATCCACCAGTCCAACCTGGCCGAGGACCGGATCGCCTACCCGGTGCTCGACCGCATCATCAACGACTACCGGGCGTTGTATGCCGACAACACCCCGCTGATCAACCTGCGCCAGCAGCAGATCGGCGAGGAAATGCGCGAGCGGGCCGCCTGGGACACCGCCGTCAAGGCGGGCCAGGTGACGGCGTACCGGATCGGCAACGCCGTCACGGTGCGGGCCCCCAGCAGCGTCCGGGCCATCGCCACCCTGCCCACGGGAACCCGGCAGAACCTGCTGCTCGGCACCCAGGCATTCGGCACCCCCTACGCCGGGTCGCTCTCCGGGCGGGCCACCCCTGGGCTGCTCCAGGACCGGGTGACGCTCACGCTGCCCGCCGGCACGGTCCCGCTCTCCGTGAACAGGGTGAGCCGGCCGGACAAGGCGCAGCCGACGCAGCGCAGCGCCCCCCGTCTGCCGGTGCCCGCCGGAGTTCTCAAGCGGGTCCCCTACGGCGTCACCGGCTGACCCACAGCACCGGCACACCGCGCACCGCCCGCGTCTCTGTCACCGCACGCATCTCCCGGGGGACCAGCTCGTCATGCCCGACTTACTCCGCCCGCTCTCATCCGGCGCGGCCCGGGTCACTCTCCTCACCGAAGGCACCTATCCGCACAGCCACGGCGGCGTGAGCGTGTGGTGCGACCAACTCGTCAACGGCATGCCCGACTTCGACTTCCGAGTCATAGCGGTGACCGGAACGGGACAGGAGCCGCTCGCCTGGGAGCTGCCCGGCCATGTCGCACCACCCGTCACCGTCCCCATGTGGGGACCCGACCCGGTCGGCGCCCGGCCGCGCGGCCGGCGCAAGCGGCAAGTGATGGCCGCGTACGAGCGCTTCCTCACCGCACTCCTGGACCCCGCGGCAGAGGACCAGTTCGGGCCCGCACTGCACCAACTGGCCCACGCGGCCAGGGCCGGCGTGCTCGCGCCCGCCCTGCGCACCGACCAGGCCGTCCGCGTCCTGGCGGCCGTCTGGAACCGCCCCGACCTGGCGGTGCACGCCGCCAGGCCGTCCCTGCACGACGCCCTGACCGCCACCGATCTGCTGGAGCACGCACTGCGCCCGCTCGCGGCCGCACCACCCGAGCAGGGGGTGTCGCACGCGGTCAGCGGCGGCCTCGCGGTGCTGCCCGGCCTCATCGGGCAACAGCTGTGCGGCGTACCGCTGTTGCTCACCGAACACGGCGTCTATCTGCGGGAGCGCTACCTCGGTTACCGCACCGGCCCCTACCGGTGGCCGGTCAAGGCGCTGCTGCTCGGCTTCTTCCGGTTGCTGGCCGAGGAGACGTACCGTACCGCGGCCCTGATCACCCCGGGCAACCGCTACAACCGGCTCTGGGAGGAACAGGGCGGCGCCGCACCGCACTTGATACGCACCGTCTACAACGGCGTCGACCCGGCGGCCTTCCCGGCCGCCGGGCCCGAACCGGACGTCCCCACGCTCAGCTGGGCAGGCCGCGTCGACCCGATCAAGGACCTGGAGACCCTCATCAGGGCCTTCGCCCTGGTCAGGGCCGAGATACCGAACGCCCGACTGCGGCTCTTCGGCGGCACACCGCGCGGCGGCGAGTCCTACCGGGAGCGCTGTGAGGCGCTCGCAGCGGAGCTCGGGCACGCGGACGCCGTCGTCTTCGAGGGGCGGGTGGAGGACATCCGTGACGCCTACGCGGCGGGCAATGTCGTGATGCTCTCCAGCATCAGCGAAGGCTTCCCTTTCACCCTGATAGAAGCCATGTCCTGCGGGCGCGCCACCGTCTCCACGGACGTCGGCGGAGTGCGCGAGGCGGTCGGCGAGACCGGTCTCGTCGTGCCGCCCCGCGAGCCCGAGGCCATGGCCCGCGCGGCCCTGGAAATGCTCCGGGACCCGGTGCGCCGGTCCGCCATGGGCGAAGCCGCGCGGCTGCGTGTCATCGAGCAGTTCACCCTCCGCCAGACCATCGACACCTTCCGTGCGATCTACACCGAACTCGCACAGGGCGCCGAGGACACCGCCGTCGACACCGGCGCCACCGCATGGCGCGAGGACCTGCACGCGGGAGCCATCGGATGAGCGGCCCGCTGCGCCTGGTGCCGGGCGAGGGCGGCAGCCTGCCCGTCCTGCCCAGGCCCCGGTCAGGTACCAGGGGCCGGCCCAGCTGGGCCGAGGATCCCATCGACGAGCTCGCCGACCGTCTGGTCGAGCCCGTCGCCGCGGCCGTCCACCCGTACGAGGTCGCCGCGCTCCTGGAGTCCGACGGTATGACGGGCGATCGGATCAGCGCCCGCTACGCACGCCCCGACCTGTTCACACTCGCCGAGGACCTCTACGCCCGGGTCCCCAGGCACTACCCCGAACCTCCGCCCACCGCCGACCCCTGGCGCCCCGACCATCTGCGCTGCGCGCTGCGCGGAATCGTCTTCGCGCTCCCCGGCCTCGCCTATGTGCTCGGCGCCGGACTATGGGCCGGACCGGCCGCAGCCAACGGGCTCATCGCCGCCGGCCTCGCGGCCTGGGCCTGGAACCAGGCACTCAGCCACCGTGCGTTCCTGCGCCTCGGCACCGGGGGCGCGTCCACCGCGGGCCGCGCCCTGCGCCTCGGCGCCCCGGTCGGAGCCCTGCTCGCCAGTGCCGTCGCGCTGCTCATCGCCGGCCCGGGACCGGCAGCGGTCTTCGCCGCCGGGCAGTCCTGCTACCTGGGCGCGGCGACCGTACTCCTGGTCCTCGGCCGCGAACGCGCCCTGCTGCTCGCCCTGTTGCCCATCACCGCGGGCGCGGTCGCCACCCTGTGGTGGCAGCCACCGACCGCCGTGGTCCTGGTCCTGCTGTTCGCCACCATGACGCTGACCGTGCTGGCGGCCGGCCACGGAATACGGGCCGGCCTGCGCTCGGACCCGGCCCCCACGGCCCCGGCGCCCGGCCTGTGGCGCTCCCTGCCGTACGGACTGTTCGGCCTGGCGGCCGGCGTGCTGGCCGTGCTCACCGGGACCGAGGACCCGCACGCGATACTGCTCCTCACTCTGAGCATGGGCTTCGCCGAATGGCTGCTCTACCGCTACCGCGGCCTCGCGGTGGCTGCCCTGCGCGCCAGCACCGAACCGCGCGGCTTCGCCCTGCGCGCCGCCCGCGCCCTCGGACTGTGCCTGGCCGCCTACCTCGCGCTGCTCGCCGTCGGAGCCCTGCTCGCCGGAACCGCACCGGCCGCACTGCTCGGTCTGGGCGCCGTGCTCTGGACCGCCTTGCTGCTGCAGGCGTTCGGGGTGGCCTGGCCGCCCGCGGCCGTCTGTCTCACGGCCGCGGCGGCCGAAGCCGCCGCCGCGGCCGCCGGACTGCCCACCGGCCCCGTCCAACTGCTCTGCCGCTTCCTCGCGGCGGTTGCCCTTCTCGCCCTTGCCTGCCGCTTCCTCGGCCGGCCCACAGCACACCGCTGATCCCTGCATCCGTATTCGGAGGAGCACCCCGTGACCGCATCCGCACCCGCGTCCCCGCTCGTCGCCGTCACCGGCGCCGAGGGCTTCATCGGCTCCCACCTCACCGAGACCCTGGTCGCCGCCGGCTTCCGGGTCCGCGCGATGGCCCAGTACAACTCCTTCTCGTCCTACGGCTGGCTGGAGACCCTCTCCGCCCAGACCCTGGACCAGGTCGAGATAGTCCTGGGCGACGTCCGCGACCCCGGTTCGGTCAACCAGCTGATCGAAGGCACCGAGGCTGTCTACCACCTCGCCGCGCTCATCGCGATCCCGTACTCCTACCAGGCCCCGCACAGCTACGTGGACACCAATGTCACGGGCACCCTCAATGTCCTCGAAGCCGTACGCAGACACGAGACGCCCCGCCTGGTGCACACCTCGACCAGCGAGACGTACGGCACCGCGCAGACCGTGCCGATCACCGAGGACCACCCCATCAACACGCAGTCCCCGTACGCCGCTTCGAAGGCAGGCGGCGACCGGCTGGCCGACAGCTACCACGCCAGCTTCGCCACCCCGGTCGTCACCCTGCGCCCCTTCAACACCTTCGGACCGCGCCAGTCGATGAGGGCGGTCATCCCGACCGTCATCGGCCAGGTCGCGGCGGGGGAGCGGACCATCACCCTCGGGGACCTCCGCCCCACCCGCGACTTCCTGTACGTCAAGGACACCGCCCGCGCCTTCCTCGCGGCCGGCACCGCGCCCGCCGCCGCCGTCGTCGGACGTACCTTCAACGCCGGTACCGGCGGCGAGATCTCGGTGGGAGACCTCACCCACCTCATCGGCAAGCTGATGGACACCGACCTCGACGTGCGTGAGGACGAACAGCGCATCAGGCCCGCGGCGTCCGAGGTGATGCGTCTGGTCGCCGACGCGTCCCGGCTGCGCGCCGCCACCGGCTGGCAGCCCGAACTCAACCTGGAGCAGGGGCTGACGCACACCATCGAGTTCTTCCGCGACCCGGCGAACCTGTCGCGCTACAAGACCGGCATCTACAACATCTGACCGGGCCGGCACCCACGACGTACGCAGACACGAAAACCGGCACATGACGCACCCGCACACGACGCATAGGGGACTTCCATGCATGCAGTGATCCTCGCCGGTGGCAAGGGCGTCCGGCTGCGGCCGTACACGACCGCGCTGCCCAAGCCGCTCGTACCCATCGGCGACCAGCACGCCATCCTGGAGATCGTGCTCCGCCAGCTCGCCTCGTGCGGCTTCACCACCTGCACGATCGCCATCGGCCACCTCGGCCACATCATCCGCGCCTACGTCGGCAACGGCTCGCAGTGGGGGCTGCGCGTCGGCTACTCCACCGAGGACAGCCCGCTCGGTACCATGGGCCCGCTCCTCACCATGATGGACCGGCTGCCCGACAACTTCCTGGTGATGAACGGCGACATCCTGACCGACCTCGACTACGGGGACGTACTCAAGCAACACGCGCATTCCGGTGCCCCGTTGACCGTCTCCACGTACGCTCGGAAGGTCGCCATCGACTTCGGCGTCCTGACGACCGAGTCCGGCAAGGTCGTGGGCTTCAAGGAGAAGCCGAGCATCGACTACCGCGTCTCCATGGGGGTGTACGGACTCACCCGCGACACCCTCGCCCCCTACACCCCGGGTCTGCCGCTCGGCTTCGACGAGCTGGTCCTCGACCTGCTCGCCGCCGAAACGCCGCCGCACGCCTACGAGTTCGACGGCTACTGGCTCGACATAGGGCGACCGGACGACTACGACCGGGCCAACGCGGAGTTCACCACCCACCGCGGCCTGCTGCTCAAGGGGGCGTGAGCGGGTCATGCGCATTCTCGTCCTGGGCTCCACCGGATTCCTGGGCGGGCACATCGCCGAGCAGCTGCGCGCCCTGCCGGGCGCGCGGCTGCTCATCGGCGGCCGTAACCCGGCCGCCGATGTGCCGCTCGATCTGACCGCCGACCCCGACGTCCTCGCGGACGCGCTGCACGGCGTCGCACCCACGGTCGTCGTCAACTGCGCGGGCCTGGTGACCGGCAGCTCCGTCCGGCTCACCGACGTCAACGCCCGCGGGCCCGCCGCGCTGTGCGAAGCGCTTCGGACAGCCGCGCCCACCGCCCGCCTCGTCCACCTCGGCTCGGCCGCCGAGTACGGGCCGACCCGGCCCGGCGAAACCGTCGCCGAGGACGCCGCGACGCGCCCCCAGGGCCCGTACGGCGCCACCAAACTCGCCGGCACCGCCGCCGTCAACGCCTCCGGGCTCGACGCGGTCGTGCTGCGCGTCTTCAACCCGGTGGGCCCGGGTGCGCCCGCCGCCGGACTGCCCGGACGGCTCGCCGGTGAGCTGCGCCGGGCCGGCACGTCGGGGACCGTACGGGTCGGTGACCTCTCGGCGTACCGGGACTTCGTCGACGTACGGGACGTGGCGCACGCGGCGACCCTCGCCGCGACCGCTCCCGGACCACTGCCGCCGGTACTCAACATCGGCAGCGGACAGGCCACCGTGGTCCGCGACCTCGCCGCCGGACTGGTCGGGGCCGCCGGGTTCGACGGCACCATCGAGGAGTCGGGTGGCGGCTCGGACCGTTCGTCCGCCGTCTCCTGGCAGTGTGCGGACATCGTGGCCGCCCGGTCCGCGCTGGGCTGGCAGCCGCGGCACACGCTCGCGCAGTCGCTGTCCGACCTGTGGCAGTCGCTGCCCCCGGTCGCTGTCCCGGCAGCCCGGTGAGCGCGGAGCCGCAGACAGCCCCAGGGCCGCAAGCACACCCGGGGCCGCCGACCAAGCTCCTCGTCCCCATGTACGTCCACCCTGCCGTCGACCCCGACGCATGGTGGACGCTCGTCGAGTCCGCACCCCTGCTGTACGGCGTGGTGCTCAACATCGCCGACGGTCCTGGCGCCGCGCCCGAGCCGTCGTTCACCGCCGCCACCCGCGCTCTGCGGGCGGCGGGGGTGCGTCTCCTCGGATACGCCGACACCGACTACGGCCGCCGGCCGCTGCGGTCCATCACCGCCGACTTCGACCGCTACCGAGACTGGTACGCCACCGACGGCTTCTTCCTGGACCAGGTCGCGTCCGAACCGGCCGCGGTACGCCGCTACCGGCGCATCACCCGGGCCGCGCGCTCCCGGGGTGGCCGAACCGTCGTCCTCAACCCGGGGACCCATCCGGCGCCGGGCTACGCGGCGTTCGCCGACCTCCTTGTCACCTTCGAAGGCGACTGGACCGCCTACTCCGCCGCGCCCGCCGCACCCCCCTGGACCGCCTCCCACCCGCCGGAGCGTTTCTGCCATCTGATCCACGGCGTACCGCCGGGCCTCTGCGGTCTCGCCGCCCGCACGGCTGCGCTGCGCCGCGCCGCCGTGCACTGCGCGGTCCCGGGCCACGGCCCCAACCCCTGGTCGCTCCTGCCGCCCGTCCTGCACCGGAAGGTCCCATGACCCGCCCGCACGCCCTGTACCCGCTGGTCCTGCTCACCTGCCTCGCCCTGCTCGCGGCC
>NZ_JASITA010000036.1 GCF_030063415.1 Streptomyces sp. H27-C3 | reverse complement strand
CCGCCCCGTCTACGACACCCTGATGTCGGACCAGTTGGACGCCGCCATCGAGAGAGACGGCAAGGGCGACCTGGGCGCACTACTCGCCGGAAACGACACCTGGACCGTGGTCGGCTGACCATTCGCTTCCCGGCGTATTCGCGCTGCCACTGCGACGCGGCTACCGGGTCACCGCGCGCTACGGGGTACGCGGCAACTGGCAGGCCGGGCACCACACAGGCATTGACCTCGCAGTGCCCCGGGGAACACCCGTCTACGCCGTCAGTGCGGGCACCGTGGTCCTCGCCCAGTGGTCGGGGGACTACGGCAACGCGGTGACCGTGCGCATGCCAGATGGGCACTACGCGGTCTACGGACACCGCAACCGGATCCGCACCCACAACGGTGCCCGCATACCCACGGGCGCGCGCATCGCGGACAGCGGCAGCACCGGACGCGCCACCGGCCCGCACCTTCACCTCGAAATCCGGGCCAGGCGCCCTTATGGCTCAGACGTGAATCCCGTCGCGTACCTGGCCCGGCGGGGCGTCAGGCTGCTGTGACGTCGGACAGTGCGCCGAAAAACACGATCTCTTGGATCGAGACTGATGGTCGAGCGCGGTATGCGTGGTGCCGATGGAGAAGTTCGGGTCGGCGTGCCGCCGTGAGGCGCTCAGTGCTGGTAGGCGGTGATCGCGATCTGGACGAACGAGCGGACCAGGGGGTTCGTGTCACCCTCTTTCCATGCCGCCATGACACGGCTCGGCGGCATGTCGATCAGTGGCACCGCGGTGAGCCCCTGTGCCGGCTGGTGGGCAAGGAGTGTCATGCCGACCGTGCCGGTCCAGAGAACGGCCTGCTGGCACTCCTGGACGGTGCGCACCACCGGACCCTCGCGAGGTTCTCCGCCGTTCCAGTACGACTGCCAGGTGGGATCGGTTCCCTGCGGGAACAGGAACCAGCGACGGTCGGCCAGGTCGGCCAGCTTCAGATGGCCGCATCGGGCCAGCGGATCGTCGGCGCGCAGCAGTACTCCCACCGGGTCGGCGCGCAACGGGTGAACGGTCAGGCCGGTATCGTCGAACGGCCCGCGGGTCAGGGCGATGTCCACCAGGCCGGCGCGCAGCCCGCAGGTGGGATCGGTCAGGTCGGTCTCGCGGATGCGGACCTCAACGCGTGGATGCCGCCGACGGTAGGCGTCGGCCAGCCGGGTTGCGTCCGGATCGGTACTGTCACCCAGGATGCCGACGGTGATGGTCGCGGCTCCGGCCGCCGCGGCCACGCGTACCCGTACCTGGTCGGCCTGGTCGAGCAAGGCGCGCGCCTCACCAAGCAGTGCCGCCCCCACCGGAGTCAGCGTGACACCGGCGGACGATCGGTCGAGCAGTGTGGCGCCGACCTCGGTTTCCAGCTGCTTGATCGCCTGGCTCAGGGGTGGCTGACTCATGTGCAGTCGGCTGGCGGCCCGGCCGAAGTGGAGTTCCTCGGCGACCGCCACGAAGTAGCGCAGCGTGCGTAGCTCCATGATGCAACGATACCCGGAGGGTATCGACCCCTGTGAACGGGTCTTGGACAGCCACAGTGCCCTGGCAGTGGAATCGACGTATGACGAACGAACCGAAGACCAGCGAGCCCATTGCCGACCCCGTCGTATCGGTGGTCGGTCCGGGCGACGGCGAGACGATCCTCCTGGGCACCACGCGCCTGCGCGTCCTCGAAGACGGCAGCAACACCGGGCACCGCCTCGGGCTCGCAGAGTCCGTCCTCGCGCCGTACACACCCGGACCGCCACAACACCGTCACGCCCAGCACGACGAGAGTTTCTACATCATCTCCGGCGCCGTGCGGTTCACGGTCGGAGAAAAGGACTACGACGCGACGGCGGGCACGTTCGTGCTGGTCCCGCCCGGAGCCCCGCACACTTTCGCCTATATCACCGACCAACCGGCCGTCATGCTCAGCACTTTCACGCCCGACCTGTATGTGCAGTACTTCCGAGACCTGCAGGACATGATCGCCGGTGGCCAGGCCATGACCCCACAGACGACCATCCAGACGATGAGCCGCTACGCCACCGAGCCCGCCACCGACTTCGCTGAGAGGCCGGAAGGACAACGCAGCCTTGGCTGACCATGTCAGATCCGTACGGTCGAGGCGGCTCCTGCCTCGGAAGGCCCGTGCCGCTGAAGCACCTACGCACTCGCGTGCGCCTTTCGCCGACGCTCTTCTGGTGACGAGGCAGTCACCTACACCTGGTAGTCATGGATGGGAATCGTGAACGTCGCATATTGGATCGGTGCCGGCCTGCTTGCCCTCTTCTACCTCTACGCGGGCGGGTAGACGCTGTCGAGGGCGAAGACGCGCCGAGACGGCAGCCGGTCGCCCAGTCGCGCAGCCGGGTGTGAACGCCCTACCAGGACCCGTACTCCGGCGGAAGGTGCCGCCATTGCGCGCCGGTCTGGTACTTCCGTGCGATCGCGTCGATCACCTGCCGGTGATCGCGCCACCGGCCGCCGCGACGCGGCGGCCGGTCAGGGCGCAACGGCTCGATCCGCGCCCACTGGGCATCCGTCAACGGCGCAACGGCGCAACGGCACATCCGCACACGATCTTTGAAGCCACGATCCAGGCACTGCCTCGGACGTGTTACGAGGCGGGTGGCAGCGCGAGCCAGTCCTGCCAAGTGATGTCGCGGCCCAGATAACGGGGCTGCTGGAAGGGCCAGTCGGCGGCGATCCACTGCGGGACCAGCGCGTCGAGCGCGCGCTCCACCTCGCCGCCGACCAGGTCGTCCACCACCCACCAGGAGACCTCTGCGTCGGAGCCGGTGCGCTCGGGCGGGTCGACGTAGACGCAGCCGAGGATCGCTGTCTCGTCCTTGTCCAGCAGCGCGTAGTTGAACGACTGGTGTGCGGTTATCTCCTTCTCGTGCCGCAGCAGGTCGATGCGGTCCTCGTCATACGTCATCGTCTCCTGGGGCCAAGCCCAGGCCGGACCGAAGATCTCCCACAGGCGCTCTCGGGAGCCCATCACAGCGGGGTAGTCGAGCGCGGTGTCCGCCTCTCGGATCGGCCGCAGGTGAAGCGCGGTGCTGGGCACGGGCACAGGCACGTGGACGGGGTGGACGAAGTCATCAGGCAGCCAACTCATAAGGGCCGAGACTACAACCGGTCGGCGTGGGTTGATCCAGGCGGCAGCGCAGGTGCTCGCGGACGAGGCGTATTCGGCCTTAAGACCTCGGGGGCAATAGTGCGCGGGCTCCCGACGCCCCGCGACTCCGCCTCCGGCGTTGTCGTTGGTCGACGACGCTCCGCGTCGCCTCCCCCCTCCGCCTTGGACGCGAAGCCGCAGGACGCCACTCGCTGATCCACGCTCTATTACCCCCGAGGTCGTAAGCCATCCGCGCACCTGCGCCGCAGCGGCATTCGCGCAATCATTCCGCAGCCTGTCGACCGGACCGCCTACCGAAAGCGGCGCGGGCGAAGGCGCTGAGCGAGGGGGAGGGCGAGACGGCGTGAGGCATTTTCGTGATCCAGCCGTTCGGCCGTTGCCGATCTTGGAAGACCTCGCGTCGTCTCGCCCCAGCCCTCGCGCCACGCCAAGGACCCGGACACCACCAGATGGCGCACTCATGCTCATCCACGAGACTCAAAAAAACAGACGACGATGTCGAGAAATCGAAACTGGCTCCGTCCCTGCAGTGAACGCGACCAAAATGGGCCGCACCAGCACACAGGAGAAACACGATGGCCAAGTACCTGCTGCTCAAGCACTACCGTGGCGCCCCGGCTGCCGTCAACGATGTTCCCATGGACCAGTGGACGCCGAAGGAGATCTCGGCCCACGTGCAGTACATGCACGACTTCGCGGCCCGGCTCGAGGGGACCGGAGAGTTCGTCGACGGTCAGGCGCTCGCCCCCGAGGGGACGTTCGTCCGGTACGACGGCGAGGGTCGCCCGCCAGTCACTGACGGCCCATTCGCTGAGACCAAGGACCTCATCGCCGGCTGGATGGTGATCGACGTCGACAGCTACGAGCGCGCCATCGAGCTGGCCGGGGACCTGTCGGCGGCTCCTGGTGCGGGCGGGAAGCCGATCCACGAGTGGCTCGAGGTGCGCCCGTTCCTGGCCGCGCCGCCCACCATCACGGAGTGACCTCGAAGGTGAACGAAGTCCTGCTCCGAAGCCTCACACCGAGCGTTCTCGGGATCCTCGTCCGTCGCGGAGCCGACTTCGCGGCGGCCGAGGACGCCGTGCAGGACGCGCTGATCGAGGCGGTCCGCGTCTGGCCGGCCGAACCGCCGCGGGACCCAAAGGGCTGGCTGGTCACCGTCGCCTGGCGCCGGTTCCTCGACGCAACCCGCGTGGACACCGCCCGCCGCCGACGCGAGGACCTCATCGACGAGGAGCCGGCGCCCGGGTCCGCACCCACGGTGGACGACACGCTCCAGCTGTACTTCCTGTGCGCCCACCCGTCCCTGACGCCGCTGTCCGCGGCCGCGCTCACGCTGCGCGCCGTCGGCGGGCTGACCACCCGCCAGATCGCGCAGGCCTACCTGGTCCCCGAGGCCACCATGGCGCAGCGCATCAGCCGGGCCAAGCGCACCGTCTCCGGCATGCGGTTCGACAAGACCGGCGATGTCGCCACCGTGCTGCGCGTCCTTTACCTGGTCTTCAACGAGGGCTACTCCGGCGACGTCGACCTCGTCGCCGAGGCCATCCGGCTCACCCGGCAGATCGCGGCTGCGATCGACCACCCCGAGGTGGCGGGGCTGCTCGCCCTCATGCTGCTCCACCACGCCCGGCGCGCGGCCCGGACCACGCCCGACGGCAGCCTGGTGCCGCTCGCCGAGCAGGACCGCGGCCGGTGGGACACCAAGTCGATCACCGAGGGTGTCAAGATCCTGCAGGCGGCCCTTGCCCGCGACCGGCTGGGCGAGTTCCAGGCCCAGGCTGCCATCGCGGCACTCCACGCCGACGCGCCCACCGCCGAGGAGACCGACTGGGTGCAGATCGTCGGGTGGTACGACGAGCTCGCGCGCCTGACCGACAGCCCGGTCGTCCGGCTCAACCGCGCGGTGGCCGTCGGTGAGGCCGACGGACCGCGCGCGGGCCTGGCGGCGCTCGAGGCGCTGGAAGACTCACTGCCCCGCCACGCCGCGGTGGCGGCGTACCTCCACGAGCGCGACGGCGACCTGGCGAAGGCGGCACGGCTGTACGCCGAAGCGGCCCGCAAGGCGCTCAACCTCGCCGAGCGCGACCACCTGACGCGCCAGGCCGCCCGGCTCAACGCCCGCCGGTGTCGATGAGGGGCGCGCTCGGCTTTTGCCGGCCCTGGGCGCAGCCCCGCGGCCAATAGCGGTCGCCTCAAAGTGAGAAGGCGGGTCGAGAGCAGCGGCACGAAAGCGCGTTGCCGACGGGGAAGCTGAGCGACGGCCTGCGCGCTTGAGGTGTGGTGTCTCAATGGGCCCGCCTGCTGAAGTGCGCGGTGAAGGTGACTCTTCTGCGACGGTTCGGCTGCCCGAAAAGTGGCTCCGCCGCCGGGTAGAGCGACGTGAGCTGCGGGGGGACACGGTCTTTGCCGACCCAACCACAACCGCAGCCGACGTCGAGTGCTCGCCCGCCGCCGTCGGGGCGGGAGCGCGCTCGGTGAGCAGGGCCCGCTCGCTGTCGTCCAGTCGGTGAAAGCCCCGCCCGTCGGCGTAGTGCTGCTCCCACTCCGTCGGGAGAAGGTATCCCACGGTGCTGCTTCGCATCTGGTGCGGTGGTCGGTGCGGTGGTCAGGGGATGGCGGTGGACCGGAGATGGGCCAGGGTGCGGCGGCCGCGCTCAACGATCTCGGGGTCGCCGTGTGCGGCGCCGTGCTGGATGCCGGAGACGGCATCGAGCACGGAGTGGACGGTGAGGTGTTCCTCCTCAATCCGGGTAAGCGGCCTGCCGTAGCCGGCCATGGTCGCCTCGAAGAGGTCCGGTCTCCCGGCCCAGGCATCTGCGAGGCGCGCGAAGTCGCGTACCGCCGCGCCGTGCTCACTGCGTTCGAAATCGATGACATACGGGGCTCCTCCGGTGGCGTCAGGACCGAGGAGGTTTCTCAGCTGGAAGTCGCCGTGCGTGGCCACCTGGTCGAGGCTGGGCAGGCGGCCGGCCTTCTTGGCCATCGCGCGGACGAAGTCCTCGTCGCCGGGTGCGAGGTGTTCGCGGGCACCGTCGAGGTGCCGCTCCAACTTCCCTATTGCTACCGAAGCACTGAGCCCCGGCCGGGCCGGGAGAGTGTGGTGGATCGCGGCCGCGAGCTGCCCGATGCGCCGGAAGATGAGCCGTTGCTCATCGGCAGGGTGGATGGCGCCGTGGAGGGAGTGGCCGGGCACGGCGTTGATGACGATGGCCCGAAGTGCCGGGTCAGCGGCCACCAGCCTGGGCGCAGCTGCACCCAGGCGCCAGACCCAGCTTCGGTAGGCGCCGACCTCCCGATCGTGGAAGCGGTCGCTCCGGTGAACCTTGACGAACCACACCCCCTCGTTGGCACCGCCTGCCCTCCAGACTTGGCTGCCTTTCCGCGCCCAGGAGACATCCGTCCAGTGGGCGATGCGGCCGACGGCGCGCTCGGTGAATGCCCGCACCTCAGGGCCGGGCAGGTCCGTACGCGTGCCGGTGCCGACGGGGATCTGGCGGAGGCGGTCCACCGCAGGGTCGTAGGCGATCGGGTCGCCGGGTTCCTGGAAGTGCACGGCCAGCGCCTTTCCGCACCGGTAGGCGTCCAGTGCGGCCCGGGCGTAGGCCACCATCGGGGACGGCAGGGTGTCGAACCGGTACCAGCCCATGGCGTCGCACACGTCGGGTTCGTGAATCTGGGGCGTGCCCTGCCACCGGCGGACTTCGAAGAACACGCCGAGCCGGGTGCTGCCGCCGGGGCTGCGGTGGTGCACGGTGAGGGCGAAGTGGACGTCTTCGGGGTCGATGCCCACGCCGGTCTCCTCGCGTGCCTCTCGGATCAGCGCCGTGACGACGTCCTCGTGCGGACCGTCCAGGTGGCCCGAGGGCAGGTGCCACAGTCCGGTGGCGTAGACCGGTCCTGTCCTGCGGGAGAGCAGGATCTCCGGGCCCAGAGCGCCGTCGCGACGCAGGATCACGTGGACGTCGAGCGGCTCGGTGTGCCGCTTGCGCCCCGTCACCTGCCGCTCCCTGGTCGGCGGGGGAGCCGGATCTTGGGCAGACGGGTCAGGACCTGGCGAACGGTCGCATTCGTGGCAGCCCCGTCATGGACCGGCCAATACGCCTCCTTCAACTCCTCGGTCGTGTCGCAGTCCTGCGGACCGGCCGACATGGCCGCAGGAGGCAGAGGAAGAGGCGCGGGCCGCGGCGCTGGAACTCCACTGCAGGAGAGATCCCCTGTGGGGCCATGTGAGGTCAACTGCACTGCTCCTAGAGGGTCGTTGCCGATGCGTTGGGCGCTACCCAGGGCAACGACGCCGCTAGCGCCATCGAATACACGTATTTGAGACGGAGCGCATTCCGTACAGGAGCGCGGGAGGTTCCTCATGTGCGGTGCATGCACCCTTGCGGCGCGCGAGTTGCTCCTTCGGGCGTGTTGGCCGAAACGCCGGTGTCGATACACATGGGACGGATGGGGATTGGTGGCCCGTCGTGTCACTCGCGCCGGGTATTGATGTCGGCTTCGGGCTGGGCCGACAGAGACAGCAGGCCGCAGCAGCCAGATCGCACGAGCGGTCCGGGATCGGCAGCAGGTGGAAACCCACTCAGGGGAAGCCCCGGCACACAACGGGATATGGCAGAACCCCGGCCGCTCCCTGTGCGAGAGGTCAACCAGGATCAGAGCCAGGTCAGGCCGCCCGAGACCTCTGGTCGGCGGCCGGCGGTAGCCCGCCGAAGTCGGCGTCGAACGCCTCCAGGAAGCCCGGCTGGCCGATGACGCGGCGGAAGACCGCCGTCGCCGTGTCGAGCAGCTGCTCGTGCTTCTTCTCCGCGGCCACCTTCGCCAGGTAGTCCTTCATGGACATTTCTGCGCCCTCGGCCAGGTCCTTGAACGTGTCGCGGGTCTCATCGTCGATCTTGACACTGGTATCTGCCATACCCCGCGTATGCCGCCGGGCATGCCCCATCCGCTACCCGTTCGCGGATCGGTCGCTGACCTGCAGGTAGGGCCCCCTCGGAGGCCTCATAACCTGCTTGCCACGATCACCGAGGCCGGTGCCGCGACCGTCACCCCACGACGCGCGCGTTGTTGCGGTGTGGGAGGGGAGACACAGGTCACAGGTGGTCGTGTCACATCCGGCCGGGCTGTGCCGTCGTAGGTGTGTACGCACTGACAATGGCAGAGGAGATCATCATGAATGCCCGTCTGGACCCGTTCAGCAGCCCGACCATAGGCAAGGTCTTCAAGCACATCATTGCGGCGGGCAAGTTGCTCGAGGACTCGACGCTGCCGGCCGCGACACAGGAGCTGGTGAAGCTCCGAGCCAGCCAGATCAACGGGTGCGGCTTCTGCACCGACATGCACAGCAAGGACGCCGCAGCGGCAGGTGAGACCTCGGTGCGGCTGAACCTGGTGGCGGCGTGGCGGGAGGCCACGGTCTTCACCGAGGCCGAGCGGGCCGCGCTGGAGCTGACGGAGCAGGGCACCCGCATCGCGGACGCGGCCGGCGGGGTCAGCGACGAGGTGTGGGCGAACGCTGCCAAGCACTACGACGAGGAGCAGTTGGCCGCCCTGGTGTGCGCGATCGCGATCATCAACGCGTTCAACCGGGCGAACGTACTCATCCAGCAGCCTGCCGGCGACTACCGACCCGGCCAGTTCGCATAACCAGGAGAAGTACCTGGCCGGGACAGCTGGTGCCACCGCGACCTGCCTGGAAGCCGCACATGGAGCGCGGTGGGGCCGGCCGACGACGTCATCGGCCGGGCCCACCGTCGCTACGGTGCGGCCTCCTGGTCGACCGTGGTGGTCGGGCAGCCTTCGGCGAGGCCGAGCAGGGCCCGGCCAGGTCGCCAGGAGCACCCAATCGTCAGCAGTGGGAGCGACCCGTTCCGGTTGTCCGCGCGAGTCGCCTGCTACAGCTCGCCGGCGAACACCCTGGCCAGCTCACGCCATTCGGCCCGCGGCAGGCCGGCACCGCCCTCGTCGGCAGTGAGCACCTGGAGGGCGACGTGGTCGGCGCCCGCGTCGAGGTACTCCTGCGTCCGGGCCTTCACATGCCCGGCATCACCCAGGGCGAAGAGGGCGTCGAGGAGACGGACGCTGCCGCCGCCCGCGAAGTCGCTCTCCGTGAACCCCAGGCGCAGCAGGTTGTCGGTGTAGTTGGGCAGTTGGAGGTACATCCCCAGCATGTTCCGCGCAGTGGTGCGGGCCCGGTCGAGGTCGGTGTCGAGCACTACGGTCAGCTCAGGGGCGAGCAGCGCGTCGGGGCCGAGGGCTTCGCGCGCCTCCGCCGTGTGCTCGGTGGTGACGAGATAGGGGTGTGCGCCCAGTGTTCTGTCGGCCGCGAGCTTCAGCATCTTCGGGCCGAGCGCCGCCAGGACCCGGCGCCCGGGGTTCGGGGCGGCGGCGTCGAGTGCGTCGAGGTAGGCCACCATCGCGCTGTACGGCTTGGCGTACTGCGGCACCATGGGGCCGTGGCTGACACCCAGGCCGAGGACGAGTCGCCCTCGCGCGTCCGCGTCGATCGCCGCTATCCGCGCGGCCACGTTTGCGGCGGTGTGGTCCCAGATGCTCAGAATGCCGGTGGCCACGGTGACCGTGCGGGTGGCGGCAACGAGAGCTGCGGCGTCGTCGGGTGAAGGGCTGCCGCCGATCCAGAGGGTGCCGTACGCCAGTTCCTCAAGTTCGGCGACCGCCTCCGCGATCGCCTCCTTGCCCGCGTCGTCCGTACGCGACGCGTGCAAGGCGCTGCTCCAGATGCCGACCCGTCCGAATTGCTCGTGTGTCTCAGAAGTCATGGCGTGACCAACGGGGACCCGTGCCCGCTCTATTCCCGGCTGGGCGGGGATTCACCGATACGGGTGCAGGGCGGCAGGGCGGATGCCTCGGTGTGGGCCGGGTGTCGCGGAGGACGGGTGTCCGTTCGGCGCGCCACCGGGGCTTACGACCTCGGGGGCGATGGCGCGCGGGCTGCCGACGCCCCGCGACTCCGCCTCCGGCGTTGTCGTCGGTCGACGACGCTCCGCGTCGCCTCCCTCCTCCGCCTTGGACGCGAAGCCGCAGGGCGCCACTCGCTGATCCACGCTCCATTGCCCCCGAGGTTGTATAAGACTGCCAGGGTCCGCTGTCGAGTGTTGGTCAGTGGAACCAGGCAGGGACGGCGATGTGGGCATCAGGCCTACTCCTACTCCCACTCGCGCGAGCAGCACTCCGAGGAGGTCTGGAGGAACCAATCCCAAGGGGGAGCGGTTGTAGGCGGTCGGTGCGCCCAGGAACGGCTTTCCGGTGTGGCGTTGGGAGCCCAGGTCCGGCGCCATGAACGGACTTCGGACTCCATCGTCTCATGTACGCAGATGGTGTGCCTGAAAACGATCACCTATGGGTCGTACGTCGGCGGGCCAGATCTTTGGCCTCCTCCGGCAGCGCGTCGGCAGCCAGCAGCCGCGGCAGCAGCTCTGGTTCACGTGTCATCGCGCGGAAGACGAGCGCGACGGTCACGTCGTGGCCAGGCCGGTGCACGATCTGCACCGGATCGGCAGCGCGGATGTCTCCCGGCTCGATCACGCGAAGATACGCGCCCGGCCGTGCGGCCTGCGTGAACCGCCTGATCCAGCCCTCACGCTTCAGCCGGCCCTGGAACGTCGCGCACGGGATCCGCGGGCACGACACCTCCAGGACGACGTCCGGTCCGATGCGCCAACGTTCACCGATCAAAGCGCCATTGACGTCGACGCCGACGGTGGTGAGGTTCTCCCCGAAGACGCCGTTCACGAGCAGCCTGCCCAACTCGGCCTCCCATCCGTCGAGGTCCTCACGGGCGTAGGCGTAGACAGCCTGGTCGGAGCCGCCGTGGTGCTTGACGTCGTAGACCCGGTCGCCCGTGAGACCGACTGCGCCGGTGCCCTTGAGCAGGGGAGCTGTGACAGCGACCGGGCCGTCGACGGGGCGTTTGTCGATGCCTGTCGCGCTGAGCCCCTTCCAAGGGTTGGGGCGGGGCCTGCCGACATTGACAGAGAGCAGCTTCACAGGGCGACGGTACGGCCCGGTACACGCGGAGGGCGACCCATTTCCCCGCCCAGCCGTCGGGGACCGACTCCGCGACCTGGTCATGGACCACCGCACTGAGATCCGCCCGGGCGCCCCGCCGGCCGTGCTCTCCTTCGACCTGGTCTCGACGACGGCGGCGAGGGAAGAAGAAGCCGGCCTGTGCCGTGCTGGCCCCGATCCCATGAATCTGAGTAGCAGTCAGGGATGCGCGACAACTGAGGGATTGTTTTCGCAGGGGCATCAAGAAACTGCGTAATGGGTGATATGCCATTTAGGTGACCTCGCGGACCGACTGAGTTCCCTCTACCGCTACGACAAGGGGCCCGTTCGCCGGAAACGCCGGGCGGCCCCGCTCGGCGTAAGGTCCGGGGCACGACACCCCGCCTCCCGCGTGTGTCCCGGCGCGCGGGACCCACCGGCCCGGCCGTCGACAACTGCGCCGTGCCCACCGAAAGACACCATGTCGAACGCCCCCCACCACAGAGATCGCGACGCGACCTTCGCCACCGTGCTCCGCGAGGCCCTGAGACAGCGTGGGCTGTCCCTGGAGCGGATGCGCGACCGCCTGCACGCCCAGCAGATCAATGTCAGCCTCGCCACCCTCAGCTACTGGCAAAGCGGCCGCAGCCAACCCGAGCGGCACCAGTCGCTGCGCGCCGTCGACGCGCTGGAACCCATGCGCGACCTGCCGCCCGGTACCCTGCGCTCCCTGCTCGGCCCGCACCGGCCCCGCGGCCGCACCATTCCTGTGAACTCGGCCGCCCCCCCCAGAGCCTCTATGGCGAGAACTCCGACATGGAACAGGCGCTGGGTGAGGCGTTCTTGCACTTCAACGCCGAGGTCCAGTCGCTCGTCACCCACGAGACCGTGTGTCTGGACGAGCATCGATCCCCTCGCGAAACCTCAGTCACGATGGTGCTAAGAGCCGTCCGCGATGGCGTCCGGTCCCGGACCGTCGTGCACTTCCTGGACGCGCTGCCGACCGTTTCGATCGAATTCGTCGCACGTACGCTTCCACCCGCTGGCCCTCCCGGTGAGCTGCCACCACTCCTACCGGGAGCGGAACGGCGCACAGCCCGGCACCGCCACCGGGTGGATCTCGATATCTCCCACACGGCCCATTTGGCGCCGACGAAATGTCCGTCCGGCGTGTACGGGATGGCGTGGGAGTCGCCTGACTGAGTCGGCGCGCTCAGCAGTGCTCTGGGCCGGCCCGGGGCGCACACCCTCCGGCGGACCTCAATGCCGTGGCCCGCGAAGATCTCCAGGAACGCCTCAAGGAGGGGGTGGTGTCACCGACCACCAGGCCTCAGCGGCGGGGAGGTCGGCTGCCCCAGTCGAGGCGTAGCACGGCGAGGTCGTCGGAGTGCCGTCCGGCGTTCAGCTGATGGGTTTCCTTGATGAGGAGGTCGACGTGGGCGGCCGGGTCCGCCGGCGGCAGCGTCCCGATCAGCGTGAGCAGCCCTTCGACGCCGAGCCGCTCGCTCGTTGCCCCGTTGTGCCCTTCGGTGAGGCCGCCGGTGTAGAGGGTCAGGGCTCCGGCGGTCGGAAGCGGTATGACCGTGGAAGGCCAGCTGCGCAGCCCGGGGACGATCCCCAGTGCGATGCCGTGTGCGGCGGTCAGTTCCCGGGCCCCCTCGGCTGTGCTGAGGAGGGGTTCGTGGTGGCCGGCGAGGTGGAGAGTGGCGGTGGCGGCGTCCTGGTCGAGGGCGAGGAGGGTGCAGGTGGCGAACAATAGCTGGCTGCCACGTTCGGCGATCAGGATGCGTTCCATCAGGTGCAGCAGGTCGTCGCCGCGGTGTCCACCGAGTACGAGAGAGCGCCAGGCGATCCGCAGGCAGACACCGAGTGCGGCGGCGTCGGGGCCGTGTCCGCTGACGTCGCCGACGACGGCGTGCAGCAGCCCGTCGTCTCCTTCCACCACGTCGAGGAAGTCCCCGCCGAGCAGGGCCATCGCGGCGCCGGGCAGATAGCGGGAGGTCACCTTCACCGTGGAGGTGTCGAGGATCGGCTGGGGCAGCAGGCCGCGTTCCAGACGGGCGTTCTCCTCCGCCCGCAGTCGGGCGGCCTGGGCTTCGGCGCTCGCGCGTTCGGTCTGGCTGCGATAGACGGCGTAGCGCACCGTCCGGTGCAGCAGGTCCGCTTCGACCTTCCCTTTGACGAGGTAGTCCTGGGCTCCGGCGGCCATGGCGTTGGTGCCTGCCTGGGCCTCGGACAGCCCGGTCAGGACGATGACCGCGGTGTGCGGGGCCATGCCCCGGACGGCGGCGACCGCGTCGATGCCCGACACGTCGGGCAGGTGCAGGTCGAGGAGAACGCAGTCGATCGGGGCGGCGAACAGTTCGATACGGGCCTCGGCCAGAGTGGTCCGGGTGGTCAGCTCGAACCGCAGCCCGGTGTCGTGGAGGAGCTCCTCCACGAGCAGGGCGTCGCCTTGGTCGTCCTTGATCAGAAGGATGCGGTACATCGGCTCGTCCGAGGCCGCTTCCGTGGCTGCGCTCGTCGTGTTTCCTCCGTTCAGGAGCGGGTGGCCTTGGGCAGGGTGGACGGGCCAGGGCTTTCCGGCGGTTGGGGCGCCAGGGCGAAGGTTAGGCGTGCGCCGTTGCGGTAGGCCGGGTCGACGGCGATGGTGCCGCCCTGGATTTCGACGATCTTCTTGCACATCGCCAGGCCGATGCCGCTGCCGGCGTAGGCGTCCTTGGTGTGCAGCCGTTGGAAGATCACGAAGACCTTGTCGGCTTATTCCGGTGCGATGCCGATGCCGATGCCGTTGTCGGTGACGGTGAACCGCCATAGTTCGCCTTCTCGGGCCGCCGTGACGTGGATACTCGGCGCTTCTTCCGGGCGGCGGAACTTGACGGCGTTGCCGATCAGGTTCTGCCAGAGCATGCCGATCTGGGTGGGGTCGGCGACCAGGGTCGGCAGCGGATCATGGGTGATCGTCGCTCCGGCCTCCTCGATGCCGATGCTCAGCGCGGACAGGGTCCGCTCCAGCACCTTGACCAGGTCGACGCTCTTGTGGTCGTTGTGCAGCCGCCCGACCCGGGAGAAATCGAGCAGGTCGTTGATGAGGGTCTGCATGCGGTTCGCCCCGTCGACCGCGAAGCCGATGTACAGATCGGCCCGGGCGTCGAGTTCGCCTCCGTATCGCCGCTGGAGGAGCTGGGTGAAGCTGGAGATCTTGCGCAGTGGTTCCTGCAGGTCGTGGGAGGCCACATACGCGAACTGCTCCAGCTCGGCGTTGGAGCGCTGAAGGTCCGCAGCCTGCGCGTCGAGGCGCAGACGTGCCTCTTCGCTGAAGGCCAGCTCCCGTACGAGACGCCGGCGCATGAAGTCGATCTCGCCGCTGAGGCGCCGCAGGTCGGCCGGGCCGGTCGGGACGATGGGGTGGTCGAAGTCGCCGCCGGCGATGGTGCGGGCATCGGCGCCGAGCCGGTCCAGCGGCCCGTTGATGCCGCGGCGCAGTCCTTCGAAGACCAGAGCGGTGAGGACGACGATGAGTATCCCGATGGTGCTGAACACCCAATTCCGCAAGGCCATCGTGGCCATCAGGCCGTCCCTCGCCCGGACGCGGTCCGCGCGCAGCCGTTCCTGCTGGCTGCTCAGGGCGGCCCGTACATCGTCGAAGGCGGCCTTGCCCTCCGCTGCCCGTGCGGTGGCCAGAGTTGAGGGAGAGCCGGGCGGCGCGGCGGCGATCGGCCGGGCTATCCTCTCCTGCCACCTCGCCACGGCATCCTGCACGGTCTTCAGGTCGTCCAGGCCGACGCGGTCGCCGTCAAGCAGCTCGGTGAGTTGCGCGATGCTCGTTTTCTGCTCGGTGAGTCCGTGCTGGTAGGGGGTTATGAACTCCGGCATGCCGGTGAGCCCGTAGCCGCGGACTCCCGTCTCCTGGTTGAGAACGGCCGATTCCAGGCGGATCGCAGTGGTCAGTGCGGGAGACCGCACGTCCACAAGGTCCTTGCTGATCGACTCCGTCCGCGTCAGGACCCATGCTCCCGTTGTCCCGAGCAGGGCCAAAATCGCCAAGGACGCGGCCGGCGACCTTGCGCAGCGCCTCGCCCGCCGACTGCTGGATACGCCGTCGCACCCGGCATCGGGCGACCCCGTACAGGCTCTGGACCTGCTCCATGTGCTGGATCATCTCCAGCAGGCCACCGAACGGGTCCAGCGGGAAGCAGCTGTGGCTGCCGCCCGCGCGGGCGCCGGCTACCCGCAGCTCGGCGCCGCCTGCGGCATGACCCGCCAAGGCGCCCGGCGCCGCTGGCCGGGGCTCTTTCACCACTCCAACGAGAAACCCACGGCGCATCCGATGATGGCCAACCCTGCCCGCCCTTTTGACGTCTTGCTCGTCGAGGACGACGCTGCCGACGCCATGCTCATTGAGGAAGCCCTCTCCGAGCGCGGGGCCCGCAACCTGGTTCAGGTCACCGACGGAGTCGCCGCACTGGAGCACCTGCGCACCCCGGGCACCGCGCGCCCCGACCTCATTGTCCTCGACCTGAACATGCCCCGGATGAGCGGCCGCGAACTGCTGAAGGTTCTGAAGAGCAATGAGGACCTGCAGAGCATCCCCGTGGTCGTCCTCACCACGTCCGCCGCCCCGGACGACGTGACCGGCGCCTACAGCAGCCACGCCAACGCCTACGTGACCAAGCCCGTCAACCTGGAGGAATTCGAGCAGGCCGTGCAGAGCATCGACGCCTTCTACCTCGACACCGCCACCCGGCCTCGCCCCTGAACCACCCGGGGCCTGTCGCCGGGCTCACGGGAAGCTCCACGGGCGGTTCGTCATCGACCTGCGCGAGCAGCGCGGAGTTGGTTCGCCAAAGGCGCCGGAGCCGTGTACTTCGGGTTTGTTTCCGGGCTGGAGCGTCCGTTGTTGGCCAGGGTGCGGTCGAGGAGGGGGAGCAGGCGGTCCCAGTGGCGCTGCAGTGCGTTGGGGTCGAAGGCGTCGGTGTCGGACATGGTGAAGCCGTGGACGGTGCCGGGGTAGATCTCGGAGGTGTAGTCGACACCTGCGGCATCCAGGGCCTGGTTGAGCTCGCTGATGGCCTCGGGCGTCATGTCGCCCTCGGCGTGGCCGAGGTGGACCTGGGCGGTGAGCTTGGAGAGGAGGCGGCGCAGGCTGTCGGGCCCGTCGGCGCCCACGGGGCCGTGGAATCCGGCAACGGCGGCCACCTGGCCGGGGTGGGCCGCGGCGGTGCGCATCGCCAGGAGGCCGCCTATGCAGTAGCCGGTCACCGCCACTGGTCCGGCGCCGACCTCGGGCTGGGTGGTGAGGAACCTGAGGTAGGCGTCGGCGTCGCTCAGGACACGCTCGGTGGTGTGCGCCTCGATCAAGGGCATCAGCTGGGCGAAGACCGCGGGCCGGACCTCTTCTCCGATGTGCTCGGGAAGTTCGATCACCGGCGCCGGGCCGTGCCGGTAGAAGAGGTTGGGGACGAGTACGTAGTACCCGTGCCCAGCCAGCTCGCGGGCCATCTCCCGCAGCACGGGCCGGATACCGAAGCCGTCCGCGTACATCAGCACCCCCGGGTGCCGCTCGCCACGGTCGGGGAAGACGGCGAAGGCGTCGGCCTGACCGTCCGTGGTGGGAATCTGCAGCGTCCTCGTGGGCATGGCGGGTCTTCCTTCCTTGGGCTGACGCCAGTGCACGGCCTCTATCAGGGGGTGAGGTCAACGCGGATGGTGGCGATGTCGCGATGTCCACCAAAGTCGATCTTCGCCTGCCCCTCAAGCACCCGCAGGGCTTTGACCCAACGCCGGGAAGTTCGCACATGCAGCGATACCTCAAGACCGGAACGAGGGGCAGCGTCGTGTAGAGCGGGAAGCGGTGAGAGGAAGGATGTGCGTCCTGTCACTGGCCCACTTTTCGCTCGTCGCCGACATGATCAGTGATCACTGATGCGATATGGGTGCGAGTCGAGCCGCTGATGTCGGCCGATCCACCGCGCGTGCGGCGGTGGGCCAACCATCGCCGCACGCGCGAAGCCATGGCATGGACGTACGGGACCTGCTCGCCGCGGCCGAACCTGCCCTCTGAATGTGGCTCGTTCAAGACTGCCCACAAGGCGACCTCTTTCAACTTTACGTATGGCCCGTCGAGCGTGGTGAAGCCGCGGACGGGGCGCTGCTTCCACCGTCAGGCCCACGGGCCATACTGGTCGGGCCCTGATCACCCACGGAACGAACCCATGGCCAAGAACAGCACCTCCTCGACCACCGTCCCCGACACCGCATGGCTGGGGCGCGGGCGCCATCTCGGGCCCGAGCCCGAGCGGGACGTCCGGCGCAACCTGATCGCCCTCAAGGCGGCCGGGGTGCTCGACGACTTCCTGGACCTCGACCCCGTCGAGGCGGCTCGCTCCACCGTCCTGCACCCGCGGGACGAGTCCGCTGACCCCGGTCCGTCGGCCCGCCGCCTCTTCGAGGCCCGCTGGCGCGTGGCCGACGACGTCACCGTGCGTGCGCAGCTGACCACGTACGACCCAGAGGCCCGCCGCAAGGAAGGCGAGGGCGTCACCTGGATCCTCGCCGCCGAGACGGAGCACGCGTGGGACGCGCACTGGCCCTCGCCCGCCACCATGTTCTGGCCCGACAGCGAGCGGGTCGCCTGGGACCACGACACGGTGCCCGGCGTGCGCCAGCGGATGCCGAATCACCTGCCGAAGGACGACGCCGAGCTGCGCCACCGGCTGCGGGACTGCACCCGGCAGAGCTGGTTCATCCACGTCGTGGTGCACGAGGCGATGACGCCGGACGTGATGGGGCAGCAGCCGATCTCGGCGTTCCTGCCACCGAGCCTGCGGCACCGGGTGATCGAGCACCGGGGCACGCCGGAGCAGGCGCAGGTCGCCGACTTCGCGATGAAGCGGGAGCTGAGCGTACGGATACCGCGCGGCGGGGCCGTCGTCCTGCCCACAGTGCCGCAAGGCCCGGGCTACGACGCGGAGCGTTTTTCTGTGCGCAGTGTCTTCCTGGACGGTTCGGTACCGACCGAACTCCTCGACAAGATCAAGGAGTTCGCCGCGCTGCCGCGGGCGCTGTCGGTCGACGCTGAACGGGCCCTGACGCGGTTGCGCCAGGGCTGGCACCTACTCACCCCGGACGAGGAGCTGGTCCACGCCCAAGGCATGGTCACCAAGTACGCCGAGGCGCTCGATGCCATGACGAACTCCCGTGACCTGTACCGGGAGGCCACCGAGGCGGCGCACGCAGCGCTGGCCGAGGCGAGCGGTGGCGACGGCGTGCCCCGGCCGCCCGCGCCGGGGTCGGTCAAGGCGGACGGCTCGCCGCTGAGCGCCCTCACGAAGGCGTTCGGCCGCTTCCGGGACCCGAACAAGTAGGGGGCGGCTGCACGGCGTCCTGTTGCTGGAGCTCGCGGGCCACTTCACCGGAACCGGAAGGGGATTCGGCCCAGCGCTGCTCCTGGTGGCTGACCGCGCTGACCGCGCTCGAGTCAGGCGGGTGTCCGAGTTGGGCGACAGGGTCCTGGTATGCGCACTCGAGTCGGTTGATCAACCCGCGTCTGGCGTGCAACCTTTTGGGGGGTTGATCAGTCTTCTCAGCGGCCACCATCGTGGTCTCGCTTACGAGGAGTTCGTCATTTCCGCGATACGTAGAACCCTGACCGCCACTGTCGTTGCCTCTGTGGTCCTGGCCGGCTCCGCCGCCTGTGGCACGGTGGAGAACCTGTCCGCCGGGCAGAAGCTCGACCGAGCCTTCGACAAGCTGGGTCAGGAGCACTCGCTTTCCTTCGAGCTCGACCTGGACGCCGACGCCAGGACGCTGAAGGCACTGGATGCCGATGCGGAGCCGGGGGAAGAGATTCCCGACGAGGTCGCCGAGCTGCTCACCGCTGGGCGGCTCTCTGTGTCCATGCAGTCGAAGAAGCCTTTCGCCAAGTCGGGCGACAAGGACATCACCGGCGTGGCGATGAAGTTCAGCAGCCCGGACGGTGACCTGTTCGAGTACCGGCTCGTCGGCAAGTACACGTACTTCCGCGCCGACGTGGACGGCTTCGAAAAGATGATGGGCATGCCCATGCCGCCCGCCGACGAGCTGCCGAAGAGCGCTGGAGCCTTCAAGAAGCTGCTCGAGGGCGCATGGGTCAAGGTCGCGACCAAGGACCTTGAGGACACCCGCGAGGAGATGGGCGGGGGGCAGGGCCCGGAAGGCGGGAAGCCCTCGGCGGAACCCACGCTCGATGCCAAGACGCAGAAGGACCTCATGAATGCCCTTCGGGAGGTCCTCGCTCGTGAGGTCGATTTCCAGACCGCCGGCGGGAACGGCGACACCGAGCACGTCACCGCCACCGCGCCGCTGCGTACTCTTCTCACCGACCTGGTCGACGAGATCCGCCCGCTGGTGAAGGATCTGCCGCCGGGTGGCGAGCTGCCGTCGGCCAAGGACCTCAAGGAAGCGCCGGATGAGAAGGTCACCGCGCGCTTCACGCTCAGCAACGGTGCGCTGAGCGAGGTGTCAGTGGATCTCGCGAAGCTGGCGAAGGACGTGAAGGTGAAGAAGCTCGCACTGGTGCTGCATGTGGGCAAGGGTGAGAAGGCGACGGTGCCGGCCGGAGCCACCGAGGTGAAGGTCGACGAGCTGTTGGAGAGTTTCTTCGGGGGCTCCTCGGGTGAGGTGCTGGGCGGGGAGGGATTCCCCCAGGGGGCGTAGGGGGGAGATCCGGCGCCAGGTGGGGCGGTGTCGTGGGCCGGTTTCGGTGAGGCTTCGCCTTGATAGGCAAATGAGTGTTTGCCTATGGTGTGGGTGTGGTCGACACGACGTTTTCAAAGCCCTGGCCGATCCCACCCGCCGCATCATCCTCGACGAGCTCACGGAGAAGTCCGGACAGACCCTGTTCGAGATCTGCTCGCGGCTGAGCATGACGCATGGGCTGGGTATCTCGCGCCAGGCGGTCTCGCAGCACCTCGCCGTGCTGGAGGCCGCCGGACTCGTCGAGACCAGGCGGGAGGGCCGCTACAAGTTCCACGACCTGAACGCGGCCCCGCTGCGGCAGATCGCCGTGCGGTGGCTGGTGCCCGGCACATCCGGACCGGAGGAGAACACCCCATGAAGATCCATCTGGCCAGTGTCTTCGTCGATGACCAGGCCAAGGCCCTGCGGTTCTACACCGAGATCCTCGGCTTCGTGAAGAAGCATGATGTCCTGGTGGGCGAGAAGCACCGGTGGCTGACCGTTGTCTCGCCCGACGAAGTCGGTGGTACCGAACTTCTCCTGGAGTCCGCCGGCCACCCGGTCGTCAAGCCCTACCGCGACGCGCTCGTCCAGGACGGTATCCCGCTCGCCCAGTTCGCCGTCGACGATGTGAAGGCGGAGTACGAGCGCCTGCGCGGCCTCGGCGTCCGCTTCACCCAGGAACCCCTGGACATGGGCGTCGTCACCACCGCCGTCTTCGACGACACCTGCGGCAACCTGATCCAGATCGCGACACAGCCCCAGTAGGTCGTCGGCCGGGGCGGGGCCCGGCCGCGGCGGCGAGTGGACCCGTTGGCTCGGGGGGTGGCCGTGCCGGGCCTGGATAGGTTCACCGACATCCGGGTCAGGCTGCGTCGGCGAGGGGACGCCCACCCCAGCGGATGCCCTTCGTTGCCCAGGGTGAACCCCTGCAGAGGTCCGAAGTGGGCCTCGCCCGCCGGGCCCGACGGCGGGCCGCTGCCGACGCCGGGTGAGTCCGCGGACCGCGAAGGCCGTGCTCGTACTGCCCCCCGACGGGGACTTGGGCGACGCCCACGTGGGAAGACCCTGCTTGCCCTCAACGCGGCGGTCCCCGAGCCCGGTGAGGCGGTGGTGGTCGCCGCCGTCCGCGACACCCGTAACCATGTCACCGCCATGCTGGCCGCCGGGCCGGGCGGGCATGTCCTGTGCGTCGACGACATCATCGCCCGGCTCCTCGTTCAGACGGCCCGCCAGCCCGGCCTCTCGCTCATCTACCAGGAACTGCTCGGCTTCCGGACGCTGGTCGCCCTGCTGCATCTGCGGGCGATCGGGGACGCCGCACACCGGGAGCTGCCCAAGAAGCGTCCTACACCGAGGAGATCGGGCGCCCTCTGCTGGCCCTGCGGGGCAGGCCCAGCTGGAGGGCCGCATGGACCAGCGCGTGAGCCTGTATCTCGCAGGGGTCAAGGCCCCGCGCACGCTGCCGGGGGCCGCGCGCTGGCGGCACTGAACCACGGGTGTGCGGGATGCGCCTACGCCAACAACGGCCGGGCGGCCGAGGGACTTCTGATGGCCCGCTCCACCCTGGCGGGATGCGAGGGGAGCGCGATCCTTCTGGAGCTGACCGTCCTGCTGGACAAAGTCGCCTGGACAGCTGCCATGGCGGGCGACGCCCGGGAAGCGCAGTTGGCGGTCGCACGGTCCAACGCATCCCACGATCAGGTACACGATGACGCCGAGCAGCCCGACTGGCTGCACTCGTGCTCACGGGACGAGTCGAGCGTGATGGCGGGCAGGGTCCTTACCGAGACTCACGGGCCACTGAGGGCCGTACCCCTACTGACGGCCGCGCTGGAGCGCTACGACATCACGCACATCTGGGAAGTAGCGCTGTACTCGCCTTGGCTGGCGCAGGCATACGTTGACGCCAACGAGATCGACGAAGCCGCCCAAGTCGCCTCACGGGTGTACGACCTGGCCGCCGCATCGGACTCACCACGGGCCGTCCGGCGCTTGGACACCGTCCTGGAGACGCTCACGCCGCACAGAGACACTCTTGCGGTGCGTGATTTCCTGGAGCGCGCTGCCTCGCGACGCGGACAGAGACGACGATCGTTGTCTACGCGAGTGGCAGGGCGGCCGTCACCGGGCCCCCCGTGGTGGTGTCAACCACCATGACCAGGTGTCGCCCATCTCGAAAAGTCGCAACGAGCCCGTGACGAACCTCGGGTTTTCACGAGGGGCGCTGTCCGGTAGGTGATCGAGAAAGTAGAAGGTGCCTCTGAGCAGTAATGCCGGTGATTTAGTGCATCAGTGTAGGTAGAGCGTGTGCTGATAGCCGTTGCGGGCGAGTTGGCCCCTGGGGTGCATGGGGGAATCTGCCACGATCTGATGATGCGCCAGATGATCTCGGGACAGGGCAACGGGGCTCCCGATAGGACAGGAAGTCGACCAAGATCCGACTGTCTATGAGGGAGCCCCGTTGGGCGCTCAGTCTGCCATCGCCCATGCCTCAACTGTCACCACGACGGTCCGGGCGGTACCCCCTCGAAGCGCCCGAAGAGGGTTGGAGCCGCAGTTCGGCGACCGGATCCGGCTCGGCGTACTCACCGAGGAGATCACCCCCGAAGTGGTGGACGAGGTACTGGAGTTGACCGGAAGGACCGAGCGCCGCCGCAGGCTTCTGCCGGCCCGCACGGTGGTCTACTTCGTCCTGGCTCTATGTCTGTTCAGTAGCTCCGGAAGTGCCGGACCGCCGGGATATCGGGCGGTCCGGCGGACCCTGACCGAGAAACTGCGGCACCTGCCGTCCGGCTTCGTCCAGCGTCTGCCCACCAGTCGCCGACGGAACCAACAAGAGCGGAAATGCGCAGGTCAGGCTAATGGCCCTGATCGAGTGCGGCACCCACGCCGTCATCGACGCGGTCTTCGACTCGATCGCCGGATTCAGTGAGCACAAACTCGCACGCCGCCTGCTCGCCTCCTTGCGGCCAGGCATACTACTGCTGGCCGACCGCAACTTCGCCGGCCATGAACTGTGGGGCCTGGTCGAAGCGACCGGCAGCCACCTCGCCTGGCGGATCAAGAAAAACCTCGTCCTGCCACCACTGTGGATTCTGCCCGACGGCTCGTACGTCTCCGTCATGCCCACCCCCGCCGAAGGCCAGCGCCTGGGCAACGCCCGCTTCCACGGCCGCACCCCGACAGGGCTGCATCATCCGTCGCGGGGGCCTACGACGCCCACGGCGAGAACCCCCTGACGCGTCACCAGAGCCGCTCGACGAGCGCGTGGCGGCAGCGATGCAGAGACTGAAGCTGTATGGGAAAAACGGCTACACCAATGAATGGGACCGAACCAACGCCGGTGGAGTCCTCAGCGACTTGCGCCACGAGGGGCTCCCTGAAAAGGATCTTGTGCTTGGGGGACGTAGCCGCCACCGATGTCGTCTCTCCTGAGGGGCTGCAACGCTTGGAGCGGTTGATCGATTTCCAGTACCGGTATAGTAAGGACGGTATAGTTATTGGTTTCGTGAGAAGGGCGCCGCATGATCGAGATCCTGAACCCCACCCTATTGGCCCGAGCGAAAGACACGGGCGCCCTGGTCGCTGACATCCTGCAGGCGCTGAAGAGCCGTAGCGCGATCGGCGCGAACCTTCTGGACATCGACCGGTGGGCCGAGACCATGATCGTCGAGGCGGGAGCGCTGTCCTGTTACGTCGACTACGAGCCATCCTTTGGACGCGGCCCGTTCGGCCACTACATCTGCACGGCCGTCAACGACGCCGTGCTCCACGGGCGGCCATACGACTACACGCTTGCCAACGGCGATCTGCTGACACTCGACCTCGCCGTCTCCAAAGGCGGCATCGCTGCAGATGCGGCCATCAGCTTCATCGTGGGCGACGCAAAGCACTCGGAGAGTCTCGCGATGATCAGTGCAACCGAACGCGCGCTGGCCGCAGGGATCGACGCTGCCGGGCCCGGGGCTCGCATCGGCGACATCTCCCATGCCATCGGCACGGTCCTCAGCGAGGCGGGGTACCCGATCAACACTGAGTTCGGAGGCCATGGCATCGGATCAACGATGCACCAGGACCCGCACGTTTCGAACACCGGACGGCCTGGCCGTGGATACAAACTGCGTCCTGGGCTGCTGCTGGCGCTGGAGCCGTGGGTCATGGCGGACACCGCTGAACTCGTCACTGATGCCGACGGGTGGACGCTCCGAAGTGCGACGGGCTGCCGGACAGCACACAGTGAGCACACGATCGCTATCACCACCGGCGGAGCCGAAATCCTGACCTTGCCGAAGGAATCGCGGCCGTGAGGCCGGAGCCGCCCGCGCACGCGGAGGTGCCTCCGGCCCTTGGCGGTGCGCCGGTATTCCTCCGCTTCGGTCGTGACCACATGCAGCCCCTTCTGGAGACGATCGGCAACCCGCGCCTCGAAGTTGCCGACGCCGACGTCCCCGCCTGACATCGCCGCTGCCCGACGCAGGATCTCCCGCTCCAGCTGGCATTCCTTCTCCGGCTTGGCCAGCCGAGCATTCTCCGCCCGAAGCCGGGCCAACTCGGCCTCCGTGTCCTGCGACGCGCCAGCGGCGACTGGACGACCGTCGGCATCACGCACTCAGGTGCGAAGCGTCTCGGGGGTGACGTTCAAATCGGCTGCGACGTCCTTGAACGTCCGTCTGCCGGCCGAAGCCCGCCACAACGCGATCGCGTCGGACCGGAACTCCGCACTGTACTTCGAGGGCCGTGCCATATGGATCTACACCTTCCTGGACCATCAAGATCCATTGTCAGGTGTGTCCACACCACGGGGGTCACCTCAGTGCTGATCTCGGGTCTCGATCTGTGCAGCGGTCCTCCCCGCCTGATCGTGGAGACGTCACAGCTGATCGAGGTGAGCGGCGGTTGCCTGTCGCAGCCAGGTGCGACGGGCCGCTGGTGGGGGTGGCCCCCCTGGGGTTGGGGGGACAGTGGTAGTGAGTGGGGACGGCTACTCCGCATAGCGTCTGACGGTATGAGACTTATGCGGAACAGGTGGAAGAGACCCGCTTTCTGGCATACGCCGACCGGTCCGGTCCGCGCCGACGTTGGCTGCCGCGTCCGCTGTGACGGGGCCGCCGTACCTACGGCGCATGTGACAGGCGCTCCCGGCCGCAACATGCAGTACCTCGAGGAGACTTCGTGATCACCCCCAGCCGGGCCGTGCGCCGCGCCTCGATCGTCGGCCTTGTCCTCGCCGCCTGCCTCGGCACGGTGCCCGCTGTCACGGCTGCGGTGGCCTCCACCACATCGAAATCCGGTGCCGGGCTCGACCGCTACTACGACCAGCACCTGGGCTGGGGCAGCTGTGCCAAGAACCCGGGCGACACCATGGGCCGCGACCTGGACAAAGCCGGCGTGCAGTGCGCGGACGTCGTCGTGCCGCTCGACTACGCCGGCCCGCGGGGCCGTACGCTCACCGTCGCGATATCCCGGCTCAAGGCCACCGACACGCGCCACCGCATCGGCTCGATCCTGCTCAACAACGGCGGTCCCGGCGGTACTGCCCTTGAGTCCCCGCCCGAATTCCATACGTGGATGAAGAAGGCCGGCCCGCGGTACGACATCGTCGGCTTCGACCCGCGCTTCGTCGGTCGCAGTACCCGGCTGGACTGTGGCTGGCCCGTCGGTACCAATCTCTTCTCGGCCGGTCTCAGCCGGGCGAGTTTCGAGCGTCAAGTTGCCCTCCAGAAAGATCTGGCCGCCAAGTGCCGTGCCACCAACTCCTCCGTGCTGCCGCACGTCAACACACGCAACACGGCCCGTGACATGGACATCATCCGCGGTGCCCTCGGCGAGAAGAAGATCTCCTACTTCGGCTACTCGTACGGTACTTACCTGGGCACCGTCTACACCCAGATGTTCCCCGGCCGCACCGACCGCATGGTCCTGGACGGTGCCATCGACCCGCGCGAGTTCGGCCCCCGGCTCCTCCGGGAGGCCGTCGGAGCGAACGAGCGGGCGCTCGCCGACTGGGCCACCTGGGCCGCCGCCCGCAACGAGACCTACGGCCTCGGCCGCACTCGTGCCCAGGTACTCGCCACCATCGACCGCGTCATCAGGGCGTCCGCGCGCGGCCCGCTGACCGTCGGCACCGCCCCCGAGACCTTCCAACTTGACGACACCCAGATCCCGTTCATCCTGCTCGCCGGGGTCGACAGCGACACCGATACGTCCCGGGCGTCGCTCGGTGAGCAGGTGTCCGTGCTGAACAAGGCCGCGGCCGGGCAGCCGAACAGGCTGTCGCCCCAGCTCACGGGAATCCTGCGGCTCGCGACGACCGGCGAGCAGTCGTCCCACGGCAGCGTGCAGTCCGCGATCATCTGCGGGGACCGGGCGGCCCCGCGCGACCCCGAGTTCTACTGGCGGGACATCCAGCGCAGCCGTGCCGCGTACCCCCGCTTCGGCGCGGTGACCGACAACATCGGCCCGTGCGCATTCTGGGACCGTCCCCGAGAGGAACCCACCCAGGTGAAGCAGGACGCCAAGGTGTTGATCGTGTCGGCCACCGGCGACCCGCGCACTCCGCACAAGGGCGCCGTCGCGCTGCACGGACTGCTGCCGAGTTCTAAGCTGATCACCCTCGAGGGCGCCAACCGGCACGCGATCTACGGCCTCTACGAGAACGCGTGTGTCGACAGCAAGGTCAACCACTACCTCGCTACCGGCAAGCTGCCCACACACGACCAGATCTGCTCCAAGTAGGTCAGGCACCGCTGCAAGTCCCGCAGCCACAGGACGTTGCCGACGGGTGGCGGTGCCTCGGCGGACGTCAGCGGCCCGCTGTCCGGTCCATCTCGATCGCGACAAGCCCTTCACAGGGGCCTGCCCCAAGCTGCCGCTGCTCGGCTGGGGTGATCTCCAAGAGAAGTCCCACGGACGCGCCGGGGTGGCGCCGGCGAACAGGTCGCCGTGCGGAAACCGGCGGCCTTCATGGACAGTTCACGGCGCGTTGAGCCTCACCCGAAGCGGGACCGCCGTGGCACCCGGCCCGGCCTCCAGCGGCCTGAGCTCCGCTGCGGAGGCCAGTTGCACCCTGCCATCCTCGTCGACGTCGGAGGAGAAGATGCGTACCAGCCGACTCCATGAGGGCGCTCCCTAGCCGGGTGATCTCACCCACTCGACCACCTCGGGCAGCTCACTGCTGCCCGGCTGAAGCAGGGCCAGGTCCATCCGGAACGGACAGAGATCCCCACGACGGCTATGGACGTCACCTACAAGAAACGGAAGGGGCAGCCACTCCTGCATACCGGCTGCGGCTACCCCGGCTCGAGTCGACGAGTTCCCCGTGACGGGGGCGAGGGCGATGTCGCTGCCGTGCTGTCCGGTGTGGTTGATCTCGTCGAGCCACAGCGACTCGTCCCCGGTCGCGCTGGTCTCCCCGGGGTCGACGTAGCGCTGCTTGAGGGGCTACGTGTCAACCGGGGAGAAGCCCGGGGTGGCGGCTTTGGCGTCCCGGGCGGAGGTGGTGACGCGCGTCAGGCGTTTGCGCGTGAAGAAGCTGGGGCTCACATTGCCCGTGCACTTTGCGTCGGTCTTGCATGCGACATCGAACGGCACGTCGGGCCAGTTGTCCCGGGTGTCCTCGGTCAGTGCCTCACAGCCCGTTCCTGCGATGATGCGGCGCTCGTCGTAGTAGAAGGTGATCTTGTCGGAGGCAGCGGGACTCTCCCCGTCCTGGTCAAGGTTCCCGCCGTGCGCCGTCACAGCTGGGGCCCACGGGCGGGTGCCCCATCGCTCGTTCTCAGCCGTGCCCTTCTGCCAAGCGGGGGCGACATGGCCGGTGGGCGTGTTGTCTCGCGCGCAACCGGTGCCGACAGTGAACGGGAGACGCGACCTGGGAGGGCGAACGGAATGGCGTACACGTTCTTCGACAGCACCACGTTGCCGACAGAGCAAAGGTTCGACTGGTGGTGCGAGGCCGTCAACCAAAGCGTGTCACCCACCCGGCAGACCAGCAGTCACGCGGCTGATTTCACGGGCAGTCTCGCCCTTTTGACCATGGGGCCGGTCCAGACCAGCACTCTCGCCTTCCCCGCCGTGCAGTCGCAGCGGACCGCGGGCCTGATCCGGCAGTCGGATCCGGAGACGTACGAGCTGACGCTGGTCCTTGGCGGCCAGATGTGGATCTCCCAGAACCGCAACGAGGTCCAGGCGACTGCCGGCGAGTTCCTCATGTGGAACTCTTCGCGTCCTTACACCGGCCGGGCTCTCAGCGGCGCTTCGGTGAGCGCCTCGCGCGCCATCATCGTGCATCTGCCGCGGGCGCTCCTCCCTCTGCCGCACGCCAGGATCGACGAGTTGCTGGCCCGGGGGCTCCCGGCCGCCGACGGCATGGGTGCCATCCTGGCCCGCCACCTGTGCAGCGTCATGGAACAGGGCCCAGCACTCACGGAGCCGGACTGCACAGCGCTGGGTCCTGTGACCCTGGACCTGGCGGCCGCCTTCCTCGCCCACCGGCTCGGCCTGCTGAGCCGGGTACAGCCGGAGTCCCGCGCACGGATGCTTCTGGCGCGCATCGATCACTTCATTGACGCCAACCTCACCGACCCGACGCTGTCTCCCTCGGATGTCGCCGCACGCCACCACATGGCGCTCCGCACACTCCACGCACTCTTCCGGCAACAGGAGCGGACCGTCTCCGCGACGATCCGTCACCGGCGACTGGAAGGCGCCCGCGCCGATCTCGCCGATCCGCGCTCGCGAAAGGTACCCGTCCACGCCATCGCCGCTCGCTGGGGCTTCACCGACGCCGGCTTGTTCAGCCGTGCGTTCCGCCGCGCGTACGGAAGCACACCGCAAGACCACCGCCGTCGCGCGACCGCAGATCCTGCCGCGGGCAATCCTCCTGGATCTTGAACAGCGCGCCGGTCAAGTCTCCCGCCCGCGCTGGAGTCGCAGAGCTCCGGAGGCCGCCCTGCACTACTGGTCAAGTAATCCCGCACGGGCAGCACATTTGACGTGCCCTAACCAACCTAGGGTCGTGTCACGGCGGATCTGGTGCGCAGGGTCCGCGTTCCAGAGAGATCCACATGAAGGAGGCACGATCATGAGCAACAAGATCACACTGGTCGCCGTGGGCGCCACCCTGCTGCTGGCATCGACGATGGGCACTGCATTCGCACAGGACCGGACCCAGACAGGGGGCAGTTCGGCAGCTGCCCCCGCAGGGGTCACTGACACCCAAGTGATCGAACCGGTTCACTTCAAGGGTGTCGACGCCGGGATCAAGGCCTGGGACAACTGCCTGCACGGGCAGGCGTGTCTGTTCCAGAACAGCAACGGCGGCGGGACCATGTGGGTCGTGCCCAGCTGCGGTGTCGTGTACAACCTCAACTCCAGCATAAACAACCGGTCCAGCTCCCTATGGAACAGGGCGGGCAGCTCCTTGAACGTCTACAACGGAAACAATGGGAACACCATGCTGGGAAGCTACGGAGCATTCGGTCCGCCGATCAACCTCCCTGCGAGCTTCAACGACAAGATCAGCTCCGTGTACGCGCCCTGCTAGGACTCCAGCAGGATTTCGCTGTCTGAGCTGCGGGTTTCGCTGGGCGGCTGGAGTGTAGCGGGCCGTGGAGTGTTCAGGGGCGGTCTCACGGAGGCCGCCCCTCGATCGTGCGACCACGCCGCAGGTAGTGGCAGCGACGGGCAACTGCCTGGCGTCGTCGGCACCAGTTCGACCAGCTCATCGCGTGGCGTCGGCCTCGGTGTCCGCGCAGGTGCGGGGGCCGGGGATGACAAGCTGCCAGGAGTCGCCGAACCTCCGCCACTGTGAGCGCGATGGCCCCGGCCGCCTCACCGGTTCCGCCCCCTTTTCCCGGGCCCGGTATGCCGCAGCTGTACGAAGACCTCTACCGCGTGCCCCTCGGCGAAGCGCGAGGCGTGACCTCCGCCCGGCTGCTCCTCACGTCCGGCGTGTACGGCGGAAGGTGGCCAGTGCGTAGCAGGCGAGCAGGACGACGGTGAAGGCGAGACCGATGCTTGCCGCCTGCCGCATGTCCGGGACCTCGGCTGCGGTGGCGGCGACGGCCAGCACTCCGAGCCCGGCCACCAGTGCGAGCTTGCTGCCGCCCGGGATGCTGAAACCCGTGAAGTCCGCGGGATGCGCGTCCCGGTGGCGGCGGAAGGCGACGTACGAGGCGAGGATCAGCAGCCAGACGAGCAGCACCGCGAAGAGGGCGATAGACATCAGGATGCTGAAGATGCCGCCGAAGTCGTAGAAGGCGAGCAGTGCGGCGGCCGCGATGCCCAGGGTGGAGGCAGCCAGGGCCGTGGCCGGGACGCCGCGGGAGGTCAGGCGGGCCAGTGGGGCCGGGGCGAGGCCGTCGTCGCCGAGGGAGTGCAGGAGGCGGGAGGCCCCGTACAGGTGGGCGTTGGCGGCGGAGACTGCCGCGATGAGCACGACGAGGTTGGTGAGGGTCGCCGCGGCGGGCACGCCGACGTCAGAGAAGACTCGCACGAACGGGCTCGCCTCGACGCTGCCGTCACCCACGGCCAGGCCCCGCCACGGGATCAGCGCCACGACCAGGGTGATCGCCAGGACGTAGAAGACGCTGAGCCGCCAGGCGAGCTGACGCATTGCGGTGCGGATGCTGCGCTGCGGGTCGGTGGCCTCGGCCGACGCGATGGCGACGACCTCGAACCCCGCGTACGCGAACATCACCACGGACATGGCTATCCAGACGGACTTCGCACCGTGTGGCACGAACCCGCCGTCGTCGGTGAGGTGCGCGAGGCCGGTGGCCTCGGTGTCCGGGAGGCCGAAGAAGACGAGGAGCGCCGCGCACAGGATGAACGCGCACAGCGCGGTCACCTTGATGGTGGAGAGCCAGAACTCGGTGGTGCCGAAGGACTGCACGTTGATGCTGTTGACCGCGAGCACGACCACCGCGATCGCGAGGATGGCCGCCGACATCGGCACGCCGGGCCACCACCAGCGGATGTAGAGGGCGGAGGCGACGACCTCCGTACCGATGACGACGACCGCGCTGAACCAGTACATCCAGCGGGTGACGAAGCCGGCGCAAGGGCCGAGGTACGTGTGCGCGATGGCGCCGAACGAGCCCTGCACCGGATGCGCGGCGGACATCTCGCCGAGCAGGACCGCGATGATCGCGACCAGTACGGCTCCGATCGCGTACGAGATGATCACCGCGGGACCCGCGGCGGATATCGCCGACCCGGAACCGAGGAACAAGCCGGTGCCGAGCGCGGAGCCCAGGCCGATCATGGTGGTCTGGCGGTGAGTGAGGGAGCGGACGAGGCCTTCGCCCTTCGCCGGTCCGCCGGTCGCGGTGCGAGGGGAGACGGGAGCCTGGGCGGGTCTTTCCGGAGCAGCCATGGCAGGTGCCCTTCTGTACGGGGGCGGGCGGGAGTGGGGAGGGGGCGGCGGCGGCTCGCGTCGCCGCCCCCGGGCGGCTCGGAGAGCTCTGACTGAGAGCTCTCCGACTCAGAAATCGCTGTTACGGAAGGGCTTTTCGGGCCGGTCCAGGTCGGGCTTGCCCAGCACCTTCGGCGAGGACAGTGCGTAGATGCCGTGGTTGGTCAGCACCCAGGCGATGTTGCGGTCCCACTCCACGTACACGCCGTGGGTCTGGTTGCCGTACGCGTAGTCCGGGGTATCGGTGCCGTACGCCTTCGGGACGAAATAGGCGTCGATCTTCGGCGCGGCGGGGTCGGAAACGTCGAAGAACTGCACGCCCGCGTTGTAGAAGCCGTAGCCGAGCACGCCCGGGGTACGCCGGCCCGGGTTGGTGTAGGAGCCGGTGCGCTTGGGGCCGAAGCTGCCGCGGCGCTGGCAGAAGTCCGTGATACCGGCCAACGGGGGCGGGGTCGGACGGGGCAGGGCGCCGACGACGCGGGGGTTCTTCGGGTCCTTGGCGTCGATCTGGTAGACGTCCTTGTACGGCTCGTAACAGTCCTCGGTGAGCGGGTAGCCGGAGTAGTGGATGATCCCGGTCTTCTCGTACTGCGAGACGTCGATGTTGTCGCCCTCGGTGCCCGAGACGGACGGCGGCAGGTCCAGGTGGCTGACCGTCCTCATGTCGGCCGGGTCCGAGATGTCGAGGACGGTCAGGCCGTAACCGCCCATGGCCGCGAAGGCGTAACGCCCGCCCTTTTCCACGGGCTTGGGAATGAACAGCGGCATGCGCGCGCCCATCCAGCTGGTGCGGTTGCCGCAGCGCGGGTTCTTCCTGTACGCCACGTCCTCACCGGTGCGCTGGCCCGGCAGGTGCCAGGTGTCGAGAAGTTTCGGGTGGGCCGGGTCGGCCATGTCCCACGACTGGTAGCCGGCCGAGTGCAGGTTGGTGGGGTACTCCGTGCGGGAGTACGTGTCGTCGGGCGCCGTCGCGATGAACATGTACCGCTGGCCGGTCCAGTACGGCGTGTCGAGGGAGCCGGAACCCTGCTGCGCCTTGTTCGGGTCGCTCGTGAGGGGGTCCTTCTGGGTGGCGTCGGTGGAGACGGTCGCGAGGAGCTTCCAGTCCTTCTTGCGGGGGCCGTCCAGGCGGAAGACCTTGAAGCCCTTGAGCCCCGGCTTCTCGCGCAGCTTCCTCACGCCCTCCGGGTTGTTGTACTTGTCGTTCGCCGGGTCGTCCGTGAGCTCCTGGATCTGGCGCTTGTTCTCGAAGCTCTGGACCATGACATAGGCGTTGAGCCTTTTGTTCCACTGGATGGTGGAGGCACCCCAGTAGTCGTTGGCCGCCCAGGCGCCGTTGGCCTTCGTCTCGTCGCCGTCCACGTCCTGGCGGCTCATCCTCTCGACGACCTTCGCCTTCCTCACGTTGGTGATGTCGTAGACGCGGCCCTCTGAACGGTCGTATTGGAACATGTAGCGTCGACCGCCGAAGTCGACGACGTTCTGCCAGGTGTGGAAGTAGTCAGGAGTGAAGCCCGCGCCCTCGTAGGCGGCTTCGATCTTCATGTTCTTGATGTACGAGCGGGTGTCGTACTCCTTGTTGCGGCCCGGGAAGGAGTGCTCGTGCTCCTCGTCGACCGGCGTGAGGGCGGGGTGGCGGAAGGTGCCGTCCAGTTGCATGCCGTACGCGCCGGGGTCGGCCTGTTCGGGACGGCGGTCGGCGCAGACCTCGGGGATGTCCGGGTTGGCGGCGGCGTTGGTGGCGCCGGAGGTGCCCGGCACGAGGAGGGTCGCGGCGGCGGTGGCGGCGGCAACTGCCGTGGCCAGGGTCGCTCTGATGCGGAGGGATCGCATGGGACTGTCCTAGGGTCTCGGCGGTGGAGAGTGGACGTGCGAAGGAGCGCCGGTCCGGGGGCGGGGCGTGCGGGAGGGGCGGTCCGTGGGTCGGGCGGGAGTGCGAAGCGGTGCCGGTCCGCAGGAGACCGACCGGCGTGGACCCCGGTCGCGCGGCGGTCAGGCGGTGCGGTGACCTCGGGGATCGCGCGAACCGGGCGGTCGTGCGATTCGGTCAGGTGACCGTCGGGCGCTGCTGGTACGGGGCGGCCCGGTGGGCGCCCGTGGACACGATGTTCCGCAATTCCCGTACGCCGTGCAGCACGTCCGCGTGCGTGAGGTACAGGGCGTTGAAGCCGAAGCGCAGCAGGTCCGGGGCGCGCATGTCGCCGATGACGCCGCGCGCGGTGAGCGCGGCGACCAGCGGGTACGCCTCCGGGTGGCTCAGCGAGACCTGGCTGCCGCGGCGCTCGGGCTCGCGCGGGGTGGCCATGGTGAAGCCCAGACTGTCGAGGAGGGAGTCGGCGCATTCCTGCAAGAACGCGGTCAGGGAAAGGCTCTTGGCCCGTACGTCCCCCATGTCCACGCCGTCGTACGCCGTCAGCGCGGCCTCCAGGGCGACCAGCGACAGGAGAGGCGGTGTGCCGACGCGGGCCTGGGTGATGCCGGGCGCAGGGGCGTACGTACCGGACATGGCGAACGGCTCCGCGTGCCCGTGCCAACCGGTGACGGGGTGGTCGAAGTCCTGCTGGTGGCGGAGGGCGACGTATGCGAACGCCGGGGCTCCGGGACCGCCGGAGAGGTACTTGTAGCCGCAGCCGACCGCGAAGTCCGCCTCCATGGAGTCGAGTCCGATGGGCATCGCGCCCGCGGCGTGGCACAGGTCCCAGTGCATCAGGGCCCCTACGTCGTGCGCGGCGGCGGTGAGCTCGGCCATGTCGTACAGCTCGCCGGTGCGGTAGTCCACCGGGGCGTAGGCGGCGACCGCGATGTCCGCCCCCTCGGCGGCCAGCACCGTGGCGGCCTGGCGCGCCGGTACCCGGCGGACGTCAAGACCCAGCAGCCGCCCCACCGAGTCGGCGATGTACTGGTCGGTGGGGAAGTGGTCGGGGTCGGTCAGCAGCAGTCGACGGCCGGGGCGCAGCCGGGCGGCGGCGAGCAGGGTGTTGAACAGCTGGACGCTGGTGGAGTCTCCGGCCACCACCTGGCCGGGGGCCGCGCCGATCAGCCGGCCGACGGCGTCGCCCGTCCGTACCGGCGCCTCCCACCAGCCGTTGGTGTTCCAGGAGCGGATCAGGTCGGTGCCCCACTGGCGGTGCACCGCGTCCTCGACTGCCGGGGGAACAGCTGCGGGAAGGGCGCCGAGGGAGTTGCCGTCGAGGTAGACGACGCCCTCGGGGAGGAGGAAGCGGTCCCGGACATGCGCGAGCGGATCGGCGGAGTCCAGGGCGGCGGCGCGGTCGATGAGCGTTTCGGTCAGCTTCTCGGTCGGTGTTTCGGTCAGCACAAGGTCACTCCGTCGTTGCGTGAGAGGCGGCGGTGAGGGGATCGGCGGTCACGGAGGCGGCGGGTGCGGGGGCGTCGGCACCGCGGTCCCGGACGAGGTCGAGCGCGATGTCGGTGAGCAGGTCCTCCTGCCCGCCGACGAGCCGCCGCCGTCCGGCCGTGACCAGCAGGTCCCGCGTGTCGAGACCGTGGCGCAGGGCGGTGGCCTCCGCGTGACGCAGGAAGCTGGAGTACACCCCGGCGTAGCCCAGCGTCAGCGTCTCCCGGTCCACCCGTACGGGCCGGTCCTGCGTCGGCCGTACGAGCTCCTCCGCCGCGTCCATCAGCGGGAACAGGTCGCAGCCGTGCTCCCAGCCCATCAGGTCGAACACCGCCACCGTCGGCTCCAGCGGCGCGTTTCCGGCTCCGGCGCCCTGTCCCGCGAGCGAGGCGTCCACGCGGTAGGCGCCCGCCTCCACCGCCGTGACGCTGTTGGCCACGCCCAGGCCGAGGTTGTGGTGGGCGTGGATGCCGATCTCGGTGTCGGGGTCGAGGACGTCGCGGTAGGCGCGGACCCGTTCCCGTACGCCGTCCATGGTCAGCCGGCCACCCGAGTCGGTGACATAGACGCAGTGCGCGCCGTACGACTCCATGAGGCGGGCCTGGGCGGCCAGTTCGACCGGCGGGGCCATGTGGGACATCATCAGGAAGCCCGCCACGTCCATCCCCAGCTCCCGGGCCAGACCGATGTGCTGGGCGGCGATGTCCGCCTCGGTGCAGTGCGTGGCGACGCGCACGGACGTGACACCGAGGGCGTGGGCGCGGCGCAGGTCCTCGGACGTGCCGACGCCGGGCAGCAGCAGGGTGGTGAGCCTTGCGCTGTCCAGCACCTCGGCCGCCGCCTCCAGCCACTCCCAGTCGGTGTGCGCGCCAGGGCCGTAGGTGACGGAGGAGCCGGAGAGGCCGTCGCCGTGGGCGACCTCGACGGCGTCGACACCCGCGGCCTCCAGGGCGGCCGCGATGGCCCGCACCTGGTCGAGGGTGTAGCGGTGTGACACGGCGTGCATGCCGTCGCGAAGGGTGACGTCCTGGACGTAGACCGAGGTCATCGGGCCGGACTCCGTTCGGCCAGGCGCTCGGCGGTGCGCAGCGCGGCGGAGGTCATGATGTCGAGGTTTCCGGCATAGGCCGGGAGGTAGTGGGCGGCACCCTCCACCTCCAGGTACACGGAGACCAGCAGCCGGCCGACCCCGGCGAGCCGCGCCAGCGGGTCGTCGTCGGCCGGCCTGCGGAACTGCGGCTCCTGCTTGAGCCGGTAGCCGGGCACGTACGCGGCGACGGACGCAGCCATCGCGTGCACGGAGGCGGCCACCCGCTCCGTGTCGCAGTCGTCGACGACGCAGTGCACGGTGTCGCGCATCAGCAGCGCCGGCTCCGCCGGGTTGAGAACGATGATCGCCTTGCCTCGGGACGCGCCGCCCACCTGCTCCAGCGCGCGGGCGGTGGTCTCGGTGAACTCGTCGATGTTCGCCCGGGTGCCCGGGCCCGCCGACCGCGAGGCGATCGAGGCGACGACCTCCGCGTAGTGCACCGTTGCCACCGCCGAGACGGCGGCGACGATCGGGACGGTGGCCTGGCCGCCGCAGGTGACCATGTTGATGTTGGGGGCGTCGAGGTGCTCGTCGAGGTTGACGGGAGGGACGACGTACGGGCCGATGGCCGCCGGCGTGAGGTCGACGATCCGCTTGCCATACGGCGCGAGCGTGGCCGCGTTGCGGTGGTGGGCGGCTGCCGAGGTGGCGTCGAAGACGATGTCGATGTCGTCGAAGTCATCGAGCGCCAGCAGCCCCGCCACTCCGTCCGCGCTGGTCCGCACTCCGAGCCGACGGGCCCGTGCGAGCCCCTCCGACTCCGGGTCGATGCCGATCATCGCGGCGGCGGTGACGCTCCCCGAGCCACGGACGATCTTGATGAGAAGATCGGTGCCGATGTTGCCCGATCCGATAACGGCTGCCCTCATCGGACGGCCTCCTTCAGCAACGGGGTCAGACCGAAGAAACGGACGGCGTTGCCGCCGAGGACGGCCGCTGTCTCCTCCGGGGTGAGCGCGCTCTCCCGGACCAGCCGGCCGATCTCCTCCTCGCCGAGCGGGAAGGGATGGTCGGAGCCGAGCAGCACCCGTTCCGCGCCCATCACGTCCACCAGCAGGCGCAGCGCGCCGGGGTCGAACACCGCGGAGTCGACGGCGAAACGGTTGGTGTAGTGCGAGGGCGGGTGCGGGCTGTCGGCGCGGACGAGTTCGCGGCGGTGCCAGGCGTTGTCGGCCCGGCCCAAGAGGTACGGGAAGCTGCCGCCGCCGTGGGCGAACAGCAGCCGCAGCGACGCCGGGAGACGTTCGAAGGTGCCGGAAAGGATCAACGACAGGATGGTGAGGTGGGTCTCGGCGGCCATGCCCGCCAGCCAGGCCAGCATGTACCGGGAGAAGCGAGGGCCGGCCGGCAGGTCCCAGGGGTGGACCAGGACGGCGGCGTTCTTCTCGGCGCAGTGCGTGAGGAACTCCAACAGCGCGCCGTGGTCGAGGTCGCGGTCGCCGAGGTGGTTGCCGATGTGGACGCCGTGGAAGCCCTGGCGCATCGCCTCGGTGAGCGTGGCGCAGGCCGCCTCGGTGTCCTGGAGCGGCACCTGGCACAGCGGGGCCAGCCGGTGCGAAGCGTACGAGCTGTACTCCAGCAGGTGGGAGTTGACCGTCCGACACCAGTCGGTGGCGCGCTCGGAATCCAGCCCGTAGCCGAAGAGCAGCGGGGTGCTGGAGAGCACCTGGATGTCCACGCCGAGTCGGTCCAGGTCGGCGACGCGTTCCGCCGGGTCCCACAGGGTGCGGCGTACGGGCCGGTACTCGGCGGCCCCGGCCATCATCATCCCGGCGTCCGGGCCGTCCGTGGTGCGCAGCCAGGGGCCGTCGTCGGAACCGGTGAGCAGCCGGGACTCGGCGCGGCCGATCTCCGGGAAGACGTGGGCGTGGATGTCGACGACGGTCATGCGCCGCCCGCCCCGTCGCGTCGGGTGCGCGGACGCAGCTCCTCCGGCCAGTCCTTGCCCGGGTGCAGTGCGCCGCAGTTCCCGCAGGTGCGGGCGGCCTCGTCGCCGTAGAACGTGTCGAACACCGGCGGCAGGTCGTCGACGATCGAGGTGAGCTGCACCTCGCTGCGGTGCACCAGGTGGTGGCATTCCGTGCAGTGCCACTCGAAGGCGTCGCGCTGACCCAGCGGCCGGGCGAACTCGACGACCAGCCCGACACTGTCCTCCTCCGGCCGCTGCGGGGAGTGCCGCACGTGACGCGGGAGGAGGAAGACGTCGCCCTCGCGGATGTGGATGTCGCGCGGCGGGCATCCCTCCTCCTCCATGACGCGCAGCACCATGTCGCCCTTGAGCTGGTAGAAGAACTCCTCGATCGGGTCGTCGTGGAAGTCGGTGCGGCGGTTGGGGCCGCCCACGACCGTCACCATCAGATCGGCGTCCTGCCAGATCTGGACGTTGCCGACCGGCGGCTTGAGCAGGTGGCGGTGTTCCTCGATCCAGGACTGGAGGTTGAACGGTCTCATGGTCATCGGCGCGGTTCCTTGCTCTGGGGGATGTGGGCGACGGCGCTGATCTCGATCAGCAGGTGCGGGTGGGGAAGCTGGTGGACGGCGACGGTGGTGCGGGCCGGACCGCTCTCGTCGAAGTACTCGGCGTAGACCTCGTTGTAGCCGCCGAAGTCGTTCATGCCGACCAGATATGTGGTGACGGAGACCAGGTCCTTCAGGCCCCCGCCGACCGCGGCCAGCAGGCGCGCGATGTTGTCGAGAACGGCCCGGGTCTGGGCGCGGATGTCGAGGTTCGTCACCCCCATCGCGTCGGCGCTCGCGCCGACGAAGGTGCCGTCGGGACGGCGCGAACTCGTGCCGGACACAAAGACCAGGTCGCCCGCGCGCCTGAGGTGGGGGAAGCGGCCGCGGGGCGGGGCGGCGCCGGGCACCATCACGCGTCGTCCTCGGTGGTGAACCGGACGGTGCCGAGGCCCGCGACGGTGGCCCGCACGTGAGTCCCGGGCGGCAGGGGTACGGCGGCCGTCGCCGCGCCGGCGAGGATCACCGTGCCGGGCTCCAGCGAACCGGCGAGCCGGGCCGCGGCGGCGAGGGCGCGCAGCGGGTGCCCGAGGATCGCCGCAGTGGAACCGGCCTCGGCCAGACGACCGTCGAGCTCCAACAGAACACCTAGGTTGCTCAGGTCGCCCGGGGCGCTCCAAGGCCCCACGGTGTAGCCGGCGGCGGAGGTGTTGTCGGCGATCACCTCGGGCAGGGAGAACCGGAAGCCGTTGTAGCGGGAGTCGATGACCTCCAGTGCCGGGGCCACGGCCGCGACCGCCGCCATGGGGTTGGTGCCGGGGCGCAGTGTGTCGCCGAGGAGGAAGGCCACCTCGGGCTCGACACGGGGATGGATCAGCGCGGAGGCGTCGAAGCGTCCCCCGTCGGGAATCTCCATCCGGTCCGTCAGCCGCCCGTGGATCAGGTCGGACACACCCATCTGCCGCATCTTGGCCAGGCTCGTGAAGCCCAGCTTGAAACCGGTGAGCCGCTCGCCGCGGGCCAGCCGCCGTGCGACCAGAGCCTCCTGGACGGCGTACGCCTCCTCGGCGCCCTTGAGGCCGCTTCCGCCGCCGGCCAGCGGACGGCCGTCGCGTGCTGCGGTGTCGAGCGCCTCGGCCAGTGCCGTGCTGTTCATCGAGTGTCTCCCTCCCGTCCGGTGCGCCTGAAGGCCGCACGCACCGAACCGAGGCCGTCGATACGGGCTTCGAGCACGTCACCGGGCTCGACGGTCGTCATGGGGCCGAGCGCGCCGGTGAGCACGGTGTCCCCGGCCCGCAGCGGGCGGCCGAGCCGTACGAGCGTGTCGGCCAGCCAGACGGCGGCGTGCAGCGGATTTCCCAGACAGGCGGCGCCCGCACCGGTGGACACGGGCTCACCGCGGCGTTCCAGCACCATGCCGACGGTCCGCAGGTCGAGCTCCCGCAGCGGAACGGGACGGGTGCCCAGGACGTGCGCGCCGCTGGAGGCGTTGTCGGCGATGGTGTCGACGGCCGAGATGTCCCAGTCGCGGATCCGGCTGCCCACCACCTCGACGGCGGGCAGCGCGAACGCGGTCGCCCGGATCACGTCGGCCACGGTGTGCCGCTCGTGTCTGAGGTCGTGCTCAAGAACCAGGGCGACCTCGGCCTCGGCCCGGGGCTGGAGCACCGCGCCCCAGGGGATCTCGGCGCCGTCCGGCACGGCGGTGTCGTCCATCAAGGGGCCGAAGTCCGGTGTGTCGACGCCCAGCTGGGCCTGCACGGCCGCCGAGGTCAGACCGATCTTCCAGCCGGTGACGCGACGCCCCTCGGCGAGGCGGCGGTCACTGAGGACAGCCTGGACGGCGTATGCGGCCGCCAGGTCCCCGGAGGGGAGCAGGTCGCGGACGGGATCGCACGGAACGCCCGTTCGGCGCGCCGTGTCGAGGCGTTCGGCGGCCCTCGCCACAGCTTCGTCCACCGTGTTCACAGCTTCACGCACACATTCATCGGTTCGGAGAAGAAGTCGAGGGAGTGGTCGCCGCCCTCACGCCCGATCCCGGAGGCCCTCACCCCTCCGAAGGGAGTACGGAGGTCGCGCAGGTTCCAGGTATTGACCCAGGCGATCCCGACGTCGAGGGCGGGGGCAACGCGGTGCGCCCGGCTCACGTCACCCGTCCACACCGTGGCGGCCAGCCCGTACGGGCCGGCGTTGGCGAGCGCCAGCGCCTCCTCCTCGGTGTCGAACGGCGCCAGATGGACGACGGGCCCGAAGATCTCCTCCCGTACCGCCGGATGGTCCTCCGACAGCCCCGCCAGCACGGTCGGCTCCACCCAGAAGCCGCCGTCCCGGTCGTCGGAGAAGCGCGGCGCCCCACCACCAGCCAGCACGTCGCCGTCGGCCGCGGCCTTGCCGATGTACCCCAGCACCTTGTCGCGGTGCGCCGCCGAGATCATCGGGCCGTATCCGCTCAGCGCCCGCGCACCGGCGGCCAGCGCCTCGGCGAACGCGTCGAAGACCGGCCGCTCCACGTACACCCGCTCGGTGCACAGGCACACCTGCCCGCTGTGGGTGAAGGACGAGCGGAGGGTGCCCGCCACAGCCTGCTCCAGATCCGTGTCGGCGAAGACCAGACCGGCGTTCTTGCCACCCAGCTCGAACGAGACGGGAGCCAGCCGCGCGGCGGCGGCCCGCATGATCGTTCCGCCGGTGCGCGACTCTCCGGTGAAGGCGATCGCGTCCACCCCCGGGTGCTCGGTGAGCCACTGCCCGGCGGCGTCCGCACCGCCGCCGTGGACGAGGTTGAAGACCCCCTCCGGTACGTCCGCCTCGGCCATCACCTCCGCCAGCAGGCAGGCCGTGCCCGGGGTCAGCTCGGAGGGCTTGGCGACCACCGTGTTGCCCGTGGCGAGGGCAGGGGCAACCTTCCAGGTGAGCAGGAGCAATGGCAGGTTCCACGGCGAGATCACCGCGACCACGCCGAGCGGCTTGTGCACTGTGTAGTTCAGCGCGCCACGGCCGTCCGGGGTGCTCGTGTGCCAGGACCGCTCGCTGCGCCCGGCCAAGAGGTCCGCGTACGAGCGGAAGTTGGCGATCGCGCGCGGGATGTCGACCGTCGAGGCCAGCTCGTGGGGCTTTCCCGTGTCGGCGCACTCGGCGCTGACAAACTCCTCGAAGCGTTGCTCGATGCCGTCCGCGATCCGGTGCAGCAGCCGCGCACGGTCCGCCGGGCTCCAGGAAGCCCATGGGCCGCGAAGTGCCTCCCGCGCCGCGCCCACCGCGCGGTCGACCAACTCCCGGGGAGCCGACGGCGCTTCGCCGACGCTGGTCCCCCGGGATGGGTCGATGAGCGGGAACGGGATGCCCGACGCGTCGAACCCGCCCCCTACGTAATGCCGCACAGGTGAGCGCACCTTGCAGACCTCCGTTGCCAGGCCGGGGATTCGGATCTGGTCCCCCGGCGTGTGCCGGTATCATGCGCCCACCGAGCTATGCCGAACCAATGCCAAAAGGCATGCTCCTCATACCGAATTGGGTATGTCGTGGCTCGGCCCGCCCGCTCCCGGAAGGAACCCCCGGCGATGAACCTCCTGGACGGCCGACTCAAGTTCCGGCACCTCATGCTGCTCGTCGCGATCGTCGACCACGGCAGCGTGGTGCGGGCGGCCGAGACACTTCACCTCACCCAGCCCGCCGGCACTCGCACCCTTCGCGAGTTGGAGGGCATCGCCGACCTGCCGCTCTTCGTCCGTTTGCCGCGCGGCATGCGGACGACGCTCTACGGAGAGGCACTGGCGGAGCACGCCCGGGCCGTGATCGCCGAGATGAGGCGAGCCGGGGAACACCTCACCGGGCTGCGGCAGGGCCGGGAGGGCACGGTGACCGTGGGCGCGCTCCTCGCCGGGACCAACGTGCTGCTGCCCCGAGCCGTCGCCCAGCTCAAGCGGGAACGGCCCCGGGTCACGGTCGTCGTACGGGAGGGGACGCCGGACGTCCTCCATCCGGCGCTGCTGGCAGGCGAACTGGACGTCATCGTCGGCCGGGTGGGGCCAGCCCCCAAAGAGGGGGACGGGCTGCGCCAGCGGCGGCTGTACCGGGAACGCATCCGGCTCGCCGTCCGGTCCGGCCACCCTCTCCTGGGGGCCGCCGACGTCACGCTCACGGACACCCTCGACTTCCCGTGGATCCTCCCCGTCGAACAGACCGCTCTGCGCCAAGAGCTCGGCGCCCTCTTCGCGGACCGGGGCCTCGCGCTGCCCGCGGACCGGGTCGAGTGCACGTCCATCCTCACCATGCGGGCACTTCTCCTGCAGACGGACATGGTGGCGCTGCTGCCCGAGTTGGTCCTGCGCGCCGACGAGCACCTCGCCGCCCTGCCGGTCGAACTGCCCTCGGTGGGCCGCACGGTGGGCACCACCGAGGCGGCCCACCGCACGCGCACCCCCGCCCTGCAGGCCTTGCTGCACCACCTCGACCACGAGGCGGCCCTGCTGCGCGAGACGCTCTGCGGGCCGCCGGCGGAAGGCTAAGGGCTGTCCCGCAATCCCTGGCAGGCGCACGACGACAGCTACGGCACCTCGCCGCGTTGCCGGAACGCCCGAATACGTCCAGTATGCGAACGTCCCTCCGCCTTGCGATGCACCGCATCTGACGCCGTGCGCTGATCCACCAGGGATTACGGGACAGCCCTTAGCTTAGTTAGGGCCGGATCAGGCAACGTTTGCCCTGTCGACGACTGCGCGTAGTCGCCGGTCGTCGGTGCGATCTCTTGTGCACCGTTCCAGGTTTGATCGAGGCTCGATCTTTTGGAAGGATCGAGTCCGTTATGGCGAAGCAATACCCGAAGGAGTTCAAGGAGCGCGCCGTGCGTCTGGTCCTGGAGACTCGTGATCAGTACAGAACTGCAGGAGCTCGCGCGGGGGGTACACATTCCGCAGCCTCGGAGGCTGCGTATCCTTCTGCGGCCAAATTGTGCACGCCCTGAGTGCGGGCGGCACGTTCACCCACGCCATGCACCGGGCGCTCTATACGTGACTGGCCATCCCGGCCGCCGGCGCCGAGACGCGTGCCGCATCGGGGTGCAGCATCGGGTGAGCGTTCAGGAGCGTGTCGGGCACCGCGAATGCTTCGGTGAGGGTCAGAGCATGCGGTTCAAGGGCGCCGATGACCGCCTCGACCCTGTCGGAGAGCTGTTGAACCTGGGCGGCTGTCATCCGGCCGTCGGCCAGCAGGTCCCCGCTGTGCGCAGCGATTTGCCGCAGGGCGAAGAGGCTGTGCAGGTCGCCGAGCAGCCCGCGGGTCTGCGGTGAGACGACCTGGCTGATGGCGGTCAGCAGTGCCTCGCCGGCCAGCCGGTGGACGTGGGCATCGACCAGTTGCAGAGCGGGTGTGACGGCGGCGTTCCACCGTGCCATGGGGGAGCTGGCCCGGTCTCGAAGCCGTTTCCGCGCGCGTGAGTGCCACATTCGCTCAAGATCGGCCAAGAGGTCCTGCAGGTACTGAGAATCGTCCAGTGAGCGGCTCTCCGGCAGGATCTCGCTGGGCGGCTTCGGCGTGAAGCCTCCCATGAGCATTTCGCCCGCGGCCTTCACCCAGATCACTTTGTTGTCGCCCTCGGCCGTGATGGTCCCCTCGTTGGCCTGCTGTTGGCCTGCTATGCCGTTGGCCAGGAGCAGGCCCTGGGCGCCGCACCTCTCGCGGCATTCGGTCATGACTGCGCGGGCCTGCCAAGTGATCCAGCCCTTGGAGATGGCTGTCAGGCGTTCGTACTCGTCGCGGTTGGCGTCCGTTACCCGGTAACGTTGCTGAACGACGTTCCGATGCAGAAGCGTGGCGGCGTATGTGGTCGCGACGGCGTGGAGCAGCGGGGCGTGGTGACTGCGATGGGCGATCAGCGGTACCTGCTGCCCGCTGGTCATGCCGGACGTGAACCGGGTGTGGGCGTGGCGCATGGCGACGGCCAGGGCATGGCGCGTGACCCCCAGGCTGTACGCGCTCATGCACAGCTTGCCCATCGTGACGCGGCCGATGGATTGCAGGAATCGCTTGCGCGGACTGCCCAAAGTGCTGATGAACTCGCCTTCCGGTGTGAGGCGGCCGTGGTCGCCCTGCAGAAGTGCACTGAGAGGGAGCCGGACGTCTCGGAAGGCCGTGGCGCAGTGGTCAACGGGGCTGCTGGCCGTCTGGGGCAGTGGGCGCACATCTACGCCCGGCAGCGGGTTTCCCGCCTCGTCGCTGAGGGGGCACAGAAACAGGAAGACACCGTAGTCAGCTCCGTCGATGAGCAGACGTGCCGCGACAAGAGCGTCCTTTGCTCCTCCTGCGGGGCCCGTGTTCGGCATGAACTTGACCGCCCCAGGTGTCGGGGTGTTCAGAGCGAATCCGCCCGCCAGTCGATCCAGTGTCGCGGTCGTCTCCATCTGGGCAGCGGCGTTGCCGTGGGCGAGCTCGGTACACAGGAAGGTACCGAGGCGGCTCGCGTGAATATACTCCGACAGATCCCGCTCCCCATGGTCATGGTCCAGCAGGCTGCCCAGAAACAGGTTGTAGTGGATGCTGACGATGGTCGCCATACCTGCGTCCACGACACCCGCCCATTCATGGAGCGCAGTGAGCGCGACGGCGTCGGTGGCGAGGCCTCGCGGGCTGCCCACGGTTGCGTTGACCAGGCGAAGACGTTCATACGAGAGTGCTATGCGCTCCTCGTGGGTCAGCCCCTCTCTGAAGGAGAACGGCTCGGAGCTGAACAGCCTTCTCCACGGCCCGTGAGTCTGCTCCAGCTGAGCAGCGAAGAGGACGTCGGTTAGCTCGGCGAAGGAGCCCGGTGATCCGGAGAGCTGAGAGGCAGTCACATCCGCAAGCTAGCCCACATGATCACTGGGCACAGTATGATGAGAAACACGATTCGCCAGCGCCGAGTGATGGTAATTACCCTTCAAATAGCGAGATATCCATCCGGCACCTGGGCATTATCTGGAGGCGGCCAGGCCCTGCCAGACCCCCGTCCAGCCCCCTGCGTCGGGCCCCCTCGATCGCTGTGCGTGCCCTGGGAGACGGCGCCCGGCCAGCCGTCAATCACCCCCGGCAGCAGGGAGGACGACACGCGGTCCCTGTACTGCTCGAAAAGTCATCGCTGCAGCTCAAGCGGCATAGCGGTACTCGTTGTTGGCTCCGCCGAGGACCCGGGTACGGAGGAGTCTGCGACTGTCGGGGTCGTTTGCTCGGGTGGGCTCCCTTATGGCGTCGGGTGGCTGTTGGTTCCGGGACTGACGGGGGCGGCGCGCGTTGTAGTGGTCTTGATATTCGGCCAGAACGCGTCGAGCATGGGCCTCGTTCATGATCAGGACGTGATCGAGGGCTTCGCGGCGGACGGTGCCGATCACGCGTTCGCAGTGTGCGTTCATCCGCGGTGTCCGGGGTGCGCTGAGGAGGACGTCCACGTCTTCGGATCGGAAGACGGCGTCGAAGGAGGCGTCGTACTTGGCGTCCCGGTCGCGTAGCACGAAGCGCAGGATTTTCATCCGAGTCTCGAGTTCGCCCGCGACATTGCGGGCCTGCTGCACGGTCCAGGCACGGGTCGGGCGGGAGGTGACGTCGGTGATGTGGAGTTCGCGGGTGCCGTGCTCCAGGAATGCCATCGCGCACAGGCGCTTTCCGAGCACAGTGTCGAGGTGGAAGAAGTCTGCGGCGATGATTCCTTCGGCCTGGGCGGTCAAGAACTCGCACCAGCAGGGGCCGGAGCGGCGTGGGGTCGACGTCGGCGGCGGTGAGGATCTCCCAGACCGTGGACGGTGCGATGGGATGACCCAGTTGGGTCAGTTCGCCCTGGATGCGTCGGTGGCCCCAGCGGGGATTCTCCTTGGCCAGGCGTAGCACAAGTCTCTTGACAGCCGACGCGGTTGGTGGGCGTCCGGTGTTGCTGCGGCGGTCCGAGTAGTCCCACTTCTTGGCGGAAGCTGGAGCGGGCGATCCCGACGATGGCGCACAGCCGCTTCGCGCCGTAGCGGCGCTGGTGATCGTCAACGAACTGGCAGCGGTTCACCAGCGCGTCTCCCCGGCGAAATACCGGGCCGCCTTGCGTAGGATGTCGCGTTCCTCCTCCAGCTCGCGGACCCGCTTGCGCAGCGCGGCGACCTCCGCCTCCGCCCCGGTCGTGGCCTGGGCCGGGGAGGCCGGGCGGTCGGAGTGCGCACCTGGACGCCGTCCGTCGGCCGCCCGGATCCAGTTCCGCAGCGTCTCCGTGTTCATTCCCAGATCGGCGGCGACCGGCTTGGTCGTCGCTCCCGGCCGTGACTGGTACAACGCGACCGCGTCCGCCTTGAACTCCTGCGGATAGTGCTTCATCCCCACAGGGACTCCGTTCTCCCAGATCCTCAAGATCTAGTGTCTACGGTGTCCAAACTCCAGGGTCGGGGCCCCACTGCACCTCATCGGACACGGACTGCTGGTTCTTCTTCGGGGGGATCTCACTCACACAAGAGGGAGGCCAACTGTGTAGGGCACAGCCATGGCAGCGGCCCCGCCGCGTTTCTAGGGTCGGTGTGTCGGTCGGGTGGTACGAGGCCGGTCGGGACCAATGGCTCGATGTCGGGCGTAGGAGTAGCGGATGGGCATGGACAAGGTAGTGGCAGACGCGGCTGCGGCGGTGGCGGATATACCGGCCGAGGCATCGTTGGTCGTCGGCGGCTTCGGACTGTGCGGTATTCCGAGCGTGCTGATCAGTGCCCTGCTGGAGCGCAGGCTGACCAGTCTCCAGGTGGTCTCCAACAACTGCGGCGTGGAGGACTGGGGGCTGGGCCTGCTGCTGCGTGAGGGCCGCGTCTCCCGGATGACCAGTTCCTATGTGGGGGAGAACAGGGAGTTCGCCCGGCAGTATCTGACCGGGGAGCTGGAGGTGGAGCTGGTGCCGCAGGGAACGCTCGCGGAGCGGCTGCGGGCGGGGGCGCGGGTATCCCGGCCTTCTACACGCCTGCGGGTGTCGGTACGCAGATCGCGGAGGGCGGGCTTCCCTGGCGGCATCATGCCGACGGCAGTGTCGCTGTGGCATCGCCGGCGAAGGAGACCAGGGTGTTCAACGGCAGCGAGTTCCTCTTGGAGGAAGGCATCACCACCGATTTCGCCTTGGTACGGGCGACCATCGGGGACCGGCACGGGAACCTGGTCTTCCGTTCTTCGGCGCGCAATTTCAATCCGCTTGCGGCTATGGCAGGGCGTACAACCATCGCCGAGGTGGAGCATCTCGTGGAGCCGGGCGAGCTGGATCCCGACGAGGTGGACCTGCCGGGTGTCTTCGTCCAGCGGGTGGTCCGGGTCTTCCCCGACGATCCCGCGGCCGAGCGGCGTATCGAACGCCGGACAGTGCGGAACGAGCAGGAAGGCGGCGTCTGACATGGCCCTCACCCGCGAGCAGATGGCAGCCCGTGCCGCACAGGAGCTGACCGACGGGACGTACGTGAACCTCGGCATCAGGCTCCCCACGCTCATCCCGAACCACCTGCCGCCGGGCATCGAGGTGGTCCTGCAGTCGGAGAACGGCGTCCTCGGTGTGGGCCCGTATCCGGCCTTCGACGAGGTCGACGCCGATCTGATCAATGCGGGCAAGGAGACCGTCACCACCCTGGCGGGTGCTTCGTTCTTCGATTCCGCGCAGTCCTTCGGCATGATCCGCGGCGGCCACATCGACGCCGCCGTGCTGGGAGCGATGTAGGTCTCCGCCTCGGGAGATCTGGCCAACTGGATGATCCCCGGAAAGATGGTCAAGGGGATGGGCGGTGCCATGGACCTCGTGCACGGTGCCCGCCGCGTGATCGTCCTCATGGAGCACACGGCGAAGGACGGGACACCGAAGCTCGTGACCAAGTGCAGCCTGCCGCTGACGGGGCGGGCCGTCGTACATCGCGTCATCACGGACCTGGCGGTCGTCGACATCACGACCGAGGGCTTCCTATTGAGGGAACTCGCCCCTGGAGTGAGTGCCCATGACGTGCGTACGGCGACGGCGGCCGAGCTGATGGTGCCCGCACACCTTGATGCGGCCGCCGCTGCCCGGCACTCGGCTGCCGTCTAGCACTCGGCGGCTGCCCCGCGCAACCATCGTGGAGCGGACTGACACCGACCGGATTGTGGTGTTCCCTGCCATGCCGCCGCTGACCAGGGTGCTTCTAGGGTGACCGGCATCCCGGGCCGTTTCCTCTCCTGCCACGCCGAGGGAACGGCCCGGGTGTCCCGCGTCCGTCATCCAGGGAGTCACCATGCTGTCGTCCCCCCAGATACTTCAACCACCCTCGCTCCGGCGCGGGTGGCGGTCCATGTTCGTGCGGCTGTTCACTGTCGTGGCGCTCGTCGTGGCTGCTCCCGCCACTGCCGACGCCGCGGTCACGCTGCAGCGCGTCAGTAACTTCGGTGCCAACCCGGGCCAGTTGAACATGTACGTCTACCGGCCCTCGTCGCTCCCGGCCAACCCTGCTGTGGTGGTGGCGCTGCATGGCTGCACCCAGAGCGCACAGGTCTACGCGGACAACTCCGGTCTGCCCGAACTCGCCGACCGGCACGGCTTTATAGTCGTCTTCGCCGAGACGACTTCGGCGAACAACTTCAGCCAGTGCTTCAACTGGTTTCAGGCGCTGGACAACCGGCGCGGTCAGGGCGAAGCGGCCTCCATTCGTCAGATGGTGGCGCACGCGGCCACGGCGTACGGCACTGATACCTCTCGTACGTTCGTCACCGGTCTGTCGGCCGGGGGTGCGATGACCTCGGTGATGCTTGCCACCTACCCGGACGTTTTCTCCGCCGGGGCGGTGGTCGCAGGTCTCCCGTACGACTGCGCCAAGGACACCAGTCCGTTCACCTGCATGAGTCCTGGTGTGGACAGGAGCCCCGCCGCATGGGCCCAGCTCGTTCGCGACGCCTACCCGGCCTGGAACGGGCCTTGGCCACGGATGTCCGTCTGGCACGGCGACAAGGACACCAAGGTGGTTCCGCGTAACGCCGACGAGCTGCGCGACCAGTGGACGGCATTGCACGGCCTGTCCCAGACCCCGGACCGCAGCACCACCATCGGGCCGAACGCCACTCGGCACCAGGAGTATCTCGCCGACGACGGCACCGTGGCCGTAAAGGTCAATCGCGTCCCCGACATCGCGCACGGCACTCCGGTCGACCCGGGTTCTGGGCCTGAGCAGTGCGGCAGGACGGGGACGGTCAACTTCATTGACTCGATCTGCTCAAGCCACTGGATCACACAGTTCTTCGGCTTGGACAAGTCCGCTCCGGGCCCGGGCAGCCTGCCGGCCCCCACCGGGCTGTCGAAGACCGGCGCCACTGACACAAGCATTTCCCTGACCTGGAACGCGGTGGCCGGCGTCGCCGACTACGCGGTGTTCCGTGACGGCACCCAGGTCGCCACCCCGGGATCGACCCAGTACCCCGATACCGGCCTGGCGGCGGGCACCAGCCACACCTACACAGTGGCACCCCGGGACAGCGCCGGCACGGCAGGAGCCCGGTCCGCAGCAGTCACGGCGAGCACCACCGGGGCCGCCCCGGCATGCTGGACGGCCACCAACTACCAGCAGGTGCAGGCCGGACGGGCCACCACCGACGGGAGTTACGCGTACGCCAAGGGCTCCGGCCAGAACATGGGTCTGTACAACACCTTCGTCACCCACACCCTGAAGGAGTCGCCCGCCGGGTACTACGTCATCGCCGACGGAAGCTGCCCCTGAGGCCGCGCTGATGGCAGTGTGAGCTGATGCGCGATCAGCACGTCGCGGCACAGCACGCTGTTCGTCCACCATGGCGGCAGCCCCCACCGGAGCGGCCGCCGGCATGGGGAGCGCGGCCGTATCAGAACGCGGTGTCCGACCCCTAACCTCCGGCCAAGCTCATCGCACCAGTTCACCGGAGGCCTTCCCATGCCACTGACCCTTCGCGCCTTCTCACCCCCGACCGGGCTCGCCGGCATCGCCCTCCTCGTCTCGGCTCTGATCGGGGCCGCCATTTCCCCCGCCGGAGCCCAGCCCGCGACTGGGGGAACAGACACCCACTGCGGACACCACACATCCCTGCGGGTTCCCGGGTCCGAACACCAACAGGCTGATTGCCTAGACGACTTGACCACCACGGGGACCGTGGCTTCCGGTCACACCGACCCGGCCGACTGGGCGGGCCTCACGCCCAAGGCCGAGGCGCGGGCCAGGAAGGCGGCCTCGGTGGTGGCGACGGCGGCCAGGGACGTGTTGCTGGCGAAGCCCCGGTCCAGCAGGACGATCATGCCCGTGTGCACCGAACGCATCAGCCGCTTGCCGTAGACGGTTTCTCCGCTGCTGCGGGGGCCGAAGGCGGCATCGATGACCGCGCGGGTGCCGCAGGCAACGAGGGTGGTCAGGCATATCTGCGGGTAGCCGGAGGTGGCGTACTGGTTGGAGCCCTTGCCCAGCCGGGCCCGGTGCAGGGGGCTGTCGGGGACGTCGAGGTAGGTGCCGTCGCTCGCGACCGTCAGCATCCCCTTCCAGCGGGCCCCGCCGGTGCGGATCGCCGAGGCGGGGCCGCGCAGCAGGTCGAACAGGGCTCGCACGGGGCGGACACCGAGCCGGGTCCGGGCGTTCCAGAGCGCCGTGCCGGTGACCTTCGCCACCGGTATCGTCTCGAGTGCGGTGGTGAGCCTGTGCCAGACGGCCAGGTAGCCGTACTCCTCGAACAGAGCGGCGGCCAGCAGCAGGTAGACCACCACCCGGGCGGGCAGTTTCCGCAGCCGTTGCTGGACGGCACCGGTCTCGGCGAGGGCCGCATCGACCATCTCGAAGGGGACGATCCGGGTGAGCTCCCCCAGATGGCCCGGGGCGAACAGGCCCTTGGCTACCGTGATTTCACGCGTGATGACACACTGATCGAACAGCGGAGCCTCCGGTGTCGTGAACGGCTGTCTTGGTCGACTGCCAGTTCTACCGGGGCTCCGCTTCTCACGTCCGCAGAAGCCCGCAGATCAGACCGCTCTTGCCAACATCCCCAGAGCCGTAAGGGCTTGCAGATGATTTACCCGTAGCTTCCCGGTTTGGTGGTCGTTGGCGTGGTATGGAAGCGACGGAAGACCTAGCGGCGGCGCTTGCAGCGAAGTTCACAGTGCTGTTGCCACATCTGGATGAGCGCCAGCGCCGTCTACTGCTGGCGGCCGAGGCCCGGTCGCTGGGCCACGGCGGGATCAGACTGGTCGCCCGAGCCGCGGGTGTGCGCGAGGCAACGGTGTCACTGGGCGTCACTGAACTGGACTGTGGTGAGGCCCCGTTGGGGCGGGTACGCCGGGTCGGTGGTGGCCGCAAACGGGTGGTCGACCTGGACCCGGGACTTCGTCCGGCACTGCTGGCCCTGGTGGAACCGGATGTGCGGGGTGACCCGATGTCGCCCTTGCGCTGGACGACGAAGTCGACCCGTCACCTGGCCGCCGAGCTCACCCGCCAGGGCCACCGGATATCCGCCGACACCGTCGCCGACGTATTGCGCGAGGAAGGCTTCAGTCTCCAGGGCAACGCCAAGGTCATCGAAGGAAGGCAACACCCCGACCGGGACGGGCAGTTCCGCTACATCAACGACCAGGCCAAGGCCCACCAGGCGGCTGGCGACCCCGTGATCAGCGTCGATACGAAGAAGAAGGAGGTCGTGGGCCCGTTGAAGAACGGCGGAAAGGAGTGGCGGCCCGCAGGTGACCCCGTGCGAGTGAGCACCCACGACTTCCCCGACAAGGAACTCGGCAAGGCCGTGCCGTACGGCATCTACGACCTGGCCACGAACACCGGCTGGGTCAGCGTCGGCACCGACCACGACACCGCGGCCTTCGCCGTCGAATCCATCCGCCGCTGGTGGAAAGCCCGCGGCACGCAGGACTACCCGCAGGCCAGGCGCCTGCTCATCACCGCCGACGCCGGCGGATCCAATGGCTATCGCACCCGCGCCTGGAAAGCCGAACTCGCCGCCCTGGCCATGGAAACAGGCCTGCACATCACTGTCTGTCACTTTCCTCCGGGCACGTCCAAATGGAACCGGATCGAGCACCGGCTGTTCTCCCACATCACGATGAACTGGCGCGGCAGGCCTCTGGCCAGCCACGAGGTCATCGTGCAGTCCATCGCCGCGACCACCACCCGAACCGGCCTGAAAGTCCACGCCGAACTCGACACTGCCACCTACGCCACCGGAGTCCGCATCGTCGACCGGCAACTGGACGCTCTTCCCCTGGCCCGCCATGAGTGGCACGGCGACTGGAATTACACCCTCCGCCCCGAGGAATACTGTCGGGACGGCACCCCGCCCATCCCACCCCAGGACCTACCCGGCCCCGACCGCGCCTGGCTCGTCCATCCGGACCTGACCGGCCTGCAGCCCGACCAGTGGGACCAGCTGATCGCCCAGCTGAGAGCCGCCCGCGAACTCCAGCGGGAAGAAGACCTCCACCAACGACGCGGCGGAGACCGGCAGAAAGTACCCGCCGCTGGCCTCTACACGGGCCGGCGCCCCGGCCTCACCCTCGTCGACCGGCTCCTGGCCACCATCCTCTACCAGCGGTTCAAGCTCCCGCAGGTCGTTATCGCTCCGCTCTTCACCGTCACACCCGTAACCCTCAACCGAGCCATCAGCCAGACTCGCCGGCTCCTCCACGACATCAGGCACACCATCGAACCCGCCGCCACCCAACTCGCCACCCTCGACGACCTCGCCGCCCACCTCGACATCGCCCCGACATCAAAGATCAAGACAGCGAGTTAATCCTCTGCAAGCCCTAAATTCACGGCCTTGGCCTAAGGCCCAGGGTCTATTCGGTGGTGAGCCCGGACAGTAACCCGGAGGTGAGTGTCAAGGGGCAGCTCAACCTCGACGTACCTGCTGGTCAGGTTCTCTACCTCATCCGGCGGCCCGACCCGAAAACCAAGGACCAGGAAGGCAATCCGGGGAACAACCGCTTCTATCCCGCCACGCCCGTGACGCCCACCTCCGCCGGCTGCTGGGAAGACGCCAACCGCCCGGTCGGCTATCCCGGCGTCAAGGGCATCGGGCAAACCCACATGCTGGTGCTGGTCGGCCGTGACCAGGCCGCCCAGTTCCCCGCCGACCGCAAATCGGGCGACTGGGACGGGTGCAGCCACGATCAGTGGCGAGCGATCAACACCATCGACGTGATGAGCTTCTACATCTCGACGGCCTGACTGCCGCCGCTGAAGGGACAAATGGGACCGTGCTTATGCCACTCTTCGGCGAGACGCGGCCAGGATTCGGTGGAGCGATCAGGGACTCGTCACACAGGGGAAATATCATCCCCTTTCCACGGAAAACCCCACCGGGCGGCAGGTACACGGAGAAGTGGAGGCCTGGGACAGGGCTGCCGTGGCTGCGACAGCGCTGGCCATCAACTTCTGAGTCACCTTGATCACGGCGGTGACAACGACGGTGGTGTTGGCCGGACACGTACTGCCTCACCGCTGACTCGCCCCGACAACCGGCACGACAAGCTGACGCGGGACAACCTGCTGGATCTGGAGGATCACCGCCTGGTGCGGATCGAGTCGGTCCGGGAAGACCAGCGGCAGGTATGGGTGCTCACCGATCGAGGACACCGAGAGGCGAAGCAGCTGCTGGAGCCGGAGGGGATACGCGTCTCGGTGCTGCGCAAGGAGGAGTACGACCCGGTGACGGGGGAGCTGCTGGGAGGCGGCTACAGCGACCACGCCGCGGCGGTCACCTCGACGGCCGCCGAACGCCACCAGGCGGGCTTCGGGCACGGGCTCGGATTCCAGACCGAGGTCGCCCACCGGCTCGCAGGCGGCTACGTCCAGCGGGCCGATCTGGTGATGCGGGCGCCGGCGGCCGGGGTGCCGGTGATGCTGCTGGAGATCGACCGCCGCACCGAAGACGCGGACGACCTGGTGCACAAGCTGCGCCGGTACGCCGACTGGTTCCGGCTCCTCCCCTCGGACGCGGAGGACCGGATCAAGCGCCTGGCTCGTGCGGGCGGCTTCGACCATGTCGACCATGAACAGCGGCTGTGGCGCCGCTACTACCCGCAGACCGGCCGGGAGGGCACGCCGCCACTGGCGTTCGTGTTCGCCGACACCACGGACGTCAAGGTCGCCAACACCGTCAAGGTGCTTCAGGAGGCCGGACGCCGGTACTGGGCACCGCGCCGGTACGACGTGTACCAGCGCCGCATCACCGCCCGGGACTACAGCCAGGCCGTGCCCGGCGTCTTCACCACCCTGGAGCAGCTCCAGGAGCACGGCGCGGACGCGGCGGTGTGGCGCCGTCTCGGCAGGGCCGACGACCAGAAGCTGGCCGACGCGCTCGACAACCCCGACGGTGACGCCCTGTTCCACCGCCAGGTCGCGCAGGCCGACGCACAAGAGAAGCAGCAGCGTGCCGCCGAGCGCGAGGCCCACCGTCCGGTGTGCAAGCGGTGCGGGGCGAAGTTTACCGACCAGCGCTGGAAGGAGACCACCGCGAGCGGTAACGCCTGGAAGGTTGGCGACCTGTCCGTGTGCGGGACGTGCCGCGCCGACGACATCGCCCGGAAGGAAGCCGAGACCGCAACCGAATGGGAGCCGGCTCCCGTACAGCCGGAGCCGGAGGACGACCGCGACCAGAAGCCGGGCAAGCCCCGCCGCAGCCTGCTCCGCTGGCGGAACTGATCTGGGCAAGCCGAAGGCGACCCTGGGCAAGCCTCCCCCGACGGAGGCTTGCCCAGGCCCCGCGCCCACGGGTGACCGCCCGGCGGGACGGGTTCCGAAGTCGCCGCACCATCGGGCGGGACGCCGTGGCCGGGACGACGGCTCGCGCCCCGGCCCTGGCGTAGACAGCTCTCCGGAGCGTCATCAACCGGAGGGAAGCCATGAGGCGCGGCAAGCAGGAGAGCGCAGACGTACAGCCCGGGTTCGGCGACATGGGAGACCTGTGGCACGCCCTGACGCGCCTTCGCGCGGCGCACCCCGAGCCGGTCGGCCGCCTCATTCCGTTCGAGTCGCCGGAGGCGCTGCTGTCGATCACCCATCCCTACGACGCTCTCTTCACGGCGCGGGTGGAGATGTCCGGGGCAGAGACGTTGGGCCACGTTCACGACCTCATCCACACCGTGACACGCGGCATCGCCATCGCCACGGACGACATCGACGATTCCGGCTTCGCGCTGGAGGTCCGCATCAGCAAGCGGCACGAACTGGCGCTGCACACCGGCCACGTCGACGGACTCACCCGCCTCCTGCTCCACGCCCTTGGCACCATCGGCGCCCACGCAACGCCCGGGGGCGGCCGCTGCTTCCACTGCGAGGGGACCGGGCTCGCCCGCCCCCTGTGGGGGGGCGCGGCGGCCGGGCAAGCCTGAGCGGCTCGCAAGAGAACGCAGCGCCCCACGCCGTCTTCTGGACGGTCGTGGGGCGCGGCCGGTGAAAGGCCACCTGGAGTGTTACGACCGGCCCTCGGTCAACTGGCTGGCGGTGTTCTCGATCCACAGCAGCGTCCACTCGACTCCGGCCTGCCACCCGGGCTCCGCGCCGTCGTACCGGCCTTCCGAGTCGGCGCGGATGTTGGCGGCGAGAGCGCGCAGGTCTTTTTGCAGTCCCTGCGGCTTGGCCGTGTCCATGGCCTGGATCATTTCGTCAGTGATGTCACCGGGTCGGAGTCCGCTCATCGTCCCACCTTGGACGATCACCCCCGCCGATGGCCAGGCTGGTCTTACCGGCGTCGACATGCGCCAGAATTCCCAAGTTCAACGTACGCAGTACGTGTCATGTCCTCCGAATAGGCAGCAATTACCTTCGTGTAGGGCATGAACGCAGTTCGCATCAGTATCTCCTCGGTCACTCGGCTGTCACCGGTCAGTGCAGCAGAGGCCGACGTCAGCGGCAGCCGATTAACCACTCACGTGCGCGACGCGAAGATGACCCCCACGAAGCCGATCAGGGCGAAGATCAACCCCATGCCGACGAGCATCACCGTCATCCCGCCCACCACGCACGACGCGACCCCGAGCCGCACAGGGGCCTCGTCCACCACCGGCCGCTCGGGCCGGTGCGGCAGATACCGCAGCGGCACCAGGTCCCCCGCCACATAAGGCTGCCGCGCGGCGACTGTGGCTCGTATCTGACGCCCGTCATAGGTCAGGAAGCCCACGATCAGCCGCCGCTGGCTGTTCCCGGACCCGTTCGACGACTGGCGGTGCACCACATGCGTCTCCAGGCACCGGCCTTCCGCCATCAGACCGGCTCGCAGCGTCTGCTGGTACTCCGCGGCCTTCCGCCGCATGAAGACGAACGCTCCGATGCCGAAGGCCGCGATGAGCAGTCCCAGCGTCCCGAGCACGAGCCCGAAGACCCCACTTCCAGTGAACATTCCGCATCCCCCCGTTATCCGGCCGACGACTCCCGTGAAGATGCGCCCCCGCACCCCTCCGGTTCCCGCACCGCGCTCACCGGGGCGTGGCGAGCGCCACTTCCCTCGCGGCCCTGGTGAACTCCGCCACCCTCGCCGTGTTGCCGGCGCGGCGCCAGACCAGGCCGTACTCGATCGGGGGCGCGTCGTCGAACGGGACGTAGGTGACGCCGGGCCGGTCGTAGTACTGGGCGCCCTGCGCCGCCGAGATCACCGCTCCCCTGCCGCTCGCGACGAGCGCGAGGGCCTCCTGCCAGTGGGTGAAGGCCTGTTCTCGGCGGATGGGCGCGCCGCTCGGGGTGTGATCCGGGAAGTGGGCGTCCAGCCAGTAGGACGGGACTTCGCCGAGCGGGGCGAGCAGGGTGATGCGGGTCAGGTCCTCGTACGAGAGGAACTCCCGGCGCGCGAGGGGGTGGTTCGACGGCACCACCAGCATCCGGGACTCCGACATCAGGACGGGCCCGGTCAAGAAGTCGGGCTCCGCGAACGGGAATTCGGTGAGCTGGACGTCGTACACGCCGTTGCGCCAGCGACGCGAACGGGGCGGAGACAGGCACCTCGCAGACGTACACGGCGCTCGCGGGATAGCGGGTACGGAACACCTCTCCCGTACGCATCAGCAGGTCCCCGGCCCAGGGTACGGAGAAGCCGATCTCCAGACCGCCGTCGATTCCCCAGCCCGCCGCGCGGCGGCCCCGCGGGTACCAGCCGCAGTGGAAGCCCCGCGCCCGCACGTGCGAGCTGCTGGCTGCCGTAGACCGGGTCCTCGCGCGCTACGCGGCTCAGATGCCGCTCACGATCCGGCAGGTCTGGTACTCGCTGATCTCCGACGGCGTCCTGGTCAAAGAGGAGCGCACCTACAAACAAGCGGTGGAACTCCTTGGGATGGCCCGCCGCTCAGGCCGTATCCCGTGGGAGGCCCTGCGCGACGACACCGAGATCCGCGCCGAACCCGTCGCCTACGACGGGCCCGACGATTTCCGGGCCGGGCTGCGCCAGGCGGCGCTGGACTACCGGCTGGACCGGCAGGCCGGGCCAACCGGTGCGGCTTGAGATCGTCTGCGAGACAGCCGGGATGGTTCCACAGCTTGTCGCCGTCGCCGCCCCGTAGGCATCTTCGGCTTCCTCCGCCGCTGACACGGGGTGGGGCCCTGGCCGGGCGGGTCAGGGCCCCACGGGGCGCGCATCCGTGGGGCGGATTTCATGCACGCCACGGGGTAACTGAGCTGGCGTCGGTCGGGTCACGCTTGCGACGCCGTATTCACCCAGTGGGCGGTGCAGGTGGTCAGAGCCGGGTGCCTTCCAGGGCGCGGCGGTCGCCGGTGAGGGCGTAGCGGCGTGCGGCGAGGGTGGGTTCCGAGGTCCCTGCGCGTGGCTGGTGGCCTCCTGGGCCCTGTCGGGGTGCGGGAGGCCACCAGCCGGTGTACGCGCGGGTTTGCTACATGGGGTCGATGCCCTGGCCGCCCATGCCGCCCTCCTGCTGCTTGCTCTCCTCCTGCAGACGGCGGGCCTTGTCCGTCAGCCGCTTGCGCTCCTGCGGGTCGGTGGCACGCTCCGCCGCGTCCGTCAGTTCCTGTGCCTTGGCACGCATCTGCTGGGCACGCCCGCCGGATTCGCCTGCAACACTCATGATCACTCCTGGAAGTGTGGGGAGAGGACCCGGCCAGCGAATCAGCGCCAGGGCGCTCGCGCATCTTGAACGGTCACCCACCGCTATTCGGGCAGCTTCAGTGCGCCGGAGCGGACAGAGCTGTTCGAGAATGTCTGAGTGTGCGTGGGCCGGGCAGGAGAATGAGATGGCTGACCTTTCGCAGTTGCTGCAGCAGACCATGCGGCGCCGCCGTCATCTGACCGCTCAGGCACTCGCCGAGCGCACTGGCATCCGTATTCCACGCATCCGGGTATTCGCCCAGGACGGGGCACACGGCCCCGTCCATCCCACGGGGTCAGAGCTGGCCGAACTCGCCGTGGCCCTGGCACTGCCCCTGCCCGATGTCCTCGACGCCGCCGGTACTGCTGCCGGCGCGCCGTCCTGACGTCCGTTTGGGGAGGCCCCGCCGTGGTCGCGCTCGCAGTCCTGCTTCCTGCTGTTTTCCTCGGCCTCATTCTCGCCCTGGGCCGTTACGAAGAACGCCTTTTCACCCCACGGCCCGCCGCGCAGCACCGCCGCTCGCCCACACACCGCCGCCACGCCCGCCGGTGAGCACAACGGCACGCGGCGCTCCTTCCAGCTGCCCGGAGATCCGTGCCCGGCTCACGGCCCCACACTTCGGCGTTCCGGAATACGCGAGTGGCGCCAAGCCGAAGCGCTCTGCGGCAACGGCCGGACAGACCGAGGTGTACTTCTCCGACCCTCTCTGGCGCTTCGGCCACGGGAAGGTGGAACTGGCGGCATCCGCCCTGATGGCGCTGACGGCCATCGGCGCCGTCCTCGGCCGTTGGCAGTGGGCGCGGCTGCTGGCAACGGCCGCCGCGGTGGTGACACTGGCGGGCGTGCTGCTGAACCCGGCTGCCGCAGTCATGCCGGGACTGCTGCATGTCGCTCTGGTCGTCGCCCTGATCCTGGGCTGCCCGCCGGACCTGCCGCCCGATTCGGGCACGGCCCGCAGGCGGGCGGCCGGGATGACGCTGCTCTTGGTCGTTCCGCTGGCTGGTCTCAGGGCCGTGGCTCCGGCGCTGATGCTCGGGCAGACGACCTGGACACTGCTCCTGCTGGCGGGGGCGCTCCTCGTTGCCGTTGCGGCGCAAGGAGGGCGGGACCACCGGATGGCGGGAATACTCGTGGCCTCGCTGCCCTGGGTCGTGCTGCCGATGCTCGGCTACAGGATGGTGGGGCAGTACCTGATCTGGATCGCTATGACCTACCCCCTCGCATACGGGCTCGGCCTCCTGCTCCACCGTCTGCGCCCCCGCACCGTGGGCAGCGCCTGAGGCCTGCCGCCAGTACCAGAGCGGCCCGCCCAGCGGAATGGCCAGTTGGGGTGCCGCACGACATGAAGAAGCCCCTGGTAGGAGTTCTCGACCAAGATCACCCGTATCCGCCAGGGAGCTTCATGTGCTTGCCCGCAGGGTTTCGCGGAATACGGCGAGCGCGCAGGAAGCTGGTGACAGCAGCAGGCTTACCCACGCGGTGCATGACAGGCTGGTGAGGATCAGCCCAGGGTGGTGCTCAGGTCAGGGTGGGCACCTGGCAGCAGGGACGTGCACACCCTGCTGCGCCCTTCCCCTGGAGGCGCCGCAGGGCGCACGCCGTGTCCCGTCCTGTCCACGGGTGCGGGAGCGATCCCTGGGCAGGACGGGAGGGTCCCGCTGCGGCCTGCTGTTCTTGCTTCGCGAACGAACGTCCAACTAAGACGCTGGCCCACATGGTCAGTTTGAGGTACCGCTTGTAGCAGCAGAGTGCTGCGCCGAGTCCGAGAAAGGCCAGGTAGTTGCCGGGTGTTCGCCCCCTTTTTAGCCCTTACGTGGGCGGAGTCGAGTTCGGCCCTCGACAGCTCGACCAGGCCCCGCTCGTCAAGGAGCTGGAGGACTCTCTGGTGCAGCCGACCCCACACACCGGCCCGTGACCAGATGACGAACCGCCGGTGCACCGTCGACTTCGACGCACCGAAACACGGCGGCAACGCCCGCCAGGCGCAACCGCTGACCAGCACATAGATGACTGCGGCAAAGACCGCCTCATCATCGATGTTCGCCACCCCGCCACCCTGCGGCCGCACTCGCGGCGCCGCCAGCAACGGCCTGGCGATCTCCCACAAGCCATCCGGAACAATCCATCCCCACCGCCCACTCCCCATACCCACCACTACGATCAACTGACCATGTAGGACACCGTCTAAGAGCGTCTAAGAGCTGTGCCGTAACTGGCGGTTTCCCGTCCCAGTGAGGTTCAGCCGATGCCGCTGAGAGCGAGCGAGTGCTGAGCAATAAACCAGGTCGACGTAGACCAGTGCGGTACCCGATCATGCGTCCATGCCCCTGAGAGAGACCCTTGCCCAAGTTGATGCAGACCTGGCCGCCTGCCGGGTTCCCATCGCGCGCCAGCGCCTGCGCGGTCTCGTCTCGTCCTTCCCGTACGACCTGACGCTCCGCCGACGGGTGGCCGAGGTGTATCGGCTCTACGGCGACGCCGCCGAGGCTGGACGCTGGATGTACCTCGAAGAGGACCGGAACGCCGAGGAGACGGCCGCCTTTGAGGCGCGGTACGGGTCTCCCGGGTGGCGGATGAAGGCCCTCGCCTGGCACGGCCCCGAGGCGAAGGCCGCCACCGCCTTCGCGGAGGGGCAGCTGATCGCGGTGCGGACCGCCTGCGCCGAGGAGTTGGGGCACCCCGTCGACTGGGACGACCTCGCCTCCTACCGGGACGGCCTGGAAAGGGAGTACGTGGCGCCCTCCGAGCCGTGGACGGTCGGCGGTGTGCTGGCGGGCGTCGGTTGTATGGTGGCGGTCCTTATGTTCCTCGCGATCTGGGTGAATGGACTCGTTGCCCTCTTCGACTGACTCAGGTCACCGGGGCCGGTGAGGAGCGTCGCTCACGGTTTGGTGAGAGCGTCCAGAACTGTCCGTGTACGGGACGGGGACACCCGGTGACAAGTGAAATGATCTCTCGGTGTCTGGTGTGATCACGGCGTCGGAGCCGTCCTGGATAGCCCCGTTCACCGGGCTGAGCCCTCGCCTGTTCGGCAAGCTGGTGACCGTACTGCGGCGCGAGGGCGCTGATGCGGTGCGTAAGGGTGGGCCGTGGAGCCTCCCGCTTGAGGACCGGGCCCTGCTGGTCGCGGCCTACTGGCGCACGAACTTGACGATGCGCCAGCTTGCGCCGCTGTTCGGGGTTTCCAAGTCGGCAGCGGACCGCATCATCGATCACCTCGGCCCGTTGTTCGCTCTCCAGCCCCGCAAGCGGTTGGCCAAGGACGCTGTGCTCATCGTGGACGGCACCCTGGTCCCAACCCGGGACCACGCGGTGGCGGAGCAGTCCAGGAACTACCGGTACTCGACCAACCACCAGGTCGTCATCGACGCCGAAACCCGCCTGGTCGTCGAGGTCGGCCAGCCCTTGGCCGGCAACCGCAGCGACTGCAAGGCATGGGAGGAATCCGGCGCCAAAGCCGCCGTCGGCAGAACACTTACGATCGCCGGCGGCGGCTATCCCGGCACCGGGCTCGTCATGCCCCACCGCCGACGCCAGGGCGAAGACCGGCCCGACTGGAAGGAAGCACAGAACAAGTCCCACAAGCAGGTCCGCGCCCGCGTCGAGCATGTCTTCGCGCGCATGAAGACCTGGAAGATTCTCCGCGGCGGTCGGCACGGACACGTTCGCGCACGGACGTAACTGCGGCCTCCCCCGGGCGTGAGGGGGAGGCCGCGGCGTTGGGGAGTGTGGATCAGCCGCCGTAGCCGCCGTGGTGGTTCTCGTGGCTCGAGCTGTTCACGCAGGTGTTGCCGAACGCGGGGTTGAGCAGGCCGATCACGTTCACGGTGTTGCCGCAGATGTTGACCGGGATGTGGATGGGCACCTGGACGAGGTTGCCCGAAAGGACACCGGGAGAGTGAGTGGCAACGCCCTGGGCTCCGGCGTCAGCGGCTGCCATGCCGGCTCCACCGGCCATGATGGCAACAGTGCCGGCGACGGCGGCGGCTGCCTTCGCGATTCGCGACATCAGTTCTCCTTGCAAGATGAAAGGTCGGTCGCAGGACGTGCGGCCTACGCATCCCTTCAACGCGGGAACAAGCAAGGGGTAACGGATCGACGCCGAAGATATCGAGCCCCGCCACCCGAGCGGGGCTGGCTTCTTCCTCGCCGTGCTGTCCTTCGACTGGGGCGTCTGTGGTTGCGCATCGCGGGTCCGGTTGCTGTCAGCGGGGGAGCTGGGCGTGGATGATTTTGCCCTGTCCGGGGCCGGGGGTGATGGTCAGGTGGTGGGTGAGGTGGCGGATCATGTGCCAGCCGAAGCCGCCGCTGCCGCCGCCCAGGTCGGGGGTGCGCTCGCGTGGGTGTGCCGGGTTCGGGTCGCTGACCGCGGCGGTCACGGTGCCGGGGCCGGCGGACAGTTTCAGGGTGTAGTGGCCGCCGCCGTGGCGCAGGGCGTTGGTGACGAGCTCGGAGACCACCAGGACGAGGGTGTCCGCCGTGTCCGGGCCGGGCGCGGGGGTGAGGCTGTCGGTGAAGGCGCGGGCGGCCTGGCGGGCCTGGTGGGCCTGGTGGATGCCGGCCGGGCTGTCGCCCCGGACCACGGTCGGCAATGCCGTTGCTTTTAGTGGTCGTGCCACCGGTTGTTCAAGGCCACGGTGACCGGTGGGCGACGGCTGCTGGAGGGCTCGCCAGGGGCTTTGCTGGCATAGCCGGTGATGGAGGAACGGACCTTGCGAGGGCAGTCACGGGATCTTCGGCGGGGCAGCAGACTGCGCCCGATTTCAGAGAGTCCGAGGCGGCGGTCCCGCTTGCGAGCTGAGGGGGGAAAAGCCGCTCGGTGTGATCACCGAGCGGCGGACGACGTGCAGGGCCCGGGTGAACGAGGTCCGCTCGGCGATGCTGCGGTGCAGGCGGGCGGCCTCGTCCAACAGATCCCGGGTGGCGTGGTGCACGATCAGGTGCGCGTAGATCTCCTGGCGCACGCCGTCCGGTGTCTGTGACCTGAGGACTGGCCGTCCCCGTTGGTGAGTCTTGATTTCATCGAAGACGAGCTCGATCTCCCAGCGCCGGGCGTAGAGGACGGCGAGTTCGTCGGCCGGGTACTTCTCGTGGTCGGTCAGGCTGGTGATGAGCCGGACGACGTCGGCCTGCCCGTTGACGCGGTACTCGATCACCCGGACCAGCGCCGGCGGCGCCTTGAGGGTTCCGGCCGCCTTGCTGTGCTTGTTCGCCTCGATCCGGGCGAGATAGCTACCGTCGGGCAGGACGTCCTGGACCCGGCGGGCCTTGCGCCGCTCGATCCGCCACAGCAGCTGCGTGCCCTGGTCACGGAGCCGGTGCCAACGGGCCAGACCCCACAATCCACGGTCGGCCAGCAACAGCGTGCCGGTCCCGGTATGGGCATCCAGAGCGTCGGAGACGATGCGTTCAGAATCCTTGAACCCGCCGATCACGGCGTCCAGAACGGCGTGAGAGGAACACTCGGCCACCGCGACGACTCGGGCCTGCGGATAGCCCATCGGGCTGCGCTGGGAGCCGGACTTGCCGAAGGCGTCGTTATTGCCCGCGGAGTCGGGCACGGCCAGCAGCATCCCGTCCAGGGCCAGCACACGCAGCCCTCGGAACAGCTCGCCGTCGGTGCCGAGCGGCCGGGCCACGGACCGAAACAGTTCCCGCATTACCGGCCAGCCGAGCCGCTGCCGGGCCCTGGTCAGCGACGACTTGTTCACCCCGGACCAGGACCGCAGCCCCTTGTCGCCGGTCTTCACCAGCCGGAGGACCTCCAGGTAGTCAGCCTGCGGGAACAAGCACATCGCCAGCACGAAGTACACCGTGAACCGGGCGGACAACAGACGCCGACGCTTCTCCGAGCGCCCCGCCTCACCCACCACACGGTCCACCAGCTCTGGCGGGCACGACCGGGTCAACTCTCCCAGCCCCAAACGCTCCAGACGGGACATCAGCACACCGGTTCAACTGGCCAGACTCCACAAAAGCAACGGCATTGCCACGGTCGGTACGGGGGGTGTCGAGGTGATGGTGATCGTCGTGCTGTTCATGCGCGTACACCCCACCTGTGATCGGTTGTGCCGCTTGTGCCGTGACAGCCCACCTGCCCGATCCGACGGCCCTCACACCCCGGAGGGTGTGCTCCGGTGCAGTTTCCAAGCGATGTGGACGACAGGACTTCACTGTCAGCCTTCATAGGAAACCTGTCACGGCGGAAGTAGACATCCGGGCGTTGCTGTGGTTATTGTTTTCCCCGTAGCCAAGAGATCGAGCAGGTCCGGCAGGGATGAACTGTCGGGAAGCAGTACATGTAAGTGCAGGTCGGTGCGGTGGTGGAGTTCCGAAGCCAGAGCGGTTGCAGGACGGCGACGGGACTGACAACCGGACCGGGCGGACCGCAGTTTTCAGGGGCCGCCGTGAGCAGTACGCAAGTGCAGTCGGCAGTACCAGTGGTCCCTCGGTAAAAGGCGTCAGACTGCGGCGCGCGTACCGGGAGGTTCGGCAGTGGGGTTCTAAGCCAGAGCGGATGCAGGACGGGCGACGGGGCTGGCTGCCGGAGGGTGATGCTTCATCAGGTCACCGGTGGTTCGCATCACCAGTAGTACAAGCGCAGTGCCAGCAGTAGGCAGTCCGGTAATTGATCAAGAGGGAAGAAACGGAGGAGTTGAGCGCCATCAGGATCGCCCGGGTGAACGATGTGGGCCCGGGTACCGCAGGACATCGATAGTGAGGTGGTCTCCGGTCAAGCAACCGCGATCCCCGCATTCCCCGTCCTCTCCCGGACGGTCGTGCGGACACAGAAGGCCGGCGCAGTTCCAGGGCCGGCAGGTGGTGTAGCAGTTCCTTCGGGGCCCCGGGTGCCATACGGCACCGGGGCCCCTCCACGTGTTCCACAGAGAGGTGCGATGACAGCAGACGATTCGCTCGGCCGTCTCGATGACGACGACTACCCCGCCTACACGATGGGCCGGGCCGCCGAAATGCTCGGCACCACACCCGGCTTCCTCCGCGCCATCGGCGATGCCCGCGTCATCACCCCACTGCGCTCGCAGGGCGGACACCGCCGCTACTCCCGCTATCAGCTGAAGATCGCGGCCCGGGTCCGTGAGCTCGTCGACCAGGGCGTCTCGGTCGAAGCGGCCTGCCGCATCGTCATCCTCGAGGACCAGCTCGGTGAAGCCATGCGCATCAACGAAGAACTGCGCGGCCCGCCCCCCACCTCCTGCCGCAAGGCTGACGCCTGACAGGACCGTTCCCCGCCCAACGCCCCATGCCCACTCCATTCCCCACTCCGCGAGAGCGGCCCGCCGCAGGCCGGTCAAGTTGGCCCGCCTCGCCTTGGTGTGCCTCCTGCGCCCAGCCTTCACTGACTCCCTCGCCCGCGTGGCGAGACAGCACGAGACCCCAGGAATCAGCCTGACATCCCGGGGTCTTGGTGCACTTCACTTGACCGCCAGGTTCAACGACCAACCGCATCCTGTGTCACGCCCAGTCCATGCCGAGCTCTCGCAGGTCGTCCAACTGCTCCTGGGCGAGCTTGTCGCGCCTCGACTTGGTGTCCGAGACCCACACACCCAGCTTCACGGTAACCGGCTCCAGCTCGCCGTCGACCGCGATCGGCTCGCCGTGACCGCGCGGCACCGGTCGGTCGGCGCCTTCCCGCTCTACCCAGCCGTCGGCGTTGGCCAGGACCGCGAGGACGCGGTAGTGGCGCTGCCAGTCCAGCGGCTACGGGCAGTCCCAGTCCGTGTCGATCGCGGTCAGCTGCGCCGCGCGTACGGCGGCCCGCTCCAGGTCCTTGCCCAGGCCGTTCTTCTGGCCCTTCCGGCGGAGGTTGGCCATGTGCTGCCCGACCGGCACCATCGCCTCGCCCTCGCCCCATACCGCGTCCTGACGGAGCGCGGCGAGCTTGTTCTCCCGCGCCTCCTCGCCCGGCTCCCAGAGCCTCCCGGCCTCCGTCGCGTCCAGCAGGATCTTGCGCCGCTCCCTCAGCTCACCCGCCCGTCGGCCAATGCCGAAAGGCGTGCTGCCACGGCGTGTGAAGCGCCCGAAAGCTCTCCGTAAAGCCCTCTGCCGTACCGCTGAGACTCCACCGCCTGGAGGGCCCGGTGTGCACCATGCCTCCCAACGAGGCGCTGGTACGAGATCACCAGAGGTTAAGAGATGGGTTCTTAACGGGATTCCAACGGGTTCATCCTGGACCGATCGTCCCGGGTGCAGCAGGGTGTGTTGTGGCGCTGACGGCGCCTCAACACTCAATCGTCCTTGTGCAGATGAATGGAGGGCCATACGTGGTCAGCAGGCAACGGCCAGCGCGTCCTTATCTCGCGGCCTGTTCCGCACTGAGCCTCGCTGTTCTGGTTGGCGGGTTGTCCACTCCGGCTCATGCGGCTGAGAGCGCCAACACCGGTGAATTCATTTCGATCCCCGTAGGGGAGAGCACGGCCGACACAGTGAAGCGGGTCGCCACGCGATCCGCCGTGCTTCATGTCAGGACCCCGGCGGACAAGAAATGCACGGGCGTGTGGAAGCACGCCGTCTCCAATGTGGACTATGACCGGACACCGAGCGGCACGCTCCGCTGGGGCTTCAAGCTGACGGCGCGCGCTCGTGCGGCTCTCGGCTCTGTCGCTGCGGTATCCATGCCGTACGCCTACGTGAACGACAAGGCGATCAACCCGCCTTACCAGTTGCACAGGAAGCTCAGTACCTACAACTTTCACGGCTCCATGAACAAGTACCAGCGTGTCGGAAGCAGTTACCGTGGTGTCATTGCCACGGGAAACAAAGTCACGTTCTCCTGGTTGATCAAGGGATCCAACCCCCGCAGCGGCGCCACCCGATACATCACCTGTAAGGTCCCCGCCAAGGGCAGCAGCTGATCTAACGCCGCACCGGAGTTTGCAGTGGAGAAGACAGTTCACCCGGCGGTGCCACGTGCGGCGTCGCCGGGTGAGGTTTCGGGAGATCGGGAAACTGATGAGCGCGCGACCAATGAATGAAAAGTTCTCCATCTTTGGAGGGCGCCACGCGCTGACCTTCCTGGAGTTCAGCGCGACGACGGACTCCATCGAGCTGGCATACCGGATCACGCCCCCGCTGCCTGAGCAGTGGCAGGACGAACCCGACGACACGCTGGGCGTCGCGGGCCCTTCCATCTTCCTGAGCGCCGAAGCCGTCGATGACCTGGGGAACGAATACGACGACGGCGGCGGCGCGTACGGCGTGAACACTGACGGCACAGCCACGGAGGGGTCGTTCTCACTGCAACCGGGGCCCTCGCACGATGCTCGTTCGGTGACCATCACGTGGAGCCTCACCTGCGGGGACCAGGACAGTGTTCTTGAAGTCACCGTTCCCCTCGCCCAACCATCCTGATGTGCCCGAAGCCCTTCGAGGGTTGAGGGAGTGTCTAAGGGTTGTCCCGTAAATGATCTCTGAGTGGCCTCGGGCATGGTGGGCTGCTGTGCGGTGGGTGGGTTATTCGGCGAGGGCGAGGTTGTGCATCCGTGCGATGCCGAATGGCGTGGTGGGCGCCGTCGCCTTTGAGGCGGCAGTCGCGGAGGATCTTCCAGGTCTTCATGCGGGCGAAGACGTGCTCGACGCGGGCGCGGACCTGCTTGTGGGACTTGTTGTGAGCCTGCTTCCAGTCGGGCAGCTCCTCGCCCTTGTGGCGCCGGTGGGGCATCACGAGCCCGGTGCCCGGATAGCCACCGTCGGCGATGGTCATGGTCGTGCCGACAGCGGCCTTCGCGCCGGACTCTTCCCACGCCTTGCAGTCGTTGCGGTTGCCGGGCAGAGGCCGGCCGACCACCACGAGGCGGGTGTCGGCGTCGATGACGACTTGGTGGTTGGTGGAGTACCGGTAGTTCTTCGACTGCTCGGCGACGGTGTGATCGCGGGTGGGCACCAGGGTGCCGTCCACGATCAGCACGGTGTCCTTCGCGAACCGCTTGCGGGGCTGGAGGGCCAGCATCGGTCCGAGGTGATCGATGATCCGGCCCGCCGCGGACTTGGAAACCCCGAACAGCGGGGCCAGTTGGCGCATGGTCAGGTTCGTGCGCCAGTAGGCCGCGACCAGCAGTGCCCGGTCCTCCAGCGGCAGGCGCCACGGCCGGCCCCTGCGGACAGTGTCCGCGCCCTCTCGCCGCAGAACCGTCACCAACTTCCCGAACAGGCGGGGGCTCAGCCCGGTGAACGGGGCTATCCAGGACGGCTCCGACGCCGTGATCACACCAGCCACCACAAGATCATCTCACCCGTGAACAGCAGTTACGGGACAGCCCTTAGGTACTCGCGCCCAAGCGGAGCGCGGTACCTGCTGCCTAGCATTCCGACCATGAGTTCCGTTGAGCAGATGGCCGGATCGAGTGAACAGGTGGCGGCGCGGCAGCAGTCGCGGGGCACGACGTCGCTTGTACTGGGTGCTGTCGCCGTCGCGATGATGGTCTGCCCCTTGCTGCCCGCCCCGGTCCCGATGTGGGTCCGCCTTCTTCTCGTGTGCTCCATCGTGCCCTTGGGGATCTCTGCGGTCGTCTCAGGCATCGTCGCTCTGCGCAGGATGCGGAGCTGGGAGGGAGCCGATCGCTTCCGGGCGCGGGCGGGTGTCGCGCTCGGCACCGCGGCCGTCGTGATTCCGCTGGTCGTGATCGTCTGGGCGATTTGGGCGCTGGACCAGGCCTACCAGTAGACGGCGATCAACTTCGAGGCTCAGAGATGGGTTCTGATGCGGGCCAGCTCCTGGCCGTTCGCGTTCGCGCCCGGCTGCTCGGTGTTCACGCTGTGCCCCCCTCTTCATCGCTAGTAGCCGTGACGGCGCCAGCAGTGTCGACAGGGGGAGGGGCCCGACAGAACACGGTTCGTGGGCTGGTGCTTGTGGGGTGCCGATGATCCGACTCGGTATTTCCATCGCGATTTCGTACGAGATACTGAGGCCGTTAATTTTCCGCTGACCACGGGTGGCCGAAAATGTCGAAAATCTCGGCATTCGGCCATCTCGGCTCAAGCAAGGAGAAGGCGAGCAATCGGCGCGGTGTGCCGCCGCTGTGCAGCCCATCTGCCCTGGCGCTGCGCCGGCGCGCTCATCGGGCCCCGGGCGCCGGGTGGCCAGAAGTGCCCTTCGGCTGCCGCAGCCTGCCAGAACCTGCAGCTCAGCGCCTACGCGCTCCAGAAATTCGAGGACTGGCTAATTCGCGTCGATATTTGGTAGCCGCATCAGTGAATAGTGGCTAAACGCCTAAATTCAAGGGAGTTCTTCTACCGCAGGTGATGTAGGGCCCTGTTGGGCAAATATTGATGAGGATCGCACTCCTCGTACCATTACAAATATCGGGACATGCGTGTCCCATGTAACTGCGCGGAATTTCACGGACTGCCTTGGCGAACTGCCGTGCATGCGGCACGGAGAGCTGTTCGAGAGAATTATTCTTTTCTCGGTGCCGTGCCACCTGGTTTCGCGCTTCGGATCGACCCTCGCTTCACCTGAGCCAGAGGAACCCTGTGAACAGGAAACAGACCACCGCTCTCCTCGCCCTTCCCACCCTCTTCGCCGGGGCTGCACTCTTCCTCGGCGCTCCTGCCGGCGCCTCGGCCCTGGCCTGCACCGCTGGCACCGCGGGCGTCGCGGGTGCCAACGGCACCGCTGCCCACCCTGCCGGGTTTCCCGGGACCGCGGGTGGCGCCGCGACCGGGACCGGGAACTGCGCCGGCGGTGCGGGCGGTCCGGGCGGTAACGGTGTGCTGGGCGGGGTCGGGGGTGCGGGCGGCAACGGCGGGCTCGGGCTGGGCGGCGGCTCCGGTGGAGCGGGTGCTGTCGGTGGTAACGGTGGCCCCAACGGTGCGGCGGGCGGTAGCGGTGGCACCGGTGCTACCGGCGGCCTCAACGGTGCGGGCGGTGCGGGCGGTGCTGGTGGTGCGGGCACCCAGGTCGCTGCGGGCGGCACCGGTGGTCCCGGAGGCAACTCCGGTGCCAGCGCCGGAGCCGGCGGCAAGGGGGGCCTGGGTGGCGTCGGTGGATCCACCGGCGGTGCGGGCGGCAACGCCGGCAAAGGCGGCATCGGCCACGGCGGCGGCACCGGCGGCAACGGCGGCGCCGGCGGCATCAACGCCTCCGGAAACGGCGGCAAGGGCGGTAACGCCGGAAACGGCGGCAACGGCAGCTCCGGTGGCGCTTACCCGGGTGGTGCCGCGGGCATCGGGGGGGCCGGTGGTGTGAGCTCCGGAGGTATGGCCAACTCGGGCGGTAACGGGGGCATCGGCGGCAACGGTGGTGTGAAGTCGGGTGCGAGCGCTGATGGCACCTGCGGTATCGGCGGCGCCGGCGGCAACGCTACCGGGGGCGTGCTCTTCCAAGGAGGGACCGGCGGCACCGGCGGAACCTTCGGTGCCGGCAGCCCCTGCGCGAACGGAGCCAACGGAACACCGTGACCTTGCCCCACCAGGCGCCCCACCCCATCGCGCCGCAAGGTCACCTGGTGACCTCTCGGGACGTGCTGGCCGCACCCTGACCCCCCCCACTGAGAGCCGGTTCACCGGCTCTCAGTGGCGGGGGTGTACCCGGGCTGGCATCCGCGGCAAAGTAATCGGTTGCCAGCTGCGGGAACGTATGAGTGCCGGGAGCGGCCCCGCAGCGCGTCCGAGCGCACGCGGCGGGGCCAATTCTCATACGGAGCGTCGCGTGCTGCGCGGCGTCGTGCTCCTGGGGGGGCGTCAGGGTGTGGGGAGCGGCGGGACAGGAGCGGGCACTACGCAGCCGGCTGCGGCGGCTGCGGTTTTGAGGGCGTCGGCAGCCGCAGCGTTTGCCGTCTTCTGTGCCTTGAGGGCTTCCGCTGCCGTGGCTTGGGCGGCGGCGGGGTTGGCAGCGATGACCAGGGCGGCGGCCATGCTGGCCGCCGCAGCGACGTTGGCGGCCGCGAGGGCTGCGGCCTTGGTGGCCGCGTCCTGGAGCAGGCCCACGCAGGCTGCGGCATCGGGGGGAACGGGGTCGGCGGCGGCCGGCGGCGCGGTCAACAACCCGCCGCTGACTACCAGGACCGAAGCGATCATGGACGTAGCGACTGAACGACGAAGCTTCATGCAGGGAACTCCTCACACATAAGGGACGCGCCAACACCGGGCAGAATCAGAGCCGGATCGATGCCTCGTTGAGCGGGCCCACCACCACGCGGCAGGCGATGGCTACTTGTCATACGGCAGGCCACGGTCGGCCCCACCAGAGCCGACCACACGCGCACCCCTTCCGCACTCTCACGCAGGCCGAATGAGATTCGGCCATATGACGAGGACTCAAAAGACGAACATCCTGCGCACGTTCGGCGAACCGGCACGGCTCTGGGCAAGTTTCCGCTTTTCCTAGGTCGCAGATGAGGCCGCACGACGAGGCATCGGTCGAGATCCCCCGGCAGCCCCCCTTGCAGAGCAGGGGGCAGATTCGAGCTGGCTACCGCTTGGCCGTAGCGGAGCGTGCTTACGACCTCGGGGGCAATAGTGCGCGGGCTCCCGGCGTCATGCGACTCCGCCTCCGGCGTTGTCGTCGGCCGACGACGCTCTGCGTCGCCTCCCTCCTCCGCCTTGGATGCGAAGCCGCATGACGCCGCTCGCCGATCCACGCTCTATTGCCCCCGAGGTCGTTAGTCGGCCAGGCGGCGACCTTCTCGGAGCGGGCAATTACAGCCAGAATTCATTGAATCTCTCTATTTCTAGACATTTAATCATCTGGTGCTGCGCGGGTGGGGCCATCGCCGCCTACGTTGATGGGTGTGCCGGTCGGGGAGTATCTCCGAGCGCACAAACCGAAAGGCGTACCTCATGCGCATCCTGCGCACCAACGCTCTTGCCCGGACCTTTCTGATCAGCGCGATCGCCGTGGCCGGCCTCGCCGCCCCCACCCTGGCTTCCGCGGCGGCCCACCCCGAGCCGGGCAGTTCCCGGACCTCCATCAGCTTGGGCGCCCTTGGCGTCCCCGGTGGTAACGGCGCCAACGGCGTGGGGAGCAACGGCGGCCTCGGCGGCCTGGGCGGCACCGGTGGAGCGGCCGGTGCGAACGGCAACGGTGGTATCGGTGGCGGCGGTGGCAACGGCGACGGCATCGGAAGCACCGGCGGAGCCGGTGGTGCGGGCGGCGCGGGCGGGGCCAACGGCGACGGCGGCGCGGGCGGCGCGGGGGGTGCTGCCAACCAGGGCGGCACCGGCGGCAAGGGCGGTGTGGGCGGCGTAGGTGATGCCGGTACCGGCATCACCGGCGGCCAGGGTGGCCAGGGCGGTGCCTCCACGGCCGGCGGCACCCACAAGGGCGGCACCGGTGGCGCTGGCGGCGCGGCAAGCCCGGTGTGTCCCGGTCAGCGTGGCGGCGATGGCACCGCCGCCACGCTGACCGCGGACGGCATCACCGGTTCCACCGGCGCTGCCGGACACGCCACTCTCCCCTGCTGAACAGTGCACGGGGCGTAGCAGGCGTCAACCCCGGGTGCCGACGGCGTCGCGGGTTCCAACAACATCCGCATCTGCTGACCCGCGCCACCTTCCGCCCGGGCCGCGAACCCTGAGCGAGCTGTACAACACGCCCCGCACCGTGCCCGCACCGTGCCCGCACCGTGCCCGCACCGTGCCCGCACCGTGCCCGCACCGTGCCCGCACCGTGCCCGCACCGTGCCCGCACCGTGCCCGCACCGTGCCCGCACCGTGCCCGGACCGGGCACGGTGCGGGGCCCCCGCGCACCTGCGGATCCCTGCCGCTGACCGCCGATGGGGCGGCCGGCCCCACCGACGGTCAGCGGCGCGAGACCCCGGAGGATCAGCCATGACGTCCCCGGGGCCTTCCTGTACTTCGCTTGACCGGCTGGTTCAACTACCGCCTGGACGTGACCTCTATGCCCAGTCGATGCCGAGTTTCCGTAGTGCGTCGAGCTGCTCGGGGGTGAGTTTGTCGCGCCGGGTTTTGGTGTTGGAGATCCATACGCCGAGTTTCACGGTCACCGGCTCGGCCTGGCTCTCGCTGTCAACCATGATCTCTTCGCTGTGGCCGCGGGGTACAGGCCGGTGGGCGCTTTCCCGTTCCACCCATTGGGTGAGGGCTGCCAGACCCCGTTGGAACGCCTGTTGCGCCTTTCCGGACCCTTTCGCTGCACCGACTGCCGCCGGGTCGGGAGTGGGGGCCGCGGGGGCGTTGATGCCCAGCCGGGTCAGCCGCTCCTGTTGCCCGGTGGAGAGCTGTGCCCAGGTGCCGGGCTGTTTCTGCTGCTGGAGCCATTTGCCGATGTCGTCGCGGTCCATCAGCACGCCGGGCTTGATGTGGGGCAGTACGCCGTCGGCGTCGAGGAGGTCGGCGAGGATGCGGTGGTGGCGTTGCCAGTCGAGCGGCCAGAGGCAGTTCCAGTCCGGGTCGATCGCGGTCAGCTGCTGCGCGCGTACGGCGGCCCGTTCCGGGTCTTTGCCCAGGCCGTTCTTCTGGCCTTTGCGGCGGAGGTTGGCGAGGTGCTGCCCGATGGACACCATGGCCTCGCCCTCGCCCTCGCCCCATACGGCGTCCTGGCGGGGTGCGAGGTGTCCGGTGGCCCGGTGGTAGGACCGGAGGGCGGCGAGTTTGTTCTCCCAGGCTTCCTCGCCGGGTTCCCAGACCATCCCGGCCTCTGGCAAGTCGAGCAGGGTCTTGCGCCGGTCCTCCAGCTCTCCGGCCCGCAGCGCTTTCCTCTGCTGGTGCACCCACCTGCCCAGCGGGAAGTCCTTGGTGACACCGACTTCGGTCTCCACGTCGTACGGGAGGGCGTGCAGGCCGGTGATCTCGTTCTCCTTCCGCCACCGGAGCAGGGCCTGGTAGCCCTCCAGCCACACCAGCGACTCGGGCCGGTAGACCCGCGTACGGAGGAACGCCGCGATCGTGGCGGCGTCGCGCGGGCTGGAGAAGTGCAGCAGGGCGGCCTCGGCGGCGGCCTGCGTGTCGGCCTGCTCCTCCTGGTCCCCGCTGTCCCCCTCGCCTTCGCCGCCGGCCCCGACGATCCGCCCGTCGTCGTCCCGCTTGACGTGGACCTTGCGCTTCCCGCTGGTGAGCGCGCGGGAAGCGAGCTGCTCTACCAGGCGCTCATCGTGCGAGCGTAGGCCCTGGAGGACCGTTACAAGAGGGCGGAACGAGGCGCTGGCGACCATGTCGGTCGGGTCCTCGCCCGGCTTCAGGAAGACCGGCACGATGATCCTGGCCACCTTGGTGCTGCCGTCGCGGTTGAGGCGCAGCGCCCGGCCGATGTTCTGCACGATCTCGACCTGGGAGCCGCGGGTGTCGGCGAAGCAGATCGCCTCGACTCCCCGCGCGCCGGTGATGTCGACGCCTTCCCCGAGGACGCGAACGCTCGCGAGGAACGCCCGGTGGACCCGGCGGTTGTTGGCGTCGATGCCGCCTGCGAACTGGCGCAGGGCCTCGCGCCGCTCGGCTACGAGGTGGTCGCCGCACAGCCATGCCGACCAGACCCGGTCCGGGGGTACGTGGCGGCCGGCCTCGAGTTCGTAGAACTCCGCGTTGATCGACGACTTCGGCAGCCGGCCCGCGGCCGCCAGGTCGTCGTCGGAGGCGTCATTCACGTACAGCGCGGCAGCGGTCTGGGGCAGCTTCTCCGCGAACGCGGCTGCCTCCTCCACCTTCTGGTGGAACGTCATGACCGTACGCAGGTTGTACGCCGCCGCGTGCTCCAAGAGCGCGGTCTGCAACAGGGCCAGGCGCCGGCCCCGCCGGGCCTCCTCAGATTCCCCAAGGACGGGCGAGGGGTCGCGGATCTCCAGCACGTCGATCTCGAACCCGGCGAGGATCTCGCGCTCGATCGCCTCCGAGAGCCCGAGTTCGGCGAGCCACGCGCCGTACGTGCCCTCCGGGTCGTCGGCCATGGTCGCGATCTCCGCCTCCTGGCCGTCCGCGCCCCTCTGCGGCCGGGCCGCTGCCAGGATGCGCGGGGTCGCGGTCAGGTAGAGCCGGAAGTCCGCCGGGATGCGGGCGTTGTCGTGGATCGCCGCCCACGGCCGACCAAGATCACCAGCGGTTCCATGTGCCTCATCCACGATCGCGAGGTCGAAGCCCGCCATGCGCTGGCCGTACAGTCGCTCCCCGCCCGCCAGAGCGGTCTCCAGCGGCCCGCGAACCTTGCGCTGGCTCACGGGTGCGTCGATGTCCTCGCGGTCCACCAGCGAGGCGTAGGTGGCGAACACGACGACCGGCCCGTGCCCGGCCCACAGGGCGAGCTGGATCGGGTTGGTGGTGGTGCGCACCCCGAGCTCGTTCAGGACCGCGTCCTTCTCCAGCGAGCACACCGCGACCATCGGGGCCCGGTGGCCGACCAGGCGCCACGCCTGGGCGGTCTGCGCGAGCAGGTCCAGGGTCGGCACGGTCACGAGGATCCGGCCGTCCGCGAACGACTCCAGCGCGCTCGCGGCGGCCGTGATCGTCTTGCCCGAGCCGGTCGCGGACACGATCGTGCCTCGGGCACCCTGTGGGGGCACGGATGACCTTGCAGGGAATCCCACCCACTTACGAAACGCTGACTTCTGGTCGACCTGGTGTTCCTTGAGCTGAATCGCTGACATTTCCTTGCCTCCCCGATTCCTAATTCCTGTGGTTTTCAGACGGCCGCGTGCGGATAGCAGGCCGCACCGGCGTCACTCCAGATCGACCCGCCCGTGAGGTGCCAGCCGCCGGGCGTCCCGTCCGACTTCCCATGCTTGAACCCCGGCAGGTCGTCCGGGTCGTAGTGCCCGGACTCGCGGGTGCAGTGGATGACGTCACCGCTGGACATCTCCACCGTCCGCGCCGTGCACAGACCGCCGGCCTCGCCCAGTGCCTCCAGCACCCGGCGCCGCTGCGTAGTGTTCGGGTGCGTGCGCGGCAGCACGGTCTTGCGGACGAACGCCTCCAGCCGCACCAGGTCGGCCCGTTCACGCTGCCGCACGTCCGCGATATGTACGGCCAGCTCAGCGGCCCCGGCTGACCGGCCGCCGCGCCGCACCCAGTCCCGGTCCGCGATGCCCACCAGGGCCTCGCTCACCGCCGTCACGCCGTCATCCCAGCCGTCCTCGAACACCGGGCCCCGAGAGGCCGGCGCCATCCCGTCCAGTTCGACCACCTCGCTCCGAGCCCCGGCGACCGCACCGGCCTCCAGCGCGGCCACCAGGCCGTCCGCCTCGCTCGCGGGCACGCCCTGGGCCTGGAGGAGGGCGAACCCCCTCAACCGGGCGTTGGTGCCCGCCGTCTGATACTGCGTCACCCTGCGCAGAGAATCGCTGCTCAGCACGGGATCTGGTCCGGTAGATTCGTGGTGACCGGTCATCGACGGCCGTTCCTCTCGGAATTATGGAGCGTTCCCGAATGGTTGAGGAGTGTCCCATCTTTCCGCCAACGTTACATGCTGCATCTAGCTGATGCACACGCTATACCGGAACCCACACGAACGAGCGACCCCCACCCCTCGTAGCCAGCCAGGCCCGCGTCAGCGGGCCCAAGATTCTGGAGGCGCAGCCGGAAGGGCCGTTGAGGCGGGGGAGCGCAGCGGACCCGCCGGCCCCAGGTTGGAGCGAAGCGAAAGCCTGGGGAGCGAGGCAACGCCTCGCCGCTGCGGGAGCGCAGCAAACGCAGCGTCACCCTGCCTGCGCAGCAGGCAGGGTGAGCGGGTGGCGCAGCCACCCGCCAGCGCTCCCGCGGAGCGGGAGCGCAACACCCGGGCGCAGCCCGGGTGTTCGCTTGCACATCGCGCAGCGATGTGGTACCC
>NZ_JASITA010000035.1:73210-84421 GCF_030063415.1 Streptomyces sp. H27-C3 | reverse complement strand
GGCTGGGGGGGCTGGGGGGGCGGGTCAGTCGTGCCGGGCCGCGTGGGCGGAGGCACGGGAGAGGGCCGCGGTGGCGTGGACGAGCAGGCCGAGCGCCGCGACGGCGCAGGCGACGGTGGGCACGGTGCCCGCACCGCCGGCCTGGACGGCGGCCTCGACGGGCCTGGCGATGAAGCCGCAGCCGGGCAGCCGGGCGGCGAGGACTGCGGCCAGTGCCGTCATCTGTACGCCGGTGGCCACGGCGAGGCCGGTCGAGGCGGGTTCGGGGAAGCCGTGGACGGTGAGCAGCGTCGCGAGGAAGAGGAGGGTGCCGAGGGCGACGGCCGGCAGGACCGCCGCTCGGTCGACGTCGCCCAGGGCGGCTCCGGCGAGCAGTTGGAGGCCGACGAGGGCGCACACGAACAACACGGTGACGCCCAGGAGGAGCGGCCGGGCGGCTGCTGCGAACTCCTCGGTGCCGCGGCTCGTGGTGAGTTTCCTGCGCGCCTGTACGGCCAGGAGGTGCGCGCACCAGGCGGCGGGGGCCAGTGCGGCGGCGAGGCCCACGAGGGGCGCCGTCGCCAGCGGCCAGGGGCCTTCGGGACCACCGCTGACCAGCTGTTCGAGGAGTCCGTCGCCGAGCAGGGCATAGCCGAGCAGCCACAGCACCCACAGGCGTGCGGCGGGCGGCGGGCGCCCCTCCGCGCGCAGCGGGCCGTGGCGCAGACACCGGGAGAGCGCGAGGGCGACGACAAGCACTCCCGCCGCACCCACCGCGAGCCGTGCCTCACCGGTGGTGAGTCCGAGCCCGGTGACGGTGAGAGCGCAGGCGGCGCCCGGCAGTAGCGTGTGCGCGATCCAGCCGGCGCGCGGGGAAGACCCGTGCGCCGGGGTGGCGGTGGCGGCACTCGCCGCCCCGTCACCGTCGTGGCCGGGGTCGTCCCCGTCTCCGGCGCGCGGCACGCGTGCGTAGAGCTCCTCGGCGAGGGCGAAGACGTCCCGGTGGCGGAAGCGCGCCGCCGTCCTGTCGGTCACGCCGTGTGCCTCCAGGCCGGCGGCGATCTCCAGCGGGTCGACGGCCCGCTCGCAGAGCTCACGGTGCCGGTGCATGAGGGCCCGTACGGGATCGGCGGGGCCTCGCCGCGCGGGCCCCGCGCCGAGCGAAGGTGCTGCGGGGCCACGCCGCACGGCAGCCGTCGCTACCGGGGCAGCTGCCGAAAGCGCTCCGGCTCCCGGCGCCGCGAGCGGCAAGGGGGACTCCGAACGACTGTCCCAGCCGCCCTGGTCGACGGGCGTGCGGGGCTTGTCGGACGCCACCGGGAACTCGGCGAACTCGGGCACGCCCGAGGCGCCTGGCGCGCCGGAAGGGCTCGATGTGTCGGACACACTCGGCGTACGGATGCCGCTCATGCGCGTACCTCCTGGACGGAAGTGGTCACGGGGAGCGCGGCAGGGGCACCTTCGGACCCGTCCGTCGGGCTCGGCACGGACCGTCCGCTACCTGATCCGGCCCCCGGCTCGCCGCCCGGCACATCGCTCGACACATCAGCCGGCGCGTCCTCAGTCGCACCGTCGGCGGCGCCACCCGCGCCACCCGCGCCGCCGCCCGCCCAGCGGCCCCGGACATGCGCCTCCGCCGGGTTGCCGAAGGGCTGGGGGGCGCCGTCCTCGTCGAGGGCTTCGCGTCGCACCGGGCAGTGCGACATGAGTTCCAGGTAAATGCCGCGAAATGCCGCGAGGTTCTGCTCAACGGTGAAGAGTTCGAGCGCCCGCGCACGCGCCGCCGCGCCCAGCCGCTGCGCCCGCTCCGGGTCGCGCAGCAGCGCCACGCACGCGTCGGCCAGGGCGCGGGGGTTGCGCGAGGGGACCACCAGGCCCGTACCGCCGATGACTTCGACGACGGCGCCGACGTCCGTCGACACGGTCGCGCGCCCGCAGAACATCGCCTCGACCAGGCTGATCGGGAAACCCTCGACCACGCTGGAGAGCACCACGACCCTGCCCGCCCCGTAGGCCTCGGCCAGGTCGGGCACGTCCGGGCCACCGATCTCCTCGAAGGAGACCGGGTTGTCGCCGACGGCGTGCGCGCCCGACGCCTCGTCAGGGAAGAGCTGGGCGGCGAGCGCCTTGCAGTGGGCGAGGTACGCGGCGGCCTCGGGGTTCTCGGCGGCCCCGACGCCCTGCTGGTTGAAGACGAGGCGGAGCCGGGCCTGCGGCTCCTGCTGACGGACGTCGGCGAAGGCGTGCAGCAGCGAGATGAGGTCCTTGGCCGGCTCGATGCGGCCGACCCAGACGAGGGTGCGGGGGTCGCCGCCGCCGCCCTCCCCCACCGCGCCGAAGCGGTCGGACTCCATACCGGGGTAGATGGTGCGCAGCTTGGCGCGGTCGGCGCCGCATCGCTCCTGCCACCGCCTGGCGTGGGTATTGCCGGGCGTGACGAGCGCCGCGTTCGCGTACACCTCGGCGGCCAGCTTGGCGTGGAAGGCCGCGATCAGTGCCCGCACCGGCGCGCTGCGGGGCGCGCCGCTCGTGTCGAGGTAGTGCGCGCGCAACTGCACGCCGTACTCGGTGACCAGCAGCGGTACTCCGAAGAAGCGTTTGGCCAACAGGCCGGGCAGGGCCGCCGAACCGCCCGCCGCGGCGTGGCACAGGTCGACCGCGCCGAGGGTCCCCTCGGCGTACCAGTCGAGGGAGAGCGGGCGCAGGGCGCGCTCCAGGAGATCGACGAAGTCGAGGTAGTCGGGGACCCGGGCGGCGCGCACCGCACCGTTCGCGCCGGGGGCGCGACAGGCCGACTCCAGGGCGCGTACGGCGATTTCGGAGCGCAGGGCGGCGTGCAGGCCGCCCCGCTCGCGGGCCAGTTCCGCGAGCCCGTACAGACCGGCGGCGAAACGGCCGCCCGCGCGGTCGTCGTCGGGCGAGCAGATCGCGCCGGCCAGCTCCTTGAAGTGCCCGGCGAAGCGGCGCCGGTCACGCCGCCCGTACGTGCTGCCGTCGTCGTCCGGCGCCCACAGCGGCGCGGTGCGCACCCGCTGCACCTGGGGCGGCAGCTGGATCCACCCCTGCTCCTCCTGGTGCGCGCTGCGGCTCAGGGCGTAGATGTCGAATTCGTGCTGCGCGAGCCCGCGCACGAGCCGGTCACACCAGAGCCTGGACTCACCGGTCGCATACGGATAGCCACCTTCCGTCAGCAGTCCGATCCGCACGGGTGCGCCCCCGATCTCCCTTGTGGGCGGCCGCCGTTGGTCGGCGACTCGCAGCGGGACGACCGTATGCGGACAGACCAGTGACACGACGGACGGTTGTCCATCGCACCACCGGAAGGGGTGAACACGCGTAACTTTCGCCCTCCAATAGCGTTCAGTCGCGCTACGGTGCGATTCAGTTACGGAGGGTCAGGCTGCGGCCCACGGCCTGCGCGCCTCGTGCCCCAGGGGCCTGCGCCCGTCAACTACCGGGGTGCACCCATGCGTTGGGCTTGCACTTGACGCCTTTGAGGTCGAGCGACTTCGTCTGCTGCTGCATGATCGGCGCGAGCGCGCCGGGCGTGCGGCAGCTCGCATGGTCGTGCCCGAGCCGGTGGCCGACCTCATGGTTGATCAGCATCTGCCGGTACTCGAACATCCGGTCCTTGCCGAAGGTCTCGGCCCCCCGTGCCCAGCGGAACGCATTGATCATGACGCGGTCGGTCGCCGCCGAATCGCAGCTGACATTGTCGACCGTCGTGTCCAGACCGGACTTGGCGCACCACACGCCCGTGGTTCCGGGGCTCGCGAGCGTAATGACGAAGTCGGGGCGGCCAGTCGAAATACGCTCGAAGGTCATCGCGCCGTTGTGCGCCCAACTCCGGTCGTCGTTCAGAGTTTTCTGCACAGCGTCGGCGAACAGCGCACTGTCGAGCCCGAGTCCCTTTTCGACATCCACCCGGTAGGAGAACTTCTGCCCCTTGCCGGGCGCCTGCTGGAATCCGCCGACCGCGTCGAAGTCACCCTTCGCCGTCAGCTCGGGGTCGAGCGGCAGGGGGACGGCCATTTTCTGCTCGTACGTCGCCGGGGCGGCCACGGCCTCCTCGGGCGGTGGCCGTTCGTCCGGTCCTGAACGCGAGGCGTCGCTCTCCTCGGTGCTGCGCTGCTCACCCGCGGCCGGGGCCGCGACCTGCGCCTTCTCGCCCTGCGCGACCTGCCCGCCCACGACCACCGCGAGCACGGTGGTCACTGCGGCTGCGGCGATCCCCGTGAAGGTCCGCCCCCTGCCGCCCTTGGCCGGCGCCTCGACGGCGTCCTCGCCGTCGACATCGTCGCCGTCGTCCCCATCCGCCGCGAGACCGCGCACCGGCCCGTCCGGCGTGCCGCGGCGGTCCCAGTCGGTGACGGCGTGGCCGTCCTTCCCACGGCGGTCCCAGTCGGTGACCGAGGCGAGCGGATCACGCGTGACGGTACCCGCAGCCGCGGCGGTGGCCGTCGCAGCGGCCGTTGCCGTGCCGGTCGCCGGCGGGCCTGTCATCGTGCGCGGAGCGTCGAAGGCCTCCATGAACTCCTTACGCGGCCCCGGTATCCGCGGCCCTCCCCCGAACGGTGTGGCGCGCGGCACTCGGCTCCAGTCGCCGTGCCGCCCCGGCGTCCCGCCCCAGCCGCCGCCCGGCTCACGCTGCTCGGGATGCCCGCCGCGCGCCTGCGGAATGCCCTGCGCGGGGGTGCCGGCGCCGCCGTGGGAGCCGCGGTACTGCTCGTACTGCTGCTGGGGTACGGGACGGGAGTCCTGCCAGGTGCCCTGCCCGTCGGCCGTCGGCCGCGTGCGGTGTCCCTGACCGGGCTCCGGGCGCGCTGCCGGGACTCTTTCCGGTGCGACTCTCTCCGGTGGTATGCCGGAGGTTTCCACGCCCCCCTTGGGCGCAGGGCCTCGGCGACTATGACGTCCCACGCGCCGGATCAGCTCCTACCGCAGTCATTGACCATTTCCCGGAAGGCTCTCGCGATCGTCTCCGGGTATTCCATCATCGCCACGTGTCCGGCGTCGGGCAGTGTCAGCAGCCTTGAGTCACGGAAGGCGGCTGCCGCCCTGCGCGCCATACGGTACGACACGAGCTGGTCCCGCCCTCCGTAGACGAGCAGCGTCGGCACAAGCACCCGCTCCGCCTGGCGCCACAGGTTGTGCTGTCCGCCCAGTGTGTACGCATCGACGATGCCGCGCGCCGAGCGGGTCATGGCTTCCCAGAAGTGAGGCAGTTCGAGGCGCCGCTTCATCTCCGCCACGGCGTGCTCGAAACCCTCGGGTGTGACCATCGAGGGGTCTCCGTAGCAGAGCCCCATGACCCCCTGGGTGCGCTGCTCCGGAGTCCAGTCCTTGCTCAGCCTGGCGAACAGCGAGGCGACCCCGGGCAGCGCGAGGAGCGCCGTCGGCACCGCCGTGCGCTGCACCCGGATCTCGGGCAGGGCGGGCGAGACGAGAGTGAGCGTGCGCACCAGGTCGGGCCGGACGGCCGCGACGCGCGTGGCGACGGCTCCGCCCAGCGAGTTCCCGAAGAGATGGACGGGCCCGCGCCCGCCGGCGTCGAGCAGCCGGATGACCACGCGTGCGTGGCCGGTGATCGAGTAGTTGCCGTCCTCGGGCGGCGGGGAGTCCCCGAAGCCGGGCAGGTCGACCGCCTCACTGTCCAGGCAGTCGTCGAGCAGCGGCATCAGGGCCGACCAGTTCTGCGAGGACCCGCCGAGCCCGTGCACGTACAGCGCGGGCGGCAGTCCTGCGCGCACCGGGGGCCGGGAGCGCACATGCAGCGTCAGGCCCGGCAGGGCGACGCTTCGCAGCTTCTCCCCCTCGGCGACCCGCACCGTGCTGACCCGTGGAACCGGGGCGGCGGCGACGCTGAATCCGGGCAGCTCGGTCGAAGACATGCGGCAATGTTACGAGACGATCACGCGATGGATCGTGTGTTCGGCGTCACAGATCGCGTAGCGGCCCGCGCCGGGTGCTTCTACGCTCGAAAGGAGGGCACTCGACCCTGACCCCTGTTTCCGTCGGATTCGCCGAGAAAGGGAGTCACCATGACTGTCGATCCCACCGATCCGGAAACTTTCGAGGAGTCCGACGAGGAGCGTGAGGACATCGACGGGGAGACTCCGGAGGCCGACGCCGCCGAGCAGCACACCGACCTGCGTCAGGACAGGGACGACCCGCTGACCGGCATCGATCGTGATGCCGCGAACGAGGCTGACGCCGTGGAACAGGCCCGCGTCGTGGCGCTCGACGAGGACGACTACCGCTGATCCGTCCTTGACCAGCCTTCCCCCGCCGCCCATACCGTGAAATTCTGCGTCCGCACCGCACACAGCCGGGTTACCCAAAAGTACGATGGCGGCCGTGGCGCACCACCGCACACGGAAATAGCCGTGCTGTTGAAAGGCCGCGACATTGAAAGACATGGGAGGCGGCGTGACAGCCACCGAGCAGACAGAAGCGGCCCGCCCGCGAGGCACCCGCCTGCCACGCCGAGCCCGACGCAATCAGCTCCTGGGCGCTGCGCAGGAGGTTTTTGTCGCGCAGGGGTACCACGCGGCGGCGATGGACGACATCGCCGAGCGGGCCGGAGTCAGCAAGCCGGTCCTCTATCAGCACTTTCCGGGGAAGCTGGAGCTCTACCTGGCCCTGCTCGACCAGCACTGCGAGTCACTGCTCCAGGCGGTACGCACCGCCCTCGCATCGACCACGGACAACAAGCTGCGTGTGGCCGCGACGATGGACGCGTACTTCGCGTACGTACAGGACGAGGGCGGCGCCTTCCGGCTCGTCTTCGAGTCCGACCTGACCAACGAGCCCGCCGTGCGCGAGCGCGTCGACCGGGTGTCGCTGCAGTGCGCCGAGGCGATCAGTGAGGTCATCGCCGAGGACACCGGCCTGTCCAGGGACGAGTCGATGATGCTGGCCGTCGGTCTGGGCGGCGTCTCCCAGGTGGTCGCCCGCTTCTGGCTCTCCAGCCGCAGCACCATCCCCCGCGAGACCGCGGTGAATCTCCTCACCTCCCTCGCCTGGCGCGGCATCGCGGGCTTCCCGCTGCACGGCACGGATCAGAACTGAGGGTCCGGGGGCCGCGCTCCCGGAGCTTGTTCCCGCTGCGTGTTCGCTTCTGGCGTGCGGCGTCGCAGCATTCGGGGTCCCCGCACCGGGCTAATGTGTGCTGCGTACTGCGCGATTGACCGCGCACCGCAGCACCGACCGTCGGAGGGACTTAGCCGTGGAGGTCAAGATCGGCGTGCAGCACACGCCCCGGGAGATCGTTCTGGAGAGCGGGCAGTCCGCCGAGGAGGTCGAGCGCGCGGTATCCGACGCGCTGGCCGGCAAGGCACAGCTGCTCAGCCTGCGGGACGCAAAGGGCCGTACGGTCCTCATTCCCGGTGACCGGATCGCGTACGTGGAAATCGGCGAGTCCGCGGCGCGCAAGGTGGGCTTCGGCGCCCTTTAGGCGTTGCTGGCACCGCAGCACCTGACAGACGGAAGCGGGCCGGTGGGGTTACCCCCCCCGGCCCCGCTTCCGTCTGTCCGTTCCGAGCGACAACTGCCGTACGCCGGCCGCCGTCCGCTCGGTTCCGGCCCCCGAACCGACCGCCCGGAGGGTTGTACTCCGCGAGCCGGGGGTAGTACGGGCTATGACCCATTTGCCCCTTGGTTCCGCGGGAGGAAACTACGTGATCTGGGAAGCCTTCGGCTCCGTCGCCCTCGGATTCGCTCTTGCGTGGGTGGCTGTCCACCGACTGCCCGACCGGCTGCCGTCCCGGCGTCTGGTGCTGGGCGCGGGCCCGCTCGGCGCACTGTTCGGTGCGTACGTCACCCACTCCGCCCTCGGCCCCGGTCATGTCCTCGCGACACTGATCGGCGCGGTGGCGATGGGAGCGGTCCTGCTCTCGCTACTGGTCCGCCCCACGGGCCGCATCCGCCGTTCGGCGGCGGCGTAGCGCCTCCGGCTGTTACGCCGCCAGGCCCAGCGCCGCCATGCGCTTGGTGTGGGCCTCGGTGATCCGGGAGAACATCCGCCCCACCTCCGCGAGGTCGAAGCCGTCCGCGACGCCGCCCACGAGCATGGTGGAGAGCGCGTCCCGGTCGGCGACGACTCGCTGGGCCTGCGAGAGGGCCTCGCCCATCAGCCTGCGCGCCCACAGCGCCAGGCGCCCGCCGCAGCGCGGGTCGGCCTCGATCGCCGCCCGCACCTTTTCCACCGCAAAGTTTCCGTGACCGGTGTCGTCGAGCACGGCGAGCACCAGCTCACGGGTGTCCGAGTCCAGCCGCGCCGCGACCTCGCGGTAGAAGTCACTGGCGATCGAGTCGCCGACGTACGCCTTGACCAGGCCCTCCAGCCAGTCGGACGGCGCGGTCTGGCGGTGGAAGTCGTCCAGCGCCTTGGCGAACGGCTCCATGGCTCCCGTCGGCTCCTCGCCGATGGCGGAGAGCCGGCTGTTCAGCTGCTCGAAGTGGTGGAACTCGGCGGACGCCATCTTCGCCAGCTCCGCCTTGTCGGAAAGCGTGGGCGCGAGCTTGGCGTCCTCCGCGAGCCGCTCGAAAGCGGCCAGCTCGCCATAGGCGAGCGCGCCCAGCAGGTCCACGACCGCGGCGCGGTAGGCGGGCTCGGCGGAAGCCGTGTCCCAGCCCTGGGCTGCGATACCGGTGTGCCCGGTGTTTTCTTCGGGTGCAGTGGCGTTGTCAGGCGTCTCCATGGAGCGCACAATAGCCCGCTCTTCGCAGTACGTAAGGGCCCGGTCAGTCACCGTCGTCACACTGTTCCGGTAAATCTTCCCAACACACATGCGCGATTTGGGGGTACAGTGGTAATGCGCCTGCTGATGTACCCAGCGTACTTTGCGGCGCATTTGAATGAGGATGCCCGGTCGGTGGCCCGATCGGCTCCGACCCGACAGCCCTCCACGTGAGTCGTACGAAAGCGTACGACCGCACATGAGGGTCCCCCTCAGCGGCACGAGCGCTTGAGCGACGGCACGTGGTCCCGCGCCACCCGGCCCTTCTGGACCGGATGAGAATCGGCGCGGTACGACCCCCTTCGTTCGCCTCTAGTCGCGTCTCACAGAAGAGGCAGCACCCTGACTACGTTCCGAGACCTCGGGATCCTTTCCGAGACGGCCGAAGCCCTTGAGGCAGTCGGCATCGTGTCCCCGTTCCCCATCCAGGAGATGACGCTCCCCGTAGCGCTCTCCGGCAGCGACGTCATCGGCCAGGCCAAAACCGGCACCGGCAAGACGCTCGGCTTCGGCCTTCCCCTGCTTGAGCGCGTCACCGTCCCCGCGGACGTCGAGGCAGGCCGGGCCAAGCCCGAGAAACTGACCGAGGCTCCGCAGGCACTGGTCGTCGTCCCCACCCGTGAGCTGTGCCAGCAGGTCACCAACGACCTGCTGACCGCCGGCAAGGTCCGTAACGTGCGCGTGCTCGCCATTTACGGTGGCCGCGCGTACGAGCCGCAGGTCGAGGCGCTCAAGAAAGGCGTCGACATCGTCGTCGGCACCCCCGGGCGCCTGCTCGACCTCGCGGGCCAGAAGAAGCTCGACCTGTCGCACGTGCGCTCGCTGGTCCTCGACGAGGCCGACGAGATGCTCGACCTGGGCTTCCTGCCCGACGTCGAGCGCATCATGAACATGCTGCCGGTGAAGCGCCAGATGATGCTGTTCTCGGCGACAATGCCGGGCGCCGTCATCAGCCTCGCCCGCCGCTACATGACGCAGCCGACGCACATCAGCGCCACCTCGCCCGACGACGAGGGCAGGACCGTCGCCAACATCACGCAGCACATCTTCCGCGCCCACAACATGGACAAGCCGGAGCTCGTCTCCCGCATCCTCCAGGCCGACGGCCGCGGGCTCGCGATGATCTTCTGCCGGACGAAGCGCACCGCGGCCGACATCGCCGAGCAGCTCGAAAAACGCGGCTTCGCCTCCGGCGCGGTCCACGGCGACCTCGGCCAGGGGGCGCGCGAGCAGGCCCTGCGCGCCTTCCGCAACGGCAAGGTCGACGTGCTCGTCTGCACCGACGTCGCCGCCCGCGGTATTGACGTCGAGGGCGTCACGCACGTCATCAACTACCAGTCGCCGGAGGACGAGAAGACGTACCTCCACCGCGTGGGCCGCACCGGCCGCGCGGGCGCCAAGGGCATCGCGATCACGCTGGTCGACTGGGACGACATCCCGCGCTGGAAGCTCATCAACAAGGCGCTGGACCTCCCGTTCGACGATCCGGAGGAGACGTACTCCACCTCCGCCCACCTCTACGAGATCCTGGGCATCCCGGCCGGCACGAAGGGCACGCTGCCCCGGGGCGAGCGGACCCGTGCGGGTCTGCGCGCCGAGCAGGTCGAGGACCTGGGCGAGACGGGTGGCCGCGGCCGCAAGTCCGCTCAGGCCGCCGCCGCGCCGGTCGTCACGGAGGAGCGCCCCGCGCGCACCCGTACGCCGCGCCAGCGTCGCCGTACCCGTAACGGCACGCCGCTCTCCGCCGAAGAGGCCGCGGCCAACGCCGCTCCGGTGACCCCGGTCACCGAGGCGCCGGGGTCCTCCGAGGCTCCCGCCGAGGTCCGCACGCCGCGCCGTCGTCGCCGTACCCGCGTCGCCGACGCGGTCGCGGTCGCACCGGAGCCGACCCAGGCCGCGGTCGCCGTGGCCGAGGCGCCGGTCGCCGAGGCCGAGGCCCCGACGAGGCCGCGTCGCCGTACGCGTGCCAAGTCGGCCGAGGCCGTCGAGGTCGTGGCCGAGGCCGAGGGGATCGTGGCGGAGGCCGAGGCCGCCGCCGAGGCGAAGCCGCGCCGCCGTACCCGCAGCGCCAAGGCGGCGACCGCGGTGTCGGCCCCCGAGACCGCTGAGGTCACGGAGGCCGTCGAGCCGGTCACCAAGCCGCGCCGCCGCAGCCGGGCGAAGACCGAGGTCACGGAGGCACCCGCCGCCGAGGCCACGGAGATCTCCGAGCCGGAGACCAAGCCCCGTCGCCGCAGCCGCGCCGCCAAGGCCGAGGTCACGGACGCACCCGCCGCCGAGGCCACGGAGGCCGCCGAGCCGGAGACCAAGCCCCGTCGCCGCAGCCGCGCCGCCAAGGCCGAGGTCACGGACGCACCCGCCGCCGAGGCCACGGAGGCCGCCGAGCCGGTCACCAAGCCGCGCCGCCGCAGCCGCGCCGCCACCGCCCAGCCCGAAAGCTGATCCCAGCTCTCCGTCGATGGCCCGGTTCCCCGCAGGGGCAGCCGGGCCA
>NZ_JASITA010000035.1:0-73200 GCF_030063415.1 Streptomyces sp. H27-C3 | reverse complement strand
CGCGGCCCCGCGCCCCCCCCGGGCCCGCCGCCCCCTCGCCGTATGGACGGCGCGGATGGAGTGGGCCGGCGCGTCGATGCCGGAGTCGCGGGCGGCGCGGCAAGCCCCGCAGGGTGCCGCGCCGCCCCTACGCGTTAGCCTCGACGCATGAGCAGGCCGCCCACCTTCACCCCGCCGCCCGGTACCCGAGCCCTCCCCCTGCGCACGGCGCGCGGGGTGTTCGCCGCGCTCGAAGCCGGGCCGGCGGAGGCGGAGCCCAAAGGCACCGCGCTGCTGCTCCCCGGATTCACCGGGAGCAAGGAAGACTTCATCGCGATGCTGCTGCCCCTGGCGGCGGCCGGTTACCGGATCCTCGCGGTGGACGGGCGCGGGCAGTACGAATCCGACGGCCCGGAGTCCCAGGAGGCTTACGCCCAGGTCGAGTTGGCCCGGGATGTGCTCGCGCAGGCCGAGGCGGCGGGCGCCCCCGTACACCTGGTCGGGCACTCGCTCGGCGGCCAGATCGCCCGCGCGGCGGTGCTGCTCGACCCGTCGCCGTTCGTGTCGCTCACGCTCGTGTCGTCCGGACCCGCCGAAATCGCGCCGTCGCAGCAGCAGAAGGTGCAGCTGCTGACGGAGGCCCTGACCGCCATGCCCATGGATCAGGTGTGGGAGGCGATGCAGGCGGCCTCCACGCCCGAGGAGACGGACACCGACGGACCGGCCCTGCGGGCGCGCTGGCTGCGGCACAGCCCCGCGCAGCTCGTCGCCACCGGCAGGCAGCTGACGGGCGAGCCGGACCGGGTGGCCGAGCTCGCCGCTGCGGGGCTGCCGCTGCATGTGGTCTCAGGGGTGGCCGACGACACCTGGCCGGTGCCGCTGATCGACGACATGGCCGAGCGGCTGGCCGCCCGCCGCACGGTGATCGAGGGCGCGGAACACTCCCCGAACACGGACCGGCCCGAGCGGACCGCGAAGGCCCTGGCCGACTTCTGGGACGCGAACCAGCGATTTTCCTGAACGCCTGGCACGCACGCTCGGTACTGTGCCAAGGGCTGGAGACGGCTCAGTACTGCGCCTGAAGGTGCTGCCAGAACCCGTCCCGCAGCGCCCGCCGCAGATCCGCGTGCCCCCGCAGCGACCGCTGCAGCAGGCGTTCCGCCTCGACAAGCAGCTCCTGGTCGACGGAGCCCGGCAGATACGGGTGTCCGGGCAGCAGGTCCGCCAGCGAATCCCTGCCCCGCTCCCCCAGCCAGGTCGCGGCGATCTGCGCCCCGATGAAGCGGACACTCTCGCGGGAGGGCCGCGGGGTGCCCTCGTTCTCGTACGTCGTGACAGGGCGCCGCGTGACATACGGCCTGCAGAAGTCGAGCTCGAACGTGCGCTGGCTGTCGACCTCCCAGAGCAGCGGTTCGGCCTGGTTGCGGCCCTCTCCCGCCTCGATGCCCCACAGGTGGACGCGGGCGCCGTAGCCCTGCGCCGCCTCGACCGCCGAGACCAGGTCCTCGTCGCCGCCGACGAGCGCCGCGTCGCTGATGGCACGGTGCCTGGCGAGCGATTCCAGGTCCGTACGGATCAGGGAGTCGACGCCCTTCTGCTGGTTGTTGGCGTTGAGGTTGCCGAGGCGGACCTTGACGTCCGGCAGCTCGGCGATGGATTGCTGCTCGGTGGTGTGACTTCGGCGCCTGGCTCCGTCGTACCAGTAGACACGCAGCAGTCGGCTGTCCGCGAAGATCGTGCGCGCCTTGTCGATGAAGGCCTCGATGATTCCCTCCGCGTCGAGATCGAAGGACCTGCGGTCCTCGGTCCCGGTCACCAGCAGCCCGGCCGCCGCGTAGACGTATCCGGCGTCGACAAAGATCGCGTGGGTGGAGGGGGTCTTCGCAACCTCGGCGAGCATGCGTTGGAGCAGCTCATTGGTGCGGTCCAGGCGGGCACTGATCCTGGCGAGTTCGGTGGGGCCCGAAGGCTGTGCGTCGTCCATACGGCTCTCATTGTCCGTGGCGCGGCCGAGACGACACAACCGGTACACCTACCAGCGAGTATTTAGATAGCCGAAAGTTTTCTTTAGCTTAGGGAATGATTGCACGGTGCAACCCGTTGTACCCACAGGAACGCGGGGCACTCCAGCCACGCGCTCCACTCACCACAGTTCTCCGTCACCGGAGGATCAGACGAAGGGAGAAGCCATGCGCTTCGAGATCATGCGACTGGACGACGTCGACGGTTCCGCCGTTGACTGCACCGTCGTGGACGCCGCTTCCGTCAACCGGATGGTGCAGCAGGCCGCAGCCATAGGCCAGCGCATCTACATCCGTCCGGCCGAGACCTCGGCCTCGTAACACCCGACGCATTCGCTGTTGAGTTTGACGAGTTGATGACGACAAGTCGATGAAGACGATTTGAAGAAGTAGAAGACGTCAGTGAAGCGCCCCCGTACACATGTGTGTACGGGGGCGCTTGTGCGTGGCGGCCGGGGCCGGTCATGGCCGGGACAGGTCCGCGGCGGCGGGCCGACGGTCAGCTGTTCTGAATGACCTGGGTGACGCCGTTGATGATCTGCTGCACGGCGATCGCGGAGAGCATCATGCCGGCGAGCCGGGTCACCAGGACCACTCCGCCGTCCCTGATCACGCGGATGATCACCAGCGAGTAGCGCATGGTGATCCACAGGACGATGTGCATCGCCACGATCGCGGCCCACACCGAGACCTGCGACTTGACGCTGTCGGCGTGCTGCACCGCCAGGATCACCGAGACGATCGCGCCGGGGCCCGCGAGCAGCGGCATGCCCAGCGGCACGAGCGCGACATTGACGTCCTTGGTCTGCGTCGGCTCGTCGGTCTTGCCGGTGAGCAGGTCGAGCGCGATGAGCAGCAGCAACAGACCGCCCGCGATCATCAGCGCCGGGACGGAGACGTGCAGATAGTCGAGGATCTGCTGGCCGAGAACGCCGAAGACGGCGATCACGCCGAAGGCGACGGCGACCGCCTGCCAGGCCATCCGGCGCTGCACCTTGGCGGGACGGCCCGAGGTCAGTCCGAGGAAGATCGGCGTGATTCCAGGAGGGTCCATAATCACGAAAAGTGTGAGAAAGAGGGATCCGAAAACGGCAAAGTCGAGCACAGTGTGGCCTTGCGAGAAGAGGTTCGTACGGAGGAGGGGTGGCGCGGCGGTGAGGGGGTGTCCCCCTACGGGCGGGGGCTTCCGCCCGCGCCGGGCACCGGGAACGCGCCGGTGGAGCGCCGGGTGATCTCGCCGTAGATCTCGGGGTCGGTGGTCGACTCCCCGAGCCGTACGGTCTTGCGGCTGCCGTGGTAGTCGCTGGACCCGGTGGTCAGCAGGCCGAGATCGGCCGCGAGCACGCGCAGCCGGGCGCGGGTGGGCGCGTCGTGGTCCATGTGGTCGACCTCGATCCCGTCGAGGCCCGCGGCGGCGAGTTCGGCTATAGCGCTCTCGGGGACCGTGTGGCCGCGCCGGTCGGCGCCGGGGTGCGCGAAGATGGTGACGCCGCCCGCCGCCTTAACCAGGCGGATCGCGTCGAAGGGGTCGAGCTCGTGCTTGTCGACGTAACAACGGCCGTCGTTGGCGAGCCAGTTGGGCGTGAAGGCGTCGGAGACGGTCTCGACGACACCGAGCTCGACGAGCGCGGAAGCGATGTGCGGGCGGCCGACCGAGCCGTCTCCCGCGATACGGGCCACCTGGTCCCACTCGATGGGCACGCCCAGCTCCCGGAGCTTGGCGACCATCCCCCGGGCGCGGGGCACCCGGTCGTCGCGCACCAGCTCCATCTCGCTCGCCAGGTCCGGCTCGGCGGGGTCGAAGAGGTACGCCAGCATGTGCAGCCCGATGCCGTCGATGCGGCAGGACAGCTCCGCGCCGGTGACGAGGGTCAGGGAGGCGGGGAGCGCGGCGATCGCCTCGGCGTGCCCGCGGGTCGAGTCGTGGTCGGTGAGCGCCACGACGTCAAGACCGGCGGCAGCGGCGTTGCGCACCAGCTCGGCGGGGGTGTCCGTGCCGTCCGACGCCGTGGAGTGGGTGTGCAGGTCGATGCGCACGACGCGTGACTCCGGGGCTCGGCTGGGCAAGGGGGACGGTCGAAGTCTAACGGCGGTCCGGCGAATCCCTGCCCGACCGACCCAGCATCCGCCCGGTGACGCGGAGCCGCATGGCGCCCGGCGGCGTCCGGCCGGTCAGGACAGGATGCGCTGGGACAGCGCCCCGCACGGCACCAGTTCCACCTCGGCGCCCGCGTCGCGCAGGTCGGTCAGCACCAGCTCGTCGTACATCATCAGCCCCGACTGCTCGGGCCAGACGATCGCCCACAGCCACAGCCCACGGGCCTCCCCGGCGAACACGGCGCGGTCTCCGGGCACCCCGGAGACATGCCACAGAGGGGTGGGCCGGCCGGCCGCGAGGACCTTGACCTGCGGGGGCTGCCCGAGGCTCATGTACGCGCCCGGGTCCGGGCCGTCGAGCCCCGCGTAGCGCGCCCCGAGGCCGACTCCGAGCTCCTCGGCGACCAGCAGCAGCTCGCCCGAGCCGCCGAGCGGTCCGGGTCCCGCGCAGGCGACCGCGGTGGCCCGCGCGCCGCTGCGGTCGTCTCCGGCGCAGGTCACACCGGTGAACAGCCAGCCGACGGGCAGCGGCCAGGGCATCCACACCGGGACCTGGGCGCGCTTCACCGCGACATTGAGCGCCTCGACGCTGGGTGGGATCACGGGCTGCAGCGGGTGCACGACGCCGTGCACATCACACTGCCAGGAGTCGGCAAAGAGACCGGGCGCCCTGACCCGGCCACCGCACTTCGGGCAACTGGGTTCGCCCCTCATAGGCCCCAACGGTCCTCCCCGGCCGTCCCCGAGTCAAGGACGATCACCCCCCGGAGTGCGCTCCCACCTGCCGAAACTAGATGTAACTTGCATTCGTTAGAGTCGCTAACTTATTCTGCGCGTGTCGCATCGATCTAGCGGAGAGTGGGGACGTCATGCGCGGAGAGGATCCGTTCGACGAGGGAGCGGGGAGCATCCTGCGTCAGCCGAAGGCCGTCTGGGCCACGGCGGGCGCGGCGGTCGTCGCGTTCATGGGCATCGGTCTGGTGGACCCGATCCTGCCGTCCATCGCCAAGGGCCTGCAGGCGACGCCGAGCCAGGTCTCGTTGCTCTTCACGTCGTACTTCCTGATCACCGCGGTCGCGATGCTGGTCACCGGCTTCATCTCCAGCCGCATCGGCGGCCGCAAGACGCTCCTGCTCGGCCTCGCCCTGGTCATCGTCTTCGCCGCCCTGTCGGGCACATCGGACTCCGTCGGTGAGCTCGTCGGCTTCCGGGCCGGCTGGGGCCTGGGCAACGCCCTGTTCGTCTCGACCTCGCTGGCCGTCATCGTCGGCGCGGCGGCAGGCGGCAGCGCCGTCGCGATCCTGCTGTACGAGTCGGCGCTCGGCCTCGGCATGGCCTGCGGCCCGCTGCTCGGCGCCGCGCTCGGCAACGCCAGCTGGCGCTACCCGTTCTTCGGCACGGCCGCGCTGATGGCCATCGGATTCATCGCCATCGTCTGCTTTCTCAAGGAACAGCCGATGCCGGCCCGCAAGACCTCACTGCTGGACCCGATCAAGGCGCTCGGCCACGGCGGGCTCGCCTCCGTCGCCGCCTCGGCCTTCTTCTACAACTACGCGTTCTTCACGGTGCTGGCCTTCACGCCCTTCGTGCTGAACATGACGCCGTACAAGTCGGGCGCGGTCTTCTTCGCCTGGGGCCTGCTGCTCGCGGTCTTCTCGGTGCTCGTCGCACCGCGGCTGCAGAAGCGCTTCGGCACGCTCAAGGTGCTCGGCGGCTCGCTGCTGCTGCTCGCGGCCGACCTCCTCGTGCTCGGGTACGGGAACCACACGGTGGCCGTCGTCTGCACGATCGTCTCCGGTGCCTTCATCGGCGTGAACAACACCGTCTACACGGAGCTGGCGCTGGGCGTCTCGGACGCGCCGCGCCCGGTGGCGAGCGCCGGTTACAACTTCGTGCGCTGGTTCGCCGCGGCAGCCGCGCCGTTCTTCGCGCCGAAGATCGAGGAGTGGACCGACATCCACATCCCGTTCGTGGTCGCCGCGGTCGCGGCCGTGGCCGGTGCGGGCGTCGTATGGGTCCGCCGTACGTCGCTGGTCCACCGGGCCGAGGAGCTGGAGCCGGTGCACGCCACCGAGGACGGCGTCTCGGTCTTCGCCGACCAGGCCGGCTGAGCGGCTCCCCCCGCCGGGCGGGGGCTCAGTCCAGCGGCACGGACGTGCGCAGCGGGTCGCGCAGGTCCGTACCGTGCGTCAGCCAGCGCTCCTGGAGTTCCTGCGCGCCCTTGACCCGCTTCCACGCCGCCTCGTTCGGCGTCATTGGCAGCACCGGCAGGAACCGCACGGGGTCCATCGGCCCGTCCAGCTCCAGGTCCTCGATCAGACCGCCGGACTCCGCGACGAGCACGGAGCTGAACGGCGCCCCCGGCCACAGCGGTTCACCCACGTCGAGCGAGGCGCCCGAGGCCACCACCACGCCCTCGACCTGCGGCGAGGCGGCCAGGACCGCGAGCGGGCGCAGCACCTTGTCGGTGTCGGCCGCCCCGGCCCGTACCGAAAGGACCAGCTCGGCGCGCGGCCCGGTCAGCGGATCGGCGAGCGTCGCGGTCGGGTCGGCCATCGGCGCGGCCGACATGCCGAGGGTGGCGTAGCGCACGATGTCGCCGTCCACGAAGCGCAGTACCTCGACGCGGTCCGTACCGAGGAACGTGACAGCGGCGCGCGCGTCCGGTTCGCCCAAAGCCGTACGCAACCGGGCTTCCACCAGCGCAAGAACATCTCCCATGCCGCGAGCATAGGACGCGTGCGAAAGGGCCGCGCGGGCGCACCGGGCGCGACCGCGGAGGCCTGCGGCGGGGCGCGGGGCCGCATACGGAACGCGCAAAGGGAGGACTTGACACATCAGTGGGCTGATAGTCTGGGCCGCTGGTCAGGGCAGCACGCAGAAGCGTGGCTTTCGAGCCCGGACGTCACGTCGTCCCTCAAGGGGGACCGGCTGGAGGAGGTGGGGCTGCGGTGCATCGAAGTCGACCCGGTAGTACCAATCGCTCTTCCGTACAGCCCGCATTCCCGGCGCTCTGAAGCCCTTCGTACCCGGCCGACAACCGGTGAAACCTATGGGGCGCACGGTATTTCGCGCGACGGAAGAGCACTTCGTTTTTGCCTGATCCGTGTCTGAGCGAACGCCGTCACCGCGTCCCTGCGGTGCCGCCCGCTTTGCCGACGTACGGAGCCCCGACGCGGTGGCCCGAACGTCTCCATTCCGGGCCGCGCCACGCCTCGCAGACGGCTTCTCCGTGAAGGAGCCCGCCATGTCGATGATCCGTGACCTGCGCGCAGCAGTCCGCCCCTCGCTGCGCAAGAGCAGCGTTGTCTACAGCAACTACGACGCCACCCGCGACCCGTCCGCCAGCAGCGCGGTCGTCGACTGCGCGGTCTACCGCGACGGGCGTCGGGCCAGGGGCACCGAGCACCTCACCCCGCACGAGGCGATGACCCGCGTCCGGGAGGGCGGCGGCTTCGCCTGGATCGGTCTGCACGAGCCGACCGAGGCCGAATTCGCCGGTATCGCGGCCGAGTTCGGGCTGCACCCGCTGGCCGTGGAGGACGCCGTGCACGCGCACCAGCGGCCCAAGCTGGAGCGGTACGACGACACGCTCTTCACCGTCTTCAAGACGATCCACTACGTCGATCATGCCGAACTGACCGCCACCAGCGAGGTCGTGGAGACCGGTGAGGTGATGTGTTTCACCGGCCAGGACTTCGTGATCACCGTGCGGCACGGCGGCCAGGGTTCGCTGCGCGCGCTGCGCCACCGGCTCCAGGACGACCCCGAGCTGCTCGCCAAAGGACCGTCGTCGGTGCTGCACTCGATCGCCGACCATGTCGTGGACGGGTACATCGCGGTCGCCGCCGCCATGCAGGACGACATCGACGAGGTCGAGATCGATGTCTTCTCGGCGCCCGACAAGGGGGGCCCGCGCGGTTCGGACGCGGGGCGGATCTACCAGCTCAAGCGCGAGGTGCTGGAGTTCAAGCGGGCCGTCTCACCGCTGCTGCGGCCGATGCAGCAGCTCAGCGAGCGGCCGATGCGGCTGATCGACCCGAACATCCAGAAGTACTTCCGCGACGTTGCCGACCACCTCGCGCGCGTGCACGAAGAGGTCATCGGCTTCGACGAGTTGCTGAACTCGATCCTCCAGGCGAACCTCGCGCAGGCGACGGTCGCGCAGAACGAGGACATGCGGAAGATCACGTCCTGGGCGGCGATCATCGCCGTGCCGACGATGATCTGCGGGGTCTACGGGATGAACTTCGAGCACATGCCGGAGCTGAAGTGGAAGTACGGCTACGGGCTGGTCCTCGCCAGCATCGCGGTCGTCTGCTTCGGCATCCACCGCACCCTCAAGCGGAACGGCTGGCTCTGACGACCAGCGCCAGGCCGGCCATGATCACCAACAGGGCGGGGTAGGCAGCGATCGGTGGCTGCTGCCCCAGCCAGAGGGCGGCGATCAGGGCCGCGCCCGGCGTCTCGAGCAGGATCACCGTCGAGGTGACGGACGGGCCGAGGGTGGAGACGACGCGGTTGAAGAGCGAGTGGCCGAGGAGCTGCGCGACGGCGGTCAGCGCGGCGAGCTGGACCCAGGTCGTCGCGTCGTATCCGCCGAGCTCGACGCCCGACGCGAGACAGATTCCGAGCAGGATCAGGGCGGTCGTCGAGTAGCAGATGAAGGTGTACGCCGTCGTGCTCGCCGTGCGCCGCACCTCGGCCCCGAGCAGCACGTACCCGGCGGCCGCGATGCCACCGCCGAGCGCGAGCGCGTCGCCCGCCAGGGCGCGCGGCGACAGCGTCAGGTCGACCCCGGTGAGGATGACCACGCCGACGACGGCGAGGAGGGTCCCGGCCCACACCATGCGGGGCGGCCGGTGGCCCCGCATGCGCAGCAGCAGCGTCGTCCAGATCGGGGTGGTGGTGCAGAGCGCGGTCGACGACGCGACGGAGGTCATCCGCAGGCTGGGCAGCCAGAGCCCGAAGTGCAGGGCGAGGAGCGCCCCGGCGGAGAGAGCGAGGAGCAGCGGCCTGCGGCCGAAGTGGCGCAGCTCGGCACGGCACTTGAGCAGCGCCACGGGGGTCAGTACGCCGACCGCCATGGCATTGCGCCAGAAGGCGATGGCCAGCGCGGGGGCGGCGGTCGCGGCGATGAGCGGCGCCGAGAACGAGACGCTCGCGACGGCGACGCCGAGCAGCACGACATCGATACGGGGCGCGGTGTGCGGCCCGGGTATCGGGGCGGGCGTGGCGCCGGGCAGCGCGCCGGGCGTGGTGGATCGGACGCCGGTGCGGCGGGTGGTTGCGGACACAGGCATATGGTAAGGCGCGTTCCGTATAAACGGAACTGTCCCCCAGTGCCCCTCCCTTCCTCCTCCTCCCTCCTCTAAACTTCGGCCCATGACGCAGACCTTGCTCGACCAGGCCCTCGTCGAGGAGGCCACCAAGAAGTCCGGGCTCATCTGGGCGCAGGGCACCGGACCGGCGCGGGCGCTCTGGCACGTATGGCACGAGGGCGGTGTGTACGTCGTCGGGGACGGCCCCGGTGAGCAGCCCTTTCCCGGGCTCGTCGACGGGGAGAGCGCCGAGGTGACCGTACGCAGCAAGGACAAGGGCGGCCGGCTCGTCGCCTGGACGGCCGCCGTGACCGAGCAGACACCGGACTCGGAGTCGTGGAAGGCGGCGGTCGCGGAGCTCAAGGGCAAGCGGCTGAACGCGCCCGACGTAGAGGTGATGACGGAGCGCTGGGCCCGCGAGTGCCGGGTGCTGCGCCTGGAGCCGCGGAGCATGACGACGGACCTGCCGAACACCTCACTGGCAGCGGCACCACTCCCCACGGCCGCAACGACCCGCCAACCGGCCCCGGAGGCACTGCCGAGGCTGCTGCTACGCCGCAAGAAGCGCTGACGCGCAGCAGGGCTTCGGACCTGCGCATTTCAGCGCGTCCGGCGTTCGAGGACCGGGGGTCTGGGGCGGAGCCCCAGTTGTGGGAAGGGCGGGTAGGGGAACAGCCCCGCGCGGCCCACCCGCACCAGCCACACCGCACCGCACCAGCCACGCCACCCCCCACCGCCCCCGCTCAGCCACTCCCCCGCGGAAGCTGCTGCCCGTAGTCCACCGTCTCGTCCTTGTCCGGCGCGGCCAGCGTGAAGTCCCGGTCCCAGTCCGCGAGCCGCACGACCCCCGCGCCCCCCGCCCGCTCCAGCTGGAGCGGATAGGGCCTGCCCTGGAGGGCGACGGCGAGCTTGCCGCCCTCGCCCCCACCGCCGTTGACCTGAATCGTGCGGATGCCACCGACCTCGTCGCGCGCGCCCTTGCTCAGCGCGCCGTGCAGCCCGAGCAGCCCGTCCAGCAGGATGTCCTTGTCCGTGAAGCCCCGCAGCTGGTCGTACGCGGGGTCGCCATCCGGCACCTTCACGTACTTGTCCTCCAGCTTGCCCGCCGCCGCCTCGTCGGACTTGCTGGGCGCACTCCCATGGTCCCAGAAGGCCGCGCCGGCCTTCATGAAGAGCTCGTCGTCGATGCGCAGCAGCTCGAACATCGTGCCCTTGGAGGTGACGGAGCCCGTCCCGCCGCCCTTCTTGAGGCGCATGTCGAGCTTGTACGAGCGCCCCTTGCTGACGACCGTGCCGGACAGCCGCACCGCCTCCGCGTCACGCGCCGCTTCCCGCGCCCGGCCCTCGATCGCCGAGGCGGAGAGCTTGCCCACCCCGTTGGTCCCCTCGTCCGGATCCTCGCCGCACGCGGTGAGCCCCGCGGCCAGCCCGGCGCACACGACGCCGAGGAGTGCGGCCCTACGGGCTCGGGCGGCCTGGGGAAATGCAGTCACAGGCGCACTGCCTCTCATGCGGGTGTCCGGGTGGCAGCAGGCAGCGTACCTGTGCCCACTACGTCGCTCGGCGCAGAGCCGTCCGGACGCTCCGCCGAAGCGGCCCGGACCGGCACGGGCTAGCCTGAACCCGGAATCCAACCACTTGCACAAAGATTCGCGTGACCGGTTCGCGTGAAGAGAGGGAGGCGCACCGCATGGCGTCAGGCGCCCCCCGCGTATTCGTCTCGCACCTCGCGGGAACGGCCGTTTTCGACCCCAACGGCGATCAGGTCGGCCGGGTCCGCGACCTGGTGGCGATGTTGCGGGTCGGCCGCAAGCCGCCGCGGCTGCTCGGACTGGTCGTCGAGGGCGTCAGTCGGCGACGGATCTTCCTGCCCATGACCCGGGTGACCGGTGTCGAGTCCGGCCAGGTCATCACGACCGGTGTGGTCAACATGCGCCGCTTCGAGCAGCGCCCGACCGAACGTCTGGTCCTCGGCGAACTCCTGGACCGCCGCGTGCAGTTGGTGGACGGGGACGAGGAAGTGACGGTCCTCGACGTGGCGATCGTGCAGTTGCCCGCCCGCCGCGACTGGGAGATCGACAAGGTCTTCGTACGCAAGGGCAAGAGCGGGGCGCTACGGCGCCGTGGAGAGACGCTGACGGTCGAGTGGTCCGCCGTGACCGGCTTCTCGCTGGAGGAGCACGGACAGGGCGCGGAGAGCCTCCTGGCCACCTTCGAGCAGTTGCGCCCCGCCGACCTCGCCAACGCCCTGCACCACCTGACTCCCAAGCGCCGCGTCGAGGTGGCCTCCGCGCTCGACGACGACCGACTCGCCGACGTACTCGAAGAGCTGCCCGACGACGACCAGGTGGAGATCCTCGGCAAGCTCAAAGAGGAGCGCGCGGCGGACGTCCTGGAGGCGATGGACCCGGATGACGCAGCCGACCTGCTCTCCGGACTGCCCGAGGCGGACAAGGAGCGACTCCTCGAACTGATGCGGCCCGACGACGCCGCCGACGTCAGGCGGCTGCTGTCGTACGAGGAGCGGACGGCCGGCGGTCTGATGACGACCGAGCCGATCGTGCTGCGGCCCGACGCGACGGTCGCCGACGCCCTCGCGCGCGTGCGTCAGCAGGACCTCTCCCCGGCGCTGGCCGCGCAGGTCTACGTATGTCGGCCGCCCGACGAGACGCCGACCGGCAAGTACCTGGGCATGGTCCACTTCCAACGGTTGCTGAGGGACCCGCCGTTCACACTGGTCAGCTCGCTCATTGACACCGATCTGCCGCCGCTGGCGCCCAACACGCCACTGCCGGCCCTGACCAGCTATCTCGCCGCGTACAACATGGTCGCCGCCCCGGTCGTGGACGAGAGCGGATCGCTGCTCGGCGCGGTCACCGTCGACGACGTGCTCGACCATCTGCTGCCCGAGGACTGGCGCGAGACGGAATTCCACGAGGGGGAGGCCGGCCGTGGGCAGTGACCGGGGCAGCAACGCCAAGGAGCGCGCCAGGACGTCATCGACGACCGGCTCGACCGCCCTGCCGCGCGCCTCCCGCGTACGCCTGGATCAGCCGCGACCGGCCCGCAAGCGGCTGCTGCCGGAGTACGACCCGGAGGCGTTCGGCCGGTTCTCCGAGAGGATCGCGCGGTTCCTGGGCACCGGGCGCTTCATCGTCTGGATGACGCTGATCATCATCCTGTGGGTGATCTGGAACATCTACGCGCCCGACGCCCTGCGCTTCGACCAGTACCCGTTCATCTTCCTGACCCTGATGCTGTCCCTCCAGGCGTCGTACGCCGCCCCGCTGATCCTCCTCGCGCAGAACCGCCAGGACGACCGGGACCGGATCACCCATGAGCAGGACCGCAAGGAGAGCGAGCGTTCCATCGCCGACACGGAGTTCCTGACCCGGGAGATCGCCTCGCTGCGCATGGGGCTGGGCGAGGTCGCCACCCGCGACTGGATTCGCTCGGAACTCCAGGACCTGGTCAAGGAGATGGAGGAGCGGCGCAGTCTATTCCCGCCGGTGACCTCTTCCGAGCGTGACGAAGGCGACCGCTGACAGGGCTTTCCCGGAGCGGGAGTGCGCGCCGTACCATCGGTTGTATGGCTATGGAAGACGCGGTGCGCGAAGCACTGGCGACGGTGAACGACCCCGAGATCCACAAACCGATCACTGAACTCGGCATGGTCAAATCGGTGGAGATCGGGGCGGACGGCGCGGTTGCCGTCGCCATCTATCTCACCGTCTCCGGCTGCCCGATGCGCGAGACCATCACCAACAACGTGCGTGAGGCGGTCGAGCGCGTCGAGGGTGTGACAAGCGTCTCCGTCGAACTCGACGTGATGAGCGACGAGCAGCGCAAGGAACTCGCGGGCGCGCTGCGCGGCGGCACCCCCGAGCGAGAGGTCCCTTTCGCGCAGCCGGGCTCGCTGACCCGGGTGTACGCGGTCGCCTCCGGAAAGGGCGGCGTCGGCAAGTCCTCGGTGACGGTGAACCTGGCCGCCGCGATGGCGGCGGACGGGCTGAAGGTCGGCGTCGTGGACGCGGACATCTACGGGCACAGCGTGCCGCGCATGCTGGGGGCCGAGGGCAGGCCCACCCAGGTCGAGAACATGATCATGCCGCCGTCCGCGCACGGCGTGAAGGTCATCTCGATCGGGATGTTCACCCCGGGCAACGCGCCGGTCGTGTGGCGCGGCCCGATGCTGCACCGCGCACTCCAGCAGTTCCTCGCGGACGTGTACTGGGGCGACCTGGACGTACTCCTGATGGACCTGCCCCCGGGCACCGGCGATATCGCGATCTCGGTGGCGCAGCTCGTGCCGAACGCCGAGATCCTCGTGGTCACCACGCCGCAGCAGGCCGCGGCGGAGGTGGCCGAGCGCGCCGGTTCCATCGCCGTACAGACCCACCAGAAGATCGTCGGCGTCGTCGAGAACATGTCGGGCATGCCCTGCCCGCACTGCGACGAGATGGTCGACATCTTCGGGACGGGCGGCGGCCAGTCGGTCGCCGAAGGGCTCACGAAGACGACCGGCACCAATGTGCCGGTGCTGGGCTCCATCCCCATCGACGTACGCCTGCGTGAGGGCGGCGACGAGGGCAAGCCGATCGTGCTGAGCGACCCCGACTCCCCCGCCGGCGCGGCGCTGCGCGCCATCGCCGGCAAGCTGGGCGGCCGCGCTCGCGGCCTGTCGGGCATGTCGCTGGGCATCACCCCGCGCAACAAGTTCTAGAGGACCGACCCGTACAGCTGGGTAAGGGGCGACTGCCATGGCGGTCGCCCCTCACCCATTCGGTCACTCAGGTGGGTGTCACTCGTACGACGTGATGTCCTTGACCACCGAGAAGCCCAGGCCGTACGCGCTCATTCCGCGTCCGTACGCCCCGAGGTGCACGCCTGCCTCCGCCGAGCCCGCCAGCACCCAGCCGAACTCGGACTCGCGGTAGTGGAAGGACGTCGGCACACCGTCCACCGGGAGCGACAGCGTCGACCAGTCGGGCCCGGACAGGTCGTCGGCCAGCTCGAAGGCCGCCTCCGTCTGCTGGTCCAGCCAGTCGTCGCGCAGTGTGTGGTCCAGCTGCGCTGGCCAGGTCGACGACAGCAGGCCCGAGCCTGCCAGCCAGGCGGCCGAGGAGACCGAAGTGGCCTCCAGCACGCCCGTACCGTCGCCGCTGCGCCGCACGGGGCTGCTGGCGACGGTCACGACGACCGCGAAGCGTTCCTTTTCCTGGCCGTCGTCGGCTCGTATCGACGGCTCTTCGCCGTGGCCCGTGGAACCGTGCTGCACGGCCCCGTCCGCCGCGGTGCCGACCTGCATCAGCCAGCGCGGTCCGGTGAATGCCTCATCCAGTCCGTACCAGGGGAAGGGTGCCCGCAGATAGCCGTCGACCGTTCGCCGGGCTGCTGGCACCCCCTCCGCCGTGGACATGCTGGGGGCACCGGAAATTCCCTGTGCTCCTACCCGACTCGTGGTCTCCATCTACCCGGCCGCCTCCTCGATCGTCGACGTCCGGCACGGCCCGCCCCCCTCGGGCGTCCTCACCACCGGACAGATGGAGGATAGCCACCTCACCGCGACTCGTCCGGAAGGGCAGGCCTCAGGTGGCGTCCGCGTCGAAGGGCGGGCGCTCGCCCTGATCGAGCTTTTCGCGCTTCTTGAGCAGGTCGGGAGTGCCGGACGAGCCATTCGACGCCGTGGTCGGGCTCGCCGCACCGGAGGTGGTTTTGGCCGACGAAGCAGTGTCGCGGCCGTGCACCGCGTCCGCGACCTCGGCCATCTCGCCCTTGAGGTCGAAGCTGCTACGGATCTCTTCCAGCCCCAGGTCGTCATTGCCCATCAGCTGCTTACGGACAAAGGTCTTGGGGTTGAGGTCCTCGAAATCGAAGTCCTTGAATTCCGGGCCCAGTTCGGAACGGATGTCGTTCTTCGCACTGTCGGAGAACTCGCGGATCTTACGGATCATGGCCGAGGCGTCCTGAATGAGCTTCGGCAGTTTCTCCGGGCCGAAGATCAGGACAGCAAGGACCACGAGTGTCACCAGCTCGAGTGCGCCTATGTCACTGAACACCTTGCTGCTCCTTGACTCTCCGCGCCCGCAGGTCGAGTGGACCTCCGCGCCGCAGGCAGGGGACCGGTGCGGGCCCGGTCTACGGTACCTGGCCAATCTGTCCGGACGGTACCTTCACGTAACACCCAGGTGGGTGTCGACGCATTCGCTCAGGTGCCGTCCGCCGAACCGAGCGTGACCGTGATGGCCTGTTTCCTGCCACCTCGCGTCACGGTCAGTTCCAGCCGGTCTCCCGGCCGGTGGGCGCGGATCTTGACGATCAGCTCCTGGCCGTTGTGCACCCGCTGCCCGTCCACCTCGGTGATGACGTCGCGCGGCCGGATCCCGCCCTTCGCGCCGGGGCCGTCGGGTGTCACGGCCGGTCCGTCGCTGCCCTTGGTGCCGACCCGGGCGCCGTCGCCCGTGTACTGCATGTCGAGGGTGACGCCGATGACCGGGTGGGTCGCCCTGCCCTTGTTGATCAGCTCTTCGGCGACGCGCTTGCCCTGGTTGATGGGGATCGCGAAGCCCAGGCCGATGCTGCCGCCCTGGCCGCCTTCGAGGCCCGAGCCGGTGTCCGCGGCGCGTATCGCGCTGTTCACGCCGATGACATGGGCCTCGGAGTCCAGCAGTGGGCCACCGGAATTGCCAGGATTTATCGGAGCGTCGGTCTGTAGCGCGTTCACATAGCTGACATCGCTGCCGTCGCCCTTCTCACCGCCCGCGGTGATGGGGCGCTCCTTGGCGCTGATGATGCCGGAGGTCACGGTGTTCTGGAGGTCGAAGGGGGCGCCGATGGCCACGACCGGGTCGCCGACCTGCACGTTGTCGGAGTTGCCCAGGGGTAGCGGCTTGAGGCCCGCGACCCCGGTGACCTTGACGACCGCCAAGTCGTAACCGCTGTCCTTGCCGACGACCTTCGCCTTGGCGGTCTCGCCTCCGCTGAAGGTGATCGTGATGGTGCCGCCGGTCCCGGCGGGCTCCACGACATGGTTGTTGGTGAGGATGTGCCCCTGCCCGTCAAGGACGAAGCCAGTGCCCGTGCCCTGCTCTCCGGCGCCGCTGACGTGCAGGGTGACGACGCTGGGCAGCGCACTGGCGGCGATGCCCGCGACGCTGTCGGGGGCGCGTCCCTTGCCCTCGGCGTCTCCCGCCTTGGCGGCCTGGGGCAGCTCGACGGTGGTGAGCCCGCCGTTGCGCTCGATGTACGCACCGATGCCGCCACCGACGCCACCGGCGGTCAGCGCGATGAGCAGCGCCCCGACCAGCAGCGTGCCGCGCCGGCCCCCCTTGCCGCGCCCGGAACCGCCGCTGGCACCCGGGGCCCCGGGGCCGCCGTGATGGGTCAGCGCCTCCTGGGGGGCGCCCCAGGGGTCGTACTGGAGCCACTGGGGCGGCTGGTTTGGGTGGGGGGAGGGCTGGGGCTGGTGGAGGTGCCGCGGCGGCTGCGGTTGGTCAGGGGTGTGCGGCTCCTGCTGGGGCTGCTCCGCGTACGGCGGGGGCGGCTGTGTGGGAACACCCGCGCCGTTCGCCACAGGTGCGCCCCGCGGCGTCGGAACCGGAACCGGGCGCTGCACCGGCGGCGCGAGCGCCCAGGGTCCTGGGCCGCCGTACGGCGGTGTGCTGTAGGGATCGGGGGCGTGGCGCGGCTGCGGCTGGTCCGCGGGCTCCGGTATCCGCTGCGACGGCTCGGCAGACCTGGCTACCGGCGGGCCCGGCTCGGCGGCCACCGCGGGGTCTGCGGGGTCTGCGGGGTCAGCGGGGTCAGCGGGGTCAGCGGGGTCAGCCTCTCGGGGTGCGTCAGCATCAGCCGCAGCCACTGTCCCCACATTCGAATCCGCATTCGCGCTCGCATCCGCGCTCGCGCTGCGTGCACTCGCCGGACGGCTCCACCACTTCGCCTTCGGCCCCGCGGGCTTGCCCTCGTCCATGCTCTCCCCGCAACCCCATGAGCACGCCGCTTGGGCAGTGCCACCTTGTTCGCCGCGCCCCGTGAAGGGCCCCTTCCAGGGATTCAACCAGGTTTGTGAAGGACCGCGCAGGAGCCGGTCGGCGTCAGCGGGAAACAGGCAGTCCGGACTTGGCCGGGACCGCCGACTGAGTGGGCGGCGGCGAGAGCGCCATCGCCGGGCCATGGGTGGAGGCGTTGATGAACGACGGAGCCGATCCCGACGGACGTATCAACGGCAGCGGAGAGACCGCGGACAGCGCCGGTGCCGGTGCCGAGAACGGATGCGTCATGGGGTGCGTCATGGAGTGACCCTGCCCCGGGCTCGGTCGCGCTCCGAGGAGCACGGACGGCGGCGCGGTGGCCGAGGTCGACGCGGCGGCCGAAGCAAGGGCCGAGGTCGACGCGGCGGCCGGAGCAAGGGCCGAGGCCGAGCGGCTGCCGGAGCCGGACAGCGCGAGCAGGCCGCTCCCGCCGCCCTGACGGCGGCTGTTCTCGGGTGTGACGCCCGCAGGGCCGGTGGTGCGCATCGGTGTGACACTGCCGGAGCCTTCGCCCCTGGCATTGGTCTCGGGTGTGGATCCCAGCGGCATGGCGCCGCCGAGCGCGATCGCCGCGAGCGAGACCGCGCTCGCCGCCACGAAGGCGAATCGCCAGCCCCGTCCGCCGGAGCGCTCCGCGTCGGAGCGGCCCACGTCGTGAATGCGGAACCCACGCCGGCGCGCCGTTTCCGGGAGGGGCCCGGAATGCGCCCCGGCCGGTTCATAACCGAAGGGCCCGCCGAAACTCATTCTTCGCTCGTCGACTCCGAAGACCCCGTTTCCGAAGCCCCCGCCGCCGAACGGCCTTTCCTCGTCACGGCCGTCACCTCCGGGCCCACCGGGCAGCCCCTGGAGCCGCGCGAGCAGCCCCTCGGAGGGGGGTGGCGGTGCCGCCTGCGAGAAGACGCTCTTGAGCCTGCGCTGGGAGTCGGCCTCGGTCTTGCATTTCGTGCAGGACGCCAGATGCGACAGGACACGCTCACGGACGTCATGGCTCAGCTCGCCGTCCACCAGAGCCGCGAGCCGGTCGCCGAGATGCTGTTCCGCGGGGGTCGGTCGGGTGCCACTCACTCGGCTCCGCCCTCTCCGCCCACCACAGGGATGCCATGGCCCACCGTCGCGAAGGAGCGCTGCTCGGCGCGCGCCTGGGGAGACCGGTGCTGCAGGGCCTTGCGCAGGTGGGAGCGGCCGCGGTGGATACGGCTGCGCACGGTGCCGAGCTTGACGCCCAGCGTCGCGGCGATCTCCTCGTAGGAAAGGCCCTCGATGTCACAGAGAACGACTGCGGCACGGAACTCGGGCGCGAGAGTGTCCAGCGCCTGCTGCACGTCCGCGTCGAAGTGGGAGTCGTTGAAAACCTGCTGCGGGGACGGCTCACGGCTCGGCAGCCGCTCCGCCGCGTCGTCGCCGAGCGCGTCGAAACGGATCCGCTGCTTGCGCCGGACCATGTCCAGGAACAGGTTGGTGGTGATGCGGTGGAGCCAGCCCTCGAAGGTGCCGGGGGTGTAGGTCGACAGCGAGCGGAAGACACGGACGAATACCTCTTGCGTGAGGTCTTCGGCATCGTGCTGATTGCCGGTCAGACGGTAAGCGAGGCGGTAGACACGGCCGCTGTGCGTGCTGACGATCTCCTCCCACGAGGGAGGTGTCCACGCTTGAGATTCCGCATCTGAGGCGAACGTCGCGGTCTGTACGGAGGCAGCGGAGCGGGAGCTGTCAGCATTGTCGGTCACGGATTTCGGCTCGCCCGTCGACCTGAGGAAGCGCTTCAGCGCTCCCTTGCGGTCACCGGTCGCAGCCGCACCTCCCCTGTCGGCTCTGGTGGTGTCCAGTGGAGCCCCTACCATAGCCACCTCGCCCGTTAGCTCCGGATAAGCGTCTTTACGTGAATTTGGAACTCGCATACGGTCCACATCCACGCTTCCCTCTCTCTTCATAACGCCCGGTCCCATCTGCGGGTTCCCGACACCAACGGATACAGTCACCGTTGCGCGAACTACGGGGACAGGAGAGGGCCATTACCGCCAACCGGCAGACGAACTGGGCGTTCGCCGACGCCTATGTCGCCGAGGACGAGGCCCTGCGCTGGGCTCGTGATCGGGCCCGGGAGGCAGGGATCCGCTCGGTGACCCCCGGCACCGGCGCCGCGCTGCGGCTGCTCGCGGCCACGTCGGACGCCAAGTCGGTGGCCGAGATCGGGACGGGCACCGGCATTTCCGGCAGCTACTTGTTGCACGGGATGCGGCCCGACGGCGTACTGACCACCGTGGATCCGGAGCCGGAGTGGCAGCAGTTCGCCCGTGAGGCCTTCCGCGCCGCGGGTTTCGCGAGCAATCGGGCGCGTTTCATTCCGGGCCGCGCCCTCGATGTGCTGCCGCGGCTCGCCGACGGCGGTTACGACCTCGTCTTCTGCGACGGCGACCGGCTCGAGTACATGGACTATCTCGCTGAATCGTTGCGCCTGCTGCGGCCGGGCGGGATCGTCGTCTTCGAAGGTGTCTTCGCCGACGGCCGTACGGTCGATTCCTCGGCCCAGGCGCCCGAGGTGCAGCGGCTGCGTGAACTGCTGCGCGCCGTCCGGGAGAGCCGCGGGCTGATGCCGACGCTGCTGCCGGTCGGCGACGGGCTGCTCTGCGCCGTACGCCGCTGAGGGCCGTACGCCGCTGAGAGCCGCCGTACGCCGCTCAGCACGGCTCCCCACTCCCCTGCGCCTGCACGGACCCGCCGCCGGGGATCTTGACCGGGCTCGACGCGCCCGGGGCGCCGCCCCCAGGACACACCACTGCCCCGGGACGCTGTGTGCGTACCGGGGCAGTGACAGTGTTGATCGGGGTCCAGCCCCGTAGCCCGAAGTGTCTGGGCGCGTTCCGCGTCAGCCGACGACCTTCTTCAGAGCGTCGCCGAGGGCATCGGCCTCGTCCGGAGTCAGCTCGACGACAAGTCGCCCGCCGCCTTCGAGCGGAACGCGCATGACGATGCCCCGCCCCTCCTTGGTCACCTCGAGCGGGCCGTCGCCCGTCCGCGGCTTCATGGCCGCCATGCTCGTTCCCCTTCCTGAAACCAGCTCATCGCAGCCGACAACCCAGGTGTCACCGGCATCGAACACATTGCTTCCAGGCCATTATCCCGCATCCCAGGACCCAATGACCAACATCAGTCGGCATCGCTTGTGCAACGCGCTCTCTCAAAACGCCGCAATTCGGCGGTACGGCTGCGATACTTCGCCGCTGTCGGCCGCTCCTGGGCCCCGGTTTGTTAGACACACGTCACATGCCCACGTCCCCGGATCTCCGCCATGCTGGGCTCGACATGCCTGCCCGAGCCGCAAAAGGGGACCTACTGATGGCCGACACCGTGCTCTACGAGGTGACCGCCGGACTCGCGACGATCACGATCAATCGTCCCGATGCCATGAACGCCATGAACACCGCGGCGAAGGTCGCCCTGCGTGACGCGGTGCAGGCCGCGGGGGCGGACACGGCGGTGCGCGCGGTGCTGCTCACCGCCACCGGGCGGGCCTTCTGCGTGGGCCAGGATCTCAAGGAGCACATCTCCATGCTCACCGCGGACCGCGAGGCGGGCACCGGCAACACCATGAGCACCGTGCACGAGCACTACAACCCCGTCGTGCGCGCCCTGACCGGGATGCCGAAGCCGGTCGTCGCCGGGATCAACGGCGTGGCGGCGGGCGCGGGCTTCGGTTTCGCCCTCGCCGCGGACTACCGGGTCGTCGCCGACACGGCCTCGTTCAACACGTCCTTCGCCGGGGTCGCACTCACCGCCGACTCGGGCGTTTCGTGGACCCTGCCGCGTCTGATCGGCCAGAGCCGCGCCGCCGACCTGCTGCTCTTCCCGCGCTCGATCAGCGCTCAGCAGGCCTACGACCTGGGCATCGCCAACAAGCTGGTGCCCGCAGCCGACCTGGCCACCGAGGCCGCGGCCGTCGCCCGCGCACTGGCCGTCGGCCCGACGCTCGCCTATGCCGCGCTCAAGGAGTCCCTGGCGTACGGGGCGGGCCACACCCTGAGCGAGACGCTGGAGAAGGAGGACGAACTCCAGGCGAGGGCGGGCGCGTCGGAGGACCACACCATCGCCGTTCAGGCCTTCGTCGGGAAGACCAAGCCGACGTACCTGGGCCGCTAGGAACTGCCGGACGCCCGCGTCCCCGGCCCCCTGAGCCCGCCGGACACCGCTCCGGACGCTCAGGGGGCTATGCGCGGCGCCTCGCGGGCCACGCAGCGCACCAGATGGTCATTGACCAGGCCACAGGCCTGCATCAGGGCGTACGCCGTGGTCGGGCCGACGAAGCGGATGCCGCGCTTCTTGAGGCCCTTGGAGAGCGCGGTGGACTCCGCGGTGATCGCCGGGACGTCCGAGATCGTGCGGGGCGCCGGGCGCGTCGCGGGATCCGGGGCGTGCGACCAGATCAGCGTATCGAGCTCGCCGGCCGGCCAGTCGGCGAGCGTCCTGGCGTTCGCGAGGGTGGCTTCGATCTTGGCGCGATTGCGGATGATTCCGGGGTCGGCGAGCAGCCGGGCGGCATCGGTGTCCGTGAAGGCCGCCACCGAAGCGATCTTGAAATCGGCGAAGGCGGTACGGAGGCCCTCGCGCCGGCGCAGGATCGTCAGCCAGGACAGGCCGGACTGGAAGGCCTCCAGGCAGAGCCGCTCGTACAGCGCGTCGTCGCCGTGGACCGGGCGGCCCCACTCCTCGTCGTGGTACGCGACGTAGTCCTCGGTGGAGAGGCCCCAGGGGCAGCGGAGGCCGCCGTCAGGGCCCGCCGCGACGCCGCCGGCGTCCGTCATGAGCTCGGCTCCTCGCCGGTGCGCTTGTAGAGGTCGAGGCCGCCTATGGCGTCGGCCTGCAGGCCGGCCAGCGCCACCTCCAGCTCGGCGATCCGCGCGTCCCGCTCGGCCAGCTCGGCGCCCACTCTGCCGAGGACCTCGTCGACGTCCGACATCCGATATCCCCGCACGGCCAGCGGCAGACGCAGGGCCTCAATATCCGCGCGGCCCACCGGGCGCGTCGCGGGCAGCGGGTCCACCAGGTGATCGGGCGCCGCGTCGGGCAGCACGCCGCCACTGTCGCTGCCGACCACGGCGAGGGTGACCGCGGCGACCACCACGACCATCGCCACCACCAAGAACAAGAACACGAGCGTCTCCCCGGGCCACGCGCAGAGCGGAAACTGTCCAGCCCCGATCGTGCCATGCGGGACTGACAGTTAAGGTCGCAGGCGACCGATGCGAGGAGGAAACACGGTGCTCAGGCTGGGACAGCGCGGGTTCGACGCGCACGAACCGGTGATCATGGCGATCGTGAACCGGACCCCGGACTCCTTCTACGACCAGGGCGCGACCTTCCACGACGAGCCCGCGCTCGCCCGGGTCGAGCAGGCGGTGTCCGAGGGCGCCGCGATCGTCGACATCGGCGGGGTGAAGGCCGGCCCCGGCGAGGACGTGAGCGCCGAGGAGGAGGCGCGGCGCACGGTCGGATTCGTGGCCGAGGTGCGCAGGCGCCACCCGGACGTGGTGATCAGCGTCGACACCTGGCGGCACGATGTCGGCGAGGCGGTCTGCGAGGCGGGGGCGGATCTGCTCAACGACGCGTGGGGCGGGGTCGATCCCAAGCTGGCGGAGGTCGCGGCCCGATTCGACGTGGGCCTGGTCTGTACGCACGCGGGCGGCGCGGAGCCGCGGACGCGGCCGCACCGGATCGCGTACCCGGACGTGATGGCCGACATCCTCGGCGTCACGCTCGGTCTGGCCGAGCGCGCGGCGGATCTGGGCGTGCGGCGCGACGCGATCATGATCGATCCGGGGCACGACTTCGGCAAGAATACCCGGCACAGCCTGGAGGCGACGCGCCGACTGGAGGAGATGGTCTCGACGGGCTGGCCCGTCCTCGTCTCCCTGTCCAACAAGGACTTCGTCGGCGAGACGCTCGACAAGCCGGTGAAGGAACGGGTCATCGGGACGCTGGCCACGACGGCGGTCTCGGCGTGGCTGGGGGCGCGGGTGTACCGGGTGCACGAGGTCGCGGAGACGAAGCAGGTGCTGGACATGGTGGCGTCGATCGCGGGGCACCGGCCGCCGGCGGTCGCCCGACGCGGGCTGGTGTAGCCGGGGGCGGACGCGTGGGCCGGATGCCGGGGCGGGGAGGGGCGGGGAGGCCGCTGCGGGGAGCTGCCCCCTACCCGCCCCTTCCCGCTATGACATTTCGCGGCTGCCGCCGCGTGGTGGGCCTCCGCCCCGGACCCCGGTCCTCAATCGCGGGGGGGGCGGATTTTGGGCCGGCCCGGCGATTGAGGACTTCGGGAAGGGGCGGGGTGGGGAGAGCCCCGCGCAGCGGCCCCACACTCCCCGCCCCTTGGCGGTCGCGCTACTTCCCCGTCTCCTCCGCCACCAGCGCCACCGCTTCCTTGACGTCGTCCGTCACGTGGAACAGCAGCAGGTCCTTCTCCGACACCTTGCCCTGTGCCACCGCCGTGTCCCGCAGCCAGTCGACCAGGCCGCCCCAGTACGCCTTGCCGAAGAGCACGATCGGGAACCGCGTCACCTTCTGGGTCTGGACCAGGGTCAGGGCCTCGAAGAGTTCATCGAGGGTGCCCAGGCCGCCCGGCAGGACCACGAAACCCTGCGCGTACTTGACGAACATCGTCTTGCGGACGAAGAAGTACCGGAAGTTCACGCCGATGTCGACGTGCTGGTTGAGCCCCTGTTCGAAGGGGAGCTCGATACCCAGGCCTACCGAGACGCCCTTCGCCTCGCGGGCCCCCTTGTTCGCCGCTTCCATCGCACCGGGCCCGCCGCCCGTGATCACCGCGAAGCCCGCTTCGACCAGGGCGCTGCCGAGCTCCACGCCCGTCTCGTACTCGGGGCTGCCCGGCGGTGTGCGTGCCGAGCCGAAGACACTGATCGCACTGGGCAGTTCGGCGAGTGCGCCGAAGCCCTCGATGAACTCGGCCTGGATGCGCATGACCCGCCACGGGTCGGTGTGCACCCACTCGGAGTCGCCCTCGGTGTCCAGCAGCCGCTGGTCCGTGGTGCCGGGCTGGACCTGGTCGCGGCGGCGCAGCACCGGACCGAGCCGCTGCTCGTCGGGTGCCCGCTCCTCCTCAGGAATCGTCATGCCGTACTCCCTCCGCTGCCGAACGTTGTCCGGTCAGGGTAGGTCCACAGACGTGACGAAAAGTGAAATTCAGGCGGTCAGCCAGGTGCGGAGTCGCTCTTCGCAGTGCGTGATGCGTTCCACGGCGACGTGCTCGTCCCGCTTGTGCGCGAAGAGCGCGTCACCGGGCCCGTAGTTCACCGCGGGCACGCCGAGCGCGCTGAAGCGTGAGACGTCCGTCCAGCCGAACTTGGGCTGCGCGGTGCCGCCCACCGCGGCCATGAACGCGGCGGCGGCCGGGTGCGAGAGGCCCGGCAGGGCCGCACCCGAGTGGTCGTCCACCACGAACTCCGCGATGTCGCAGTCCGCGAAGACGTCCCGGACGTGCGCCAGCGCCTCGTCGGCGCTGCGGTCGGGCGCGTAACGGAAATTGACCGACACCGTGCAGGCGTCGGGGATGACATTGCCCGCGACCCCGCCCTCGATCTTCACCGCGTTGAGGCCCTCGCGGTACTCCAGGCCGTCGATGACCGGCCGCCGCGGCGCGTACGCCGCCAGCCGCGCCAGGATCGGGGCGGCCGTGTGGATCGCGTTGGAGCCCATCCAGCCGCGTGCCGAGTGCGCCCGCTCCCCCGCCGTCCTCAACAGAACCCGCAGCGTGCCCTGGCAGCCGCCCTCGACCTGCGCGTCGGACGGCTCAAGGAGTACGGCGAAGTCGCCCGCCAGCCAGTCCGGGTGCGCCTCGGCGACATGGCCGAGGCCGTTGAGGTGGGCGGCGACCTCCTCGTTGTCGTAGAAGACGAAGGTCAGGTCCCGGTTGGGCGCGGGGACGGTCGCCGCGATACGCAGCTGGACGGCGACCCCGGACTTCATGTCGCTGGTGCCGCAGCCCCACAGGACGCCGTTCTCGTCGAGCCGCGAGGGCACATTATCGGCGATCGGGACGGTGTCGATGTGCCCGGCCAGGATGACCCGCTCGGCGCGCCCCAGGTTCGTGCGGGCCACCACGTTGTTGCCGTACCGGTCGACGGTGAGGTGCGGCAGGGCACGCAGCGCCTCCTCGACCGCGTCGGCGAGGGGCTTCTCGTTGCCGCTCTCCGACCGGAAGTCGACGAGCCGGGCGGTCAGCGCGGGGGCGTCCAGAGCGAGGTCGAGCGGGGTTTCGGGCATGGCCCCGAGCCTAACGCTCCGCCCCGGAGCGGTCCGAAGCAGTGGGACCCAGCAGGCTCTTCACTCGCCTCCAGTACCTTTGGCCACGTGTCTGAGTCCACCGTTTCCAACCGCCGTGGCCGCGCCCTCCGCATAGCGGCGGGTGTCGCCGTGCTGCTCGCCCTGGCCGGGTACCTGGTGGCGCAGTACGTGACCGGCGGCGGGGGCGCGCCCCGCTGCACCGTGCGCCCGGCGGAGGGCGACGGGGCGACGTACGAGATCAGCCCCGAGCAGGCCGTCAACGCCGCGACGATCTCCGCCGTGGGCACCTCGCGAGGGCTGCCCGAGCGCGCGGTGACGATCGCGCTGGCGACCGCGCTCCAGGAGTCGGCGCTGCGCAACATCAAGCACGGCGACCGCGACTCGCTCGGCCTGTTCCAGCAGCGCCCCTCGCAGGGCTGGGGCACCGAGAAACAGATCTTGGACCCCGGCTACTCGGCGGGGAAGTTCTACGAGTACCTGGAGAAGGTGCCCGGCTATTCGCGGCTGCCGCTGACCGTCGCCGCCCAGCGCGTCCAGCGCAGCGGCTTCCCGCAGGCGTACGCGAAGCACGAGCCGGACGCCGCGCTGCTGGCCGCCGCGCTCACCGGCCGCTCCCCCGCATCCCTCACCTGTACGGCGGCGCGGGACGCGCAGGTGGGTAAGCCGGCCGACGTACGGGCCGCGCTGGTGCGGGACTTCGGGTCCGATGTACTGCCCGGGACCCGGGCGGTGGGCGCCGGGGCCACCGCGAATCTCGGCGGCTCCACGGCGAAGGCGACCGTGACCGTCCCGGTGCCCACTCAGGCGGCGGGCGTCGCGGGGACGGCCCGGGGAGCGGGCGGGGAGCGGCGCGGCTGGGAGCTGGCCCACTGGGCGGTCGCCCACTCGTCCGCGTTGCGCATCGAACGCGTCACCTACGGGGGCCGGGTGTGGACCGCGGGGGATTCCGGGAAGGCGTGGAGCGAGGCGAAGGGCGCCGCATCCGGCCCGGCAGAGGTCCGGATCAGCACCGCGCAATAGTGCGGACGGCCACTCGAAAGAGGTAAGCGGCCCCTCTCGGTTCCGCTATTCGCGGCAGGCCGCACGCCCCCTTCCCGCCACCCCCAGAAAACCCTGCGAACAAAGGGAACCGGCGGCACGGCAGGCCATTTCGGGGCGGCTCTTTTGCCCGTATTCATCCATAACTGATAATGCGACGCATTACTAATTCTTTACCTTGGTGTACCGCAACCAACCCCTCCCCCCGAGGGGTTGTTCAGTGCGTCCGATCGCCGGACAAGACAGCGTCCACGAACGTCTTCTCCCGTTTAAGGAGCACCATGTCCCTCCCCCTGGCCCGTCGGATCGCCCGCGCCGCACTGATCATCGCGGCCGGCGCAGCCCCCGTGGTCGGAGCGGCCGGTTCCGCGAGTGCCGTGGACCTTCCCGCGGCTCCCAACCTGGGCGGCGTGACCGCACTGGACGGCGCCGGACTAGGCAACGCCGTCGACGGTGCGGCACAGAAGTCCACCGATGTGGCGGGCGACACCGGCAGCAAGGCCGTCAAGAAAGCCGTACCGACCGCAGGCAAGACCGTAGGCAAGGCAAGCAAGACGGCCACCCCCGCCGCGCAGAACGCGACCGGTGATGTCGCGGGCAGCGCCGGCGAGATCCTCGGCGAGACCGCGTCCACCGCGACCGGCGCCGGCAGCGGACTCCCCTCCGGCGGCGGCCTGCCGACCGACCAGCTGCCGCTGAAGGGCCTGCCGCTCGGCTAGTCCGTACGGCACGGAAAGCGGAACCAAAGCGGAAGGGGCCCCGGGGAGCACGAACTCTCCGGGGCCCCTTCTTCCACATCCAAATACCCGCACGAATACACGCACAAATCGCGCACGAATCTCGTACGAATCACGCGGAATCCGTACGAGGCCCCCGCACGCGCGGTCAGGTCAGGCGAGGCGCTTGACCGCCGCCGCGACCCGCTCGTCGGTGGCGGTGAACGCCACCCGTACGAACCGCTCCCCCGCCGGGCCATAGAAGTCCCCCGGCGCCACCAGGATCCCCAGCTCCGCCAGGTGCCCCACCGTCTTCCAGCACGGCTCGTCGCGCGTCACCCACAGGTACAGGCTCGCCTCGCTGTGCTCGACCCGGAAGCCGTGCGCCTCCAGCGCGGAGCGCAGGGCCGCGCGCCGGGCCGCGTACCGCGCGCGCTGCTCGGCGACATGCGTGTCGTCCCCGAGCGCGGCGACCGTCGCGGCCTGCACCGGGGCGGGCGTCATCATCCCGCCGTGCTTGCGGATCAGCAACAGGTCGCCCAGGACGTCCGCGTCACCGGCGAGGAAGGCCGCGCGGTACCCGGCCAGGTTGGAGCGCTTGGAGAGCGAGTGGACGGCGACGATGCCCTCGTACGTACCGCCGCAGATGTCCGGGTGCAGTACGGAGACGGGCTCGGCCTCCCAGCCCAGCTCCAGGTAGCACTCGTCGCTGAAGACCAGCACGCCGTGCTCGCGCGCCCAGGCCACCGCCGTACGCAGCTCGTCGGCGCCGAGCACCTGGCCGGTCGGATTCGACGGCGAGTTCAGCCACAGCAGCTTGAGGCCGGCCGGGTCCAGGTCGGTGACGTCGTCGTACGCGACGGGTTCGGCGCCGCACAGCCGCGCGCCCACCTCGTACGTCGGGTACGCGAGCCGCGGGTACGCCACCTTGTCCCCGGCGCCGAGCCCGAGCTGCGTCGGCAGCCAGGCCACCAGCTCCTTGGAGCCGACGACGGGCAGGACATTGGTGTGCGCCACGTCGCGGGCGCCGAGCCGCCGCTCCACCCATCCGGTGAGCGCGTCCCGCAGTGCGACCGTGCCCCACACCGTCGGATACCCGGGCGAGTCGGCGGCGTCGACGAGGGCGCGGCGGATCAGCTCGGGGACGGGGTCGACGGGCGTGCCGACGGACAGGTCCACGATGCCGTCCGGATGGGCCGCCGCGGTCGCCTTGTACGGCTCCAGCTTGTCCCAGGGGAAGACGGGCAGACGGTCGGTGACTGCGGACACGGTGCATCACTTTCTTGTGCTCGTACGGGCTCGTACCGACTCCTACGACCCCGCACGGGCGGTCTCGTACCGGGGTCTCGTACAGCGTTCTCGTACTGCGGTCTCTCGTACCGGCGGCAGGACACGGAAACACCTCGGTCCCGTACGGCGGACAGGCCCGTACGGGACCGGGGCGGCGCGGCTTGCGAACGCCTACTGGTTCTGCGGCGGCAGCGCGGCGATGAAGGCGTGGTCACGCTCGATCAGGCCGAGCTTGGAAGCACCACCGGGCGAACCGAGTTCGTCGAAGAACTCGACGTTCGCTTTGTAGTAGTCCTTCCACTCCTCAGGAGTGTCGTCCTCGTAGAAGATCGCCTCGACCGGGCAAACCGGCTCACAGGCGCCACAGTCGACGCATTCGTCCGGGTGGATGTACAAGGACCTGGAGCCCTCGTAGATGCAGTCGACCGGGCACTCTTCGATGCAGGCCTTGTCCTTGACGTCGACACAAGGCTGCGCGATGACGTAGGTCACGCTGTCGTTCCTCCTCGATAGGGCGCGGCGGGCCGATCTGCGGCTCCGTCGCGCGGCGCGCGGGAGCGCGGCGTCGTCGATGCCCGCCTCTAGTATCTCCGTTCCCGGGCACGATCCGAACAGGAGGGGCGGACAGAGCTGTGGAATTCACCAGCAGCGGACAACTCACGGTCCGTATTACGCCCGATGACGTGGGCAAACGGGTATCAGTCAGGCGTACGGACGAGGCTGGACTTCCGGGGGCGAAGTTCACCGACACGGTCGGCGTTCTCACATCCTGGAAGGACGGTGTGCTCTCGATCACACGAAGGAGTGGCGAGTCCGTACACATCGACGCTTCGACCCTGGTCGCGGGCAAGGTCGTCCCCGCCGCCCCGGCCAGGCGGCGCGGCCCCGCGGCGACCTTCGACGAGCTCTCCCGGGTGACGGCACGCGCCTGGCAGCCCGTCGAGAGCGAGCGGCTCGGCGCCTGGCAGCTGCGGGCAGCCGGCGGCTTCACCCGGCGCGCCAACTCGGTGCTGCCTCTGGGCGACCCTGGGATGCCGCTCGACGCGGCGCTGGAGCGGGTGCGTGAGTGGTACGCGGAGCGCGGACTTCCGGCGTATGTCCAGACCGCGACGGGCGCGAAGGGCACCCAGGAGCTGCTCGCTGCGGAACTGGAACGGCGCGGCTGGGCACTTGAGGTGACCGCCGAGGTGTGGACCGGTGCGCTCGCGCCGGTCGGAGACCTGGACGCGGACGTCTCGCTGGTGCGTCTGGACCGGAGCTGTGACGCGGGGTGGCTCGCCCGCTACCAGCGGTTCACGGAGCGGGGGCCGCATGTGCTGAAGGTGCTGGGCAGCGGGCCTTCGGTGTGGTTCGCGTCCGTTCCCGGCGCCGGGAACGCGCCCGCCGCGATCGGGCGGTGCGTGGTCGACGGGCGCTGGGCGGGGTTCATGGCCGTCGAGGTCGCCCCGGAGTACCGGCGACAGGGGCTGGCCACCGCCGTGATGGCCGCGCTCGCGCGCCGCGCGCTGGACGAGGGGGCTTCGGCGGCCTGGCTCCAGGTCGAGGCGGACAACGGCAGCGCGCGGGCCCTTTACCGTCCGCTGGGCTTCGCCGCCCATCACAGCTATCACCATTTCCGGTCGGCGTAGGCGGGGTACGAACCGCATATGCAACCGGAACCCGAATCCGGATTCGCCCAGCGGCGGCAGCGATTCGCCGATGAGGTCCGCTCCGAGCGGCCCGACCTGGCTCTGTTGTGTCTGCTGGTGAGCGCCGAAGCGGATGAATCGCTGGACCAGGCCGGGATCGACGCGGCCGAGATCGAACTGGACCGGCTGGCCGGGCTGCTGCCCTTCGGACCGCCCGCCGGGGCGCGGGGCTGGGCTGCGGCAGCGGCCGAGCTGCTCGGCGCGCGCTGCGGCTTCAGGGGCGCCCCGGGCGACTATCAGCGGCTCGGGTCCTCGCTGCTGCACGAGGTGCTGCGGCGGCGGCGCGGGCTGCCGATCCTGCTGTCCGTCGTGTGGATCGAGGTCGCCAGGCGGGCGGGCGCCCCGGTGTACGGCGTCGCCCTGCCCGGCCACTTCGTGGTCGGCTTCGGCCCCCCGGAGGACCAGATCCTCGTCGACCCCTTCGACGGCGGACGGCTGCTGACGGGACAGGACACGGACCTGCTGGTCGCGGGCGCCACCGGCGCGCCGCTCGACCCTTCGATGCTGGCGCCGGCGGATCCGCTGGAGATCGTGCTGCGGATCCTCAACAACATCCGGGCATGGGCGGCGGCCCGCCCCGAGCGCACGGACGTCCAGCTGTGGGCGGTGGAGCTGTCGCTGCTGCTGCCCGCGCACCCGGCGCGGCTGCGCTACGAGCGCGCCCAGTTGCTGATCCAGCGCGGCGACTTCCTGGGCGGCGCGGCGGCGATGGAGGCGTACGCCGATGTGGTGGCGGCGGTCGAGCCGAGCACAGCGGAAACGGTCCGACGCCGGGCACGGGCGGCTCGGGCGCGGCTGAACTGAGGGGCCCCGGCGCGGGTTCCCGCTCCGGGCGGGCACGGCCGTGCCCCCGCCCGGAGTCCAGGTGGGGGCCCGTGAAACTGCCGTGGATCAGCTCCCGTTGAGGTTGATCTCCTGGATGCGCTCCGCCGGCGTCTTGCCGATGAGCGCGGTCTGCATCGCCTGGGCCACGTCGTCCGCGGTGATCTGGTGCTTCTTGCCGTCGCCCTTGGTGGCCAGGACCCCGTCGAAGACGCCGTCGAGAAGCTCCTGGATCGCCGGCTTGTTGTAGACCGGGACCAGGGTGCCGTCGATCGCCTTCATGGAGAGGATCTTCGGCAGCGACCTCTCCGGGCCGAACTGGATCTGCTTGCCGCCCGCCTTGATCGTGATCAGGCCGGACATCGCGGGCTCCGCGAACTCCTTCATGGCCCGGGAGATCTCGGCCTGGGTGATCGTCGGTTCCTTGGAGGCGACGGGCAGTTCGACGACGTTCGGCTTGCCGGTCTCGACCTGGGCGCGGTACGCGTCCTTCACCGAGCGCACCGACTGGTTGACGTCGAGCTGCTTGCCCGATTTGCCCGGTACGGCGACGGCCTTGCCCGGTACGAACGTGACGGTGCCCTCGACCGCGGTGCCCGAGTCGCCCGCGAGGTCGGCCAGTGCGACGCTGAGCTTCTCCTCGTCGGCCGGGAGTACGGGCTCGGCGACCCGCTCGCCGCCGAAGAGCGAGCCGATCACCGAGACGGGGTTGTAGTCCGCTCCGGCGGCGGCGCGGACCGTCTCCTGGCTGTCCAGGGTGAGGCCCGCCTGCTCGGGCGAGAGCTTGGTCTTCTCGCCGTCGACGGTCAGCTGGAGCGGGCTGGCGGCGCGCTTGCCGAGCGCGCCGTCGAGCTTGCCGACCGCCTCTTCCCTGGTGCCGCCACCGATGTCGACGCCGAGGACCGTGGTGCCCTTGGGTACGTCGGAGTGGTTCATCAGCAGCCCGGCGCCATAGGCGACACCGGCCAGTCCGACGACGCCGACGGCCGCCAGGACCAGCTTGGAGCGGCCCTTCTTGGCGGGCGGGGTCGTGGCCCGCGCGGGGGCCGCGGCCGGGCCCGGCGCCGGGGGCTTGGCGCCGTCCGGCAGGCGGGGCGTCGGGTCGGGGGTGAAGCGGGCGGCCTGGCCGTTGCCGCCGCCGGCCTGGGGCCCGGTGGGGAAGGGCGAGTGCCGGTCGGCCGAGGGGACGACGGGGATGCCGCTGCTCAGCGTGTCACCGGAGACGTTGCCGCCGCCGGGAGCCGGCTTCTGCGGGGTCAGCACGGCGGTGTCGTCGGACAGGCGCGGCGGGAACGGCGCGCCGGTCTGCGGATCGAAGGACGGGTCGCCGCCTGGCGGACGCGCTCCGTTGCCGGGGCGCGAAGCGGACGGCGGGCCGGCCGGGCCGTAGCCGGGCGTCGGACCGTTCGGGTCGTAGCCCGACATCGGCCCGGACTCCGGGCTGGACGCCGTTCCTGGCAGGCCCGGCTGGTAGCCGGACAGCGGTGAGCTGCCGGTGGCCGGGCCCGTCGTCGGCCCCGAGGGGCCGCCGCCGGAGAAGCCGCCCGGCGGCGGGCCGCCGTTGCCCGTGTCGAGATCGCTGAGCGCGCTGCGCGGCCGGCCGCCCTGCGGCTGCTGCGGGTCCGGCGTGAAGTACGGGAGGTCGGGGCGCTGTCCGCCGCCCTGCGGCGGGGTGGGCGCGGCCGGGCCGGGGGCTCCGGGCGCCGACTTGCGCGGGGCGAACCAGTCGCTGGGGGCGCCCGGCTTCTCCTCGCCACCCGCGTCACCGCGCTCGGCCGGGGGCGGCGGGCCCTCCCGCTTCGCCTCGGGCCACGGCGTGCCCGAGGTGCGCTCGGTTCCGGCGTTCCCGGCGCCGTTGCCGTTTCGGTTGCCGGCGCCTCTGGTGCCACTGCCCGCGGCCGGCTCGGAGGCCGCGGCCGGAGCGGCCCCCGGCGCCGGATCGAGGTCGCTCATCGGCGTACGCATGACGACGGGCGGGATCGGGCGCGACCCTGGGATGTTGATCCGGATACGTGTGGTCAGCGTGGTCTCGGTCCTGGGCTCGTCGGGCTCCACCGGTGCGGGGGCGGCCTGGGAGGCCTCCTCCGGCGCGTCCTGCGCGGGGTGCGGCGACGGATACTGGCGCGATCCGTACGGCGGGGTACCCGAGGGGTACGCGGCTCCGCCACGCCCCTGGGGGCCGGACGACGAACTGTCAGTTTCACGACTCAAGGCAGGTTCTCCCGGTTGGCTCCACCGCCCGCTCTTACGTTCTTGCATGCCTGGTGCGGGCAGCTCGGCGGCGCGCACCACCATACTTGGCGCCGACCGCACGCACCCCGCGACCGTCGGAAGCGAGGACCGACGCTCGTGCGGGGGTGCTCAATTCACCGACTCAAGTGGTACGTCATTTGCCAAGTCGAGTGGCGCGTCTGCCCGGTTGCGGCAGGTCCAGCATCGTGGCACACATCACAGCGAGCGCCATTCCGCCCAACATGTAGAAGTACGAGACGGAGCTGCCCCCGATGAGAAGGTCACCCTCGGGCCGACTGAGGCTCAGCAGCACGATCGAGACGATCCATCCGGCGGCGGCCGTACCCGCTCCCGCCTTGGTGCCCATCGCTTGCATGGCGCCGCAGAAGAGGGCCGTGGACGCGAGCAGGGCGAGCAGCAGCCCGCCGGGGAACCAGCCGGCGTGGACGAGCACGCCCGCCGCGCCGACGACCGCGCCGAGCACGGCGATCAGCGCGTAGGCGGCGAGGCGGGCCGGGGTGGTTCCGGTCATGACGCCGCCCCCGCGCTGCCAGGAGCCGCCGCGACTCCGGTGGTTCCCGCGATTCCGGCGAAGAGGTCGGTCTCGCGCCCGCCGTCGGCGGCGCCGGACTCTCCCCGTACCAACTCGTAGAACTCAGTGGTGAAGATGGGCTGTCCCAGGTGGTTGGAGAGCGCGAAGAAGGGGTCATAGACCGCGATCTGGGTGGCGTGGGCGCGCATGGCGGCGACCTTGGCACCGGCGTACGCCGTGCCGTCGATCTCCGTGGTGACCGAGGCGTCATCGGTCACACCCGGCACATCGCTCACGGCGGCGGTCCCGGGAAAGTCCGGGCCTGCCGCACGGAGGCGGGCGAAGCCCTCCTCGACGACGGTGCGCGGCACCCGGTTCCAGTAGATCTTGCTGATGGTGTGCGGTGCGCCGAGGTCCGGGCGGTGGTCCGGGTCGGCCGCGAGTTCGGCGCCGCGCGTCGCGACGCGATGCGCCTGAATGTGGTCCGGGTGCCCGTAGCCGCCGTCCGGGTCGTACGTCACCAGCACCTGGGGGCGTACGGAACGGATCACCTCGACGAGGGACGCCGCGGCGTCGTCCACGCGTGCGTGCCAGAAGGCACCCTCCCGGTGGTTCTGCTCGGTGCCCGTCATCCCGGAGTCACGGAAGCGGCCGGGGCCCCCGAGGAACCGGTGGTCGGTGACCCCCAGCTCCTTCATCGCGGCGGCGAGTTCACCGGCGCGATACGGGCCGAGCGTGTCGTCCCGGTCGGCCGCGAGGTGGGCGAGCGGGGCCGGGATGACCTCGCCCTCCTCCCCGAGGGTGCAGGTCACCAGGGTGACACCGGCGCCCTCGGCCGCGTACTTGGCCATGGTGGCGCCGTTGTTGATCGACTCGTCGTCGGGGTGCGCGTGCACCAGGAGCAGACGACGAGCTGGAAGGTCCGTCATGGGAACAGCCTACGAGGCGCCGCGGCCGGGGGGTGTCCTAGAACTTGATGCCGCCGATCATCCCGGCCACGTTGGTGGTCAGCTCGTTGATCGTGGGGGCGATGGACGAGCTCGCGAGGTAGAAGCCGAGCAATACGCAGATCACCGCATGTCCGCCTTTGAGTCCGGATTTCCGGACCATCAGGATGACGATGATCGCCAACAGCACTACCACCGAAATAGAGAGTGCCACGGCGGTTCACCTCCACTTACCGTAAGGGCCGTTTGTACGGAACGGGCATGACGACAAGCGCCAGCAGCTTCATACCCACCTAGCGCTACGGATCATAACTATCCGTGCCTCCGCATTGATCGCGCACGGCAGCACGAGGGGCGCATGGCGGCGGAGGCGGAGCGGTAGTTTCGGTCGTATGACCTCGCAGCAGCTCACCTTCCCAAGGCAGTTCGCCAGGACCCAGCGCTTCACCCTCGGCGCACCGCGCGCGTTCACGGTGTCACCGGACGAGGCGCGTGTGGTGTTTCTGCGCGCCCCGTCCGGCACCGATCGCGCCAACGCACTCTGGGTGCTCGACCTGGAAGGGAGCGCACAGGAGCGCATCGCGGCGGATCCGCAGGTGCTGCTCGGCGGGGCGGCCGAGCAACTGTCGGCGCAGGAGAGGGCGCGCCGCGAACGCAGCCGCGAAGGGTCCGCCGGCATCGTCGGCTACGCGGTGGACGGCGCGGTCGAGCTGGCGGCCTTCGCGCTGTCGGGCCGGCTTTTCGTGGCGGAACTGCGGGCCGGGACCGCACGCGAACTGCCTGCGGCGGGGCCGGTTATCGACCCCCGACCGTCTCCCGACGGGCGGCACATCGCATACGTCGCCGGGGGCGCCCTGCGGATGGTCGGCGCGGACGGCAGCGGGGACCGGGGGCTGGCGGAGCCGGAGGACGAGCACACGACGTACGGTCTGGCGGAGTTCGTCGCGGCGGAGGAGATGGGGCGCACGCGCGGCTTCTGGTGGTCGCCGGAATCCGACCGGCTACTGGTCGCCCGCGCCGACGACGCGGCCGTGACGCGTTGGTGGATCTCCGACCCGGCCCATCCGGACCAGGAGCCCTCGGCGGTCGCGTATCCGGCGGCCGGGACGGCGAACGCCGACGTACGGCTGTTCCTGACGGAGGTGGTGGCGGGGCCGGAAGCGGCTCCCGGCGCGGGCTCGGAGGTGGCGCGGACCGAGGTGGTGTGGGACCGGGAGCGCTATCCGTACCTGGCCCGGGTCCACTGGTCGGGCGCGGGTGCGCCGTTGTTGCTCGTGCAGGCCAGGGACCAGCACAGCCAGCTGTACTTGGCGGTGGACATGCAGACCGGGGCGACCCGGACGGTGCACGCCGACGAGGACGAGGTGTGGCTTGATCTTTTCGACGGGGTGCCGGTGTGGGCGCCGGACGGGCGGCTCGTGCGGGTCGCCGACGAGGGCGGCGTGCGGGTGCTCGCGGTCGGCGACCGGACGCTGACCGGGCCTCGGTTGCACGTACGGGCGGTGCTCGACGTCTCTGCCGACGACGTCCTCGTCTCGGCGTGGGCGGGCGTGGAGGCCGAAGAGCCGCAGACCGGTGAGGTGCATGTCTACCGGGTCGGCGAGCGAGGCGTGGAGCGTGTGTCGGAGGGGCCCGGCGTGCACTCGGCGACCCGGTCCGGCGGGGTGACCGTGCTGTCCTCCGCCCGTCCCGACCGCAGCGGCACGGTCGTCCAGGTCCTGCGCGACGGCAAGCCGGCGGCCGTGGTCGCCTCGTGCGCGCAGGAGCCGGCGCTGCACGCACGCGTGCGACTCGTCGAGGGGGGCGCGCGGCGAATTCCGTGCGCCGTCCTGCTCCCCACGGACCACAAGGAAGGGGATAGTCCGCTTCCGGTGCTGATGGACCCGTACGGGGGGCCTCACGCACGGCGTGCGATTGCCGCGCACGACGCGCATCTCACCTCGCAGTGGTTCGCCGACCAGGGCTTCGCGGTGGTCGTCGCGGACGGGCGCGGCACGCCCGGCCGCTCCCCCGCCTGGGAGAAGGCCGTCAGGAACGACTTCACGCTCACGCTCGACGACCAGATCGAGGCACTGCACGGGCTGGCCGGGGAATTCCCGCTGGACCTGGAGCGGGTCGCGATCCGCGGCTGGTCGTACGGCGGCTATCTGGCGGGCATGGCGGTGCTGCGGCGTCCCGACGTGTTCCATGCGGGGATCGTGGGGGCGCCGGTCACCGACCTGCGGCTGTACGACACGCATTACATGGAGCGGTATCTCGGGGATCCGCGCGAGCAGGCGGACGTGTACGCGGCGAATTCGCTCGTCACGGACGACGGGTTGTCCGGGGCGGCGGAGCAGCACCGACCAATGATGATCATCCATGGGCTGGCGGACGACAACGTGGTGATGGCGCACACGTTGCGGCTGTCTTCGGCGTTGCTCGGGGCGGGGCGGCCCCACGAGGTCCTTCCGCTGACCGGGGTCACGCACATGACGGCTCCGCAGGAGCAGGTCGCGGAGAATCTGCTGCTGCTTCAGGTGGACTTTCTGAAGAGGGCGCTGGGGATGCGGCGGGGGTAGCCGGGGGGGATCGGCCGGGAGCGAGTGCGGGTCGCCCGGCCGCGAGTGCTTGCGGGTGCGGGGCGTGCAGGTGCGGGGCGTGCGGCGCTGTTCCCCTACCCGCCCCTTCCCGTTGTGTCATTTTGCGGCTGCCGCCGCGTGGCGGGGCTCCGCCCCGGACCTCAGTCCTCAAACTCCCCCATTGCTAAAGACCTCGGGGGCAATGGAAGCGTGGATCAGCGAGCGGCGTCCTGCGGCTTCGCGTCCAAGGCGGAGGAGGGAGGCGACGCGGAGCGTCGTCGACCGACGACAACGCCGGAGGCGGAGTCGCATGACGCCGGGAGCCCGCGCACTATTGCCCCCGAGGTCGTAAGGGGGTGGGAGGGGCCCCCTCGACAGGCTGAAATGGGCGGAGGGGCCAAGGGGGTGGAGGGGCAGAGCGGGCTTGGATGGGGCGGGAAGCGGGCCGGCCGGGTGTGCGCGGGAAACGGCGCGGCCGGGTGTGCCCACCGGCCTGGCTTCGAGGCTTGCGGGTCGAATCACCAACCCGGCGGTCTCGAAGCCGGGGCAAGCGTCCCCCACCGGCCCGGCTTCGAGGCTTGCGGGCCGAATCACCAACCCGGCGGTCTCGAAGCCGGGGGTGGTGGGGCCAACGCGCGGGGGGTCGTTGTTGGGCGGATGGCCGGTGGGACTCCTCTGCGGGCCAGGGCCAGCAGCACCACCGTGCCCGCCAGCAGCTCGAACAGAGCGCTCGCGTACTGGAGTTGGGTCGACGTCGGCGCGCTGCCCACGTCCGTCAGCGCGCCCCCGCGCATCGCGTCCGCCAGCGCCGTCCCGCCCGTTCCCGCCAGGAGTGCCGCCGCCACCATTCCCAGGGGGCGTGAGTAGACGGTGTGGAGGAGCGCGCCGATCGCCGCCGCCCATGCCATCAGGACGAGTGCCACCGCCAGCCAGCCCGGTGGCGCTCCCAGCAGCGGCGCCCTGATCGCGTCGCTGCCCGTGAACCGGTCCAGATACGCCACCGGGTCCCGGCTTCGGGTGGCCCAGTGGACCTCCCACGCGGCCACCACCGAGGCCGCCGCCCCCAGGAGAAGGAACGCGGTCACCGAGGGGCCCCGGGCCGGGCGGGTCGGCCGGGGTTCGTACACCGAGACGGTGGGCCTGCGGCCGGCCGCCGCCGTGACCAGCAGGGCCGCGCCGAGCGCGAGTGCCACGAACGTGCTCAGCACCGCCTGCTCCCGCAGCTCGTGGTGCATGCCGTCGGAGCCTCGCGCCCACACCCCGGGCAGGCGCCACGCCAGGGTCGCGATCCCGGCGGTGAGCAGCGCGGACGCGGCGACCGTCGAGCGCAGCGCCGCGATGCCCACCACGACGTACACACAGAACAGCAGCGGGTCGCGGAAGGTGGTCACGATGTCCGGGGCGGAAGGTCCGCCGCCCGTCCAGAGGGGCCAGAGCCGGGACGGCTCCGCGAGCCCGAGGTCCCGGCCGATCCAGGCCGCCGTCTGCAGCGCGAGCAGCGCGCACAGCACGGCACCGACGAGTCGTGCCCCGTGTGCGAGTACCTGTGGTTGCCGCATGACCGGACACCCCCAACGGCGATGCTCCACCACCGCCCCACGGTGAACAAGAGGCCCAGCGGCACGGAATGCGACCGGCCGGGGCGACATGGCGCGTCCCGGCCGGCCTACGGCACCCGCACGGCCGTACGCTGTTCAGAATGACGCGTTCGTATATCGGTGTTGGGACAGTCAAGTTGCTTGTTTGTTAACGAAATTGATGAGCATTCATCATCAGATGTCGCCCGCCTTTTGGGTTTGTCAAGCACGCCATCACGCCGATCCGCGCACAACCTTCGCTCAAGATGATCGAGAATGCCCGCCTCGCTCTGCCAGACCCTCGACTCGTGCAGACCCGCCTTGCCACAGTCCGCCCATCTGCGACGAGTTCGTTGGCGGGGGCGTGCGGCGACGACAAGTCCATCCCAGGCCGTTGCGAGGGGAGTTGACACTCTTTCATCGGACCCGGGGCAAACGCCCGGGGCACGGGCGAGGAGTCGGAGAAACTCACGGGCCGCTCCCCCGGGCAGCTCATGTGGCGTCGCTTCAGGCGAGACGGAACCGGTGCGATTTCCACGTACGTCGTGATCCCGTTCCTGGCGGGCGAGGCGCTCGACCCGGCCTTTTCCCGGCTCTACGGAAAAGATCCTTACACCACCTACGGACTCGACCGTCCGGCCTGCTCAATGAATTCTTCTATCCGGTGAAGCCGAACGGCGGCATCGACGGCGAATTCCGGTTCGGCCTCGAACCGGGCCCGGGCCGCGACGTATTCACGCAGCTCTTCCACGGCAGGCACACCTCCCTGATGATCGCCACGGCCACCACCGTTCCGTACGTGCTGAGCGGCATCCTGACCGGCTTCACCGCGGGGTACCTGGGCGGCAGGACCGACTACCTCCTGGGCCGCTCCATCGACCTGCTGCTCGCCTTCCCGGCCCAGCTGTCCTTCATGGCCTTCACGACGGCCGACGCCAGGCCCGAGGACATCATCCTGGATCCCGCCCTGCGCGAGCTGGAGAGGCACCCCCTAGGGGGTGCCGTCCGGCCCGGCCGCCACCGGGACGACCTGCTTCTCCTCGGCGAAGTGGCAGGCCGAGTCGTGCGCCGCCGGGGTGCCGACATCCCGGAACGCCGCAGGCACCGCGAGCAGCGGCACCTCCAGCGCGCAGCGCTCCTGCGCCTTCCAGCAGCGGGTGCGGAACCGGCAGCCGGACGGCGGGTTCGCCGGGGACGGCACATCGCCGGTGAGGATGATCCGCTCGCGGTGCTCACGCGCGAGCGGGTCGGGCACGGGCACGGCCGACAGGAGTGCCTGGGTGTAGGGGTGCGTGGGGTGGTCGTAGATCTCCTCGTCCGTGCCGATCTCGACGATCCGGCCCAGGTACATCACGCCGACCCGGTCGGAGATGTGCCGCACGATCGACAGGTCGTGCGCGATGAAGATGTACGACAGCTGGAACTCGCTCTGCAGCTTGTCCATCAGGTTGACGACCTGCGCCTGCACGGACACGTCGAGCGCGGAGACCGGCTCGTCGGCCACGATGATCTCCGGCTGGAGGGCGAGCCCGCGCGCGATACCGATGCGCTGGCGCTGGCCGCCGGAGAACTGGTGCGGATAGCGGTTGATGTACTCCGGGTTGAGGCCGACGACGTCAAGGAGGTCCTGGACCTTGCGCCGCCGCTCCCCCTTGGGCGCCACCTCGGGGTGGATCTCGTACGCCTCCCCGATGATGTCGCCGACCGTCATGCGCGGGTTCAGCGAGGTGTACGGGTCCTGGAACACCATCTGGATGTTGCGGCGCACGGTCCGCAGCGCGCGCCCGGACAGCTTGGTGATGTCCTCGCCCTTGTACTTGATCGACCCGGCGGTCGGCTGCTCCAGATTGACCAGCATCCTGGCGACGGTGGACTTGCCGCAGCCCGACTCCCCGACGATGCCCAGGGTCTCGCCCTTCGACAGGTCGAAGGAGACCCCGTCGACGGCCTTGACCGCGCCCACGTGCTTCTTGATGACGATGCCCCGGGTCAGCGGATAGTGCTTGACCAGGTCGCGCACTTCCAGAATCGGCTCGATCGCCTGCCGGGGCCGCTCGGCCCGCTCAAGCTGCTGCTCAGGCATCGAGCGTCTCCTTCCAGAAGTGGCAGGCGCTCTGCCGGGTCTCGGAGACCTGCGCCAGCGGCGGCACATCGGTCCTGCACACGTCCTGGGCCATCGGGCAGCGCGGGTTGAAGGCGCAGCCGGGCGGGATGTGCATCAGGTTCGGCGGCAGGCCCTTGATCGCGTACAGCTCCTTGCCCTTCTGGTCCAGGCGCGGAATCGATTCGAGCAGGCCCTTGGTGTACGGGTGGGCGGGTGCCTTGTAGATCTCGTGGACCGGCGAGGTCTCCACGATGCGTCCCGCGTACATCACCGCGATCTTGTCGGCGACGTCCGCGACCACCCCGAGGTCGTGGGTGATCAGGATGAGCCCCATGTTGAGCTCGCGCTGCAACTCGGCCAGCAGCTCCATGACCTGGGCCTGCACGGTCACGTCCAGCGCGGTCGTCGGTTCGTCCGCGATGATCAGGGAGGGTTCCAGGGCCAGCGCCATCGCGATCATGATGCGCTGGCGCATGCCGCCGGAGAACTGGTGCGGGTAGTCCCCCACCCGGTCCTTCGCCGCCGGGATGCGCACCCGGTCCATCAGCTCAATGGCCTTCGCCTTCGCGTCCTTCCTGGACATCCCCCGGTGGACGATGAACATCTCACCGAGCTGCTCGCCCACGCTGAGTACCGGGTTCAGTGAGGAGAGCGCGTCCTGGAAGATCATGGCCATCTCCCGGCCCCTGACCTTGCGCCGCTCCTCCTCCTTGAGCTTCAGCAGGTCGCGGTCCTGGAAGATGATCTCGCCGCCGGTGATCTTCCCCGGCGGCATGTCGAGGATGCCCATGATCGCCTGTGCGGTCACGGACTTCCCGGATCCTGATTCGCCGAGGACAGCCAGCGTCTCGCCCTCGGACACCGAGTAGTCGACCCCGTTGACGGCCTTGGCGACGCCGTCCCGGGTCCGGAACTCCACGTGCAGATCGCGCACTTCGAGCAACATGGCAGCGGGCTCCTCAGCGCAGCTTGGGGTCGAGGGCGTCGCGCACCGCGTCGCCGAGCATGATGAACGCGAGCACGGTGACCGCCAGCGCACCGGCCGGCCAGAGCAGCATGTGCGGGGCGTTGCGGATGTACTGCGAGGCGGCGGAGATGTCGATGCCCCAGGACACGGCGGGCGGCTTCAGGCCCACGCCGAGGTAGGAGAGGGTCGCCTCCAGCGAGATGTACGTACCGAGCGCGATGGTCGCCACGACGATGACCGGGGCGATGGCGTTGGGTGTGACGTGCCGCAGCAGCATCCGGGAGTTGCTGGCGCCGAGCGCGCGGGCCGCCTGTACGTAGTCGTTCTGCTTGACGGTGATGACCGAGCCGCGCGCGATGCGGGCGATCTGCGGCCAGCCGAGCAGCACGATGAATCCGATGACCGGCCAGACGGTGGTGGAGGTGATGACGGACAGGAACACCAGGCCGCCGAGGACCACCGGGATGCCGAAGAAGACGTCGGTGATCCGGGACAGCAGCGCGTCCCAGCCGCCGCCGAAGAAGCCGGCGAGGCCGCCCAGGAAGGAGCCGAGCAGGGCGACTCCGAGGGTGGAGCAGACACCGACCGTCACCGAGGTCCTGGCGCCGTACACGGTGCGCGTGTAGACGTCGCAGCCCTGGCCGTCGTAGCCGAAGGGGTGGCCGGGCGCGGGGCCCCGCTGGGCCTTGCCCAGGTCGCACTGGAGCGGGTTGCCGCTCGCGATGAGCGACGGCCAGATGGCGATGAGGACGAGGAAGGCGATGACGAGCCCGGAGATGATGAAGACCGGGTTGCGGCGCAGATCGCGCCAGGCGTCGGACCACAGGCTGCGGGGCTTGCCCGTCGAACCGGTCCCGTTGGGGCCGCCCGGGTTCTTCTCCAGCGTCTCGCCCTCCTGCATGGCGAGCTGCGTGGCGCCGCCGGCACCGGCCGGCGACATCGCTGCGTCGGGTTCGTTGCGCGGCTCAGGCATACCGGATCCTCGGGTCGAGTACGGCGTACAAGAGGTCGACGATCAGATTCGCCACCAGGAAGACCAGCACCAGCACGGTCACGAAGCCGACGACGGTCTGTGAGCTCTGCCGAAGGATGCCCTGGTAGAGCTGGTAGCCGACGCCGTGGATGTTGAAGATCCGCTCGGTGACGATCGCGCCGCCCATCAGGGCGCCCACGTCGGTGCCGATGAAGGTGACGACGGGGATCAGCGAGTTGCGCAGCAGGTGCCGGGAGATGACGCGGCGCCTGGGCAGGCCCTTGGCGACGGCGGTGCGGACGTAGTCGGCGCGGGCGTTCTCGGCCACCGACGTCCTGGTCAGGCGGGTGACGTAGGCGAGTGAGACCGAGGCGAGCACCAGGCCCGGGATCAGCAGCTCGTCGACGGTGGCCTCGGGCGATACGGCGGGCTTGATGATGCCCCACTTCACGCCGAGCAGCAGCTGGAGCAGCAGGCCGGTGACGAAGGTCGGGATCGAGATGACCACGAGCGTCAGGAGCAGGACGACGGTGTCGACGGGACGGCCGCGGTGCAGGCCGGTGAGCACGCCCAGGCTGATGCCGATGACGACCTCGAAGACGATGGCCACGATGGTCAGCCGGATCGTGATGGGGAACGCCGTCGACATCAGCTCGGTGACCTCCTGGCCGTTGAAGGCCGTACCGAAGTCGCCGGTGAAGACATTGCCCATGTACGTCAGGTACTGCTGCCACACCGGCTTGTCGAGGCCGAACTCCGAGCGCAGCTGGGCGGCGGTCGCCGCGTCGCACTGCCGGTCGCCGCAGAGGCCCGCGATGGGGTCGCCCATCACGTTCACCATCAGGAAGATCAGCAGCGTGGCGCCGAAGAAGACCGGGATCATCTGCAGCAGACGCCGGATCACATAACGTCCCATGAAGGGCTCCGGGGGTCGTGGGAAGCGGTGCGGCCCGGCACCCTGGGCGCCGGGCCGTACGGGTGCTCGACGGCGCGTCAGTTGACCGTGATCTCGCTGTAGACCGGGACGCTGAACGGGTTCAGGGCCACGTTGGAGACGCGGTCGGAGTAGCCGGCGCTGCCGTTCTGGTACCAGAGCGGGATGGCGCCCATCTCGTCCCGCAGGACCTTCTCGGCCTGCTGGAAGAGGCCGACGGCCTTACCCACGTCCGATTCGGCGTTGGCCCGGTCGACGAGCTTGTCGAACTCGTCGTTGGTCCACTTGCCGTCGTTGGACGAGGCGTCCGTGTAGTACAGCGGCTGGAGGAAGTTCTGGATGAGCGGGTAGTCCATCTGCCAGCCGGCCCGGAACGGGCCCGTCATCTTGGACTGGGTGATCTGGTTGCGGTAGTCCGCGAAGGTGCCGATCGGGTTGCCCGCGCACGCCTTGTCGTTGCCGAGCGCGTTGTTGATGCTGTTGCACACCGCGTCGACCCACTCCTTGTGGGAGCCGGTATCGGCGTTGTACGAGATCTTCAGCGTGCCGCCGGGGATGCCGCCGCCGTCGGCGACCAGCTTCTTCGCCGCGGCCGCGTCGTAGACGCACGCGTCACCGCACAGCCCGTCGTCGAAGCCGCCGTCACTGCCGAGGACCGGGGAGGTCCAGTCCTTGGCCGGGGTACGGGTCTTGGCGAAGATCGTGTCGGTGATCTGCTCGCGGTTGATCGCCTTGGACAGGCCGGTGCGGACCTTGTCCATGCCGGCGGCGTCCCACTTCTTGTCGTAGAAGGGGAAGGCGAGGGTCTGGATGATGCCGGCCGGGGTGTTGATGTAGCGGTCACCGAGGTCCGCCTTGACGTTCTTGAGCTGCGAGGCCGGGACGTCGTCGACGAGGTCGAGGTTGCCCGCGGTCAGGTCGGTGTAGGCGGTGTTGTTGTCGGTGTAGACCTTGAGGTCGACCCCGCCGTTCTTCGCCTTGTCGCTTCCGGGGTAGTCCTCCCACTTGCGCATGCTCATCTTGGAGCCCTTGGTGTACGAGTCCACGGTGTACGGGCCGTTGCCGACGGGCTTGGACAGCCACGCGTCGTGGTCGTCGAAGAACACCTTGGGCAGCGGCGCGAAGGCGGCGTAGCCGAGGGTCTCGGGCCAGGTGGAGAACTTCTGCGTGAGCTTGACCGTGAAGGTCCTGGGGTCCTTGACCTTGAGGCCGGAGAGGGCGCCCGCGGAGGCCTTGCCCTTCTCCGGGTGCACCTTGTCGTAGCCCTCGATGTAGCCGAAGAAGTAGGCGTTCTTCTGGTTGTTCTTGAGGTGCGCACCGTAGTTCCAGGCGTCGACGAACGAGGTGGCGGTGACCTTCTCGCCGTTGCTGAAGGTCCAGCCGTCCTTGAGTGTGACGGTGAAGTTCTGCGAGTCCTTGGTGTCGATCTTCTCGGCGAGCATGTTCTTGGCCTCGCCCGTCTTCGGGTCGTACCGCTTGAGGCCGCGGAAGAGCATGTCGAGGACCTTGCCGCCCTGCACCTCGTTGGTGTTGGAGGGCTCCAGGGGGTTCTGCGGGTCGCCCCAGGAGGAACTGACCACTCCCGAGGCCCCGCCACCGCCGCTGTCGTCCCCGCCGCCGCCACAGGCCGTCGCAGTGAGGGCGACGGCGACCGCGCAGGTGGCCCACTTGGTGTGCCTGGCTCCGCGCATGGATCTCTCCTAGGGTCCTCAGCGTTACTTAGGCCCAAATATCACCGCACAACCACACACATCGCATGTTCTCCGCGTCCATACGGATCATGACCGCGCCCCGGAAAATCGCTGGAGCGGAGCCGGACCTGCTGGCACACTCGGCGTCATGACGACTGATCACGCCACGGCTCCGTCCCTGACCACCGGGGGCAAGGACGCCGACCTCACCGCCCGCCTGGACAAGGAACTGGACGCCTTCAACGAGGGCCCCACCGGCGCGGCCCCCCAGAGCTCGCTCTCCGTCCGGGTCGACAACGCGGCGGGCGAGCTGATCGGCGGCCTGGCGGGGTGGACCTGGGGCGGCCTGTGCGGCATCGAGATGCTGTGGGTGCGCGAGGACAGCCGCACGGACGGCTGGGGAAGCAGGATCCTGCTGGCCGCCGAGGCCGAGGCCCGGCAGCGCGGCTGCGACCGCGCGATCGTCTCCTCCTTCACCTTCCAGGCCCCGGCCTTCTATCAGCGCCACGGCTACATCGAGACGGGCCGCACCCCGGGCATCCCCGGCGGCCACGAGGACGTACACATGTTCAAGATCCTGGCGCCGCCGGCATCGACGCCCGCCGGGTGAGGAGCCGCTCGAAGGCCGTGGGGGCCTGCCGCCGCGACAGGAAGTCCTTGATCTCCCCCGCGCACTCCGCCGGGCCGCCGGTGCTGGTGTCGCACTCGACGTCGTAGACGCCGTGGGCGTGCACGCGTGCGAACTGCTGGGCGGCCAGCCCCCGGCCGCGGTCACCCCGGGCCCGCTCGCGCCGTTCCAGTTCCGGCAGGGGGCAGTGCACGCCCACCAGGACGACGTCCTCGGGAGCGAACAGGTCCAGGCAGTCGGCCAGGCGCCACGGTCGGCTCAGCACATGGTCCACCACGACCGTGTTGCCACTCGCGGCCATGCCCGCGACCGCGCGGTGGAAACCGCGGACCGCGCGGTCGATCTCACCCCGCAGCTGCTCCGGCGGGATCGGCCACGGGGACCGCATGGCGTGGAAGGCGTCCACCCGCAGATGGAAGGACGTGGTGTCGAGGATCTTGAGGAGTTCGGGCGGCGATGCTCGACTTCCCGGAACTCGACGTGCCGTTCAAGAAGATGATCAACCCGGTCGGCGCGGTCATCAAGAGGCCCCCACTTCGCATCTCGGTGCACGACTGGCGGTGCACGACTGGCGGTGCACGACGAAGCCCCCGCGGGCCGGTGTCGGTCCGCGGGGGCTTCGTCGTGAGCATGTACGGGTATCAGCCGGTCTTGGCGGTCCCGGTGTTGCCCTGGTCCTTCTCCATCGCCACTAGGGCGGGGTCGAGGATGATGTCGTGCTCCCGCGGGCCGGTCGTCGGGTCCTCGGGAAAGTGACAGGCGGTCAGGTGCCCCGCCTTATTGCCCGAGATCTGGACGAGCGGCGGCTCCTGAGTGGCGCACTTGTCCTGCGCCTTCCAGCAGCGGGTACGGAAGTGGCAGCCGGACGGCGGCGCGATCGGCGAAGGGACGTCACCGGAGAGCCGGATCCGCTCCTTCTTGTCCACGTCGATGTCCGCCTCGGGCACCGCCGAGAGCAGGGCGTGGGTGTACGGGTGGCGCGGGCCGTTGTAGAGCGAGTCGCGGTCCGCGACCTCGACCACCTTGCCCAGGTACATCACGGCCACGCGCTCCGAGAAGTGCCGTACCACCGCGAGGTCGTGCGCGATGAAGACGAACGCGATGCCCATCTCCCGCTGCACTTCCTGCAGCAGGTTGACCACCTGGGCCTGGATGGACACGTCGAGGGCCGACACCGGCTCGTCCGCGACGATCACCTTGGGCTTGAGCGCCAGGGCGCGGGCCACGCCGACACGCTGGCGCTGGCCGCCCGAGAACTCGTGCGGGAAGCGGTTGTAGTGCTCCGGGTTCAGGCCGACGATCTCAAGCAGCTCACGCACCCGCTTCTCGCGGCCACCGGGCGGGTTGATGCCGTTGATCTCCATCGGGCTGGCGATGATCGTGCCGACCGTCTGCCGCGGGTTCAGCGAGGCGTACGGGTCCTGGAAGATCATCTGGATCTCGGACCGCACCGGCGCCAACTGCCTGCGGTTGGCGCGGGTGATGTCCTTGCCCTGATAGGTGATCGTGCCCGCGGTCGGCTCAAGGAGGCGGGTCAGCAGCCGGCCCGTGGTGGACTTGCCGCAGCCCGACTCACCGACGAGCCCCAGGCTCTCGCCCGGGAAGATGCTCAGATCCACCCCGTCGACGGCCTGCACCGCGCCGACCTTCCGCCGGAACGGAAAGCCGCCATAGATCGGGAAGTGCTTGGTCAGTCCCTTGACCTCGAGCAACGGCTCGGTGGATCCGGAGGCCCGCGGCGAAGGAACCGCATCGGCCACTGCGCTGGTGTTCGTGTTCGTCTCACTCATGATCTCTGCCCCAGTTGCCGGTCAGCCCAGCCGGGGCTGAATCTTCTCAATGAAAACCTGCTGCTTCTGCTCACCGGTCAGGTGGCAGGCGGACGCGCGCCCATCGGGAAGCTCCGGACGCTTGGTCACGCAGCTCCCGCTCTCGTCCACCAGGCCGGTGAACGTGCACCGCGGGTGGAACGCGCAGCCCGAGGGCGGGTTGAGCAGGCTCGGCGGAGCGCCGGGAATGGGCATCAGGGGCTCGGACACATCGGCGGAGAGCCGCGGCATCGACCCGAGCAGACCCCAGGTGTACGGGTGCTGGGGCTGCTTGAGGATCTCGCGCACCGAACCGCGCTCCACGGCCCGGCCGGCGTACATCACCAGCAGGTCGTCGGCGATATTCGCGACGACGCCCAGGTCGTGGGTGATCAGGATGATCGCCGAGCCGAACTCCTGCTGGAGGTCCTTGAGCAGGTCGAGGATCTGCGCCTGGATGGTCACGTCGAGGGCCGTGGTCGGCTCGTCGGCGATCAGCAGGGCCGGGTCGCAGACCAGCGCCATGGCGATCATCGCGCGCTGACGCATGCCGCCGGAGAACTGGTGCGGATAGTCGTCCACGCGGGCCTTGGCGTCCGGGATGCCCACCTTCTCCAGCATCTGGATGGCCCGCGAGCGGCCCTCCTTCTTGCTGGCGCCGGTGTGCTTGATGTACGGCTCGGCGATCTGACGGCCGACCGTGTAGTACGGCGACATCGCGGTCAGCGCGTCCTGGAAGATCATCGCCATCTTGTTGCCGCGGAGCTTCTCCAGCTCCCGGTCCGACTTGCCCGTGAGGTCCTGGCCGTCCAGCACGATATCGCCGCTGACCGTGGTCGACTGCGGGTTGTGCAGGCCCAGGACGGACAGGCTGGTGACCGACTTGCCCGAGCCGGATTCGCCGACGATCCCGAGCGTCTTGCCGCGCTCCAGGTCGAAGGAGAGTCCGTCCACCGCCTTGACGGCGCCGTCCTCGGTGGCGAACTGCACCCGCAGGTCGCGCACGGAGAGGAAGGCGGCCGAATCGGTGGTTGCCGGGGATTCGCCGGACTTGGTGAGTGTCGTCACGGTCATTCTCCTAGGACAGCCGCACGCGCGGGTCGATGAGTGCGTACAGCGCGTCCACGATGATGTTGAACAGCAGAATGAAGGCGGCGCTGATCAGCATGACGCCCATGGTCACCGGAAGGTCCTTCATCTGGACCGAGTCGCGGGCCAGACGGCCGATGCCGGCGAGGCCGAAGGTGATCTCGGTGACCATCGCGCCGCCGAAGAGCGCCGCCAGGTCCATGCCGAGGATGGTGACGATCGGGGTGAGCGATCCGCGCCAGGCATAGCGGAAGAACACGAAGCGGGATGACATCCCCTTGGCGCGAGCCGCGCGCACATGCTCTTCCTGGAGCTGTTCGATCATCGTCGAGCGGGACATACGGGTGTAGTTCGCCGTGAAGATCACCGACATGACGAACCATGGAATCAGCAGGCCCATGAACCAGGCCGATGGACTCTCGGAGATCGGGACGTACTTCGGCGCGTCCAGCCAGCCCGTGGAGTAGACCAGGAGACCGACGACGACCGGGCCGAGGAAGTAGATCTGGAGGGAGCTGAGGCCGATCGACGCGGTGGAGAACACCTTGTCGACGGAAGTGCCCTTCTTCCAGGCGGCGATCATGCCGGCGCCCAGGCCGAAGGTCAGGAAGACCAGGAGTCCACCCACCGTGAGGGAAACGGTGAGGGGGAAGCGGTCCATGATCGTGTCCCAGACCATCTGCTGGTTGTCGAAGGAGACACCGAAGCAGGGGGCCGCGCAGTGGCCGACCGGGAAGTCGCGCCCGGCGAAGATACCGACGATGAAGTCCCAGTACTGCACAGGCACCGGCTTGTCGAGCCCGAGGTTCTGGTGAATGATCGCCAGCGCGTCCGGTGTGCAGTTCTTGCCACACATGAGCATGGCGGGGTCCTGCGGAATCGCGAAGAACATGAAGAACGTGAACGCACTGATCAGGATCAGGATGACAACGGCGCCGAACGTCCGGCGAAAGAGGAATTGAAGCATGGCAGATCGCTGCTCTCAGGACGGCGGCTGAGTCTGAGGGGGTGGTGGTATGGAATGGCCCGCCACCTCGGGGGTGTGTGCTCCGCCGTGCGCACACCCCCGAGGACGGCCTGAGCGGCTGCTACTTCTTGAGGAAGATGTTCTTCACGTCGATGTAGCTGGTGTCCGAGGAGTACCGGGCACCGCCGATGTTGGAGCCCTGGATCTGGAGCACCTTGACGAAGTACAGCGGGGCGGCGGGGTTGATCTCCTCCACGATGTACTTGTGCAGCTTGGTCCACTCCTTGGTAGCCGCGGCCGGGTCCGTGATCTTCAGGATCCGCTCGATCTCGGCGTTCACGTGCTTGTCGTTCAGGTGCGCGTAGTTCGACGCGCCGTCCTGGATCTGCTTGCCGTCGAACGACGGCGGGATGACGGTGGAGGCAGACGACCAGTCCTGGCCCCAGCCGGTCATGTAGACGTCAAAGCCGTTCTTGACCTTGCCCATCTGCTCGTACCAGGTGGCGTTGTCGACTTCCTTCTTCTGGACGTCGAAGCCGGCCTTCGTCAGGGCGTCCTCGATGATGACCGACTGCTGCTGGCGCACCGGGGTGTTGGAGTAGGCATAAACAAGCTTCATGCCCTCCTTGCCGGCTTCCTTCAGCAGCTGCTTGGCCTTCGCGATGTCACCGGCCGGCTTCTTGATCTTGCCGTACGGGTCGTAGCCCTTCTCGTAGCCCGGGACGGTCGGGGCCATCAGGCCACCGGCCGGCTCGCCGCCGTACGTGCCGCCGTCGGGACGGTAGACCTGACCGCCCGGCATGGCGTAGGTGATCGCGTCGCGGATCTTCTTGTCCTTGATGCGGTCCATGTTCATGTTCAGCTGCCACACGTACGGGGCGTAGCCCGCGATCGTGCGCTTCTTCGCCGCGGGGTCCGTGACGACGGCCTTGACCTGGTTGGTGGCGACCTGACCGGTCATCATGATGGCGTTCTTGGCTTCACCGCGGTCGGCCAGGATGCGCTTGGTCTGGTCCGTGTCGTCGTGGTTGAAGCTGATGTCGAAGGCGTCGGCGTACTGGTGGCGACCCGAGTCGGTCTTCTCGTCCCAGTTCGGGTTCTTGACAAGCTTCATCGACTTGCCCGGCTTGAACTCGGAGATCTTGTACGGGCCGGTGGCGACCGGCTTGGTGTCGTACTTCTCCTTGGTGTCCGTCTTCTCCGGGACGATGGAGTAGCCGACCATGGCGAGCGCCTGCGGGAGGTCGGGCTGCGGCGCCTTGAACTTGAAGATGACCGTCTTCGCGTCCGGCGTCTCCAGGACACTGTCCGGGAGGTGCTTGCCCTTGTACGGACCGTCCGGCAGAGCCTTGCGGTACTCGGTGCCCGCGCCCGACAGCCACTGCTGGATGTAGATCGGGCCGTCCGTGATGAACGGCGCGTACATGCGCTCGAAGGTGTGACGGATGTCGGCGGACGTGATCGCCTTGCCGTTCTCGTCCTTCACCCCGTCCTTCAGGGTGTACTTCCAGGTCTTGCCGCCGTCCGACTTCGTGCCCGAGTCGGTGGCGATGTCGCCGACGACGGTGACCGCGCCCTTGTCGTCCTCGTTGTTCGCGGTCAGACCGCGGTGGATGAGGTTGCCGAGGAGGCGGCCGTCGCTGACGTAGGTCTGCGCCGGGTCCAGGTGGGAGAAGTCGTTCTCCTGGTAGACCGCGATCGTGCCGCCGGGCTTGGCACCCGCGACCGGCTTGGCCGGACCGGTGGAAGCCGCGGCATCACCGAAGGAGACGGCCTGGGCCTGCGTGGCGGCGTCGTCCTGCGACTTGCCCTTGGGCTTGTCGGAGCTGTCGTTGCTGCTGCCGCAGCCGGTGAGCGCCAGTGAACCGACGGCCACGGCGGCTATCGCCGCGCGTGTTCCGCGTGAACTGAGGATACTCATGAGGTTGAGCACACCTATCTGTGAGTAGTGATCCAACTGTGCTGCCGAACGAACCGGCCGGAACTGGCGCCACACAAGTGGCCGCCGCGTTCATCGAGTTGGACGTCAGCGCCCGGACTTGGGGTCGAAGGCGTCTCGGACGGAGTCGCCGAGGAGGTTGAAGGCCACGACGAAGATCACCATGGCGATACCCGGGTAGAACATGTACGCCGGGTCCTGCTCATAGATCTTGCCCGCGGTCGCGAACATGCGGCCCCAGTCCGGGGTGGGCTCGACATAGCCGACGCCCACGAAGGACAGGAAGGCCACCGAGAGGATGGTGGAGGGCAGCATGTAGGTGCCCTGGACCAGGATCGGCGTCACCAGGTTGGGCAGGAGCTCCTTACGGATGATCCGCCACGGCGAGGCGCCGGCGACCTTGGCCGCCTCGATGAACTCCCGCTCGCGCAGGGAGAGCACGGAGGCACGGACCAGCCGGGAGAGCCCCATCCAGCCCAGGAACCACATGACGCCGATGATCGCCACAGTTCTGACGTACGTGGGAGTCTCTTCGTTCGGACTGACGAACACGGAGACGATCACGGGCATCGCGGCGATGAAGAACAGCTGGCTCGGGAAGGCCAGCAGGAAGTCCGTGAAACGGCCGAGCAGGTAGTCCGTCTTGCCGCCGATGTATCCGCCGAGCAGACCGACCAGCACGCCGAAGATCACCATCAGCAGCGTCGCGACCAGCGCCGTGTACAGCGAGGTGCGCATGCCGTAGAGCAGCTGGGTGAAGACGTCGCGGCCGAGGTCCGGCTCGACGCCGAACCAGAAGTCGCCGGACATGCCGCCCAGGGGCCCGGTGGGCAGACCGAACTCGTCGAGGAGCTCGATGTTCTCCTGCCCGTACAGGGTGTACGGATTCTTGCCGTACAGGGCCGAGATCACCGGCGCGAGGGCCGCGATCGCGAAGAAGAAGATGACGATGAACGCACAGACGACGCCGGTGCGGTCACGTCTGAAGCGTCGCCACATCAACTGCCCGGGGGTACGCCCGGTCGTGTCCGATCCCTTGCCGGCCTCTTTACCGAGGGCGGCTTCCGAGTCGGCTTCGGGGACTTTGGTACCGGCCGCTGATGCCGGGGTAGAGCTGGTCATGACGCGGAGACTCCCGCACTCGGAATATTCGTGGGACGGCTCAGGGCGGCCTGAAGTGCCCTGAGCCGGAAAGACCCTGACGAGAAGTCACCGGCGGGAATCACGCGATGCGCGCCGGGGCGGGGCCTGAGCCCGCCCGTGCCGTCGCCACCACGGTCAGCAGTACTGCCGGGAGCAGTCGCAGTTGGCGCAGCGATAGCCGCCCACTCGACCCACCCGGCGCTTGTGGCGCCGCGCATGGGTGCCTCCTCAAGAGTCCACTTGTTCATTGACAAGCAAGGGAGCCGACTCTCCACCGACACCCCTGACGGCGAAGATCAACACCCTCTGCATGCTCGTGAGTCGGCGCACATAACGACGCGTAACCCATTGACCCGAGCTCTGTGGCCTCAACTATCAGCCATGGGCCACGCCGCGACTACAGTGTTTTGATCTCGGTTCGATCACACATCGCACCCACAACTCCCACAATCTGGGCAAACAGATACACGATAGATGGTCGCGAAACGGACTTGTTACATATCTATCGGGCAGACCTCTCCGCTCACCGAACAAGACATCCCCGAAATTCGGTTGCGCAGATCCGCGCAACTGCGAGAGACCTCACACTTGGACCGCCCCGGACATGCCGACGGCCCGGTGCGCCACGAACGTCGTGGCGCACCGGGCCGTCGGTCGGTGCGTGCTGTGTGCCCGACCCGAGGGGTCAGCGCTTGGCGCGCGACGCGGTGCGGCCGCGCTCCTTCTGGTCCAGGACGACCTTGCGGATACGGACCGTCTCCGGGGTCACCTCGATGCATTCGTCGTCGCGGCAGAACTCCAGCGACTGCTCAAGCGACAGCTTGCGCGCGGGCACCACGTTCTCCGTGTTGTCCGCCGCCGCCGCACGCATGTTGGTGAGCTTCTTCTCCTTGGTGATGTTCACGTCCATGTCGTCGGCGCGCGAGTTCTCACCGACGATCATGCCCTCGTAGACCTCGGTGCCGGCCTCCAGGAAGATGACACCGCGCTCCTGCAGGTTGACCATCGCGAACGGGGTCACCGAGCCGGAGCGGTCCGCGACCAGCGAGCCGTTGTGGCGGGTCCGCAGCTCGCCGAACCACGGCTCGTGGCCCTCGAAGATCGAGTGCGCGATGCCGGTGCCGCGGGTCTGCGTCAGGAACTCCGTACGGAAGCCGATGAGGCCGCGCGACGGGACGATCCACTCCATGCGGATCCAGCCCGAACCGTGGTTCGTCATGGTCTCCATGCGGCCCTTGCGGGTCGCCATGAGCTGGGTGATCGCACCGAGGTGCTCCTCGGGGGAGTCGACCGTCATGCGCTCGATGGGCTCGTGCAGCTTGCCGTCGATCTGCTTCGTGACCACGACGGGCTTGCCCACGGTCAGCTCGAAGCCCTCGCGGCGCATCTGCTCGACCAGGATGGCGAGCGCGAGCTCACCACGGCCCTGGACCTCCCAGGCGTCGGGGCGCTCGGTGTCCAGGACGCGCAGCGAGACGTTACCGACGAGCTCCTTGTCCAGGCGGTCCTTCACCATGCGGGAGGTGAGCTTGTGGCCCTTGCCGCCCTTGCCGACGAGCGGCGAGGTGTTGGTGCCGATGGTCATGGAGATCGCGGGCTCGTCGACCGTGATCAGCGGCAGCGCGATCGGGTTGGCCGGGTCGGCCAGCGTCTCGCCGATCATGATGTCCGGGAATCCGGCGACCGCGCAGATGTCGCCGGGACCGGCCTTCTCGGCCGGCCGGCGGGTGAGCGCCTCGGTCATCATCAGCTCGGTGATGCGGACGTTCGCGATCGTGCCGTCACGCTTGATCCACGCGACGGTCTGGCCCTTCTTCAGCTCGCCCTGCTCGACGCGGCACAGCGCGATACGGCCGAGGAAGTTGTCCGCGTCGAGGTTGGTGACGTGCGCCTGGAGCGGGGCGTCCTCGATGTACTCGGGGGCCGGGACGTGCGACAGGATCGTGTTGAAGAACGGCTCGAGGTTCTCGCTGTCCGGCGGGACGGTGCCGTCCGCGGGCTTGGTCAGCGACGCCACACCGTCACGCGCGCAGGCGTAGACGATCGGGAACTCGATCTGCTCCTCGTCCGCGTCCAGGTCCAGGAACAGGTCGTACGTCTCGTTGACGACCTCGTCGATCCGGGAGTCGGGGCGGTCCGTCTTGTTGATGCAGAGGATGACGGGCATCTTCGCCTGGAGCGCCTTGCGGAGCACGAAGCGCGTCTGCGGCAGCGGGCCCTCGGAAGCGTCGACCAGCAGGACGACCGCGTCCACCATCGACAGGCCGCGCTCGACCTCACCACCGAAGTCGGCGTGGCCGGGGGTGTCGATGATGTTGATGTTGACGACGGCGCCGCCGTCCTTCGGGTGGTACTTGACCGAGGTGTTCTTGGCCAGGATCGTGATGCCCTTCTCACGCTCCAGGTCGTTCGAGTCCATCATGCGGTCGTCGAGGTGCTCGGCGGCGTGCGCGGCGAAGGCGCCCGCCTGCTTGAGCATGGCGTCGACCAGAGTGGTCTTGCCGTGGTCGACGTGGGCGACGATGGCTACGTTACGGATGTCGTGGCGCGTGGGCATAGGAGACTTGCGCTTCTCTCGATCGTGGGATCGGGCGTCGTCATCGGTTCGGTCCTCATACGCCCGCCGGGCGGACGCGCCACGGCTTCCCCCATGGTACGGGGCTACTGCCGCGCGGGCTTCCCGGGCAAGGAAAACCGGGGCCCTCAGGGGCCCGCGACGGGCCGAAGGGGCCTCGGGAACGCGTTCCGGGGCCCCATCAGGGGCAGTGTGACGAATCAGTCAGAGTCCTGCGGGGTGGGAATCGTGTCCCGGGTCGGCGGATGGCACGACCTTGCCCGTCGGGGGCGCCGGCGGGCAAGGGAATTGAGCCAATCCTGAGGGTTCTGACCTGCTATTTCTTCTTGGTCTCGGCGGTTTGCGGCTTCTTGAATCCAATGTCCTGGTAGCGCGGGGCGGCCAGGCCGAAGGCGCCCGCGTTGGCGAGGTTCGGCTTGATCGCGACCAGCTCGGGACGCTGGAAGAGCGGGATGGACCCGGCCGCGGCCCAGATCCGGGCATCGGTGCGCCGCATCAGGTCGCGGGCCTCCTCGTCGTCCAGCTCACCCGCCGCCTGGTCGAACAACTGATCGATATGATCCGTGCCGACCCGGGTGTAGTTCTGCTCGACCTGGAGCGAGCCGTCCGCCGCGGGCTCCGGCTTGGCGAAGATCGGGCGGGCGTCGGTCGCCGGGTAGGCGGTGGCGGGCCAGGAGTAAAGCGCGAGATCGTAGTCGCCCGCGGCGATGTGGTCCTTGAAGTAGCTGGCGTCGGAGACCTTGATCATCTCCGTACGTACGCCGATCTCCTCCAGCATCCGCGAGATCTTGTCACCGACCGTGCGCAGCGGCTCGGAGCCGGGGCCCGACGGCAGGACGAAGCGCAGCGTCAGCACCTTGCCGTCCTTGCCGAGCGGGCCGCCCACGACGGCGGGGGCGGCGGTGCCGCGCGGGGCGTAGGCGCCTGCGACGCCGCCCTTGCCCTTCTCGTTGGACTTCGCCTTGGCGTTGGCGTGGGTACTGACGCCGGAGCCGGAGCCGGGGTCCGAATCGGAGCCGGAGTCGGAGTCGGATTTCCTGTCGGACTTCTTCCCGTCGGACTTCTTGCTGCCCGAGTCCTCGCCCTCCGAGTCCTCGCCGTCCGACTTCCGGGTGTCCGACTTCTCGGTGTCCAGCGACGAGGCCTGCTGGAACAGCGCCTCGCCCTGGAGCGCCGCGATCCGGGCCGGGGCCAGGACGTAGCGGCCGGACTCCGAGCCGTAGCCGCCGTCGCCCGGCTTCGAGTCGCTGTCGCCACTCTCCTCGTCGCCGACGATGTACCCGCCGTCGTCGGACGCGTCCTCCTGCTCGGCCTTGTCCCCCTTCTTCCCCCCGTCGTCCTTCTTGCTGTTGGGCTTGCTGCCCGCCTCGGTCCCGTCCGGCGTCTCGTTCGCCCCGCTCGGTGTCCAGCCCGCGTCGGCGAGCAGCGCCTGTGCGGCCCGGGTGTCCTGCTTGCCCAGCGCGCCGCTGCTGTCGGCGTACGCCTGCTGGCCGGCCAGCGCGAGGTGGCTGCCGAGCGGCTCGGCGGGCAGGCCCAGCGGCTTGAGCACGGCCTCGGCCAGCTCCTGGCGGTCGAGCGCACGGGCCACGGCCCGGCGCACCCGGTCGTCGGTGAGCGGGCCGGATGTGCCGTTCAGCGCGAGCTGCGTGTAGGCGGGCTCCAGCGACTTGCGGATGGCGAAGCCGCGCAGCGCGGCCTGCTCGTCCGCGTACTTCTTCACCGCTCTGCTGTTCTTCTCCCGGATCTCCTGCTCGGCCTCGGCCTTCTCGTCCGACGAGCCGTTCGCGAGCGCCCAGGATCTGAGCGCGGAGGCGGGGGTGACCGTCGCGCCGGGGCCGTGGTTCAACTGCTGACCCTTCGCGGCGCCCGCGTCCCTGGCGGCCAGCGTGACGCGGTCCACGGCGCTGCGGCCGATCTCGGCGATGTCGAGCTTGCCGCCGGCCAGGGCCGCGGTGCGCTTCTCGCTCGGCACCGCGCGCAGAACCAGCGTGTCCAGCTTGGCGGGCTGCCCCCACCAGCGGGGGTTGCGTACGAGCGTGGCCTTGTCCTCCGCGCGGTCCAGCTCCTTCAGCGCGAAGGGGCCGGCCGTCACCTTGAGCTTGCCGCGGGCCCCGTCGTTGAACGAGTCGGGGCTGCCCATCACGTCCTTCGGGTACAGCGGGGTGAAGAGCGCACGCCAGTCCGCGTAGGGCTTGCGATAGGTGACCTTGACTTCGAGGTCGTTGGCGCCGCGCTCGATCCTCTCGATGCGCTCGTAACCGGCGTTGCGGGCCGTCCAGTACGCGGTGTCCTTGCCGCTCAGCGCGCGCCACTGGGCCACGAAGTCGGGCGCGCCGATCTCCCGGCCGTCGCTCCACACCGCCTGCTGGTTGAGCTTGTAGAGCACGACCTGCTTGGGCTCGCGCTCGACGACCTCGGCGGACTCCAGGTAGTCGGCGTTGCGCTGCGGCCTGCCGCGCTCGTCGAGGGTGAAGAGCGAGGGGAGAACGGCCCCTGCGATCCGCGTGGTGGTGGCGTCCGCGTCCGCCTGGAAGGCGTTGAGGGTGGCGGGCATCGTGTCCACGGCCCAGCGCACCGAGCCGCCGTCGGCGACCAGCTCCCGCCCGGCCGGGGCGACGTCCTGAGCGGCCGTCACCGCCTGGGCCTCCTCGTCGCCCGCGCTGCATCCGGCCAGCACGGGCAGCGCGAGCACGCCGGTGGTCAGGAGCGCGAGGGAGCGGCGGCTTCGCTGGGGCGTGCAGCGGGATGCCTTCCCGCGTGGGACGCCGACGTGGGACATGGCAGGTACCTCCAGGGCCGGCCCGGCCCACTCCCTGTCGGAATGAACCCGGTTTTCACATTTGGCGGCATATGCAGCTGATCACATCTATTGCCCTCTCACTGAAAAGGACCTCGCGCGAGAGAAGCCGCCGACACGGCGACAGAGCGCCCCAAGCCCACCCGTGCGGCCCAACGAAGGGCGGTGCGCGACGCCCCAGGACCGATACGGACCGGCCGGGGACCCGACGCGGACCGGCCAAGGGGGCGCGTACGGAGGCGCGTACGGAGGCGCGCACTCCAGGAATCCCCGCAGATCTCTTCACAAGGGGGGATGTGACGCGCGACACTCGCAGGCGCACACGGAGCCCGGGGGTGCGACCCCCTGTCCCGCATGCCACCCACCACCGCGGAAGTGAGGGCAACACATGTCCCTGCAAGACGAGTTGACGGCCATCCGACGCTGCGTGGACGACCTGGCCAGGTCGCTCGCCCGACTGGAGCAGGAGATCGGCGGCAGCGGCCTGGAGATCAGACGCGTACGCACGGACGCGGACCATCTGCGCGAAAGCCTCGCCCTGCTCAGCGAGGCCGCTCCCACTCTCCAGCAGCCCCGGCCACGCCCGGACCTGGTGACCATCCCCGACGCCCCGTACGACAGCTCGCTGTGGACGGACACGGACGACGAGGGCCTGGGCGCCCGCGACCGGCACGCGCCCTGACTCCGGCACAGTCCGCCCGACCGCCCGACCGTTCCCCCTCCCGACTGCCCGCTCCCTATGGAGTCCTCGTTGGCCACTGGCACAGAACCTCAAGCCTCCACGGGTGTACACGGCGCGTCTCGCGCCGCCATCACGCCCCGCCATCTGCGCACCGACCGCTGGTGGCTGGCGCCGGCCGTGACCGCCGCCGGACTGCTCGCCTTCATCGTCTACTCGACCTGGCGGGCCTTCTCGAACGCCGACTACTACGCCGCGCCGTACGTCTCGCCGTTCTACTCCCCGTGTCTGGCGGAGAACTGCGCACCGATGAAGGGCGGCCCCAACTGGGACATCCTCGGATCCTGGTGGGGCCTCTCCCCCGCACTGCTGATCCTGATCTTCCCACTCGGCTTCCGGTTGACCTGCTACTACTACCGCAAGGCCTACTACCGGGGCTTCTGGGCGTCTCCCCCGGCCTGCGCCGTCGCCGAGCCGCACAAGAAGTACACCGGTGAGACCCGCTTCCCCCTGGTCCTGCAGAACATCCACCGCTACTTCTTCTACGCCGCCGTGCCGGTCGCGGGCATCCTCACGTACGACACCGTGCTCGCCTTCCGCGACGAGCACTACGCGTGGGGCCACATGGGGCTCGGCACCCTGATCTTCCTGGTCAACATCGCGCTGATCTGGGCGTACACCTTCTCCTGTCACTCCTGCCGGCACATCGTCGGCGGGAAGCTCAAGCACTTCTCCAAGCACCCGGTGCGCTACCGGATGTGGGGGTGGGTCAGCAAGCTGAACGCACATCACATGGGCCTCGCCTGGGCCTCGTTGATCAGCGTCGCGCTGGCCGACTTCTACGTCTATCTCGTGGCGTCCGGCGCCTTCGACGATCCGCGCTTCTTCTAACGGTGAGGGCCTTTTGATGACGCAACTCGAACGGCAGGAGTGGGACGTCGTCGTGGTCGGCGCGGGCGGCGCGGGGCTGCGCGCCGCCATCGAGGCGCGCGAACGCGGCGCCCGTACCGCGGTGATCTGCAAGTCCCTCTTCGGCAAGGCCCACACGGTGATGGCCGAGGGCGGCATCGCCGCGTCCATGGGCAATGTGAACTCCGGGGACAACTGGCAGGTGCACTTCCGCGACACCATGCGCGGGGGCAAGTTCCTCAACCAGTGGCGGATGGCGGAACTGCACGCGCAGGAGGCGCCGGACCGGGTCTGGGAGCTAGAGACCTGGGGCGCGCTCTTCGACCGTACGCCCGAGGGCAAGATCTCCCAGCGCAACTTCGGCGGACACGAGTACCCGCGGCTCGCCCACGTCGGCGACCGGACCGGCCTGGAGCTGATCCGCACGCTCCAGCAGAAGATCGTCTCCCTCCAGCAGGAGGACTTCCGCGAATTCGGCGACTACGAAGCCCGGTTGAAGGTCTTCCAGGAGTGCACGGTCACCAGAATCCTGAAGGAGGACGAGCGGGTCTCGGGGACGTTCTGTTACGAGCGTGAGTCCGGCCGCTTCTTCGTCCTGGAGGCGCCGGCCGTGGTCCTTGCCACCGGCGGCATCGGCAAATCCTTCAAGGTGACGTCGAATTCGTGGGAGTACACCGGCGACGGGCACGCGCTGGCGCTGCTCGCGGGCGCCCCGCTCCTCAACATGGAGTTCGTGCAGTTCCACCCGACGGGCATGGTCTGGCCGCCCTCGGTGAAAGGCATCCTCGTCACCGAGTCGGTGCGCGGCGACGGCGGGGTGCTGCGCAACTCCGAGGGCAAGCGCTTCATGTTCGACTACGTCCCCGACGTCTTCAAGGAGAAGTACGCGCAGTCCGAGGAGGAGGGCGACCGCTGGTACGAGGACCCGGACCACAACCGGCGTCCCCCCGAGCTGCTCCCCCGCGACGAGGTCGCCCGCGCCATCAACTCCGAGGTCAAGGCAGGCCGCGGCTCCCCGCACGGCGGAGTGTTCCTCGATGTGTCGACGCGTATGCCCGCCGAGACGATCCGGCGCCGACTGCCGTCCATGTACCACCAGTTCAAGGAACTCGCGGACGTCGACATCACCGCGGAGGCCATGGAGGTCGGCCCGACCTGCCACTACGTGATGGGCGGCATCGCGGTCGAGTCCGACAGTGCGGCCACCCGAGGCGTCCCCGGTCTGTACGCGGCGGGCGAGGTGGCCGGCGGCATGCACGGCTCCAACCGGCTCGGCGGCAATTCCCTGTCCGACCTGCTGGTCTTCGGGCGGCGCGCCGGACTGCACGCGGCCCAGTACGCCGCCGGCTTCGCGACCGGCGCCCGGCCCGCGGTGGACCCGGCCCAGATCGACACGGCCGCAGCCGAGGCGCTGCGTCCCTTCAGCGCGGAGAGGCCCCAGCCGGGCGAGGAGAACGGGCGCCCGCCGGAGAACCCGTACAGCCTCCACCAGGAACTCCAGCAGACGATGAACGACCTGGTCGGCATCATCCGGCGGGCGCCGGAGATGGAGCAGGCGCTGGAGAAGCTGGCCGATCTGCGCGTACGGGCCCGACGGGCCGGGGTCGAGGGTCACCGGCAGTTCAACCCCGGCTGGCACCTGGCCCTCGACCTGCGGAACATGCTGCTGGTCAGCGAGTGCGTCGCGCGCGCGGCCCTGGAGCGCACCGAGAGCCGGGGCGGCCACACCCGGGAGGACTGCCCGGCCATGGAGCGGGACTGGCGGCAGGTCAACCTGCTGTGCCAACTGACTTCTGTGGCAAATGAGTTGGTGCCGGCCGACCCGACGCAAGGACAGGTCTCCCTCCATCGGGAGAACACCGTGCCCATCCGACCCGACCTGCTCGCCCTCTTCGAGAAGGAAGAGCTGGTCAAGTACCTCGCCGAAGAGGAGCTCCACGAGTGACGTCGTACAAGGCCAACTTCAAGGTCTGGCGGGGCGATACGGGCGGCGGGGGGCTCAAGGACTTCACCGTCGAGGTGAACGACGGCGAGGTCGTCCTCGACATCATTCACCGGATCCAGGCCACCCAGGCCTCCGACCTCGCGGTCCGCTGGAACTGCAAGGCGGGCAAGTGCGGTTCGTGCAGTGCGGAGATCAACGGGCGGCCCCGGCTGCTGTGCATGACGCGGATGTCGGTCTTCTCTCCCGAGGAGACGATCACCGTGACTCCGCTGCGGGCTTTTCCCGTCGTCCGTGACCTGGTGACGGATGTGTCCTTCAACTACGCGAAGGCGCGAGAGGTGCCCTCCTTCGTACCACCACCGGGGGTCGCGGCGGGCGAGTACCGGATGCAGCAGGTGGATGTGGAGCGCTCGCAGGAGTTCCGCAAGTGCATCGAGTGCTTCCTGTGCCAGGACACCTGCCATGTGGTGCGCGACCACGAGGAGAACAAGGCGTCCTTCGCCGGTCCGCGCTTCCTGATGCGGGTCGCGGAGCTGGACATGCATCCGCTGGACGCGGCAGCCGAGACGGGCCTCGACCGCAAGCGGACCGCCCAGGACGAGCACGGGCTGGGTTACTGCAACATCACCAAGTGCTGCTCCGAGGTCTGCCCGGAGAACATCAAGATCACCGACAACGCGCTGATCCCGCTGAAAGAACGGACGGTGGACCGGAAGTACGACCCGTTGGTCTGGCTGGGGAACAAGATCCACCGCCGGGGCGAACGAGGGACGGACCCCGAGTGACCGACCGCGGGTGACGGAATAGTCGTGGTGCGCGCCGTGCTGCACCTGCCGCACCGCATCGATTTTTGATGTTCGACGCGACGGGACCGAACGGGGATTTTCGGCATGTGGAACGGCGACGCACTCGATCTGGACGCCTATCTGACACAGCTGGGGTACGAGGGCGATCGCGCCCCCACCCTGGAGACGCTGCGCGCGCTGCACCGGGCGCACGTGCTGTCGGTGCGCTGGGAGAACCTGGACGCGTTCCTGCGCGGCGACGTCCCGCTCGACCTCGGCGCGCTGCAGGCCAAGATGATCGGCAATCCGCGCGGCGGCTACTGCTTCGAGCACGTGTCGCTGTACGCGGCGGCCCTCGAGCGCCTCGGCTTCGCGTTCTTCGGCATCCAGGGCCGCATCCATGTCGGGCCCGGCAAGATCCTGCCCGCCACGCACGCGATGCTGGTGATCGAGCTCGACGGGCGGCGCTGGCTGTGCGACGTCGGGTTCGGGGCGAGCCCGCTGGAGCCGATCGAGATCACCGACCGGACCGAGGCGACGGACGCGCAGAGCGTGTGGTCCTACCTGCTGCTGCGCGAGGAGGTCACGCCGGGCGCGGACGGGTGGACGCTGTACCAGCCGGTGGCGGGCGGCGGCGATGGCGGCGCGGTCGGCGACGGCGTGGCCGGTGGCGGCGTGGCCGGTGGCGGCTGGCAGCCACGGCACACCTTCACGCTCGACCGGCAGTACCTCGCCGACTACTCCATGGCGAACCACTTCATCGCGACGAGCTCCCACTCCCCCTTCACCGGCCGCCTCTTCGTGCAGCGCGTCTTCCCCGACCGGCTGCAGGTGATGGACGACCGCACGCTGACCACCGTCAGGCCCGGCGCCGACAGCCCGCCCGAGGTGCGGGAGCTGGAGGCGGCCGAGGTGCCCAAGGCGTTGGCCGACGACTTCGGGATCGAGCTGACCGAAGCCGACGCCGAGCTGCTGGTGGCCAAGCTGTCCACTCGCCACGGCGTTCGGAATCACCGCCTGCGGCGGATCGGGCGGTGAACAGGTGGCTGCCGACAAGAAGCAGACGCTCACCGCGAGGCCGGGTACGGCTACTGGGGCTCTCCCCCGCGAACATCCCGGCCGGCGGCTACCGGGAGTACGGCGTGGACGCGATCGGCATGCAGGTGGAGGGGGACGAGTCGCACGGCGTCGTCACCCCGCACGCCTCCTTCCTCGCGCTCCCGCAGGTCCGCGCCGAGGCGCTCGCCAACCTCAAGGCGCTCGCCCGTGACTTCGGCGCCTACGACGACGGTTATGGATTCCGGGACTCCGTCGATGTCGTGACGGGCCGGGTCAGCGACTTCGTCCTCGCCCTCGACCAGGGCATGATCGTCGCCTCGCTCGCGCAGGAGTTGAGGCCCGGTCTGCTGCAACGCCCTTTCCGCAGCGGCGGGTTCGAATCCCGGGTCCGCCCGTTGCTCGCCAAGGAGCGCTTCAGCATCTGAGCCGGCGCGGACCCGATCCGATGCGGACCTCCCGCGCCCCGGGTCAGTTCCAGCCTGCACGGTACGCCGCCCAGTCGGCCTCCGTCGCCGCGAAGTCGACGTACAGCGCCACCCCGAACCGCTCGCGGTCGCGGTCCGTGCGCCCCAGGCCCAGTCTGGCGCCACGGACCGCCGCCGCGACGGTCTCGGCGTTCTCGTGGTGCCCGAGGTCGTCCTCGTGGAAGAACGGCAGCCCCATCAGCAGGTCCGTCCCCTCGGGCGTGACCTCCAGAGCGAGGGAGGTCTGCTGGGCGACGTAGCCGCCGTACACGCTCTCCAGGGGCATCCAGGTGTCGTACGACATCACGGCGATCTGGTCGACCCTGCGGGCCACTTCGGCGAAGAACGCCTGCGACCACCACTTCTCCCGGCCGGAGACCACGCCGTTGACGGAGTGCAGGGCGGGCAGCGGGTCGATCTGGTGGGCTGCGACGGACAGCGGCGCCTTTCTGGCCCTCGTCAGGTCGCCCAGATCGTCCAGGAGCGACAGATAGTCACGGTCGTCGGAGAGCAGCGGCTCCAGATCGAAGTGGACACCGTCGAAGCCCGCGTCCAGGATCTGGCCGGTCGAGCGCACCACGGCCGCCCGGGTGTCCGCGTCGGCCGGCCTCATCCCGTCGGGCTCCTCGGTGGCCAGCCTGTCGCCGAGCCAGGCCTGCACCCGTACGCCGGGCATCTCGCGGTGCACGGCGTCCACCAGCCACCGTGCGCGCGGGTACGCCGACGCGGGCAGCGTCCCGTCGTGCTCCAGGGGGCCCGCGTGGACGTACAGATCCTTGATGCCCGTGCCCTTGATCCGGGCGGCGAACGCGGTGAGGTCGGCGTCCTTCCTGCGTCCGTCGACCCAGGCGTGACCGAGCCAGATCGCGTCGCGCCCGCGGGTGCGGGTGCCGTCCTCGTAGTCGCCCGCGTAGTTGAAGCGCAGCGAGACACCGGCGGTGAGCAGCGGGACGACAAGCAGCGGAACCAGCGTGAGGGCCACGCGTTTGGGCCACTTCAGGCGCGGACCGCGCCAGCGCCTCGCGAGTGTGTCCGTGCGTCCCATGCCGCTCCCCGTTCGGTTGATGCGCGCCGGACGGGCTTCGTTCGTACAGCCGTCCTACGCTTGACGACATCGTGGGGACGGACGCGGCGACGCCGGTGATCGGTTCCGGTCGCGGGCCCGGCAGCACGGACATAACCTCGTAAACGTGACGCTGCTGCTGAGCCGAACCGGGACTTTCCTTGCCGTGTCCGTCCTGGCGGCGGGGTGGCTCGCGGTGCCCGCCGACCGGGGCGCCCGCGCCGAGGACCCCGTCGTCCTGTCGCGCGAGGGCCAGATCACCGACAAGGTGGGCGCGCTGGGCGACCGCAGGAACGACACCGTTCGCGCCCTGGACCGGCTCTACGACGACCGCCGCCTTCAGCTCTTCGTCGCGTACGTCCGTGACTTCTCCGGAAAGTCCGCGCAGAGCTGGGCCGACAGCACCGCCGGGCGCAGCGGACTGGGCCGCGACGACGTGCTGCTCGCCGTGGCCACCCACGACCGGCAGTACGCCTACTCCGTCGACCAGGACTCGCGCCTCACCGACGCCCAGCTCGCCGACGTCGCCAGGACCGCCGTGGAGCCCGCGCTCAAGGAGAACGACTGGGCGGGCGCGGCGATCGGCGCAGCCGACGGATACGACGCGGTACTCGCCGGCGATCCCGTACCCGCGCCCGCCGTCACCCCCGGCGAGGCCGATCCCGGTGGTGGCAGTGGCGGCGAGAACAGCGCTGCGGACCTGGCGGTGCCGATCATCGCGGTCGGCGGCGCCGGCGCGGTGGCGGCATACGCGTACAGCCGCCGCAAGCGGCGCGGCACGACCGGGGCCACGACCGGCACCACTGCCGGTGGCTGGGCAGCCGAACCGAAGGCGCCGACGCCGTTGCCCGAGCTCGATTCCCGGGCCAAGCAGACGCTCGTCGAGACGGATGACGCCGTACGCACCAGCGAGGACGAACTGGGCTTCGCCTCGGCCCAGTTCGGCGAGGAGGCCGCGCAGCCCTTCGCCGCGGCCCTCGCGTACTCCAAGGGCGAACTGACCGCTGCCTTCCGGCTGCGCCAGCAGCTAGACGACGCCCACCCGGAGGACGACGAGACCCGCAGGCACATGCTCGACGAGATCATCACCCGCTGCACGGCGGCCAGCCGTCGTCTCGACTCCGAGTCCGACGCCTTCGACCAGCTGCGCGACCTGGAGAAGAACGCCCCCGGCGCGCTGGCCGCCACCGAGGAGTCCTTCCACGACCTCACCGGGCGCGTGGGCATCGCGGAGGCCACGCTGACCGCGATGCGGACGCGGTACGCGGACTCCGCCGCCGCGCCCATCGCCGGCCACGCCGAACAGGCCAAGGACCGGCTCGTCTTCGTGACCGGCAGCCTCGACCAGGCCCGGCAGGCGCTCGACGCGGGCGACACGGGCCGGGCGGCCGTCTACGTACGGGCCGCCGAGGGCGCCGTCGGCCAGGCGGCCACACTCATCGACGCCGTGGACCGCCGCGCGCGGGAACTCGCCGAGGCGGCGGGCAAGCTGCCCGGCGCGCTCACCGAGACGGAGACCGACCTCGCCGACGCGCGCGGCCTCCTCCAGGGCAGCGGCGAGGGCAACTCCACGGCCGACCTCCAGGGGCGCATCGCCCGCGCGGAGGCCGTCGTCGCCGACGTACGCCAGGAGGAGCAGTCCGGCAGGTACGACCCCATCGACGCGCTGCGCCGGGTGGATGAGGCCGACGGCGCGCTGGACGAGGCGCTGGCGGGGGCCAGGGAGCGCGAGTCCGCCGGGCAGCGCGCACGCGCCCTGCTCGACCAGGCCACGCTCGGCGCCCGCGCCTCCATCGGGGCCGCCGCCGACTACATCACCACGCATCGCGGAGCGGTGGGCAGCCAGGCCCGCACCCGCCTCGCGGAGGCCCAGCGCCACCTCGAACAGTCCGCCGCGGCTCCGGACGCGCAGGCCGCGCTGGCGGAGGCCCAGCAGGCGGATGCCCTGGCCCGGCAGGCGCAGAGCCTCGCGGAGCAGGACGTACGGGGGTACGACGACCCGTACGGCGGACGCGGCGGAGGAGGCGGGGGCGGCGGCCTGAACGGCGCGGTGCTCGGCGGGATCATCCTCGGCGGGATCCTCGGCGGCGGCGGAGGCGGCCGGGGCGGCGGCTTCGGCGGAGGTTTCGGGGGCGGCTTCGGTCAGGGCGGCGGACCCGGCAGTTTCGGCGGCGGGGGCACGCGAGGCCGAAGGGGCGGCGGCGGCCGGTTCTGACCCGTACCAGTACCCGTACCAGTGCCCGAATCAATGCGCTTAGCAGTGCCCGTATCCATAGGCCCCTGGGCCCGTACAAGGAGTCGTCCCATGTCGAAGCAGACCATCCTAGGCCGTGTGACCCAGCTGGCGAAGGCCAACATCAACGCCCTCATCGATCAGGCCGAGGACCCGCAGAAGATGCTGGACCAGCTGATCCGCGACTACACCAACAACATCGCCGAGGCCGAGGAGGCCGTCTCGTCGACCATCGGCAATCTGCGGCTCCTGGAGCAGGACCACCGCGAGGACGTGGACGCGGCGGCCGAGTGGGGCGGCAAGGCGCTCGCCGCCAGCAAGAAGGCCGACGGGCTGCGCACCTCCGGTTCGGCGGCGGAGGCGGACACCTTCGACAACCTCGCCAAGGTGGCTCTCCAGCGGCAGTTGCAGTCCGAGAAGGAGGCGAAGACGGCCGAGCCGACCATCGCCTCGCAGACGGAGGTCGTCGACCGGCTCAAGACGGGTCTCGACCAGATGCGGACCAAGCTCGGCGAGCTGACGTCGAAGCGTGACGAGCTGGTGGCCCGCGCGAAGTCCGCCCAGGCGCAGAACCAGATGATGGACGCCGTCAAGAACATCAACGTGCTCGACCCGACGAGTGAACTGGGCCGCTTCGAGGACAAGGTGCGCCGTGAGGAGGCCAGGGCGATGGGCAAGCAGGAGCTGGCCGCCTCCTCCCTGGACGCCCAGTTCGAGCAGCTGGACAGCCTCGGCGACGGCGCGGAGATCGAGGCGCGGCTGGCCGCGCTGAAGGGCGAGTAGAGCCCGGCGGACCCCTCTAGCAGTGTCCTGAAGATCTTGAAATCACGCCCGTATCACACCAGTTCGACGGGATGGACATTTACTGGCAATCCGGGGTGATCCGGGTGGCCGGAGCAAGATCTTCATCGGCCTTCTAGGCCCGCATCGGCCTAGTACATGCTCAGCAGCTGCTCCACGCTCGGCTCGCCCTTCGGCCTCCCGTTCGGCAGGGCGAGTTCGAACCAGACCGTTTTGCCGCGCGGTGTCCGCCGTGAGCCCCAGGCCGCGCTGAGCAGCTCGACCAGCTGCAGCCCGCGCCCGCCCTCGTCGGTGACGCGCGCGCGCCGCCGGCGGGGCTGGACCAGGCCCCCGTCCCACACCTCGCAGACCAGCGTGCGATCGCGCAGCAGCCGGAGCCTGATCTCGCCCTCGCCGTACCGCAGGGCGTTGGTGACCAGCTCGCTGACCAGGAGTTCAGTGGTGTCCACCAGGTCTTCGATGTGCCAGGTGACCAGCTGCGCCCGTGCCAGCTCGCGCGCCCGGCCCACCGAGCGGGGCTCCCGCGGCAGCTGCCAGTCGCCGACGGCCTCGGCGGGCAGCCCCTGTATGCGGGCCATCAACAGGGCGATGTCGTCCTCGCCGTGCCGGGTGTCGAGGGTGTTCAGGACGTGGTCGCAGACGTCCTCCAGCGGGCGGACCGGGTCGGTGAGGGCCGCGCGGAAGGCCCGCAGTCCCTCGTCGAGCGGATGGTCCCGCGACTCGACGAGCCCGTCCGTGTAGAGCGCGAGCAGGGCGCCCTCGGGCACCTCGACCTCGACCTCCTCGAAGGGCTCGCCGCCCACCCCGAGCGGCATACCCGGTGGTACGTCGAGCAGCAGCGCCTCTTCGCCGGGCTCGACCAGGACGGGCGGCAGGTGGCCCGCGTTGGCGAACGTACATCGACGCGTGACCGGGTCGTAGACGGCGTACACACAGGTCGCGAGGTAGACCTCCGACAGGTCGGCCTCGCGTGCCTTGTGGGTGGCGCGCGAGGCGTGCTGGGCGCCGCTGGGCGTGCCCAGGCCGCGGGCGATCTCGTCGAGCGCCGAGAGCACCTCGGCGGGCTCCAGGTCGAGCAGCGCCAGTGTCCTTACCGCGGTGCGCAGTTCGCCCATGGCGACAGCGGCGCGCAGGCCGCGGCCCATCACGTCGCCGACCACCAGGGCCGTGCGGTGTCCCGGCAGCTCGATGACGTCGAACCAGTCGCCACCGACCTCGGTCGCCGTGTTGCCCGGCAGGTAGCGGCACGCGATGTCGAGGCCTGCTGCCTCCGGGTCGCCCGGCGGCAGCAGGCTGCGTTGCAGGATGAGGGCCCGCTCGTGCTCGCGCCGGTACAGGCGTGCGTTGTCGATGCAGACGGCGGCGCGGGCGGCGAGCTCGACGGCGAGTGCGCGGTCGCGCTCCCCGAAGGGCTCGCTGCCCTTCGTACGGGAGAACTGGACCAGGCCGACGACCGTGTCGTGGGCGACCATCGGCACGGCGAGCGTCGACTGGATCAGGCTGCCGTCCCGGCCGGGCACCACCTGGACGCGGGCGGTGCGCAGGGCGTCCGCACAGGGCGAGTTGAACGGGTAGCGGTGGACGGAGCCGACCTCGGTGGGCTCGGGCTCCTCACCCTCGGCGACGCAGCCCGGGGCGACCAGCGGGCCGTCGGACACGGCGCTGGCGAAGGCCACCCGGCGCAGCTCCGCGCTGCCGTCGGCCAGGCCGGGCGGGGCCTCGTCACCGGCCAGCAGGCCTTGGTAGAGGTCGACGGAGGCGAGGTCGCAGAAGCCGGGGACGGCCACGTCGAGGAGTTCGCGGGCGGTGGTCTCCAGGTCGAGGGAGTTCCCGATGCGGGCGCCCGCCTCGTTCAGCAGGGCCAGGTTGCGCCGGGCGTCGGCGGCCTCGCGGGCGGCCGTGTGGCGGCGGGTCACATCGATGGAGAGGCCGGCGACGCCGATGGGTCGGCCCGCACCGCTGTGCACCCGGTAGAGGTTGACCGACCAGTGCCTGCGTTCCGTGCTGCCGGGGATGACGCCGATGATCTGCATGTCGGTGACGGACTCGCCGGTCTCCAGGACCCGTTGGAGTGCGGCGGTCATCCGCACGGCCTCGGGCGGGGAGAGGTAGTCGTGGACGGTGCGGCCCCGGTGGTCCTCCACACCGCCGCCGAAGACGGTGGCGAACCGCTTGTTGGCGCGCTGCACGGTGAGGTCCGTACCGAACAGGAGGAAGCCGAAGGGAGATTGGCCGAAAATGGCCTGCGAAGAAGCGAGATCGGTTTCGATCCGGCGCAGCGCGCGGACGTCGACGACGATGCACAGCGCCGCCCGCTCGCCGTGCGAGGTCTCGCTCGGCATCACATAGATCTCCGCGATCCCGTGCGCACCCCCGCTCTCGGGCATACGGAACGGGACGAGGCCGGTCCATTCCTTGCCGTCGAGAATCTCGGCGACCTCGCGGTGGCCGCGCACGCGCAGCTCGGCCGGCATGAAGGCCTCGACCGGATCCTTGCCCACCACATCGCGTGCGGCCAGGCCGAACAGCTCCTCGGCCCGCCTGCTCCACTGCTCGACGAGCCCGTCGGGGCCGATCGAGAAGGACGCGACTTTGATGTAGTCATAGATCGAGCCGGGCGGGCTGCTCTGCCACATGGCTTCGCCCGCCGCCGCTGATATCTCGTTCACCCGACCGTCCCCTCCAGCTCAACACACCGGACCGGTCCTTCCCGCAGTATTCAGCACTACGGGCCCGAGCGTCACGGCGTTCACGATCACAGCACGGACTCGTTCCTTTTCGGCCGGAAAGGCGGCCGTGCGGTGATCGTTGTCCCTTCACTCTTCTAACGACCTCACCCACGATTGGCAGCGGCGTCGCGGCGCCTGGGACCTCCGCCTCCGGCGTTGTCGTCAGTCGCGATGGCTCCGCCATCACTCCCTCCTCCGCCTTGGATTCGAAGGCCCCAGACGTCGCTCCTTCTCCCACTGTCAATCGCGGGTGAGGTCGTAACCAGGCAGAGCCAGCTCGAACCACACCGTCTTGCCCGTTCTGCCGAGACGTGTGCCCCATCGCCGCGCGGAGCAGGCCACCAGCTGCATCCCGCGTCCTCCCTCGTCATCGGGGCCCGCGAGGCGCGCGAGGGGCGGATCCGGAAGCGGATCCGACACTTCGACCAACAGGACGGGCCCGGTGGCCGGAGGGAGCCCGGCAGGGTCGCACCGCACCAGCCGGACACCGATGGGCCCCGATGCGTACCGCAAAGAGTTGGTCACCAGTTCGCTGACCAACAGAACGGTCATATCGCCGACCGCGTCCAGCAGGCCCCAGGCGCGCAGCGCGTTACGGACGGCATGGCGCGCGGTGCGTACGGCATCGGCCTCGGCAGGGAAGGTCCACTCGGCGCGGTCGCCGTCGGTGTCGATCACGCCGACCACATCCCAGATCCCAGACAAACAGCGCGGCCCGCGTCCTTTTTCGGGGGGTTAATCAGCACATACCCGATATACGGTCCGGGTTAATCCCCGCAATGGAAGCACCGGGGCACGAAGGGCGTGCGGGAACACGGCCCGCGCCCCCACCCTGCCAGCCCCGAAGACGGTCCGCCGGGCGGGGTCAGGCCTGGCCGGCCGGTCCGGAGAGAGCACTCAGGCGGAGTACCGCCTCGGCCACCGCGGGTCGGTCCTGGTCCAGCCAGTCCACCGCGTCCGCCGCCTCGTGCGGCGCGAGCCAGCGCAGCGCGTCGTGGTCCTGGAGCGGCCGGGGTGTGCCGGAGACCAGCCGGGCCGTCCACACCTGGAGGACAAGACCGGGCTTCAGGGGCCACTCTCCGGGGATGCGCTCCACCGGCCGCACCTCGACGCCGAGCTCTTCGCGCAGCTCGCGCACGAGCGCCCGCTCGGCGCTCTCGCCGGGCTCCACCTTGCCGCCGGGAAGCTCCCAGCGGCCGGCCAGCTCGGGAGGGGCGCTGCGGCGCGCGGCCAGCAGCAGCCCCCGATCGTACACGGCTGCGCCCACCACGACACGATCAGTCATGCGCGGAGCCTATGTCGCGGGCGCCACCGGGCTCTCCTCCACCTCGCACCGGACGCGCTCCCGGTGGGCTCGCACCGGGAGCTGCCGTCAGTCGCGCCGGAGGCCCTACTGGACGCTCTGGCCGACGCGTTCGACCCAGTAGAGCTGCTTGTGCCCACGGCCGTCGAGGCTGTCCGCGATCTTCTGAGCCTCGATCTTGGTGGCGTACCTGCCGACCCGGTAGCGGTTGCCGCTGTCGTCCTGCCGTATCACCAGCCATGGGAGTACGGCGCCGCTGTCGTTCATCGTGCGCCTCCGTCCGCCGGAGCACTTACCTCTAAGGATCCCCAGGAAACCGCAATCCGCATATGCCCGAGCGTACGCCTGACCCTCACTCAGTGAATACGCTTTTATACAAAGAGGTACGCATCCGGCCATGAACGAGGGGGGCGTGCTCCGCGGAGCACGCCCCCCTCGTTTCCCCCGGCCGCGCCCGGACCTCCCC
>NZ_JASITA010000034.1 GCF_030063415.1 Streptomyces sp. H27-C3 | reverse complement strand
TCAGCCCGATCGAGTTCGAGGAGAGGTACTACTCCGATCAGGCAACGACCAGAAGAGCGAACCTGAAACCCCGTCAACCCTCCCTGACCAGCTGATCAGCATCTCCCGAGTAACGGGGGAACCTCACTTCCCCGAGGGCACCACACTGCTCGGCCTGATCCGCTCCGGCCTCGGCACCGAACCGCCGCCCCCCGGCGATCCGGTCGCGCTGGCCGACGTACGACTGCTGCCGCCGCTGGAGGCGCCCTCCGTACGGGACTTCGTCACCTTCGAGGAGCACATCGAGGGTGTACGCCGCAGCGTCGACGGTGTCGCCGGGGTCCCGGACGCCTGGTACGACGCGCCGACCTTCTACTTCACCAACCCCTACGCCCTCATCGGCGCCCATGACGACGTCCCCGTCCCCCCGGGCAGCCACGTGCTGGACTTCGAGCTCGAAGTCGCCGTGGTCGTCGGCCGCGAGGGCCGCGACCTCACGCCGGAGCAGGCCCGCGACCACATCGCCGGATACACACTGTTCAACGACTGGTCCGCGCGCGACCTCCAGTCCCGCGAGATGCAGGTCAACCTCGGCCCCTGCAAGGGCAAGGACACCGCCACCACCCTCGGCCCGTACCTCGTCACACCCGACGAAGCGGAGCCGTACCGCGACGCCGACGGCTTCCTCCGACTCGGTCTCACGGCTGAGATCAACGGCGAGGCCGTCGGCCGGGACCTGCTGTCCAACATGAGCTGGACCTTCGAGGAGATGATCGCCTACGCCTCCCGGGGTACGTCCGTCCGCCCCGGTGACGTTCTCGGCTCCGGCACCTGCGGCAACGGCGGCTGCCTCGCCGAACTCTGGGGGGTGCGCGGCTGTCAGGATCCGCCCCCGCTCCAGCCTGGCGACACCGTCACGCTCACCGCCGACGCCCTCGGCACGGTCTCCAACACCGTCGTCCCCGGGACCCGGCCTCATACCGCTCCCGCAGGGCCGCACGCGCCCCCGGAGCCGGCCGTGAACAGGCTTCAGGGCAAGGTCGTCGTGGTCACCGGGGCCGCCCGCGGCCAGGGCGCCGCCGAGGCGGCGGCCTGCGCGGCCGAGGGCGCCCACGTGATCGCCACCGATGCCCAGCCCTTCGCGACCGAGACCGAGGGCGTGGTCCAGCGGACCCTGGACGTCTCCCGCGACGAGGAGTGGGCGGCGCTGGCGGACTGGCTGCGTCACGCGTACGGCCGGGTCGACGGGCTGGTCAACAACGCGGGGATCAACCGGCGGGCCCGGGTCGGTGAGGTCACCGTCGCGGACTTCGACCGCGTCCAGGCCGTCAACGTCACCGGACCGCTCCTGGGCATCCAGCACCTGGCACCGCTCATGCCGCCGGGTTCGTCCATCGTCAACATCGGTTCCGCCGCCGCGCTGACCGGCCACTACCCGGTGGCGTACACCGCGAGCAAGTGGGCGCTGCGCGGCCTGTCCCGATCCGCCTGCCTGGAACTCGGCCCTCGGGGCATCCGCGTCAATTGCGTCCACCCCGGGTTCATCGAGACCCCGATGACCGCTTCCGCCGCCCCAGCCTTTCGGGAGGCCAATCTCCGCGAGACCCCGCTGGGCCGCTCCGGCACGGTGGCCGAGGTCGCCGCGGTCGTCACCTTCCTGCTCTGCGACGCATCGTCCTTCGTCACCGGCGCGGACATCCCTGTCGACGGCGGGCTCACCTCGCACGGCGGGACGAAGTCCATCTCCGACGCCCTTCTCCCCGATCTCCCCGAGGAGGATTCGTGAGCAGGCTCTCCGGCAAGGTCGCGCTCGTCTCCGGCACCGCACGCGGCCAGGGCCGGGCAGCCGCGCTGCGCTTCGCCGCCGAGGTCGCCGAGGCCGCCCTCGTCATCGGCGGGCCGCCGCACACGACCATGCCCTGGTCGGCCGGCCGCAAGTGGCTGAAGCGCTCCACGGGTACGTCCAGCATCAGCAGACGGAGGTCTCGCCCGTACCTGCCGACGTGTGACGTCGACTGGTACGGGCGCGCGAATTGAGATCGCCGTCGTCACCGGTGGTAGGGAGTCGGTACGGGATCGGACACTGTCCGCATACCGGCGTTAATCAGCCAAGTGCTGGGGTCTCTGTCCTCGAGTGCTGCCGCTGCGGCAAAATGGCTGCTGATGACCACCAGCGCCGCCGCTCCGGACCTCGGGCCGGGCGGGTTCAGTCCCTTCGCTCACCTCACCGTGCAGAACACCGCCCTCTACCGCCAGGTGATGCGGGCGTTCGTCATGGCCAAGGAACACTTTGCCGTGCATCTGCGCCCCGAGGACGTGCACGCCGCGCTGCCCGGGGAGGTACGGCCCGGCGAACTCGACGGGGTCGTCAAGGCACTGGACAAGCTGGTCGAGTGGGGGAATCTACGGGCCGACCCCGACACCGGGCGTGTCAGCGCCGTCGAGGATTTCTATCGCAAGCGCTTCATCTATCAGCTGACCCGGGCCGGGGAAGCAGCCGAGGAGGCCCTTGCCGCCTATGACGAGGCGCTCGGGCGGCGCGGCGCCCTCCAGGCCATCGCACTGCACGACATCGTCACGCAGCTGCGGGCCCTCCTCGTGCTCACCGCCGACGACCAGCCGGATCCCGGCAAGACGTACCTCGCGTTCGACGCGCTCGCGAGCCGGTTCGCCGCTCTCGCCGAAAACGCGCGCGCGTTCATGGGCTCGTTGCAGCGCACCATTGATCTGCATGAGGTGGAGGAGGCGGTCTTTCTCGCCTACAAGGATCGCCTCATCCAGTATCTGGAGCGCTTCATCCAGGACCTGATCACCTTGGGCGGGCGCATCGCCCAGCTCATCCTGGAGCTGGAGGAGTCGGGCAGGATCGAGGTCCTGCTCAGGGCTGCCGCCGGGCGGGAAGCGGCCGACGCCGCGCCTGAGGAGGCGGAGCACGCCGCGCAGGAGGCGCACGCGCACTGGGCCGGTCGCTGGGACGGGCTCGCGGCGTGGTTCCTCACCCGGAACGGACGCGAGTCGCAGGCCAGACTGCTGCGTGGCCGTGCTCTGGGAGCGATCCCGCAGATGCTGGCCGTCGTCCGAGTGCTGGGGGAGCGCCGGGCCGGGCGGTCCGACCGTTCCGCCGATTTCCGCACGCTCGCCCGCTGGTTCGCCGAGGCCGGCGACGACGCGTCGCGGCACCAGCTGTGGCGGGCGGCCTTCGGGCTCTATCCCGCCCGTCACCTCACGATCGACGCGGACACGCTGGCCGCCCGCGTGGCCGCACCGGTGCCCGCGGCCACTCCCTGGGCCGCCGCTGAGCCGCTGCGGATCAGCCCGCAGCTGCGCCGCACCGGAAGTTACGAGCGGCGGGGCAAACCCCGCAAGGTCGAGGATCGCCGGGAGCGGCGTCGCCACCTTGCCGAGGTGGCGGCCAAGCAGGTGGCCGAGATCGCCGCGGCCCGGGCCCGGCTCGTCACGGACGGAACGGTCAGGCTGTCCGAACTCGGCGAGCTCGACCCGGTGTCCTTCGGGCTCTTCCTCCAACTGCTCGGTGACGCACTCGCCACGTGGCGGCCCGGTATGCGGCACACCGTGGCCACCAGCAACGACGGCTCCATGGAGATCAGGCTCAGCGCACTGGCCGACGGACCGGCGGCGGAGATCCGTACGCCGTCGGGGACGTTCCGCGGGCCCGATCACCTCATCGAGATCGTCGACCTGACCGACGAACCCCCGCACGGAGAAGGCGAACGATGACCACGCCACTGGCCGAGGTGCTCGACGGGCAACATGCCGCTGAGCTCCGCAGGGCCGCCCGCGCCCTTCTGAAGCAGCCTCTCCTCCTCGCCCACGGCAGGCACGCGGAGGAGTTCCGGCTCGTGCGACGGCATGCCTCCGAACTCCGCGAGTGGTTCGACCGCAACACCGGCTGGCCGCTCCATGTGGACGCCGACACCGCCCGGTTGCGCAAGATCCCCGGCGTGCTCGACGACGCCACGCACCCCGCGCGCGAGGCGGCCCGTGCCGCCACCCCCTTCACCCGCCGTCGCTACGTCCTGCTCTGCCTGGCCCTGGCCGCCCTGGAGCGCGGCGAGTCGCAGATCGCTCTCGGCCGTCTTGCCGACCAGGTCGTCCTCGACGCGACCGATCCCGGGCTCGTCGCGTCGGGAATCCAGTTCACTCTTGACCGCCGGGACGAGCGCCTCGACCTCGCGGCTGTCGTACGGCTCCTGCTCAGTCTCGGTGTACTGCGCCGGGTCGCCGGAGACGAGGACGCGTATGTGAGCGGCGCGGGCGACGTGCTCTACGACGTCGAACGCCGGGTGCTGGCAGGACTGCTCGCGACGCGTCGTGGGCCCTCCACCGTGCAAGCCGAGGCCACCGCCGACCGGCTGGCGCAGCTCGTCGCCGAAACCGCCCTCGACAGCGACGACCTCCGCTTCCGTGCGATGCGGCAGACACTCACCCGCAGACTTCTGGACGATCCGGTGCTCTACTACGACGAGCTGAGCGACGCCGAGCTCAGCTACCTCACCAGGCAGCGGGGGTTCCTCACCGCCCGCGTGGCCGACCTGACCGGTCTGGTGCCCGAGATCCGGGCCGAAGGCATCGCCATGGTCGATCCCGAGGACGACCTCACCGACGTACGGATGCCCGAGCAGGGCACCCACGGCCACATCACCCTGCTGCTCGCCGAGTACCTGGCCAGGGCGGGCGGGCCGGTCACCACTGACCAGCTCGCCCAGCGGGTACGGGAACTCGCCGCCGAGCACGGCACGTTCTGGGCCAAGAACGCGCGGGAGCCGGGCATGGAGGGCGAGCTCGTCGAGCAGGCCGTCGCCCGGCTCGCCGCCCTCGGCCTGGTCTCCCGTAGCGCCGACGGGGCCGAGCCCCGCCCCGCGCTGGCCCGCTACGCGGTCGGCGCACCGGTCGTACTCCCACCCGGCAACGTACGCATGCCGGCACAGCGAAAGGCCGGTCAGGCGTGACCATCGCACTCCCCGAGCCGCTCCGCACCCGCTGGCAGCCCCTGCGGATCGGGCTCGTCGACCTCTTCCACTACGACGTGGAGGAATTCCACTTCCGTGACGGGCGCCTGCTGCTGCGAGGCAACAACGGCACCGGCAAATCCAAGGTGCTCGCGCTCACCCTGCCCTTCCTGCTCGACGGCGACCTGAGCCCGCGACGGGTGGAACCGGACGGCGACCCCGGGAAGCGGATGGAGTGGAACCTCCTGCTCGGCGGGGAGCACCCGCACACCGAGCGCCTCGGCTACACCTGGATCGAGTTCGGCAGACTCGACGCGACCAGCGGGGAGAAGCACTTCCGCACACTGCTGTGCGGACTGAAGGCGGTGAGCGGACGCGGAATCGCCCGGCACTGGTACGCGGTCACCGGCCAGCGCGTCCACCACGGACCCGGCACACCCGCGGAGGGGTTCCTCAGCCTGATCGACGCCACCGGCACGGCTCTCTCGCGGGACCGTCTCGTCGAAGCCGTCGTCGGCCACGGCATGGTGTACGACCAGGCCAAGGCCTACCGCAGAGCCGTGGACGAGGCACTCTTCGGGCTCGGCGAGCAGCGGTACGGCGCCTTGGTCGACCTGCTCGTCCAGCTGCGCCAGCCCCAGCTGTCCAAGCGCCCCAACGAGGGAGCCCTTTCCCGCGCGCTCACCGAGGCCCTGCCACCGGTGGACCAGGCCGTCATCGCCGACGTGGCCGAGGCGTTCCGCTCGCTCGACGAGGAGAAGGCCGAACTGGCGGCCGCCTCCGCCGCGGAGCGTGCCGCCGCCGGCTTCCTGGAGCACTACCGGCGCTACGCCCGCATCGCCACCCGCCGCCGCGCCCGTCTGCCCCGCGCCGAGCACTCCCGCTACGAGCACCGCCAACGGGACCTCACCGAGGCGCAGTCACAGCAGGCCAGGGCCGAGGAGGAGCGGCAGGCGGCAGCGGAGCTGACCGACGCGCTGGAGGAACAGCAGAACCGGCTCCGTGCCCAGGACGCCGCCCTGCGCGAAAGCCCCGAGATGCGCAGCGCCAAGGATCTCGACCAGGCACACCATGAGACGGATCGCACGGCGCGCGCGGCAGAGCGTGCGCGGAGCGACCGGGATCAGGCGGTACGGCTGCACAACAAGGGCCTGGAGCGGCTCGGTGCCGCCGAGAACCGGCTGCGGGCGGCCGACCGGCACGCCAAGGACACCTATCGGCAGGCGGGCGAGGCGGCCGGCGCAGCCCGGGTCGTCCTACCAAGGAACGACGGGCTCACCACGAGTGAACTGCGCAGCTCCGTCGAGCAGTCCGTGGAGCGGGGCCGACGCGCGCTCACCCATGTGGAGGGCCTCGCTCAGGTCGCTGCCCGCGCCTCGGAGGAACGGCGCAAGCAAGCCGTCCGACTGGACGAAGCCGATGCCGACCGGGCCGCGGCCTCAGCGGAACTCGGCCTGGCCGAGGAGGACGTGGCGCACGCCGGACGGGCGCTGCTGGGCGAGGTCCGCACCCGCGCCCGTGGCTGGATCGAACTCGCCTATCCGGATGAGCCCGGCCTGCTGGACGAACTCCAGGAGTGGGTGGGCCGTCTCGACGGCCCCTACCCGGCGCGGGCCGAGGCCGCGCGCGCCCACAGCGCCGCATCCGCGCGCCTGGCCGAGCAGGCTGCCGGGGCCGCCCTGCGCCGGACCGAACTCACCGAACACGCCGGCAGGCTGCAGCAGGAACTGGCCGCGTTGGAGGCCGGCGGGCGGCGTCCGCCGCAGCCGCCGCTCACCCGTACCCCCCGTCTGCGTGATCGGCTGACGGGCGCCCCCTTGTGGCGGCTGGTGGACTTCAAGGACGAGCTCGCCGAGGAGGAACGCGCCGGTCTTGAGGCCGCCTTGGAGGCGTCCGGGATGCTGGACGCCTGGGTACTCCCCGACGGCGCCGTTCTCGACGCCGACAGCCACGAGATGCTGCTCGCCCCGGCCGAGGGTCCGGTGCGGGGGGCGTCGCTCGCGGAACTGCTGCGCCCGGCCGTGGACCACGGGGACGCCGGGGCCGCGGCCGTGGGAGAGGGCACGGTCGCCCGGCTGCTTGCCGCGATCGGCGCCGGGTCGGCCGGTGCGGTGGCCGACGCGCCGGGTGGTGAAGCCGGAACCTGGGCGGCGGTCGACGGGCGCTTCCGGGTCGGCGCGCTGACCGGCCGATGGGCCAAGACCACCGCCGAGTACATCGGCGAGGGTGCGCGTGAGGCCGCTCGGCGGTCTCGTATCGCAGCCATCCGTGCCGAACTCGACCTTCTTCAGGGAGAACTGGCGACCATCGCGGAACTGGCTGCCACGGTGGCCGCCCGTCGTAGGGTCCTGGACGCCGAGGTGGCGGACGTACCGGATGAAAGTGCCCTCAACCGCGCGCACGCGCGTGTGGCAGCCGCCGCCGAGGCCCTGCACCGGACCGGCGAACGGCGCGACGAGCGGGCCGCCGCCCTCCTGGAGGCGGCTGAGCAGAGCGAGTCGGCCGCGGCCGATCTGGCTCGGGCGGCCGAGGACCTGAGGATGCCGGCCGATCAGGAAGGGCTGGCCGCGGTGCGTGACGCGCTCGGCTCCCTCGCCGCGGCGCTGGCCGCCCTCTGGCCCGCCCTGCGTGAACGCGGCGAGGCGGCCGGGCGGACGGAGGACGAGCGTACCGAGGCCGGACAGGCCGCGGAGCGAGCCGCTGAGCTCACGGCACGCGCGAAGGAGGCGGTGAGCGAGGCGGCAGCCGCCGACGAACGCTTCACCACCTTGCGTTCCACGGTCGGCGCCGCCGTCGACGAACTCCAGCGCATGCTGGCGCAGGCCGCGGAGGCGTTGCGCGTCTGCGAGAGCGAGCAGCGGGTCAGCCGCCAACGCCATGCCGAAGCGGATCGGGCGGCGGGCAAGGCCGAAGGCCGTATCGAGCAGTTGCACGAAGGGCTGAGAGAGGCAGCCGAGGCGCGTACGGAGGCCATCGCCGCGCTCCAGCGGTTCACCGCAACCGGGTTGATGGCCGTGGCGCTGCCCGACATCCAGGTGCCCGCCGTGGACGGTGGCGCATGGGCAGCCACCCCTGCCATCGCGCTGGCCCGCGCCATCGACGCGGGCCTGTCCGCCACCGACGACTCCGACAGCGCGTGGGAACGGGTGCAGCGCCGGCTCAGTGAGGAGTTCAAGACCCTCCAGGACACGTTGTCCCGGCACGGGCACAGGGCCTCCGCCCGGATGGTGGAGGACGGCATGGTCGTCGACATCGTCTACCAGGGCCGCGAACGAGCCGTACCGGAACTGGCCGAGGCGCTGGCCGTCGAGGTCGGCGAGCTCGCCCGCATCCTGTCCGCACGGGAACGGGAGATCCTGGAGACCCATCTGGTCACGGAGGTCGCGGGGACACTCCAGGAGCTGATCGGCGCGGCCGAGAGGCAGGTGCGGGACATGAACGTCGAGCTGGAGGAGCGGCCGACCTCCACCGGGATGCGGCTGAGGCTGGTGTGGCGGGCATCCCGCAAGGCTCCCGCCGGGCTCGCCCATGCCCGGGACCGGCTGCGTCGGTCGGCCGACATCTGGACCGCCGAGGACCGCGCGGCCGTGGGCGAGTTCCTCCAGGAGCAGATCGCGCGTCAGCACACCGACGACGCGTCGGGCAGCTGGCTGGATCACCTCACCGCCGCACTCGACTACCGGACCTGGCACGAGTTCGGGGTCGAGCGGCACCAGCAGGGCCGCTGGGTCCCGGCCACTGGACCCGCGTCGGGCGGCGAGAGGGTACTGGCCGTCTCGGTGCCGCTGTTCGCCGCCGCGTCCTCCCACTACGCGAGCGCGGGCAGCCCGTACGCACCGCGCCTGGTCACCCTCGACGAGGCGTTCGCCGGAGTGGACGACGACTCGCGCGCCAAGTGCCTGGGACTGCTGCACGCCTTCGACCTCGACGTCGTGATGACCAGCGAACGAGAGTGGGCCTGCTACCCGCAGGTGCCCGGCATCGCCATCGCCCAGCTGTCGCGGATCGACGAGGTCGCGGCGGTGCTCGTCACCCGGTGGGAGTGGGACGGCACGCGAAGGCGGCGAGGTCCGGACCCGGAGAGGCCCGAGCATCCGATTCCGGTACCTCGGGCCGAAGCGGCCGGTGCATCGGAGCCGCAGTGGAGCTGACTCCCGTCACGGCCGTGACCGTCGATGACGTACGGCTGCGCAGACTCCTTGGCGACCCCGGACTCGGCTGGCTGGTCGACCGCGCACGTCGGCGCCTGGAGCGCGGGCAACCACTCATCGGCCCGGTCTCGCTGAGTGTGCCCACCGCAGGCCAACGATCAGCCGCTGAAAGGTTGTTGGGGCGCACCCCGGGCAGCGGGCGGTCCTTGTCCGTGCGGCTCGACGCGGTGGACGACCTGCTGCGCCGCTCCGGCATCAGCCCGGCGGGGCTGGCCGCAGCAGTGGTCGCGCTCACCGGGCCGGTCACGCTCCTCGGCCAGGCCCGTGCCGAGGAACAGCGGTCCTGGCAGGAGGCGTACGGTCCGGTCGACACCCTGGCGGACGAGGTCCCCGCACTGCAAGTCTGGGTCGAGCGGCTCCGGAGCGACGGGCTGGTACGGCGCCTCGCCGGTACGCCCACCGCTGCGGCCGACCTGCTCGGCCGGGCCGCCACCGCCCTGGCTGCCCTCCCGGTGGAGCCGCCGGTGTCGCTGCCCACATTCTCCGCCCAACACCTCGGCAGCGCACATGCGTTGGACGACGGAACCCCCCTCTGTACCCTCACCCTCTCCGGCGTCCGGGCGCTGACCGGCTTTCCGGACGGAAGCGGCGCGCAGTGGCGACGCGAGGTGTGGGCTTCGGTGGGACTACTGCGTGACGAGCTGTCCTCGACCGTGCTCACCCTGAATCTGAGGGGCACTCCTGCCCTGGACTGGATGGCCGAAGCGGGCGAGCCCGCCGTACTGACTCTGCGGCAGCTGACCCGGTGCCCGCCTCTCTCGGCGCCGCCGACGGTCCGGATCTGCGAGAACCCGGCCGTGCTCGCCGCGGCCGCCGACACGTACGGCGCGGATTGCGCACCTTTGGTCTGCCTCCAGGGGCAGCCGTCCGCCGCCGCCCTCACCCTCCTGCGCCATCTCCACACACACGGCGCCCGCTTCCGCTACCACGGGGACTTCGACTGGGGAGGCCTGCGCATCGCCGCCGCCCTGCTGCGGCGGGTCCCCTGGAGCCCTTGGCGCTACACCGCGGCCGACTACCGCGCCGCGGTGCGCACGCAGCCCGTCGGCCCACCCCTCGCCGGGGCCCGGGTCGACGCCCCGTGGGACCCCGACCTGCCGGGCGCGTTGGAGGAGTCAGGTGTGCGGGTGGAGGAGGAGGCGGTGCTGAACGACCTGCTGTCCGATCTCGGATGAGGGAGGGCGGCCTCCTGACACGAGAGGCCGTCGATACACTCCGGATGCGCAGGCGACCGACCGGCAAACCACCACCGACCAGGGAAGGGCCCGCGAACCCGTGGAGCCATTGAGGGACGACGACCCGCGGACCATCGGCGTGTACACGCTCGTGTGCCGACTCGGCGCCGGAGGCATGGGGCAGGTCTACCTCGGAGAGTCGCCAGCCGGTCAGCTGGTGGCGGTGAAGGTGATCAAGCCGTCGGTGCTCGACGAGGACAGCAGGGCCCGGTTCCTGCTTGAGGTGGACAGTCTCAAGACGGTGTACGGGCCGTTCATCGCGTCCTTCGTCGCAGCTGACGCCCATGCGGAACGTCCGTGGCTGGCCGTCGAGTTCGTGCACGGACCCGACCTCCTGGCCCATGTCGCCGAGCACGGTTCGCTGCCGCTCGTGGAGACAGCCAGTCTCGGGGCGCTGCTCGCCGAGGGGCTCGGCACCGTGCACGAGGCGGGGCTGCTGCACCGTGACCTCAAGCCCCAGAACATCCTGCTCGCTCCGACCGGCCCCAAGGTGATCGACTTCGGTCTCGCGGTGCTGGCCGAGCGGCGCTCCACCCTGACCGCCACCGGTGTGGTGGTGGGCTCGGTGCTGTGCATGCCGCCGGAGCAGGCCCGCGGCGAGCACGATCTGGACCGGCCCGCAGACGTCTACGCACTGGGCGCGGTCCTCTTGTACGCCGCCACGGTCCACTACCCGTACGCGGGTTCCAGCTGGCAGGCCGTCGCATTGAAGATCGAGGACCCGGCCGTGGCGCCGGACCTGAGTGATCTGCCACCCCAGCTGGAACCGCTGATCTCCGCGATGCTCGCCCTCGACCCCGCCGACCGCCCGACGCTGCCCCAGGTCACCGAGCAGCTCGTCGGCGTCATGGCAGGTCAGGGGCTGACCGCAGTGCAGGCCAAGCGGCGGCTCACGGCGCTGACCCCCGAGGTCGCTCTGCCCGAGGCCTTGGAGCTTCCCGAGGATCCGCCCGGCTACACCCCGACCCTGGTGGACGTCGCCGTGTACGAGGACGACGAGGCTCCGCCGCAGTCGGGGGAAGGCGCGCCGGATGCGGACACGCCCTCCGACGAAGCCGTTCCGCCCACTCCGGAGAAGCCCGGGACGAGCAGCGATCCCGCCCGTCCGGGCGTCCGGCTGTCCGCGCCGCTGCGGATCGCCGAGGTGCTGCGGGCCGCTTACGCGAGCGACGCACGTTTCTGAGCAGCCGCACGCCCCATGACAAACTCGGGGTGTGATGACGACGCCGCATTTCCCAACCCGAACAACGGAGTGACCACGGGTGTCAGAGCAGGGGCAGACGAAGTTTCCGCCCGGGGCCCAGATCCTCGTCCGGGACGAGGAGTGGCTGGTCAGGACCGCGCGCAGGACCGATCACGACGGCGACCGGATCGAAGCCATCGGTGTCTCGGAGTTCGTACGTGACGAGGAGGCCGTGTTCTTCACCGGCATCGACACAGTCGAGCTCCTGGAACCGGAGAAGACGCGCCTGGTGTCCGACACCTCCTCCTACTTCCGGCGCGGGCGCCTCTTCCTCGAAGCGGTCCTGCGCAAGACGCCGCTGCCGCAGACCGAGCGCGGGCTCGCCCTGGCCGACCGCTTCCTCCTCGACCCGCTCCCTTACCAGCAGCGGCCCGCCGAACTCGCCCTGTCGATGCGCAACCTCCGCCCCCGCATCCTGATCGCGGATGTCGTCGGCCTAGGCAAAACCCTCGAAATCGGCCTCACCCTTGCCGAGTTGATCCGCCGGGGCCGCGGCGAGCGGATTCTCGTCGTGACCCCGCAGAGCGTCCTGGAGCAGTTCCAGCACGAGCTGTGGACCCGGTTCTCGATTCCGCTGGTGCGGCTCGACTCGCTGGGCATCCAGCGCATCCAGCGCGAGATCCCCGCGGGCCGCAATCCGTTCACCCACTACAAGCGCGTGATCATCTCCGTCGACACGCTCAAGAACATCGGGCAGTACCGCCACCATCTGGAGCGCATCCAGTGGGACGCGGTCGTCATCGACGAGTCCCACAACCTCATCAACCAGGGCAGCCAGCGCCGCGCCCTGGCCGAGACGCTCACCCCGCGCACCGACGCCCTGATCCTGGCCAGCGCCACCCCGCACAACGGGGACAAGCGCTCCTTCGCCGATCTGGTGTCACTGCTCGACCCCGCCGCCATCGTGGACCGCGATCACTATGACCCGGCCGACGACCTCGGGCACCTCTTCATCAGACGTACGAAGATCAGCCCCGAGGTCCGCAACGGCATCGGCACCGAGTGGGCGGATCGCGGCCCCACCCGGTCGCTGCGCTGCCCGGCCGGCGAGGCCGAGGAACGGATCTTCGCGGAGCTCGCCGAGCACTGGCTGCCCGCACCGTCCGGCAGCACCGAGTTCGGCACGGCGGACCAGGAGCGGACCTCCGTCAGCACGGACCCGCTCTTCGCGTACAACGTCCTCAAAACGTTCCTCTCCTCCCACAAGGCTCTGGGAGAGCTGGTCGACCGGCGCGTCGCCTCACTCGGCGAGCGGGCGCGGAAGGCGATGGCGGACGAAAAGCGGCCGGATCCGGCGATCGACGGTGAGCAGGCCGCCCTGGTCCGGCTGCGCACCCTCGTCGACTCGATGGGGGACGGCAGCACGCCGGGGGACTCCACCAAACTGGACACCCTCGTCGAGCAGTTGGAGCAGATCGGCGTCGGCCCGCGCAGCGGCACGCGTGCGGTGATCTTCTCCGAGCGCGTCGAAACCCTCAAGTGGCTGGCCGAAAAGGTACCGGAGCGCCTCGGCTTCACCCCTGACAAGAACGGTGACCACAAGGCTGTACGAATCATGCACGGCGGGATCGTCGAGGAGCAACAGCGCGTGATCCGCGAGGAGTTCAGCCTCGGCGGTGCTCCGGTGCGGCTCCTCTTCGCCGGTGACGTCGCCTCCGAGGGTGTCAACCTGCACCGCCAGTGCCACCACCTGATCCATTACGACATCCCGTGGTCGCTGATCCGCATCGAGCAGCGCAATGGACGTATCGACCGGTACGGGCAGCGTCACGCGCCGCAGTTCCGGGCGCTGATCCTCACCTCCGAGCAGCCGGGCGCCAAGGACGACAGGACCGTCGCCGAGAAGCTCCTCGTCCGCGAGGAGGAGGCCCACAAGCTGAGCGGTACGGCGGAGGCGGAAACCGGCTACTACCGTGCCGACGAGGAAGAGCGGCGCCTCATCAGGGAGTTGATGGAGGGCGGCACGGTCGAGGACTTCTTCGCGTCCGCACCCGCCTCGGACGACGCCGACCTGGCAGGGCTGTTCGGCCAGGTCGACACCATCACCGAGGAGGAGCTGCCGGCCCGAGCCGAAGTGCCCTCGCTGTTCGACGGCGACACGGCGGCTTTCGTCGACGCGGCGCTCGACGAGCTGTACGAGGACCGTGCCGAGGATGTCATCGGCCTGTCCCGCAGCAAGGACGCCAAGAACCGCCCGTATCTCTCCCTCTCCCCGGACAAGGCCCCCGACCTGCTGCGCCGCCTCAAGGCCCTGCCGCCCTCCTATCTGAAGGAGCAGGGTGTGGCCGAGCGCATGATCCTCTCCTTCGACCGGAGTCTCGCCCAGGACAAGCTGACCGAGGCCCGTGAGGCCACGGACACCATCTGGCCCACCGTCTCGTATCTGAGCGACATCCACCCGGTGGTGGAGTGGCTCACCGACAAGGTGCTGGTGCAGTTCGGGCGGCAGGAGGCGCCGGTGATCACCTCCCCGCACGTGGAGCACCCCACCTTCCTGATCCAGGGCATCTACTCCAACGCCCTCGGCCGCCCCACGGTCCTGCGGTGGATGGCTGTCAGCGCCGACCCCGACGCCCCCGTGGGGGAGATGACCGACGCGCTGCACGCGGCGAAGGTCCGGCCGGACCTCGCCCGTACCGGCGATCCGCGCGACCTCGAACACCTTCAGTCGCTGGTGCCGGCCGCGGTGGCGCGGGCCCGCGAGCACCTGGAGAGGTCCAAGGAGGACTGGGCGGACCAGATCAGCGGCCCGCTCGCCGAGTACCGCAAGCGCCTGGCCGACTGGCGTCAGGAGTCACTGGACTCGCTGACCGGCGAGAGCACTCGGCGTAAGCGGCAGGTCGAGAAGACCGCGGGCGATCAGGCCGATCTCCTCGACCAGTTGAACACCACCGGGCTTCCCCTGCTTCGCGTGCTCGCCGTCCTGGACAAGCCCGCCCCTGACGGAGCCCCGGACGCCGCCCCCGAGCACCACGCCCCCGACCACGCCTTCGACCCGGCGGAGAACTGACGTGACGTACGACTCGCTGGTCAATCACGGCGACTACCTCTCGGCGCACTACCTCGCCGAAGTACTCCCCAAGGACCTCAAGGCCAAGGACGGCCTGCTGGCCCGGTGGGCCGAGACCGAGGAGCGGGAGCGCCGCGAGCACTCCGCCGCCCTGGCCGAGGCCAAGTCCGAAGGGCGCGCCCCCGCGACCGTCCCGCCGCGCGCCCGCACCCCCCGCGAGGGGCTGCGGGCCCTGCACGGCCCCTATTTCGCCTCCCGCGCCGACTTCGCCCGGGACGCGGAGGCCCTTGCCGTACCGGACGCGCCGGTCCCCGCCGACTGGGCCAAGCGCCTCACCGAGCTGCACCTGGCCACCCTGCGAGGGCTCGGCTTCACGGACGCCCACGAGCAGGCGGTCACCGTCCACCGCTCGGGCCACGACTACCCGGTCCAGGCCCTGCACGACGAGCCCGGCCTGATCGCCGTCTCCTGCGGCTGGACCGACGAGCCGGACGCGGCCCTCGACCCGGACGACGCGGGCCGCCTGCTGCACCCGGTGGCCCTGGAGGCGTCGGCCCGTCTCGCCGACGCGAAGGCCCTGGCGGACTTCCTCTTCGAGTGTGACGAGCCACCGCGCTACATCCTGATCCTGGTCGGCGGCGTCGTCGTCCTCGCGGACCGTCTCGCCTGGCACGAGGGCCGCTATCTCGCCGTCGGCCTGGACGCCGCCCTCAACCGGCGCGACGTCCGCAACGGCGGTGAACTCGACACGGTCGCGGCGCTGTTCGGCGCGGACTCGCTGCGCGTCCCCGAGGAGGGCGGCACCGCGCCGCTGGCCGGATTCGTCGACAAGTCCGGCAAGCACGCGGTCGGCGTCTCCACCGAACTGCGCGAGGGACTGCGCCTGTCCGTCGAGTGGATCGCCAACGAGGTCCTGGCCCGTCTGCGGGACCAGGGCGTCACCCCGGAGCAGATCGACGAGCCGGCCCGTCTCGCCAAGGAACTCGGCCGCGAGTCGCTGCGCTACCTCTACCGCATCCTGTTCCTCCTGTACGCCGAGGCCCAGCCCTCGCTCGGCATCCTGCCGGCCGACGATCCCGAGTACGCCCGGGGCTACGGCCTCCAGCGCCTCGGCGACCTCGTCGTCCGCGACCTGGTGGGCGAGCGGTCCCGACGCGGATTCCATCTGTACGAGTCCCTCGACCTGCTCTTCCAGCAAGTCCAGAAGGGCCACCGGGAGTTCGGCAGCGAACCCGAGGACCTGGAGGCAGAAGCCGCCGACCGTGCGGCCACCGAGGCCGAGCGGGAGGCCGCCGAGCTCCTTGCCTCCAAGGCCATCACCCGGGACGAGTACACGGAGCGGATCCGCGAGGCCGACCGCGCCCGCAAGTCCGCCGCCCGCAGCGCCGATGTCGGCCTGCGCTTCGAACCGCTGCGCTCCGACCTGTTCCGGGGCGACGCGGTACGCCTCATCTCGGCCGACCGGATCGAGAACCCGGCGTACGAGGAGGGCTCGGGCCTCCCCGAATTCCTGGACGTCCGGCTGCGCAACGAGACCCTGCACAAGGTGCTGCGCCGCCTGATGCTCACCAAGGGCAAGGGCCGTGAACGCGGCGGCTTCATCTCGTACGCACAGCTCGGCATCAACCAACTCGGCGCGGTCTACGAGGGGTTGATGTCCTACACCGGATTCATCGCCCAGGAGGACCTGTACGAGGTGGCCAAGGGCGGCGACGCGTCCGGCGGCAGCTGGATGATCCCCGCCTCCCGGGTCCAGGACTACCCCGACGAGGTGTTCGTCGAGCGCCCCCACGAGGAGACCGGACGCCCGCTGCGCGTCGTCCACCCCACGGGCTCCTTCGTCTACCGCCTCGCGGGCCGCGACCGGCAGACGTCGGCCTCGTACTACACCCCGAAGTCCCTGACCGAGGTCACCGTCGAGCTCGCGCTGAAGCACCGCCTCGACCAGGACGGCACGGAGACGTCCGCCGAGGAGCTCCTCGGCTGGAAGATCTGCGAGCCCGCGCTCGGCTCGGGCGCGTTCCTCAACGAGGCCATCGATCAGGTGGCTGCGGAGTATCTGCGTCGCAGGGAACGGGAGTTGGACCGCCGTATCGATCCGGAAGTGCGGCCCGTCGAACTCCAGAAGGCCAAGGCGTACATCGCCCTGCACAACGCGTACGGCGTGGACCTGAACGCCACCGCCGTGGAGCTGGCCGAGGTGTCGCTCTGGCTGAACTCCATGCACCCCGGCATGCGCGCGCCCTGGTTCGGCCTGCATTTGAGGCGCGGCAACTCGTTGATCGGCGCGGGACGCAAGGTGTACGGGGCGGACGCGCTGCCGTACGGCCAGTGGCTGTCGAAGAAGCTCCCGCTGCCGCCCACCGAACTCCCCTTCCGGGACGGCGACTTGCCGGAAGGCGCCGTGCACCACTTCTTGCTGCCCGCTCTCGGCTGGGGCGCGGTGGCCGGGGAGCCCGAGGCGAAGAAGCTGGCGGAGGAGCAGGCGAAGGCGCTCGGGCAGTGGCGCAAGGGGGTGCAGAAGGCGCCCAAGGGCAAGCCGTTCGAGGAGAAGGCCGACGAGCCGGCCGACAAACGGCAGGCGCGTTACGACAAGTGGGCCAAGGCAGCCGCCAAGACCGAGGCGGGGCGGCTGCAGGCGGTCGCCCGCCGGGCCGAGTTCCTGTGGAGCCTGGTCGCCAAGCGTCTGGAACTGTCCGAGCGGAAGGTGTCACGCCGGATCGACGTGTGGGGTGCGGAGTGGCTGGAGCCTGCGAAGGAGGCCACCGACAAGCAGCGTGTCCTGGACGACCTGACGGCGGCCGGCACGCCGTACTGGCGGCTGAAAACGGTCATGGACGCGTGGTGCGCGCTGTGGTTCTGGCCGCTGGACCAGGTGGGTCTACTTGATGGCACGGACGCGAAGTACGCGCCGGGCGGTGGGGTGTTCGAAGCGGCGCCCGCCCCGGTGGCCCCGGAGGTCGCCGCTCCGAGCGGCCCCGCGCCGGGTGATGCCGCCTGGCGGGCGGCCGGGCTCTTCGGCGACCCCGACGGTGAGCAGGACGAGCTGGGTGACGCTGCGGAGAGCGACAAGGGTCTGGAGATCAAGGGCCTGAAGATCAAGGGGCGGAAGGCGTCGGGTCGGCAGGCCGAGATCGCCGAGGACCGGCGGCGTCCGGCCATTCCGCTGAAGACGTTCGCCGACTGGCTGGACTTCCTGGAGCTGACGCTGGGCACGAAGGACGCGGACGCCGGTTCGTTCCTGGACGGCCTGGACGACCTGCCGGTGGACGAGGCGCTGCCACTCCTGGAGGCGTACGAGCGGAGTCTGGACGGCGTGCTGGGCATGGACAGCCCGTTCAAGCTGTCCGACCGCTTTCCGTGGCTGCACGCGGTCGAGGACATCGCGGGCACGAACGAGCGCGACATAAAGGCCGAGGACGGGCACGGGTTCTTCCACTGGGAGCTGCACTTCGCGCATGTGTTCCGGGGGGAGCGGGGTGGGTTCGACCTTCAGGTGGGGAATCCGCCGTGGGTCAGGCCCAGGTGGGAGGAGAACCCGCTGCTCGCCATGTACGAGCCGTGGTTCATGCTCACGGAGAAGCCGACGAAGGCCGAGCGGACGCGGCGCCTTGACGAGCTGATGACGGCGGAGCCCGTGCGCCGCTACTTGCTGAACGAACTGGCCGCACACAGCGGTACGGGAGCGATGCTTGGCTCCGGCCTGCTGTACCCGCTGCTGCGGGGCACCCAGCCGGACCTGTACCGGGCGTTCATGTGCCGGACGTGGGAGCACATGGCGGGGGACGGGGCGGTGGGGCTCGTCCACCCGGACTCCCACTTCAGCGGCGACAGGGAGGCACGCCTGAGGGAGGCCGCGTACACCAGGCTCCGGGTGCACGGCGACTTCGTGAACGCCGGAAACCGCTTCTTCCCGCCGCCTGTGGGCCGATCCAGCCACTTTGGCGTGCACATCTATGGGCAGGAAGGCGAGATCGGGTTCGACCACTTGTCGTGGCTGTTCTCCGTGGACGCGCTGCGCCTGTCGGCCCAGGACGACGGCACGGCGCCGGACCCCGGTGTCCGGTACGGCGACGGCTGGGACGAGCGCCCGCACCGTAAGCGGATCGTACGGGTGGACGAGGAGACGCTGGCGCGATGGCAGCGCCTGACGGGCGACGAGGGGCAGCCCGTGCGGCAGGCGCGGTTGCTGTCCCCGGTGAGTACGGCCGAGGCGCAAGCGATCGAGGCGCTGGCGGATTACTCGCTGCGGCTCGCGGACTATGAGCCGCAGATCAGCAGCGGTTACCACGAGAGCGGCGCCAAGGCGGCCGACCTCATCGACTACAACGTGCCCGATGCGAGCGGTGGCGTTCACCACCCGGCCGACTGGTCCCAGGTGATCCTTAAGGGGCCCCAACTCGGCTTGGCCAACCCGATGTTCAAGCAGCCCAGCCAGGGCGGTGGCGAGGTCTTGGGGCTCAACCCGCTGACGCTCGCGGACGACGCGGTGCCCGAGTCCGAGTACATGTATGTGGCGAAGCCTGAGGTATACCGCGCGGCGCAGGACAAGTGGAGCGACCATCGGACGCTGGACGAGCTGAGAGCGTCCGAGCGCGAGGTGGCGCGGGCGCGGGCCGCAGTGGCCGAGGCGCGGAAGGTTGCGCCGGAGGAGGTCACGAAGGAGGAGGTGGACGGGGAGTTGGTGAGGCGGTTGCGGCGGCCGTTCACCGAGTTCTATCGGGTTGGGTGGCGAAAGATGATCGCACCCGATACCGAACGTGCCCTATACGTAGCGCTGTTGCCCCCAGGCCCATCGCACATCGATGCAATGCGCAGTGGATCTGTATGTAGCGGGCGATCCACTGCGCTCGTGGCTGGATTCTGGTCGTCGATTCCTGTCGACTACCTGCTCCGTACGGCGCGCGTGAGGAATCTCGACGTGACCCCTGCGGGGCGTCTGCCGATGCCGGCGGCCGATCATCCTCTGGCGTCGGCTCTTCTGTTGCGGACTCTTCGTCTCAACTGCCTGACGACTGCCTACGCGGAGCTCTGGCGTGAGCTGTACGACCCGACATGGCTCGGTTATGAACCCTGGGCCCATGAGTGGCAGGGCCTCCAGCCCTTGCACAGCGTCACGCCCGAATGGAATCGCGACACCCCGTTCCGTACCGAACGGGCCCGCAGGGCCGCGCTCGTGGAGATCGACGCCCTCGTGGCGGTATGGCTGGGAGTGAGCGCCGATGCATTGGCGGCCATGTACAAGTCCCGCTTCCCGATCATGCAGGACTTCGATGCCGTCACCTGGTTCGACGCGAATGAACGCAAGATCGCGGGCGATCGCTACACCTACGGCCACGGTCAGACCAAGCAGGACTATGAGCAGTTCCTCGCCTACGACAAGGGTGAGCGCCCCGAGCCTCCCGAGGGCTACACCGCTCCCTTCTGCAAGGCCGACCGTGAAAAGGAAATGCGGGCCGCGCACGCTGTCTTCGCGGAGAGGCTGCGGAATGCGCAGGAGAAGTAGGCGTAACGAGAGCACCCCGCGCGGGACTTGGGTCCTGGCGGGGCGCTCGGGTCTGTGGTGGCTTCAGTCTTGGGCCGCGTACGAGAGGAAGTTCTGCCATGTTCCGGGGGTGACGGAGAGGTGCGGGCTCTGCCGCAACTTGGAGTCCCGTACGTGGACGGTGGTGGGGCAGGTAGCCACCTCGACACAGTCCCCTTGACTGCCGCTGCTATAGGTGGACTTCCGCCAGGACATCGCCACCTCGACGCAACTGTCGCCCTCGGAGCCGCTGTAACTGCTCTTGAACCAGTTCAGTTCGGACGTGCTCATAGCGCTCCTCGCATTCGCTTCAGCAGGCCCAGGGAGTCCTCGGGGGTCAGAGCCTGTGAGCGCATCTTGGCATAGCGCTGCTGGAGCACGCTGATCTCTTTCAGGTCGGTGATCAGCCGCCCGTTCTTCTGCCCCTCTGAGTACCCGTACCACCGACGCTCCGGCGTCTCCGCCAACTGAAGCGGCCCATCCAACCCCGCATGCACCGGCTGCCGCGACGGCATCAGCTGGAACTCCACGTTCCAGTGCCGTTCCACGACGCCCACCAAGTGGTCGAAGAGATCCCGCGTCACGTCCTCCCCGCCCGTGTGCCGCTCCAGCACCGCCTGCTCCACGATGAAGCTGAACGCCGTCGGCGGTTTCCGGCTCGTGGCCAGCAGGTCTTGGCGGGCGAGCCGCGCCGCGATGCGCTCGCTCAGCTGTTGTTCGTCCGGCAGCGGCGGCACGCTGAACGACACCGCCCGCGCGTACGCCTCCGTCTGCAACAGGCCCGGCACCACCCGGCACTCGTACGTGTACAGGCTCACCGCCTCCGCCTCGAACCGCGCCCACTGCCGGAACCAACTCGCCAGCCCCGGCTGCCGCGACAGATGCCGCGCCGCACCCCGCAGCGCCCCGAACGCGTCCAGGACTTCCTCCGCCCGCCCCACGAAGTCCGGCTGCGGAAAGCGGCGGCCCTGCTCGATCTTGGCGACCGTCTGGACCGAGTACGGGACCAGCTCGGCGAAGTCCTCCTGGGTCAGGCCCGCCCGTTTGCGGAAAGCCTTGAAGACCTCGCCGAATGTCTTGAGACTGTCCGACACCTCCGGCTCACTGCAGCCCGGCGACCCGCCCGTACCGTCCGTCATGCGAGGACACCTCCAGTACACCCGCCCCGCGGACCCACTCCCAACGCACCCATGGTTACGTTCAGTCGCCGGCCCTGTCTACTCTCCGTACTAGTGCTCTGACGCAGAGTACTAGCCGCTGACCTGGTGTGCGGGGCTCGCGGGGCGCCAGTTTGGGGCCATGACGCCAAGCCCCGCTTCCCAAATCCCCGTTACCGTACGTGTGTTCACGCAGCGGTTCAGCTCCACTCCGCGCGGCGCCCGCCTCGCCCGCCACCTCGCCGTGCACCGGCTGGATGCCTGGGGCATCCCGTACGACTCCGACGCCTCGGACATCGCCGCGCTCCTCGTCGCCGAGCTCGCCGCGAACGCCGTCACCCACGGCCGCGTTCCCGGCCGCGACTTCGAGGTGCGGCTCAGCCTCGACGCGTACACCCTCCGCATCGACGTGTCGGACCCGCGCGGCGAGCGCCGCCCCGCCGGGCCCGGCGCCATCGCGGCCCCGGTGCCCGGCGCGGACAGTGGCCGGGGGCTGCTGCTCGTCGAGGCGCTGGCCGACCGGTGGGACGTATTCGACCGCCGCTCCGTCGGCAAGACGGTCCGCGCCGAACTGGACCTGCCGCGCTGACGGGCCCGCCCGCCGTCGATCGGCCGGCCATGCATCGTGTGAACCAACTGAACGCGGAACAACGGGAGGCAGTGGCCCTGGAGTTCCGCAGGGCGATGCGCTGCGCGACGGACCTCTTCGGCGATCACGCGTTCCGGGAATGGCGGGGTGGAAAGGGCAATTCGCCCATCAATAAGGCCCTGTTCGAGACGGTCGCGGTCAATCTCGCCACTCTGGACGATCACGAGCGTGAAGCGCTGGTAGCGTCGAGTGACAGGGTGCTGAGCGGGTTCTTCGGACTGGTGAAGGACGTGGGACTTCGACCGCGCCATCTCCTTCGCCACCGGCGACACGAAGAAGCTACGCACGAGGTTCGCCGCGATGGCGGAGTTCTTCCGGGGGTAGAGGGCATGTGCTGGTTCACCGACGACGACGGCACACAGCAGCTCTTCGACCGGCACTCCGAATTCCTGCCGAAGCCTGGACGTACGCACTTCCGGCTTCTGCGCGGCCGGCGTGCTCTGCGTGTTGCCTACGTCGGACGCAAGGTCGACGTCTGACCGGGCCGGATAGGGCCGCGGCGCTATTACGGTAGGGCGTGGCCCAGGACGGGCCCACACAAGACGGAATACCAGGAGGACCACGGGTGCGACCAACCCTCGCCGCCGAGCAGGTACGCGACAGCCTGAGTCAGTACCTGTCGACGACGTACGCCCTGGCGGACGAGAGCACCCGCGGCGCCCTGGAGCAGTTCCTCGGTGACGCGGACGACGGCATCTTCCGCGGCCCGTACCTGCGTATCCGCACCCCCTTCCGCCCGGCCGAGAACGACGACTGGCAGCGACACCTCACCTGGTGGCCGCGTGGCTTCCACCCCCACCGCCACCAGGAGCGGGCCTGGGAACGCCTCTCCACGCTGCACGGTCCCGCCCGGCCCACGCTGGTGACCACCGGCACCGGATCGGGCAAGACCGAGGCGTTCCTCGTGCCGCTCCTCGACCACTGCCGCAGGGAGCGCGAGGCCGGCAGGGAAGGCGTCAAGGCCGTCCTCCTCTACCCGATGAACGCGCTGGCCACCGACCAGGCCCACCGCATCAACAACCACCTCGACAACCCCCGGGACGCCCGGCTCAGGGACGCGGGCGTACAGGCCGCGCTCTACATCGGCGACAAGGCGTCCAAGGAGTTCAAGCAGGCCAACCCGCGCGTCGCGGTCGACCGGGACGAGATCCGGCGCACCAGGCCCGACATCCTGATCACCAACTACAAAATGCTGGACCTGATGCTCCAGCGGCCCGAGGACCAGCGACTCTGGCAGGAACCGGGCGGCTCCGCGCTCGCCTACGTCGTCCTGGACGAGTTCCACACGTACGACGGCGCCCAGGGCACCGACGTGGCCATGCTGCTGCGCCGGCTCGGCGCCGTCACCGACCTGAACGAGCCGGGACGGCCGCTCGGTCCGGTCTGCCCCGTTGCCACCTCGGCCACCCTGGGCGAGGGCGCGCCGGGCGCCGCGGGCGGGTCGATGCTGGACGTGGCGGAGCAGGTGTTCGGCGTGCCCTTCACACCGGACGCCGTCGTGGGAGAGGACCGGCGCAGCGCCCAGGACTTCGCGGGGAACAGCGACTTCAGGCTGCCCTTCCCGCCCCCCGACGAGGTGGCGGGCCTCGACGATCCCACGGGTAACCCCGCAGCCCTTGACCAGCTGGCCGCCGCCTTCACCGGCAAGACGGGGCTGGACGCGGCGCAGCTCGGCAGACAGCTGCGCCGGCACCGGCTGACCGCCGCCGTCCTGGAGATCCTCGACGGCCGCCCGCGCACCATGGCCGAGGTCATGGACGTCCTGCCGCGCTACGCCTACCACTGGGGCGTGGCGGTCCAGCAGAACCCGGCCGTCGCCGTCCGGGCCCTCGCACGCTACATCGCCCTGCTCTCGACGGCCCGCGACCCCGAGCACCCCACCCGCCCGCTCCTGTCGATCGAGGTGCACCACTGGGTGCGCTCCGTGTCCCGGGTGCTGCGTGGCATCAGTGCGGCGAGGGCCGAGTTCCGGTGGGACGACGAGCGGGTCGCCACGGGCGGCAGGCTGGCCGCCGGTACTGCCGGTGGCCATGACGACTCTCTCGCCCCTGACGGCGACGCGGCCCCGGCCGCCCCCGCGGTCGACAGCGCGCCACCGCGCGCGCAAGTGTTCCTGCCTGCGGTCTTCTGCCGCGAGTGCGGCCGCTCCGGCTGGGCGGCGCTCTCCCCGGAGGCGGACCCGGCGGAGCTCGACATGAACGCCACGAAGATCCGCCGGGCGTCCGTCGGCCGCGACAAGAGCCGCGTCCGCAACATGATCGCGGCGACCCCGCAACAGGCGTACGACGCGGCCTTCGTGGCCGAGAAGCAGCGCAGCGGACCGACCGTGCTGGTGCTCGACGGGCTGACCGGACGGGTGCGGCCGATGTCGCGCGAGACGGACTTCGATCAGCCCCGTGACGGCGAAGGCCCGCACCTGGCCAAGCCGTTGCACGACGCGGCATTCGTCTGGGCGGACCTCGGCGACGACCGGGCGGCGAGCGGCGACCAGTGCCCGGCCTGCCGCACCTTCAACGCCATCCGCTACCTCGGTACGGGCCTCGCCGCGCTCGCCGCCGCCTCCATCACCCAGCTGTTCACGGGCGGCGAACTCGACAAGAACCTGAAGGAGGACAAGACCCTCCTCTTCAACGACTCCGTCCAGGACGCCGCCCACCGCGCCGGATACGTCGCCAACCGCTCGTACACCTTCTCGCTGCGCTCCCTGCTCGCCAGCCGCATCGACGAGGACGAGCCGATCGCGCTGAGCGACCTGGCCGCCGACCTCATCGCGGACGTCGTGGACAGCAAGGCCGTCCAGGCCGCGGTGATCCCGCCCGACCTGCACGTCGTGCGCGGCGTCGACACCCTGCTGTCCGGGCGCAGCCAGGGCTCCCGCGCCACCTGGGAACTCATCGCCCAGCGCCTCGCCTTCGCGGCGGTGCTGGAATTCGGGCTGAGGTCCCGGCAGGGCCGCACCCTGGAACTGACGCGCACCGTCGCCGCGGACGTCCCGCTCCAGGACCCGGACGCGGTCGCTGAGATCGTCCGTGAACTCCTGCACACCACCCCCGGGGACATCGCGCTGCCGGACGGCTCCCTGCCAGGACCGGACCGCTGGGTCGGGCACGTGCGCGGCCTCCTCGAACGACTGCGCACGCGCGGCGCCATCCGGCACGCCTGGCTCGACGGCTGGCTGAACGAGGCGGGTGTGCGGCGCTGGCTCGTCTGGGGCGGGCGCAAGACGGGCATGCCGGCGTTCCCGCCCGGTGTCTCCGCCCCGGCGTTCCTGCTCGGCAGCCCCAAGCAGGGCAGCGACGACTTCGACGTGGTCACCGGACGCCTCGGCTGGTACCAGGACTGGACCCGGCGGAGCCTCGGCCTGCGCCCCGACGCCGCCAACGCCTTCCTCGTACGGCTGCTGCCCGCGCTCGTCGACGCGGGCGTGCTGTCCGCCCGTACCGCCAAGGACGGGGTGACCCGCGTCTACGGTCTCCAGCCCGGCCACGTACAGGTCCGCAAGCTGGCCGACGACCGGGTGGCCGACGCCTCCGCGCACTGCCCGGTCTGCTCCTGGGAACAGACCGTCCACCCCGCCCTGGCCGACCAGTGGCACGGACAGCCGTGCCCCCGCTACCGCTGCGGCGGACTGCTGCGCACCGGCCAGGACCTGGAGAGCGGCGTACGGCGCCGGGACTTCACCCAGGACTTCTACCGGCGGATGTACCGCGAGGCGGGCGTCTTCACCATCAACACCGCGGAGCACACCGGCACCCTCAGCCGCCCCAAGCGCGAAGCCGTGGAGAAGGCGTTCCGCGCGGGCGTCCAGGCCCACTACGCCAACCCGCAGGTCCTGTCCTGCACCCCCACGCTGGAACTCGGCATCGACATCGGTGACCTGTCGGCCGTGGTCCTCGCCTCGCTGCCCAAGGGACCCGCCAACTACGTGCAGCGGGTGGGCCGGGCCGGCCGTGCCACCGGCAACGCCTACCTGCTGACCATGGTCGACCGCGGCCCCCGGGACCGCTACTACCTGGACGACCCCCGGCAGATGATCGCCGGAGACATCCAGCCGCCCGGCTGTTTCCTCTCCGCGAGCGAGATCCTGCGCCGCCAGTACCTCGCACACCTCCTCGATCTGCTCGGCGCCGGACGCCTGCCCGCGCCGGACGGTGGCGGAGACGCGCTCGGCCCGATGCCCCGCCTGGCCACCGAGCTGTTCGGCCCGTCCGCGTGGCTGCCCGAGTTCCAGCAGGCCGCGCTTGACGCGGGCACGCACCGTGTCGATTCGTTCCTGCTGCTGTTCCCGCCGTACGACGAGGCGAAGGGCACGGGCGTCAGTCCGCGGGCGGCCGAGGAACTGCGTACGTACGCGACCGGGGGTCTCGCCGATGCCCTGGGCGACGCCCGCACTCAGTGGGAGGACCGGCGCGGCGAGATGCGGCACCGGATCACGTCGATCGACGCGGCGCTGAAGGAACTGGTCGCCGGTGACCCGGACCACGAACGGCAGGGCAGGGAGCTGCGGGCCGAACGGCGAGCCGTGTCCCGGCACGCGAGTGAGATCAGCCGCAGCACCGCGCACGGCACGCTCGTCGACCTCGGACTGCTGCCCAACTACAGCCTCGTCGACTCGCTGACCGAGCTCGAAGCCACCCTCACCTGGCGGGAGGACGGCAAGGACGGACAGCCCGAGCACCACAGCAAGGTACTCAGGTACGAGCGGTCGGCACGCCTGGCCCTGACCGACCTCGCACCCGGCAACCACTACTACGTACAGGGCTACAAGCACCGCGTCACCGGGCTCGACATCGGCAGTCCGAACCGCCCGTCGTGGCTGTGGTGGCGCGTCTGCCCCGACTGCGGGCACGTCCGCACGCAGCAGGCGGAACAGGACTCGACCGCCTGCCCACGCTGTCTGTCACCGGCTATCGGCGATGTCGGATGCCTGCACAAGGTCCTGGTGCCCCACCGCGTGATGGCCCGCGACCAGCGGGACGACATCCGCGTACGCGACGACACCGACGAGCGGGAGCGGCGCCACTACACCGTCGTTCCCGCCGTGGACATTCCGCGGGAGCACATCGAGGCGGGATGGAAGCACAAGAAGGCCACCTTCGGCTGGGAGTTCACCCGGCACGCAATGATCCGGCACATCAACGTCGGCACCTCCCGCGTGGACACCGGGGCTGAGGACGCCTTCGCGGGACGCCAGGTGAGACTCAACCCCTTCTGGGTCTGCGACTCCTGCGGATACGCGGACCCCGACGGGGGACCCGCCGCCGCGCACGCCGGACAGCAGGACGCTTTCGGCACCCCTCGGGCCACGAAGTACCACCGCCCGTGGTGCCCCCGGCTGCGCGACGGGCTCGGCGAGACGAAGGCCGCACAGCAGGGCGTGAAACTGCTGCTCGCCCACGAGCTGCGCAGTGAGGCGCTCCGTATCCTCATCCCCGCGGTCACCGCCTACACCGAAGAGCGCCTGGCCTCCTTCAAGGCGCTGCTCCTCGCGGGCATCGCCCAGAGCTACGGCGGCGACCCCGACCACCTGGCCGTGGTCACCGACTCGATGCCCGAGCCCGGCAGCGACGTCCGCAGGCACTTCCTCGTGCTGTACGACTCGCTGCCCGGCGGCACCGGCTATCTCCACCGGCTCGCGGGACCCGACGGGATGCACGACGTGCTGACCCGGGCCCGCCAGGTCATCGAGCGGTGCCCGTGTGTCGGTGAGGAGCGCCCCGCCTGCCACCGCTGCCTGCTGCGGCATGTCGGTAACAGCGAGTACGAACTGGTCTCGCGCGAGCACGCCCTCGACATCCTCGGTGAACTCCTCGGCCGTACCGGCGACGCCTGGAGCATCGAGGAGGCCGAGACGACCGGGGACATCAGTCTCGTCCAGCAGGTTGAGAGCGAGCTGGAAGCGCTGTTCCGCCGGGGGCTCCTCGCCTGGGCCGAAGGCGTCGACGACGTGAGTGTGCGTACCGCACAGACGCCGGACGGCGAGCGCGATACAACGCTGCGGTTCACAGCCCCGGACGGCAAGGTCAGCGGCTGGCGCATGGAGACGCAGACCGACCTCGGCTTCACCGTGCCCGACGTGGTCTTCCGCAGCCTGGACGACGACCGGAAGCGGGTCGCCGTCTATCTGGACGGCTACCGCTACCACGCGAGCCCCGCACACAACCGCATCGCGTCCGACGCCGACAAGCGGACGCGCCTGCGAACCGGACACGGCTGGCAGGTCTTCCAGCTGACCTGGGACGACGTACGCGCCTGGACCGGCGATGCGAAGCCTCCCGCCGATCCTGTGTGGGTGCCGTACCAGAACACGGCGCAGAAGACCGCCTCCGACATCCATCGGCGTCTGCACGGGGACGACCCGCGTGACCTGCATCGCTTCGTGTGGACGAATCCGGTCGAGACGCTGATCGGCTATCTGAGCACCCCGGACCACGGGGTGTGGCGGCGGCGTGCCCAGAGCGCGCTGGCAGGATTCGCCGCGGTCTCCGCGACCAGCCGAGCCCTGGCGGACGGGCCCGAGATCGGGCACCGCATCGCTGAAGCGCTGGAGGGCAAGCGGCTGGCCGGCGGCCAGGGTGCCGTCCAGGTCATGGCCACCAAGGACGGTAGCGGATGCCCCCTGACGGTTGCCCTCGATCTGCGCAACGGGCAGGCGGGCGCGGTGTGGACCGCTCTGACCGTGCTCGACGACAGTCCGCAGGCGCTGGGTCGCGACGAGAACGCCCATCGCAGGCGATGGCAGGCCTGGCTGTACTGGACCAACCTGCTCCAGTTCCTCAACGAGGGCGAGGGCGACGGCGTCCAGTTGGCGGCCAGTCAACTGCCGGGCTTCGACCCGGTGGAGCTGGCCGTGACGGGCGGGGCGGGCTGGCTGGAGTCCCGGCGACAGCGACAGCAGCCCGATTCGGAAGCGCCGACGACGGACGCCGCGGCACCACCTGCGGAGGCGTCGTCGCACGTTGAGGCCCCGCTGCCCTCGGATTCGGCGACGGGGGCCGTGCGCGATCCGGCCTGGGACGAGGTCGTCGACTATCTGGTGGAGGAGCCCGGGCTCGCCGAACTCGTCGAGGTACTGGTTCGGTCCGCAGTGCCCGCTCCCGAAGCCGGATTCGAGCTCGGCGACGCCGCATGGCCCGCCGAACTGGCCTGGTCCACCCACCGCATCGGTGTCGTCCTCGCCCCCGAGCACGAGGACGAAGCCGCGGTTGCCGAAGCGCGGGACCGCGACCGTGCCTACGCGGCAGCGGGGTGGACCGTACGGACCGCCGTGGAGTGGGACGCCGGGGAACTCGCGGCCGCCCTGACCCGGCTGGCCCAGGCAGACGGCCACCCGGCCGAGAACGACGACGAGGAGCCGGCCTGATGCCCAGCACGACCAGCACCGGCGCGCCGACAGCGGGCGCGACCCTACGCCTTCTCGACAAAGCGGACAAGGAAATCGTCAAGCTGGACCGGGCGATCGTCGGGGCGGTCTACAAATTCCAGCACGAGTTCCGCAAGAATCCCGAGGCGCCGGGCTTCGACCTCAAGCCGCTCAAGGGGCACGAGCGGCTGTGGTCGGCGCGCGTCAACCGCGAGTACCGGGCGCTGCTGGTGCGGCTGGGCGGCAACGACTGGCTGCTTGTCTCGGTCAAACACCGCGGACACGTCCACCGCAACCTCGACCGGCTCGCGTACGGCATCAACCAGATCACGGGTGCGATCGAGTATGTGGACCTCCAGGTGGTGGAGGACGGCGTCCTGGGCACGGAAGGCCCGGTGCCGCGTGCCGCAGCGGCCGCTCCGGAAGCCGTCCCCGACGCCCCGCTGTTCGCCGAATACACCGCGAAGCAACTGGCCGACCTGGGCGTGGCCGAGCCTCTGATCCCGATCGTCCTCAAGCTCACCACGGACGACGAGTTGCTCGGACTCGCCGAATACGCCCCGCGGCACACGGGAGAGGTGCTGCTGCGTCTGCGCGACGAGGTGCCGTACCAGCAGGTCATGGATGAGGTGACCGCGCCGGTCGCGGTCGCGTCCGAGGAATCGCCCGAGAGCGTCCGCGGCGAGGACTGGCAGGCGGCGGCCGACCGCTCGCAGGCCGTGGTGATCACCGATGACGAGTCGCTGCGGAGCATCCTTGAGGAGGGCGACTTCGGCCGGTGGAAGGTATTCCTCCACCCCACCCAGGAAAGGCTGGTGGGACGCACTTACTCCGGGCCCGCCCGCGTGGGTGGCGGTCCCGGAACGGGGAAGACGATTGTCGCCCTCCACCGGGTGAAATACCTCGTGGACCAGCTGCCCCCCGGCCACAACAAGCCGGTCCTCTTCACCACCTTCAACAAGAATCTCGCCGCCGACCTGCGCTCCCGCCTCCTCTCGCTCGGCGGACCGCAGACGCTCGCCCGCGTCGACATCCTGCATGTCGACCAGTTGGCGACGCGTGTGGTCAGCGAGGCCGACCCGGGGAACGCCAAGCGCAGAATCGATGACACACAGGCTCTGCGCGAGTGGCGCCAACTGCTCGTGGAGGCCGGGGAGAGCCGCTGGGACGCCGAGTTCCTGTGCGATGAGTGGAACCAGGTGATCCTCGGCCAGGCCGTGGCGTCGCGCGCCGACTACTTCCGGGCTCGGCGGGCGGGGCGGGGCCGCAGCGTGACCCGCCCCGACCGGGCCGAGATCTGGCAGCTCGCCGAGCGCTTCACCCAACGACTCGACGTCAAGGGGCTGGAGACGCACCGTCAAGTAGCGGAACGAGCAGCCCAGTTGGAGATGGCCCGCCAGCAGAAGATCGAGGAGCGCCGCCGTCAGGAGGAGGAGCGTGGCGGGCCTGGCAACATCCACGCGGAGTCGGGGACCGGCGCCTGGCTGCGCTACCGCTACCGGCACATCGTCGTGGACGAGGCCCAGGACCTCGGGCCCGCGCACTGGAAGATGCTGCGAGCCATGGTGCCCCCGAAGGAGGCCAACGACATCTTCCTCGTCGGTGACACACACCAGAGGATCTACGACAACCAGGTCACTCTGGGCAGTCTGGGCATCAACATCCGGGGCCGCTCGGCGAAACTGACGCTCAGCTATCGCACCACCCGCGAGATCCTGGCCGCCGCGATCGGCATCCTGGAAGGGACCGACTTCGACGATCTCGACGGCAGCACCGATGACCTCGCCGGATATCGGTCGGTGTTGCACGGCGGACGCCCGTTTCTGCGGAGCGCGGACAGCTGGGACAAGGAACTCGACCTCGTGGTGGAGCAAGTACAGGCCTGGCACGACGTCCCGCGCGAGTCCGTCGCGGTCTGTGTGCCGACGAACGAGAAGGTCGACGAGGTGGTGGCGCGGCTCGGCCGCCGCGGAATCGTGGCCACGAAGATCACTGGTGAAGGGGCGCGAGGGGCCGAGGGGGTGCACGTGGGCACCATGTACCGCTTCAAGGGTCTTGAGTACCGCTGCATGATCATCGCCGGTGTCTCGGAGGGCTTGGTCCCCCGCTCGGCCGTGGACACCTGGGAACGGACCGATCGCCTGCGCCACAGGCGCGAACTGCAGCGAGCGCGCTCCCTGCTGTTCGTTGCGGCCACCAGGGCACGGGACGCACTCACCATCTCTTGGAACGGTGAGCCCAGCCGGTTCCTTCGTCCCCTGGGAGCTGGGGGCCATTGATCCGGCCTCCTGCGTGTCGGGCGCATGTGCGGTGTGCTCGTCGACGACGCGTGCGGTGAGCCTTCTGGGAGGCGCGGATGGTGTCGCAGCGTCGCCATGACGCATCTGTGACGCACGGAGTTCTCCGAGATGGGCGAAGATCCGTTCGCAGGGTGATCAGCGGGAACACGCGGTCGACTGGGCAGTTGGGGGCTCCCGGCCGCGACCGAGCCTGGGTCCTCGCGTGGCGAGGGCATGGCGGCCCCGGTCGGCCCACCGGAGCCGAACGGCGCCGACTTGGACGACGCGGCCCCCGACGGCTGGCCGACGTACCCCTGACCCTGCCCGGTCCAGGCGGCGGTCCGGGTGAACGACCGCCTCTTTCGGCCCACGGTCGCCCCGCCCCGGGGCATGGGCCCCACGTGCCGCTGCTCCGGGCGGGGGCCGAGCTGGGCTACGGAATCCGGTACGGCTCCGTCCCGCTCTTCACGACCTTGCGTACGGTCTCGATGTCGCCGCATCCGGCGCCGAGAAGCCGTGCCCGCTCCGCGGTGAACGCGGCCGCCAGCTCCGCCCTGCGGTCGTCTGTGACGTTCTCGCGGGCACTGTTGAGGATGGTGCGCTCCTCCTCGTCGGTGTGGTGCGTGACCGCCTCGACCAGCTTTTCCAGCTTCTTGTCCCACTCGTCGGAGCCGATCTCGGCGACTTCGAGCAGGGCGAGCAGCGCCTCGTTCCCCTCGGCGTGCTCCTCCTCGCCGTGCTCGACCTCTTCGTTGTCGATGTTCTTGTAGCGCTTCAGGGCGGGGTAGACCTTGATCTCCTCCGCTTCCCCGTGGGCGATGAGAAGCTCCGCGAAGGACCGCAGGGCGCCTCCCCGGTCCGCTTCGACGCTGCGCATCTCGCGGAAGAGGCCCTCCATCGTCCGGTGGTCGTCGAGGATCAGCTCTACGACGTCCTGCGTGGCGCTCTGCTCGTCGGTCATGCCTGCGGCTCCTCCGTGTGCTTGCGCTGCTGTGCTTACGCGTATCTGGTCCCGGTACCCCGTTGTCGCCCCGGCAGTACGTCCTGACCACCGGATGGCGCAGCCGACATCGACAGATAGGAAAGTTTCCTGTTATCCATTGACAGGGACACGGCTCGTTGCCAGGCTGCCCCGCAGCGGCTCGGCGCGGCGCCCGACTCTTCGTGGGCGTGACGCGCTCAGCGAGAGCTCTGACCCGGCCGCCGCACGCCGCGCCCACCCTGAGCAGGGGCGTGGCTGCAAGCAAGCTGTCCAGCTCTCGCTGTCTCAGCCAGGGAGTCCAGGCATGCGCCTGACCACCGCCCCACCCCCACTCCGCACCAGGACCACCGTCCTGGCGACCGCGTTCGCCGCCGTTCTGCTCCTCATCGGCGGTCTGTTGCTGATGAATCCGGACCGGGCCGACGCCGCGGCCGATCCCCTGATCTCCGGCGGCAAACCCGCCACCGCGTCCTCCACGGAGGAAGCCGCACTCGGCCCCGCCCAGGCCTTCGACGGCGACCCGGCGACCCGCTGGGCCAGCGTCGAGGGCAAGGACCCGCAGTGGCTCCAGGTCGACCTCGGCGCCGCCGCCACCATTTCGCGGGTCACGCTCTCCTGGGAGGCGGCCTACGCGAAGGCGTATCGCGTCGAGGTCTCCGACGACGCCGTCACCTGGACCCGTCTCGCCAACGAGACGGCGGGCAACGGAGGTTCGGACGACTGGGCCGGCCTGTCCGGCAAGGGCCGCCATCTGCGGGTGTACGGAACCGCGCGCGGCACCGGGTACGGCTACTCGCTCCATGAGGTCCAGGTCTACGGCAGCCTGGCCGGTGGCCCGCCGCCGACCGGGGCCTTCGCGGTCGTCGCCGCCGGGGACATAGCGGCGCAGTGCACCGCGTCCTCCAGTTCCTGCGCCCACCCGAAGACGGCCGCGCAGGCGCAGCGCATCGACCCGAAGTTCTATCTGACCATGGGCGACAACCAGTACGACGACGCCATGATCTCCGACTTCCGTTCCTACTACGACACGTCGTGGGGGAAGTTCAAGGCGAAGACCCGCCCGGTGCCCGGCAACCACGAGACCTACGACCCGGCCGGGTCGCTCGCGGGCTACAAGAGCTACTTCGGCTCGATCGCCTACCCGCAGGGCAAGTCCTACTACAGCTACGACGAGGGCAATTGGCACTTCGTGGCCCTCGACTCCAACGCCTTCGACCAGGCCGCGCAGATCCAGTGGCTGAAGGACGATCTGGCGCGCAACAAGAAGGGCTGCATCGCCGCGTACTTCCACCACCCGCTGTACAGCTCGGGCGGACACGGCAACGACCCGGTCGGCAAGCCGGTCTGGAAGATCCTCTACGGCGCCAAGGCCGACCTCGTATTGAACGGCCACGACCACCACTACGAGCGCTTCGCTCCGCAGAACGCCGACGGGCAGGCCAAGGCCGACGGGATCGTGGAGATCGTCGGCGGCATGGGCGGCGCCGAGCCCTACCCGATCGAGGAGGTTCAGCCCAACAGTGAGAAGCGCATCAGCGGCCCGTACGGCGTGCTCAAGCTCAACTTCACCGACACCACCTTCGGCTGGCAGTACGTCGACACCGCGGGCCAGGTGAAGGACACCGGACCCACGTACACCTGCCACTGACACCGAGGCGGCAACGTCGGTCCCGGCACCCTCGTCACCCTCCGGACACTGCGGACGGTGACGAGGCGCCGGGCACTGTCAGTTCGGCCCGCCCCGAGCCGTCGGCGGGCACGGTCCAGACGGCCGAGGACCGCGCGGTGCGGCCGGGAACGGCGTAGGCGAGAGTGCGGTCGTCCAGCCAGGCCACCTGGTCGTCGACGGACCGGGTCTCGGCCAGTGGCGTCTCGCGCATCGTCCTGAGGTCGAGCACATGCAGCCGCCAGGGTGCCGAGCCGCCGCCGGACACCCGCTTCTTGAAGGCGATGCGGGTGTTGTCGGGGGAGAGCGAGGGGCATTCGACGTTCTCGCGGACGGTGTGCGCGCTCCACTTCTTCATGTCGCCCTCGACCAGGTAGGTCTTTCCCCGGGTGGCCATGGTCGCGAAGAAACGGTTGTCGTCGCGCGCGAAGGTGACGCCCCAGAAGTTCACGTCCGACGAGTGGTACCGCTTGCCGTCGCGGTAGACCTGGATGGTCTCCATGTTCTTGATCAGGTAGCCGGTGCGGGTGTCGAGAATGCCACTGCGGGTCGAGAAGGACGACGAGGAGTAGGAGTCCCCGGTCACGAAGACGGTCCAGGCGACCATCCGACCGGAGGCCGAGACCCTGGCCCTGTTGGGCACGCCGGGAAGCAGGACGCCGCGCTTCTCCTTGAGGTCCCGGTCGAGAATCACCGCCTTTGTCCTGGGCGGGATCCCGGGCCTGGTCGCCAGACAGACCGCCGTGGCGCCTCCGGCGTAGAACCGGTGACAGGGCATGGCGGACTCCTTCGCCTTCCCCCGGCTTCCACCCTTGCCACCAGCCGGCCTGGAGACCGATGCGAGCCTGCCCCGGTCGGTCCGGAAGAACACCGCGGGGCCGTCCCCCAGGGACAGGACGCTCTGCGCGCCGTCGGCCGGCTCGGTGCGATGCGCGCTGTTCACGGCGTGCACGACGCCCAGCGTCGCGAGCAGCACGGTGGCCGCGCCCACGGCGACGAATCTGGCCCGCAGGCTCATGGCAACCATGGGGGTCTTGGTGTGAGTTGGCTCATCGGCGGAGTTCACGGCGTCGGCTCCTGCTGTGTGGGGAGGAGGAAGAGACTGATCGGCAGGGTGAGGGCGAGACCGGCGGCAGCGAGGGCGAGGGCCGGCTGGGTGCCCCAGGTCGTCCAGGCCGCGCCGAAGAGCACGGAGGCCAGCAGGCGGCCGACGGCTTGGCCGGTCTGCAGAATGGCCAGCCCGCCCGCCCGCTGGGTTCCCGGCAGGGAGGGCCCCGCCAGGGCCATGAGTACGCCGTCGGTGGCCGCGTAGAAGGTGCCGTGCAGCGCGAGCGCGGCGACGAGTAGCGCCGGGCCGCCGAGTGGGGTGAGCAGCACCGCGTACACGGCCAACAGGGCTGTGTGGCCCAGGAGATAGAGCCCTCGTCGGCCGTGCCGGTCCGCGATTCTGCCGAACGGTACGGCGAGCGTCAGATACACCAGGGCGGTGCCGAGCGGCAGCAGGGGAAGGTAGCCGGCGGTAAAGTCGAGGCGGCTCTGCAGAAGCAGGAAGATGAAGCCGTCCCCGACGGTGACCAGGCCGAGCGCCGAAGCGGTGATCAGCATCCGGCGGAAGCCCGGCTCGCGCACCAGACCCACGGTGTCCCGCAGCCTCGGCGCGGCGGCCTCGCGGTCCGAGGTCTCGCGGTGCCCGGGGACGAACGCGAGCAGGATGACCACGCCCAGGACGCCGAAGCAGAAGCTGACGACGAAGACGCTCTCGTACGAGTCCATGGTCGCCCACAGCAGGGCGAACGCGGCAAGTGGCCCCAGGAGAGCGCCGGTTGTGTCCATCGCGCGATGCACGCCGAAGGCGCGGCCGAGGTCGCGCGGGTCGCAGCTGAGCGTGATGAGCGCGTCCCGGGGGCCGGTGCGAATGCCCTTGCCCACCCGGTCGGCGGCCAGGGCGGTGGAGAGGGCGGGGGCCGAGGTGCCCGCGAAGAGCAGGCCGAGCTTGCAGAGCGCAGAGAGGGCGTAGCCCGCACCGGCGACCGCCCTGTACCGCTGCCTGCGGTCGGCGATGTGCCCTCCGGCGAGCCGTACGAACGCGCTGATCCCGTTGTGGATGCCGTCGAGAAAGCCGAACTGGAGGGGGCTCAGCCCCAGGCCGAGGACGAAGTAGAGAGGCATCACCGCGGTGACCATCTCGGAGGAGATGTCACTGACGAGGCTGACCGCACCCAGCGCGACGACCGTCCCTGCCACTCCTTTGCGGGCGGTGCCCGGTCTGGGTGACCGGCCGCTCGCCGGGCCGTCGGGCACGTCCGTGGATCTGCTGGAGGCGAGATACATAGGGGCTCCGCGGCCGTGGGGGGCTGGTAGGGCAGGGCACAGCTGCGCCCGGGGAGTAGGGGAACGGAAGGCTCGACTGTTAGGAACCTTTCCTTATATTTGACTGCGCTTGTCGTGCCTCGCGCAAGAGGTGCGACAGGAGGCGTGGCGGGAGTTGTGACGGGATGCGCGTCGGGCGCCGGGCTGGGAGGTGGGGTGCCTTAACGAGCGGCGAACGAGGTGACAAGTAACCTGCCAGTAGCTTTCGGATCGAAGGCGCCCCGTATGCGCGCATGTCAGAGGGACCCCGGCCGTGGCCGGGGTCCCTCTGAGGTTCTGGGGTCGGGCTACGCGGCGGCCGGCTCGGGGTCTGGCTCCTGCGGGACGGGCTGGGCGAGCTGAAGCCGGCGGCCCATATTTAGCCGTACCTCGCCGTAAGGCTGGATGTGCATCCAGAACAGCGGGGTCAGGGCGCGTTTGTCCTCGTCGGTCAGGAGGTCTGCCCACTCGTCGTAGTTGTCCTCGTCCTCGCGGCCGGGCCGGTACAGCGTGACCTTGTTGATCTGCTTGATGCGCGGCAGCAGGTCGTAGCCCAGGAGCCGGGTGAGTCCGAACCCGATTTCCGACTGGCCGCGCGAATCGACGTAGTTGCCCTCGGCCTGCATGGTGGTGGCGTGCCGCATCATGCCCTCGATCGCGGCGGCGACCTCCGAGGCGGTGCAGTTCAGAAGCTGGCTGTGAATGGCCATCGAACCCTTTTCGATGTGCCAGTACACGAGCACGCCGCGGCCTCCGTACCGGGAGTGCCACTCGGTGAGGATGTTGCGGTCCCAGGCTTTGAAGTGCGTGGAGTCCGAAGCTGCGGTGGTGGTGCCCTGGCCCCAGATCGCTTCGGAGCGGGCCGCGAAGGTGGCATTCGCTATCTCGACGCCGGCGGCCTTCAGCCCGACGGCGGTCAGATAGCGGCGGGCCGTGTAGCGCGGCTCTTCCTCGGTGTGCTTGTGCTCGCCGGACGCGACGGAGCTGATCGCTGAGTTGGTGCCGTAGGCGTACGCGATCAGGAGCAGGCGTTCCAGGAGCTTCGCCTCGTCGATCGCCTCCCGGGTGCCGGCCGGGGCGAGGGCCTTGAGCATCCCGGTGCGCAGGGCGGCCTCTTTCAGGATGTCGATCAGGGCGACGGTGCCCCACTTCTTGCGGATCGCCTTCCTGAGCTTGCGCAGGTTCTTCGGCTCTTTCTGCGGCTCGGGCTCGGTGAACTTGATCGCGCGGACACCGTGTCGGCGTACCTGGCCAGCTCCCCGCCCCCATGGGTGAGCACGTATCGCCATCCGTCGTCGCCGCCAGGGCGGGCCGGGCCGTCCGCGGGCAGCTGACCTCGGCGAGAGAGCGCTGAGGTCGGGACAGTTACGACCTCGGGGGCAATAGTGCGCGGGCTCCCGGCGTCCTGTGACTCCGCCTCCGGCGTTGTCGTCGGTCGACGACGCTCCATTGCCCCCGAGGTCGTTACCGCTCCCGGACGGTGTAGGTCAGGTGCGTCACCCTTGGGGAGGGCTCCGCGCGGACCGGCTCCAGGGCCACGCGGCCCGCGTCCACGCCCTCGAACAGGCGGATTCCGGAGCCGAACAGCACGGGTGACAGCGCGATCGAGAATTCGTCGATCAGGCCCGCGTTCACGTACTCCAAGATCGTCGCGCCGCCGCCCGCGATGCGGACGTCGCGGTCGCCGGCGGCCTCGCGGGCCTGGTCGAGCGCGGTCTCGATGCCGTCGTTGACGAAGTGGAAGGTGGTCCCGCCGGGCCGCTCCCAGGGGGCACGCTTCTCGTGCGTCACGACGAACACCGGCGTGTGGAACGGCGCCTCCTCCGGCCACATCTTCTCGCCGGCGTCGAACATGCGCTTACCCATCACGCTCGCGCCGGTGCGCTCGAACGTCTCCCGCGCGATGTCGTTGTCGCGCCCTTCCTCGCCGCCCTCGCCGAGCTTCAGGTTCTCCCGGAAGAACCGCAGCGGGAAGATCCACTGCTGCAGTTCCATCCACTGCTGCCCCATCAAGTCCTCGGAGGACTCGGGCGCGATGAACCCGTCCAGCGACATCGACACGCTGAAGAACACCTTCCCGGCCATCAGCCCTCCGCTCCCTTCCGAACGATCCCGGTGACGTAGGCCGCCAGGTTGCTCAGGGTCTGCCGGCCGCCCTCGATCGCGTGGTACTTCTCGACCGCCTCGTCGCGCAGCTCCTTGGTGGGGAACAGCGTGCGCATCTCGATCCGGGTCACCGCGCCGTCGGGCGCGAACGTGAGGACCGACTCGAAGGCGTTCGGGTCGCCGCGGGACTCACCGTGGAGCAACGCGATCCGCTCCGGCGGGGCGATCTCGGTCCAGGAGATCCACTCCTGGTAGTCCGTCCCATCCGGTCCGTGCATCACGAAGTCCCACTCCCCGCCGACGCGGAACTCGAACGCCCGCGTGGTGGTGGTGAACCCCTCCGGTCCCCACCACCGTGACAGGTGCCGCACCTCGGTGAACGCCTCGAACACCAGCTCCCGTGGGGCGCTGATGGCCCGGGAGATCACGATTTCGCGGTCGGCCGTCGCTGACTGCGCCGGCGCCTCCCGTCCTGTCGCTGCCATCGGTCACTCCTCCTGTTTCGCCTGCTTGAGGTCCTGCACGTACTCGTCCAGCCGGTCGAAGCTCTCGTTCCAGAACCGCTCGAACCCGCCGGTCCACTCGTGGACCGGTCGCAGCCCGCGGGCGTCAAGGCCGTACAAGCGCTGCTTGCCTGCCTTGCGGTCCCGCACCAGCCCGACCTCCCGGAGCACCCGCAGGTGTTTGGACGCCCCCGGCTGGGTCATCCCCAACTCCTGGGCCAACTCGGTCACCGGCCGCTCACCCGCCCGCAGCAGCAGCAGGATCTCCCGGCGCTGCGGCTCGGCGATCGCGTTGAAGACGTCCGACGTCGTCGCTGCTCGTGCCATGGGTTCCATCATATTCCGATATAGGTATGCGTCAAGCCGGAGGAATCAGGCGGGTCTTGTCGGATAACGATCGTGGCCCTTGTCGGCGGCTGCGGAAACCGGGCGATGGCAGGCCCTGCAGGCATCACGGTAAGAACTACATCGTGCGCACGTACTTCCGTGGGCCTGTCAAGTACACGTTGCGCTGCGGCACCAGCACGTGGGGTTGGAAACACATAAAGGCGGGGCATGGCTGGAACAACACGATGAATAGGAAGATCAGTGCCGCCATATGGTCCGGCAAGCCCAACGGAGGTGGGTTCTCGATCTGGACCGCTTCGTGCCCAAGTCGCGAGAAGTTCCGCACCAAGCTCGGAACGCCCGCCGGAATCAACGACCTGCGGACCGCTTACCAGGTCACGAGCCTCGCCACCGCCATGTGTTAGCGACTAACTTGGGATACTCGTAGACGAGGTGAGAGGTGCATATGGCGGCTCACACGCCAGCTGAGCGCGCCCTGGCTCGCTCATACACCACCGGTGATGGCGCGATCAGGTTCAACGTTACCGACCTGACTGTAGACCACCAACCGGACCGCAGCGTCACGTTGACCTACCGGCTCATCATCGAGCGGAAGGGTTACGCCGACGAGTGCTGGGTGTTCACACTGCCATGGGGCGACAAGTCCTTTGTGGACGTGTTCACCTCGTCCGCCCCTGATCCTGAGCGTCTTCGCCAACTGGTTGAGCTGGTGAGTGGCCTTTTGGAAGAGTGGTGGGATACCAAAGGGTACAACCGGCGGTCGGCGAAGATGGGACGCCGATGCTCCTGAGCTGTCTCTACGGGCTGTAAGAGGTCGGGTCGCCCGGGGGTGAGAATCCCCCGGGCCCCCCCCCCCCCCCCCCCCCCCCCCCCCCCCGACTGTTTTTGAGTTACGACCTCGGGGGCAATAGGGCGTGGATCAGCGAGTCGCAGGACGTCGGGAGCCCGCGCACTATTGCCCCCGAGGTCGTTAGCTCAGGGGTAGTTGACGAGATCCTGTCCGATCGGAAGATCGGGCAGGATCTTCGTCGTTTCCGGGGCGTGTTCGATGCAGTGACGGCGGCCACCGTAGGTTGGCTCTCGCAAGATTTCCGTGACGAAGTGACAGACCGTCATCGCAGTGGGATCGTCCGGAGTATGTGACCGAACTCCTGGACATCGTGTTCCCGCATCTGGCGTCGGTGCTGGTGGAAGCCGTGCGCGTGGAGCGCGGGGTGGTGCGGGTCACCGCACGGACGCTGGAGCGAATGGCGCTGCCGTGCCTGGACTGCGGCACGTTGAGCGGACGGGTGCACAGTCGCTACCAGCGTCACATCGCGGATACCCCGCTCGGCGATCGCACTGTGATGATCGACCTGTCGGTCCGGCGGCTGTTCTGCGACGCGCCAACGTGCCCACGCCGTACGCTTGTCGAACCTCATGGAGCTGTCCAAGCAGCTGGAGGCCGACGGCGTCGACCTGTTCGTGCTCGACCAGGGCATCGACACCTCCACCGCGATCGGCCGCATGTTCTTCCAGATCCTCGGCGCCATCGCCGAGTTCGAGCGCGCCCTGATGTCCGAGCGCACCATGGACGGCCTGGCCGCCGCCCGCGCCCGCGGACGTACCGGAGGACAGAAGCCCAAGCTCGGCCTCCGCCGGGTGCAGCTGGCGCAGGCGATGCACGAGGAAACAGATGACAAGGGCCGCAGCCGCTACACCGTGGCGCAAATCGCCGAAGAGTTCGGCGTCTCCCGGCCCACCATCTACCGCCACCTCGGCCAGCAGATCCCCAGCCAGCCAGCCGGAGTGCAGGGGACTACGGACACCCGTGCAGCCGACTTCGGAAACTGACAGCGCGCATCACGTACATCGACTACAAGGACACCGACCTGCTGCGGAAATTCATCTCGGACCGGGGGAAGATCCGCAGCCGCCGGGTGACCCGGGTCGGCGCGCAGCAGCAGCGGCGGTTGGCCCGCGCGATCAAGAACGCCCGGGAGATGGCCCTGCTGCCGTATTCGTCGCGATGAGACTCCGCGGAACTCGCGCCCTGTCTCGGGGGGTTTCGCCCAGCAGCGTCCGGCGGAACTCGGCGACCAGCGGCCTGAGATCGACCCGGTGCCACACGGCCGGCGCCGGGCTCCCGGCCCTGGTCCTCGCCGGGATACTGGTGGCGTACAACGCCGCTTCCCTCGACCGGGTGGCGTGGCTGCTCCGCCACTGAACGCCCGGCCCCGCGCCGCCCCTTTTCGCCCCGAGCCCGGACTGGCCCGTGTCGGTGTTGGGCCGAACGGGTGAGACGGGTGAGAATGGCTCAATGCAGACACAGTGTGCGGGCCAGGTGGTCCGGTGAGCAGGTACGACGCCACCGACGAGCAGTGGGCCGGGCTCGCCCAGGTCGTGCCGCTGCGCGGCCGGGACCAGTGGCCGTCGCAGGTCGATCACCGCACGATGCCTCAGGAGTACGGCTCCGAGCAACGGCGCATGATCGTGCTGCGCGTCCAGGTCTTCGCCGACGCACGTGAGGTCGCGGAGTACCTCGTCGCGCAGATTCCGGTGCTGCTCGATCTGACCGCCGCCGACAGCGATGTGGCGAAACGAATCCTGGACTTCAGCAGCGGCGTCGTCTTCGGCCTCGGCAGCGGGATGCACCGGGTCGACCGCAATGTCTTCCTGCTGGCTCCGGAGGGCATGGAGGTCGAAGGGGCCGAGGCCGCCGCCGTCCCCCGATCGTAGGAAGATCCACCGGGCGGAACGATTCGCCACCACCGGCCCTGGCTACCCTCCGGCCATGACTGTGCTTCCCCGGGCGACCGCCCCCATCCCCGCGGCCGGACCCCACCGGCCGCCCACCGTCGTCGAACTCAGGCTGTCCGCCTTCAAGTCGCACCGCGGGACAGCCGTCCCGCTCGGCCCGGTCACCCTCATCGCCGGGGCCAGTGGCAGCGGCAAGTCGAGTGTCCTCCAGGTGTACGAGGCCCTGGCCCGGCTGGGCGGCGGCGCCGAACTGGCCGAGGCCTTCCCCCGGCCGACGGAGTGCGTGCCCGAACGGGCGGCGCCGGATGCCCAGGGGCGACGCGGTTTCCGGATCGGCTGCACCGTGGACGGGCCCGTGGGACCCGTCCGGCTCGACCTCGCCGTGCAGGTGGAGCCGGAGCTGCGGATCGCCGGTGAGCGGTTGACGTGCGACGGGCGGACGCTGCTGACCACCGCGCTGCGCGATCCGGCGCGGCGCTCCGTGCAGGCGGCCTGGCACACAGGGGGAGCCGCGCCGGTGACTCGTGCGCCCCTGCCCGACGACCGGCTGGGCACCGCGCTGTTGCCGCTGCGCGTCGCGGGCCGGACGCCGGGCCAGCTGCATGTGCTGGCGGCGGCCGAGCAGATGATTCTCGCGTTGCGGTCGGTGTTCGCATGCGACCCGAGGCCGCCGCGGATGCGAGAGCCGGTGCCGACGGGGGAGGGGCGGCTGCGGACCGGCTGCGACAATCTCGCGGAGGTGCTGTGGCGCACGCGCAGCCAGTGCGCGAGGCGCCATGCGCGACTGACCGCCATGGTGCGCGCCGGATGCGCGGGGCCGGTGGCCGAGCTGACCGTCGAGGAGCTGACCGACGGCACGGTACGGGCGGTGCTGGCCCGCGGTGAACGCTGGTCCACGCCCGTCGAGCGGCTGGGGGACGGGGAGTTGCGCTACCTGGCACTCGCCCTGGTGCTGCTGACCGGGCCCGGAGTGCTGGCCATGGACACCGTCGCCGAGGTACCTCCGGCGATGCAGGCGCTCACCGTCCTGGCGGACGGCTTCGACCGGTCCCTGGACGTCACACAGTCGCGGGAGCTGCTGGCCCTCGCCGCGGACATCTGTGGGGAGAGGCACATGCGGCTGGTGGGGGCGGTCTCGGATGCGCCGTACGCGCGCGGAGTGGACGGGGTGACGGTGGTAGACCTGGGGGCGTGACGGAACTGGATGTGCAGGGACTGCAGCGCAGGCTGGCCGAGTTCGCGACGGCGCGGGGGTGGGAGCCGTACCACACGCCGAAGAACCTCGCGGTGGCGCTGAGCGTGGAGGCGTCCGAACTGGTCGAGATCTTCCAGTGGTTGACGCCGGAGGAGTCGGCGCGGGTGATGGAGGATTCGCGCTCCGCGCACAGGGTGGCGGACGAGGCCGCGGACGTTCTGGCGTATCTCCTGCAGTTCTGTGAGGTGTTGGGGGTCGATGTGCTTGCGGCGCTGGCAGCCAAGATCGACCGGAACGAACACCGTTTCCCGGTGCCGGAATCCAAGAATCGTCACTCTTCGGAGTGAGTGACATATCCACAACTGTCGATTAGTGCACAGATTTCGCCATAGCCCTGGCTTTCCGGGCCCTGGAACCTCACTCTGGGTAGTGGACAGGAGAACGTAAGAAAGAAGCGGGCCATCGTAGGGACGGGGGCGGTGTATGGACGCGATGCGGCTCATCAAGGTCAGTCGGCATGCACTGGCGGAGAGCCGGGCGGCGCTGGACATCCTGGCGGAGGCGTGGCAGGCACAGACACTGGCGCAGGCGATCGGCGGCCGACTGGCACTGACCGGGCCGCCGGAGCTGAGAGGCGAGGCCCGGGGGCTGAGTGAGGTGGGTGGGCGGGGCTCCGGGGTGCTGGACAGTGCGGTGCTGCGAGCGAGCGAGCTGTGCTTTACCGGCGGGGTCCCTCCCTGCTCCCGCCCGCGCGCCGCGCAGCTGTCCGAAGTGGCGGACGTGCATGAGGCGTTGACCGGTTTGGCCGGGCTGCTCGGCGAGGTGGGGATAGCGCTCGTCGGGGTCGCGTGCGCCACCGACGAGGAGGCGCTCTACTGGCAGTGCATCGAAGGGATCGACGCCGCCGACGAGTCGAGCGACCGGGTGCGCGGGATGCTGCGTCGGCTCACGGTGCGGGAGCAGGGCAGGACGCGGAGCGCCGATCGGGACCCGGCGGCGGAGCCGTCATGACCTGGCTCTCCTCGGACGGTCCGTCAGGCGGACCGGTCGGCTCCGTCCGGGCAGCCGATCACCTCGGGCAGATTCGGTCACCGGGAGGGGCCGTACGGACGGGGAGGAGGTGTGCGAATGGTGAGCGTGACGAAATTTCACCCGACCGAGCAGGTGGGGGCCTGGTGAGGGAGGTGGGGTAGGCGGCAGTTCGACGGTGCAGGATGGCGGCATGGATCTTCGAATCTTCACCGAGCCCCAGCAAGGGGCGAGCTACGACACCCTGCTGACCGTGGCCAAAGCCACCGAGGACCTCGGCTTCGACGCCTTCTACCGCTCCGACCACTATCTGCGGATGGGGTCGGGCGACGGCCTGCCGGGACCGACCGATGCCTGGATCACCCTGGCCGGCCTCGCCCGCGAGACCAAGAGGATCCGGCTGGGCACCCTGATGACCGCGGGCACCTTCCGGCTGCCGGGCGTACTGGCCATCCAGGTGGCGCAGGTCGACCAGATGTCGGGCGGGCGGGTCGAGCTCGGTCTGGGGGCGGGCTGGTTCGATGACGAGCACCGGGCGTACGGCATTCCGTTCCCGAAAGAGAAGTTCGGCCGGCTCGAGGAGCAGCTGGCGATCGTCACCGGCCTGTGGGCGACGAAGGTCGGTGAGAAGTTCAACTATGACGGGACGTACTACCAGCTGACCAACTCGCCTGCCTTGCCCAAGCCCGCCCAGTCCAAGGTACCGGTCCTGATCGGCGGACACGGCGCGAGCCGTACGCCGCGACTGGCCGCGCAGTACGCCGACGAGTTCAATATCCCGTTCGCCTCGCTGGAGGACAGCGAGAAGCAGTTCGGCCGGGTGCGGGCCGCAGCCGAGAAGGCCGGGCGCAAGGCGGACGACCTGGTGTACTCCAACGCGCTGGTGGCGTGCGTGGGCAAGGACGACGCGGAGGTGGCGCGCCGGGCGGCTGTCATCGGAAGGGAGGTGGCGGAGCTGAAGGCGAACGGGCTGGCGGGCTCCCCCGCGGAGGTGGTGGACAAGATCGGCCGGTACGGCGCGCTCGGCGCCTCCCGGATCTACCTCCAGATGCTGGATCTGGACGACCTCGACCACCTTGAGCTGATCTCCTCGCAGGTCCAGTCCCAGCTGAGCTGACGCAAGCTGACGCGTCTGCGGGGCAGCGGCGCAGGAAGAGCTGGAAAGAGCAAAGGAGTCACTGTGAAGCCGGTGCGTTCGATGGCTGCCGCCCTCGCCGAGGGGCCGGTTGTCCTCGACGGCGGTCTGTCGAACCAACTGGAGGCGCAGGGCTGTGATCTTTCCGACGCGCTCTGGTCGGCGCGGCTCCTCGCCGATGCCCCGCAGCAGATCGCGGCGGCGCACGCGTCGTATGTACGGGCGGGCGCACAGGTGCTGATCACCGCCAGCTACCAGGCGACCTTCGAAGGCTTCGCGCGGCGGGGTGTCGCGCCGCGCGAAGCGGCGAAGTTGATGGCACGCAGCGTAAAACTGGCACGCGCCGCAGGGGAGTTCACCGAGCGGGAGGTGTGGGTGGCGGCCTCGGTCGGGCCGTACGGGGCGATGCTCGCCGACGGCAGCGAGTACCGCGGGCGGTACGGGCTGTCCGTGCGGGAGCTGGAGCGCTTCCATCGGCCCCGGATCGAGGCCCTGGTCGCGGCGGAGCCCGACGTGCTCGCGCTGGAGACGGTGCCGGACACCGACGAGGCGGAGGCGCTGCTGCGGGCAGTGGCCGGGTGCGGGGTGCCCGTCTGGCTCTCGTACAGCATCGACGGGGACCGTACCCGCGCTGGTCAGCGACTGGACGCGGCCTTCGAGCTCGCCGCTAGGAACGAGCAGGTGATCGCCGTGGGGGTCAACTGCTGCGAACCGCACGACGCGGACCGGGCCGTGGAGCGCGCCGCTTCGATGACCGGCAAGCCGGTCGTCATCTACCCGAACAGCGGGGAGAAGTGGGACGCGGAGGGCCGGAGATGGCGGGGTGGGCGTACCTATGATCCGGAGCGGGTGAGGGAGTGGCAGGCGGACGGGGCACGGCTGGTCGGCGGCTGCTGCCGGATCGGGCCGGGGCGGATCGCGGAGCTGGCCGGACTGCTGCGGCCGGAAGCGGGGTGACTCCGGCGGCACCCACCCCTCTCCTCCGCCGCTACGCTCTGCGCCACGTGCACAGGAGCAGGGGGAAAACATGGCCGGGGATCGTGACGCTGACGGTGTGGTCGTCTACTGGCGGCCCGGCTGCCCGTACCGCATGAAGCTGCGGCTGAGGCTGCGCCTCGCGCGGCTGCGGCGCACCGAGGTGAACATCTGGAAGCACCCCGGGGCCGCGGCGTACGTCCGCTCGGTCGCGGACGGGAACGAGACGGTGCCCACGGTGACCGTGGCCGGACGGGCGATGGTGAACCCGTCGATGCGGCAGCTGCGGCAGGAGGTCCGGAAACACGCGCCGCACCTGCTGCGCGAAGCCCCCTGAGCCCCGGCCGCCAGGAAGCGACCGGACTCGGCCCGACCGGGCTGACCCGGACTCTCCGCACCGGCACTGGCACCGGCCCCCGCACCTGCCCGCCCAGGCGCGACCCGGACTCCGCCGTCCAAACTCCCTGGCCGGAAGATGTCGATCCGGCGATACTCAGACGTGTGTTCATGACGATCAGCACCACAGGAACGGACCTGCGCCCCGCCACCGACCTCGGATTCCTGCTGCACAAGCATCCCGAGAAGGCGCAGGCGTACAAGACCTCCCACGGCACGGCGCACGTCTTCTACCCTGAGGCGACCGCCGAGCGGTGCACGGCCGCGCTGCTGCTGGAGGTCGATCCGGTGGCGCTGGTGCGGCGGAGCAAGGGCAAGGACCGCGGCAGCTCGCCCGACTCCGCGCTCGCGCAGTACGTCAACGACCGTCCGTACGCCGCGTCGTCACTGCTCGCCGTCGCGCTGAGCACCGTCTTCAGGACCGCCCTGCAGGGCCTGTGCAAGGCGCTTCCCGAGCGTGCGGAGTCCCCGCTGCCGCTGCGCGTCGAGCTGCCCGCGCTGCCCGCCCGGGGCGGCGCGGAGCTGGTGACGAAGCTGTTCGCGCCGCTGGGCTGGACGTCGGTGGTGGCCGAGCCGGTGCAGCTGGACAAGGAGTTCCCGCAGTGGGGCGACTCGCGGTACGTACAGCTGGTGCTGGAAGGGGAGCTGCGGCTCGCCGACGCGCTGCGTCAGCTGTATGTCCTGCTGCCGGTTCTGGACGACGCCAAGCACTACTGGGTCGCGCCCGACGAGGTCGACAAGCTGCTGCGGGCCGGTGAGGGCTGGCTGGCCGAGCACCCGGAGCAGAAGCTGATCACCAGCCGTTATCTGTCGCGCCGCTGGGGTCTGACCCGACAGGCGATGGAGCGCCTTGAGCTGGTGCGGCTGGCCGAGGCCGACGACCTCGTGGTCGAGGACGTCGACAACGCCGTCGACGAGTCGGCGGACACCGAGGACAAGCCGGTACCGCTCGCCGTGCAGCGCCGCGACGCGATCCTGGCGGCGCTGGGCGAGTCCGGGGCGTCCCGGGTTCTCGACCTGGGCTGCGGGCAGGGCCAGTTGGTGCAGGCGCTGCTGAAGGACGTGAAGTTCACCGAGATCGTCGGTGTCGATGTGTCGATGCGCGCCCTGACCGTCGCCTCCCGCCGGCTCCACCTGGACAAGCTCGGCGAGCGGCGGGCCGCACGCGTGAAGCTGATGCAGGGCTCCCTCGCGTACACCGACAAACGGCTCAAGGGGTATGACGCGGCAGTGCTCAGTGAGGTGATCGAGCACATCGACCTGCCCAGGCTGCCCGCCCTGGAGTACGCGGTGTTCGGCTCGGCGCGGCCGCGCACCGTCCTCGTGACGACGCCGAACGTCGAGTACAACGTGCGGTGGGAATCCCTGCCCGCCGGGCATGTGCGGCACGGCGACCACCGCTTCGAATGGACCCGTGAGGAGTTTCGCACGTGGGCCGCCGCAGCGGCCGAACGGCACCGCTACACCGTGGAGTTCGTCCCGGTCGGACCCGACGACCCCGAGGTGGGGCCGCCCACCCAGATGGCGGTGTTCAGCAGGACCGCCGAGCCGGAGAGCCCGAGCAGGGCCGGCACCAGGAACTCGAAGGAGGAGAAGGCAGCATGACCGGAAACAAGCGCACTCTCGCCGTGCCCGACCTCTCCCTCGTGGTGCTGATCGGCGCCACCGGATCCGGCAAGTCCACCTTTGCCAAAGCCCACTTCAGGCCCACCGAGGTCCTCTCCTCCGACTTCTGCCGCGGCCTCGTCGCCGACGACGAGAACGACCAGAGCGCGAGCGGCGACGCCTTCGACGTACTGCACTACATCGCGGGCAAGCGGCTCGCGGCCGGGCGGCTGACCGTCGTCGACGCGACCAGCGTGCAGTCCGAGAGCCGCAAAGAGCTGGTGAAGCTGGCCCGCGAGTACGACGTACTGCCCATCGCGATCGTCCTCGATGTGCCGGAGGCGGTCTGCGCCGAGCGCAACGCCACCCGCCCCGACCGGGCCGGTATGCCCCGCCATGTCATCCAGCGCCACCAGCGCGAACTGCGGCGCTCCCTGCGGGGCCTGGAGCGCGAGGGCTTCCGCAAGGTGCACATCCTGCGCGGTGTCGAGGAGATCGGGAGCGTCGAGATCTCGCTGGAGAAGCGGTTCAACGACCTGCGGCACCTCACCGGTCCCTTCGACATCGTCGGCGACATCCACGGCTGCCGCTCCGAGCTGGAGACCCTGCTCGGCAAGCTCGGTTACGTCGACGGGGCGCACCCAGACGGCCGCACGGCTGTCTTCGTCGGTGACCTCGTCGACCGCGGCCCCGACAGCCCCGGCGTGCTGCGCCTGGTGATGGGCATGGTCGCCGCCGGCAACGCGCTGTGCGTGCCCGGGAACCACGAGAACAAGCTCGGCCGTTATCTCAAGGGGCGCAACGTCCAGCACACGCACGGACTCCTCGAGACCATCGAGCAGTTGGAGAAGGAGGACGACGCCTTCAAGGAGAAGGTGCGGGAGTTCATCGACGGGCTCGTCAGCCACTACGTCCTCGACGGCGGTGAGCTGGTCGTCTGCCACGCGGGTCTGCCCGAGAAGTACCACGGCCGCACCTCGGGCCGGGTCCGCTCGCACGCTTTGTACGGCGACACGACCGGCGAGACCGACGAGTTCGGCCTGCCCGTGCGCTACCCGTGGGCCGAGGACTACCGGGGCCGCGCGGCCGTCGTCTACGGCCACACACCCGTGCCCAACACCTCGTGGATCAACAACACCATCTGCCTGGACACCGGCGCGGTGTTCGGCGGGAAGATGACCGCGCTGCGCTGGCCGGAGCGCGAGCTCGTCGACGTACCGGCCGAGCAGGTCTGGTACGAGCCGGTGAAGCCGCTCAGCACCGAGGCGCCCGGCGGTCACGACGGCCGTCCGCTGGACCTCGCCGACGTGCACGGCAGGCGCATCGTGGAGACCCGGCACATGGGGCGGGTCGCCGTCCGCGAGGAGAACGCGGCTGCGGCGCTCGAAGTGATGAGCCGTTTCGCGGTCGACCCGCGCCTCGTGCCGTATCTCCCGCCGACCATGTCGCCGACCGGGACCTCGGAGCGCGAGGGGTACCTGGAGCACCCGGCCGAGGCCTTCGCCCAGTACAGGTCGGACGCCGTCGCCAGGGTGGTGTGCGAGGAGAAGCACATGGGTTCGCGGGCGGTGGCCCTGGTCTGCCGTGACGCGGACGCGGCGCGCGAGCGCTTCGGCGTCGACGGCCCGACCGGCTCGCTGTGCACCCGTACCGGCCGCCCCTTCTTCGACAACCCCGCGGTCACCGAGGAGATCCTGGGCCGGCTGCGCGAGGCGGCCACAGCCGCCGGGCTCTGGACTGAACTGGAGACGGACTGGCTGCTGCTCGACGCCGAGCTGATGCCGTGGTCGCTCAAGGCCACCGGTCTGCTGCGGTCGCAGTACGCGGCGGTGGGCGCCGCGTCGCGCGCGGTCTTCCCCGGTGCGATCGACGCCCTCGAAGTCGCTCGGGCCCGTGGCGTCGAGGTGGACGGGCTGCTGGTCAAGCAGCGCGAGAGGGCCATCGACGCGGCCGCGTTCACCCGGGCGTACCGGCGTTACTGCTGGCCGACCGAAGGCCTGGAAGGCGTGCGCCTCGCGCCCTTCCAGATCCTGGCCGCCCAGGGCCGCAGCCTCGCAGGGCTGCCGCACGACGAGCAGCTCGCGCTGATCGACCGGATGATCGAGCACGACCAGTCGGGACTGCTGCAGACCACCCGCCGCCTGATCGTCGACACCGGCGACGAGTCCGACGTACAGGCGGGCATCGACTGGTGGCTGGAGATGACCAGCCGCGGTGGCGAGGGCATGGTGGTGAAGCCGCTCCAGGCGCTCGTGCGCGACGCGAAGAACAGGCTGGTGCAGCCGGGCATCAAGGTGCGCGGCCGGGAGTACCTGCGGATCATCTACGGTCCCGAGTACACCCGTCCGGAGAACCTGCGGCGGCTGCGCGGCCGGTCCCTCGGCCACAAGCGCTCGCTCGCGCTGCGCGAGTACGCGCTCGGCCTGGAGGCCCTGGACCGGCTGGCGGACAGCGAACCGCTGTGGCGCGTCCATGAGTCGGTCTTCGCGGTCCTCGCGCTGGAGTCGGAGCCGGTCGACCCCCGGCTCTGACGCCCGAGGGCGACCCCGGGGCCTGACCCTGGGGCGGCAGCTGCACCGGCTGCCGCCCCACGGTCCTTGCGACGAGTCGGCATTCGCCGAGTGAACGGCGGTCCGTGCGGTGAGGATGGGGGCATGGGATTCCATGTCGATTCCGAGACCGGACGGCTGCGCCGTGTCATTCTCCACCGGCCCGATCTGGAGCTGAAACGCCTCACGCCCACCAATAAGGACGCTCTGCTCTTCGACGACGTGCTGTGGGTGCGTCGGGCGAGACAGGAGCACGACGGCTTCGCCGATGTGCTGCGCGACCGCGGGGTGGAGGTGCATCTCTTCGGTGATCTGCTCTGCGAAGTGCTCCGGATCCCGGCCGCCAGGAACCTGGTGCTCGACCGGGTCTTCGACGAGAAGGAGTACGGACCGCTCGCCACCGACCACCTGCGGGAGGCGTTCGACGAACTGCCCGTGACCGATCTGGTCGAGGCGCTCGTCGGCGGCATGACCAAGCGGGAGTTCCTCGCGCGCCACCCCGAGCCGACGTCCGTCCGCTTCCACGTCATGGACCTGGACGATTTCCTGCTCGGCCCCCTCCCGAACCACCTCTTCACCCGGGACACCTCGGCCTGGATCTACGACGGGGTGTCCATCAACGCGATGCGCTGGCCGGCCAGGCAGCGCGAGACCGTCCACTTCGAGGCGATCTACAAGCACCACCCGCTCTTCAAGAGCCCCGAGGCGGGCTCCTTCCACACCTGGTCGGAGGGGCAGGTCGACTACCCGTCCACCATCGAGGGCGGCGACGTCCTGGTCATCGGCAACGGCGCCGTGCTGATCGGGATGAGCGAACGCACCACCCCGCAGGCCGTTGAGATGCTGGCCCGCGGTCTCTTCGCGGCCGGCTCCGCCACCACGATCGTGGCGCTCGACATGCCCAAGCACCGCGCGTTCATGCATCTGGATACCGTGATGACGATGGTCGACGGCGACACGTTCACCCAGTACGCCGGGCTCGGAATGCTCCGTTCGTACACGATCGAACCGGGCGCGGGTGACCGCGATCTGAAGGTCACCGACCATCCGCCCGAGCACATGCACCGCGCCATCGCCGCCGCCCTGGGCCTGAACGAGATCCGGGTGCTGACCGCCACCCAGGACGTGCACGCGGCGCAGCGCGAGCAGTGGGACGACGGCTGCAATGTGCTGGCCGTCGAGCCGGGCGTTGTCGTCGCCTACGAGCGCAACGCCACCACCAACACCCATCTGCGCAAGGAGGGCATCGAGGTCATCGAGATCCGCGGCAGCGAGCTGGGCCGTGGCAGGGGCGGCCCCCGCTGCATGAGCTGCCCCGTAGAACGAGATTCTGTATAGTGATGCGCTCCATCGTATAGACTTCCAGCCTCACTCAATCCGCGACCTCTCGCGCCCCAGGAGCAACCACCATGGCGATAGACCTCGCAGGCCGTCACTTCCTCAAGGAGCTGGACTTCACCGCCGAGGAGTTCCGTGGCCTGATCGATCTCGCCGCCGGACTCAAGGCGGCGAAGAAGGCCGGCGCGGAGGTGCGGCGGCTGCGCGGCAGGAACATCGCGCTGATCTTCGAGAAGACGTCCACCCGCACCCGCTGCTCCTTCGAGGTCGCCGCCGCGGATCAGGGGGCGTCGACGACGTATCTCGACCCCTCCGGCTCCCAGATAGGGCACAAGGAGTCGGCGAGGGACACGGCGCGGGTACTGGGTCGGATGTTCGACGGTATCGAGTACCGCGGGGACAGCCAGGCCGTCGTCGAGGAGCTGGGCGCGTACGCGGGGGTCCCCGTCTTCAACGGGCTCACCAACGACTGGCACCCCACCCAGATGCTCGCCGACATGCTCACCATGACCGAGCACTCCGACAAGCCGCTGGAGCGGATCACCTTCGCCTACCTGGGCGACGCCCGCCTCAACATGGGCAATTCGTACCTGGTCACCGGCGCGCTGCTCGGCATGGATGTACGGATCGTCGCACCCAGGGCCTACTGGCCGGCCGAAGAGGTCGTCGTGCGGGCCCGTGAGGCCGCCGAGCTGAGCGGCGCCCGGGTCACCCTCACCGAGGACCTCGCGGAAGGGGTGCTCGGCGCGGACTTCGTCAGCACCGACGTGTGGGTGTCGATGGGGGAGCCCAAGGAGGTCTGGGCCGAGCGCATCAAGGCGCTGTCGCCGTACGCCGTGACCATGGACGTGCTGCGCGCCACCGGCAACGCGGACGTGAAGTTCATGCACTGCCTGCCCGCCTTCCACGACCTGGGGACCAAGGTCGGGCGTGACATCCACGAGAAGTACGGCCTCACCGAGCTGGAAGTCACCGACGAGGTCTTCGAGTCCGCGCACTCCGTCGTCTTCGACGAGGCCGAGAACCGGATGCACACCATCAAGGCCGTGCTGGTCGCCACGATGGCAGGGGCGGAGTAACCGCCGGATCGCGGCACGGAAGCGCTATGCGCCCGATTGGGCGGACATGCGGGACGGTGGCTGGTATGTCGCCGATGAATGGGGTTCGAGCTCACACGCTCGAACCCCATTTGCTTTGAGCGTGCCAGCGCGCTGGTACGTCGAACACCTTGAGCACGTCGAAGACCTTGAGAACCTGAGAAGAGAACCACCCCACGCAGCGCATCAAGTCCCCGGACCGGCTGGTCAGCCAGGGCGGCCCGGAGCGGCAGGAAGCGTGAACCAGACCGCCTTGCCGTGCGCGGTGGGGCGGTGTCCGCAGGCGGAGCTGAGCGCACGGATGAGCAGCAGCCCGCGCCCGTGCTCCTGCCAGGGGTCGGGCGACTGGTCGGCCACCGTCCGGTCCAGATTGCCGGGAGGGGACGGGTCGCCGTCGTGCACCTCGACCTGACAACCGGCGGCGAGCAGCTCCACCACCAGCTCGATCGGCTCGTCCGGGCTGGTGTGCTCCACGGCGTTCGCGACGAGCTCGGCAGTCAACAGCTCCGCCGTGTCACTGTCCGCGGGCGCCTCGATGTCCGCGAGGGCGGTGCGTATCAGGGCGCGCGCTATCGGCACGGCGGCCGCGGTGTGCGGCAGGGCGATGCGCCAACAGGCGGGCCCGGCGGATTCGAGCAAAGTGGGACGCCCCTTTCGGGGAGTGAGAGGTCGTGCTTTCAACGATACGAAAGTGTCATGCGATACAGGTAGAGCCGCTGGGCCGCAGGGGGTGGGGCCTCCGACATACCGCGAACGGGACCTTTCGCCATGATGCGCATCGGATATCGCGCACTCGTGACGGCAGTCACGGACAGGTGATAACTTCGCAGGGCGGGTATCAGTCCCCAGGTTGAAGGAGGCCACAGCCCATGAGCCCCTTTCCCAGCTCAGCGTCGCGCACGGAGCAGTGGCACCATCTGCGGCTGACCGTCGATGACGGGGTCGCCACTGTCACTCTTGCCCGGCCCGAGAAACTCAACGCGCTGACCTTCGGTGCGTACGCCGATCTGCGCGATCTCCTGGCCGAGCTGGCCCGTGAGCGCACGGTACGCGCACTGGTACTGGGTGGAGAAGGCCGGGGTTTTTGCTCCGGCGGCGACGTCGACGAGATCATCGGCGCCACCCTCGCCATGGACACCGCTCAGCTTCTCGATTTCAACCGGATGACCGGGCAGGTCGTGCGGGCTCTGCGCGAGTGCCCCTTCCCCGTGATCGCCGCCGTGCACGGGGTGGCCGCGGGCGCGGGCGCCGTCCTCGCCCTCGCCGCCGACTTCCGGATCGCGGACCCGTCGGCCCGTTTCGCCTTCCTCTTCACCAAGGTCGGCCTGTCGGGCGGCGACATGGGGGCCGCGTATCTGCTGCCCCGCGTCGTCGGGCTCGGGCACGCGACCCGACTGCTGATGCTCGGCGACGCGGTGCGCGCTCCCGAGGCGGAGCGGATCGGCCTGATCAGCGAGATGACGGACGAGGGGCAGGCGGACCTTCGCGCGGCCGAGCTGGCACGGCGCCTCGCGGACGGCCCGGCCCTGGCCTACGCGCAGACCAAGGCACTGCTCACCGCGGAGCTCGACATGCCGCTCGCCGCCGCGGTCGAGATGGACGCCGCGACACAGGCGCTGCTGATGAACGGCGAGGACTACGCCGAATTCCACGCGGCGTTCACCGAGAAGCGACCGCCGAAGTGGCAGGGGCGCTAGCGATGCCGGGGCGTACGGCCGCGGCCCGGGCGGGCGCCGGTGGCGGGGCTGCGGCAGGGCGCACAGCAGGGGGCGGCGACGCGGCTGCGACCGGCGCGGGGCCTGCGGCCGGCCCCGCGCGGGAGGTCACTGCCGCGCCCGGGTCTGCGACCGGTCCCGCACCCGAGGTCGCCGCGCGGACCGCACCCGGGTCTGCGACCGGCCCCGCACCCAGCGCCACCGCCGGGCCCGAACCCGGGCCCGAACCCGGGCCCGAACCCGGGCCCGCACCCGGCACCGCCTCCCCGGCCACCGCCGGGCCCACACCCAGCGCCGCACCCGGGCCCGCTGCCGCACCCAGCCCCGCCCCCGCAGCGAGTTCCGCGAAAGCGGTCACCGGCGGTCGCGCCATGCGCGTCGCCGTGATCGGTGGCGGGCCCGGTGGGCTGTACGCGGCGGCCCTCCTCAAGCGGCTCGACCCCGCGCGCTCCGTCACCGTCTGGGAGCGGGGCGACCCAGACGACACCTTCGGCTTCGGCGTCGTCCTCTCCGACGAGACCCTCGGTGGCATCCAGCACGCCGACCCGGTCGTCTACCAGGCGCTCCAGGCCGAGTTCGTCCGATGGGACGACATCGACGTCGTCCACCGCGGCCACCGGCTGACCTCCGGCGGCCACGGCTTCGCCGCCCTCGGGCGCCGCAGGCTCCTGGAGATCCTGTACGAGCGCTGCCGCTCGCTCGGCGTCACCCTGCGCTTCCGCGAGGAGGCGCCGCCCGCTGCCGAACTCTCCACGGCGTACGACCTGGTGATCGCCGCGGACGGCGTGCACAGCCTCACGCGGGCGGCGCACACCGACGTCTTCGCGCCCCGCATCACCACCCACCGCTGCCGCTACATCTGGCTCGCCGCCGACTTCGCCTTCGACGCCTTCCGCTTCGAGATCGCCGAGACCGAGCACGGCGTGATGCAACTGCACGGCTACCCGTACGCGCAGGACGCCTCCACCGTCATCGTCGAGATGCGTGAGGAGGTCTGGCGGGCGGCCGGGCTCGACCGGTGCGACGAGGCCGAATCCACCGAGCGGTGTGCCAAGACCTTCGCAGACGCGCTCGGCGGCCGGTCGCTGCGCGGCAACAAGTCCTCGTGGATCCCCTTCCGCACCGTCGTCAACGACCGGTGGTCGCACGGAAATACGGTGCTCATCGGCGACGCCGCGCACACCGCGCACTTCTCCATCGGATCCGGCACCAAGCTCGCCGTCGAGGACGCCCTCGCCCTGGCCGCCTGCATCGAGGAGCAGCCCGACCGGGCGGCGGCCCTCGCCGCGTACGAGACCGAGCGACGCCCCGTCGTCGAGTCGACGCAGCGCGCGGCAGCCGCCAGCCTGCGGTGGTTCGAGGAGGTGGGCACGTATCTCGACCAGCCCCCGCGCCAGTTCGCCTTCAATCTCCTCACCCGCAGCCGCCGCGTCACTCATGACAATCTGCGGTTGCGCGACGCCGGTTTCACCCGGGACGTGGAGGACGGCTTCGGCTGCCCGCCGGGCACACCGCCGATGTTCACCCCCTTCCGGCTGCGCGGCCTGACCCTGCGCAACCGCGTCGTCGTCTCGCCCATGGACATGTACAAGGCGGAGGACGGCGTCCCCGGCGACTTCCACCTCGTCCACCTCGGCTCGCGGGCCCTCGGGGGAGCGGGCCTGGTCATGACCGAGATGGTGTGCGTGAGCCCCGAGGGCCGCATCACCCCCGGCTGCACCGGCCTCTACACCCCCGAACAGGCCGCCTCCTGGCGCCGGATCACCGACTTCGTGCACGAGCAGTCGCCCGGCACGGCGGTCGGCGTCCAGCTGGGCCACTCGGGCCGCAAGGGCTCGACCCGGCTGATGTGGGACGGCATCGACCAGCCGCTGCCGGACGGCAACTGGCCCCTGTCCGCCGCCTCCCCGCTCCCGTACCGCGCGGGCGTCAACCAGGTCCCGCACCAGCTCGACCGGGCCGGACTCACCGACATCCGCGAACAGTTCGCCTCGGCGACCCGGCGCGCCGCGCACTGCGGCTTCGATCTCCTCGAACTCCACTGCGCGCACGGCTATTTGCTCTCCGGCTTCCTTTCCCCTCTCGCCAATCAACGGACCGACGCCTACGGCGGTTCCCTCGACCGACGGCTGCGCTTTCCCCTCGAAGTCTTCGACGCGGTGCGTGACAGCTGGCCCGAAGACCGGCCGATGACGGTCCGGATCTCCGCCACGGACTGGGCGGACGGCGGCACGACGGCCGAGGACGCGGTCGAGATCGCCCGCGCCTTCGTCGCGCACGGGGCCGACGCCATCGACGTCTCGACCGGCCAGGTCGTCTCCGAGGAGGCGCCCGAGTACGGCCGCTCGTACCAGACCCCGTACGCGGACCGGATACGCAACGAGCTGGGCGCCCCGGTCCTCACCGTCGGCGCGATCTCCTCGTGGGACGACGTCAACTCCCTGCTGCTCGCCGGCCGCGCGGACCTGTGCGCGCTGGCCCGCCCGCACCTGTACGATCCGCACTGGACGCTGCACGCGGCGGCCGAGCAGGACTACGTGGGCCCCGGCGCGCCATGGCCCCTCGCGTACCGGGCAGGCAGCCGCAAGCCCCCGACGGGCCGCACGGACGGGCCGAAGCCACGGCTCAGCCTGACGTGACCTCCGTGCCCCGGATGCGGGCACGACGGGTGCCCGAATCCGGCTCAGGCCTCGTCCCGTACGAACTCCGCCCCCGCGTCCCGCAGCCGCGCGTGCAGCGCCGCGAAGACCTCCGCCGACCGGACACCGGGCCAGTCCTCCGGCAGGAGTTCCGCGGGCAGGCCCGGATCCGCGTACGGCAGGCGGCGCCAGGAGTCCAGGGCCGGTAGGTAGTCCCGGTACGCGTCCTCCGGCGACGCGGAGGGCGTCGATGACGCGCCACGCGCCGCGGTCCAGGCCCGCAGCACCGGCTCGTGCCGGTCCAGGAACTCCTCGTGCTGCTTCGCGATGGCCGCCAGGTCCCACCAGCGTGCCACTGCCTCGGCCGTCGCGGCGAAGCCGAGGTGTTCCCCGCGGAACAGGTCCACGTAGGGCGCGAGTTGGAGGCGTTCCAGGGTGTGGCGCGTCTCCTCGTACAGGCGCGCCGGGGCGATCCACACGCCCGGCGCGGCCGTGCCGAAACCGAGACGGGCCAGCCGGGAGCGCAGCAGGTGGCGCTTGCTGCGCTCGGCCTCAGGTACTGAGAAGACGGCCAGCACCCAGCCGTCGGACAGCCGTGGCATCGGGTGCTCGTAGATGCGGCGGTCCCCGTCGTCCAGCAGTTGGCGTGCGTCCTCGGACAGGGCGTAGCCGGCCGCTCCGCGCGTGGTACGCGCGGCGACGAGCAGACCGCGGCGCTTGAGGCGGGAGACCGATGAGCGCACGGACGGCGCGTCGACGCCCACTGCGGCCAGCAGCCGGACGAGCGAGGCCACGGGCATCGGCTCGCCGCCCCCGCCCGAGGAGCGGCCGTACGCACCGTAGAGGGTGACGATCAGGGAGCGGGGAGTGTGCTGGTCGGCCACGCGGTCACTCTACGGCCCGGAGCCGGAAGCGCTGGAGCTTGCCGGTCGGGGTGCGCGGGAGGGCGTCCAGGAAGACGATCTCGCGCGGGCATTTGTACGGTGCGAGCTCGGCCTTGGCGAAGTCGCGCAGCAGCGCCACCGTGGACTCGTCGCGCGGGACGCCTTCGCGCAGGACGGCGTACGCGACGACGATCTGGCCGCGCAGTTCGTCGGCCCGTGCGACGACCGCGGCCTCCACGACATCGGGGTGGCGCAGCAGCGCGTCCTCGACCTCGGGGCCCGCGATGTTGTACCCGGCAGAAATGATCATGTCGTCCGCGCGGGCGACATAGCGGAAGTAGCCTTCGGCGTCGCGCACATAGGTGTCGCCGGTGAGATTCCAGCCGTCCTTCACATAGTCGCGCTGACGCTCGTCCGCGAGATACCGGCAGCCCACGGGTCCGCGCACCGCCAGCAGCCCCGGCTCGCCGTCGCCCACCGGCCGACCTGCGGCGTCCACCACGCGCGCGTGCCACCCCAGTACGGGGACCCCGGTCGTGCCCGGCCTGATCGCCTCGTCCGCCGCCGAGATGAAGATGTGCAGCAGCTCGGTCGCGCCGATGCCGTTGATGATGCGCACCCCGGTGCGCTCGTACCAGGCCTGCCAGGTCGCGGCGGGCAGGTTCTCACCGGCCGAGACGCAGCGGCGCAGTGCGCCCAGATCGTAGGCGTCCAGGTCGTCGAGCATCGCCCGGTACGCGGTGGGCGCGGTGAACAGCACCGAGACCCGGTGCCGGTCGAGTGCGGGCAGCAGCTGCTTGGGGCCCGCCTGTTCGAGCAGCAACGCGGAGGCACCCGCCCGCATCGGGAAGATCACCAGCCCGCCGAGGCCGAAGGTGAAGCCGAGCGGCGGGCTGCCCGTGAAGATGTCGTCGGGCTCCGGCTTGAGCACATGGCGCGAGAAGGTGTCGGCGATGGCCAGCACGTCCCGGTGGAAGTGCATGCAGCCCTTGGGGCGTCCGGTCGTCCCCGAGGTGAAGGCGATCAGCGCGACATCGTCGGCGGACGTCTCGACGGCCGTGTACCGCGCGGGCTTGACGGCCGCCAGCCGCACCAGATCGTCGGGCGCGTCACCGCCGTACGTCGTGATGCGCAGCCCGGGGACCTCCGCCTTCACCAGATCGTCGACGGACCGCACGTCGCACAGGGCGTGCCCGACCCGGGCGATCTCGCAGATCGTCGCCAGCTCGGCCGACCGCTGCTGGGCCAGCACCGTCACCGCGACGGCGCCCGCCTTCATCACCGCGAGCCAGCAGGCCGCCAGCCAGGGCGTGGTGGGGCCGCGCAGCAGGACGCGGTTGCCGGGTACAACGCCGAGATCGCCGGTCAGGACGTGGGCGATCCGGTCGACCTGGTCGTGGAGCTCGCCGTACGTCCACACCTCACCGCCGGCCGTCCTGAAGACGGGCCGCTCGGCGCCGAAGCGCTCTACGGTGCGGTCGAGCAGCTCGGCCCCGCAGTTGAGCCGGTCCGGGTAGCGCGGGCCGGGTGCCCCGGGTGAGTCCGGTGAATCGAAGACAAGTTCCGGCCACTGGTGGGTGGGCGGCAGTTGGTCGCGCGGAAAGGTATCGACGTGCGCTGAGGTATTCAGCTCCATGACGGGATCGCCCCCTTGTCGCCTCTGGAGCGTATCGTTTGGGTGACGACAGTCAACGGTCCGCGATAAAAGTGAGGTGCCGCTCCATGCCGGGATTCGCGCTCGAACCTGAACAGCAGGGGTGGTGCGAGGAGCTGCGCGCGCTGGCCACCGACCGGCTGCGCCCCCTCGCGGAGAAGGGAGAACCGGGCCGGATCAACCGCCCTCTGGTCGCAGCGCTTGGCGCGTCGGGGCTCCTGGAGCGACTGTTCACCTCCGGTGCCCTCGACCTCTGCCTGATGCGTGAGTCGCTCGCCCGATCCTGCACGGAGGCCGAGACAGCCCTTGCCCTGCAAGGGCTCGGAGCCTCGCCCGTCGCCCGGTTCGGAACCGCGGAGCAGCGTGCGCGCTGGCTGCCGGAAGTGATCGCGGGCCGGGCGGTCGCCGCCTTCGCGCTGAGCGAGCCCGGCGCGGGTTCGGACGCCGCGGCCCTCTCGCTCACGACCGTACCGGAGGGGGACGGGTGGCGCCTGTCCGGTGAGAAGTGCTGGATTTCCAACGCGCCGTACGCCGATTTCTACACCGTGTTCGCACGTACGACCGAGGGGGCCGGAGCCCGCGGAGTCACCGCGTTCCTCGTCCCCGCCGACCGGCCGGGACTGACCGGGACCCCGCTCGACATGCTCTCGCCGCACCCCATCGGCGCCCTCGCCTTCGACGCCGTCTCCGTGACTCCCGCCGATGTGATCGGCGAGGTGGACCGGGGTTTCCGCGTAGCCATGGACACGCTCAATCTCTTCCGCCCCAGCGTCGGCGCCTTCGCCGTCGGCATGGCCCAGGCCGCACTCGACGCGACCATCGCGCACACGGCCGGGCGCACCGCGTTCGGCGGCCCCCTGAAGGACCTCCAGTCCGTCGCCCACCAGGTCGCCGAGATGGCCACCCGCACGGAGGCCGCGCGGCTCCTGGTGTACGCCGCCGCCTCGGCCTACGACGCGGGCGCGCCCGGCGTCCCCAAGCGCGCCGCCATGGCCAAGCTGTTCGCCACCGAGACCGCCCAGTACGTCGTCGACGCCGCGGTCCAGCTGCACGGGGCCCGCGCGCTGGAGCGCGGCCACCTCCTCGAACACCTCTACCGTGAGGTCCGCGCTCCGCGCATCTACGAAGGCGCCACCGAGGTCCAGCGCACGATCATCGCGAAGGAGCTTTACCGATGACCCTGCACCGCATCAACCCGGCCGAACTCTCCCCGCCGACCGGCTTCTCCCACGCGGTCACCGCCACCGGCTCCCGACTGGTCTTCCTGGCCGGGCAGACGGCACTCGACCAGAACGGCAAGGTGGTCGGCGCCGGGCTCCCCGAGCAGTTCGAGACGGCCCTCGCCAATCTCCTGACGGCCCTGCACGCCGCCGGGGGCGCCCCCGCCGACCTGGCCAGGGTCACCGTGTACGCCACCGATGTCGCCGACTACCGGACCCACGCCGCCGAACTGGGCCGGATCTGGCGGCGGTTGGCGGGCCGCGACTATCCGGCGATGGCCGTGATCGGGGCGGCCAGGCTGTGGGACGAGCAGGCCCTGGTAGAGCTGGACGGAGTGGCCGTACTGCCCTGAGTGCCCGGCTCGGAGCACCGGGCCTTTCACGACCGGCTGGGTGCACCCCGGCCCCGAGCGCCGGGCGCCGCACACCGGGCCCGATTGCCCGGACCGGGCCCGTCCGCGCGATCTCCGTGGCAGGGTGTGCGCAACCGACGTACCGGACCTGGACAGGAGCATCCATGCCCGAGATCGAACTCTCCGCAGGGACCGTCGAGTACGAGGACACCGGCGGCGACGGCCCCGTCGTCGTTCTGCTGCACGGCCTGGTGCACGACCGGACGGTGTGGCGCAAAGTCGTCGCGGACCTGCGCGCCGATCACCGCTGCGTCGCCCCGACCCTCCCGTACGGATCGCATCGAACGCCGATGCGTCCCGACGTACCGCTCGGCCCCGACTCCGTGGTGGAGCTGATCGTCGAGTTCATGGAGCGGCTCGGCCTCACCGACGTCACGCTCGTCGAGAACGACTGCGGGCGCGCCCAGACTGTTGCCGCCAAGCATTCCGAGCGGCTGGCCCGCCTTGTGCTCACCTCCTGCGAGGCCTTCGACAACTACCCTCCCGGCGTGCCCGGCAAGCTCATCGGGCTTGCCTGCAAGGTGCCGGGCGGCGTCGCGCTCCTCGTCCGAACGCTCGCCCTGCGCCCGCTGCGCCGCCTGCCCGTGGGCCTGGGCGCCCTCGTCAAGCGGCCCGTGCCGGACGAGATCGTCGACGGCTGGCTGAAGCCGCTCCTCACCGACAAGGCGATCCGCGGCGACTTCCGCCGCTACAACAGGGCCGTGCGCAAGACGGAGTTGCTCGAAGCGGTGGACGGGATGAGGAAGTTCGACAAGCCGGCGCTGGTGGTGTGGGCGCTGGAGGACCGGATGATGCCACGGGCGCATGGGCGGCGGCTGGCGGACGTACTGCCGCAGGGGAGGCTGCTCGAGGTCGAGGACAGTTGCACGCTGATCGCGGAGGACCAGCCGAAGGTACTGTCCACGGCTCTGCGGGAGTTCATCGCCGAGCGGGGATGAGCGGGCCCTCCGGGCAGCCCTTCCCCGGCCCGCTCCCGGAGCCGGGGTGGGGAAGCGGGCCGGCTTCCGCCCTACCCCCGCCCCCTACTTCTCGCCCGCCACCTTGCCGAAGGTCAGACCCGTGCCTGCCAGGTCCGCCCTGATGCCTTCGCTCTCCACCGAGATGTCCCGCAGTCGGAGATCGCCCGGTGTCTTCGGCAGCCGGAAGGACAGCGAGAGCTGCTCGGAGAGTTCCGGCGGTCGCAGGCTCAGCAGCGCCGCGACCAGCTTGGGGTCGATGCCGACCTTCTTCAGCAGCCAGGGGTTGTCGATGACCACATCGACGAGGTTGACCTTCATCAGCTGCTCGACGAAGCGCGGTGAGCCGGTGAGCCTGCTCAGCTCCTTCTCGCTGCGCAACGCCTGATCGACCCGCGCTTTGGGCAGGCCGAGCCGGTCCACGACCGCGGGCACCGTCAGCATCGCCTTGATGCGCGCGCCCTCGCGGCTGATCCGCTCGGCCGCCTCGGGATGCAGGCGCAGGCCCGAGGACTTGGGGTCCTTTCCCGGCCGGTAGGTGACGAGCCCGGGGATGTCGAGCTGCATGTGGTCGACCGTGGTGGAGACCGCCTGGTCGCCGTCGCGCCGCACATGGGCCTCGGCCTCGATGCGCACCTCGTGCCCCGCGACGGGCAGCGAACCGTCCACCCGCACCCGGTTGGCGCCGTCCTTCGTGAACTTGGCCTGCGAGGACCCCAGTTCACGGTTCAGGTCGTCGAAGGACAGCAGTACGTCGCCGTCCACGCTGCCGATGACCGCGCCCTCGATCGAGGACGGGAGGCTGCCGACGATGCTGATGTCCTTGGCGGTGGCCCGTACTTCCGCGAGCGAGACCCGGTCGGCGGCCACGTCGGGGACCGCGACGTCGACCTTGTCGAGCCGCTTGTCCAGGACCTGGGTGAGGAAGGGGAAGCCGTGGATGTTGACTTCGGGCGCGGTCGCGAGCCCGAGCGATTCCTGGAGCTTGTCCTCGGCCTTGCCCTGCGCGTACATCACGGCGAACCGGTCGGAGAGGAGCAGGAACGAGACCACGACCAGGCCGGTGAGGGCCAGTTTGAGCGCGACGGGGACGGCCGCGAGCCGGCTCTTGCCGCGGTGGTTGGGCGGGGCCCAGGCCTCGTCCTCGTCGTCCGGGGCGAGCCCCAGGCCGAGCGGGTCGTCGTAGCTGTCGCTCCCGCTCTGCTTCCTGGTGTGTTCGCTGCCGTGCTCCTGGTGGTCGTCGGCGGGGTCCGGCTCCGGTGGGGCCAGCTGCGCGAGCTCGTCGTAGGGATTGGGCGGGTGTCCGGCTATGCGTGTGGGGGGTCGCATCGGCTCATCCCACCACGCGTGCCTCCCTCGAACGCAAACTCGATTTCTGTTACCTCCGGTTTTGGTCAGGTTTATGGCCAGGAAAGGGCCTGTTCACGCTCCCGTTATCGTGGCTTTGCTCGATCAGTTGATCAAGCGATGGCGTTCGTGATCCCCGCGTCGGAAGGCACCCGATGAGCAGCGCGTGGCTCGACCGACCGACTCTGACCGGCCGTTGTGTGCGTCTTGAGCCGTTGGCGTCGAGCATGCGGAGGGGCTCTCTGAGGCCAAGCTGCTGCTGATGGGGCGCGCGTTCCAGGAGCTGGGCGCGCTGCGGGTCGCCTGGCACACCGATCTGCTCAACGAGCGTGCGCAGCTCGCCATCGAGGGGGGCGAGTCACCCCCTAAATGTCCCGGAAGATCTCGATCTGCGCACCGATTGAGTTGAGGCGCTCGGCCAGGTCCTCGTAACCGCGGTTGATGACATACACGTTGCGCAGTACGGACGTGCCCTCCGCCGCCATCATCGCGAGCAGCACGACCACGGCCGGCCGCAGCGCGGGCGGGCACATCATCTCGGCGGCGCGCCAGCGCGTCGGGCCCTCGACCAGGACGCGGTGCGGATCGAGCAGCTGGAGGCGCGCACCGAGGCGGTTGAGGTCCGTCAGATAGATCGCGCGGTTGTCGTAGACCCAGTCGTGGATGAGGGTCTTGCCCTGGGCGACGGCCGCGATGGCGGCGAAGAACGGCACATTGTCGATGTTGAGCCCGGGGAACGGCATCGGGTGGATCTTGTCGATCGGCGCCTCCAGCTTGGAGGGCCGGACGGTGAGGTCCACCAGCCGCGTACGGCCGTTGTCGGCGGTGTACTCGGTGGAGCGGTCGTGGTCGAGACCCATCTCCTCCAGCACCGCGAGCTCGATCTCCAGAAACTCGATCGGCACCCGACGGATGGTCAGCTCGGACTCCGTGACCACGGCCGCCGCGAGCAGGCTCATCGCCTCGACCGGGTCCTCGGAGGGCGAGTAGTCCACGTCCACGTCGATGTTCGGCACGCCGTGCACGGTCAGGGTGGTCGTCCCGACCCCGTCGACCCGCACGCCCAGCGCCGCCAGGAAGAAGCACAAGTCCTGGACCATGTAGTTCGACGAGGCGTTGCGGATCACGGTCGTGCCCTCGTAGCGGGAGGCCGCGAGCAGCGCGTTCTCGGTCACCGTGTCGCCGCGCTCGGTCAGCACGATCGGGCGGTCCGGCCCCGTGGAGCGCTCCACCACCGCGTGGTAGATGCCCTCGGTCGCGGTGATCTCCAGGCCGAAGCGGCGCAGCGCGATCATGTGCGGCTCGACGGTCCGGGTGCCGAGGTCGCAGCCGCCCGCGTAGGGCAGCGTGAAACGCTCCATCCGGTGCAGCAGCGGACCGAGGAACATGATGATGCTCCGCGTCCTGCGCGCCGCCTCCTCGTCGATGGCCGCCATGTCGAGATGGGCCGGCGGGATGATCTCCAGATCCTTCCCGTCGTTGATCCAGCGGGCCCGGACGCCGATGGAACTCAGCACCTCCAGGAGGCGGTAGACCTCCTCGATGCGCGCCACCCGGCGGAGGACCGTGCGCCCCTTGTTGAGCAGCGAGGCGCAGAGCAGCGCCACGCAGGCGTTCTTGCTCGTCTTGACGTCGATGGAGCCCGAGAGGCGGCGTCCGCCCACTACACGAAGATGCATGGGACCTGAGTACCCGAGTGAGACGATTTCACTGTCGAGTGCCTCGCCGATACGCGCGATCATCTCAAGGCTGATGTTCTGGTTTCCGCGTTCGATGCGGTTCACGGCACTCTGGCTGGTGCCGAGCGCATCGGCAAGCTGGGTCTGTGTCCAGCCCCGGTGCTGACGGGCGTCACGGATGAGCTTGCCGATGCGTACGAGGTAGTCGTCTGCCATAGCGGCAGGTTATCTCAGATATGAGATGACGCCTCCTTGTGGTGCGCCACCGGAGTGACGGGGAAAATGTTCCGGTTGTACCGGAAAAGGTTGGCGGGGTCGAGAGCCGTTTTGAGCGCGGTCAGCCGGCGGTGGGCCGCCTCGTCGTAGCCCGTGCGGGTCCGCGCCTCGGTCGCCCGCTCCCAGTCGCCGTAGGAAGGGCAGCGAGCTGCCGGTGGCCGCGGGCGCGAGCGCCGCCGTCACCCGGTCGTGCACCTCCCTGGCCTGTGCGACGGCGTCCGGGCCCACCAGCATCGAGACGACCCGCAGGATGTACCGCGCCGCGCGGTTGCCGACCGCGCTCGCCCCGGCCGGCTCGTGCGACAGCGCGCCGCCCAGCTGCCGCAGATCCACCACGTGCGTCAACGGCGCGCCGGGACAGGTCAGTTCGAGCACGGCGCGCAGCGCGGCCGGATCGAGTTCGCGCACCGGGGCGTTGGTCCCGCTGTACGCGTGCGGGAAGGGCGGGACCTGATAGGTGGATGCGCCTTCGCTGTAGGGGAGTTGCCTCAGGTCGTCGATCAGCCGGGGCCCGACCGCCCGCAGCGGCGCCACCAGCCGCTCGCCCTCCTCCGGCGTTCCGTTGAACGCGATCCGCGCATGCGCGACGTACCGGCCGCGAAGCGGCTCGGGCAGCTGCGGAAGGTCCGGGTGGGGGATCAGGCCGACGGAGGGCGTGACCTCCTCGGGTGACCGTGTCCATCCGGTGGGTACTGATCAGCATCCCGCCGTCCGTCGCCACCGAGAGCCCGTGCCCGGTGGCCTGCACGGCGCCGGCAGTCCGTGCGCCGCCGCGAACCGCACGGCCTCGCGCACGTCCTCGGCGCCTCTCGCCCGACGGTCACGGCAGGCCTGTGCCGGTACGCCGTCTGGAACCCGGCCGGTTCCTCGTCGAATCCGTCGTCGCCCGGCGGTAGGACGGGTCCCCGCACGCGGTCGCTCAGGGGCTTGACCTGGGTGGTCGTGAAGTGGTTGGTCATGAGGGGGATCGTGCCGCGGAAGCCTGACACCCGCCGTCAGGTTTTCCCCGGGGGCGTGGTGTGCTCGTCGCAGTCGGGTCCGGGCATGACCGAGTCGCGGTCATGTACTAGAGTTATCTCGACATCGAGATATCTGCCGAAGGCGTACCGCAGCCGCCGGCCGGTAAGGGTGACCTTAGTAAGTCGCACCTTAGCGGATGGGCCAGGGGTCACGGCGGCAGGATGCGGTAGAAGGCGCGTAGAAAGCGCACATTGAAGAAGGAGACTGTCGTGTCGGCGAACAGCTTCGAAGCCCGCAGCACGCTGCGCGTGGGCGACGAGTCGTACGAGATCTTCAAGCTGGACAAGGTCGAGGGCTCCGCGCGCCTCCCTTACAGTCTGAAGGTTCTGCTGGAGAACCTGCTCCGCACCGAGGACGGCGCGAACATCACCGCCGACCACATCCGGGCGATCGGGAACTGGGACTCGCAGGCTCAGCCCAGCGAGGAGATCCAGTTCACCCCGGCCCGCGTGATCATGCAGGACTTCACGGGCGTCCCCTGCGTGGTGGACCTCGCGACCATGCGTGAGGCCGTGAAGGAACTCGGCGGCGACCCGGCGAAGATCAACCCGCTGGCCCCGGCCGAGCTGGTCATCGATCACTCCGTCATCGCCGACAAGTTCGGCACGGCCGACGCCTTCCAGCAGAACGTCGAGCTGGAGTACGGCCGCAACAAGGAGCGCTACCAGTTCCTGCGCTGGGGCCAGACCGCCTTCGACGAGTTCAAGGTCGTCCCCCCGGGCACCGGCATCGTCCACCAGGTCAACATCGAGCACCTGGCCCGTACGGTCATGGTCCGCAATGGCCAGGCGTACCCCGACACCCTCGTCGGCACCGACTCGCACACCACCATGGTCAACGGCCTGGGCGTGCTGGGCTGGGGCGTCGGCGGCATCGAGGCCGAGGCCGCGATGCTCGGCCAGCCCGTCTCCATGCTCATCCCGCGCGTCGTCGGCTTCAAGCTGACCGGTGAGCTGCCCGCCGGCACCACCGCCACCGACCTCGTGCTGACCATCACCGAGATGCTGCGCAAGCACGGTGTCGTCGGCAAGTTCGTGGAGTTCTACGGCCAGGGCGTCGGCGCGACCTCCCTCGCGAACCGCGCCACCATCGGCAACATGTCGCCGGAGTTCGGCTCCACCGCCGCGATCTTCCCGATCGACGACGAGACGCTGAACTACCTGCGCCTGACCGGCCGCGACGCCCAGCAGGTCGCGCTCGTCGAGGCGTACGCCAAGGAGCAGGGCCTCTGGCTGGACCCGGCCGCCGAGCCCGACTTCTCCGAGAAGCTTGAGCTCGACCTCTCCACGGTCGTCCCGTCCATCGCGGGCCCGAAGCGTCCGCAGGACCGCATCGTTCTGGCCAACGCCAAGGAGCAGTTCGCCCGCGACGTACGCAACTACGTCAACGACGACGAGGAGGCGGGCAAGGAGTCCTTCCCGGCCTCCGACTCGCCGGCCACCACCAACGGCGTCCCGACGAAGCCGACCCTGGTCACGGCCCCCGACGGTTCGACGTACGAGATCGACCACGGCGCCGTCACCGTCGCCGCGATCACCTCCTGCACGAACACCTCGAACCCGTACGTCATGGTCGCCGCCGCGCTGGTGGCCAAGAAGGCGGTCGAGAAGGGTCTGACCCGCAAGCCGTGGGTCAAGACCACGCTCGCCCCGGGCTCCAAGGTCGTCACGGACTACTTCGACAAGGCCGGTCTCACGCCTTACCTCGACAAGATGGGCTTCAACCTCGTCGGCTACGGCTGCACCACCTGCATCGGCAACTCGGGCCCGCTGCCCGACGAGGTCTCCAAGGCCGTCAACGACAACGACCTGGCCGTCACCTCGGTGCTCTCCGGCAACCGCAACTTCGAGGGCCGGATCAACCCCGACGTCAAGATGAACTACCTGGCCTCCCCGCCGCTGGTCGTCGCGTACGCCATCGCCGGCTCCATGAAGGTGGACATCACCACCGAGGCGCTGGGCACCGACACTGAGGGCAACCCGGTCTACCTCAAGGACATCTGGCCCTCCGAGGCCGAGGTCAACGAGGTCGTGGCCGCCTCCATCGGCCAGGAGATGTTCAACGACTCCTACAAGGACGTCTTCGCGGGCGACGCCCAGTGGCAGGCGCTGTCCATCCCGACGGGCAACACCTTCGAGTGGGACGCCGAGTCGACGTACGTCCGCAAGCCCCCGTACTTCGACGGCATGACGATGGAGACGACCCCGGTCGAGGACATCGCCGGTGCGCGCGTCCTCGCCAAGCTGGGCGACTCGGTCACCACCGACCACATCTCCCCGGCCGGTGCGATCAAGGCCGACACCCCGGCCGGCAAGTACCTCACGGAGCACGGCGTCGAGCGCCGCGAGTTCAACAGCTACGGCTCGCGCCGAGGCAACCACGAGGTCATGATCCGCGGCACCTTCGCCAACATCCGCCTGCGCAACCAGATCGCGCCGGGCACCGAGGGCGGCTTCACTCGCGACTTCACCATCGATGGCGGCCCGGTGTCGTTCATCTACGACGCCTCGCAGAACTACCAGGCCGCCGGCACCCCGCTGGTCATCCTGGCGGGCAAGGAGTACGGCTCGGGGTCGTCCCGCGACTGGGCGGCCAAGGGCACCGCGCTGCTCGGCGTCAAGGCCGTCGTCGCCGAGTCCTACGAGCGCATCCACCGCTCGAACCTGATCGGCATGGGCGTCCTGCCGCTCCAGTACCCGCAAGGCGCCTCGGCGGCCTCCCTGGGCCTGACCGGCGAGGAGACCTTCTCGATCACCGGCGTGACCGGCCTCAACGACGGCGGCATCCCGGACACGCTCCACGTGGTGGCGGGCGACGTCGAGTTCGACGCGAAGCTGCGCATCGACACCCCCGGCGAGGCGGACTACTACCGCAACGGCGGCATCCTGCACTACGTGCTGCGCCAACTTGCCGGTTCTTGACCTGACGTGAACGAGCGCCCCGCCCCTGCATCTCTCGCGCGGGGCGGGGGCGGGGCGCTCGCGCTCGACGGGGCGGAATACGCGCCTGTGACCATGATCGCAGGCGATCTGTTCCCGGAGCGGAGCTGCGCATCCTACGACGACGAAGAACCCCGCACCTGGTACCAGGTGCGGGGTTCTTCTGTGGGGTGTTCACGAGTGTCTCTGACCAGGCGGGACAGAAACGGTTGAAGATCGCTTCCCAGTCAGCCGAAGATCGTTTCCCGCTGATGGGGCGGCCTCTCGTGTCCGTCGCCACTGCAGTTGTCCGTTGGTCTTGCCCTGAGCTGCCGGTTTGCCAGGATGGCTGCGAACGCCTCTCCTCGCGTTCTCAGCGAAGCTGGCTTCTGCGGAACGTCCAGCGGCAGTGAGCATCGACACCTCAGCAGAGGGTGATGCCGAGGAGGAGCGAAATCCCTCGGGTCCGGCTCGTTTCGAGTGACTGGCTGAGCTGGCGTTTTGTGTGAGAAGCCGTTGTTATTCCGGCCGTGATCGTTGAGTTTTCGCCGGTGAGGAGTGAACTCCCGTTTGGTGAGGGAGTGTTGGGGCGTCGTGCTGCTCCTTGATCGGGTGGAGGTGGCGGGTGCCGTCGGTTCTGGGTCTGCTGGAGGCGAAGGAGTCGGCCGCGAGGGAGGCGGTCGAGCGAGCGCGGGAGGAAGCGGCCCGGATCGCGGCCGCGCTGGAAGAAGCCGAGCGGGTGCTGGAGCGGCTGGTCATCGCCCGTGATGCGGTGGTCGAGGTGCTGGCCGAGCCGGTCGCCGAGGCCGTGGACGGGGTGGGGGACGTGGCGGTGGCTGCCGCGGTGGCGGGAGCGCAGGTTCCCCGCCAAAGCGGGCAACTGCCCCGTGCGGTCCTGGCACCGGAGTACCAGCGGATCATGTCGGTCCTGGAAGCGGAAGCGGCGGCGGGCCGGGGCAGAGTGCGGGCCAAAAACCTCGCGGTGGCGCTGGGGGTGGAGCTGGTGCCCGCGAAGATCGAAGGGGTCCGCTCGCGGGCGAAACGCCTGGCCAAGCGGTGGTGGATCACCCGGCACCAATCCGGGGAGTTCAGCATCATGACGGCATGACGGCGAGGTTCATGCTGCCAGGGACACGGTCGATGTCGTCGTGCGGGTGCGGCGGGCGAGGCGGCGGCTCATGAGCATGGTCATCGACCAAAGAATCATGGATTCGCTGGTGGCGGGCAGCGTCTCGTAATCGCGGACCAGGCGGCGCGAGCGCATTAGCCAGCTCAGCGTCCTCTCCACCACCCACCGTCTCGGCAGCACCACGAAGCGCGGCTCGTCACTGCGCTTGACGATGTCGAGCGTGAGGCGGAGTGCGTCGCGGGCGAAGCCGGCGAGCATGCCGGTGTAGCCGCCGTCCGCCCAGATGAGGCGGAGCTTGCGGTGCGCGGCCCTGACCCGTTCCAGGAGCCCCACGGCCGCCTCGCGGTCGCCGACGTTCGCGGCGGTCACCGCGACCACCAGGAGCAGGCCGAGACAGTCCGTGATCACGTGCCGCTTACGGCCCGGCACCTTCTTTCCGCCGTCATAGCCTCGCGTGGCGGCCGGGACCGAGGACGCAGCCCGCACCGACTGCGAATCGATGATGGCGGCTGTCGGCTCGTCCGACCGGCCCTCCGCCTCACGGAGGCGGCCGCGCAGACGGTCGTGGAACTCATCGGTCAGGCCCTGGCGCCGCCAGCGGCGGAAGAAGGCATAGACGCGGTCCCAGGCCGGGAAGTCCACCGGCAGGGAACGCCACTTGGTGCCGTTGTCGCAATGCCGTTGCTTGAGAGGGGCAAGTAGTTCCTCTCTCAGGCACGGTGACCGCCGGGGTGCTGGTTCGTTGGCCCGGACATGCATCCATGGATCGGGTTATCCGATGAGGTACGGCTCGGGTTGCTCACCGAGTGGATCGTTCCTGAGCTGGTGGACGAGGTGCTGACCGCGTGTGGTCGGCGGGATGCCAAGCCCCGTCCCCTGTCGAGCCGGTTCATGGTCTACTTCGTGCTGGCTCTGGCGCTGTTCCAGCAGGACTCCTACGACGATGTCGCGGAGAACATGGTCGGGGCCCTGGACGAGATGGACCAGTCGGTCCCGAACAAGTCGTCGTTCACCAGGGCCCGGCAGCAGCTTGGGGCCGCACCGCTGGAAGGAGTGTTTTGCCGTGTGGCGGGGGCGATCGCTCCGACCACACTCGAGGCGGCGTTCTGGCGCGGGATCAGAGTCGCCGCGGTCGACGGGTTCTTGCTGGACGTGCCGGAGAACGAGACGACACGTGCCGCCTTTGGCGGACAGGTGGACAGCGCCGGTCGTCCCATCGGGTTCCCGCAGGCCAGAGTGGTGACCCTGACCGAGACCGGTACACACGCGACGATCGACGCGCGGATAGGCAGCTTCAGGAGTGTTGGTGGCGAGCCCGCGCTGGCGACAGAGATGGCCAGCAGCGCCGCCGACATGCTGGTGATCGTGGACCGGGCCTTCCCCGGTGTCGCGCTGTGGAAGGCATACACGCAGGCCGGAGCCCACTTGCTGATCAGAGCCCGCACCTTCGTCGCCGCGAAGCCCACGGAGGTCTTGCCTGACGGGACCTATCTGACCCGGATGAATCTCGCCGGGCAGCGGCGCTCTCATCCGGGCGGGGTGACAGTGAGGGTGATCGACTACCAGGTCGACGGCGGCGAGACAACCAGGCTGCTGACCGACCTGCTCGATCCCGAGGTCTGGCCCGCCGAGGAGCTGGCAGCCCTGTATCACGAGCGCTGGGAGGTCGAGTCCGCCTACCGGCAGCTGAAGACCTTTCAACGGGGAAAGGCCGAGGTACTGCGGTCGGCGTCGCCGGAATTGGTACGGCAGGAGATCTGGGCCCATCTGACCGTCCATCACTGTCTGAACCGGATCATCATGCGACTGGCCGACGGCGAGGGGCTGGACCCCGACCGGATCTCGTTCGTCAAGGTCCTCAAGCACACACGACGCAGCGTCGTCCTCCAAGCGGGCCGGTCGACCCGCCGTCTGCGGCAGTTCATGAAACGGATGGCCACGAAAGCCGTACGCAAGCTCGACAACGGTCTCCGGCGGCTACGCGAGGCGGACCGCTACACCCGCCGCCCGCTACCGCGACCGCACATCCGTCTCGCGCAAGAAGTCCGACCCCGGCGACGCCCTCGTCCTGGCGAACATCCTGCGTACCGACATGCACGCCCACCGTGCTGCCCGAGGACAGCGATCTCGGCCGCGCCATCGCCGTCCTCGCCCGCGCTCAGCAGGACTCACTCTGGAACCGGCAACAGCTCTCCAACCAGCTTTGCTCCCTGCTGAGGGAGTACTACCCGGCCGCCCTGGCGGCCTTCGAGCCCTGGCGCAACGGGCTGTGCCGGCCGGAGGCCCGAGAACTCCTCAAGGTCGCCCCGACTCCGACCCGGGCCGCGCGGCTGACCCGCACGCAGTTGGAGGCCGCGCTCAAGCGGGCCGGCCGCAAGCGGGGCATCACTGCCGAGGGCGACCGGCTCCGTGACATCTTCCGCGGCGACTACGCTCATCAGCCGCCGCTGGTCGAGGACGCGCTGGGCAAGCAGACGCATGCGCTCCTGGTCCAGTTGGAGGCCGCCTGCACCGCGACTGACGACCTCGCCAAGGCGGTCGAAGAGGATTTCCCTCAGCCCCCGGACGCTGAGATCATCCTCAGCTTCCCCGGCCTCGGCATCCAGCTCGGAGCCCGGGTGCTCGCCGAGATCGGAGACGACAAGACCCGCTTCGCGGACGCCCGAGGCCTGAAGGCATACGCCGGTGCCTCGCCCATCACCAGGGCCTCCGGCAAGAAGTCGAGCATCACCCGCCGGTGGGTGAAGAACGACCGGCTTAACCACGCCGGCTACCTCTGGGCCTTCGCCTCCATCACCGCCTCACCCGGCGCCAAGGCCCACTATCGGCGCCGCCGCGACGGCCACAACGACTGGCACGCAGCCGCACAGCGCAACCTCTTCAACCGCATGCTCGGCCAGCTTTACTACTGCCTCCAGCACCACACGCTGTTCGACGAACACACGGCCTTTCCGACCGCTCTCGCCGCAGCTGCTTGACACGTTGAGCGCCTGAGGTGTCTACATCCCCACCGCCGAGGGCTGGCTCTACCTCGTCGGCTGGCTGGACCTCGCGACGCGCGAGATCGTCGGCTACTCGATGGCCGATCAGCATCGCGCCGACCTCGTCGTCGACGCCCTGGACATGGCCGCGAACCTGGGCCGCCTGGAACCCGGCTGCGTGATCCACTCCGACCGCGGATCCGAATACACCTCCGCTCAACTCCGCGACAAAATAGGGCAGTTGAGCGGCCGGCAAAGTATGGGGCGGACCGGAATCTGCTTCGACAACGCCGTGGCGGAAAGCTTCTGGGCCGTCCTCAAAGAGGAGATCGGCACCCGCTTCTGGCCCGACCGGGCCACCGCCCGCGCCGAGATCTTCACGTTCATCGAGACCTTCTACAACCGCCGCAGACTCCGCAAGCACATCACCTGGGGCTGCCTCACACCCCACGAGACGCGCCTGCGCTACCAGCAAGAACAGGCCCTCGCGGCATAACAGAACTGTGTCCATGATCACGGGGAAACTTCACCTGGACATGGCGCTCGCGTTGGTCACACAACTGCTCCAAGGCCTCTGCGGTGGCCTCCAGCTCCTTCTCCGCCGTAATGGGCGCATTCGCGTGCTCCGAGGCGATGACTCGAGAGCCCGGTCAGTTCGCATATACTGCTCGAATTCCGTCTGGTTTAGTAATTGAGTGGAGGTTCCTTGCGAGTGGGGAACTGGCATTTCAGGCTGTGTGCGGTAGCGGTAAATACGGCAAATCGCGCTTAAATAGCCGTCGCGAATCAGCATTAAACGCCCACAAGGGCGCGTCGAATGCGGCCGTGAGCCGCACTGCGAATGGGGTGGGGAATGTCTAAACACCGGTTGTCCAAAAAGAGCCGTTACATTGCTTGGGCGACTGCGGGTGTCGCTGTGGTCACAGGTGCCGGATTCGCGGCACAGGCAGCCACCGCAGCCCCCGTCTGGCCTGCGCAGAAGACATACACCGGCGGAGCGTTCGACACATGCGCCGCGCCCTCGCTCAACGCGATGAAAGCGTGGAAACCGGGGCCCTACGGTGCCGCCGCCGTCTACATCGGCGGAAAGAACCGCGGCTGTGCACAGCCCAACCTGACCGCGCCCTGGGTGAAGTCGGTCAACGCCTCTGGCTGGAAGCTCATACCGCTTTACGTGGGGGCGCAGCCGCCCTGCCAGAAGAGCGCGAACCCGGAGAGGCTCACCTCATCTACGGCCGCCTCCCTCGGTGCGAGTAACGCCAAGGACGCGGTGGCCAAGGCGTCAGCGCTCGGGATGAAAGCCGGCAGCCCGATCTACCTGAACATGGAGTCGTACGACATCACAGACAAGGCGTGCAACGACGCCACCCTGGCCTACGTGCGCTCCTTCACCAAAACGCTGCGCAATGCCACTTACCGTGGTGGCTTCTACGGCTTCAGCAGCTCCAGCGCCAAGGCCATCGCCACCGCCCCAAACAAGACGGACCTGCCGGGAAACCTCTGGTACGCGTTGTGGGACCAGAAGAACACGACCACTACGGACTGGCCGTGGAACCCTGCGCAGTTCACCAACCACAGCCGCGGCCACCAGTATATGGTCAACAGCAAGGAAACTCGCGGTGGTTACACCATCACGGTCGACCGCAACGCATGGGACGCTCCTGTCGCGATCATCGGCTGAAATCCTCACGCACGACGATTGACCGGCCACTGGCAGGCATCAAAGAACGTTCCGGCCCCGCGGTTGACTTCTGGAGAGCGCGTGTCCGGGCTGGTCCACGCCAGGACGGCCGTGCTGCTGGGTATGTCAGGCCGCGCTGCCGGGGCATCTCGCGCGCCATCACCGTGTGTGACCGCGCTCCTGAGCGTCTTATCGTAGAACGCCGTGGCGGGATACAGCGGCAGGAAGCACGTGGCGAGCCACGGAAGGGCTGAGGGTTCCGTCGGTGTGTCGCGCGAGAGCAGGGTCGCGTACCGCGGCGAGGAACGTCGGCTTGGTGATCGTCTCCAGCTGCGTGTAGTTGTTCAGGAGCTTCACGGGGTCCCGCCCGGACTGCGGCAGGGGGGTCCGTACGGCTGCCGGAGCGTTGTCGGCCTATGAAACCTGCGGCGCGGCAAGACCGGACACCGGCGCAGACGGCCCGAGAGCGACAAGGACCCGGCGCAATGTCCGTTGGCCGGCGGCTACAACTGCCAGTACGCCGTACGCTGCGGAGTGGACCGCGGCCAGGCTGCGCTGGGCCCTCGCCGCAGCTGGGCGGAGCGGGAAGCCTGCTGGGAGGCGGGCGTCTGGAGACTTTCGGTTACCACGACAAGCCCGCCTCCCCGAACCGTCGGCCACACCGTCGAGGCGGCCGAATCGGCTGTACGGGCCGAGGAACTGATCCGCGAGAGCATCGCACGCAACGGCATCGTGCCCGAGACCGTGCCCGTAACCGACGAGGGTGTCGCGCCTGGGGCGGGCGCAGATCTGCGTAGACGGGGTGAAGGGCACCACTGCGGAACTGAAATCTGCAACCACGCAGTTCCGCCAGACGGTCTTCATCAAGACGTGGGGCTGCCAGTGTCAAAGCGAGCCTTCAAGATCGTCGTAGTCGGTACGAGCGGCCGGCTCATTTTTATGACGGACGGCATCACCCACATCAAGTAACAACGGCTCCGTCAACATGAGATGCCGGCAGGCCTCAGGCGCCTGTCGGCATCTCATGCGTTCATGTTCCCGCGCAATCCGAGATCACCGACGCCTCGCAAGGTTCCGCTTCCCATCCAGCCCGCCCTCACCCTCCGAAGCCGTAGGCGCGGGTGACGGAGTGTCACGTCACGCAGCGGCTTACCTGACCTCTGGTCCAGCCACCGCAGGGGTGGCACCGCACCAAACTGGCGCATCGCGTGACAGACGTCACTCCCTGAGTTGGAACTCTGATGATCATTACGTCAACTTCGGCGCGCTATGCGGCATTTCGCACCGGATAGGTTTCCGTTCTGGTCGACACTGCCCGTACACGGTGTCTTCACATGCATCCAGAGACCGAGGAACTGATGAAGATACGTTCGTTCGCGCCACGATGGCGTGAACAGCCTTGGGCCGGGGGGCGCAGCCGCTACATTGCTGGCTGTCTCTCCCTGGCCGTGGCCGTCACCATGCTCGACGGCACAAGTTCCGCTTTCGCGGCGCAGAGCCAGGCCCAGGAAGCTGCGCCGAAGCCGGGGGTGACCCAGGCAGCCGACATTCCCTCGGCCCGAGTGGCGGCCCGCCTGTCCGGCAAGCGGGTGGAGGCGCTCTCCGAGCGCACTGAAACCTCCACGACGTGGGTGAACAAGAATGGTTCCCTCACCACCGAGATTGCCGCGGGTCCCGTCCGATTCAAGGACGATGCCACCGGTGGATGGCGCGATGTCGACCTGAACCTGGTGACCGGTGAGTCTGGTGCGGTCGAGCCGAAGGCGCACCCCGGGGGTCTGAGGCTCTCGGGCAAGACGGGCACACGTGCCACCTCGCTCAAGGCGTCTCAGGCGGGCAAGGCAGTCGACCTGGTCACCCTCGGTGAGGGTGACCAGCAGATCACTCTGCAGTGGAAGGGAGGCCTGCCGACCCCGAAGCTGGACGGCACGCGGGCTGAATACGCCGAGGCCGTTCCCGGCGCGGACGTCGTCGTTGAGGCGACCCGTACCGGCTTCGAGCAGTTCGTCGAGATCAAGAAGAAGCCGACGGCCGAAGGCTTCTCGTACACGCTGCCGCTGAAGACCAAGGGCCTCAAGGCCAAGCAGCAGGCCGACGGCAGCGTGCTGTTCACCGACAAGAAGAGCAAGAAGACCGCAGTCATGCCGGCCCCCGTAATGTGGGACGCCACCGTGGATCCGTCCTCCGGTGAGCACACCCGCCGGGTCAAGGTCGGCATGAAGGCAGTCATCAAGGGCTCCTCCATCGACCTCGTCGTCACACCGGACGCCGAGTTCCTGGCTGACCAGAAGACCAAGTACCCGGTCACAGTCGATCCATCCACCTCGGCGCTATCCAATGTCTTCGACACCTACGTCCAGCAGGGGGAGACCGTCGACTGGTCGGCCGACACCGAGCTTGACCTCGGCAACCCCGGTACCACCAACGGCGACGGAACGCCTCGCACCGCGCAGTCCTTCATTTCCTGGAACACCGAACCGATCCAGGACGCGCTGATCCTGGACGCGAAGCTGAGCCTGTGGAACTTCCACTCCGGAAACACCGCGTGCACAGCACAGCCGTGGGAAGTCTGGTCCTCACCCGCATCCACCACCGCCAGCCGCTGGACGAACCGGCCGGCCATGACGGCGAAGAAGGCCACCTCCACCGAGACCAAGGGCAACCCTGTCTGCACCACCGCCCCGGACGGCTGGATCAACGCCGACATCGACACCCTGGTCCAGGAATGGGCCTCGGCCAAGGCCACCCGCGGCCACATGGGCCTGCGCGCCACAAGTGAAACGGATACCGCGCAGTGGAAGCGGGTCAACTCCGCCAACGCCGCCTCGAACCCGCCCAAGCTGGTGGTCAACTACAACTACCGGCCGCGGACCGGCACCAAACAGGAGGCCGGCCCGCCGTACTTCTCCTACGGCGGCGCCTACACCGTAAACACGACAACGCCCACGTTGCGCGACACCTTCGTCGACGCCAACGGTGACAAGGTCAACGGCACCTTCCAGATATTCGACAACGCCACCAACACCCAGGCCGGCGACGTCATCGTCTCCCCGTACGTACCCTCCGGCAAGGTCGCCTCGGTGACCGTCCCCGCCACGGTCCTGGCCAATGGCAAGACCTACAAGTTCCGCACCAGTCCGTATGACGGCACCAGCTACAACCCGGGCTGGTCGGCCTGGAAGACCTTTACGGTCGACACATCCGCCCCCTCTGCCCCGACCGGAATCACGTCAACAGACTATCCGTCTGGCTCCTGGGTCAAGGGCGCGGGCCAGACCGGAACGTTCAACGTGACTCCGCCCGCGGCCGACCACAACTGGCTCGAGTGGTCACTGGATGGCGTGACCTGGACCAAGGTCGCCACAGCTGGTTCTGCTGCTGCCAAGGGCATCTCCGTCACGCCGTCCCGTGACGGTAACCACACCTTTCGGGCCCGCGCCGTCGACAAGGCGGACAATAAGTCCGAGGCTGTGGAATACGACTTCCACGTCGGCCAGGGTGGGTTCGTCCAGCCAAGCGAAGGAGAGCGCACAGCACGCCGTCTGTCGCTAGTAGCCGAGGCCGACGCCGCCAAATATGACTCCGTGTCCTTCTCGTGGCGCCGGTCTGCGGCCGACGCGTGGATCCAGATCCCGGCTGGCCATGTCACGAAGGACGGGCAGGCTCTGACGTCATGGCCCGTCACTTTGACGAACGGCAAGAACGCCCCTCTGATCTGGAATACCACTGACACCGTCGACCCTGACGGCAGCGTCGAGATCAAGGCTGACTTCACCGGCCCAAGCAGTGCGTCAGGTAGCACGGATCCGCTGACGGTCGTTGTGGACCGCAACGCCGACGGAGCTGCGGCCGAGGCCGTTGGCCCAGGTTCGCTCAACCTCCTCACGGGCGACTATTCGCTGTCCGAGACCGACGTCTCGAACTTCGGCCTGTCCGTGGAACGCTCTGCTTCCTCCCGCACCCCCAGTGCAACGCAGGAAGGCCAGGTGTCCATCTTCGGCAAGGAGTGGGTCAGCGGCACGACTGCTGAGCTCACTGAGTCCGACTACAGCTACCTTCGCAGGATTTCCGATACTGCGGTGGACGTGGTGACGTCGGACGACTCTGCGATCCACTTCGCCGCCACTGCGGACAAGACCGGCTGGATACCAGAACCCGGTTCGGAGTCACTGACGCTCAAGGGCAGCACGAGCGGAAGCTTCACCCTGTATGACACCGAGGGCACCTCAACCGAGTTCACCAAGCCCAGCGGCGCCACGACCTGGCAGATCAGCAGTACCAAAAACGATGGCCAGACCGAGTCGACCACCAGCATCGAGTCCAAGACTGTCACGGTTGGAGGAAAGGAACTCGCCCGTCCTGAGCGGGTCTTCGCCCCTACATCGGCCACCACGGTTGCGGCGTGCAAGGCAGATCCGTCCACCAAGGGCTGCCGGGTACTGGAGTACGTGTACGCCACCTCGACGACCGCGACTGACAGCACCTTCGGCGACTTCGACGGTCAGGTGAAGGAGATCCGGCTGCGGTCCACTGCCTCTGGCGCCACGTCGGCGACAGCCAAGGCCGTGCAAAGCTACGCCTACGACGCTTCCGGACGGTTGCGGCAAACCTGGGACACTCAAATCTCCCCGGCCCTGACGACCAAGTACAGCTACGACAGTGCCGGCCGGGTCATCCAGGTGACGCCTCCCGGGGAGCTGGCGTGGTCCTTCACCTACGGAAAGGCGGGGTCAAGCAGCGCTGCAGGCGATGGCATGCTGCTCAAGGCCTCGCGAGCCGCGCTGAAGCAGGGCACAGCCGCCACGATCGAGGGTGAGGCCGTCACCTCCGTGGTTTACGACGTCCCCCTCACTGGCACGAGCGCCCCCTACAAAATGGGAGCCTCCAATGTGACGGCCTGGGGACAGAGCGATGTCCCCACGGACGCGACCGCCGTCTTCCCTGCCGACTCCGTTCCCGCTGCGCACGCGGGTTCGTCGCTCGGCTCGGGTGACTACAACCGGGCGACGGTCCACTACCTCGGGACCTCCGGCCGTACGGTCGACAAGGCTGCTCCCGGCGGCCACATCGCCACCACGGAGTACGACCGTTTCGGGAACACGGTCCGTGAACTGACAGGCGCCAACCGAGAAGTCGCCGTCGGCACCTCGGCCAATGACATCGCTACCCGCAGCGACCTCGGGATCGCGGACCTGCCTACGGCCGAGCGCGCTGAACTGGTCTCCACCCGTACGGTCTTCGACGTCAAGGGCACCCGCGAGCTGGAGGAGTACGGCCCGCTTCGCCGGGTCGACCTGACAGCGGACCTGAAGTCCGGCAGCACCATACTCGTCGGTTCGGGCACGTCGGTCACCGCGCGATCCTGGACCGTCAACAGCTACGACGAGGGACGTCCGACCGACGGCAGCGCCGTGGTCAAGGACCAGATCACCAAGGTCATCACCGGTGCACAGGTACGCGAGCACCCGGGCGTTCAGGGCGAGAGCCGAGAAGTACAAACGGTCTACGACTGGGCTAAGGGCATGCCCACGAAGAGGATCGAGGACCCCGCAGGACTGGCGATCGCCGAGACCACCGAGTACGACGCCCAGGGCCGGGAAACCAAGGTCATTCAGCCTGGTGGAAACGGCACCGATGCCACTACACGAATCACTGCTTACTGGTCGGCGACAGGTACAGGCGCTTGCTCCGGCCGTCCCGAATGGGCCGACATGCTGTGCTCCACCGGGCCGGCCGGTGCCATCACGGGCGGCGGTTCCAATCCTTCCCAGCTGCCGGTCAAGACCATCGAGTACGACTGGTGGGGCCTCGCGGCCAAGACCACTGAAACGGCCAACAACTCGACCCGTACCACCACAGTCGCCACGGACGCGGCGGGGCGTGTCAACTCGGTGAAGATCACGGGCGGAGTCGGCCAGACCGCACCGGAAACCAATGCCGAGTACAACACGGCGACCGGTCGTGAGATCAAGACCGTGTCTCCCACCGGCGGAACACTGACCACGGTGTTCGACAACCTCGGCCGCGCTATCTCGTACACCGACGCTGACGGCGGCGTCACCACCACCGAGTACGACCTTCTCAACCGACCCGTCAAGAGCGGTAACAACATTCCGTCCACGGTGACATACAGCTACGACCACACGGCAGAGCCGCGTGGCCTCGTCACCAAGGCTGTGGACTCCGTGGCGGGAACGTTCACCGCGTCGTACGACGGAGACGGCGTCGTAGTGGGCGAAAAGCTGCCCGGAGGCTACGCCCTCAAGCACTCCATCGACCCCTCGGGCACCCCGATCGACCGCACCTACACGCGGGACAGCGACAGCGTGATCGTGCAGTCCGACACCACCACCCGGTCCATTCACGGCCAGGTGACCTCGGACGCGCAGATCTCGGAGCAGACCTACCGGTACGACGCGATCGGCCGACTGACGTCCGTCGAGGACACCGCCGAGACCGTTTGCACCAAGCGCACATACGTCTTCGACAAACGGTCCAACCGTACGTCCCGCACCTCCGCGACCGGAACCCCCGGCACGGACTGCCCGACCACGGCAGGCAGCACCACCAACTACACCAATGACAGCGCCGACCGGCAGGTCAACACTGGCTACACGTACGACGCCTTCGGCCGCACCACCGCCAAGTCGGGCGGTGTGACCCTCGGCTACTACAACAACGACCGGATCTATCAGGAGACGGTGGGCAGCCAGCGGCAGACCTGGAAGCTCGACGGCTCCCAGCGCATCCGTTCCTGGACCGTTGAGTCGAACAGCGGCGGCACATGGTCCCAGACAAAGGCGAAGGTCAACCACTACGACTGCGGCTGTGATAAGCCCAGTTGGACTGTTGAGGACACCGCTACGGGTGCGGTCACTCGTCATGTGGAGTCGCTTGGTGGCAGCCTCGCCGCTACCACCAGCAAGACCGGGGACACAGTTCTCCAGCTCAGCGATATCCACGGGGACGTGGCCATCCAGCTGCCGCTCGACACCGCCAAGGCGCCGACCGTCCTGGACACCGACGAGTACGGCAATGTGCGCGCGGATAGCGTGCCTGCGCGGTACGGATGGCTCGGAGCAGAGCAGCGCTCGGGCGAGACGCTTTCCGGACTCAGCCTCATGGGTGCGCGATTGTACGACTCGGCCACGGGGCGGTTCCTGCAGGCGGACCCGGTTACAGGCGGCGGCTCGAACGCTTACGGCTACCCGGTTGACCCGATCACCATGTACGACCTGAACGGCAAGTGGTGGTGGTCCAACAACACGGTGTGGGCGCTCTGGAAGTGCGCATACGCCATCTTCGGCGTCGTCATCGGGTTCACCGCGTGGGGATGGGCACTGAAGATCAGAAAAGCCGTGAAGGTGATCAAAAAGGTTGGCATCAAGCGAACCTATAAGCTCCTCAAAGCCTTCCGGAACAAGCCAAGGCGCAACTGGAAGAGAGTGGCTGGTCTCATAGGTGGGGCCATCTCCACTTTCATGGGAATTTCTTCAGTCCAAGAAGACTGTGGAGCAGTCCTTTAGCATGATCACTGCCGCCCCGGAGACTCAGTCTGAGTCTCCGGGGCGGTGACCGCTACCACAATGAAGGAACCTCATGTCTACTGGCGTTTGGGAATTCGCCGCCATCGCATCGCTCGCCATCGCGACCCTTACCCTGGCCGCCTACTGTTTCCTTAAGATTCGAGCACGCCGCGATGCCCGAAAGCGGAAGATTTTGAGGTTCGAACTTCCGGTTACTGTCGCTTTCGGCTCCATCTTCGGGGTTCTCATAGGTGAGTTGATGACGGGACGGTACCCCCATGCGGATCTCGATGAACTCAAGACGCTCATGGTTCCACTCACATTCGGAATGACCAGTCGATCCTTGATCATGTATTGCCTCAAGGACGAACAAGGTGTGCATAGCGCGTCGAAATACGTGCCGGGAGTCTCCTCTCTGCTCACCGCAATCTTCATCGCCGGTGGAACGGCTTTTCTCGGCTCCTGAACAGCCATCAGAGAGATCCTCGAGTCTGCCCTCGAAGGCGAGATGACCGACCACCTCAGGCACGAGAAGCACGTGAAGGCCGCGAGCAGCAACACCCGTAACGGGACCCGCTCGAAGACCGTGGTCACCGAGGTCTGGCGCGTCGAGATCGAGGTTCTCAGGGGCCGGGCGGGCTCGTTCGAGCCGTAGATTCTCAAGAAGCGGTGTGAGTGGGTGCTTTGGTGGCATTGGGTGGGTGTCAGCGGGACGGGGTGCTGGGTGCCGTCCCGAACCCCTTTACATGTTCGTGGAACAGCGATCACCACCCGTCGGTCGACCTCCTGCACCGCCCGCTTCCCCGCTCGCGCCGCACGCGGGCCAGGGCCGACCGGTTGGACCTCAGATTCCTGGCCGTGGCGGCCCGTGACTCCGCCAACCCCATTGTGGCGCTGGTGCAGATGTTCACCGAAGTCGTGGCGGCGGACGACCCGCAGGCGGCCGAGTATGTGCATCGCGGCTCCACTAGCCAGGACATCTTCGACACCGCCATGATGATGGTGGCGCAACGGGCGGTGCGGCTGATCCGCGCAGACCTGATCAGGATCGCCGAGGCGCTCGCGGATCTCGCCCTAGTACTGCAACCGTGTTTGGCGTGACGGTGTGTCGTTGTGGTCGTTGTTCCTGTCATGGGTGGGGATCTCGAAGTCGGTGACGTGTGGCGGTGGGCGGCGGGGCTGAAGGAGGTGCATGGGCGGTT
>NZ_JASITA010000033.1 GCF_030063415.1 Streptomyces sp. H27-C3 | reverse complement strand
CCTTCACCCCGCCTCGCCCGTCTCCGCCGCCACCACCCCCGTCATCGCCCCGGCCCCCCTCACGGTCCCCGGTGGCCCACCCCGGACCGAAGGGCACGCAGGTCGCTCTCCCCACCTACCGGCGGGCCACCCGCCAGGAACCCCGGGGCGGCCCCTCCCTGGTGTCCCTCACCCTCCTGGTCACCGCCCCCGCCGTATTCGCCGCAGCCGTGCTGCGCCCCCGATCCCGCTAGCCGACGGAGGCTCTCATGTCGGAATGGCTTGTTCTCAGCATCGCGATGGCGTCCGCGTGTGCGGTCGTTCTCGCCATCACCGTCATCAACCACCGCCGTGTGGGCGAGGACGACGACCCGTCCGAGACCCCGGACGTCATCGAGTACATGGCGATGATGATCGGCGTGATCTACGCGATCGTCCTGGGCCTCGCCATCGCCGGCGTCTGGGAGGGCCGCAGCGCCGCCCAGGAGTCAGTACGCCAGGAGGCCCAGGCCCTGCACGAGGTCAGCGCACGGGCCGAGGTCTACCCCCTCGAGGTCCGCGACCGCATCCGCGCCGACGTCGACGCCTACGTCTCGTATGTCGTCGACACCGAATGGCGCTACATGAGCGACCACGGGTCCCTCGCCCCCCGCGGCACCGCTCTCCTTGAGCAGGTGCGCCGCGACGTCACCGACTACGAGCCGAAGACCGACCACGAGGGCCAGGCGTACCAGCCCCTGGTCGACCAGGTGGCCTCGGCCGACGACGCGCGCGGCGCCCGGGGGCAGGGCGCCTCCGCCACGATGCCGGGCGTCGTCTGGTTCGGGCTCATCATCGGAGCCGCGATCGCGGTCGGCCTGATTTTCACCCTCCAGATCCGCCGCACCCCACGCGAACTCCTCCTGGCGGGCCTCTACAGCGCCCTCATCGCGTTCCTGCTCTTCCTCATCTGGGACTTCGACGCCCCCTTCGGCCGAGGCATCTCAGCCACCGCGGGCCCCTTCCTGGACCTCTTCCCGAACGCCCAGAAATGACGGCAGGACGGTCCGGGGGTCACTGAAGCCCCTGGGCCCCGGAAGTTCTCGGCGCATGCCGGCGCCGCACGGCCCGTGGGCCGTGCGGCGCCAGTGCTCCGAATACCGGCGCTCCGGAAAACGGCGGAGCCGCAGGCGCCAGGCCCGGGAGGACTACCCGAATAGCAGTCGAACACCCTGAAAACGCCCTCTCGGCGCGGCAGACTGGAGAAGTCCGCAAGGGGAGGGGCTCCTCATGTCCGTGTTCCAAATCTCTTGCCCGACAAGGTTGTTGTTCCTCGACAGCGAGCTCGCCGAGCTGCGTCGGATCGAGGGCGGCGGCTTCGAGGTCGAATCCGCGCTGTACTGCTCACTCCAAGCCGGTCACACCGGTCTGCACCACGCGTACACCCAGGGAATCAGGGGCACGAGCGAAGTGCCGCCCCAGAATCTCTGGACCCGCTGGTCGTCGCAGGACGAGTACGGCCCGCTGCGCGAGACGCTCATACTGCCCCGCTGCCCTGCCACTTTCCTGGAGGGCTCCACCGCGGCCGAGTGCTGCGGGCTGCCGCTGGACCACAAGGGCAGGCACGGGTTCGAATTCGGTCCGCCGATCACCGAGGCCGACCTGCTGCCCGACTGGCTCTTCAGGCTCTTCTTCCCGCCGGAGGAGTAGGCGAGGGCTGTGACGGTGAGCCGAGTGGGGGACATTGATGCCCCATTCGCGCGACTGTGATCGCGCGTCGGCGCCAGCGCTCCTAGCGTGCCGGGTATCGAGGTGCATTTCCCGCTATGTGTGGATATCAGTTCCGCCGCTGCTCCTCGGGGACCCGGAGGATTGACCATGCGCGCGATACGTCTCGCATCCGCCGCCGCGCTCGGCATTGCCGCTCTCTCGCTCGCCGCTCCCAGCGCCTCGGCCGACGACCAGAAGGCCGCGGCGCCGGTGCGTGGCACCATCACTCCCTCCACCATCGCGGCGGGCGGGCAGGTCACGCTGGCCGTGCCCGGCTGCGCCGGCAACGCCACCGCCGACTCGGGGGTATTCGACACCACCACCATCCCCACGGGAACGGCCAAGGCGGTCAGCGTCTTCACGGACGCCAAGCCCGCCGCCGTGTACACGGTGACGTTCACCTGCAACGGCGTGACGAGTACCTCCGAACTCACCATCGCCGGTGGCGCCCCGACCACCAGCTCCACCACCGCCCCCACGACCACCCCGACCGGCCCCGCCAGGGGTGGTCTCGGTGGCAGTGTCAGCGGGGTGGACTCCAAGGAGATCGCCGCCGGTGCGGCGATGGTCGCCGTGGCCGCCGGTGCCACCGTCTACGTGGTGCGCCGCCGCACCAGCAGCCGCCGGCACTGACGCCGAACCGCCCCACACGCCCGTCGCCCCGAATCCGGACCAGGATTCGGGGCGACGGGCGTTTATGGCAGGTGCCGCGGCACTCCGCGCGATCAGATGCCCGCGCCGTTCAGGCGACGGCGGCGCGCGATGAACAGGCCGCCGCCGAGGGCCGCCGTGGCGACCAGGCCGGCGCCGACCGCCATCTCGGTGTCGGACGGGCCGACCGATCCACCCAGACCGCCCTGCGCGCCACGCCCCGCGAGCACGGTGAACTGGTGGGTGGAGACCATCGAGTTGTCGTTGCACTTCACGGCCAGGTTGTAGTGCCCCGGCGTGGCGTTGTGCTTGATCCTCGCGGTGGCGTACCCGGTGGCGCCCGCCGACAGGTGCGCCTGAGGGAAGGCGTTGGACGTCACCATGCCGCCGTGACCGCACCCGGCGGCGCTGACCTGCATCGTGCTGCCCTGATGGACCGAGTACGGGTTGACGGTGACATTGCTCGGGCCGTTGGTCGCAGCGGCCGTCGGAGCAGCGAGAGCGACCGCCGCGCAAGCCGCCGCAGTCACCGCAAAGGCGCGTGAAGCACGCATCGTAAAACCTCCATGGGACGGCGCCCCGGAGCGGTGCTCCGGGAAGATCGACGAGAACGCCTCCCATGACGAACACTCACCGGGCCCCGCAATTACCGCATTTCGGGACTGGTCCACCCCGGTGAGGCGACACGCCGGTACGGAGGGTCCAAATCTGACGGACCCGCAGGTCACAGACCGTCAGATGATTTGTACGATGAGTTACCCGGATGGGTCACTGCGGGCTGCCACACCACCCGTTCGCCCTCCACATCTCGCCGCCCCCGGGCCCCGCGCATAGCGTCCCTACAGACGCGACGAAGGGAGCACCATGGGCCAGGAGTACAGCGGCTCCGCGCCGAGGAGACGCTCACCCTGGGGGGCCGTGGCCCTCGTGATGCTCACCGGTCTCGCGCTGATGCGAAACGGCGTCGACGTGTCGCTCGGCCCGCCGCAGCCCGCATCCGCCGCGGCTCTGGACAGCCGGGCCAACACCGCGGTCGCCGCCGCACCGCGCGCCGTCGTCGAGCCGCTGCCGTACGCCCCGGCCTCCCGGGTGCGTCTGCCCGACATCCGGATCGATGCCCCGGTCGTGGATGTGGGCCTCGATGCGAACGGGTGGATCGACGCACCGCCGCCGCAGGACGCGAACCTCGCCGGCTGGTACCAGAACGGCATCTCCCCGGGCCAGAAGGGCACGTCGATCATCGTCGGCCATGTCGACAACGCCGCCGGGCCCGCGGTCTTCTTCGGTCTCGGCTCCCTCAAGAAGGGCCACCGCGTCGAGGTGACCCGCTACGACGGCCGGGTGGCTGTCTTCGAGGTCTACGGCGTCGAGGTCTTCTCCAAGGAGCAGTTCCCGGGCGCCCGGGTGTACGGAGACACGGGGCACCCGGAGCTGCGGGTCCTCACCTGCGGCGGCGGCTACTCGAAGGCGGGCGGCTACGCCGGGAACGTCGTCGTCTTCGCGAGGCTGATCGCCACCCGCTGACGGGCCGCCGACCGGCCGGGGTTCCGGCCGGTCGGCGCACTCAAGCGCGAGGCATCCCCCGCGGCGCGGAGCTCGGCACCGTGATCCGGTAGCCCGCGTCGAGCAGCTCCGGCAGATAGGTGCGCAGCGCCACCACGCTCTGCCCCCGGTTGCCGCCCGCGTCGTGCGAGAGCACCACCACCCCGGGGCCCGCCCCGCCCCGCACCCTGCGGATGATCGTGCCGGTGCCGGGCTCCTTCCAGTCCAGGGTGTCCACGGTCCAGCCGAGCGGCTCCATGCCGAGTTCCGCGCCGATCTGGAAGGAGGCCCTGTTCCAGGCTCCGTACGGTGCGCGGTACCAGGTCGGGGCGTCGCCCAGGGTCTTTTCGATGACCTCGCTGGTGCCGCCCAGCTGGTCGCGGATCCGGGCCCGCGACAGGCTCGGGATCAGCGGATGGGACCACGTGTGGTTGCCGACGACATGCCCGTCGGCAGCCATCTCGCGCAGCAGGTCCCCGTTGTGGACGGCCATCTCCCCGCAGACGAAAAACATCGCCCGCACGTCGTAGCTCCGCAGCGTGCGCAGGATGTCCGGGGTGTAGCGCGGGTCGGGACCGTCGTCGAAGGTCAGCACCATGGCGCGGCCCAGCCCCGGCATCCGCAGGAAAGGCCGCCGACGCACCGGGGGCCGCGCGGGCCGGAAGGAGGGCGGGGCATTCGCCGTCATGGGCTGCAGCCGGTACGCCGATGACTTCGCGGGGGTGCTCGCCTGGGGACCGGCCGCCGGGGGCGGATCTCCCGAGGGGAAGCGTCCGGGGGTCTGTGCCGGGTCCGTGTTGAGCCCCCGCAGGACGGTGGCGGCCCCGAGACAGGCGGTGCCCCGCAGTACGGTCCGGCGCCCCGGAAGGATCTGATCCCTTTTCATGACCAATAGCTCGCACGGGGGCAGGCCCAAGTGGCTGATCAACACCGGCAACGGGCTGTGAAGTACCCGATGGGACGAGCCCACGCGCACTTCACTGACGGCGTACGAGGGAGAAAGGCAGCGTCTCGCTGATCCTCGACCAGGCGCTCGTACATTTCGAGGACGACATCGCCGCGGGGGCGCACAGGACCAGGTTCGGGATCCACGTCCACTCCACGACGTACAGCAGCGCCAGTACATCCACCGCGAGGAGCAGGGCCAGATAGGTGACGACCAGCCACCACGCGGCCTTCTTCCGGGCGGCGCTCGCCGCGGCGAGCAGCAGCAGGAAGACGGCGTGGGCGAGGTTGACGCTGACCGGGACAGTGACGGTGTCCAGGAACCGGGTGACGGGACCCAGCAGGCTTCTGAGCGGCGGGATGAGCGAGAGTACGGCGCAGTACAGGCCGAGCACGCCGAAGAACATGGCGAACCGTCGGGCACCCGGGCCAGGAAGCGGCTGCCGGCAGAAGTGGGCTTCACCGCGCCGGCACTCATGTCCGCACTCCAGGGAGGGCGCCGCCGGGGCGCCTGTCGGGCCCGATAGCCTCGCTGCTGTGACAGAGCGAGGGCATCAGTTCGAACGCGGCACCGACGGGCCCAAGGTGATCGTCGCCGGCCTGGACGGATCCGACTCCTCGATGCGCGCGGTGGCGTACGCGGCGGGCCTCGCCCGGCGGCAGAACGCGCTCCTCGCCATGGTGTACGTCCAGCCGGTGATGCCGGCCGGGGCCGCGCTCGGGGTGCCGGTCGCCGGAACCACCGAGGAGATCGCCGAGGATCTGATGAACGAGATCCGCACGGCGGCGCACCGGGTGAAGGACGCCTTCGAGGTGCGCTGGGAGTTCCACACCTTCCGCGGCGACCCGTACAACGGTCTGGTCACCGCGGCCGACGAGCTCAAGGCGGACGCGGTGATCGTTGGGGCGTCGGAGTCGGCGGGCCACCGGTTCATCGGCTCGGTGGCGTTGCGGCTGGTGAAGGCCGGACGCTGGCCCGTCACGGTCGTGCCGTAAACCCGCACACCGTAAACCGGGCAGACTCCTCACTTCGGCGAGGGTGAGTCGTCTTCGGTCGCGCTCCTGGCTCTGATCACTCTGGTCATCTACTTCGCGTACTCCTACCGCAAGGCGGAGCTGGCGAAGGCGCCGGTGTGCAAAGCCCCCCCGACGCCCCATGGACCCATCGGGCGGGTGTGGGCTACTCGCCCATGAGCAGGCCGTCCTTGGCCGCGCCGCGGCTGAGGACGACATTGCGGATACGGTCGCGTACGCCCTTGTAGTCGGCGCCGCGGGACATCACGGCATTGAGATTCACCGCCCGGCCCTCCTCGGTGTCGAACCACTGCGGGATGAACTCCGCCTTCTTCACCGCCCAGCGCTCTCCGGGCCGGGCGGGCGGTGCGAAGGTGAAGCGGCCGATGGTGCCCTGGTTGCCCCGCGCGTCGTTCTCACCCGAGTAATTGATCATCGAGCCTGCGATCTGGTCGCCCATGCCGTAGATGACCCAGGTGCCGTTGACCTTCTCGTACGCCTGCGGGACATGGGCGTGCGTACCCAGGATCAGGTCGATGTCGGGGCGTCCCGCGGTCTTCGACGCGGTGAGCGCCCTGCCGAGGCGCAGCTGCTGACCGTCGGGGGCGTCCTGCCACTCCGTGCCCCAGTGCAGCGAGACCACCACGACATCGGCGCCCGCCTTTCTGGCGGCACGCGCGTCGGCGAGGATCTTCCGTTCGTCGATCAGGTTCACCGCCCACGGCCGCCCCTTGGGCAGCGGGTAGCCGTTGGTGCCGTACGTATACGCGAGCTGGGCGACCTTGGCGCTGCCCGCGTCCAGCAGGGCGGGCCGCCGAGCCTCGGCGGCGGAGCGTGCCGAGCCGACGTGCTTGATGCCCGCCTTGTCGAGCGCGGCCAGGGTCCTGCCGATGCCTTCGGTACCCGCGTCCAGGGTGTGGTTCGACGCGGTGGAGCAGGCGTCGTAGCCGGTGGCGCGCAGCCCCTCGGCCACCTGCGGCGGGGACTTGAAGTCGGGGTAGCCGGTGTATGGGCCGCCCTTGGCGCCGTACACCGTCTCCATGTGGCAGATCGCCAGGTCGGCCCGGGAGACGACCGGCTTGACCCCGGCGAGCATGGGCGCGAAGTCGTAGCCGTTGCCGCCCGCGTCCGCGCTCGCCTGCCGGATGATCGAGGCGTGCGGAAGTACGTCCCCGGAGGCGACGAGGGTGAAGCCGCGCCCGGCGGACGCCGCGCCGCCCGCCGCCGAGGAGGCCGCCGGGCGTGCGGAGTCCCGGGGCGGGACCGGCGCGGGGGCCGCTGTCGGCGGTCCGGCGCAGCCTGTGGCACTGCCGATCAGCAGAGCGGCCGCGGCCACCGCGCCCTGCAGCTTGCGCTTCGTCATGGAACCGACTTCCGTATGGGGATTAATACGTAGATATGAATCCATACGTGGGTCAGGGGGATGTCAAGGATCGGGGCCGCCGAGGTCACTGGAACGGACGCGATGGCGGACGAGGCGAAGGACGCGGTGACAGGCGCCGTGAGGGGCGCGGCGGAGGACGCGGTGACGGGACCGTTCGTCGCGCCGTTCGACCGCTCACCGCACGCCCCTGCCGCCCGTTCGGCCGCGCCGCGCCGCACCGCCGCATTCTCGCCAGGTGGCGGATACCTTCGCGGCCGTCCGGCCAACGGCCAACCGGTCTCGCGAAGGAGCGTTTACGGTGACTTCCTCCCTCCTCCAGCAGCACACCGACGAACGAGAGCTGGCCGATCTCCAGCGTGAGCACGGCACGGCGCTCTACGGTTTCCTGCTCGGCCTCACCTACGGGGACCGGCAACGGGCGGAGGATCTGCTGCAGGAGACGCTGGTCCGGGTGTGGCAACATCCCGAGGCGTTGGCCAGCGACCACGACTCGATGCGCCCCTGGCTGTTCACGGTGGGCCGCAGGCTGGCGATCGACGCCCGGCGGGCCAGGCGTGCCCGGCCCCACGAGGTCACCGCGGACGTCCTGGAGCAGTCCGCGGTGCCCGGCTGCGACGACCACACGGAGCGCTCGGTCACCGCTCTCGATGTGCGGGAGGCCGTCAAGGCGCTGCGGGGCGAGTACCGCGAGGTGCTGACCCAGGTCTACTTCCGCGGTCGGTCCGTGGCGGAGGCATCCGAAGCACTCGGCATCCCGGCGGGGACCGTCAAGTCCCGGACGTACTACGCTCTGCGCGCGTTGAAGAAAGTTCTGCCGGGCTACGGTCTGGATACCGACTGAGGCTCTCACGTCCCAACTGCATCACTGACCGCCTGTTTTCCCTCCAGTACCCGTGCAGACCAGGCCGAATTCGAAACCAGAGCGCCAAGTTGAGTAAAGACACCCCGCTGTGCGTCTGTGAGAGTGAAGGCTCAAGGATGGCTCGAAATGCGGATTAGGACCGGGAGAAGGTGGGAAGCCGTGCGGCCCGAAAGTACGAATGGCACCAGTGGAGGCAGGCTCGCGGTACCGATGGCTTGGCTGTACGCCGAGTACATCGCCGACGAGGTGCTCCGCACGAGCAATCTGATTCCGCACGGAACGCTGGAGTTCCGGGCCGGCCGGGAGACGCTGGCGCTCACCATCTACCTGTCCGACAGCTCCGACGAGCTCTCCGGCATCCGGGTCGTGGCCGGCCTGGACGAGTGGCTCTCCCTCACCACCTACGGGCATCCCTGGGAGGAGTGGGTGCGTGAGCGGATCGCGGAGCGCACGGCCCGCGCCGACGAACTCACCACGAGGAACCCGGACCTGGAGCTGGCCCTGGCGTCCTGGCAGTGGCTCAGCACCACCGAGTTACTCGCCACTGATCTGGGCGGCGTGACCCCCTGGCACCAGGCCGAGGATCTCGGCGTCGACGAGAGCGAACAGGTCTGGACACCTGCCTGGCAGCTGGGCCTGCCGCTCGGTCATCTCGCCATCCACCTCTTCTGATCACGCCCGGCGGGCGTCGAAGAATGCACTCCCGCCCGGTACTTGGGGAACCTCAGCGTGATCTTCATGCCCGCGCCCACACCCGTCTCGATGACCAGGCCGTAGTCGTCGCCGTACACTTGACGCAGCCGGTCGTCGACGTTGGACAGGCCGATGCCGGAGTACGTGGTGTGCTCACCCGCGAGAATGCTCCGCAGCAGGGCCGGGTCCATGCCGACGCCGTTGTCCTCGATGACGACCAGTGCCTCGGCGCCCGCGTCCTGGGCCGAGATGGTCACCTTGAACGCTTCCCTGGAGTCCTCAAGACCGTGCTTGACCGCGTTCTCGACGAGCGGCTGGAGACACAGGAAGGGCAGCGCCACCGGCAGGACCTCCGGGGCGACCTGAAGTGTCACCGCGAGCCGGTCCCCGAAGCGGGCGCCCGCCAGCGCCAAGTACTGCTCGATGCACCGCAGTTCGTCGGCGAGAGTGGTGAAGTCGCCGTGCCTGCGGAAGGAGTAGCGGGTGAAGTCGGCGAACTCCAGAAGCAGTTCACGGGCGCGCTCGGGGTCGGTGCGGACGAACGAGGCGATGGCGGCCAGCGAGTTGAAGATGAAGTGCGGCGAGATCTGGGCGCGCAGGGCGCGGATCTCCGCCTCGATGAGCCGGGTGCGTGAGCGGTCCAGCTCGGCCAGCTCCAGCTGTACCGAAACCCAGCGGGCCACCTCGGTGGCGGCCCTGACCAGGACCGCGGACTCCCGTGACCCGTACGCCACCAGCGCGCCGAGCACACCCTCCTCGCCGGTCAGCGGCGCGATCACCACCCAGCGCAGTGGGCACTGGAGGTCCTCGCAGCCGGTCCGCACGCTCCGGCTGCGCCCGGACTCCAGCACCTCCCCGACCTGGCGCATCACCGCTTCCCTGTGGTGGTCCCCGCCCGGCCCGTCCCAGGCCAGCACGGCCTCGCGGTCGGTCAGGCACAGTGCCTCGGTGCCCAGCAGTGAACGCAGCCTGCGGGAGGCCTTGCGGGCGGTGTCCTCGGTGAGGCCGGCTCGCAGCGGCGGCGCTGCGAGCGACGCGGTGTGCAGGGTGTGGAAAGTGGCGCGCTCGACGGGCGTACCGAGGTCGAGATCCTCGCTGCGCCCGCGCCGGGCCGCGACCCGGCCCAGGGCGATGCCCGCGGCAAGGATCACGGTGCCCGCTGCGGCCAGCGCCGCCAGTTCCATGCCAGTCATCGTTCCACTCCCCCGGGTCGGCCGCTGTCGGCCTTCGCCATCAGGTCCTCGGGCAGATGCAGCCGCGCCAGGATCGCGGCGGTCCCCGCGGGGATCCGGTCGCGGGTCGCCAGCGACACCAGCACCATCGTCAGAAAGCCGAGCGGTACCGACCAGACCGCGGGCCAGGCCAGCAGGGTGTGCGCCCAGCCACTCGCCGGCAGCCCGACCCTGGTCGCCATCACCGCGGTCAGGGCGGCCCCGCCGCCGACGACAAGGCCGGCCACCGCGCCCGGCGGGGTGAGCCCCCGCCACCAGATGCCGAGCACAAGGAGCGGGCAGAAGGAGGACGCGGAGACGGCGAAGGCCAGCCCGACCGCGTCGGCCACCGGCACGTCGCTCGTCACGGTGCTCAACGCCAGCGGCACCGCCACGGCCAGGACGGTCGCGAGCCTGAAGTGGCGTACGCCGCGGGACGGCAGCACGTCCTGGGTCAGTACGCCCGCGACCGACATGGTCAGCCCGGAAGCGGTGGACAGGAAGGCCGCGAAGGCCCCGCCCGCGAGCAGGGCGCCGAGCAGTTCGCCGCCGACGCCGCCGACGAGCCGGGCGGGGAGCACCAGGACGGCGGCGTCCGCCGTCCCGGTCAGGGACAGCTCGGGGGCGTAGATCCGGCCGAGCGCGCCGTAGATGGGGGGCAGCAGGTAGAAGGCGCCGACCAGCCCGAGCACAACGAGGGTCGTGCGGCGGGCGGCGGTGCCGTTGGGGCTGGTGTAGAAGCGCACGGCTACGTGCGGCAGCCCCATGGTGCCGAGGAAGGTGGCGAGGATCAGCCCGTACGTCGCGTACAGCGGGTGCTCCTCCCGGCTGCTGGACAGTGGCTGGGACCAGCTCGACGCGCCCGCCCCCGGTGTGGCGGCCTTCTCGGGGACCTGCGCGTGGGCGGGAAAGCCGAGGGTCGTGCCGGCGCCGATGCGGTGGGGTCCGGCGTCGAGGGCGACCGGCTCATTCTCGTAGCGCCGGTCGTCCACCAGGCCGCTCACGGTGACGCGCAGCGGCTCCGCCAGGTCGATCCGTACCGTGTCGTCGATCCGTACGGCGGTGTGCTCACGGAAGGTCGCGGGCTCGTCGAACCGGGCACGCGGCGCGTCGTCCCCCAGCCAGGCCACGACCAGGAAGAGCGCGGGAACGAGCAGTGCGGTGAGTTTGAGCCAGTATTGGAAGGCCTGTACGAAGGTGATGCTGCGCATCCCGCCGGCCGCCACCGTCCCGGTCACCACGAGCGCGACGACCAGGCCGCCGACCCAGCCGGGCGCGCCGGTGAGTATCTCCAGCGTCAGGCCCGCGCCCTGGAGCTGCGGCAGCAGGTAGAGCCAGCCGATGCCGACGACGAAGAGGCTCGCGAGCCTGCGGACGTGCGGGGATTCGAGCCGGGCCTCGGCGAAGTCGGAGAGGGTGTACGCGCCGGACCGCCGCAGCGGGGCGGCGACCAGCACCAGCAGGACGAGGTGCCCGGCGGTGTAGCCGACCGGGTACCAGAGCATCTCCGGGCCCTGGAGAAGGACCAGGCCCGCTACGCCGAGGAAGGAGGCGGCGGAGAGGTACTCGCCGCTGATCGCGGCGGCGTTGAGGCCCGGCTTGACGCTGCGGGAGGCGACGTAGAAGTCCGAGGTGGTACGGGATATGCGCAGGCCGAGCGCGCCGATGAGGACGGTGGCGAGCACGACGACGGTGACGGCCGCCACCGCGTACGCCTGGTTCAAGGAGGTCAGCGCCCTTCGACGAGCCTGCTGAAGGCACGCTCGTTGCGCTCGGCGCGCCGGACCTGCCAGAACGCGATCAGCCACATGACCGGATAGACGGCGACGCCGAGCACGGCCCACACGAAGGGCGCGGGTGACGGGAGGTCTGAGTCGGTGAAGACCTGCGGGAGCGCGAACAGCAGCGGCAGGGAGCCGACGAGCAGCGCCAGGGCGCCGAGGGAGATCAGGGCGGTTCGCAGCTGGCTGCGCATCAGTGAGCGCACATAGGTGGCGCCCAGCGTGGTCTGCTCGGTGATCTCGGACCGGGCCGGAGCGTGGCCCGGGGGCCGCCGGGCGCCGCGGGGCACTCCGGTGACGACTTCACGGCGGGGAGGCTGCTGCTGAGCGGACACCGATGGAGTCTACGCAGCAACGATCACCGCGGGTAGGGCCTGCGGATGAACCCCGGCAGGCTCAGCCCGCGTCGTCGGGTGCGTGGGATCGCATGGCGCCGGAGGGCTCTTGTGGCCGAGTCACGCGGGCCTTTTGTGGCGGCGCGGCGTGCGGGTGCGCGGCTCAGCGGGCGGGCCGGCCAATGCGGCGGGCGGGCGGGCCGGGCAACACGGCCGACCTGCGTGCGTGCGGCCCAGCGGGCGGGCGGGCCGGCCGTACGGGCCTGGCGATGCGGCGGGCGTGCGGGACTGCGAGCGTGCCCGGCGGCGCGGCCCCGTTCGAGTGGCCGGTCGCCGGGCGGCGGTTGTACGGCGGCGAACGGCACGCCGGGAACGATCAGCGGTCGGGGGTCAGGGCCGCGACGCGCGGGCCGGGCGGGGTGGTCGATGGCGGCCCAGCGGTGGCGGCCTCCCCGGTGGCACGGCCATGGGCAGGCCGAGGCGCCCGGCCCATGGCCGACGGGCGGGGCCGGCGGGCGGGGCCGGCGGGCGGGGCCGGCGGTCAGAAGCAACGGGCCGGGGCTGGAGCCCACCATCAGGAGCACTGGTCCCGGGCCCCACGCCTCACCGTGTCCGGAGGGCTGGGACTTGCCGCCGCACCCCACCTCCCCCGGGGTCTGGGGTCTGGGGGCCTGCCCCCAGTTTCGGGGCGCTGCGCGGGTAGGGGACAGCCCCGCGCGGGGGGCGGCCCCCCCCCCGGGCCGCGCCCCACCCGCACCCAGACCCGGCCCGGCCCGGCAACAGCCCAGGCCGGGTCGGAGGCACAAGGGCCGGAGATCAGCCGCGCGCCTGCCGCATCAGCAGGTCGCGGAGTTCGCGGGCATGGCGGCGGCTGACCGCGAGTTCCACCTCGCCGATCCGTACGGTCGTCGCCCCCGCGTCCAGCCGCAGCTCGTCGATGCGGCTCAGGGCGACCAGATGGCGACGGTGTACGCGGACGAATCCGCGGGTGGCCCAGCGCTCCTCCAGCGTGGAGAGCGGGATACGGACGAGGTGGCTGCCCGCACCCGTGTGCAGCCGGGCGTAGTCGCCCTGGGCCTCGACGTACGCGATGTCGTCGATCGGGACGAAGCGGGTGACGCCGCCCAGCTCGACGGCGATCTGGTCCGCGGTGCCGGTCTGCGGCGCGAGGACGGCGGCGGGCGCGGCCGCGGGTGTCTGCGCGGCGGCGGAGGCCGCCTCGACCTGGTCGCAGACCCGACGTACGGCCTCGGCGAGACGCTCTCCGCGGACCGGCTTAAGCACGTAGTCGACGGCCTTGAGGTCGAAGGCCTGCACGGCGAAGCCCTCGTGGGCGGTGACGAAGACAATGTGCGGCGGCCTGGCGAACCCGGCGAGCAGCCTGGCGACATCGAGCCCGGTGAGACCGGCCATGTGGATGTCGAGGAAGACGACATCGATGGCGTCCGCGCCGTCCGGCCCCGCGTCGAGCGCACGGTTGATCCGGCGCAGCGTCGCGGTGGCGTCGGTGGCTCCTTCCGCGCTGCGGACCCGGGGGTCGGCGCGCAGCAGGTAGAGGAGTTCCTCCAGCGCCGGTCGTTCGTCGTCGACAGCCAGTGCACGCAACATGCCCCGGAGTTTAGGGGGTGTCATTCGTCGCGCTCCGGCGCCAGGTCGTCCTCGGAAAACAGTGCGAGCAGCGCGGGAGCGTCGGCCACTTCCAGGTAGGCGGCGCGGCACACGTCGCACCGGCCGAGGTGGAACGCGACCTCGGCGTCCTCGCCCGGCGACAACGCGCCCAGCACGTACGCACCCAGCTGCAAGCGCACATGCGCGCCCCCCGAGGGCGAAGGCACCGTCATGCGGGGTTCGTCTCGCGGGCTGTCACCCGCCCAGTGTGCGGGCCCCGCCCCGTGCCCACAACAACGTCCGGACTGTGGGGAATCCGGTGGGATTACCGCCCATCCTGAGCAGAATCCCGGTCAAGTCCGTACCTGATGACGACCCGCCCATCACGCCCCGTGCATCGCGCGAGACCCACGAGGAATTGCCCCATGAGTCCGAAGCAGCGGCATCGGGACGTCGGCGCGTACGCGCTCGGCGTCCTGGATCCAGCAGATACGTTCCGCTTCGAGGAACATCTGTCCGACTGTCCCACGTGCGCCGTGCGGCTCAGCGAATTCGCCGGACTCGAATCGATGCTGGCCACCTTCGCCCACCCCGGCGGGGGTCCCGGCGTACTCCTGCCCCAGCCGCCGGTGCCGGAGCTGCTCGACCGCCTGCTCGACCGGGTCGAGGTGGCGCGGCGGCGCAGTGGCAGACGCCGTATCCGGCTGGTCGCGGCGGCGGCCGCGCTGATCATCGGTGGCCCCGCGGCGGTGTTCGGCCTGCAGCTCCAGGGCGAAGGCGGTGCCGGGGATGGGGCAGTGCGGCAGCTCGCCGCCACCGACTCGGCCACCGGGGTCTCGGCGACCGTCGCGCTGTGGGAAAGCGGCTGGGGGGCGGGGGTCGGGCTCGAACTCGCCCGGGTCGACGGGCCGCTGGCCTGCGAGCTGATTGCCGTGGGCAAGGACGGCGAGGAACAGACGGTGACCACCTGGGCAGTGCCAGCGGGGGGTTACGGCATTCCGGGGGCCGTGGGGCACGAGGAGCCGCTGCGTACGGAGGGTGGGGCAGCGCTGAGCGGGAACGAGATCGACCGCTTCGAGGTCCGTACGCTGGACGGCAAGCGGCTGGTCACCATCAAGGCCTAGGGCAGGGCGCGAGGGGCGCCCGGTCAAGGCGCGAGGGCCCGGTCAAGGCGCAGGGTCACCCGGTCAGCGCGTGGGGCCCGTCCCCGGCCTTGTCGGTCCGACCTGCTCGGTCCCGCCTACTTGAGCAGTCGGGACATCCGCCGGTCCGCGAGCGGCTTTCCGCCCGTCTGGCACGTGGGGCAGTACTGCAGTGCGGAATCGCTGAAGGACACCTCAAGGATCGTGTCGCCGCAGACCGGACAGGCTTCGCCGGCCCGGCCGTGGACGCTCAGCCCGCTCTTCTTCTCTGCCTTCAGCCGGCCAGCGGCGACCCCGTGCGAGCGCTCGACGGCCTTCTCCAGGGTGGCGCGTGACGCCTCGTACAGCGCCGTGATCTCGGCCTCGGTGAGCTTCGCGGTCGGTTTGAACGGTGACATCTTCGCGGCGTGCAGGATCTCGTCGCTGTACGCGTTGCCGATCCCCGCGATCAGGCTCTGGTCGCGCAGCGCGCCCTTGATCTGGCGGCGTTCCCCGGCGAGCAGCGCCGCGAACTCCTCGCGTCCGAAGCCGTCGGCGAGCGGGTCGGGGCCCAGGCGCGCGATGCCGGGCACCTCGGCCGGGTCGCGCACCACGTACACCGCGAGGCCCTTCTTCGTGCCCGCCTCGGTGAGGTCGAAGCCCGCGCCGCGGTCCAGGGCGACACGCAGCGCGAGCGGCCCCTTGCCGGGGCGGGGCGGTTCGTCCGGCAGCGCGTCCTTCCAGCGCAGCCAGCCCGCGCGGGCCAGGTGGGTGACCAGGTGCAGGCCCCCGGCGGTGATGTCGAGAAACTTGCCGTGGCGGTCCACGGCGGAGACGGTGGCGCCTTCGAGCGCGGACGGCGGCGGGTCGTACGTCTTGAGGACGTTGATCGCGACGGGGAACACCCGGCTGATCTCCCGGCGGACCAGCTGTCCGTCGAGGAACTCCCGCAGCGCTTCGACCTCCGGCAGCTCAGGCATACCTCCAGCGTGCCTCAGGCCGTGGCGGCCCGCAGCAGCTCGGCCAGCTCGTCGGACATGCCCCGGGCCAGTCGGTCCAGGTCGGGCACGGCCTTGCCGTCGGAGACGAGGCCGACATGGACCTGTCCGCCGTACGTCGACAGCGCCACGGCCAGGGCCTGCCCACGGGCCAGCGGCGCCATCGGGTAGATCTCGCGCAGCGGGCAGCCGCCCAGCGAGAGGGTGGAGCGGGGCAGCGGCACGCTCGTGACGAGGACGTCGAAGAGTATCCGGGCAGCGCCGCCCGCGAGCGGGGCGCCGAACCGGTGGGCGAGCGAGGGCAACTGGTCGGCCAGTACGGCGACCGCGCCGGCGCCGCGTCCCGGCCCGTCGGCCTTGTTGCGGTCCATGGCCGCGCGGACCGCGGTGAGCCGCGCCCAGGGATCGGGTTCGGACACGGGCAGGCCCAGGAGGTAGGCGGAGAGCTTGTTGCCGGAGCCCGTTGGGCTGCCGGGGCGGCGCCGGGATACCGGCACCAGGGCGCGCGGATCCGCGCCCGGCAGTGGTTCGCCGCGCTCCAGCATCCAGCGGCGCAGCGCGCCGGCGACGACGGCGAGCAGCACGTCGTTGGCCGTGCCGCCGGCCACCCGGCGAACCCTCAGTACGTCGCCCTGGTCGAGCACGGCGGTGCCGAGCCGCCGTGTGCCGCTGGAGCCCGCCGCTAGGGCGCTGGCGCCCCACAGATCGAAACGTCCGGCCCGCATCACGGACGCGCCGATGCCGACGGCCCGGCCCAGCTCCTCGATGCGGTCGCGGGCGAAGCCGACGGCCTGCCGGGGACCGGGCAGCCAGGACCGGGGCGGCACGCTGCGCTCCCGCCCGCTGCCGGCCTCACGGGCGCCGGCGATCTGGTCGAAGATGCCCGCGCCGATGGCGACGGCACGCATGCCGTCGGCCAGGGCGTGGTGGAGCTTCACCAGGATGGCGAACGAGCCGCCGGGGGCTCCGGTCAGGACGTACATCTTCCAGGGCGGCAGGCCGCGTTCGAGCGGGCGCTGCATCAGTTCCCCTGCGTGGTGGACGGCGTGGGAGGCGAAGCCGTCCTCGGGCAGCCGGACCTGCTGGACATGTCGGCGTACGTCGAAGTCCTTGGCCGCGACCCACGCCGCGCCGCCCACGGGCAGCCAGACGTCACGTACACGCATGCGCAACCGCGGGATCGCGGCGGCCCGCCGGGCGAGCAGTTCGGCGATCGCGGTCGGGTTCGTGTCGGCCGGATCGCCGCCGTCGAACAGAGCGAGCGCGCCCAGATGCATGGGGTGTTCGGAGGATTCGAGGTGCCAGAACGCCAGATCAAGAGGTGCCAGAAGCTCAGTGCTCAAGAAGCCCTCACGTCATCGGAGGCGGTGCGAGTGCAAGGGAAGAGCGCAGTCAATACCGAACGGTTGGTTACGGTCAAGTAAGTTCACATGACGGACAGCTATCGTCCGGTACGATCAGGCCTGCCGGTCAAACCGGTCAGGGATGTGGAATTCACACCACACGCACTTGCCGCTGCCCCGCGACTCCACGCCCCAGCCGACCGCCAGTAGGTCCACCAGCATCAGCCCGCGCCCCGAGACCCCGGACTCCCCCGCCTCCCGGCGGCGCGGCAGCGCGCTGGAGGTGTCCTCCACCTCGATGCGCAGACGGCGGCGGTCCCCGGTCAGCACCCGTGCGGTGACGACCGCCCCGCCGTCGGTGTGCATCAGCGCGTTGGTCATCAGCTCGTCGGCGGCCAGCTCGATCTCGTCCTCGCGCTCCTGGGCGCCCCAGGCCCGTACCGCCGCACGGATCATGTGCCGCGCCGAACTCAGCGCCTCCGGGTCGTTCTGCGCCACATGCTGCTGCAGACGCCCGCCGCCCTGCGGTACGTCCACCCCTCGGCGGCGCAGGAGCAACAGCGCCACGTCGTCCTCGCCGCCCCGCTCGTCGACCACCTCGCACAGCCGGTCGGCGAGCTGCTGCAGGTCGCTGGGGCCGGTACGGACCAGCGAGGCCAGCATCTGCATGCCGTCGTCGAGGTCGGCGCCCGGCTGCTCCACCAGACCGTCGGTGCACAGCAGCAAGGTCTGTCCGGGGTCCAGCTCGATGGTGGTGACCGGGTATTCGAGCCGTCCGAACTCCGCGGAGAGCCCCAGCGGCAGGCCGCCTTCGACGGTCACCCGGCGGCAGGACCCGTCGGTGTGGCGCACCATCGGGTCGATGTGTCCGGCCCGGACCAGCTGGATCACTCCGGTGGTCAGGTCCACCTCGGCGTAGGTGCAGGTGGCGAAGCGTTCGGTGTCCAGCTCGTGGAGGAAGCCGGAGGCGCGGGCCATGACGGTGGCGGGGGTGTGGCCCTCGGCGGCGTACGCGCGCAGCACGATGCGCAGCTGACCCATGACGGCGGCGGCGTGGGTGTCGTGGCCCTGCACGTCACCGATGACCGCACCGACCCGGCCGCCCGGCAGCAGGATCACGTCGTACCAGTCGCCGCCTATGTCGCGGCCGAGCCGGGCCGAACGGTAGCGGACCGCTATCTGCGCCCCGGGGACTGCGGGTATCCGGCGCGGCAGCATCGCCTGCTGCAGTCCTTGCGCGAGGTCCTTGTCCTGCTCGTAGAGCATCGCCCGTTGCAGGCTCTGCGCGATGCTACTGCCGAGGGCGATCAGCACATTGCGTTCGTCGGCGGTGAACCCGACCCGGTCGTTGTAGAGCAGGCCGAGCGCGCCGATGGGGCGGGCCTGGGCGATCAACGGCAGATAGGCTGCGGAGGTGATGCCGAGGCGGCTGATGTGCGGCCACAGTCGGGGGTAGGAGCCGGCGAAATCCTCGCGCGATTCGATGAAGCGCGGCGCGAGGGTACGGACCACCTCGCTCATCGGATACTGCTCGTCGATCCGGGTGTAGCGGGTGCCCGGCACGAAGGAGTCCTCGGGGCCCTCCGCGACGAGGTGAATGCGGCCGGACTCGACGAGGCCCATCACCAGGCTGGTGGCGCCGAGGTTCTCCAGGCCTTGGGAGTCGTTGAGCACGTCGATGACGTCCTGCACGGTCCGCGCGTGCGCCAGCGCCGCCGTGGTGCTCTCGACGACGCTGGTCCTGCGCTGCCGCGCGTCGTCCCGTTCGAGCCGGGCGGTCGCGTCGGAGAGCTCCTGGGTGGCGTCGCGGACGATGCCGATGATGCGGTGCGGTCTGCCACTGCTGTCGCGTCGCACGAAGCCCTGCGTATGGGTCCAGCGCAGGGAGCCGTCCCGGCAGCGGATACGGAAGTACGCGCCGTAGGTGGTACTGCCGTTCTTGAGGGCCTCGGAGACCATGGCGTCCAGCCGGGTGGCCTCGGAGCTCGGCACGCGCGCGGCAAGCTCCTCCGGGCGGCCCAGGTACTCGTCCCGGTGCAGCTCGAAGACGTCGAGCGCGGCCTGATCCATGTGCATCAGCCCGCTGCCCAGGTCCCAGTCGAAGCTGCCCATGCGGTTGAGGGAAAGGCTCAGGTCCGAGTGGGCCGGCCAGTCGTCCGGAAGCGACAGGGCACTCACTCCCCGATCAGCCATGCCGCCACTCTGCCACCATTCGCCTCATTCCTCGACCGGTCAGGGCTGATCGATGGGGGGCGCGGACGAGGTCGGGGAGGGCGGCGTCGGGGTGGGGCAGCCCGGCGGGACAACCGACGGGAGCGCTGTCGCGGGGCGTCCTGGCCCGAGGGGGGTGAGGGACGGGCAGGGCGGGGAGGCCGGGTCACTGGTGGTGGTGCTGGTGTCGGTGCTGGGGCTGGTGTCAGTGCTGGGGCTGGTGTTGATGCCGGGGTCCGCGCTCGACACGTCGGGGCTCTCCGACTCCGGCTCCGACTCGGATTCCGTTGCCGGGTCGGACTCGGACTCGGACTCGGACTCCGTGGCCGTTGCTGAGCCGGACTCGGTTTCGGGGTCGTCCGGATCGGGGCTCGTGGTGCCCGGGTCGGGATTGGTCGGGCTGGGCGTGACGTCGGGCGTCCTGTCCCGGTCGCCGTCGTCGCCCGTCTTCCGCTCGATCCAGGTGTTGTTGACGATGTTCACGATGACCAGATTGGTGATCACCCGCGTCACGGGTTTGATGACGACGACCTGGCTGGGCCGGTATCCGGACCACGGCTGCCCGCGATGCGCCACCGTCCCCCCGGCGATCGTCGGCGCCAGCAGCGGGTTGCCGCAGGCGCACCGGACGCGCGGCGCGCCGTGACCGTCGACGAGGACGGCGGTGCCCGCCTGGAGTACGGACTGGAAGCTGGCGGCGGAGCCGTCGCGGTAGCCGTGGTTCGTCACGCGTGAGTCGGCGCGCAGGAGCACCGGGGTGAGGCCGCGCAGATAACCGGCGATGGCGCCCTGGTCGATGCCGCTCGCACGGGCGAAGGCCCGGCCCTTGGCCGGGTCCGCGGTGAGGAAGCGCACCTGCTGTTCGACGTCGCAGCTGGCCAGGGAGTGCGTACCGCCGTACAGGCCGGGCTCGGCGCCCGAGACGCTGCGCATGGCCTGCGTCGTGGCGGAGGGGCTGCCGGTGACACTGGGGCTCCCGGTCGCGTCCGAGGGGAGCGCGGCGGTGCTCTTGGCCGTCGATTCAGTGAACGGGTCGGGGCCCTGGGCCGCTACCGGCTGGAGGAGGACGTCCTGGGACTCGGTCACGTCCTTGGCGTCGCTGCCGCCGCAGCCCGCGGCGACGAGTCCGATGGTGAGGGCCGTCGCGGCCAGCGCGTACCGACGCGTGGGTGAGCGCACAAGGGTCTCCCGCCTGTTCACCCCGAGGTGTCGCGTGGAGGTGTCGCGTGTCCCATTGTTTGCCGCACCCCCGGGACTGCCGCTACTTGAACACGTTCAAATAAAGCCGTAGGGTCGACGCGGAGTTGAACATGTTCAAAACATGAGACATGAGGGGGCGGGTCGTGTTCGTACTGGTCAACCTGATCGTCATGCTCGGCATGCTGATCGTCGTGCCGCTGGGACTGCGCCTCGTCGGCTCACCGCACCTCACCCGGATCCGGCGCCTGTGGCCGCTGCTGTCGGCGCCGGGAGCCGTCGCGCTGTGGCTGCCGCGCGGTACGGTCGCGGCCGCGCTCGCCGCGGTCTACGCCCTGGGCACCCTGGCGCTCGCCCTGCACGCCCCGACGCGGCTGGCCCGTTCCCGCTCGCTCGTCCCGGCCGAGATCGCGGTACTCACCGCACTGGTGACACCGTCGGTCGCCGGGCTCGCACTGGTCGCCGAGCGCGGGGGCCACGAGCTCTTCGGCTTCGACCTGGACATCCTGGCGCTCACCGTGCCGCACTTCCACTTCGCCGGTTTCGCCGCGGCGCTGGTGGCCGGGCTCGTCTGCCGGGCCGCCGCCCGGCCGGCCGGGCGGTTCGCCGCGCTGAGCGTGCCGCTCGGCACGCTGCTCGTCCTCGCCGGTTACTTCGTCGACGACTGGGCCGAACTGGCGGGGGCGCTCGTCCTGACCGCGGGCATGTGGGCAGTGGCGCTGCTGACCTGGCGGGACGTCCGCGACGACGGGCAGGACGGGACCACCAGGTTCCTGCTCGCGGTGTCGGCCGCCGTGCTGGTCGCGACCATGCTGCTCGCCCTGAGCTGGGCACTCGGCGAGGCCACCGGCATTCCGCACCCCAACCTGACCTGGATGGCCGCCACCCACGGCCTGGGCAACGCCCTCGGCTTCGCACTCTGCGCGGTGCTGGCCTGGCGACGACTTGAGGAGACCGCCGCATGAGCACGCTCAACTACCCCGAGGTCGGGGCCACTCGGCAGGATCTTCTGCCCGCCGGGTACAACCACCTCCACCACCGCGCGCTGATCGGCCGGGGCCGCGCGTCCTTCGAGGCGGCGGGCCGGGCGGTCACCACTTGGCGGCTGCACCGTGAGTCGGGCGTACGGGTGCGGTCGGACGCGGAGCGGGCCGACCCCGGCGTGGCCGTCGAGTGCGGGATCGGCGTCGGGCCGCTGCGGGTGACGGCGCCGTGCGAGGTGGTCTGGGCGGCGTACGAAGACGACCGGATCGGTTTCGCTTATGGGACGACCGGCCGTCACCCGGAGTGCGGCGAGGAGTCCTTCGTCGTCGAGCTGGCCGACGACGGGGCCGTGTGGTTCACCGTCACCGCCTTCAGCCGGGCGAGCCGCTGGTACACACGGCTGGCGGGGCCCTGCATGCCTGTCATCCAGCACTGGTACGCGCGGCGGCTCGGGCGGACGCTGCGGAGGATCGCGGGGTAGGTGCGGAAGTGCGGGTGAACGGGCTTGGGTGCGGGGATGCTTGTGGTGCGGGGCGCCTGCGGCGCTGGTCCCCTACCCGCCTCTTGCCTCAACTGGTGCTCCGCCCCAGACCCCGGTCCTCAAACGCCGGGCGGGCTGAAATGAGCGGGGTGGGAGAACGCGGGGCGGCCCCACACGCCGGTCCCGGTCCTCAAAACGCCGGACGGGCTGAGTGGGGCGGGGTGAAAGCACGAGCGGCAGCTTCACGCCCCGATCCCGGTCCACGCGAATTCCGGCCTACGACCGCACCCGGCACTCGACGCGCGCCGCGGCGGCGGGCACAGTGGCGCGCGTGACGAACTGGACCGGCCTGACAGCCCATGAAATAGCCGCCGCAGTGCGGGACAAGCGTGTGACGCCGAGGGAGGTGGTGGCGGCGCATCTCGCCCGGATCGCCGAGGACGACGCACAGGTGGGGGCATTCCGTACCGTACGTACGCAAGCGGCTCTCCGGGAGGCGGAGGAGCTTGCCTCCCACTCCGACCTGGCCGAACTGCCCCTCGCGGGTGTGCCGGTGGCCGTCAAGGACAACCTCGCTGTGCGGGGCGAGGCCACCCGCAACGGCACGGCGGCCTCGTCGGCCGTACCCGCGACGGCCGACCACGAGACAGTGGCCAGGCTGCGCGCCGCCGGGGCCGTGGTGGTCGGCCTCACCAACGTCCCCGAGCTATGTGTCTTCGGCACCACCGAGGGTGTGCACGGCACCGCGCGCAACCCCTGGGACCCGTCGCGCACCGCAGGCGGCTCATCGGGCGGCAGCGCGGCCGCCGTGGCGGCGGGCCTGGTCCCGATCGCGCTGGGCAACGACGGCATGGGCTCCCTGCGCATCCCGGCCGCCAACTGCGGGGTGCTCGGTCTCAAGCCGGGGTACGGCCGGGTGTTCGCCGGAATCGGGAACGGCGACTGGTTCGGCATGGCCGAGAACGGGCCGCTGACCACGACAGTGGCCGACGCCCGGCTGATGTTCTCGGTGCTGGCCGGGGAGCGGCCCGAGTCCCCCACCGGTCCCCTGCGGATCGCCGCCTCCTCGCGCAGCCCGCTCGTCGGGGCCGGCATCTCCCGCCCTTACGCGGACGCGGTCCGAGCGGCGACGCGGCTGCTGCTCGACGACGGGCAGGACGTGGAGCACGCCGATCCGCCGTACCCGCTGAGCCTGGGGCCCGCCGCGCTGGCCCGCTGGACGGCGGGCACCGCGAAGGACGCCGAGGGACTCGATCCCCTGCGTCTCGCCCCGCGCACGCGCCGGCATGCCGCGGCCGGCCGAGTGTTCGCCCGTACACCGCTGATGCGCGCTGATCAGCGGTCGCTGTTGCGCGAGCGGCTGGCGCCGTTCTTCCAGCGGTACGACGTGCTCATCATGCCCGCGCTGGCCCGGCGCGGGCCCGCTGCCGCGCCCTGGCACGAGCGCGGCTGGCTGCACAACGTCCTGGTCAACACCGCGTACGCGCCGACGACTCCGCCGTGGAACCTCACCGGGTGGCCCGCGCTCTCGCTGCCGTTCGGGTCGCTGCCCGGCGGCGCCCCCTGCTCCGTGCAATTGGTGGCCGCGCCCGGCGGTGAGTACCGGCTGCTGGCGCTGGCCGAGCGGATCGAGACGCTCCGCCCGTGGCAGCGGACCGCTCCTTCCGCGACGGCGGCCCGGTAGCCCACCGGGCAGGGCGTCGGGTCCAGGCCGGTTGTCAGTGCCGACTGACAGACTTGGCTCTCCTGGATCCGGGAGGCGGCGATGACGATGACGTCCGGAGCGTTCACGGCGGCCACCGGTGATGGGCCGGCGCCCGCCGCGCCGGCCCGTGCGCGGGCCGCCGAGGTCCGGGTCGCGTTCGAGGGGCTGATGCAGATCCGGCGCCTGACGAATACGGAGGCCGAGGACCCGCAGGCTATACCGGCGCTTTGGGAGCGTAATCAGGCGGTGCGCTGTGTGGCGTTGACGCTGGAGGCGGCGGGCTTCGCTGCCTCCGCGGCCGATGCGTCGGGGCAGCGCGCCGTGACCGGGTATCGCGTCGTTCCGGGCGAGCGGCCGGGGACGGTGCGGGTGGAGTGGCTGGGGCCGGCCGGCAGCGGCGCGGCGCACGAGGAGCAGGACGCCCTGACCGGGTGCGCGGGTGCCCTGGAGCGGGCGGGCTGGACGGCGTTGCTGTACATCGGGCCGCGACGCAGGCGCTTCCTGGAGGTCGAACCGCCCGCCGCGCCTGTGGGGCGCTGACGACGGCGGCTCCCCCGGCCCGTACGGCCTCAGTGAATGACGTGGACCAGCTGCGAGTTGAGCTCGTAGCGGGCCCCGACGATGGCCAGCGCCCCGGTGGCGACCTTGGCCGCGAGGTCCGGCTCCGCGGCCAGATGCCCGCGAACGAGGCCGACATTACGGCTGACGGTGGAGTCGACGCGGGCGGCGCCGTGCTGGCTGTGGTCTATGGCCGGGCTTATCCGGTCGGCCAAGTACTGAATGTGCGCCGGGAGTTCCTCACCGGTCTCGTCCGCGTGGACCGCCGCGGCCACCGCGCCGCAGGACTGGTGCCCGAGGACCATGACCAGGGGGATGCCCAGTTCCAGGACGCCGTACGCGACGCTCCCGAGGACGGCTTCGTCCAGGACCTCACCGGCCGAGCGGACGGTCATCAGGTCACCGAGACCCTGGTCGAAAACCAGCTCGGGCGGTACTCGCGAGTCGACGCAGCCCAGGATGACGGCGAAGGGGTGCTGGCCGGTCACCAGAGCGTTCCGCACGGAAGGAGACTCGTCGGGGTGCTGCTGCTGAAACGTCCGCCAGCGCCGATTGCCCACGCTCAGCTCGCGCAGAGCTTGCGCGGGGGTGGTCGGCCGGGTGCCGGAAATCGACGACGGCGGGGCGGCCGATGCCGGGATCACCCCGAGGGCCAGACCACCGGTGGCCACCGCACTGCCGGCGACCGCCGCCCGGAGCAACGTACGACGCCCTGGACCGGTCAGAGGATCTTTTTGGGGTCTCAACTTCAGCTTCACGGACGGGAAAATATCCCCCGCACGCGACGCGCTGTTCGCATTTGTACATGATTTGCAGAACGTTGATCAAACTCGCACCACTTCATGAACAAGCCTTTGATGTAGGCGAGTTCACCGACGAGCCCCGGCTTGCAGCCCGAGGAGACGGGTGCCGTCCACCACCCACAGCCGGCCGCAAAAAACGGCGTGGCGGTGGCATCGTGCCCCACCGCCCCACCGGACAGTCGTTCAGCCGTCGGCCGACGGGCCGGTCAGTCGATACCGGGCAGGATGTGCGGCTCCGCCAGATCCTCCTCGTAGCCCGCCAGCCGGATCGGCGCGGCCCTGGACCAGACCTCCAGGCTGCCGAGTTCGCCGGGCCGACGACGTCTGGCCTGACCGGCCATGTCGCCACGCTCGTGCGACCGATTGTCCTGCTTCGCCATATTTGATGTCACCGCGCACTCCTTTGTGTCGCGTAACCCTTCGGACCTGAGCACCACGGCTCTCTCGCGGCAGCGACCTGTCGCCCGACGGGTCAGGAAAAATGGGGCAGTTCGGTCGCGGTGGCGCCGGCGTTCACTCTGGAGTGGCCTTGGTGGGGCTGTCCGTGAGCAACAGAGTACCCATATGAGCGGCCTTCCGCTCGATGGATTTAGTCGTCTTTAAGCCTGCCTCCCTTCGTACCCCGTTCAGCCGGAAGTCGACGCCTCCGTGATGTGCTCGGAGACACATGCCTCAGGGCCGGGAAAGGACAGGGATGGAACTGCGCAGCGTCGAGGAACTGATGTCCCTGCTGCACGCCTGCCGGGGCGCCTGGGACTCCCCCGACCGCAGTGGCGATCCGGTGGACCTGCACGACCACGCCCTGCAGACGGCCCACCTGCTGCGCCGCTCGCACCCCAGCGACAAGGAACTCCAGGTGGCGGGCCTGGCGCATGACCTCGGGCACTTGCTGCACCCGGGTGACGACGCAGGTCACGCGGACCGTGCGGCCATCGCCGTGCGCCCGCTGCTCGGCGACCGGGTGGCCCGGCTCGTACAGCTGCACGTACCGGCGAAGCGCTATCTGGCGACGGCCGAGCCGGGGCGCCCACTGTCGCCGCAGAGCGCGCTGACACTCGGGTTGCAGGGCGGGACGATGACCCCGTGGGAGGCGGACGCCTTCGCGCGCGATCCGCTCGCGGAAGCGGCGGTGACACTGCGCCAGGCGGATGACGCGGGGAAGGTCGTCGGTCTCGACGCCGGGGTGATGGACGACTGGCGGCCGGTGCTGGAACTGGTGGCCGCCGCACGCACGTCCGGCGGGTGACCGGGGAGAAGAGCGCGGAAAGCGCCCCCGGGAGCCGCCGCCCCGACCGTGCACACGGCCCGCAGTGGCTACGGACGGAGTGTCGAATTTGCCACCGCGGCTTGTGCACGGTGGAGCAGGACCCCGCGCACGGCCGCCCCTAGCCTCACCGCATCAGCACCAACGAGGGGCGGCACCGGTGAATTGGCTCATCCACGACTACCGCGAGAGTGATCTCGCAGCGGTGGTCCATCTGATCGACACCACGGCCGGACTGGGGCAGGAGTCGGTCTTCTCGCTCGCCGAATGCATCGGCGCGCTCACGTCCCGCCAGCCCGCCGTCGTCGCGGTCCACCAGGGCGTCCCCATCGGGGCGGCGCTCGCGTGCGTGGCCGGGGAACGCGGCTGGGTGATGCGGATCGCCATCGCGTCGGCCTGGCGCGGCCGGGGGCTGGCGAGCGCGCTCCTGGTCGAGCTGGAGCGGCGGCTCGTCGCGGCCCGGGTGGGCCGGATCGCCTACGTACTGCCCGAGGAGGACCTGTTCGGCGAGGGGCTGCTCAACGCGGGGTACACGCGGCGGCCCGCGGTGGCCTATTTCGAGAAGGTCGAGCCGCTGCACGGCCCCGCGGCCAGTCTCCTGGACGACCTCGGCGGGCGGTTCCTGCCCAGCGACCTCTGGGCGAAGGTGGCCGGCATGGAGGCCGAGAAGGACCTCATCGAGCGCCGGATCGTGCTGCCGCTGGCGGAGCCCGAGCGCGCCACGAGGCATGGGGTACGACCCCCGCGGGCCGTCGCGCTGTTCGGCCCGCCCGGCACCGGCAAGACGACGTTCGCCCGGGGCATCGCCTCCAAGCTCGGCTGGCCGTTCGTCGAGCTGCTGCCCTCTCGGCTGGCGGACGAGGGCAACCTCGCGGCGGCGCTGCGCAGCGCGTTCGCCCGGATCGCCGAGCTCGAACGGGTGCTGGTCTTCATCGACGAGGTCGAGGAGATCGCCCCGGTCCGCACCGAGCCCGCACAGCCCGGCGGGATGCACGGGGTGACCAATGAACTGCTCAAGCTCATACCGGGCTTCCGGGAGCGCGACGAGCGGCTGCTGGTGTGCGCCACCAACTCCATCCGCTCGCTCGACCCGGCGTTCCTGCGGCCCGGCCGGTTCGATTACCTGATCCCGATCGGCACTCCCGACACGGCCGCGCGCAACGCGATCTGGTCGCGCTACACCGACGGCCGCTCCGATGTGGACGTGGCGGTGCTGGTGGCGGCCAGCGAACTGTTCACCCCGGCCGACATCGAGCACGCGGCCCGCAGCGCGGCCCAGGCCGCGTTCGAGCGAGACCTGGAGACGGTCGGCGCGGCGACGGCCGGACAGCGGCTGCCCGGCGCCGGCACGGAGGACTATCTGGCGGCTATCGCCCAGTGCAGGCCCACCGTGACGCCTGCGATGATCGACCAGTTCGGCGCGGACATCACCGCGCACGCACGATTCTGAGGGGGGATTCTCCCATGTCCGTGCAGCAGGCGGTGAGCCCGGAGCGGCGAGCCCGCATCGAACAACGTGCCCTGCAAAACTGGGGCGTTGAGCTGCCGGAGTCGGCCTTCCGGTTCCGGGCGTTCCTCGGATCCCTCGGCCCCGGCGGACAGCGGGCGCTCACGGACCTGTTCGTGAGCCCGGCCGACGTCATGGAACCGACCGCACGCAACGGCCGACGGCCGGACGGGAGCACCCGTCCGGCCGTCATATATCCGCTGCCGCCTACCAGTTGGCGGGTGCGTAGTCCTTGAGGAAGACGCCGTACAGGTCTTCGCCGTCCTCGCCGCGCACAATCGGGTCGTAGACGCGGGCCGCGCCGTCGATCAGGTCGAGCGGGGCGTGGAAGCCCTCTTCGGCGAGGCGCATCTTGTCCGGGTGCGGGCGCTCGTCGGTGATCCAGCCGGTGTCGATGGCGGTCATCAGGATGCCGTCGGACTCCAGCATCTCCTGGGCGCTGGTACGGGTGAGCATGTTCAGCGCGGCCTTGGCCATGTTGGTGTGCGGGTGGCCCGCGCCCTTGTAGCCGCGACTGAAGACGCCCTCCATCGCGGAGACGTTCACGACGTACTTGCGCTCGGCCGCCGAAGCCGCCATGGCCGCGCGCAGCCTGCTGATGAGAATGAACGGCGCGGTCGAGTTGCACAGCTGCACTTCGAGCAGCTCGACCGGGTCGACCTCGGAGACCGTCTGGATCCAGCTGTTGGTGTGGTCCAGGTCGGGGACCAGACCGCCCGCGTCGATCGCCGTGCCCGCCTCGATCCGGGCGAGCGAGGCGGAACCGGTCACCAGCGCCAGGTCGGTGACCTGCTGGGCGGTGAGGCCTTCCGGGCGGGCGCTGGGCAGCGTGAGCTGGGCGCCGGAGCCGAAGGCTCCGATGACCTCGGAGGCGGGCAACTCACCGGCGGGCAGCGGGGCGGACTCGGCGCCGAGCAGCTCGCTGTAGGCGCGCGGGGAGCGGCGTACGGTCTGCGCGGCGTTGTTGATCAGGATGTCGAGCGGGCCCTCGGCCGCGACCGAGTCGGCGAGCGCGACGACCTGCGCCGGGTCGCGCAGGTCGATGCCGACGATCTTCAAGCGGTGGATCCAGTCGGCGCTGTCCTCCATCGCCTTGAAGCGGCGGATCGCGTCGCTGGGGAAGCGGGTGGTGATGGTGGTGTGGGCGCCGTCGCGCAGCAGCCGCAGCGCGATGTACATGCCGATCTTGGCGCGGCCACCGGTGAGCAGGGCGCGCTTGCCGGTCAGGTCGGTGCGGGCGTCGCGGCGGGCGCGGTTCTCGGCGGCGCAGCTCTGGCACAGCTGGTGGTAGAACGCGTCGACCTCGACGTAGCGGGTCTTGCAGATGTAGCAGGAGCGCGGGCGCTTGAGTATCCCGGCGATCTCGGCGGTGGCCGACGAGGAAGGCAGGACGCCCTGCGTCTCGTCGTCGATGCGCTCGGCGGAGCCGGTCGCCGTGGAGTGCGTGACGGCCTGGTCGTGGGCGGTCTTGGCGGCGCGGCGCTCCTGGCGGCGGCGCTGCTTCACGGTCCGGTAGACGCCGGCGGTGGCGCGCCGTACCGCGATGGCGTCGGGGTGGTCGACGTCGAGCTTGTCCAGCTCATCGAGCACGCTCATGCAGACGGCCATGCGCTCCGGGTCGATGCCCGGGCCGTACACCAGGGTGTCCGGGTTCTCGTCGTACCCAGGACTGTCCTCTGTCACCGTCATCGCCGCTGCCGTTTCTCGTTCACTCGTGCCGCTGAAAGTTCTCAAAAGCAGAAGTCTAATTGGCCAAGGTCCGCCCAGCCAAACCGCCCGCCCCCGGAGCGGGGGCGGGCGGCGGGCCGGGCGGATTCACACCCGCCTGGACAACGTTGTCAGAGCGGGGTGCAGCCCATCGTGGCCACGCTCGCGCTGATGGTGGCCGGGCGGGGCCTGGCGCTGGTACCGCTCCCGCAGCTGAAGGACATCCGCGACCCGGGCATGGCATCGCTCGGCTCGGGAGCCCTGTTCGGCATCCCGTATCTGGTGCTGATCGCGCGCTGCTCAGCGGCGGGTTCGGCTTCATCAGCGGCTCGCTGGTGGGCGTGCTGCTGCTGAAGGTCATCCAGAACGTCATCAACCAGATCGGCTCGCTGGACTCGGCTTACCAGCAGGTGGTGAGCGGGGCGTTTCTGGCGGTGGTGGTCGCGCAGACGTGGCTGGGGAGGCGGCGGCGGATGTTGTGAGGGGTGAGTGGGGGGCGGGGCGGTGCATGGGTGCGGGCCGGTTGGGTGCGGTGCGGGTGGCGGTGGCGGTTCGGGTTGCCTGCGGAGCTGTCCCCTACCCGCACCCCCCTGCCCCCTAAAGGACCAACTGCCCCTTGCCCAGAGCGATGACCCCGTTCCTGGACATCGTGTAGAGCTCGCGGTCCCGCTCCGGATTCACCCCGATCGTCGCCCCCGGCGGCACCTCCACGTTCTTGTCCAGGATCGACCCCCGGACCACCGCACCCCGCCCGATCCGCACGTTGTCGTGGAGCACGGATCCCTGCACCACCGCGCCCTCCTCCACGATCACCCCCGGCGACAGCACGGAGCGGGTGACCTGGCCGCGGATGACGCAGCCCGCGCTGACGACCGATTCGCCCGCGATACCACCGGCCACGAAGCGGGCCGGCGGCAGCTGGCCGGGGTGGGTGTAGACGGGCCAGCGGCGGTTGTAGAGGTTGAACTGCGGCTGATCCGAGATGAGGTCCATATGCGCGTCGTAGTACGTGTCGAGCGTCCCGACGTCACGCCAGTAGCCGTGGTCGCGCGGAGTCTCCCCCGGTACATGGTTCTCGTCGAAGTCGTACACCTGGGCCACACCCCGCTCGGTGAGCATCGGCAGGATGGAACCGCCCATGTCGTGCACCGAGTTGTCGTCCTCGGCGTCCTGCAGGAGCGCGTCGACGAGGGTCTTGGTGCTGAACATGTAGTTGCCCATCGAGGCGAAGACCCGGCGCGGGTCGCCGGGCAGCCCCGGCGGGTCGGTGGGCTTCTCCAGGAACTGCTCGATTCTGGTCCCGTCGGAGGCCGGTGTGATGATACCGAAGGACGACGCCTCGGCGCGCGGCACCCGGATACCGGCTACCGTCACACCCGCGCCGCTCTCGATGTGGCGTTGCAGCATCTGCCGCGGATCCATCCGGTACACGTGGTCCGCACCGAACACGGCTATGTAGTCGGGCTGTTCGTCGTGGACGAGGTTGAGGGACTGCAGGATCGCGTCGGCGCTGCCCAGGTACCAGCGCGGGCCGAGCCGCTGTTGCGCGGGCACCGGCGTGACGTAATTGCCGAGCAGGCTGGACATCCGCCAGGTGGTGGTCACATGGCGGTCCAGGGAGTGCGATTTGTACTGGGTGAGTACGCAGTTGCGCAGGATGTCACCATTCACCAGGTTCGACAGGACGAAGTCGACAAGCCGGTAGGTGCCGCCGAAGGTCACCGCCGGTTTGGCCCGGTCGGCGGTCAGCGGCATCAGCCGCTTGCCCTCCCCACCTGCGAGTACGATCCCGAGCACCGAAGGTCCACCGCGCATCTGCCGCCCCTTGCACGCTAGTTGGCTTTCAGAATCTCCTCGTATACCTCGACCGTGCGACGGGCGACGGCGTCCCAGCCGAACTCCCGCACCGCACGCTCACGGCCCGCTTCGCCCATCCGTGTCGCGGTGTGCCGGTCGCCGGTGAGCCGGTTGAGCGCGTCCGCGATGCCCGCCTCGAAGGCCCCGGCGTCCGACGCGTCGTACGCGACGAGCAGCCCGTTCCCACCGTCCTCGACGACCTCCGGAATGCCGCCGACCGCGGAGGCCACGACCGGCGTCCCGCAGGCCATCGCCTCCAGGTTGACGATGCCCAGCGGCTCGTACACCGACGGACAGACGAACACGGTCGCGTGGGTGAGGAGTTGGATGACCTCCGGGCGCGGCAGCATCTCGGGGATCCAGTGCACTCCGTCGCGCGTGCGGCGCAGCTCGTCGACGAGCTCGCGGAACTCCCGCTCGATCTCCGGGGTGTCGGGGGCGCCGGCGCACAGGACGAGTTGCGTGGCCGGGTCCAACCGGCGGGCCGCACGCAGCAGATGGGGTACGCCCTTCTGGCGGGTGACGCGGCCGACGAACAGGACGTACGGGCGCTCCGGGTCGACGCCGATGCGCTCCAGCACGTCCGTGCCGGGGTCCGGCCGGTAGAGCGAGGTGTCGATGCCGTTGCGCACGACCCGTACCCGGTCGGCGTCGAGCGTCGGGTAGCTGCTGAGGATGTCGGCGCGCATGCCGTGCGACACGGCGATGACGGCGTCGGCCGATTCGATCGCGGTGCGTTCGGCCCAGCCGGACAGGGCGTATCCGCCGCCCAGTTGCTCGGCCTTCCAGGGGCGCAGCGGCTCCAGCGAGTGCGAGGTCATCACGTGCGGGATGCCGTGGAGCAGCTTCGCGAAGTGGCCCGCGAGGTTGGCGTACCAGGTGTGCGAGTGGACCAGCTCGCGACCTTCGACCGCGGCGGCCATCGACAGGTCGACGGAGAAGGTGCGCAGGGCTTCGTTGGCGCCTTCGAGTCCGGTGCCGGCCCGGTGGCGGAGGACACCGGGGGAAGCCTCACCCGTACCCCAGCAGTGCACGTCGATGTCGACCAGGGACCTCAACTCGCCGGCGAGGAACTCCACATGGACGCCGGCTCCGCCGTACACGTCCGGCGGGAATTCCCGGGTGAGCAGCCCGACCTTCACCGTCGTCCCCCGTCGTCGCCCGTGTCCTGCCGTCCCTTGATGGTCACTCAGATCCGGGCCGATCGGAAGACCGCGATGGCGGGTGGTCGAATACGCAGTCGCCGCACAGGCCTCCGGACGGGCACCGGTAGTACAGGCAACAGCTCCGGCGGCGGAAGGCGGCGCCGCGCAGTGTGCCGGTGGAGCGCAGGTCCGGGTGGCGGAGGAGTTCGGCGGCCAGGCGCACGGCCCGCTCCCCCACCTCGGGTCGGCCGTTCTTCAGCGCCCAGGCGCGCAGCTCACGGGCGGCGCCGGCCAGGGCGGAGCCCGCGTTGCCCCACAGCAGTGCGGGCGACACCGGGCCTCCTCGGCGCAACGAGTCCGCCAGTGGCACCAGATGACCGGTCTGGACCACCTCGCGGATACGGTCCGCGGTCCCCGGGAGGGTGCGCGACGCGGCCAGCCACAGGTCGTCCGGGGAGCTCAGATCGGCGTCCCAGTGCAGGTCGGCGGCCGGCAGGTCGAGGATTTCCCCGTACAGGGCGGCCGGGCCGAGAACGACCGACCAGAGCCGGGCAGCGAGCCCCAGGTGCGCGATGGACGCGGCCACCCTGCGCTCGGGGGCCCCGAGCGCACCCGCGACCTTCTCGACCCGGAACGTCAGCGGGGCGTCCTCGCCCGCGTAGATCCGCGCCAGCGGGACATGGGCGCCGCTCGGAGCCTCGGTCCGCAGGGCGAAGAACCCGCCCACCGATGCCACTTCCGCAAGGTCCATCCGTAGCCACCCACCGCAGCTCTCCCGTGTGCGGGGTGTCCGCACCGCGCTCACCGTAGCCAAGGACCAGGGCTGTCCCGGCCGCCCGGCGCCCCGGACGACCCCCGGGAGTAGGACCTTGAGCGTACTCGCGTACTACGTCAGCAGTACGTCGCAATGCCTGCTCAAGGACGACGACGCGGAGCCTTCGAGGAGACATCGTGGAGTACATGAGTGCACTCGCCCTGTCCGTGCTGATGGCGCTGGTCTCCGCGGTCGCGTACGCGGCCGCGGCCATCGTGCAGGAACGCGTCGCCTCCGCCGCTCCGCACCGGCCGTACGCCCCGCTGCGCCACGGCGGGTGGTGGGCCGCCGTGGCGCTCAACGGGGTCGGTGCGCTGCTGCATGTCGGGGCGCTTGCGTACGGGCCGCTGAGCCTGGTCCAGCCGCTCGGTGCGCTGACCATTGTCTTCGCGCTGCCGATGGCCGCGGTGTTCGTACGTCGCGGGGCGGGCGCCACCGCCTGGCGCGGCGCGATCATGGCGTCGGTCGGACTCGCGGGGCTGCTGTCGCTGACCGGCACGACCGACGCGCAGTCGCTGAGCGGCGTCGAGCGGCTGACGGTGGCGCTGGCGGCCTTCGGCGCGGTGGCGGCGCTGTTCGCGGTCGCCCAGCGCGTGCACCGTACGGCCGTGCGCAGCATCCTGCTGGCCACGGCGGCCGGCGCCGCCTTCGGAATCGCCTCGGTGTTCACCAAGACCGTCGCCGTGGACTGGACATCGTCCGCGGCACTGACCGGGCAGCTGCCGAGCCTGCTGGTCATCGCCGCGCTCGCGACGGCGGGCCTGCTGCTCTCGCAGGCCTCCTACCGGGGCGCCGGGCTGGCCGCACCGCTGGCCGCCGTCACCATGATCAACCCGGTGGTGGCGGCCGGCGTGGGCATCATGCTCTTCGGCGAGCACTTCCGTTACGGCGTGCTGGGCACCGCCCTGGCACTGGGCTGCGGAGCTGTCGCGGCCGGCGGGCTGATCCTGCTGACGACGGAGCGGCTCGGCGCGCGCACGGACAGGCCGCAGCTGCCCGTGGCGCCTTCGCGGGCGCCCGCGGTGCCGTCACGGACGCCGCTGCCGCCGGTGTCCGTGCGGCGGGCGCCCGCGAGGTCGGTGAGCGAGGCGCAGGGATCCCGGCAGCCGTCGGCGCCCCGCTCGCAGCCGATGCCCGTGATGGAGCAGCGCCGTCGCCGCCCGCGCCCGCGCGAGGAGACCCGCTCCCGGGATCAGACGACGACGCCACCCGCCCTGAGGTAGGCCAGCGGGTCGATGTCGGATCCGTAGCCGGGGCCGCTGCGCACCTCGAAGTGCAGGTGCGGCCCCGTGCTGTTGCCGGTGGATCCTGAGCGGCCGATGCGCTGCCCGCCACCGACGTTCTGGCCCTCGCGGACGGTGAGCGCCGAAAGGTGTGCGTACTGGCTGTACTTCCCGTCGTTGTGCTGCACGACGACCTGGTAGCCGTACGCCCCGCCCCAGCCGGCCGAGACGACGCGGCCCGAGGCGACGGACTTCACGGCGGTTCCGGTGCCGACGGGGAAGTCGACGCCCGTGTGGTAGCCCTTGGCCCAGGAGGCGCCGGCGGCACGGTAGGGGGTGCTCGGCCCGGCTTCCACCGGGGCGAAGAGCCCGGATGTCTTCGGCGCGCTCTGTGTTTTCCGCGGTGCCTTCTGCTGCGTCTTCTGTGCGGTCTTCTCGGTCTTCTGCGCCGCCGGTGCCTTCTTGGCCGGTGCGGTGGCCGAGGCGCGCTCGGCGTCGGCGGTCCTGTCCCTGGCAGCGCGTTTCTGGGTGCCTTCGATGGCCAGTCGCTGGCCGGGGAGGATGAAGTCGGGGTCGTCGCCGACGACTTGGCGGTTGGCCTCGTACAGTCGCTGCCAGCCGCCCTTGACGCGCTCGGTGTCCGCGATGGTGGAGAGTGTGTCGCCACCGGCGACGGTGTACGTCCCCTTGGGGGGCGCGGCCGTGGGCTTGGCCGGAGCGGCCTTGGCCCGGACGGGCTTGGCGGGCGCCGGGGTCGAGACCTTCTGGGTCCGGGGCGGCGCGGCCTTCGGTCCGGTGCCGATGTCGAGGGCGTCGCCACCGCGGGTGAGGCCCGCGCGCACCGAACACAGCGGCCAGGCGGTCGGCCCCTGTCCCTTGAGCACCTTCTCGGCGACGGTGATCTGCTGGCCCTTGGTGGCCAGATCGGCGCGCGGCGCGTAGGCCGTGCCGCCGTACGCCTGCCAGGTGGACGGCTTGAACTGCAGGCCGCCGTAATAGCCGTTGCCCGAGTTGATGTCCCAGTTACTGGTCGACTCGCAGGCCGCGACCTTCTCCCAGACGTCCACGGAGGCGGCGCCGGCCGACCCGGTGGCGACCAGGGGGAGAGCCATTCCGGCTCCTCCGGCGGTGACCGTCAGCGAGGCACGGTTGATGCGGCTGGGCTGGTACCGCCGATGACGACCGGTTGAGGCCATGACTCGAATCCCCCACTTACGCTTCGGACACGTCGCAATCGGCAAAAGTACGGGCCCGAACAGGCCATGACAAGGGCCGAGGGCACTTACGACGTCGGAGGCGTAGTCGCATGACGCCGGGAGCCCGCGCACTATTGCCCCCGAGGTCGTAAGGCCTCCGTGAGCGTCGAACTCACGTCGGTGGTACGGAAGTCAGCCCGAGCTCCTGCCCACCCCGTACGCGCGCCACTCGTCCTCCGCCACCAACGCCGCCTGGCCAGGCCACGCTTCGTCGGGCAGCTGCTGTCTGCGCCTGCCGCCGCGTGCGAAGAAGTCGGCCAGGGGAAGGGTCGCAGCCCCCACGGTCACCGCGTCGGGGCCGAGTCTGCCCAGCTCGATGACGGTCCGTTCGGCGGGGTAGCGCAGGGCGTACTGGGCCGCGTACCCGCGTACGGCGGGCAGCAGCGCGGGGCCGAGCATCAGACCGGCCCAGCCGCCGAGGAGGATGCGCTCGGGGTGGAAGAGGTTCACCAGGTCGGCGATGCCCGCCCCAAGGAACTCTGCCGTCTCGTCCAAGAGTTGAACGGCCGCGGGGTCGGCCGGCGGACCGCCGTCACCGGGATGCGCCGCCAGCAGCAGGGCGGCCAGCGCGGTCTCCTCGTCGGCACCCTCCGACAGGGGCCCGCCCGCCTCCAGCCAGCGCTCGCGCAGCGCCTGCGCACCCGCGTAGGCCTCCAGGCAGCCCAGGGACCCGCAGCGGCAGCGGCGACCGCCGACCCGCAGTGTGGTGTGCCCCCATTCGACGGCGCTGCTGTGCGCGCCGCCGTACAGGGCGCCGTTGACCACCACGCAGGCGCCCACACCGGAGCCGATCAGGGCGATGACGGCGTCGCGCGCCCCGCGTCCGCCGCCGAACCACATTTCGGCCTGGCCCAGCGTCTTGGCGCCGTTGTCGATGAAAAACGGCACCTCGGAGGGCAGCCCTGCCGTTTCGCGCAGCAAGGCCTCCAGGGGCACGGCGTCCCAGCTGGGCCTCACCGACAGCCCGTCGTTCTGGCTGATCGGCGACAACAGTTTCATCGCGCTGGCCGTCGTCGCCATCTGGAAGACCTGGCCGTTCGCGTTCCTCATGATCATGGCCGGGCTCCAGAACATTCCGCGCGAGCTGTACGAGGCGGCCTCGATCGACGGCGCCGGGATCTGGCAGCAGATCCGGCGGATCACCCTGCCTTCGCTGGCGCCCATCAACCAGGTACTGGTCCTCGTGCTGTTCCTGTGGACCTTCAACGACTTCAACACGCCGTTCGTACTGTTCGGCAAGTCGGCGCCGCGGGCCGCGGACCTGATCTCCATCCACATCTACCAGTCGTCGTTCGCCACTTGGAACTTCGGCAGTGGCGCGGCCATGTCCGTCCTGCTGCTGCTCTTCCTGCTGCTGGTGACCGCCGTGTACCTGTTCTTCACTTCGCGCGGGAGGAAGAGCGCCGATGCCTAAGTCCCCCACCGCGCCCCCGATGTCCTTCGTATGGACTCGGCGCATCGTGCTCGGCCTGATCGCCACGTTCGCCCTGCTGCCCGTCTACGTCATGCTCAGCAGCTCGCTCAAGCCGTTGGAGGACGTCTCGGGCAAGTTCCGCTGGATCCCCAGCGGGTTCACGATCCGCCCGTACTTCGACATCTGGGAGACCGTCCCGCTCGCCCGCTACTTCCTCAACTCGCTGATCGTGGCGAGTTCGGCGACGGTCTGCTCGGTGATCATCGCGATCTTCGCGGCGTACGCGGTGAGCCGCTACCGCTTCCGCGGCAAGCGCCTGTTCACCGTCACCGTGCTCTCCACCCAGATGTTCCCGGGCATCCTCTTCCTGCCCCCGCTCTTCCTGATCTACGTCAACATCGGTAACGCGACGGGCGTCGCGCTCTACGGATCGCGCGGCGGCCTGATCCTCGCGTATCTCACCTTCTCGTTGCCGTTCTCGATCTGGATGCTCATCGGGTACTTCGACTCCATCCCCCGGGAGTTGGACGAGGCGGCCATGGTCGACGGCTGCGGGCCGCTCGGCGCACTCTTCCGGGTCGTCGTGGCCGCCTCGCTCGTCGTCAGCATCCCGGTCGTCATCGGGTTCCTCCTCCTCCAGCGCTACCTCGTCGCCGGTCTCACCGCCGGCGCCGTCAAGTAGCCGTGCCAGAAAGGCAGTCCGTGAACGACCTCAATGCCCTGCCCGCCGACTTCACCTGGGGCGTGGCCACTTCGGCCTACCAGATCGAGGGCGCGGTGTCGGAGGACGGCCGCTCGCCGTCCATCTGGGACACCTTCTCCCGCACCGCCGGAGCCATCGACAACGGCGACCACGGCGACATCGCCTGCGACCACTACCACCGCTGGCGCGAGGACATCGCGCTGATGAAGAAGCTGGGCGTGGACGCGTACCGCTTCTCGATCGCCTGGCCGCGGGTGGTGCCGGGCGGCAGCGGGCAGGTCAACGAGGCCGGTCTTGGTTTCTACGACCGCCTGGTCGACGGCCTCCTGGAAGCGGGCATCACGCCCTTCCCCACGCTGTACCACTGGGACCTGCCGCAGGCCCTGCAGGACCGCGGCGGCTGGCCGGTCAGGGAGACCGCCGAGCACTTCGCCGCGTACGCCGCCGTGGTGGCCGACCGGCTCGGCGACCGGGTGCGCGACTGGGCGACCCTCAACGAACCGCTGTGCTCCGCGTGGATCGGTCACCTCGAAGGCAGGATGGCGCCCGGCCTGACCGACCTGACGGCCGCCGTCAACGCCTCGTACCACCTGCACCTGGGCTACGGCCTCGCCACCCAGGCGATACGGGCCGCAGTCCCCGGCGCACGGGTCGGCATCGTCAACAACCTCAGCCCCTGCGAGCCCGCCACCGACAGCGACGCCGACCGGGCCGCGGCGGTGCGCGCCGACGGGCACACCAACCGCTGGTGGCTCGACCCGATCCACGGCCGCGGCTACCCGCAGGACATGCTGGACCTGTACGGCGTGGCCCTCCCCGAGCGCCCCGGCGACCTGGAGACCATCGCCGCGCCGCTCGACTGGCTCGGCCTCAACTACTACTTCCGCAATGTGGTGGCCGACGACCCGACAGGCCCGCTGCCGCACGCCAAGCAGGTGGAAGCACCCGGTCGGCGCACCGCCATGGACTGGGAGGTGTGCGCCGACGGCCTGGAGCAGCTCCTGATGCGCCTGACGGACGACTACGGCGCGCGGAGCATCTACGTCACGGAGAACGGCTCCGCCTACCCGGACGTCGTCAAGCCCGACGGCACCGTCGACGACCCCGAGCGCGCCCGCTACCTGGAGGAGCACCTGGCGGCGTGCGCGCGGGCCGCGGGCAAGGGCGCGCCGCTCGCCGGTTACTTCGCCTGGTCGCTGCTCGACAACTTCGAGTGGGCGTACGGCTACGACAAGCGCTTCGGCCTGATCCACGTCGACTACGAGACCCAGCGCCGCACCATCAAGGGCAGCGGGCACCGTTACGCGGATATCATCCGCTCCTCGGCGCGCGGGGCACGCAAGGCGGCCTGAGCCCGCCGGATCGCGTCTGTTCCTGCCTGTTCCTGCCTGTTCCTGCCTGTTCCTGCCAGGGCGAAAACGGGTGGACCGACTCGACGTTCGAGCCGGTCCATCCGTGCGTGGCGGGTGCCGGGTCAGCCCTGGACACCCGACGGCAGGGAAGGCTCCGTGCCTGCGTGCCCGCACACCGAGGCCGCGACCTGCGCGGCGAAGGTGAGCATCTCCCGGACCTGCTCGGGCGCGAGTGTCGCCACGGCGTCGGCCCGGTGCGCGCCCAGCTCGGTGAGCCGGCTGAGCACCGCGGCCGTGAAGGCGTCTCCGGCGCCGATCGTGTTGACGACCTCGACCGGCGCGCCGGGCACCGAGAGCGGCGGTCCGGACGCGGTGTACGCCGTACTGCCGCGCGCACCGCGGGTCAGCACCACCAGGCGGCCCTCGGCGGCAAGTTCTGAATGCGGTGTGACCGGTTCCGCGCAACGCGGGAATCAGGGCCCACTGGTATGGCTTGATGATCCCTGGACGGCGGGACCACCCGGTCCGTATCCATACTGATTCTTACGTCTGATTCTTCACGTACCCGACGGAATCCAGGAGCACAGGAATGACTGGTACAGCCCAGATCGGTGTCACGGGGCTCGCGGTAATGGGCCGCAATCTCGCGCGCAACTTCGCCCGCAACGGCCTCACGGTCGCCCTGCACAACCGCACGGCCGCCAAGACGCACGACCTCGTCAAGGAATTCGGCGAGGAGGGCATCTTCGTCCCCGCCGACAGCGCGGCGGACTTCGTCGCCTCGCTGGAGCGCCCCCGCCGGCTGGTCATCATGGTCAAGGCCGGTGAGCCGACCGATGCGGTGATCCAGGAGTTCGCGGAGCTGCTTGAGCCCGGCGACGTCATCATCGACGGCGGCAACGCGCACTTCGAGGACACCCGGCGCCGTGAGAAGGAGCTGCGCGAGCGCGGCATCCACTTCGTCGGCACCGGCGTCTCGGGCGGCGAGGAGGGTGCGCTGAACGGGCCCAGCATCATGCCGGGCGGATCGGCGGAGTCCTACAAGTCCCTCGGGCCGCTGCTGGAGAAGATCGCCGCGAAGGCGAAGGACGGCACGCCGTGTGTCGCCCACATCGGTCCTGACGGCGCGGGCCACTTCGTGAAGATGGTGCACAACGGCATCGAGTACGCCGACATGCAGCTGATCGCCGAGGCGTACGACCTGCTGCGTACCGTCGCGGGCTACAGCCCCGAGAAGATCGCGGAGACCTTCCGCTCCTGGAACACCGGGCGGCTCGACTCGTATCTGATCGAGATCACCGCGGAGGTGCTCGCCCACAAGGACGCGGCCACCGGAAAGCCTTTTGTCGACATCGTCGCCGACGAGGCCGAGCAGAAGGGCACGGGGCGCTGGACCGTGCAGATCGCGCTCGACCTCGGCGTGCCGGTCTCGGGCATCGCGGAGGCGGTCTTCGCCCGCTCGCTGTCCGGCCACGCGGATCTGCGCAAGGCCTCGCGCGCGCTGCCGGGACCGACGTCCGCGCCGCTCGGCGAGGCGGAAGCCACGGTCTTCGCCGACCGGGTGGAGCAGGCGCTCTACGCGTCGAAGATCGTGTCGTACACGCAGGGCTTCCACCAGATCCAGGCGGGCAGCGAAAAGTACGACTGGAACATCGACCTCGGCGCGGTGGCCGCGCTCTGGCGCGCGGGCTGCATCATCCGCGCGGCGTTCCTGGACCGGATCAGGACGGCGTACGACGCCCGGCCCGAACTGCCGAGCCTGCTCTCCGACAAGGGGTTCACCGACGAGATCGGTGCGGCCCAGGACGACTGGCGCGCGGTAGTGGCAGCCGCCGCGCAGCAGGGCGTGCCCACGCCCGGCTTCTCGGCCGCGCTCGCGTACTACGACGCGCTGCGCGCGGAGCGGCTGCCCGCTGCCCTGACGCAGGGCCAGCGTGACTTCTTCGGGGCGCACACCTACCGGCGCACCGACCGCGAGGGCTCGTTCCACACCCTCTGGGGCGGCGACCGCTCCGAGGTGAACACCGGCTGACCCGAGCCGGTCAGATCCCCGACAGCGGGCCCGGAGCAGGCTCCGGGCCCGGGTCGGGCCCCGGCGGCTGCGGGATCGGGTCGGGGGCCGGTCCCGGCGGGACGGGCGACGGCGGGCCGGGGAGCGGTCCTGGCGTGGGGCCCGGCTCAGGTCCCAGCGGGCCCGGTGTCGGGGTCGGGGACGGCGGCACGGGGTCGGGGTAAGGCTGGGTCACAGCTGACCTCCTGACGATCGTGGTACGGGTCAAGACCCACTTTCTCCCCGTCCGCCTTTCCCCGCCCGGCGGGGTCACACGTCCTGAGCAGATCTTTCGGCATCCCCGGCGGCAGCCACCGCGGCGCGCAGACCCGGGGCGGGGCTGGAGAGCACGGGCAGGGCCGTGCCCGTACGGTCGGCCGCGTCCGCCATCGAGGCCTGGGCCAGCACCACCACATCGGCCCCGGTGATCCCGTCGACGCTCCGGGCCACGCTGTCCAGATAGCCGTCCCGGTCGCCGCTCTCGAAGCGCTCCCACGCGCCCCCGGCGGACACGGCACGGATGTCCACCCGCCGCCCGGCCGCTGCCGCTTCCTCCCTGATCAGGTCGGTGGTCGGCGCCAGGGTGCTGCGCAGCGCCGCTACCACCGCGATCCGGACCGTGCCGCGCTCCGGCGCCGCCGCGACGGCCGCGGCGGCCATCGGGCGGTCGACGCGCAGGACGGGCACACCGAGCCGCGCCGTGTGCGCCTGGGCCGCGCCACCGATGGTGGAGCAGGTGCACAGCACGGCCGTGGCACCGTCGGTGACCGCCTCGGTGAGCACCGCGGCGAGCGCGGAGTCGATGGCCCCGGGGCCTTCGGAGCGGGCCGCGGCCAGCAGGTCCTCGTACACCAGATGGCGCAGTCCGAGGCCGGGGTGATGCCGGTCCCTGAGTGCGTCGAAGACCGGGCCGTGGACCGGTGAGGTGTGCAGCAGCGTGAGCATGCGCGCGATGCTGGAGCCCGGCCGCCGGAGCCGCGGCGCTCGCCGTCGCGTCAGGTAGACCATTGCCGGCCGGCCAGGTGGCGCAGCACCGGTGCGGCGGCCAACCGGCCCTGCCTGGCCGCGGTGGTGGCCGCTTCGACGCCGTGCAGCAGGCTGCCGACGGCGAACACCCCCGGGTGGCCGGTGCGGAACTCCGCGTCGACCGCGGGTCCCCCGGTGGCGGGGTCGAGGGTGATGCCGCCGCGCCTGGCCAGTTCGTGGTCGGGGATCCGGTCGCCGGTGAAGACGACGGTGTCGCAGCCGACGGTGAAGGTGCTGCCGTCGCCGCGGCGCAGCCCCACCTCGGTCAGCCGGCCCCGGCCGAACAGCTCGGTCACGGTGACGCCGGTGAGCACCGGCACGCCGAGGCCACGGGCCCGGTGCTGCCGGCCGCCCGGCGGCTCGTCGGGCGCGTCGCCGATCAGCGCGGCAATGGCGACCTGAGCGCGGCGCAGGGTGCGTACCGCCTCCAGGCCCATGGACCGTGCGCCGACGACGACGGCTCGCGTGCCGACCCGCTGATGGTGGAGGTGGACGGCCTGCTGAAGCTCTCCGGTGGTGAGGACGCCCGCGGGCCGGGTGCCCGGCACCAGGCGGGCGCTGCGCGGGCGTTCGCGGGCGCCGGTGGCGAGGACGACGACGCGGGCGGTGACACGTTCCAGACCGGCGGGGCCGGTGATGTCCACGGTGAGTGGTCCCGCCCAGCCGGTGACGGTGACGCCCACCCGCACCGAAGCCCCGGCGTGGCGTGCCGCGTTGACGGCGCGGCGCGCGAACTCGGGGCCGCTCATCGGGAAGCCGTTGTGGTGGCAGTGCCGGGGGATGCCGCCGGCCCGCTGTTCGCGTTCGATGATCTCGACCGTGCCCGCGCCCGTGGCCGCCAGGCGGGCGCCCGCGGCGAGACCGGCGGGTCCCGCACCGACGACGAGGACGTCGACCGTACGCGGCAAGCGGCTCACTGTCCGGCCTCGAGGAGTGCCCGCACCGTCGCACCGCAGTAGAAACCCTGGCACCGGCCGCCCCGGGCGCGCGTGCGGCGGCGCAGACCGTCGAGCGAGCCGGCCGGGACGGTACTGGTGAGGGCGTCGCGTATCTCGCCCCGGGAGACCCGCTCGCAGTGGCAGACGAGGGTGCCGTACTCGGGGTCGGCGGCGATGAGGTCACCGCGCTCGTAGGGGCGGGGGAAGGCCTCACCGAGATTGGGCATGCGTACGGGCTCGGGCTCGTGCGCGGCGCCGAGGTCCAGACCGGCGGCTTCGAGCAGCTCCGTGACGTACCCGGCGATGGCCATCGAGGCGGTCAGGCCGGTGGAGCGGATGCCGCCCACGGTGATGTACCTCTGCTGGGGGTGGGCGTGGATCCGGTAGTCCTCGTGCTCGGTCGCGGCGCGCAGTCCGGCGTACACCGCGGTGACCTCCTCGTCGAGGAGGGCGGGCAGGATCCGGCGGCCCTTGTCCCGCAGGAGGGCCAGTCCTTCGGCCGTCGACCGGGTGGCCGACTTGTCGTCCAGTTCCTCGGCGGTGGGGCCGAGCAGCACATTGCCGTACACGGTCGGTGTCACCAGCACGCCCTTGCCGAGTGCGGTGGGCACCGGCAGCAGGATGTGCCGGACCAGGTCGCGGGCGAGCTTGTCGAAGACCATGAGCTGGCCGCGGCGTGGTGTCACCGTGAAGTCGCGGTGGCCGAGCATCCGGTCGATCTCGTCGGCGTACAGGCCCGCCGCGTTGACCAGGTGGCGGGTGCGCAGCGGGCCGCGGCCCGTGGTGAGCGCGTGCGTGACTCCGTCGGCTGCGTCACGCACCAGGCAGTCGACGGCCTCCACCCGGCAGTTCAGGTGCAGGTCCACTCCGGCGCGGACGGCCTGGGTGGCGTACGCGAGTGTGGTCGTCCAGGGGCAGATGATGCTCTCGCCGGGCACTTCGAGTGCGCCGAGCGCGCCGGGTCCCAGGTGCGGTTCGCGGGTGCGCAGCTCGTCGAGGCCGATGATCCGGGTGTCGTGGCAGCCGTTGCGTTCGGCCTTCTCGACCAGCCGGGGCAGGGCGGCGAGCTGTTCCTCGTCCCAGGCGACGAGCAGCGCGCCGATCCGCTCCACCGGGATGCCGACGTCGGCGGCGTACGCGGCGAGCCGTCCGCTGCCTTCGCGTACCAGCCGGGACTCCAGGGAGCCGGGCACGGCGTCGAAACCGGTGTGCAGGATCGCGGTGTTGGCCTTCGACGTGCCGTTGCCCACGTCGTCGGAGGCATCCACGAGGGCGATACGCAGCCGGTGACGGGCCAGCTCACGGGCGATGGCGGCGCCGACCACTCCGGCTCCGACGACCGTCACGTCGTACACATCGGGCGGCATGCTGCCGCAGGTGGTGACGCTCATGCCGCTGCCAGCAGCCCGGCCACCGCCGTGCGGAAGCGGCCGAGCTGGTCGGCGGCCTGCGCCGCCGAGATGCGCGGCTCGTAGACCGCGGCCGGCTTCCAGACGGGTATCGCGCCGCTCAGGGTGAGGCCGGGGTCGAGGCCGAGACGGGCGACGGCGCCCACTCCCAGCGCGGTGACGTCGGGCAGGGCGGACACCTCGACGGGCAGTTGCAGCAGGTCGGCCTGGGTCTGCATGAGCAGGGCCGAGCGGGTCAGGCCGCCGTCCACCCGCAGGACGGTGAGGGGCGCGCCGAAGTCGGCGGCGACCGCGTCTGCGAGCTCAACGACCTGGGCGGCGATGCCCTCGCACAGCGCGCGCACCAGATGCCCCGCGGTGGTGTCCAGGCCGAGCCCGGTCACCGAGCCGCGCAGGTCGCTGCGCCACCAGGGCGCGGCGAGTCCGGCGAGCGCCGGTACGAAGGTCACTCCCCCGGAGTCGGGCACCGCGGAGCCGACCGGGTCGAGGTCCTCGGCGCCGCCGATCACCCCGAGTTCGGTGAGCCAGCGGACGGCGGACGCGGCGGTGTAGACCTGCCCGTCGAGGCAGTAGTCGGTGCGTCCGGCGATCCGCCAGGCGACGCAGCTGACGAGGCCGGTGGTGGTGCGCCGGGGGCTGGTGCCCGTCTGGGCGAGGAGGAAGGCGCCGGTGCCGTAGGTGCATTTGGCGGCGCCGGGTTCGGTGGCGCCCTGGGCGAGCAGGGCGGCCTGCTGGTCGACGAGCAGGCCGGTCAGCGGTATCCGGGGGCCGAACGCGTCCGTGCTGCCCACCGGCCCTGCGGCATCGACGATGCGCGGCAGGCGCTCGTCGCCGAGGCCGAAGATGTCCAGGGCACGCGGTGACCAGTCGACGCGGTCGAGGTCCAGGAGCTGGGTACGTCCCGCCGTCGCCGCGTCCGTGACGAATTCGCCGGTCAGCTGGTGGACCAGCCATGCGTCGGTGGTGGTGACGACGCCCTCGCGGGTCAGGTGGCGGCGTATCCAGGCCATCTTGGGCGCGGCGAAATACGGGTCGATGGGCAGCCCGGTCAATTCCCGCAGCTGCTCGTCGTGGGCCGCGAGTTCCGCGCAGAGCCCTTCGGCGCGCCGGTCCTGCCACACGATGGCGTCGGTCAGCGGTGCGCCGGTGGCGGGGTCCCAAGCGAGCACCGTCTCGCCCTGGTTGGCGAGACCGAGGGCAGCCACCGGTTCCCCGGCCTCCCGGATCGCCAGGCGTCCGGCGTCGACCACCGAGGAGAGCAGTGCGGCCGGGTCGACCTCTACCCTGCCGCCTGCGGTGTAGCGGGGGCGCACCGGTGCGGAGCCGGATCCGATCACTCCCCGGTCCGGGCAGATGACCAGGGCCTTTGTGCCCGATGTGCCCTGGTCGACGGCAAGCACTGGGCCTGTCATCGCCCACCCCGTTCTTCGTTCGGCGCCCGGATCTTTGATCGAAAGCGTGGGGCAGGCCCGGTCCGGCGTCAAGGGCCGTCCCTTTCGCGCCGGTCGAATTGAATTGAGGTCAAACACGCTGTTGTTATCAAGGTTTGAGAAAGATCGAGGGAAGTGGAACGGGGACCTGCTGTTCGATCTACACTGTCCGCCGAGTAACAGCGGTACGCCAACGAATAGTTCGGGATGCCACTGACCAGGGCATGCCCGCCCCGCCCCCACGGTCCCAGAGGACCCATGACGACCACAGCAATCGCCGCGTCCGGCCGCGCGGCGGCGGGAATGACCCATGTCCCACGATGAGTTCCGCCCCGTCTACCACCCGGCGGGCCACGACAGCGCCCTGCGCGTCGCCGTCCAGGAGCTGCGTACCGGCCGCTGGGTGTCCATGCGCGACCTGCTGGCAGCGACCCCCGACTGGGGCCTGTGGACCCAGCGCACCCAGGTACTGGCGGCGGTGGCCGCAGGGTCCGACGCCGTACAGGCCTGGCGCAACGAGGAGCCGCACAGCGTCGCAGCGACGGTGATGCACACCCGTGTAGTGGTGGAGCGCGCCGTGCGGGCCCACCGCGAGGGACACCGGCGTACGCAGGAACTGTGGCGGGCCGCCTGGGAGGCATGCCAGATGGCCTCCAGCGCGTCCCCCGCGGACCCGGTGCCCTGGGTGTGTCTGCTGGCGCTGGCCCAGCTCGACGAGCGGCAGCGGTGGGACGACCACCAAATGCCCCCGCCGGGCCCGATGCTCTCCCCCGGGCCGTGGGGTCTGCTGGCCGAGGCCGACAAGCGGGACCCGTGCAACCGCGAGGCGTACCACCGGATGCTCCAGTTCATCTACGCGCGCCAGCCCGAGGGGCCGCTGTCCGAGGGCGTCAACTTCGTCCAGTGGGCCGCTTCCGCCGCGCCCGAGGGGTCGGCGCTCCAGGCGCTTCCGCTGTACGTCCGCGTGGAGCGCTACCGCCGCGAGCGCGGCCACGAAAAGGCGTTGGACCTGCACTGGGTGACGGAGGACGCCACCCGGGACGCCCGGCGGGCCCTGCACATCTGGTTCGACCACTCCGCGCCGGCCGACCGGTCCCTGCTGGACCTGAACTATCTGGCGCACGCCCTGTGGGGCGCCCAGCAGTTCGACGACGCGTCCAGGGTGTTCGAGGCGCTGGGGCCGCTCTACACCACCTTGCCGTGGGCCTACCGCGCTCGCGGCCTTGGTGACGCTTCGCTGGCCGAAGAGGTGTTCCTCCGGGCCCGGGGCCGATGCCTCACCTCGTCCTCTCCCCCGTAACCCCCCGCTCTTTGAATGTCCCGCGCGTTCCCATGTCCGCTTCACTCTGTCCGCTTCACTCCGTCCCCTCCAGACCGCTCACTCCACCCCGCCCGCTCCACACGTCCCTTCTCCCCCGGAGGCATCCCCATGGCTATATCCCCACCCAGATGGTCGAGTTCGGACCCCGTCCCACAGAAGGACGAGGAGGAGCGACTGCGGGAACTCGGCTACCAGCCGGTGCTGGCCCGCCGGATGGGCGGCTTCGGCAACTTCGCCATCAGCTTCTCCGTCATCTCGGTGCTCTCCGGCTGCATGACCCTGTACGGGTTCGGCCTGGGCACCGGCGGCCCCGCCGTGATGATGTGGGGCTGGCTGGGCGTCGGCCTGTTCGTCCTGTGCGTCGGCATGGCACTGGCCGAGGTCACCAGCGCGTACCCCACCTCCGGGGCCCTCTACTACATGGCCGACCGGCTCGGCGGCCGCAAATGGGGCTGGTACACCGGCTGGCTGAACCTGCTCGGTCTGCTGGGCGCCATCGCCGGAATCGACTACGGCGCGGCCCTGTTCACCGGCGCCTTTATGAATCTGCAGTGGGGTTTCAGCGCCACCCCCGGCTCGACCATGGTCATTTTCCTGTGCATTCTTCTGCTGCACGCCGTGCTGAACCTCTTCGGCGTACGCCTGGTCAGTGTGCTCAACTCGATCAGCGTGTGGTGGCACCTCGGCGGTGTCGCCCTGATCGTCGGCGCGCTGGCGATCGTGCCCTCCAACCACCAGTCGCCGTCGTTCGTCTTCACCGAGTTCGTCAATGACACCGGCTGGTCGAACCCGATCTACGTGGCCGCGATCGGTCTGCTCCTCGCGCAGTACACGTTCTCCGGTTACGACGCCTCCGCCCACCTCTCCGAGGAGACGTCCAACGCGTCGGTCTCGGCCGCCCGCGGCATCGTGCGCGCCATCTGGGTCTCCTGGATCGCCGGCTTCGCCCTGCTGGCCGGCCTGACCTTCGCCATCCAGGACTACGCGGGGACGCAGGACAGCGCGACGGGTGTACCGCCGGCCCAGATTCTGCTGGACGCGCTGGGCACCGGCGGCGCGACCGCCCTGCTGCTCGTCGTGATCACCGCGCAGCTGTTCTGCGGCAACGCGGAGGTGGCCGCGGCCAGCCGCATGGTGTTCGCCTTCAGCCGCGACGGCGCCCTGCCGGGCTCCAAGATCTGGCGCCGGGTCAGCCGCCGCACGCAGACTCCGGTCCCGGCGGTGTGGCTGTCGGTCGGCGTCGCGGCCCTGCTCGCCCTGCCCTCGCTGTACTCCGCGACGGCGTACGGCGCGGTGACGGCCATCAACGTCATCGGCATCACCCCCGCGTACGCGATCCCCATCTACCTGCGCCTGCGGGCGGGCGACAGCTTCGAGCCCGGCCCCTGGAACCTGGGCCGCTGGAGCAAGGCGATCGGCTGGACCGCTGTCACCTGGGTGGCCGTCATCACTGTGGTCTTCCTGTTGCCGCAGTCGTACCCGGTCACCGTCTCGTCGATGAACTACGCCTCGATCGCGCTGATCGCGGTGCTGACCCTGGCCACCGTGTGGTGGTTCGTCGCGCGCCGGACCTACAGCACCCCGTCGTCGTACGGAACCGCCCGCGAGGAGGCGGAGATCGCCGAGGGCATCGTCTGACCGACCCCGACCCCGACCCCGACCCCGACCCCGGATGCCGGCCGGCTGGAGCGCGCGCACACGCTCCAGCCGGTCCCCGGGGCCCGGCGCGGCTCAGCGCAACAGCAGCTGAAGGCCGCCCAGTACGGTCGCCCCGATCACCAGCCGCTCGAAGACCAGCTGGTTGATCCGGCCCACGCACTTGCGGCCCAGGTACGCGCCCGGGACGACGAAGACAAGCAACGCGGCGTCGAGCAGCAGGGACTGCCGGTCGATGAGACCGAGCCCCACGCTGAAGGGCGCCTTCGAGGTGTTGACGATCAGGAAGAACCACGCGGAGGTCCCCAGGAAGCCGAGCTTCTGGAAGCCCGCGGAGATCAGATAGAGCGACATGACGGGGCCGCCCGCGTTGGCGACCATCGTGGTGAATCCGCCGAGCACACCGTACGAACGCGCCTTGGCCCGACCGCCGCGCACCACCTCCGTGCCCTGCTCCCCGCCCGCGCCGCTGTCACCGCCGCTGTCACCGCCGCCGCCGCTGCCGCCGCCGCTGCCGCCACCGCTGTCGGCCTGCGCCCTTCGGCGCCACAGCGTGACGCCCACCATCAGCAGCAGGATCGCGCCGATCGAGGTGCGTACGGCGTCGTCGTCGGCCCACAGCATGAACACCGCGCCCAGCACCACCCCCACGGCCACCGCGGGGAACAGCCGCAGCAGGGTCGGCCAGTGGGCGTGCCGCCGGTAGACGAACACGGCGAGAAGGTCTCCCGCGATCAGGATCGGCAGCAGCACACCGGTCGATTCGCGGGCCGGGAGCACGGCCGCGAAGACCGCGAGGCTGATCGTGTTGGCACCGCTCACCGCGGTCTTCGAGAAGCCGACCAGCGCCGATGCCGCTGCGAGCACGGCGAGTTCCCACAAGGTCACGGAGTCCATATCGGGGACCGATGCTATGCCACGCCCCCTTCAGGTCACCTTGACGATAACGAATCGACGCCATATCGTCTGACTGACGAGAAAGAGGGGGTCGCACCATGGCCGACATCACCAGGCGCCTCGGTTGGCGCCATCTGCGTTCCGCGCCCACCGCCCACGTCCGCCACCACAGGCGCGGCCGACTGGTCCACGACGGCCCGGGACTGAGCTTCTGGTTCCGGTTGTTGACGGCCGCTCTCTCCGAAGTGCCGGTCGACGACCGGGAACTGGCCATGACCTTCCATGCCCGTACGTCCGACTTCCAGGACGTGAGCGTGCAGGCCACGGTGACGTACCGGATCAGCGACCCGGCCATCGCGGCCGCCCGTCTGGACTTCTCCGTCGACCCGGACACCGGCGCCTGGCGCGGGGCACCGCTGGAGCAGATCTCCACCCTGCTCACCGAGACCGCCCAGCAGCACGCCCTCGATGTCCTGGCCCGAACCCCGCTGGCGGCGACCCTGGTCGACGGTGTCGCGTCCGTACGAGAGCGGATCTCAGACGGTCTGGCCGGCGAGCCGCGGCTGCCCGCCACCGGCATCGAAGTGGTGACCGCGCGCGTGGTCGCCGTCCGCCCCGAGCCGGACGTCGAACGGGCCCTGCGCACGCCCGCGCGGGAACTGATCCAGCAGGAGGCCGACCGCGCGACGTACGAGCGGCGGGCCGTGGCCGTGCAGCGCGAACGTGCCATCGCCGAGAACGAACTCGGCAGCAAGATCGAACTGGCCCGTCAGGAGGAACAGCTGGTCGAGCAGCGCGGCACCAACGCCCGCCGCGAGGCCGAGGAGAACGCGGCTGCGGACGGCGTGCGGGCCGAGGCCGAGGCGGCGCGCGCGGTGCGACTGGCGCGGGCGGAGGCCGAGGCGGCGCGGGCGGTCGGTGCCGCCAGAGCGGAGTCCCAGGCAGCCTGGCTGCGGGTGCACGCCGAGGTGGACGCCGCGACACTGCACGCCCTGGCCGTCACCCGGCTCGCCGAGAACCTGCCCCGCATCGACAGCGTCACGCTCTCCCCCGACGTGCTCACGGGGCTGCTCGCCAGGCTCGGCCGGGCCGACGGGGAGGGGGCGTGAGCCTCGCGCCGCGCGCGGTGCTGGTGCATCGCACCACCGAGTACGAGGCTTTGCTCGCCCGGCACAGCACCCATGGCCAGGCCGCGTTCTTCCTGTCCTCGCGCGGCCGGGGCGTCGAGGAGGTGCGCGAGCGGCACCGCCGTACGCGGCAGGCGCTCGTCGAGGTGGCGGCGGCCGTGCCGCTCCAGTGGCGGCAGACCCGGGTGGAGCGGGCCGACCTCGACCGGTTCCTCTTCGCGCCCGAGGACGTGGTGGTCGTGGTCGGCCAGGACGGGCTGGTCGCCAATGCCGCCAAGTACCTGTCGGGCCAGCCGGTGGTGGGCATCAACACCGACCCCGGCCGCAACCCCGGCGTCCTGGTCCGCCACCGCGCGGCCGACGCGCCCGCGCTGCTCGGCGCCGCCGCGGCGGGCGCGGGCAGCGTCGACGAACTCACCATGGTCGAGGCGGTCGCCGACGACACACAGCGTCTTCTCGCCCTCAACGAGATCTACTTCGGCCCGCCGGGCCACCAGACCGCCCGCTACCAACTGAGCCACGACGACGACGCGGCCCCCGCCGAGGCGCAGGCCTCCTCCGGTGTCCTGGTCGGCACCGGAACCGGCGCCACCGGCTGGCTGCGCTCCCTGTGGCAGGAGCGCGGCGCCGCCGTGCCGCTGCCCGGACCGGCCGATCCCCGGCTGATCTGGTTCGTACGGGAGGCCTGGCCCTCCCCCGCCACCGGCACCTCTCTGGTGGCGGGGGCACTCACCGGCGAACAGCGGCTTCGCCTCACCGTGGAGTCCGACCGACTGATCGCCTTCGGCGACGGCATGGAGTCCGACGCCCTGGAACTGACCTGGGGCCAGACGATCCGCATCGGCAGGTCCGCCACCGCGCTGCGGCTGCTCGGCTGAGGTGCTCGCCCTCGCTTGTCGCCCGCCACCCGGTCGGCGACCGCGTCCAGCGCGGTGAGTAGGAGGAACGGCAGGGTGGAGCCTGCGGCACGCCGGTCGAAAGGCCGCATCGGATGATCCCGATGCGGCCTGTGACCTGCGTAAACCGCTGGTCGGGACGACAGGATTTGAACCTGCGACCCCTTGACCCCCAGGAGTACGGGTCATCCCTTTTATCGGCACATACGACCGAAATTCAGGGTGCACGACGTGCGGAGCCGCGTATACCGATCAAGTGCGCGGAGGCCGTCTGGTCCCCAAGCGGTCCCCATGTACCACGTCTGCGGCGCCCGCAATCGAGAGTTGCCGCCGAGTCAGGAAGCCGGCTCACCAGGACTCGTCACTGCGTGGGACCTTGTTGTGCTCGATCACCGAGCGGGCCGCGTTGCTGGAGAGACCGGTGAGCTTCTCTACCGCCTCCGCGAACGTGCGCCACGCCCGCGCCGCGCCGCGCAACTTGCCCTCGTCGGCGTCCGTCCCGCCCGGGGTGGGGGTGGGGGCACGGGTGGGCTGGTGGGGCCCGTGGCGGGCGTTCATGACCGGCCGCCGCAACTGTAATGTCCGCAGCCCCAGCACTGTCCGCCATGGGGCCAGGCGCATGGGCACCCTCCGGCCCCGGCCCAGCGGGGGGGACAGCGAAGTCCGGCCGTGCGGCAACGGGCGAACTGGCGGGGCGGCGGCGTGCGCGGCTGAGGCGAGCAGGCTGTGCTGTCCGGCTTCGGGTACGCGGTCGGGGCGGCCCCGTCGCGCACATTCTCCTCACGAGGCTGTGCAACCTTTTTCGCGACCGGAGGGTCGACTTCGGTATGCACCACCGCCTGCCGTACCGGCAGACCCACTATGGACCGAAACGCCACCACTACCCCCTCTTAGACCTTGCCGCAGCCAGCGTTCGAGAGGCGTGTTTACATCGTCAACAGCACTTTGAGAACCTATAACCTCACTCCTGGTGTACACTCCCCGCGAGATACTCACCTTCCACCACGACGCGAGTGACGGGGAGCAGCAGTGGCACTGGAGCAGGTCGGTGGACGTTTCCGGATCATCGGCGACCTGGGGCGCGGAAACATGGGCGAGGTGCACCGGGCCGTGGACCTGGAAGCCACACCCGGTTCGACGCAGAACGAGGTGGCGCTGAAGACGGTGCTGCGCAACCGCACTGGCCTGCTGGTCGAGGCTGCGGAGGGGAAAAAGGAGACACAGCGCTTCCACCGCGAGGTGAAGATCATGCGCATGCTCTCCCAGGGGCACCCCAACCTCACCCATCTGATCGCAGGCGGCGTCGACGACGCACCGGGCGGCAGTGGTCTCCCCTATCTGGCAATGGAGTTGCTCGACGGCCACACCCTGGGCCTGCTGATGGACGAAGAGCCGCAGCTCCCGGTCTCCTGGGTCGCCGCGATCGGCGCGCAGATCGCGTCCGGCCTCGCCGCCGCGCACACGGCGGGCGTCGTCCACCGCGATCTGAAGCCGGCCAACGCGATGCTGCTCCACGACGGCACCGTGAAGATCCTCGACTTCGGCATGGGCTCGATCGTCGACGACCCCGAGCAGACACGGCTGACCAGCACCGGCGTGAGCGTCGGCACGGCACGGTACATGGCGCCCGAGCAGTTCCGCGCCGAGCCGGTTTCCGCCGCGGCCGATCTGTACGCGCTCGGCTGCGTCCTTTACGAAATGCTGATCGGCCGCCCCCCGTTCTCCGCGCGGACCGCCTTCGAGCTGTCCGTGCAGCATCAGTACGACCCGCCGCCGCAGCTGACCATCGTCCGGCCCGATCTGCCGCAGTCCCTGGTCCGGCTGGTCTCCCGGCTCCTGGAGAAGGAGGCGGAGAACCGGCCGGAGAACGCCACACTGGTCCGCGAGGCACTGATCCCGCACGCTCTCGCCCCCGACGGGACGATCGACCTGCTGGCCCCGGAGTGGACGGCCATGGACCCGGTGGCCCGGCTCCGCGCCGAGTTGCCGCAGCCCGCCGCCGTCAAGCCGGTTCCTGTGCCGCGCCGCGCACCTCGGCTGCCCGAGGCGATGGACGTCTTCGGTATCCACGCCGACCTGATCAGTGAGTACGAGAGCTTCACCCGGAGCGCCACCGTCATCCGGGACGCCCGGATCGAGAACTTCGTCGAGGACGACCTGGCCTCGAAGTCCCAGTGGCCCGACCCCTGGCTCTCGCTGAATCCGTTCTTCGCCGACGGCGGCCAGGTCACCGACCTGGTCAGGGACGGGGTGCTGCATCCCCGCTGCGCCGAGATCTTCCAAGCCGGCAAGAAGGAGGACGCCCGCCGCCCGGACGGCCGGCCCCTCACCTTCCACCGCCACCAGCGCGAGGCGGTCGAGGCCGCCCAGGCGGGCGATTCGTACGTGCTCACCACCGGCACGGGCTCCGGCAAATCGCTCGCCTACATCGTGCCGATCGTCGACCAGGTACTCAAGGAGCGGGAGGCGTCAGGCCCTGGGGCCCCGCGCCGGGTGCGGGCGATCGTCGTCTACCCGATGAACGCGCTGGCCAACTCGCAGCTCAAGGAGTTGGAGAAGTTCCTGCGCCACGGCTTCGGGGAGGGCCGTGAGCCGGTCACCTTCGCCCGGTACACGGGCCAGGAGAACGAGGAGCGGCGCAAGGAGCTGCGCCGGAATCCGCCGGACATCCTGCTCACCAACTACGTGATGCTGGAGCTGATGCTCACCCGGCCGGACGACCGCGACGGTCTGATCCGTAACGCCGAGGGGCTGCAGTTCCTCGTCTTCGACGAGCTGCACACCTACCGGGGCCGGCAGGGCGCCGATGTCGCGCTGCTGATCCGCCGGGTCCGCGAGGCGTGCCGGGCCGGGCGGACACTGCAGTGCGTGGGCACCTCGGCGACCATGTCCACCGAGGGCACCTGGGACGACCAGCGGCGGGAGGTCGCCCGGGTCGCGGGCCGGCTCTTCGGCACCACGGTCCTGCCCTCCCGGGTGATCGGCGAGACGCTGGTGCGGGCCACCGGCCAGGCCCAGGAGACGGTGCCCGCCCAGCGGCTGCGGATGCCCGCGGCGCCCCGCGCGTACGAGGCGCTCACCCAGGACCCCCTCGCCCGCTGGGTGGAGTCCCGGTTCGGGCTCGAAGAGGAGCCGGGTACTGGGCGGTTGCGCCGCTGTGCGCCGCGGACCATCGAGTCGGCCGCCGAGGAGCTGTCCGCGGAGTCGGGGGTTCCCGCCGATCAGGTCCGGGAGGCGATCCGGGCGACCCTGGAGGCCGGTTCGCAGGCGAAGCACCCGGTGACGGAGCGTCCGCTGTTCGCCTTCCGCCTGCACCAGTTCCTCTCCAAGGGCGACACCGTGTTCACGACCCTGGAGAACCCGCTCACCCGCCCGCTGACCCGCACCTTCCAGCTGGAGCGGCCGGGCAGCGGCGGCATGCCGCTGTATCCGCTGGCGTTCTGCCGGGAGTGCGGCCAGGAGTACCTCACCGTGTGGCGCACCGAGGACCGCGACGGCGTCTTCCGCTACGAACCGCGCCGTGACACCTCGGCCTCCGGCGGCCGTAAGGGCGAGGGCTATCTGTACGTCGGGGTGCCCGGTGAGGACTACGTCTGGCCGGCCGACCCGCAGAAGGCGGTGGACGACCGGCGCCTTCCGGAGTCCTGGCTGGAGCCGGACGCGAACGGTCTGACGGTGGTGAAGAAGTCGTACCGGGAGCGGGTGCCCAAGCGGGTCGTCGTGGACCCGCTCGGTGCGGAGAGCGCGGGGAGCGCGGAGACCGGCGAGGGTCTGGAGGCGGCGTTCGTCCCGGCGCCGTTCCTGTTCTGTGTGCACTGCCAGGTGTCGTACGAGCAGACCCGCGGCCGCGACTTCGCCAAGCTGGCCACGCTCGACCAGGAGGGCCGTTCATCGGCCACGTCCCTGATCTCCGCCTCCATCCTCAAGTCGCTGCGCGCGGTGCCCGAGAAGAGCCTGGGCAAGGAGGCCCGTAAGCTCCTCACCTTCGTCGACAACCGTCAGGACGCGTCGCTGCAGGCGGGCCACTTCAATGACTTCGCGCAGGTCTCCCAGTTGCGCGGGGCGCTGTACACGGCGGTGGTGCGGTCCGGTGAGGAGGGACTTCGGCATGACGACCTGACGCAGGCTGTGACCGAGGTGATGAGTCTGTCGCCGCGCGAGTACACCGGCATCGCCGACCAGCCGCCGTCCATGGAGCGCCGGGCGACGGAGACCTTCCGGGACGTCGTCGGCTACCGCCTCTACCGCGATCTGGAGCGCGGCTGGCGGATCACCATGCCCAACCTGGAGCAGACGGGTCTGCTCCGGATCGACTACGAGGACCTGAACTGGGTGGCCGACCGCGCCGAGCGCTGGGAGCAGGCGCACCCGGTGCTCCGTGAGATCGACGCGGAGCTGCGTGCCGAGATCGCCCGCACCCTCCTGGACTACCTGCGGCGGGGTCTCGCCATCGATGTGCAGCATTTCCGGGACGACTTCGACACTCTGAAGGGTGCCAGCGAGGAACGGCTGACCGGTCCTTGGGTGCTCGGCGACAGCGACAAGCCGAATGTCGGCACGGCCTACCCGTACGGGTCCAAGCCCGGCATGGAGCGCACCGCCCTGTTCCTCTCCCCGCGCGGCAAATTCGGCAAGTACTTGCGGCGGAACGTGCCCGCGCTGCGCGAGGCCCCGCAGGACGACGTGCAGGGCGTGATCGAGGACCTGTTCACCGTGCTGCGCGACGCCGATCTGGTACGTGAGGTGGAGGCCACCCCGGAGGGATTCGGTCCGGCGTTCCGCCGGCGTTCGACGGAGAAGCGTACCGGGTACCGGGTGTCGGCCGCCGCATTGGTGTGGCGGGCCGGCAACGGCGAGACGGGTGCGATCGATCCGCTGACCCGCACCTACAACCACGGTGAGGGACCGCGCGTCAATCCCTTCTTCCGCGACCTGTACCGCGACGCCGCGACCGAACTCGCCGGTCTCTTCGCCCGCGAACACACCGCGCAGGTGCCGCCGGAGGACCGGCTGCAGCGCGAGGAGGAGTTCCGCACGGCCGAACTGCCGCTGCTCTACTGCTCGCCGACGATGGAGCTGGGTGTCGACATCTCCTCGCTCAACGCGGTGATGATGCGCAATGTGCCGCCGACTCCGGCGAACTACGCGCAGCGTTCCGGCCGGGCGGGCCGCCACGGCCAGCCTGCTCTGGTCACCACGTACTGCGCGACGGGCAACAGCCACGACCAGTATTACTTCCGCCGCTCTGAGGCGATGGTCTCCGGCCAGGTCTCGCCGCCCCGCCTCGACCTCGCCAACGAGGACCTGGTCCGCTCGCACGTCCAGGGCATCTGGCTGGCGGAGACCAGGATGAAGCTCGGTACGGCCGTCCCGGACGTCGTCGATGTGGCGTACGACCCGGAGAGCGGGGACCGGCCCGATCCACGGATGGAGCTGCCGCTCCACACGCACTTCCGTGACAAGTCGCTCGACGAGGACGCCCGCCGCCGCGCGGTCGCCGCCGCGCATGCCGTGCTCGCGCCGCTGATCCCGGACTTCCAGGACACCACCTGGTGGTACGACGATTGGATCGAGGACCGGATCGAGCGGGCCCCCGCCAAGTTCGACGCCTCCTTCGACCGCTGGCGCGACCTGTTCCGGGCCGCCGTCCTCGACCAGTACGAGCAGAACAAGCGGGTGGTGGACCACACTCTCAGCCAGGGCGAGCAGGGCCGTGCCCGCACCCGCCGCCGGGAGGCCGAGACACAGACCAATCTGCTGCTCAACCGCTCCACCGACAACAAGTCGGTGATGAGCGACTTCAACCCCTACCGCTATCTGGCCTCCGAGGGTTTCCTGCCCGGCTACAGCTTCCCGCGCCTGCCGCTTGCCGCGTACATCCCGCGTACGGGCAACAGGCGCAACGCCGACGGCGACTATCTGCAGCGCCCGCGGTTCCTGGCGATCCGCGAGTTCGGTCCTGGCGCGCTGATCTACCACGAGGGCGCCCGCTACCAGGTGACCCGGATCCAGCTGCCGCCGGACGCCTCAGGTGACCTGGCGACGGCGGAGGCGCGCCGCTGCGACGCCTGCGGCTACCACCACCCGGCGCGCCCCGGTCTCGACCGCTGCGCCATGTGCAAGACGGAGCTGACCGGCAAGCGAACCGGCCTGATCCATCTGCACACCGTGTACACCACGCCGCGCGAGCGGATCTCCTCCGACGAGGAGGAGCGGCGCCGGGCCGGTTTCCGTCTGGAGACCTCGTACGCCTTCCAGGACCACGGGGTCCGCAAGGGCCGTCTCACCTCGCACGTGACGGACAGCGAGGGCGCGGCCGTCCTCGGTCTTGACTACGGCGACTCGGCCACGGTCCGGATCACCAACCTGGGCCGAGTCCGCGACAAGGAGGACGTGCAGGACGGCTACTGGCTCGACCTGGGCGACGGCCGCTGGCTCAACGACCGGGCCGCCGCGGACGCCGTGGAGGGCACCGGGATGCCGGTGGTCGACGAGGACGGCAACGAGAAGCGCCGCAAGAAGCGGGTCCTGCCATACGTGGAGGACCGGCGGAACATCCTGGTGGCGACACTGGACGAGCCGCTGCCCGAGCCGATCGCGTTCTCCGTCCTGTACGCCTTGGAGCGGGGCATCGAGGCGGCCTTCGAGCTGGAGGACTCCGAGCTGTCGGCCGAGCTGCTCCCGCCCCCCGACGGGCCGCGCCGCAGGCTGCTCTTCACCGAGGCCGCGGAGGGCGGCGCGGGTGTGCTGCGCCGGCTGCGCCAAGAACGCAAGGCGCTGGCGAAGGCGGCCCGCGCCGCCCTGGAGATCTGCCACTTCGACCCGGACACCGGTGAGGACCTGGGCGGTCCCCAGGGCGGCGAGGAATGCGCCCGAGGCTGCTACGCCTGCCTCCTGACGTACGGAAACCAGACGAACCACCGGCAGTTGAGCCGGTTCGCGGCACGCCCGCTGCTGCTGCGGCTCGCGGGCTCGCACACCGAGCGGGAGGACCGGGGCGAGTCGCGGAGCGAGCAGTTCCGCCGGCTGGCGACGCCCGTGCGGACCGAAGTCGAAGGCCCGGCCGTCTCCACGCCACCGGCCGTCTCCACGCCGCTGGAGGCGGACCTCGCGGCCCTGATCGCCTCGGGCGATCTCCTCGGCTGGCTGAAGGCCAAGGGCTACCGGCTGCCGGACGAGGTCGATGTCCTGGTGCCGGAGGCCGCCGCAAAGCCGGATCTGGTGTTCCGCCTCGAAGGCGCCCATCTCGCCGTGTTCGTCGACCTCCCGGACCACGCCGCCGACTCCACCCGGGACACCGAGGCCGGCTACCGCCTGGAGGAGGCCGGCTGGGACGTCCTGCGCTTCCGGGCCGGTTCCGACTGGGATGCCGTTGCCGACGACAACGCGACGTATTTCCATACCCGTTGACACCCGGAACGTTCCCCGTCCCGCCGATCCCGAAGGAACCGAGAGACCCATGAGCCCCACATACACGGCCGGTTCGCTGGTGACCGCCCGCGGCCGCGAATGGGTGGTGCTCCCCGAGAGCGCCTCCGGCATGCTGGTGCTGCGCCCGCTGGGTGGCGGCGAGGACGACATCGCGGCCGTCTTCCCCGCCTTCGAGCAGGTGCAGTCGGCGCAGTTCGCGCCGCCGAGCCCGTCCGACCTCGGTGATCAGCGGGCGGCGGGCCTGCTGCGGACGGCGCTGCGGATCGGTTTCCGCTCCGGGGCCGGGCCGTTCCGCGCGCTGGCGTCGATCGCCGTGGAGCCGCGCGCGTACCAGCTGGTGCCGCTGCTCATGGCGCTGCGGCAGCGCACGGTGCGGCTGCTCATCTCGGACGACGTCGGGATCGGCAAGACCATCGAGGCCGGTCTGATCGTCAAGGAGCTGCTCGCGCAGGGCGAGGCGACCCGTCTCGCGGTGCTCTGTTCGCCCTCGCTCGCCGAGCAGTGGCAGGGCGAGCTGCGGGAGAAGTTCGGCATCGACGCCGAGCTGGTGCTCGCCTCCACCGTGTCGCGTCTGGAGCGCGGCCTGGAGCTGGGCCAGTCGCTGTTCGACCAGCATCCGTTCACGATCATCTCGACGGACTTCATCAAGTCGACGCGCCACCGCGAGGACTTCGTACGGCACTGTCCCGACCTGGTGGTCGTCGACGAGGCGCACACCTGTGTCGCGGCCGACGACGCGACGGGCCCGGCCACCTCGTCAACCACCAGCCAGCTCCGCTTCGAGCTGCTGCGGCGCGTCGCCGCCGACGAGAACCGGCATCTGCTGCTGCTCACCGCCACCCCGCACTCCGGCAAGGAGTCCGCGTTCCGCAACCTGCTCGGCCTGGTCCGCCCGGACCTCGCCACCGTCGACCTCGACAGCCCGGCGGGCCGGGCCCGCCTCGCCGAGCACTTCGTCGCCCGCAAGCGCGCCGATGTCCGCGAGTACTTGACCAAGGAGGACGGTCTCGCCGACGACTCCCTCGCCGAGCGGACCGCGTTCCCCTCCGACCGGTGGACCAAGGACGAGCCGTACAAGCTGACCCCCGCCTACCGGGCGCTCCTCGACGACGCCATCGCCTACGCCAGGGACCGGGTGGAGACTGCCGGGCTTCAGGGCAAGCGGGAGGCGCGAATCGCCTGGTGGTCGGTGATCGCGCTGCTCCGCTCCATGGTGTCCTCGCCGGCCGCCGCCGCCCGCACCCTGGAGACCCGCTCCGAGTCCGCCGCCGCGCGCAGTGCCGGTGAGGCGGACGCCCTCGGAGCCCCGCTGACCCGTGACTCCTCCGACAGCGACCGCATGGAGGGCATGGACGTCGCACCGGGCGCGGCGGAGAGCGAGCAGGGCGACCCGCGACTGCGCGAACTCGCCGTGCGCGCCGCCGAGTTGTACGGTCCGGCGTCCGACGCCAAGCTGAAGGCCCTGACCGGTCACCTGAAGTCGCTGATCGCGGACGGCTACAGCCCGATCGTCTTCTGCCGCTACATCCCCACCGCCGAATACCTGGCGACGCAGCTGGAGAAGAAGCTGGGGGCGAAGACACGCATCGCGTCCGTCACCGGCACACTCTCCCCGCAACAGCGCCTGGAGCGCATCGAGCAGCTCGCCGCAGAGGACGCGGACGACCCTGCCGTCCGCCGTGTCCTGATCGCCACCGACTGCCTCTCCGAGGGCGTCAACCTGCAACATGCCTTCAACGCGGTGGTCCACTACGACCTGGCGTGGAACCCGACCCGGCACGACCAGCGGGAGGGCCGCGTCGACCGGTACGGGCAGAAGCGCGACCAGGTCCGGGTGATCACCATGTTCGGTGAGGACAACGGCATCGACGGCAAGGTCCTGGAGGTGCTGTTCGCCAAGCACCGGCAGATCAAGAAGGACCTCGGCATCTCGGTCTCGGTGCCGGACGAGACGGCTTCCGGTGTCACCGACGCGGTGGTCGAGTGGCTGCTCCTGCACGGCAGGCAGGGCACCCAGGAGGGACTCTTCGAACTCGACGGACACCAGGAGTCCTTCGACCGCATCGAGCGGGAGTGGAACTCGGCCGCCGAGCGCGAGAAGACGTCCCGTTCGAAGTACGCGCAGCGCGCCGTCCACCCGGAGGAGGTGGCTCGCGAGGTCGCCGCCGTACGAGCCGCGCTCGGCGGCTCGGATGAGGTCCGCGGTTTCGTCCTGGAGGCGCTGCGCGACCTGGACGCCCAGGTCCGCGACCCGCGCGACGGCTCCGGCGACTTCGCCGCGCAGGTCAGCGGGACCCCTGCCGGGGTGCGGGACGGGCTCGCGGCGGTGCTCGGCGGGCGGATCGTGGAGGAGGACCGGGAGATCCCGTTCCGCACCAGTCCGGCGATCGGGCGCGGGGAAGCGGCCCTGGTCCGCACGGATCCGGCGGTCGGCGCGCTCGCCTCGTACGTCCTCGACTCGGCGCTCGACGCGAACACACCGGGGCCGCGTCCGGCCCGCCGCTGCGGCGTCGTCACCACGGACGCGGTCACCATCCGCACGACGCTGCTCCTGGTGCGCTACCGCTTCCACCTGACGCTGCCCTCGCGCACCGGGGAGCGGCAGGTCGTCGCCGAGGACGCCCGGCTGCTCGCCTTCGAGGGCCTCCCTGCACGGGCCCGCTGGCTCGACGACGACGCGGCGGCGGCGCTCCTCGGAGCGCGGGCCGCCACGAACACGCACGAGCAGCTGGCCCACAACCAGATCACCCGCACCCTGGACGGACTGCCGGGTCTGACCGGCCACATCACCGAGTACGGGGTCGAGCTCGCCGCCGAGCTCGCCGCCTCGCACCGGCGGGTACGGAAGGCGGGCGACGAGATCGTCCGTGGCCTGAAGGTCGTCCCGCAGGAGCCTGCCGATGTGCTCGGTGTGTACGTGTATCTGCCGGAGCAGCCCGCCGCTGCCGTCTACCCTTCTTCCGCCTCTACCGTGACCGGAGCCGAAGCCTGATGTCCGCCGCCACCCGCACCGCACCGGTCTTCACCGCCGTCACCACCGTCGGCGGGCTGCTCCCCGCCGACATGCTGCTTCGCATCGCAGAGGCGCGGAACCTGCCGGGCACGAAGTCCGCCGATTACGGACTGCCGGGTTCGGTCGCCGTCCGCGACGAGGCCGAGCGCGCCTGGGAGTACCTCAAGCCGCTCTGGCGCGAACTGCGCACTGCCCTTCCGGCCGATCCGGTGACCGGCGCACCGGCCGCCGACCCCACTGGCCGGGCCTCGTCCGACTGGCTCTCCCAACTGTTCCGCAAGCTCGACTTCGGCGCGCTCACCGAGGTCGGCCCGGCCGGGATCGCCGCCGACGCGAACCCCGAGACCCGGTTCCGTGTCTCGCACCGGCACGGGCCCGCGCTGGTCCACCTGATCCCCTGGAACCAGGAGCCGGACAAGCGGCCCTCGGCCGGGCAGGTGCCGCCGCAGTCCCTGGTGCAGGACTGCCTCAACCGCACCGAGGCCCATCTGTGGGCGGTCCTCACCAACGGGCGGACGCTGCGGCTCCTTCGCGACTCGTCGTCGTTCGCGACGGCCGCGTACGTCGAGTTCGACCTGGAGGCGATCTTCGACGGTGAGCTGTTCAGCGAGTTCGTGCTGTTGTACTGCGTCCTGCACGCGTCACGGTTCGAGGTGGCAGAGGGCACGGCGGCAGCTGGGTGCTGGCTGGAGAAGTGGCGGACCGAGGCGGTCACCTCCGGTGCGCGTGCCCTGGACCAGCTGAGGCTCGGTGTCCAGCAGGCGCTGACCGTGCTCGGTACGGGTTTCCTGCGCCATCCGGAGAACGCGGCGCTGCGTGAGGACACCGACCCGAAGGCGCTGCAGGCGGCGCTGCTCAGGCTCGTGTACCGCCTGCTCTTCGTCTTCGTCGCCGAGGACCGCGACGCACTCCTGGACCCGGCGGCGGACGAGCGCGCCCGGGACACCTACGTCCGGTACTTCTCCTCGGACCGGCTCCGCCGACGGGCCCGGCGGCGGCAGGGCACCGCGCACGGTGACCAGTACGAGGCGCTGCGCCTCGTCCTCGACGCCCTCGGCACCGAGGGCGGTCGGCCCGAGCTGGGTCTGCCCGGCCTCGGCGGGCTGTTCTCGCGTACCGAGGCGGACGCGCCGCTCGACGGGCTGAAGCTGTCCAACGAGGCGCTGCTCACGGCGGTTCAGCGTCTGGCGCAGGTCCGCGACCCGGGGGCGCGGCGGTGGCGGGCCGTCGACTACCGACACCTGGACGCGGAGGAGCTCGGCTCGGTCTACGAGTCGCTCCTTGAGCTGGAGCCGAAGCACTCGGCGACCGACCGGTCGTTCGAGCTGGTCGAGGTGGCGGGCAACAGCCGCAAGACGACGGGCAGTTACTACACGCCGTCGTCGCTGATCGAGTGCCTGCTCGACACGACGCTCGACCCGGTGATCGACGATGCGTTGAAGCGGGGCGAGCAGCGGGCCTCGGCGGGCGGACGGCCCGACCCGGCGGACGACATCGTCGACGAGCTGCTCGGGCTCACGGTGTGCGACCCGGCGTGCGGTTCCGGGCACTTCCTGGTCGCCTCAGCTCGGCGGATCGCCAAGCGTGTCGCGGCGGTGCGCGAGCGCAACCCGGAGCCGACGGTGGACGCGGTGCGGCACGCGCTCCGGGAGGTCGTGGCGCGGTGCGTCTACGGGGTCGACCTCAACCCGATGGCGGTGGAGCTGGCGAAGGTGTCGCTGTGGCTGGAGGCGATGGAGCCGGGGAAGGCGCTGGGGTTCCTGGACGCGCATGTGAAGCACGGCAACGGGCTGATCGGCTCGACGCCGAAGCTGCTTGCGGACGGGGTGCCGGACGACGCGTTCAAGCCGATCGAGGGCGACGACAAGAAGTACGCGTCCGGCCTGGTCAAGCGGAACAAGACGCAGCGCGGCGGCCAGGACGAGTTGCTGTTCGACACGGAGCCGCTGCCCGGGAACGACGTGTACGCGGACGCGCTGCGGCGGATCGTCTCGGCGCGTGCGGAGTCGCTGGAAGACGTGCACGCGCAGGAGCGGGCGTACCGCGAGTACGTGGGGTCGTCGGCGTTCGTGCAGGATCTGCATGCGGCGGACGCGTGGTGTGCGGCGTTCGTCTGGCCGAAGGGGTCGGGGGCACCGGAGGCACCTACGGACCAGGTGTTCCGGGCACTGCGGGGGCGGGACCAGTCGGCGGTTCCGGATGCCACGCACGCGGAGATTCTGCGGCTGCGGGACCAGTACCGGTTCTTCCACTGGCACCTGGAGTTCCCGGAGGTGTTCGCGGTTCCGGAGAGCGGGGCGGGGGTCCAGGCGGGGACTGGATGGGCGGGGGGATTTGATGCGGTGGTGGGGAACCCGCCGTGGGAGCGGGTCAAGCTCCAGGAGCAGGAGTTCTTCGCTCAGCGAAACCCCGAGATCGCGGGGGCGAAGAACGCGGCGGCACGGAAGCGGCTCATCAGCGAACTCCGGGCAGACCGCGACGGTGCGATCCTGTACGAGGAGTTCGAAGGCGCCAAGCGACGAGCCGAGGGCGAGAGCCACTTCCTACGGGCCAGCGAGCGCTTTCCGCTGACAGGGCGCGGCGACATCAATACGTACGCGGTGTTCACGGAGACGGACCGGACGCTGACAGGGCCGCGGGGTCGGACGGGCGTGATCGTTCCGACGGGGATCGCGACGGATGCGACGACACAGTTCTTCTTCAAGGACCTGGTGCAGCGCGGCGACCTGGCCAGCCTGTTCGAGTTCGGGAACGAGGACAAGCTATTCGCCGCAGTCAAGGACTACGTGCGATTCTGCCTGCTCACCATGTACGGCCAAGGAAATCCAGAACTTCCGATCCCCATGGTCTTCAAGGTCCGACAGGTCTCCCAGATCGCCGACCGCGCCTACACACTGTCCTCCAGTGACATTCTCCGAATCAACCCCAACACGGGAACCTGCCCGGTCTTTTCATCTCGCCGCGATGTCGATATCAACCTTGGGATCTACCGCCGTTTCCCCGTTCTCATCAACGAAAGCGAACCGGACGGCAACCCGTGGGACGTCACCTTCATGACCACGTTCCACATGTCAGCTGACTCACATCTGTTCCGTCCAAATGCCCAGAATGGTGAGACCTTCGATGACCTGATCAAGGCAGGCTGGCAACTCGATCAAAACGTCCTGGTCCGAAACGACGACCGCCTCCTCCCCCTCTACGAGGCAAAGATGCTCCACCACTATGACCACCGCTTCTCGACGTACGAGGACGCGACCGAGAAACAGCTAAACGAGCGCACACTCCCACGGTTCACAGAGGAACAGCACCAGAACCCGGACGCCACGCCACTCCCCCGCTATTGGGTTCCTGAACATGACGTCCCCACTGGGGAGTTTGACAAGAGCGGGCAGGAGATTATAGTGCCGGGCGTCAAGAGTCGATTTGCGGCGAAGGGGTGGAACAGGGGGTGGGTGATGGGGTGGCGTGACGTTTGCCGGGCGAGCGATGAACGAACCATGATTGGTTCCGCCGCCCCAAGTTATGGATTCGGCCATAAGTATCTACTAGCGATTTCACCGAATGGTGCGCTTCTGTCCTCCGTCTGGTCGTCTTCCGTTCTGGACTACACCGCACGGCAATCCATCGGCGGGACATCAATGAGCTACTTCATTGTCCGGCAACTTCCCGTACCCACGCCCGAATCTCTCGCGGCCCATCATTCTTCACTGACATTGCGCCTCCTCGAACTCACCTATACCTCTCACGATATGGCCCCCTTCGCCCGCGACCTTGCCGACACCGGCGCCCCCTTCCACTGGGACCCCGACCGCCGCGCCGTGATCCGCGCCGAACTCGACGCCCTCTTCTTCCACCTCTACGACATCAACCGGGACGACACCGCCTACATCCTCGACACCTTCAACGTCACGCGCGGCAACGACATCAAGGCCCACGGCACCTATCGCACCAAGGACCTGATCCTCGCCGAGTACGACCGCATGGCCGCCGCTGGCCTCACCCTGGAGACCCCGCTCGACGAGAGCGACTCCGGCACGTACCGGTCCACGCTCACCCCGCCCCCGGGACAGGGCCCGCGCCACCCGGCCCGCCAGGACAGCTGACGTCCGGACAGCGCGAGGGGCGCCGCCCGCTGCTCAGCGGCGGCGCCCCTCGGCGTATCAGCGCTCCGACGCGAACCGCACAAACCGTCCCCATCCTTCACGGCCAACCGCGAAGGCCGGACGCACCACGTCTTTCGAATCCCTTACGTGGACGGCCTGTTCAGCGATTGCGATCTCCACGCAGTCGTCGCCCTGACTACCGCTGTAGCTGGACTTGAACCAGAACAGTTCCGCCGTACCGCTCGTCATCGCTCTCCTCGCAGTCTCTCCAGAAGGGCCCTGGTTTCCTGAGGGTTGAGGGCCTGCGAGCGCAGTGTGTCATAGCGCTGGTGGAGAAGACTCACCTCATTCGCGTCCGAGATGAGACGGCCACTCTGCTGCCCTTCGGCGTATCCGACCCGCCGCCGCTCCGGCGTCTCCAGCAGTCGCACCGGGCCGTCCAGGCACGCATGCAGCGCCGAGTCCAAGGGCACCACCTGCAACGTCACGTTCCGCCGAGATGTCAGCTCCAGCACGTGATCGAGCATCCCGCGCATGGCCTCGACGTCCCCGAACCGCCGCCGGAACACATGCTCCTCGACAATGAAACTGAACAGCGTCGTCGGCCGCTCCACCAGCATCCGCTGCCGTTCCGCCCGCGCCGCCGACAGCGCCTCAAGCCGCTCGTCCGTCACCACCGGAATCGTGCCCTCGAACACCGCCCGCGCATACGCCTCCGACTGCAACAACCCCGGCACCAGCCTGCACTCGTACGTACACAGACTCACCGCCGTCCGCTCCAGCCGCGCCCACTCCCTGAACCAAGCCGCCAGCCCCGTCTCGCCCCGCGACAGATGCCGTGCCGACTTTCGCAGCGCCCCCGTGTTGCCCGTAGCCTCCTCCGCGCGCTCCACGAACGAATCGTCCGGCATCCGGCGCCCCAACTCCACGGACTCCACGGTGTGCTTCGAGAACCGCACCAGCTCACCGAACTGCACCCGGCTGATCCCCGCATGCTCGCGCAGCGCCTGCACGACCGCCCCGAATGTCCGCAGGCTGTCCGACGGATGCGGTTCCCGTTCCCCTTCCCCCTCGGGAAGCTCCCCGACCCCTTCTCCGACGATGGTCATCCGCCGCCCCTTCCTGCCCTGCTGTTCCCTACGATCACACGCACCCAGAGTGACGGCGTACGCCCCGTACTGTCCACCCTGCGTGCCCGTACGCTGACCCCGCGTACGGACCGCACCCCTCGCCATCCCGCGCCCGCGACGGCCACGCTGACCCCATGGACCACACCGCATCCCAACCCCCCTCCCCCACCCTGGCGTTCCGTCAGAAGCTGTCATCCACCCGCCGCGGCGCACGCCTCGCCCGGCTCCTCGCCGTCACCGAACTCCACACCTGGGGCCTCTCGCCGGACGTCACGGACCGTGCCGAACTCGTCGTCGCCGAACTCGCTGCCAACGCCGTCCTGCACGGCCACGTCCCCGGCCGCGACTTCGAACTCGCTCTCACCTACACCCCGTTGACGCGCCCCGGCCGACTCCACATCGAGGTCTCCGACGCACGCGGCGACCTTCTCCCCCACCCCGCCGGCGAGGAGCGCGACCTCTCCACCGGCGGCCGGGGCCTGACCCTCGTCGCCCTGCTCGCCGACCACTGGGAGACCGTGGAACGCCCACCGGGCGGCAAGACAGTACGGGCGGAACTGGCCACCCTGTCCGGTATCTGACGGTCCGTTGACCGAGCCAACAGGCGCCCCATAAGGTCAACTGCGCGCCACGTGCACATGGGGGAACGCTTGAACGGCACCGATGCCTTACGCATGCTCCAACAGGCCGAACACGCCTACGGCGCGGGCAGATTCGCGTACACGATCAATCTGCTGCACCGGCTGGCCGCAGCACGGGACAGCCTCTCCGGCAGCGATCGCGCCTCCTTCGAGGCGCTGCGCGCCCTGCTCGCGGAACGCGCGGGCAACTGGCCGGAGGCGGTCCACCGCTGGCTCGCGGTGTTCGGCGGCGTACTGCCCGCGAGCGGTGAGGACCAGCCCTGCGACATCGGCTGTGACTGCGACGTCCGCACCGTGCTCGACGCCCCGGACGCCGCGTCCGGCGAGATGGTGTGCCTCTGCTGCCCGGCGCACGTGCTGTGGCGGCTGGTGTGGCAGGCGGCCTGCCAAGGGGCGATCGGTGAGGTCCTCGACGCCGTCCCCGACCTGTCCGGGATCCGGCGCACCGCCCTCGTGCACGCGCTGGCGGTCGGCGCGCTGCGGGCGCTCGCGGAGGGCGACTCGGTCGATCCGAGGCACGCGGTGTTCGCCATCGCCGTGTGGCGCCTGCTCCTCGACGAAGAGGACCCGCTCGGCTTCGAGGACCTGGTGACCGCCCGGCGCGGTGATCCGGTCAGCGTCCGGGACTGGTTGGCCGCGTGCGACGCGCTGGCGCACCGAATCCGTACAGCGCTGCGCTCGATCGACGAACGCGAAGGATTGGACGTCCTCGACGCCTGGGAGACCGTCTGGGACGTCGAGGGGTACGAGAACAGCGGCGAATTCGTCCGGGGCGAACGCGCGTATCTGCGGATGGAGGAGTGCTTCGCGATGTGCGACGGCTTCGCGCCCGGGGAGGACAGCCCCGGCTGCCGGTGCACCGTCGACACCTGGCAACCGCTCACGCCCGACACCACTCCCCCGTGCCTCGGCCGGCTGTTCGGCGGGCGCCCCGATGGCGGCTCACCCGTCACCGTGGACATGGCTGCCAGGCAACTGGCGGAGTGCGGCGAACACCGCACCCTGCTCGACGCGTACACCCACCGTTACGGCCAACCCGCCACCTGGCACGCGGAGTCCGACACGCACGCGGGCCGTACGCGGCACCTCGGGCTGGCCCTGGCCGTCAGGGCTCACGAGCAGTTCGAGAAGCACGAGTGGCAGGACGCCCTCGACGACTTCACCGAGGCGGCCCGCCTCGGCTTCGCACTCGACCGGAGTGACCAGGAGACCGTCCGCAAGGTCGCCCTGAAAGCGGGCCAGAACGGCAACGGCTACCAGCGGGCCACCCTCGTCGAGCGCACCCTCTGGCTGGAGTCCGCGCTCGTGCTCGCCCCGGACGAGGCCACCCTCGCCGAAGAGCTGGCGGCCACTCTGGTCCGGCGCGGCACGCAGGCGCTGCAGCGGAAGGACCAGCACGAGGGCCGTGCGCGCTTCCGGCGGGCGCTCGCCGTACGCCCCGGCGATCCGGTGGCGCAGGCGGCGCTGGACACGCTGGAGCTCGCCGAGGTCGCCGCCGTCATCTCGGGGAACAGACCGGGCAGGCAGCCCGGCCTGCAGCGGGTCGGGGAACTTCTGCACCGCCGACTCCGTGCGGGGGTATCGGGCGGGAAGCTGGGCGAGGTGCACGAGTGGTACCGGCACCGGATGACGGAACGGATCGTGGAGAAGGCACTCGCCGGGAAGAAGGGCGAGGCCCGCCGTGCCCTGCGGCAGCGGGAGGAGGTTGATCCGTCCTCGGAGGAGGGGAGAACCCGCGGCGACGACGACATCGCCCGCATCCTGCGCGAGACGGCCGTCCGGTACCTCGAAGAACTATCAGGTGACTTCGCCGAGCAGGTGCCCCTACGGCTCGCCGCCGCCGCGTCCTTCGCACGGCTCACCGGGGCCGAGTGCGAGCAGCAGGCGCTGGAGACCGTTTTGCCGTTCGCTGCAAAACTGGTCGACACCGGCCATCCCTCCGACCTCATCGCACTGCAGGCCGGGCTGCTGATCGCCCCGGGGCGCTGCACGGAGTACGACCAGCTCGTCGCTCTCGCGTACCAGCGGCGCGCCCTCGACCGCCGTGAGAACGGCGACCTCTCAGGGGCCGCACGCGACGAACGCACAGCGTCCGCACTGCGGTTGGAGACCGGACGGCAGATCGCCCTTCCGATCGACTCCGAACTGTTCCCCGGGCTCTTCGACCGTCCCGTACCGCAGCCGGACCAGGACGGCCAGGCGTACATCCAGGAGATTCTGTGACCACGCAGTCCCGCACACCGATGCCCTTCTTCGGCCCCACCGTGTTCGAGCTCCTCCCGGGTGCCCGCCTGGGCACCCGCCCGGCGGACCTCGCGAAATCGGCGGCCGTGGCGATCTCGCGGGCCCGCCGCGACCAGGACACGAGCCGCGCTCGCGTCCTCGCGCTGGAGGCCGCCAGGGACGCGGCCCGCACCACGGACGACGTCCTCGTCAGCGAACTGCTGACTCCTCCGCTCCCGCCGACCGCCGCACCGAAAGGCCCCCCACCGACGTGACCACGCCCCCGCCCGGCACCGACGACACCCCAGAGCTGAAGAAGCTGCGCCTCCGCGTCGAAGCCCTCGCGCGCAAACGCGACGACGCCGAAGCCCGGCTGACCGGCCTCCTCGCCGCACTGCTCCCGCTCGACGACCTCCTCGCCGACACGGCTCTCCGGGCCGAACAGCTCGGGCGGTCAGGAGCAGGCCGTACGGGGGTGCTCGCGGCCGCCGTGCACGAACAGACGGACGCCGCCCACCAGATGCTCCGGGCCGAGCTCGCCCGCTGCCAGGTCCGGCCCATGGACCTCGTGGGGAAGACCGCCGACCCGGTGGAGGCGCAGGTACTGACCGTCGAACCGCACCCGACCGCCCCCGAGGGCACCGTCCTGCGGGAGACCGTCACCGGCTTCCGCCTCGGGACCGACTGCCTGCGCCGTGCCGACGTCGTACTCGCCGTGCCCGGGCCGGGGCCCGCCGCCGAGCCTGACGCGCCCGCCGGGCAGCCGGACGGCGAGACCGCGCGGGAACGCCGGAACCAACCGCGCCGCATCAGCCGCGCCCGGCGCCGACAGCCGCTACCGCTGCCCAGCAAGCCCTCCAAGCGCCGCCGCTGAACGCGCGGCACACGCCCACCTGTCCGTCCCCTGTCCGGAGGCCACGCCATGCCGTACCGCACGCTCGGAATCGATCTCGGAACCACCAACTCCGTCACCGCCTGGTTGGACGGCGGCGTCCCGGTCGTCCTGTCCAACCGCCACAAGGAGCAGGCCACCCCGTCCGCCGTCGGTGTCGCCGCCGACGGGTCGCTCCTGGTGGGCAGCGAGGCGCTCGGCTCGCGCGACCGGCTGCCCGGTTCCGTGATTACCGAGGTGAAGCGGTTGATCGGACGCAACTACGCCGACGTGGACGTACAGCGGATCATCCGCGAACGGCCCGATGGCGAACGGCTGGTGCGGGAGTCCGCGGACGGCGGGGTCGAGATCCGGCTCGGCGTGCACTACCTGACGCCCGTGCAGATCTCGGCGATCCTGCTGCGCCGGCTGCGCACGGACGCCGAGAACACGGCCGGGGAGGCATTCCGGCGTGCTGTGATCACCGTCCCGGCGTACTTCACGGAACCGCAGTACGCGGCGGTGAGGGAGGCCGGGGAGCTGGCGGGATTCACCGTCACACGGATCCTGCCCGAGCCGACCGCGGCGGCCCACGCGTTCGGTGTGGGGCGTCCCGTCCAGGATGACGACGACATGTGCTCGGTACTCGTCTACGACCTCGGCGGCGGCACCTTCGACGTATCCCTGCTGATCACCGGGCCCGGCTACTTCGAGGTCTACGGCCTCAGCGGGGACAAAGCGCTCGGCGGCGCCGACTTCGACCACGCGCTCCACGAGATGCTCACGACGCGGCTCGGCGACCGCGACCATTCCGGGAGCAACGACGCCGGGCGGATCCGCGCCGCGGCCGAACGCACCAAGATCGAACTGTCCTCTGTCCCCGCGTCGGAGATCGTCCTTGGGCCGCTGGGCAAGAACGGCGGCTCCTGGACGGGGAAGGTCACCCGTGCCGACTTCGAGCAGCTGATCCACGCCGGCATCGCCCGCACCCTGGACATCACCCGCACCGTGCTGCGCGACGCGTCCAGGACACCCGAGGACATCGACAAGGTCCTCCTCGTCGGCGGCTCGACCCGCATCCCGCTCGTCCGCCGCCTGCTCACCGAACTGTTCGACAAGGACAAGGTGAGGGTGAGCCACCAGATCGACCCCATGGCTGCCGTCGCGCTGGGCGCCGCCGTCGAGACCGGGCTGGTTCGCGTTCTCCCCTGCCCCTCCGAGCCGTGCCTGACCACCGGAATCCCGCTCACCGAGAACGCCTGCCCAGACTGCGGCGCCTCGCTGCTCGGCACAGCGACAGTCGACTGCCCCGGCTGCCATGTGCCCGCGGCCGAGGGGACCTCGAACTGCCCGGTCTGCGCCGCCGATCTCTCCGGCCTGCGGGCAGCCGCCCCAGTCGCGGCCCGCGGTGAATGCCCGCACTGCGGCTGCCGGGAGAACTCCACCTCGGCCACCGCGTGCCAGGACTGCGACCGCCCCCTGGACGCGGGCGGCCTGAAGTGCCCCCAGTGCCAGATGGTGAACGCCACCGGTCTGACGGCGTGTTCGGCCTGCGACGCGCTGTTCCACACCGACCAGCCGGAGCAGGTCACGGCCCAGAACCTGGGCCTGGCACTCAACGACGGCACCGTCGCGGTCCTCTTCCCCGCCGGGACGAAGTACCCGACCGCATGGCAGAACATCGAGAATCTCCGGGTTCGGTCGGATGACGCCACCGCGCTGACCTTCCAGATCGTGGAAGGGCCGCACGACAAGGCCCATTCCCGCAATGAGTTCTGCGGAGAACACACGCACCACCTCGGCGCGGGCTCCGGCAGCGCGGAGCGGCTCATACTCCGCGTGCAGATCGACGAGAACCGCACCGTGCACCTCAAGTACCGCGTCGGCGACGGCGAGGAGGTCGGAGCGCGGCTGCGGCGCAACGCCGTCGCCGGCGGGATCGGCCGCGATGCCGCGCATCTGCTCCGCGAGGTCCGTACCCATCGCGAGTACTTCGGCAGCGAGCTCACGGCGGCGGAGAGCGACACCTTCGCCGAACTGACCGAGCAGCTCTCGGCGATCGTGCGCGGCGAACCTCTCGGCCGGTCCCTCGACGGATTCCTCGACGGCGCCCGCACAACGCTGGAGGCCTGCCGCAACGCCCGCAGCTGGACAGCCAGCGCGTCCATCGGCGCCCAGCGGGGCCGGGAGCTGGGGCTCGACCAGTTGGCCGGAGAGCTGGGCGACGCCCGGCGCGCCCTGGACTCGGCACGCGAGCGGATGGACCTGCCCGCGATGCAGGCCGCGACGGGGACCGCCCGTGGCCTCTGGCGGAAGATCGACGCCGCCGTCTGGCGTTCCATGGTCACGGCTCACAACGCCGAGATCGGCCGCTTCCGGGATTCCGTACGACGCTCTGTCCTTACCACCTGGGACGAACTGTGTGCCGCGGCGGCACGCAGGGACTACGCCGCCCAGGACACCCTGCACAAGGCGCTGGAAAACCTCAACACCCGCTCGGAGGCGCCCGACCCGGCGGCGCAGGAGCTCCGGGGAAGTGCCCAGGTGTTCCCCGAGCGCCGGTAACCGGCCGGGGCCGGGCCGAGGGCGCAACGGACAGGGTGCAGTGAGCGCTCTGCACACAGCACACACCGATTGACACCGTCAACACGTAGGCTGGACGCACTTCATGCAGCCGATCCGCCCGCGCCCGGAAGGTCCCCATGCCGCGACTCCCCGATCGTCTCCCCGGCTTCCCGGACTTCCGTATCGCCCTGCCCCAGGACGCCGGGGAGGCCCGCGGCTTCCTGCTCTCCGCGCTCGGCGACAACGGATCGCACAAGTTCCTGGTGACCGCCGGGTCGGCGGTGTCGGCGGAGGACTGGCCGGGGCTGAGCGACTTCGCGCGCCGGTTCCGTGCCGAGCTGCGGGGGAACGGGACGCTGGCCGACGGACACCGTTCCGGCACCTGGACCGTGTCCCGGGACATCGAGTGCAACTCGCCGTCCGCCGCCGCCACGCTGGTCCTCGGCTACGCCGCCACCGGACCCGGCACCTGGCGCAGCACCGGCGACGGGCACCGCCTCGGCGACTTCCTGCCGCAGAGCTGGCGGGCCCCGCAGAAGGCCTGGCTGGTGCGCGGGAACAACGTCTCAGGACACAACCTGGTCCGGCAGCTCTGGCTGAAGGAGGGCGTCGTCTCGCTCGACGGGACACACCTGCCGCAGGTGGACGAGCCGGACCCGACCAAGAGCGTGCTGCGCCGCTTCGTCGAGGAGGGCTACGAGGGGTCGGCGACGTACCACCAGAAGCGCGGACTTGTTGACGAACTCCACGCCTTCTTCACCCAGATGCGGATCGGGGACACCGTCGCCACCCTCAACGACGGGCTGCTCCACCTCGGGCGGATCACCGGCGATCCGGTGCAGTCGGGCTCACCCGGCGGGCTCTCCAACCTGCGGCGGACGGTGACCTGGCAGGAGACCGGCCGTCCGTACGAGGAACTGCCTGAGGAGGTGCAGCAGAAGCTCTCCGCCCAGCACGACGTGGTCGACCTGACCTCCGTCCTGGAACAGCTCCCCGCGCTCACCGGCGGCGCGGAGACCGCGTCGGACGAGGCCGAGCAGGTCCTGGACTCGTCCGAGCAGCGTGTCCTCTCGCTCCCCGCAGTCACCGATGAGTTCGCCGGGAAGCTGCTCGTCCACGACCGAGCCTGGCTGGACGAGCTGCGTGAACTCCTCCTCGACGAGCGGCAGATGGTGTTCTACGGGCCACCCGGCACCGGGAAGACGTATCTGGCACTGCAGTTGGCCGAGTACTTCGGCGGCGGCCCGGAGCAGGTCAAGATCGTCCAGTTCCATCCGTCGTACGCGTACGAGGACTTCTTCGAGGGCTTCCGGCCGGTCGAGGACCCCGAGACACGTGAGGTCGCGTTCCGGCTGACGGCAGGCCCCCTGCGGGAGCTCGCCGACACCGCCGCCCGCGAGGGCAACCGGCACGTACCGCACTTCCTGATCATCGACGAGATCAACCGGGCCAATCTGGCGAAGGTCTTCGGCGAGCTGTACTTCCTCCTGGAGTACCGCAAGCGCTCGGTGCGCCTGACCTACTCGGGGGACGACTTCGGGCTGCCGCCGAACCTGTACGTGATCGGCACCATGAACACCGCCGACCGGTCGATCGCACTGGTGGACGCGGCGATGCGGCGCCGCTTCGCGTTCGTGGAACTCTCCCCGCGCGTGGAACCCACCGCCGGTCTGCTCACCCGCTGGCTGGAACGCGAGGGCAAGGACCCGGAGCCGGCCCTCCTGCTCGACGCCCTCAACGCAGCGATCGGTGACGCGGACTTCGCCATCGGCCCCTCCTACCTGATGAAACCCGGCGTGTACCGCGAGGGCGGCCTCGACCGCACCTGGCGGACCAAGATCCTGCCGCTGCTCGAGGAACACCACTACGGCGAGGGAACCGACATCGCCGCCCGCTACGGCCTGGCCGCGCTGCGCGAGCGGACCCGGCAGGCATGAGTGCCGAAGCGGCCGGCGAGATCACGCTGCGGGAGTACGGGGACACCGTCTCCGTACCGCTCGACGCGGCGGCCGGACGGGCGCTCGCCGCGTCCCGGATGCTTGAGAGCGTAGCGCCGGACCCGGAACGGCCCGGGCACTGGCGACTGCGGGCGGGCAGCCGGGTCGGTGCGGTGCGGCTGCCTGGTGGGACGGTGCTGCGGATCGCGCCCAAGACGCCGGTGCGGCGGCTGTTCTTCCTGCTCGGCTTCAGCCTCAACCCGGGCGGTGCCTGGCGCGACAGCCGGGAGGGCACGGTCAACACCGGTGCGTACGACGACGTGGTGCCCGCCCTCGCGTACGCGGTGGAGCGGCAGCTCGACGGCGCACTGCGGCAGGGCGTGCTTCAGGGCTACCGCGAGGTGACGGAGTCCGCGCCGGTGGTGCGGGGCCGGATCCGGGAGGCCGAGCAGATCCGGCGGCACTTCGGCCGCACCCCGCCGGTCGAGATCGTCTACGACGCGTACACCGCCGACACCGCGGCGAACCGCATCCTGCGCGCCGCGGTGGAGCGGCTGCTTCGACTGCCTTGCGTGCCGGGGACGGTGCGGCGACGCCTCGCCCACCAGCGAACCAGGCTTGCGGACGTGGGCCCCCTGGTGCGAGGCCAGGAACTGCCGCGCTGGCAGCCGTCCCGGCTGAACTCCCACTACCAGCCCGCCCTGCGCCTCGCCGAGGCCGTACTGCACGGAACCTCACCGGAGCACAGGACCGGCGCACTGGCCCTGGACGGCTTCCTGCTCGACATGAACAAGCTCTTCGAGGACTTCGTGACGGTCGCCCTGCGCGAGGCCCTCCGGGAACACGGCCTGACTGCGCGGCTGCAGGACAAGCACCACCTGGACTCCGGCCGCCAGGTCCTGATGAAGCCCGATCTGGTGGTGTACGGCGCGGGCGCCCGTACACCCGTCGCCGTCGTTGACGCCAAGTACAAGACCGAGAAGGCGGACGGCTATCCGAACGCCGACCTGTACCAGGCGCTCGCCTACGCCACCGTGCTCGGCCTGCGCGAGGCGCACCTGGTGTACGCGGCGGGCCGAATCCCCGAGCGGACGACCGAGGTGCGCGGAACCGGCGGGCTGCGGCTGCTCCAGCACAGTCTCGACCTCTCCCGCGAGCCCGCGGCGCTGCTGCGGACGTTCCGAGACCTCGCCGCCCGGCTGGCCGGGCCCGCCGCCTGACACCGAACGACCAACGGAAAGGGGGCCATCGGCCCATGCCCCGACTCGCCTTCGCCCAGAGCTTCTGGGACGGATACGACACCCTGGAGAAGCCGGTCAGAGCCGGCGTCCGCAAGGCCATGACGAAGTTCCAGGCGCTCACCGTGGCCGAACTCAACGCGGACAAGGGGCTCCACTTGGAATCCGTGGAGAACGCCCGCGACCGGCGGATGCGCACCATACGGATCACCGGCTTCTGGCGCGGTGTGGTCCTCGCGCCCGACGACGGCAGCGATCTGTTCCTCCTCGTCCATGTGCTGCCGCACGACGACGCGTACACCTGGGCGGCCAAGCGCCTGTACAGCACGAACAGTGCCACCCGCGGCCTGGAGGTACGCGACGCGGTCGCCCTCGACGAACTGACGCCGCTGTACGAGACGGCGTCCCGCAAGGCGCCGAAGCTGCTGTTCGCCGGTGTCTCCGACGGGGCTCTGCGCGAACTGGGCATCGACGGCCAGGTGTTGCGCGCCGCGCGCTCGCTGGCGGACAAGGCACAGCTGGAGGCGTTCGCGACGCTGCTGCCCGAGGACCAGCTGGAGGTTCTGCAGTACCTCGCGGAGGGCTTTTCGCCGGAGGAGGTCTACCGGGACGTGGTGGCGGTGCGCCGCCCGGTGGACGCGCCGGCCGAGCCGGTCGAGGATCTCGCCACCGTGATCAGCAACACCACCGCCCGGATCCGGCTTGTCACAGGACCGCAGGAGCTGGAGGAGGCCCTGGCGAAGCCGTTCGCGGCCTGGCGGGTCTTCTTGCACCCCTCCCAGCGGCGGGTCGCCCACCGCATCTCGTACGGAGGACCGGTGCAGGTCACCGGCGGCCCGGGAACGGGGAAGACGGTGGCCGCGCTGCACCGCGTGAAGCACCTGCTCGGGCGCGAGCCGGACAGCCGGATCCTGCTGACCACTTACACCAACGCGCTCGCCGCCGGGCTGCGCGACATGCTCGGGCTTCTCCTCGACAACGATGAGAAACTCCTCACCCGCGTCGATGTGGCCACGGTCGACGCCTACGCCAACGGCGTGGTGCGACAGCGCACCGGCAGCACGCCGAAGCCGGTGGGCGACCGCGACCAGCGGCATCTGTGGGAGCTGGTGGTCAAGCAGCTGGGCCTGCCGTTCCAGGCCCGCTTCCTGGCGCAGGAGTACCGCCATGTGGTGCTCGGCCAGGACATCCGCGACCTGGACGGCTATCTCGCGGCAAGTCGGCGCGGATGCGGCACCGGCCTCGGCGCGGCCCGGCGCGGGCTGGTGTGGAGCGGCGTCGAGCGGTTCGAGAAGCTGCTCCAGGAGCGCGGCGCCACCACACACCTGCGGATCTGTGCCCGCGCGGCCGACCTGCTCGCCGCCGGTCCTGCCCCGTACAACCATGTCGTGGTGGACGAGGCGCAGGACCTGCACCCCGCACAGTGGCGGGTGCTCCGGGCTGCCGTCGCCCCCGGCCCCGACGACCTGTTCCTCGCCGGCGACCCGCACCAGCGGATCTACGACTCCCGGGTGACGCTCGGCTCGCTGGGCATCGCCACGGCCGGCCGCAGCTTCCGGCTGCGTCTCAACTACCGCTCCACCGAGGAGATCCTGGTCTGGTCGGCGCGGCTGCTCGCCCCGGTCACCGTGGACGCGCTGGAGGGCGACGGCATCGACTCCCTGGCCGGCTACCGCTCGCTGCTGCGCGGCCGCCGTCCTGAGGCCGGCGGATACGCCGGCCAGAAGGAGGAGTGCGCCGCGCTCGTGGAGCGGGTGCGGGCGTGGCTCGGCGAAGGTCTCGCTCCGCAGGAGATCGGGGTGTGCGCCCGGTTCAACCTGACGCTGGACGCGGCGGAGGCAAGGCTCAAGGACGCCGGGATCCCGGTGGTGCGGGTGAAGGGGCAGGTCGCCGCAGGGACGCCGGGGGTTCGGCTGGCGACGATGCACGCCATGAAGGGTCTTGAGTTCCGGGCGGTCTCCGTGCTCGGGGTCATGACTGGAACGGTGCCCTTCGCCCGGGAGATCACCCCGCTGGAGGCGGACGCGCCGCAGCACGAGGCCGATCTGATGCTCGAGCGCTGCCTGCTCTTCGTCGCCTGCACCAGGGCGCGCGAGGCGCTGAGCGTGAGCTGGAGCGGGGAGCCGAGCGAGTTCCTGCCGGTCGGCGCTTGAACCGACGGCTCCGGGGGCTGCGAGCGTATCGCCCCCGGAGCCGCCCGCCGTGTGTCCTCAGTGACGGGCTCTCAGTCCTCCGGGGCCAGGGCGCCGGAGCAGAGTCCCTCGCGGGCCAGGTCGGCGAGCCGTCGGCTGAGCTCGGACACGGCCCGCATCGTCTCCTCGAATGCGGTGAGGTCGCGGAAGGCCGCACCGTAGCGGCGCTGTTCCTCGATGGCCAGCTGCGGGATCCGGGCGCCCTTGGTCTCCGTCCGATAGCTGCCGGAAGCGCTGGTGGCACGGCGGGTGTTGGCCGGGCTGCGCAGGAAGCCCTGAAGGTAATCGGTGTCGAGCTGGTCGCTGGCGGAGACCGGTTCCGGGCCTTCATAGGTCACGAGGCCGGCCCGGAGGAGTTCGGCGACGCCGGCGGTGGCGCCGTCGAGCGAGCCCGCTCCGCCACCGGGCCGGAGCTGTGGCAGCAGTGTGGTCAGCCGGTGCAACTGCTCCTCCAGGTCGTCGCGGAGGGCCGTGAACTCGCCGGGGTAGTCACGGTGCCCGGCCCGGAGGTGGCTGCCCGGAGTCAGGTCGACCGTGTCGTCGAGAAGGTTGATCAGGGGGACTTCCACGGTCTGCTCGGGGCGCGGGTCCAAGCCGCCGTCGGGATCATTGCCGGTGAGGTCCACCATGCGCACCGTCGCCGGAGGAGTATCGCCCGACTCGGGGCGGCGCAGGGTCCAGAGGTGGACGGGTAGGGCATGTGAGGAGGCCACGCCGGGTGGTAGCGCGACGACCTGGGTGAGGATGCCCCTGCGGACGAGTTCGGCCCTGATCCTTCGCCCGGCCTTGCGGTAGGCGACGGAGGCGGGCAACACGATCATGGCGTGTCCACCCGGCGCGGTGTGTGCGTAGGCGTGCTGCAGCCAGGCGAGTTCGCCCTCCGCCTTGGACGGCGTACCGAGTTCCCAGCGCGGGTCGAGGAGGAGTTCCTCTCGTCCCCACTCGGTGACGCCCACCGGCGGATCGCAGACGACCAGTTCGGCCCGGAGGTCTGGCCACCGGTCATCGCGGAGCGAGTCACCCGTTTCGATCCGGGCGTCCGGCAGCGAGGACAGGGCGGCACGCAGCCTGGCGAGGCGTGCGCAGTCGGCATCGGCCTCCTGTCCACGGCAGAGCGCTCCGGTCCGCCCGGCGACGGAGAGGAGCAGCAGACCGATGCCGCAGGCGGGGTCGAACACCGTCGCTCCGGACGGCAACGGCGGGGCGAAGTGGCGTACGGCGCGTGCCAGCCGGGTCGACGTCACCTGGTCAGAACCGGCGCGGCGGACGGCGTCGGCGAAACGTTCGGTCAGTGCGTTCACGACGTCAACGGGCTGCTCAGCTTCTGCGAGTGCACGGACACGCGCTGCCGCGTCTTTCGACAGGCGCCGCCCGCTCGAGGGCCGTCTCCCGTGCCCCGCCGAGAGTAGCTCGGCCACATCCGCAAGACCCGCGACCATGTCCTCTCCGTAGGCGGCCCGCAGCTCCTGCCACACGTGGACCTCAGCCGAGACGTCCTGTCCCTTCCGCTGCTTCTCCAGCCATGCCTGCACTTCGGCCAGCGCGAAAAGCGGGCTGCTCGCAGCGCCACCCGAGGGTGCGGGGAAGTCGTCGTAGCGACGCCGCCAGTTGGATACGGCGGCACGGGTGACTCCAGCGATTCTGGCGATCTCCGACCCGGTGACGAGGGGGGCGGTGGCGGGTGCGGCATGGTCCGTCATGAGGCCACCGTACACGCAGCACCTTTAAGATGGGAACACCTGCATTACGTTGACACCGTACACAGACTGCTGTCATCGTCCTCCGTATACGGATGAGGCTCCTGTCGGCCTTGCTCCACCACACCCGCACACACGGAGGCACTTCATGTCCACACACACCGCAGTCCGCACCGTCTACCGGCTCTCCACGGTCTCCCCGACCCCAGAGGCCATGTTCGACGCCCTTGACCACGAACAGCTCGACCGGCTGGGAGCCGAATTGCACCACCCGGAGGTGCTCGGCGTGCCCGCGGTGTACCTCACCTATGGGAAGCAGGAGGAAGCCGACACCTGGTGCGCCCCCAATGCCCGCACCACCGGAATCCTGGTCTCCGAACCGGTCCGCCGCACCGGCGCGCTGCTGCTTCTCGCCGTCGGCGACCAGGTGTACGCCGTCACCTGCGGCAACGGCTACCGCTTGGTCCCCGACGCCCTCAAGGACAAGCGGTTCGGCCTCCGCTTCGCGATCCGCATGATCGACCCCCGACACATCAGCGGCGCCGTCACCAAGACGCTCGGCATGGCCCGCACCGACATCTCGCTGGTGCCCGCCGGCACCTCGGTCCCGGCGCTCGGCATCCGCGACCAGGCACGGGTGGTCCGCCACCTCGGCGGCCATCTCGACGACATCCCGCTCACCCGCAGCCGCCACGCCAACGGCCGGGCCTGCAGCGCCCAGGGGGGTGTCGGCCTGCGCCTTCCCCTCGGCATCGAACCGGCAGATCTGGTCGAAGACCTGCGCACGATCACCCGGGTCTGCCAGGACGACATCCCGCACCCCGACCTCGAATTCGTCGACCACATCGTCCCGGTCACCGACGCCGTCACCCTCGCCGGGCTCGACGCCTCCCTCGACCGTCATCTCGGCGCTCCCCCCGACGGACGGATCTCCTTCTCCGTCCCCCTCGACCTGCACGACACGTACGCAGAGGCCACCGCCTACCGGACCCGTATCGGCACCACCGAGGCCTATCTGTCCGACGACTTCGACCTGGCCTACGTCCTCACCCGGGCCCGCATCAGCCGACCCGGCAGCCGTCTCGCCGCCGTGCGCGACGGCACGGTGACCCTCCACCGCGACCCTTCGCCCAGATCCTCCGTACCACTGGCGACCACCCACGCACTGGACTGGATCCAGGCCGACATCTCCCTCGGTTCACGGACGTACTGCCTTCTGGACGGCGACTGGTACGAGCTCGGCGCCGGCTACATCGACTCCGTCCGCGACGACCTGCGGCGGTTGTTCACCGATGCCGCCGTGTACGGCCTGCCGCACTGGCCCGAAGTCGCGAACGAACGCGCCTACAACCGAGCGGTCGCAAAGGCCCGGCCCGAATGGCTGTTCCTCGACGGCGAGTTCATCAACAACCCCCTCAAGCGCACCGACCGGGTCGAAATCTGCGACCTGCTGACTCCGGACGGCACCCTTGTCCTGGTCAAGCAAGCCGGTTCCTCCGGCTCCTTCAGCCACCTCCTCGGGCAGGCACAGGTCGCCGTCGAGCTCCTCGTCAACTCACCTGAGGCGCGCTGCCAGTTCGTCCGCCGGGTCGCACGGGAGAGTGGCGGGAGGATCAGGCTGCCCGAGGACTTCACACCCCGCCGACTGGTCCTCGCGGTCCGGCACAAGTCCGGAGCCACCTTCACACCCGACTCGCTTTTCGCCTTCTCCCAAATCACGCTCCACCAGACAGCACGGGAGCTGACCAGACGCGGGGTGAGCGTCGAGGTCGTTCCCGTGCCGACGGCAGCCGAGATCGCTCGGACCACCGCGGCGTAGCGGCACCCCCCACCAACTGTCCACCGACGTCCGCCGGGGCAGGCGTGCACTTCGTGCCGAACCTGCTCGTCGGGCTCACCCGCGGCACGAATCGTCTGGAGCCATTCTTCGGCAGCACGCCGCTGCTGCGCCCGGTCGCGCCGCCAGCTCGGCCGCCGAGCGGACGCCGCCTCCGGGCCCTCGGTGCGTGAGGCTGCAGGGGTAAGACCTCGGCACGTCGAGCGAGCTGTCGATGATGCCGTCCGGGAGGCTGGCGGCGATCACAAATGACGGCTTCGCCCGGGCCTGCGGTTCGTGCACTCCGAGACCTCCGAGAACGGGGCTGTGACGTCGGCGGTCAGGGCTGCACGGCGCATGCCCCTGGGTCCTTGATCGGAATTCCCCTTATCAGGGAGGGGAAGGGGAACCGTGTCCGCAGCCGGGGCAGCATGCCCCGGGCGGCCTGGCGGTCGGTGATATTCGCGGCGGTCACCAGCACCATCAGCACCAGGCCGAGGCTGTCGGTGATGACGTGCCGGCGCCCGCCGTTGATCTTCTTTCCGCCGTCATAGCCGCGTGAGACCGCGGGCACCGAGGCGGCCGCCTTGACCGACTGCGAGTCGATGATGGCCGCAGTCGGCTCACGCTCACGCCCCTCGGCCTCGCGGACCGTGCCGCGCAACCGGTCATGGAGTTCCCCGGCCAGACCCGACTGCCGCCACCTGCGGAAGAACGCGTACACCCGGTCCCAGGCAGGGAAGTCGACGGGCATCGAGCGCCACTTGATGCCGTTGTCGGTGACGTAGAAGACCGCATCCAGCATCTGCCGGTGACAGTAACCCTCCGGCTGTCCGCCCCGGCCCTCCATCCACGCCGGCACCGGCAGCGCGTCACGCACCACCGCCCACTGCGCGTCCGTCATGTCCGAGGGATACCGCCGCACCCGCCCCGGACGGTCGGCCGCGTTCCCGCACCGGTGAGCGAGACAATCACACACCGGGCGGATCGAGTTGAACCCCGAGGGCGCAACCACGTAGAACAGCATCAGCAGGCCTCCGGTCTCACGAGCTGGCTTCAACAACCCTCGTGCTGCACCGGAGACCCTGCCTTCATGCGTCCTCCCAGCCAAGATCCCCCGGTCAGGCACCCTGTTCGATCAGAACCGGCCTCCCTGTGCCCGACCGCGGCCGGAGTCGGGCACGGGCACACTGTGCTGTCAGCGGACGACATCGAAGACGTTCTTCTGCAGACCGTTGGCATAGACCTCGTGCTCGACCAGCTTCAGCTTCTGGGTGTCCTTGTCCGTGGCGCTGAACAGCCGCTTGCCCGCGCCGAGCAGGAGCGGAAAGACGAGCAGGTGGTAACGGTCGATCAGGCCGGCGTCCGAAAGAGCCTGGTTCAGGGAGGCGCTGCCGTGGACGATGATCGGGCCGCCCTCGGTCTCCTTCAATGCGGCGACCTCGTCGAGCGAGCGCAGGATCGCGGTCTCACCCCAGTTCGACACCAGGTCATCCTTGGTGAGGGTGGTGGAGACGACGTACTTCGGCATCACTTTGTAGTCGGCGAAGTCCTCCATGTCGGGCCACACCGGGCTGAACGCCTCGTAGCTGGTCCGGCCCATCAATATCGCGGTGGCTTCCTTCTGCTCCCGGCCCTTGATGTCGAATGCCTCGGGAAGAAACTCGACGTCCTTGAAGGTCCATCCAGAGTTTCGGTAACCGGGCTCACCGCCCGGGCCCTCCACGACGCCATCGAGGGAGATGAAAGCGGTACTGATCAGGGTACGCATCTAAGGTTCCTCAGTATCTCGTGTCTGGTTCTCAGCAGGTGCGGCCGGTGCACGCTCTGACCACGCTCGTGGCTGCGGTGCACCAATCATGATCTATGACTGCGGATCACGGAGGAACTCATCGGCCCTCGCCGGTCCCTCCCGGCGACCTCGGCCACCGGGATCGCCCCGGGGAGTCAGGCAGGTGTCCGACCACGGGACCCGCCAGGTGCACAAGCCAGTCTCGACCGGTGGCGCGGCGACGAGATGCGGTTGGCCTCGGTCCAAATGCAGAGTTATCGGGACCGGCCCACGTTCTCAGCTCACCTGGCATTACAACAGGGCCCCCCGGCGCTCGGATGTTGCCGTAACCCCGAGTTGCTCAGGACTTAGATTCAACCGGTCAGAGCAACAGTGCTGGTCGAGGAGGGTATACGTGGCGAGACTGGGTCGGCCGGGGATGCCGGACGAGATGAAGGCCGACTTGTGGCGGCGGTGGAAGGCCGGGGAATCGA
>NZ_JASITA010000032.1:11099-85462 GCF_030063415.1 Streptomyces sp. H27-C3 | reverse complement strand
TACCCAAACCGCCCCCTCAACCCACCAGCCCCCGCCACACCCCCGGCAACGCCGCCGCGACATCGTGCGCGGCCACCGGCGCTCCGGATGCCGCCCCGCGTCCCGCCAGGCCGTGCAGGTACGCCGCCGCCGACGCCGCGTCCACCGCGTCCAGGCCCGCCGCCAGCAACGCACCCGCGAGGCCCGACAGGACGTCACCGCTGCCTGCAGTCGCCAGCCATGGCGTCCCCGTCGGGTTCACCCGGACCGGCGCGCCCCCCGCGCCGCCCGCCGGAGCCACCAGCGTCGTGGAGCCCTTGAGCAGCACCGTCGCCCCGTACATCGCGGCCAGTTCCCGCACCGACACCAGCCGCGCCGACTCCACCTCATCGCGGGCCACGCCGAGCAGCGCCGCCGCCTCCCCCGCGTGCGGGGTGAGCAGCGTCGGCGCGCTGCGGGCCCGCAGCGTCGCGGGGTCCAGCGGGCGCAGCCCGTCCGCGTCCACCAGGACCGGCACGTCGGACGCCAGCACATCTGCGACGACGCCCTCCGCGTTGTCACCGAGCCCGGGCCCCACGACCCATGCCTGGACCCGCCCCGCCTTCCCCGGCGGCCCCGCGTGCACCAGCACCTCGGGGTAGCGGGCGATCACCGCGTCCCCGCCCGGCCCCACGTACCGCACGGCCCCGGCCCCGCCCCGCAGCGCCCCGGCCACCGCGAGCACCGCCGCACCGGGATACCGGGCCGACCCGGCCACCACACCGACGACACCGCGCCGGTACTTGTCGCTCTCCGCACCAGGCGCCGGCAACAGCGCCGCCACATCCGCGTGCTGCAACGCCTCCACATCGGCCTCGACCGGCAGATCGAGCCCGAGGTCGACCAGATGGGTGGCGCCCGCGTACTCCCGCGCCGGGTCGATCAGCAGCCCCGGCTTGTACGTACCGAAAGTGACCGTCGCGTCGGCCCGCACACACGCGCCCCGCACCTGCCCGGTGTCCGCCTCGACCCCGCTCGGCAGGTCGACGGCGACCAGCACCGCGCCCGAATCCCGCGCGGCCTGCGCGGCCCGCACCAGCGCCACCGCGTCCTCGCGCAGCCCGCCCCGCCCGCCGATCCCGGTGATGCCGTCCACGACGAGGTCGGCGCGCGCGAGGACGGCGTACGGATCACCGGGCACCCGCCCCCCGGCGGCCTGCAGCGCCGCGAGGCCGCCCGCGTGCGCCCGGTCTGGGGCGAGCAGCACCGCAGCCACCCCCGCCCCGCGCCGCGCGAGCCGCGCCCCCGCGTACAGCGCGTCGCCGCCGTTGTCACCGCTTCCCACGAGCAGCACGACCCTGGCCCCGTACACCCGCCCCAGCAGCCCCGCGCAGGCCGCGGCGAGCCCGGCGGCGGCCCGCTGCATGAGGGCGCCCTCCGGAAGCCGCGCCATCAGCTCGCGCTCGGCACTCCGTACGGTCTCCACGCTGTACGCACGACGCATCAGAAACTCACCTCGACAACTCGCCCTTCAACGGCCCACGGTCCAACCACCCCCGTACCCGCTCGCTCACCCCTCAGCGATCACCACCGCGGAAGCCACCCCCGCGTCATGGCTGAGCGACACATGCCACGACCGCACCCCGAGCGCGTCCGCCCGAGCCGCCACCGTCCCCCACACCCGAAGCCGCGGCTGCCCGCTGTCCTCGACGTACACCTCCGCGTCCGTCCAGTGCAGCCCGGCCGGCGCGCCCAGTGCCTTCGCCAGGGCCTCCTTCGCCGCGAACCGGGCGGCGAGCGAGGCGATGCCGCGCCGCTCACCGCTCGGCAGCGTCAACTCCGCCTCCACGAACAGCCGCTGCGCCAACTGCGGCGTGCGCTCCATGGACGCCCGGAACCGTTCGATCTCGGCCACATCAATGCCGACCCCAATAATCACGCGCTCACTCAATCGTCATGGAACTGGCCCGATTCATCCCGGCAGCCTACGACGCGGCCCGCTCCCCGCCGGGGACCCGGACAAGACGCGACCCCGCCCCGGCGGAGGCGCCGGGACGGGGTCGGGTTCAACGCGCGCGGTCTCAGCCGAGCTTCGCCACCTGCGCGTCGATGATCGCCTTGGGGAACTCCGCCTTGCCGGTGAGGCCCAGCACGCCGAAGGCCGCGAGGGTGTTGCCCTTGCGCACCGCGACCACCTGGTGGGAGCCGGTCTCCTTGCCGCTCTCACCCTCCATGTCGAACGACAGGGTGTAGGTCAGCGCCTCGTCCCCACCGGTGTAGGCGGGGCCCGCGGCGACCTTGGTGAACTTGGTGTTGTCCTTGTTCGCCATGTCCGTGCCGTCGGACAGGATGAAGCCACCGGCGCACGCCTCGCCCGCGGAGCGCAGCGCGGCGAAGGCCTCTTCGGCGCCCTTGCCGTCGTACGAGCCGATCGTGTCGCTGGTGATCGTCCCCTTGAGGACGTCCATGGCCGCCTTCATCTTCTCCTCGGGCGTGGCGTCCTTGGCCGCCTTGGCCGGCATCGGCACGAGCTTCCGCTGCGCGGTCGCGCCGGGAGTGCCCATCGGCCGGAACGCCAGGACGTCGATGAACGGCTCGCACTCGGCCTTGTCCGTGCCGGCCCGCTTGCCCGCGACCTGGTCCACCTTGGTGGCCTTGGTGATCTTGTGCTCGGCCGTCAGGTCCTTCTCGGCCAGGATGATCTTGTCCAGCTCGGCCGCCGAGAGGGCCTTCGCGGCGGATCCGCCGTTCTTGCCCTTGTCCCCGGCGGCAGCGTCGTCCTTGGCCTTGTCGGCCCCGCAGGCGCCGACCAGCAGGGTCAGCGAGAGCGCGGAGACGGCAACGGCGGTACGACGGGCAATGGTGCGACGCATCGAAAATTTTCCCTCTGAGTCAGTCCGGATCGGTGAACAACGTTCCCCCCGCGCGAAGTTCACTCGACCGGTGACACGCGGAAATCGTTGCGAGCCCTGAATCTAAGGCCTGGACCCGCCCGATGATCAACGAATTTTCCGCGCCTGCGAGATCGTGACGCTCACGACATCCCAGAGGCATCCAATCGAGACGCGTTCCCCTACAACCTTCGCCCGCACCCTCCACGCACGGCCTTCCCCCACGTGACCGAGCACACCACCCACTCCGGCCCCGTACCCCCGACAATGTTCCTGTGATCACTTCGGCGCCACGCAACACCCCCCGCCGGGCGGATGCCTCCCCCTATCTGGACCTCAGCCGGGCGGAGTGGAGCGCCCTGCGCGAGAAGACCCCGCTCCCGCTGACCGCGGAGGAGCTGGAGCGGCTGCGCGGGCTCGGCGACGTCATCGACCTGGACGAGGTGCGGGACGTCTACCTCCCGCTGTCCCGCCTGCTCAACCTCTACGTGCAGGCCACCTCGGGCCTGCGCGGCGCCCTCAACACCTTCCTCGGCGACGCGGGCAACGGGCACGGTTCGCAACGCGGCACCCCGTTCGTCATAGGGGTCGCCGGCAGCGTCGCCGTCGGCAAGTCCACCGTGGCCCGACTCCTCCAGGCACTGCTCGCCCGCTGGCCGGAGCACCCGCGCGTGGAGCTGGTCACCACCGACGGCTTCCTCCTCCCGATGGAGGAGCTGGAGCGGCGCGGCCTGATGGCCCGCAAGGGCTTCCCCGAGTCGTACGACCGACGCGCCCTGACCCGCTTCGTCGCCGACATCAAGGCGGGCAAGGACGAGGTCACCGCGCCCGTCTACTCGCACCTGAAGTACGACATCGTGCCGGGCGAGCGCCTCACCGTCCGCCGCCCCGACATCCTGATCGTCGAGGGCCTGAATGTCCTGCAGCCCGCCCTCCCCGGCAAGGACGGCCGCACCCGGGTCGGTCTCGCGGACTACTTCGACTTCAGTGTGTACGTCGACGCGCGCCCCGAGGACATCGAACAGTGGTACCTCAACCGCTTCCGCAAACTGCGCGCGACGGCCTTCCAGAACCCGTTCTCGTACTTCAGGAAGTACACCCAGGTATCCGAGGGCGAGGCGATGGAGTACGCCCGCACGACCTGGCGCACCATCAACAAGCCGAACCTGGTGCAGAACGTGGCCCCCACCCGCGGCCGTGCCACCCTGGTGCTGCGCAAGGGCCCCGACCACAAGGTCCAGCGGCTGTCCCTGCGCAAGCTCTGAAGAATCCCCAAGCCCACCCCCGAACCGGGAGCCCGCGCGTGCTGCACCTGCGACTGATGATCCCGGCCGACCGCACCGAGGAGGTCGTCGGCCTCCTCGAGTCGACCGTCGGCGCGACCCACCTCGCCGTGATCCCCGGCGCGTCGCGCGACCCGCAGGGCGACCTGGTGATGTGCGACGTCGCCCGCGAGGCCGGGGACGAGCTCATCGGCGCCCTGCGCGAGATCGGCATCGCCGAGTCCGGCTCGATCGCCGTGGAGAACATCGACCTGTCGCTGTCGGCCCGCGCGGACCGGGCCGAGGAGGACGCGCCGGGCGAGGGCGCGGACGCCGTGCTGTGGGAGCACCTGGCGGACGCGACCCACGAGGAGTCCACCCTCAGCGCCACCTACCTCGCGTTCCTGGCGCTGGCGACGATGATCGCGGCCTGCGGTGTGGTGCTCGACAACGCGATCCTGGTGGTGGGCGCTATGGCGGTCGGCCCGGAGTTCGGCCCGCTCGCCGGTTTCTGCACGGCGCTCGTGCGGCGCGCCCCCCGGCTGGCCCTGCGCTCGCTGGTCGCGCTGATCGCGGGCTTCGCGGCGGCGATGGCGGTGACGGTCGTGTTCAGCTTCTTCATGGACGCCGTCGGTCTGTTCACCGAGGCGAAGCTGGACGGCGAGCGGCCCAACACGGGCTTCGTGTACGCCCCGGACTGGTTCTCGTTCGTGGTCGCCGTACTGGCGGGCGCGGCCGGCATGCTGTCGCTGACCTCGGCCAAGTCCGGCGCCCTGGTCGGCGTCGCCATCTCGGTGACGACGGTGCCCGCCGCGGCCAACGCGGCGGTCGCCCTCAGCTACGGGGACCTGGGCCAGACCTGGGGCTCGTCCAAGCAGCTCCTGCTGAACCTGCTGGGCATTGTTGTCGCGGGCACCCTCACACTGCTCGTCCAGAAGTACTTCTGGTCCAAGCAGCGCGAGCGCACCGCGCGGAAGACGATTTAAGGGGTGTCCGCCGATCTCCGTGGAGGAGCGGGGTCCGGCACGCACATCCGCGGCATTGTCGTCGGTCGCCGACGCTCCGCGTCGACCCCCTCCTCCGCCCTCGCGGCTCCACCCACCAGACCCCGCTCCTCCACCCACGGAGATCCGCCGGACACCCCATGGAAGGCCGATGAAGATCTTGCTCCGGCCGCCCGGATCACCCCGGATTGCCAGTAAATGTCAATCCCGTCGAACTGGTGCAATACGGGCGTGATTTCAAGATCTTCAGGACACTCCTAGCCGAGCGCCGACTTCACGACGTCGGCCAGCCGGCCGGCCACCGCCTTCGCCTGCTCGATGTCGGCCGCCTCGACCATGACCCGCACCAGCGGCTCGGTGCCCGACGACCGCAGCAGGACCCGGCCCGTGGCGCCCAGCTCCCGCTCGGCGTCGGCGACCGCGGCCGCCAGCTCGGCGGAGGTGTTCACGCGCGACTTGTCGACGTCGGGGACGTTGATGAGGATCTGCGGCAGCCGCGTCATGACACCGGCGAGATCGGCCAGCGTACGACCCGTCGCGGCGATCCTCGCGGCCAGCATCAGGCCGGTCAGCGTGCCGTCACCGGTCGTCGCGTGGTCCAGGACGATCACGTGCCCGGACTGCTCGCCGCCCAGCGCGTATCCCTCGGCCTTCATCGACTCCAGTACGTAACGGTCGCCGACAGCGGTCTGCACGAGCGCGATGCCCTCGCGCTCCATCGCGATCTTGAAACCGAGGTTCGACATGACGGTGCCGACGACGGTGTCCTTGCGCAGCTGTCCGGCCTCTCGCATGGAGAGCGCCAGTACGGCCAGGATCTGGTCGCCGTCGATCTCGTTGCCCGCCGCGTCCACCGCGAGGCAGCGGTCGGCGTCGCCGTCGTGCGCGATGCCGAGGTCCGCGCCGTGCTCGACCACGGCGGCCTGGAGCAGCCCCAGGTGCGTGGAGCCGCAGCCGTCGTTGATGTTGAGGCCGTTCGGATCGGCACCGATGGTGACGATCTCCGCGCCGGCCCGCGCGAAGGCCTCGGGCGAGACACGGGAAGCCGCACCGTGCGCCTCGTCGAGGACGACCTTCAGGCCGTCGAGCCGGTTCGGCAGAACGCCGATCAGGTGCGCGATGTACTGGTCGAAGCCGGACGCGTAGTCCGTCACCCGGCCGACGCCGGCCCCGGTCGGCCGCGCCCAGGGAGCGCCGGTGGTGTGCTCCACGTACAGCGACTCGATGCGGATCTCCAGCTCGTCGGCGAGCTTGTGACCGCCGCGCGCGAAGAACTTGATGCCGTTGTCCGGCATCGCGTTGTGGCTGGCGGAGAGCATCACGCCGAGGTCCGCGCCGAGCACACCGGTGAGGTACGCGACCCCGGGTGTGGGCAGCACGCCGACGCGCAGGACGTCCACGCCCGCGCTCGCGAGGCCCGCCACGACGGCGGCCTCCAGGAACTCCCCGGATGCACGGGGGTCACGCCCGACCACTGCTGTCGGCCGATGGCCCTCGAACGTGCCCACCTCGGCGAGTACATGCGCCGCAGCGACCGACAGACCGAGCGCGAGCTCAGCTGTCAGGTCCGCGTTGGCGACGCCGCGCACACCGTCCGTGCCGAAGAGTCGTCCCACTGGTGTCCTCCGAAAAGCTCCGAAAAAAGGTCTCTTGGGTGCCCAACACCGTTGTACGCCGGGCATGCCGATATACGAACGCCCCGGCAGCACGAAATGTGCCGCCGGGGCGAAACGTCTTGATCAGCCGAGCAAGTCGAGCAAACGGATTAGCGCTTGCTGTACTGCGGGGCCTTACGGGCCTTCTTGAGACCGGCCTTCTTGCGCTCGACCGCACGGTCGTCACGGCAGAGGAATCCGGCCTTCTTCAGCGGGGCGCGGTTGTTGTCCACGTCCGCCTCGTTCAGCGAGCGGGCCACGCCGAGGCGCAGGGCGCCGGCCTGACCGGAAACGCCGCCACCCGAGATGCGGGCGACAACGTCGTAGCGGTTGTCGAGCTCGAGCACCTTGAAGGGCTCGTTGACTGCCTGCTGGTGCACCTTGTTCGGGAAGTAACCCTCAAGGGTGCGACCGTTGATCTTCCACTTGCCGGTGCCCGGAACGATCCGGACGCGGGCAATGGCGTTCTTACGACGGCCCAGACCTGCGGCCGGCTGCGGGTCGCCGAAGCGGCCCGCCATCGACTCGCTGGTGTACTCGCCGTCGACCGGCACCTCGGACTCGAAGGTGGTGACCTCGGCGAAGGTCTCTTCGGCCTCGGGCTCGGTGCCCTCGGCGGGGGTCTCAACAGTGGACTCGGCCACGATGCTCCTCAGATTTCTTTACGTCTTAGGGGGTGTGGCCGGAACTACTGCGCGACCTGGGTGATCTCGTACGGAACCGGCTGCTGAGCAGCGTGCGGGTGCTGGTCGCCCGCGTAGATCTTCAGCTTCGAGAGCACCTGGCGACCCAGGGTGTTCTTGGGGATCATGCCCTTGATGGCCTTCTCTACGGCCTTCTCGGGGTTCTTCGCCATGAGCTCGTCATAGCGGACAGAACGCAGACCGCCCGGGTAACCGGAGTGGCGGTAAGCCATCTTCTGGGTCTTCTTGTTGCCGGAGAGGTGGATCTTCTCGGCGTTGATGATGACGACGAAGTCGCCCATGTCCATGTGCGGGGCGTAGATCGCCTTGTGCTTGCCCCGCAGGAGGATGGCGGCGGTCGTCGCCAGACGGCCCAGGACGATGTCCTGCGCGTCGATGATGTGCCACTGGCGCGTGACATCGCCGGGCTTGGGGCTGTACGTACGCACGGTCGTAGCCTTCGCTTCTTCAGAGTGAGGATCCCCGGCTCGGTGAAGAGCATGGGGACGGGTCCTGACAGGTCGCCCGGACGATCACGACAGCCTTGGCCGCATTCGGGGACGCAACCCGTCTGCATGCCGCTGGTCATCGATCCGGTCGGCCGGCGTAAGGGCCCCTCGCGTGAGAACGACCAAGCCAATACGCATAACGAACTGGAAGCTTACCTGCGCCACCCGTACGGGTCAAAACGCACCCCCGGGCGGCGCCTCAGGTGCCTCTCGCGCCCCACCGGACGGCGGCCCGCGCGGCGCCGCGCGGGCCGCCATTACCGCGCCCGGTCCACCCGTCGCTCGTCCCACACCGGCTCCGTGGTCTCCCGCACGACCCCGTCCGACCCGAACACCAGGTACCGGTCGAAGGCCTTCGCGAACCACCGGTCGTGGGTGACGGCCAGCACAGTCCCGTCGTACGCCTCAAGGCCCTCCTGGAGGGCCTCCGCCGACTCGAGGTCCAGGTTGTCCGTCGGCTCGTCCAGCAGCAGCGCCGTGGTGCCCTCAAGCTCCAGGAGCAGGATCTGGAAGCGCGCCTGCTGCCCGCCCGAGAGCTTCTCGAAGGGCTGGTCGCCCTGGCGCTCCAGCTCGTAGCGCCGCAGCACCGACATCGCACCGCCCCGGTCCTTCGCGTGCTCCGTCCACAGGATGTCGACGAGCGTGCGCCCCAGCAGCTCCGGATGCGCGTGCGTCTGCGCGAAGTGCCCGGGCAGGACCCGCGCGCCCAGCTTCCACACCCCCTTGTGCCGCACGTCCTCGCCCGCGAGGAGCCGCAGGAAGTGCGACTTCCCCGAGCCGTTCGACCCCAGTACGGCGACGCGCTCCCCGTAGTAGACCTCCAGGTCGAACGGCTTCATCAGACCGACGAGCTCAAGCCCCTCGCAGGTAACCGCCCGCACCCCGGTACGACCGCCCCGCAGCCGCATCCTGATCTCCTGCTCGCGCGGCGGCTCGGGCGGCGGCCCCGCGTCCTCGAACCGCTTGAAGCGGGTCTGCATCGCCTTGTAGCGCGAGGCCATGTCGGGACTGATCGCCGCCTGGTTCCGCAGCCGCAGCACCAGCGCCTTCAGCCGGGCGTGCTCCTCTTCCCAGCGCCGCTTGAGCTCTTCGAACCGCGCGAACCGCTCCTTGCGCGCCTGGTGGTACGTGCCGAACCCGGCGCCGTGCACCCACACGTCCGTACCGGCGGGCCCCGGCTCCAGGCTCACGATCTTCTCGGCGGCCCGGGCCAGCAGCTCCCGGTCGTGGGAGACGAAGAGAACCGTCTTGCGGGTCTCCTTCAGCTGCCCCTCCAGCCACCGCTTGCCCGGCACGTCCAGATAGTTGTCGGGCTCGTCGAGCAGCAGCACCTCGTCGGGTCCGCGCAGCAGCGCCTCAAGGACGAGCCGCTTCTGCTCACCGCCGGACAGCGTCCGCACCTCACGCCACTGGGCCTGCTCGTACGGCACCCCGAGCCCGGCCATGGTGCACATGTCCCAGACCGTCTCGGCCTCGTAGCCGTGCGCCTCGGCCCAGTCGCTGAGCGCCTGCGCGTACGCCATCTGCGCGGCCTCGTCGTCCCGCGTCATCATCGCGTGCTCGGCCGCGTCGACCGCGGCGGCGGCTGCCCGGATCCGCGGCTGTGCGACCGAGACCAGCAGGTCCCGTACGGTCCGCTCGTCGCGCACCGACCCGACGAACTGCGACATCACGCCGAGCCCGCCGCTCACCGACACCGAGCCGCCGTGCGGCTGGAGCTCCCCCGCGATCATCCGCAGCAGGGTTGTCTTGCCGGCGCCGTTCGCGCCCACCAGGGCGACCACCGCGCCCTCGCCCACCCGGAACGAGGCGTCGCCGAGCAGCACCCGCCCGTCGGGGAGGTAGTACTCCAGATGCGCAGCCTCAAGATGTCCCATGCTCCGCATTCTGACCGCCGACCGGCCCATCGCCCAACCGGATTAGGATGCGCACGATCGCTGTGCCGTCCCGGGGGACGCGGGCACAGCACAGGGCGGCACGACACGGCGGGGTGAAGGTCAGTGAGTTTTGGGCAAGGGGGACCGTCCTGGGGAGGCCCCGGGGGGCAGCGACCCGATCCGTACGCGTCGCGGACCACGGACGACACCCCGGACTGGGCGGCACTGGCCGACGCGTCGGCCGCGCGCGCCCGGCGCAAGAGGTGGATGTACATCGGCGGCGGGGTCCTCGCGACGGCGGTCGTCGGCGCGATCGTCGCGACAGCGGTGGTCTCGGCGGGCAACGGCTCCACCGACAACAGCAACTCGGCGAGCAGCCTGCCCAGCCCCGAGACCCTGCCCACGGAGACCGCCGAGCCCGGCCCGTCCTTCTCCTCGCAGGCACCGCCGCCCCCGCCGAACCCCAAGGACTTCATCTCCAGCGCGAAGAAGGACAAGGCACCGCTCAGCGCCGGCACCCTCTTCCCCGGCGAGAAGCTGACGATGGCGAACAACCGCGTCTACGCCCAGGGCGCCACGAACCGCACCACGAGCTGCGCGGCGGCCACCCAGGGCGCACTCGGCTCCGTACTCGCGGGCAACGGCTGCGACCAGGTCATCCGCGCGACCTACAGCGGTGACGGCGTCGCCGTCACCGTCGGCGTGGCGGTCTTCGACACCGAGGCGCAGGCCCAGAAGGCCAAGCAGCAGGCGAGCGGCGGCCTCGCCTCCCTCCCCGGCTCCGGTGTCCCCACCTTCTGCCGGGGCGGCTCGGTCTGCCGCAGGACCACCAACGCGTACGGCCGGTACGCCTACTTCACCGTGGGCGGCTTCACCAACGGCAAGAACGTCACCAAGGCGGACAAGGAAGTCTTCACGACCGGTGACGACGTCGCCGAGTTCACCTTCCGTCAGATCCACCGGCGGGGAACCGCCCAGGCGTCAGCAGCAGCCACCGCTCCCGTCGGGCAGTGACCGCATGTTGCGGGCCTCGCGGCTGCGCGCGGCCAGCAACTCGTCGGCGGGGTAACCGACTTCCTCCAGGGTGAGGCCGTGTGGGCGTACGACATGGACGGCCGAGTCCCGTACGCCTGCCGCCAGCACCTTCCCCGGCCACTCCACCGGCCGGTGCCCGTCGCCGACGAACAGCATCGCGCCGACCAGCGAGCGCACCATGTTGTGGCAGAAGGCGTCGGCCCGCACGGTCGCCGTGATGATCCCGTCCGCGCCGCGCTCCCAACTCAGCTTCTGGAGCGTGCGGATGGTCGTCGCGCCCTCGCGCTTCTTGCAGTACGCCGCGAAGTCGTGCTCCCCGAGCAGCCGCGCGGCGGCGGCGTTCATCGCGTCGACGTCCAACGGCCAGTCGTGCCACAGCACATGACCGCGCAGCAGCGGATCGACGCCACCCACGTGGTCCGTCACGCGGTACGCGTAACGCCGCCAGATCGCCGAGAAGCGCGCGTTGAAGCCCGCGGGCGCCTCGGTCACCCTCCACACCCGTACGTCGTGCGGGAGGCGACCCGCGAGCCGCCTGGGCAGCTTCTCGCGGTGCTCCTCCCACACGTCGGCCGCCACATCGAACTGCGCGACCTGGCCGCGCGCGTGCACGCCCGAGTCCGTACGTCCGGCGACGGTCAGGGAGACCGGCTCGGCCAGCCGCATGACGGTGCTCAGCGCGGACTCCAGCTCGCCCTGCACCGTCCGCCGTTCCCGCTGCTTCGCCCAGCCCGAGAAGTCCTTCCCGTCGTACGAAAGATCCAGCCGCACCCGTACGAAGCCGGGCTCCACGTCATCGCTCACCAGTGAATCCTCTCAAAACAGAACGGGCCCGCACCGCCCCGAAGGGTGATGCGGGCCCGTCCCAGTGGTCTTCAGAACACCTGAGTGTCCAAGGACTACTTGGACTCCTCGGCGGCCTCGTCGGCCGGCTTGGCGTCCTCGACCTTGGTGTCCTCAGCCTTGGCGTCCTCGACAGCCTCGTCCTTCTTGAGGGTGTCTTCCTTCACCGCGCGCTTGGTCGCAGCCTCGGCCTCACCGGTGGCGGCCTGCGCCACGGTCAGGGCCTCGACGAGCTCGATGACAGCCATGGGAGCGTTGTCGCCACGACGGCTACCGACCTTGGTGATACGCGTGTAACCACCGGGGCGGTTCTCGTAACGCGGGCCGATCTCGGTGAAGAGCGTGTGCACGATGCTCTTGTCCGTGATGGTCTGCAGAACCTGGCGACGGTTGTGGATGTCTCCACGCTTCGCCTTGGTGATCAGACGCTCGGCGACGGGGCGCAGGCGGCGGGCCTTGGCCTCCGTCGTCGTGATGCGACCGTGCTCGAACAGTGCCTTCGCGAGGTTCGCGAGAAGGTGACGCTCGTGCGCAGCGCTGCCGCCCAGACGGGCGCCCTTTGCGGGCTTCGGCATGGTGTTTCTCCTTCATGTCTGCACCGGCCGTATCAGGTACCGGTGTCAGTTACCGACGAACTAGTGCGCGCCGGAAGCGTGGAAGATCAGTACTGCTCGGTCTCGACGAAGCCCGCGTCCGCGTCGTCGTCGGCGCCGAAGGCGTCGGCGGCGGCGGTCGGGTCGAATCCGGGCGGGCTGTCCTTGAGGGCCAGGCCCATGCCGGCCAGCTTCGCCTTGACCTCGTCGATCGACTTCGCACCGAAGTTGCGGATGTCGAGCAGGTCGGCCTCGGACCGCGCCACGAGCTCACCCACGGAGTGGATGCCCTCGCGCTTGAGGCAGTTGTACGACCGAACGGTGAGCTCAAGCTCCTCGATCGGCAGGGCGAGATCGGCGGCGAGCGCCGCGTCCGTCGGCGACGGGCCCATGTCGATGCCCTCGGCGTCGATGTTGAGCTCGCGCGCCAGACCGAACAGCTCGACCAGCGTCTTACCGGCGGACGCCATGGCGTCGCGCGGCCGCATGGCCTGCTTGGTCTCGACGTCGACGATCAGCTTGTCGAAGTCGGTGCGCTGCTCGACACGGGTCGCCTCGACCTTGTACGTGACCTTGAGCACCGGCGAGTAGATCGAGTCGATCGGGATGCGCCCGATCTCCTGACCGACCTGCTTGTTCTGGACGGCGGAGACGTAGCCGCGACCGCGCTCGACGGTCAGCTCCATCTCCAGCTTGCCCTTGCCGTTGAGCGTCGCGAGAACGAGGTCCGGATTGTGGACCTCGACGCCGGCCGGCGGGGCGATGTCAGCAGCGGTGACCAGGCCGGGACCCTGCTTGCGCAGGTACATCACGACCGGCTCGTCGTGCTCCGAGGAGACGACGAGCTGCTTGATGTTGAGGATGAGGTCGGTCACATCCTCCTTGACGCCCGGCACGGTGGTGAACTCGTGCAGGACACCGTCGACCCGGATGCTGGTGACAGCGGCGCCGGGGATCGAGGAGAGGAGCGTACGACGCAGAGAGTTGCCGAGGGTGTAACCGAATCCCGGCTCCAGCGGCTCGATGACGAACCGGGAGCGGTACTCGTCTACGACCTCTTCGGTCAGCGAGGGGCGCTGAGCGATCAGCATGGAAATTCCTCCAGTGTCTTGGCACCCGCTATTTGATGCCAGTTACTACAAGGGTACGGGCGGCACGGCCCAAAGGGGTCGTACCGCCCGTGTGCAACGCGAGAAACGAGAAGGTCGGTCTTCACACCGCCCGCAATGCAACCAGATCAGACGCGGCGACGCTTGGGGGGGCGGCAGCCGTTGTGCGGGGTGGGCGTGACGTCCTGGATGGACCCGACCTCGAGGCCAGTGGCCTGGAGGGAGCGGATCGCGGTCTCACGGCCGGAGCCGGGACCCTTGACGAAGACGTCGACCTTGCGCATGCCGTGCTCCTGCGCGCGACGGCCGGCGGACTCGGCGGCCATCTGTGCGGCGAACGGAGTGGACTTGCGCGAGCCCTTGAAGCCGACATGGCCGGCGGAGGCCCAGGCGATCACGTTGCCCGAGGGGTCGGTGATCGAAACGATGGTGTTGTTGAACGTGCTCTTGATGTGGGCGTGCCCGTGAGCGACGTTCTTCTTTTCCTTGCGGCGCACCTTCTTGGTGGCGCCCTGACGGCCCTTAGGAGGCATGTTTTCTCCTGGCGTGGAGGTGATCGGTCCTACAGCGAAGACCGCTGGTTAAGCGTCCGGCTGAGGACTACTTCTTGCCCGGCTTCTTCTTACCGGCGATGGCACGACGCGGACCCTTGCGGGTACGAGCGTTCGTGCTGGTGCGCTGACCGTGCACCGGCAGGCCGCGGCGGTGACGCAGACCCTGGTAGCAGCCGATTTCCACCTTGCGGCGGATGTCGGCCTGGACCTCACGGCGGAGGTCACCTTCGGTCTTGAAGTTGACATCCACGTACTCGCGGAGCTTGACCAGGTCCTCTTCAGGCAGGTCGCGCACGCGAACGTTGGGGTCGACACCGGTGGCGGCAAGGGTCTCCTGAGACCGCGTGCGCCCGATGCCGAAGACATAGGTGAGGGCGACCTCAATGCGCTTTTCGCGCGGGAGGTCAACGCCTTCGAGGCGTGCCATGCATGGCTCCTGTTGGTTCGGAGGTCTTCCGCAGAACCGTTCCGTGGCCGCCGGACGCTCCCCAGAAGGGAGTGGTACGGACCAGGTCCCCGGCCTCCGCCGGAGGTGTCAGCGCCCGCTGGGGGCACTGGGCTCTGCGTATATACATTTACTTCGCTTGCGTCGCGCGAAGAGCTGCGAGATGCAGGGGGTCGTGCGTCAGCCCTGGCGCTGCTTGTGGCGCAGGTTTTCGCAGATGACCATGACCCGGCCGTGACGGCGGATCACCTTGCACTTGTCGCAGATCTTCTTGACGCTCGGCTTGACCTTCATGAAATGTCAGGTTCTCCGGGTCAGTGCCATCGCCTCGCTGAAACACGAGACGGCAGCAAGATCTACTTGTACCGGTAGACGATCCGGCCACGCGTCAGGTCGTACGGAGAAAGCTCCACGACGACCCGGTCATCCGGGAGGATGCGGATGTAGTGCATACGCATCTTGCCGGAGATGTGCGCGAGGACTTTGTGACCGTTCTGCAGTTCCACCTTGAACATTGCGTTCGGGAGGGACTCGATCACGGTGCCCTCGATCTCGATGGCACCTTGCTTCTTGGCCACGCTTCGCCCTTCGAATCGGCTACCTTGATCGACTCCCGCTCCGCATGCGGACATACGGGTACACGCGAGCCGACGAGTCAGTCTACGTCAGGCCCCTGGAAAAGACGAATCAGGGATGTGTGCCCAACAGTCAAGATCATTAAGCGGTTCACGGGGCCGACCGGGCGCGAATGTCACGCCCTACGCCCCCTTGCCCCTCAGGCCAGCGGGTCCTTTTCTCCACGCCACCCTCGCGGGCTCGGCGCCCCGGGGGCGCCTCACAAGCTTCGCGTGGCTGCGCCGGACTCCGTCCGGCGAGGGCTGAGGCCCGGCCCGGCCGTCCGTCAGGCCAGCGGATCCGGCGCCGTAGTCACGCCGTACTCCGCGAGCTTCGCCTTGCCGCCGTCCCCTTCTCCACGCCACCCTCGCGGGCTCGGCGCCCCGGGGGCGCCTCACAAGCTTCGCGTGGCTGCGCCGGACTCCGTCCGGCGAGGGCTGAGGCCCGGCCCGGCCGTCCCTCAGGCCAGCGGATCCGGCGCCGTAGTCACGCCGTACTCCGCGAGCTTCGCCTTGCCGCCGTCGACCGCTGTCAGCACCAGCGGGCCCTCTTCGGTCAGTGCCACCGAGTGCTCCCAGTGCGAGGACCAGGTGCCGTCCGTGGTGATGACCGTCCAGTTGTCCTCAAGGACGTCGGTCTGGGCCGTGCCGAGGCTCACCATCGGCTCGATGGCCAGGCAGAAGCCGGGGATCAGCTTGGGGCCCTTGCCGCGCTTGCGGGCGACGTAGTTCAGCAGGTGCGGGTCCATGTGCATCTCGGTGCCGATGCCGTGGCCGCCGTAGTCCTCGATGATCCCGTACTTGCCCGTCGCCGGACGCGGCTGGCGGCGGATGTAGGACTCGATCGCCCTGGAGATGTCCACCAGCCGGTTGCCCAGCTTCATCGCGGCCAGGCCGGCCCACATGGACTCCTCGGTCACCCGGGAGAGCTCCACCAGCTCGGGCGCGTGCCCGGTCCCCACGAACGCGGTGTACGCCGCGTCCCCGTGCCAGCCGTCGATGATCGCGCCGGCGTCGATCGAGATGATGTCGCCGTCCTTCAGGACCGTCTTCTCGTCCGGGATGCCATGGACGACAACCTCGTTGACCGAGGTGCAGATGGTCGCGGGGAAACCGCCGTACCCGAGGAAGTTCGACTTCGCGTCGTGCTCCGCGAGCACCTTGCGGGCGACCTCGTCCAGGTCTCGGGTGGTGGCGCCGGGCACCGCTGCCTCGCGGGTGGCCGCATGGACCGCGGCGACGACCAGCCCCGCCTCGCGCATTTTCGCGATCTGCTCGGGGGTCTTGATCTCCACCATCACTGTGCCTTCCACGTTCGCTGTATCTGCCTGCTCAACAGTACGGCCGCGGCGCCTCTCGGACACCGCGGCCGTAACCGTCGTACTGCTCATAGCTTGATCAGTGCGCGTTGGACGACTTCTTCAGTGCGTCCATCGCGCGCCGCGTCACTTCGTCGACCTTGCCCATCGAGGAGATGGTGACCACCAGGTCCTGCGCCTTGTAGTGGTCGATGATCGGCTCGGTCTCGCTGTGGTAGACCTCCAGGCGACGGCGTACCGTCTCCTCGCTGTCGTCCCCGCGCTGGTACAGCTCGCCGCCGCAGACGTCGCAGACGCCTTCCTTCTTGGGCGGGGTGTACGTCACGTGGAAGACATGAGCCGAATCGTTGCGGCAGATGCGGCGACCCGCGATCCGCTTCACGACCTCGTCCTCGGGGACCTCAAGGTCCAGCACGGCGTCCAGCTTCTGGCCGTCCGTCGCCAGCGCCTTGTCGAGCGCCACGGCCTGCGAGACGTTCCTCGGGAAGCCGTCCAGCAGGAAGCCGTTCGCGGCGTCCGGCTGGGCCATGCGGTCCTTGGCCATCCCGATGGTGACCTCGTCCGGCACCAGGTTCCCGGCGTCCATGTACGCCTTCGCCTGCTTGCCGAGGGCAGTGCCCCGGCTGATGTTGGCGCGGAAGAGGTCGCCCGTGGAGATGTGCGGGATCGACAGGTTCTTGGCAAGGAACGCAGCCTGCGTTCCCTTGCCGGCACCTGGCGGCCCGACGAGGACGATTCGCATCAGCGGAGGAACCCTTCGTAATTGCGCTGCTGGAGCTGGCTCTCGATCTGCTTCACGGTCTCCAGGCCCACACCCACGATGATGAGGATGCTTGTCCCGCCGAACGGGAAGTCCTGGTTCGCGCCGAAGCCCGCCAACGCCATCGTCGGCACAAGAGCAATCAGGCCCAGATACAGCGAGCCCGGCCAAGTGATCCGGTTGAGCACGTAGCTCAGGTACTCAGCAGTAGGTCGACCGGCCCGGATACCCGGGACGAAGCCACCATACTTCTTCATGTTGTCGGCAACTTCCTCGGGGTTGAACGAGATCGCCACATAGAAGAAGGCGAAGAACACGATCAAGAAGAAGTACACCGCGATGTAGAGCGGCTTGCCGTCCACGAAGTGCAGCTGAACCCAGGTCGCCCACCCGGACTTTCCACTGCCACCGCCGAACTGAACGATGAGCATCGGGATGTAGAGCAGCGACGAGGCGAAGATGACCGGGATCACACCGGCCTGGTTGACCTTCAACGGGATATAGGTGGACGTACCGCCATAGGACTTCCGGCCGATCATCCGCTTCGCGTACTGCACCGGAATCCGGCGTTGCGCCTGTTCCACAAAGACCACGAGGCCCACCATCGCGAAGCCGACGAGCATGACCACGCCGAACTCGATCCAGCCACCGGCCAGATCGCCCTTCTTCTTGATGGCCCACAGGGCGCCGGGGAAGCCGGCGGCGATCGAGATGAACATCAGGATCGACATGCCGTTGCCGACGCCGCGGTCGGTGACGAGCTCACCGAGCCACATCACCACGGCAGTTCCGGTGGTCATGGTGACCACCATCACCAGGGTGGTGAAGATCGACTTGTCGGGCACGATGTTGGAAGCGGCTGGGCAGCCGCTGAACAGTGCGCCGGTACGGGCGGTCGCCACCAGGCCGGTGCCCTGGAGGATGGCGAGCGCCACCGTCAGGTAACGCGTGTACTGAGTGATCTTCGCCGTACCTGTCTGCCCCTCCTTCTTGAGGGCTTCCAGCCGGGGGATCACTACGGTCAGCAGCTGAAGAATGATGCTCGCCGTGATGTACGGCATGATGCCGAGCGCGAAGATCGTGATCTGCAGCAGTGCACCACCGCTGAACAGATTCGCCAGACCGAGCAGGTTGTTGCCCGACTGGGCCTGGTCAAGGCAGAGCTGCACGCTCTTGTAACTGACCCCGGGGACCGGGATATGGGCGCCGAGCCGATACAGCACGATGATGCCGAGCGTGAAGAGCAGTTTCTTACGCAGGTCGGGGGTCTTGAACGCCCGGGCGAACGCGGTGAGCACGGTGCCTCCTGCCCCTCCCACTTCTTATGTGGAAGGGCTCGTCGAATACAGGGCCACGGCTCTGGGCCGTTGCGCAGCGTCCTGCCACGCACCGCAGCGGACACACACACAGAGGGGCCAGCATAGCCACAACTGATCCTGGGAACTCTAACAACGCCGGGCACGAACTCCAGTCGGCGGCCATGAGTCAGTCGGCGCACGACCCCGTCCCGGGGCCGGGACGGGCAGTTCGGCCGCCGTCCTCACCGAACCACGGGCGACAACAGCGCTGCCGCCACCCCCACCGCCGGTGAACTCCGGGACCACCGAGGACCACCCGGCACGGTCGGGGCATCGCGTCATCATTCGGTTGACGGCCACCCCGCCTTTCGCCACTCCCCCGCTTTTGCGCGTGGCCGGAAAACTCCGGCCGCCGTCCCCGGACCGCCGGGAGTTGGCCTCCATTACGACCGTGATGTCCGGACATCGGCGGCAAGTCCGGCGCGAGATGCCTGCTCCGCCGATCGAGTCCACCGCGTCACCGTCGCGCACCCGGCGCGTATCCGTCGGTCAATTTACCGCCGCATTACTCGGTACGGCAGTTCATTTGCCCGCCCCGAAAACAACCGGATAACCGCCCGGATAACCGCCCGTTGTGTCCGGCGGGATATACCGCCGATACCCGGGGCGGTAAATCCGCGAGCAGGAAGTCACGTACCGGCAGCGCCCGTCGGCCATGGACCGGCCCCGCGCACCGGTTCGCGCAGGGCATGAAAAAAGCCTGGCCGGCTGCCCACCGCAGAGCGGATGGGCAGCCAACCAGGCTTCAATGCCGTGCTTGTCGGTCGCCGACTAGATGAGCTCGGTGACCGTGCCGCCGGCAGCGGCGACCTTCTCCTTGGCGGAAGCGGAGACGGCGTCAACCGTCACCTGCAGCGCCACGGTGATCTCGCCGGCGCCGAGCACCTTGACGAGCTGGTTCTTGCGAACCGCGCCCTTGGCGACCAGGTCGGCCACCGTGACCTCTCCACCCTCGGGGTAGAGAGCGCCGAGCTTCTCCAGGTTCACGACCTGGTACTCGGTGCGGAACGGGTTCTTGAAGCCCTTGAGCTTCGGGAGGCGCATGTGGAGGGGCATCTGCCCGCCCTCGAAGCGCTCCGGAACCTGCGTACGGGCCTTCTGGCCCTTGGTGCCACGACCCGCGGTCTTACCCTTGGACGCCTCGCCACGACCCACACGGGTCTTGGCGGTCTTGGCGCCCGGGGCAGGCCGGAGGTTGTGGACCTTCAGCGGGTTGTTCTCCGCCATGTCAGTCGACCTCCTCAACCGTAACGAGGTGGCGGACGGTGTTAGCCATGCCGCGGAACTCGGGACGGTCCTCCTTGACAACCGTGTCGTTCAGGCGCTTGAGCCCGAGCGAACGCAGGGTGTCGCGGTGGTTCTGCTTGCTACCGATGAACGACTTCGTCTGCGTGATCTTGAGGCGGGCCATTACGAACCCGCTCCCAGAGCACGTGCACGAAGCAGAGCCGCGGGGGCGACGTCCTCGAGGGGCAGACCACGGCGAGCCGCGATCTCCTCGGGACGCTGCAGACCCTGCAGGGCCGCCACGGTCGCGTGCACGATGTTGATCGGGTTCGACGAACCGAGCGACTTCGACAGGATGTCGTGAACGCCGGCGCACTCGAGCACGGCACGCACCGGGCCACCGGCGATAACGCCGGTACCGGGGGACGCCGGCTTGAGCAGTACGACGCCCGCAGCCTTTTCACCCTGGATCGGGTGGGGGATGGTGCCCTGGATACGCGGAACCTTGAAGAAGGTCTTCTTCGCCTCTTCAACGCCCTTGGCGATGGCCGCGGGAACTTCCTTGGCCTTGCCGTATCCGACACCTACGGTGCCGTCACCGTCGCCCACCACGACCAGCGCGGTGAAGCTGAAGCGGCGACCACCCTTGACAACCTTGGCAACGCGGTTGATCGCGACTACGCGCTCAACGTAAGCGGTCTTCTCGGCAGGGCCACCGTCGCGACCCTTCCGGTCCCGCCGCTCGCCGCCACCGGCACCGCTTCCGCGGCGCTGGGGTCCAGCCATTGGATTTACCTCTCTCTGTTACGTCCAGTCCCGGAACCGGGGCTTAGAACTTCAGCCCGGCTTCGCGGGCGGCGTCAGCCAGAGCGGCAATGCGCCCTGCGTACCTGTTGCCACCACGGTCGAACACGACGGTCTCGACGCCGGCAGCCTTCGCACGCTCGGCGACAAGCGCGCCGACCTGCTGAGCCTTGGCGCTCTTGTCCGCCTCGCCGCCGCGGATCGAGACATCCAGGGTCGACGCCGACGCGAGCGTGTGGCCCGCGATGTCGTCGATGACCTGAGCCACGATGTTGCGGTTGGAGCGGGTCACGACCAGGCGAGGACGTACCGGCGTACCGGAGACGTGCTTGCGGACGCGGATGTGGCGGCGCTTGATGGCGGCGCGCTTGTACGCGTCGCCCTTGGCAATCTTTACACCGTATGCCATGGCTTACTTACCCGCCTTTCCGACCTTGCGGCGGATAACTTCGCCGGCGTACTTGACGCCCTTGGCCTTGTACGGGTCGGGCTTCCGCAGCTTGCGGATGTTAGCGGCGACCTCGCCGACCTTCTGCTTGTCGATGCCCTCGACGCTGAGCTTCGTGGGCGACTCGACCTTGAAGGTGATGCCTTCGGGAGCCTCGATAACGATGGGGTGGCTGTATCCGAGCGCGAACTCCAGGTTGGAGCCCTTCGCCTGGACGCGGTAACCCACACCGCTGATCTCGAGCGCCTTGCTGTATCCCGCGGTCACGCCGGTGATCATGTTCGCCACCAGCGTGCGGGACAGGCCGTGGAGGGCCCTGTTCTGACGCTCGTCATTCGGACGAACGACGTTGAGAACGCCGTCCTCGCCCTTGGAGACCTCGATCGGCGCGGCGACGGTGTGCGAGAGGGAACCCTTCGGGCCCTTCACCGCGACCGTGCGGCCATCGATGGTGACGTCCACACCGGCGGGAACCTGGATGGGGAGCTTGCCGATTCGCGACATTAGCTTTTCCTCCGTTCCCGACTACCAGACGTAGGCGAGGACTTCCCCACCTACGCCCTTCTTGCCTGCCTGCTGGCCGGTCAGGAGACCGTGGGAAGTGGAGATGATCGCCACTCCCAGGCCGCCCAGAACCTTCGGCAGGCCGGTGGACTTCGCATATACACGCAGACCCGGCTTCGAGATGCGCTTGATGCCGGCAATCGAACGCTCGCGGTTCGGGCCGAACTTCAGCTCGAGAACGAGGTTCTTGCCAACCTCGGCGTCCTCGACCTTCCAGCCGGTGATGAAGCCCTCCTGCTGGAGGATCTCCGCGATGTGCGACTTGATCTTGCTGTGCGGCATACCCACGGTGTCGTGGTACGCCGAGTTCGCGTTACGCAGACGCGTGAGCATGTCCGCGATTGGATCAGTCATGGTCATGTAGTGGCCTTCGGCCTCTCTCGCCGGGGTTTCCTGTATGCGCCATCCTTCTCCCTACTCAGAGGCAGGACGGGTGCGGCGCGGGGACCTACGGCGTAGTAAGTCGGTCAGGGCGGCAGGCGCCCAACCCCACAAGCCTACGGCATGCGGAGGAGGGCTCCCACCGACCAGATACTTACCGAGAGCACGAGGTATTCAGTACGCCCAAAGGGCAGTACTGACTACCAGGAGCTCTTGGTCACGCCCGGCAGCTCGCCACGGTGGGCCATCTCACGAAGGCACACGCGGCACAGGCCGAACTTGCGGTAGACGGAGTGCGGCCGGCCGCATCGCTGGCAACGCGTGTACGCGCGCACAGCGAACTTGGGCTTGCGGGCCGCCTTAGCGATCAGAGCCTTCTTCGCCACGGTCAGTTCTCCTTGAACGGGAAGCCGAGGTGACGAAGGAGGGCACGGCCCTCGTCGTCATTGGTCGCCGTGGTGACCACGGTGATGTCCATGCCCCGGACCCGGTCGATCTTGTCCTGGTCGATCTCGTGGAACATGACCTGCTCCGTGAGACCGAAGGTGTAGTTGCCACGGCCGTCGAACTGCTTCGGCGACAGACCACGGAAGTCACGGATACGCGGAAGCGCGAGCGACAGCGTACGGTCCAGGAACTCCCACATGCGGTCACCGCGGAGGGTGACGTGGCAGCCGATCGGCTGACCCTCGCGCAGCTTGAACTGCGCGATGGACTTCCGGGCCTTGGTGACAGCAGGCTTCTGGCCGGTGATCGTGGTGAGGTCGCGAATGGCGCCATCGATCAACTTGGAGTCGCGGGCGGCGTCGCCCACACCCATGTTGACCACGATCTTGACGAGGCCGGGGATCTGCATGACGTTCTCGTAGGAGAACTCTTCACGCAGCTTGCCCGCGATTTCCTCGCGGTAGCGCAGCTTGAGGCGCGGTGCGGTGGTGGTAGTCATCAGATGTCCTCACCGGTCCGCTTGGCAACGCGGATCTTGTTGCCCTCGTCGTCAAACCTGAAGCCGACGCGAGTGACGACCTTCTTGCCGTCCTTCTCAACAACCAGCTGCACGTTGCTGACGTGGACCAGAGCCTCGGTCGTCACAATGCCACCGGTCTGCGAACCGCGAGCGGTCTGGCCGGCCTTCGTGTGCTTCTTGACCCGGTTGACACCCTCGACCAGGACGCGGTTCTCGCGGGGGACGGCCAGAATGACCTTGCCCTGCTTGCCCTTGTCCTTACCGGTGATGACCTGAACCAGGTCGCCCTTCTTGATCTTCATGCTTACAGCACCTCCGGCGCGAGAGAGATGATCTTCATGAACTTCTTCTCGCGCAGCTCACGGCCAACCGGGCCGAAGATACGGGTGCCGCGAGGGTCGCCGTCGTTCTTCAGAATGACGGCGGCGTTCTCGTCGAAGCGGATGTACGAGCCGTCGGGACGGCGACGCTCCTTGACAGTGCGAACGATGACCGCCTTGACGACGTCACCCTTCTTCACATTGCCACCGGGGATCGCGTCCTTGACGGTGGCGACAATGACATCGCCGATACCCGCGTAGCGGCGACCCGAGCCACCGAGAACACGGATGGTGAGAATTTCCTTCGCACCCGTGTTGTCGGCGATACGAAGTCGCGACTCCTGCTGGATCACGTCTATCTCCTGATCGTCTGCCGGTTCCCGGCGAGGGGGCTCCTTGCGGAGCGCCCCTCACCGAGCCTGGCGGAACTGACCTGAGCCGGAAGGCTCAGGAATTACTACTTGGCCTTCTCGAGGATCTCGACGACGCGCCAGCGCTTCGTGGCGGACAGCGGCCGGGTCTCCATCAGGAGAACACGGTCGCCGGTACCCGCGGCGTTGGCCTCGTCGTGTGCCTTGAGCTTGTTCGTACGGCGGATGACCTTGCCGTACAGAGCGTGCTTGACACGGTCCTCGACAGCGACGACGACGGTCTTGTCCATCTTGTCGCTGACCACAAGGCCCTCACGGGTCTTGCGGAAGCCGCGCTGCTCGTTCGCGTTCGTCTCAGTCACAGTCTTCTCGCTCATCAGGCGCTCTCCACCGTCTCGATGCCCAGCTCGCGCTCACGCATCAGGGTGTAGATCCGGGCGATGTCCTTACGGACGGACTTGAGCCGGCCGTGATTTTCGAGCTGCCCGGTCGCCGCCTGGAAGCGGAGGTTGAACAGTTCTTCTTTGGCCTCACGAAGCTTCGCGACGAGGTCCTCGTCGTTCAGCTCGCGCAGCTCAGTCGCCTTCGTACCGGCCACCATCACGACTCACCTGCCTCGCGCCGCACAATCCGGCACTTCATCGGAAGCTTGTGAGCAGCGCGGGTGAGCGCCTCACGAGCAATCTTCTCGTTCGGGTAGGACAACTCGAACATCACACGACCGGGCTTGACGTTCGCGATCCACCACTCGGGAGAACCCTTACCGGAACCCATGCGGGTCTCGGCAGGCTTCTTCGTCAGGGGGCGGTCCGGATAAATGTTGATCCAGACCTTTCCGCCACGCTTGATGTGGCGGGTCATCGCGATACGAGCAGCCTCGATCTGGCGGTTCGTCACGTATGCCGGCGTCAGCGCCTGGATGCCGTACTCACCGAATGCGACCTCAGTGCCACCCTTTGCCATACCGCTGCGCTTGGGGTGGTGCTGCTTGCGGTGCTTGACCCTACGAGGGATCAGCATGTCGGTCAGGCCTCCGTTCCAGTGCTCTCAGCCGGAGCAGCTGCGGCGGGAGCGTCGGCCTTGGGGGCCTCCGCTGCCGGCGCGGACTGCTGCGGCTTGCGGCCGCGGCCGCCACGCTCGCCACCGCGGGCTCCGCCACGGCCACCGGCCGGACGGTCGCCGCCACCGGCGGGACCCCCGCCGGTGCCACCACGGGCCGGGCGGTTACCCGCACGGGCCGCGGCGTTCTCGGCGCGGACCTCGGCGATGTTCTTGACGTCGCCCTTGTAGATCCAGACCTTCACGCCGATACGACCGAAGGTCGTCTTGGCCTCGAAGAAGCCGTAGTCCACATTCGCGCGGAGCGTGTGCAGGGGCACACGACCCTCGCGGTAGAACTCCGACCGGGACATCTCGGCGCCGCCGAGGCGACCGCCGCACTGGATCTTGATGCCCTTGGCGCCGGCCTTCATCGTGCCCTGCATGCTCTTACGCATGGCGCGACGGAAGGAGACACGGGAGGAGAGCTGCTCGGCAACGGCCTGAGCAACCAGCTGCGCGTCCATCTCGGGGTTCTTGACCTCGAGGATGTTCAGCTGCACCTGCTTGCCCGTGAGCTTCTCGAGGTCGCCGCGGATGCGGTCGGCCTCGGCGCCACGGCGGCCGATGACGATGCCCGGACGCGCGGTGTGGATGTCCACACGCACACGGTCACGGGTGCGCTCGATCTCAACCTTCGAGATGCCGGCGCGCTCCATGCCGGACGTCATCATCCTGCGGATGGCGACGTCTTCCTTGACGTAGTCCTTGTACAGCTTGTCGGCGTACCACCGCGACTTGAAGTCCGTGGTGATGCCGAGGCGGAACCCGTGCGGGTTTACCTTCTGGCCCATTACCGGGTTCCTTCCTTGCTGCTGACGACCACGGTGATGTGGCTGGTCCGCTTGCGGATCCGGTAGGCACGGCCCTGCGCACGCGGACGGAAGCGCTTCAGGGTCGGGCCCTCGTCCACGTACGCCTCGCTGATAACCAGCGACTTGGCGTCCGTGTGGTCGTAGTTGTGTGCGGCGTTGGCGATGGCGCTGTCAAGCACCTTGCCGACCGGCACGCTCGCGGCCTGCGCGGCGAAACGCAGGACTGCCTGAGCATCCGTGGCATCCATGCCACGAATAAGGTCCACCACGCGGCGGGCCTTCATGGGCGTGACGCGGATGTACCGCGCCTGGGCCCTGGCTTCCATGGTTGTCCCTTCGGTGTCGTTCATAGTCTTCGCACCCCGCCTTAGCGGCGCTTCGTCTTGCGGTCGTCCTTGACGTGGCCGCGGAAGGTGCGGGTCGGCGCAAACTCGCCGAGCTTGTGGCCGACCATGGACTCGGTGACGAACACCGGGATATGGATCTTGCCGTTGTGCACCGCGATGGTGTGACCCAGCATTGCCGGGATGATCATCGAGCGCCGGGACCAGGTCTTGATAACGGTCTTGGTGCCAGCTTCGTTCTGGACGTCCACCTTCTTGATGAGGTGTCCGTCGACGAAGGGCCCCTTCTTGAGACTACGCGGCATCTAAACCCGCTCCTAGCGCTTCTTGTTCGACTTGCGGCGGCGGACGATGTACTTGCTCGATGCCTTCTTCGGCGAGCGAGTACGACCCTCCTTCTGACCCCACGGGCTGACCGGGTGGCGACCACCTGAAGTCTTGCCCTCACCACCACCGTGCGGGTGGTCGACCGGGTTCATCGCCACACCGCGAACGGTCGGGCGAACGCCCTTCCAGCGCATACGGCCGGCCTTGCCCCAGTTGATGTTCGACTGCTCGGCATTGCCGACCTCGCCGATGGTGGCGCGGCAGCGGATGTCGACCAGACGGACCTCGCCCGACGGCATACGAAGGTGCGCCATAGCGCCTTCCTTCGCCAGCAGCTGGACCGAAGCACCCGCGGAACGGGCAATCTTCGCTCCGCCGCCGGGACGCATCTCGATGGCGTGGATGGTCGTACCCACCGGGATGTTGCGCAGCGGCAGGTTGTTGCCGGGCTTGATGTCTGCGCCGGCGCCGTTCTCGACCTTGTCGCCCTGCGTCATCTTGGCCGGAGCCAGGATGTAACGCTTCTCGCCGTCCACGTAGTGGAGCAGCGCGATGCGCGCGGTGCGGTTCGGGTCGTACTCGATGTGCGCGACCTTGGCCGGCACGCCGTCCTTGTCGTGCCGACGGAAGTCGATCACTCGGAAGGCACGCTTGTGTCCGCCACCCTGGTGGCGAACGGTGATCCGACCGGCGTTGTTACGGCCGCCCTTGCTGTGCAGCGGGCGAACCAGCGACTTCTCCGGCGTGGACCGCGTGATCTCGACAAAGTCGGCTACGGAGGAGCCACGGCGGCCCGGCGTAGTCGGCTTGTACTTGCGGATTCCCATTTCTCAGTCCTCGTCCGATTCCGGACGACTCGACCTCCGTCAGGAGGTCGGGCCGCCGAAGATGTCGATACGGTCGCCCTCGGCGAGGGTCACGATGGCGCGCTTGGTGTCAGCGCGCTTGCCGAAACCGGTCTTGGTCCGCTTGCGCTTACCCTGCCGGTTGATCGTGTTGACCCCGGTGACCTTGACCGAGAAGACCGCCTGAACGGCTTCCTTGATCTGGGTCTTGTTGGTGCCGGGCGAGACGATGAACGTGTACTTGTTCTCGTCCAGGAGCGCGTAGCTCTTCTCGGACACAACCGGCCTGACAAGAATGTCACGCGGGTCCGTGAAGGCCTTGCTCGGCGGGACGGGCTCGGAAGCTACCGTCTCCCGGCGCGCCTTGGCGTTACGGGCGACCTTGGCAGCCTTGGCCGCCTTGGAAGCAATGCTCGGGTGTCGCGTAGCCATCAGGCTTCGCTCCCTTCGGTCTCAACGGCCTTGGGGCCAGACACGAAGGACTCGAAAGCGGCCTTGGTGAAGACCACGTCGTCCGAGACGAGCACGTCGTACGTGTTCAGCTGGCCCGGCGCCAGGAGGTGCACCTGGGGCAGGTTGCGGGCGGACTGCCACGCGGCCAGGTCGGAACGCTCGGCGATCAGGAGCACGTTCTTACGCTCGCTGATCTTGCCAAGCAGGGACCTTGCGGCCTTCGTGGAAGCAACACCCTCGACCACGTCGGTGACGACGTGGATACGAGCGTTGCGGGCCCTGTCGGAGAGGGCACCGCGAAGCGCGGCGGCCTTCATCTTCTTGGGGGTCCGCTGCGAGTAGTCACGCGGCTGCGGGCCGTGTACGACGCCACCGCCAACGAACTGCGGCGCACGGGTCGAACCCTGACGGGCGCGGCCGGTGCCCTTCTGGCGGTACGGCTTGCGGCCGCCGCCTCGGACCTCGGCGCGAGTCTTCGTGCTGTGCGTGCCCTGACGGGCAGCTGCCAGCTGAGCGACTACGACCTGGTGGATCAGCGGAATGCTGACCTTGGCGTCGAAAATCTCCGCGGGGAGCTCGACGGTCCCGGTCTTGTCGCCAGTCGGCGAAAGGATGTCAATGGTGCTCATCGGTTCCTCAAACCCCCTTGGCCGCGGTACGGACCAGGACGAGGCCACCGTTGGGACCAGGAACCGCTCCCTTGATCAGGAGCAGGCCCTTCTCCGCGTCAACGGCATGCACGGTCAGGTTCTGGGTGGTGACGCGCTCGTTACCCATACGGCCTGCCATGCGCATGCCCTTGAAGACGCGACCCGGGGTGGCGCAGCCACCGATCGAGCCGGGCTTGCGGTGCATACGGTGGGCACCGTGGGATGCGGGGCCGCCCTTGAAGTTGTGACGCTTCATGACACCGGCGAAGCCCTTGCCCTTGCTCTTGCCCGTGACGTCAACCTTGACGCCGGACTCGAACAGATCGGCAGTGATCTCCTGGCCGAGCGAGTACTCGCTGGCGAAGGAGGTCCGGAGCTCCACCATGTGGCGGCGCGGGGTCACATCGGCCTTGGCGAAGTGGCCCTTGAGGGGCTTGTTCACCTTGCGAGGGTCGATCTCGCCGAAGGCGATCTGGACCGACTCGTAGCCGTCGCGGTCATTCGTGCGGACCTGGGTCACGACATTGGGCCCAGCCTTGACGACGGTCACCGGAACGATCCGGTTGTTCTCGTCCCAGACCTGGGTCATGCCGAGCTTCTCGCCCAGGATTCCCTTAATCTGCTTTGCCATCGTTCCCGCGCCTCTCAGAGCTTGATCTCGATGTCAACGCCGGCCGGAAGGTCCAGGCGCATCAACGAGTCAACGGTCTTGGGCGTCGGGTCGAGGATGTCGATCAGGCGCTTGTGGGTGCGCATCTCGAAATGCTCGCGCGCGTCCTTGTACTTGTGCGGCGACTTGATGACGCAGTACACGTTCTTCTCAGTGGGAAGCGGCACCGGGCCCGCGACCGACGCACCAGTACGCGTCACCGTCTCGACGATCTTCTTCGCCGAGGAATCGATGACCTCGTGGTCGTAGGCCTTGAGCCGGATGCGGATCTTCTGTCCCGCCATGGCTACTTCGTAGTCCTGTCTTTCGTCACGCCCTGGATCCCGAGGGTCTGACGCTTTTCAGAGTCCGTATTCCGAAAACCGCTGTTCTGGACCGACCCACGCGGTCGGGCGTGTCGCATCCCCTCTACGAAAATCTCCCGAAGAAGATCCCAACCAAGGGGGTGCGGGGCCGAAGACCGCGCAGTGCTCAATGAAGAGCGTCGGGGGCAGAACACCCACCGGGAGCCTGGTCTGCACCCCGCTGACGCTTCCCGAAAGATTCCCGTACGTCCGCCCCAGCGCTGCCCAGAGGGCAGTTGGGACGACGAGTACTGTGGGACTAGCTTCCGGTCCTCCCGACGGGAGACGCGCAGCATCGGCACTCAACCGAGCAACCTGAACAGTGTGCCATATGGGTCAGCGCGGGCGCCAATCGGGGCGAGAAAGCGTACCCCATGGTCCATACGGGTCAGGTTTTGGCGGCGTACGAGAGGAAACGGGCCCAGGCGGTCGGGGCGACGGCCAGCCGGGGGCTTGGAGTCGCGGACGTGGATCGCGTGGGGAGTGGTGGCCACCTCCACGCAGGAGTCACTCTCGCCGCTGTTGCTGTAGCTGCTCTTGAACCACTCCAGCTCGGAGGGGCTCTCGGCTGCGGTTTCGCGGATCACGTCTCTCCCACCACTCACTCGGTGAAGGTCGCCGTGGTCACCTGTCGGCCGCGCCGCCAGCCCCCGTCCCGTAGGCGCAGCCCGCGAGACGCGCCCGCACCCGGCGGCAGGGAAGGCCCCACCCACCGGACCCGCCCGGGGACGGCCTGTCGCCGGTCCCGGATCACGCCGCCGCCGACCGCCGAGGACGGGGACCTGGCGACCCTACTGGCATTCAGATATGCCGGTGGGTTGAGTGACGCTCCCGGCAATGACGCCTGGTACCAAACGTCTCCGTCAGATGCCGGCGGTCGTCACTGTGGCGAGGCCGGTCAGCTGCGAAGCGGGCACGATGGATTCGGCAGTCCCAACAACGTCGCCGACGCCGACAGAGGCGCCGAAGCCGAGGGCCGAGGCACTGGCACCGGCGAATCCGCCGGACACGTTGTCCAGGTCGGTGTCGGCGATCTCGCGGGTCTCGACCTGGGCGGTGAAGTCGTTACGCATGAGGGTGTATCCCTTGTTCGTTATGGGTGTCGTGAATAACTGCCGACCGCCTTGACTGATCCGAGATTTATCCCGGATCAGTCCGATCTGGCCAGCTCAGCGGTAGCCCGGCGCCCGGGAGCCGAGAACCGGAATGTGCAACTCCCGCATAGCGCCAGATGAAATCATGCCAACAGCCTCCCCGGCCACCCGAGTTCCCTGATATTCGACTGCCACAATGTGCTGACGTGCAGCTTCGCCCACTGGATGGCGACGACTCCTTCACATGATCCATTGGATCCGGTTCTTATGGCAGTTGCTGTCGTCAATTCAGATCGGACATACCTGCGCTTAAGGTTTGACGCTCCCGGGAGAACTGAGATCCCGTTAGGTGCTGTGTCTCTCGCGCGTATGCGATGTGCAGGTTTGCTGAGATCGTGCACAAGCGGTACGTCAACCTGGGCATCGCGGCGGCGACACCGCGCGGCCCGATGTCCCGAACATCAAGGACGCCCACACCATGGCGCTGCCGGAACTCTCGGCCGCGCTGGGCAACTTGATCACCACAGCCCGGGACGGCAAGACCTCGCCCGCCGCCATGTCGGGTGGCACGGTCACCAACGTCGGCGTCTTCGGCGCCGACAACCGGCACGCCGGACCAGAGGACGCGCACTCCGCCATTCTTGCCCCATGACTGACACCACACGCATCACGGTCATGCCGCCCACTGAGCAGGCGGCCGACCCCGGGAAACCGACCGACGACGTCTCCGGCCATGGCACGGAGGAGACAGCCGAGACCTTGACCCGGCTCCCGCACGGGTATCGCGATCGGCTCGGAACCCGCAAGGGCACTCGCTCCCTGGGCGTCTTCAAGCAGGCCATGCTCGTGCTGCGGTGGTTCATCGACGGCGCGCGACTGTCCCAACTCGCCCGGGACGACGGGATATCGATCCCGACTGCCTACCGCTACCTCCACGAGGGGCTGACCGTGCTGGCCGATCACGCCCCGGACCTGTCCACCGCCCTGGAGCGGGCAGCGGCCGCCGGATACACCCACCTCAACCTGGGCGGCACCGTCATCCGCACCGACCGCGTCGCTGCCCCCGGCCCCCATAAGGCCGACCTCTGGTGGTCGGGAAAACACCAACACCACGGCGGCAACGTCCAGGTCATCTCTGCTCCTGCTGGCTGGCCGATCTGGGTCTCGCCGGTACGTCCCGGCCGCGAGCACGACACCACCTGCGCCCGCCACCACGGCCTGATCGACGGCCTCGACCGACTCGCGACCACCCTGGGCATCCCCACCCTGACCGACTTGGGCTACGAGAACGCAGGCCCCGGATTCCGGCACCCGGCCAAGAAGCCCCAGGGGCGCGAACTCACCACCAAGCAGCAGACGTTCACAAGGTCATCCGTGGCATCCACGGCGTCGCCGAACGGGCCGACTCCCTGCTCAAGGTCACCTTCAAGGCCCTGCACAGGGTCAGCCTCGACCAAGCAGCATCACCAGAATCGCCCGCGCAGCCCTCGTCCTGCTCCAGCTGGAAACCGGACGCATCACCTGAACGAAGATCACAAACCGTCACGAGCCGTTACCGAGAAGGGCTCATTACTGTTGCTGCTGTCGCTGTAGCTGCTCTTGAACCACTTCAGTGACGTCGTCGTCATGGTCACTCGCTTGAGGCGTACGAGATGAATCCTGCCCAGGCTGCGGGAGCGAAGGCCAGGCGCGGACCAGGCGGGTTCTTGGAGTCGCGGACGTGGACCGAGCCGGGGGCGGTCGCCACCTCAACACAGGAGTCACCCTCGCTGCTGCTGCTGTAGCTGCTCTTGAACCACTCCAGCGGCGTCATCGTGGTCACTCCTCAGAGGCGTACGAGATGAAGCCGGCCCACGCTCCGGGAGCGAAGGCCAGGCGGGGGCCGAGCAGGTTCTTGGAGTCGCGAACGTGGACCGAGCCAGGGGCAGCAGCGACCTCGACGCACTCATTGCTGTTGCTGCTATCGCTATAGCTGCTCTTGAACCACTCCAGCTCGGAGGTGCCCCCGGCAGAGGTCTTGCGGATCATGTCTCTCCCAGCACTTGCTCAACAAAGGCCAGCGATTCCCCTGGTGGGAGCGCCTGAGCCCGGATGATGCCACACCGCAGCTCAATGATCCGGAGGTGTTTCGGGTCGGAGACGGGGCGACTGCCGAAGTCCCCCTCGGAGCGCCCTACCGCCGAACCGTCGCCGAACTTCAGTACCTGCATCTCCCCGCCCATGCCAGCGTGGTCGGCACGGGCAGTCGGCATCACCTGGAGCTCAACGTTCCGCAACCGCCCTAGTTCCAAGAGGCGTTCGAGCTGCTGACGCAGCACCATTCTGCCCCCGAGAGAGCGGCGTAGCGTCACCTCTTCCTGAACAAAGCTCAGTTCCGGAGCAGGTGATCGTTCGAAAATGGACTGTCGAGCCACCCGAGCAGCCACCAGCCTCTCCACCTCGTCGCGCGCGAAAGCAGGGCGACGCATCCCGAACAATGCCTGCGCGTACTCCCGCGTCTGCAAGAGCCCGTGAATGTTGTGGTTCCCGTACGCCGCCAGCTCAACCGCCTGCGCCTCCAGCTTCGCCAGCTCGCGCACCTTCTTCGGGTACCGGACCTCCGCCACATCCCGTTTCATCGCGGCCAGCTTCCCGCCCGCGCCCAGGACCTCGTCCGCCCTGTCCAGGAACTCCGGCCGGGGGATCCTCTTCCCGCCCTCCACCTTGTAGACCTGGTCCTCGCCGTACCCGATCGCCGTGCCGAACTCCGTCGCGCGCAGCCCCGCCGCCTCGCGCCAGACCTTGATCTGGCGGCCCACCGCCGCGACGACCGCCGCTCCCGACTCGTCGTCCGGGTCCACGTCCCAGCCGGGCTCGTCCGCCCCGCCGTCCCCGCGCTCCGTACCGTCCACGCTCATCCCGCGCCCACCTCCGACGTGCAGCCCATCCTCAACGCCTGTGCGTACCCAACAGGTCACCCCGGACAGCCCGGACAACGCCGGACAAGCGCTGGACAGTCACCGTACGCAAGCGCGTCATCACTGTTCACGGTACGCACGCGCGGCCACGCTGAGTGACATGAACCGAGAACTCACCCAACCCGGCACCGGCACCCGGCAGTTCGCCATCCAGCTCTCCGCCACCCGCCGGGGCGCCCGGCTCGCCCGGCTGCTGGCGGTCGAGGAGCTGCGCGCCTGGGGGCTGCCCCTGGAGGCACCCGCGCACGTCATCGCCGAGCTGGCGGCCAACGCCGCGCTGCACGGGCATCTGCCGGGGCGGGACTTCCGGCTCACGCTGGCCGTCGTGGGCGACGACGTACTGCGTATCGAGGTGATCGATCCGCGCGGCGACCGCATGCCCGCGCCTGCGCAGGAGCCGGCCGAGGGTGAGTCGGGGCGTGGACTGCTGCTGGTCGAGGCGCTCGCCGATCGCTGGGGAGTGACTGAGGGGCCCGCTCCCTGCAAGACCGTATGGGCGGAAATCGACCTGCCCACCGGATCGCAACAGCCGCGACCCGGTTGTCCGCGACCTGGTGACCCACGACATGTAGTTCTTTAAATCCCGGAGGGGAAAATACTCCTACCAACCCCTCCAGCCTCCCGTCACTCACACGGGTGATCTGTGGCAACTGGGCTGGATTTCCTGCCGGTTGCCGGGCATATGCTCGGCTCGACCACCACAGACATGCGACGGCCCCCGGCCGGGACTGGCATCCCGATCGAGGGCCTGACCAACGAGGAAGCGATACCTTCCCGATGGCTTCGAAGCACTTTAACGCGCCCTCGCGCGCATCGTCCGCCGATCCCGGTGGCGGCCCCCGATCCGGTGTTGTTCACGTCAATGTCCGGCACAGCAGCCGCTACACCGTCGTCGGCAACCACCTGGCCCAGCACCGCGAGCTGTCACTCCTCGCGATCGGGCTCGCCGTCCACATCCAGTCGCTGCCGGTCGGCGCCCGGATCGGCATCAAGCTCCTGACGGCCCGCTTCCCGGAGAGCGAGCACCGCATCGCCGCCGCGCTGCGGGAGCTGGAGTCGTACGGCTACCTGGAACGCACCCGCGAGCGCCTCCCCAGCGGCAAGGTCGTCACGCGCACGGTGTCGTACAACCAGCCGGGCGCGGAGCCCACCGAACGGGCAGCGCCCGAGCCCCCGGCACCCCGGCCGCCCGCCGCCCCCCGAGAAGCCGCAGCGCGCCCGCTCCCCCAGCCACGCTCGTCCGACCCCGCGCGACACCACACGGCGGTGGGCCTGCTCACGGACCTGCACCGGCACGACCCCCGGCTACTGCTGGCGGAACGGGACGTACGCCGCCTCGCTCCGGGCGTCGAGGCCTGGCTGGAGGGCGGAGCCGGACCCGGCGCCGTACAGCGGACCCTGGCCGCGACCGTCCCGGAGGACCTGCAACACCCGGCCGGCCTGCTCGCTTACCGCCTCACGGAGCTGATGCCACCGTTCCTGCCGACGGCCCCGCCCCCGGCACGCCCGGACCCACTCCAGAACTGCGACAACTGCGACCGAGCGTTCCGCGCACCTTCACCGGGCCGCTGCCGCGACTGCCGACCCGACCTCAAGGAGGCCGCCTAGCATGAACGTGACGACTCTTGCCCCTGGGCACGGACGAGGAGCGCACGCCATGACCAGCACCCCGGACAACACACAAAAGGGCAGCCCCCAGTACCGGGCGATGCGCGACAGCGTCGATCAGATGCGGGACTCCCTTCCCGGCAAATTCGAGATCACCAAAGAAGGGATCGTCCACGACAGGATGGCTCCGGGGCGTCCTCACGAGTTCACCGCCGGGCTGGTCAGCCGCCGCCTGGAGAAGACCATGCCGGACGGGATCTGGGCGTTCACGGGCACACCCGATGTGGAGAGTGAGCCGGAGGGCATCAAACGCCACCCTGATGTCATGGTGCTCGCCCTGGAGGACATGGAAGGCGAGGGCTCCTTCGACCCCCGTACGCTCATCGCCGCCATCGAAATCGTGTCTCGTTCCAACCCGGACAACGACTGGGTGAGCAAGATGCGGGACTACCCCCTCCTCGGCATCCCCATCTACGCGATCTTCGACCCGCGCACGGGCACAGGCGCCGTCCTCTCCGAGATCCACCCGACGGCGCAAGGGCCGCGCTACGCCACCCGCAAGGACTTCGTCTACGGCGAGGACGTCACCATCGGCGACTGGACGATCTCGACCGAGGGCCTGCCGCGCTACGCGTAGCGCCGTCGAAGGTCCCCCCTGACCATCGGGGTCACCCACACGAGTGGTCATATGCCAAAGGTCAATGCCCGAGGCATTTCTGAGCCTAGGTTCTCGTACATGGTCAGTTCATCGCATGAGGCCTGGCACCGGATTTTCCAGGACCGCCCCGAGCTCCTCGCGCCGGTCTTCCGGATCCTGGGCGTACCCCTGTCCGACGAGCCATCCGTCGAGGTGCTCACCCCGGACGCCACCGAGATCAGACCCCTGGAACGGCGCGTGGACAGCGTGCTGCGCGTTCAACCGCCCGGGGAGGAAGGGTTCCTGCTCGCAATCGAAGCGCAGGGCCGCCGTGACGTGGACAAAGGGTCCAGCTGGACGTACTACCTCGCCTTTCTCCAGGCGAAGTACGACATGCCGGCTCTTCTCCTGGTCGTCTGCCAGGACGAGTTCACCGCCGAATGGGCGGCGGGACCTTTCAGGGTCGGAGTGAAGGGCTGGACAGCCCTGAGCACCCACCCTCTCGTCCTCGGGCCCAACAACGTACCGATGATCACCGATCCGGCCGAGGCGGCCCGCGATCTCACGCTGGCCACGTTCTCGGCCATGACACATGGAAAAGGCCGGAACACCACGGCCATACTGAAGGCGCTGGTGACCGCTTTGGGGCGCTCGGACCCGCACTCCATCAACTACTACGCGGAAATGCTGGAAGTCGGCCTGGGGGCGACCCCGGCACGGGACATCTGGAGGAACCTGATGAACAAAGCCAGCTACTTCCCTGGTCGCGGGACCCTCGTCGAGGAGACCTACCTCAGGGGCGAGGCCGATGGCGAAGCCAAGGGAGAGGCCAAGGGAGAGGCCAAGTCGATCCTGCGGCTACTGGCCGCCCGTGGTGTCCCCGTCTCCGAGGCTGCCGCACAGCGGATCACCGACTGCACCGACCTCGACACCCTGGACCGCTGGCTCGACCTCGTCATCACCGTCGCCACCGCTGACGAACTGTTCACCGAAGCAGACCGGGCGGAGAGCACCGAGCGATGACGGTGAACGGCAGCTTCTTCCCCGGCCGGGGAACCATTGTCGAGCAGAAGTTCCTGGAGGGTAAGGCGGAAGGTCTGCCCCAAGGTGAAGTCCGCGCCTGGTCCGATGCGGTGCTGCGACTGCTGGACGGCCGCAGGGTGTTCATCTCCCGAGCGGACTCGCGGCGGATCATCGAATGCACCGACCTCAATGTCCTGCGCCACTGGTTCGACCTTGCGATCACAGCCGCCACCGGCGAGGAACTGTTCGCCGGTGCGGAGGTAACCGAACAGCCCTATCTCCTCCGGGGCGAAGACGATGGCGAAGCCAAAGGCAGGGCCATGGGCAGGGCCATGGGCAGGGCCATGGGCAGGGCCATGGGCAGGGCCACCGCGCTGCTGCGGGTACTGGCCGCCCGTGGCGTCCCCGTCTCCGAGGCCGCCGTGCAACGGATCCGCGACTGCACCCACCTGAGCACGCTGGACCTCTGGCTCAACCACGTGATCACGGTCAATTCCGCCGACGAACTCTTCACCGCACCCGCGACCACCGGGTAAGTACGGCCGCCACCGCACCTGCCTCCGCCGGGTCGCCACGAGCGCGACCCGGCGGGTCACCCCCAGCGCCCACCACCGCGCGTAAGCAACCTCTGCCGCCGAATCTTCGTCAAGCTTCACAGAACGCAGCGAAAGGGACCGACCGCTGCGGGGGAAGCGGACGGAGCAGCGGCGTTGACCAGCGCGAACGAACAGAGGGCATGCCCGCCAGAGGTGCACACGTCCGGGCCCGCCCGGCGCACCCTCATCGCCTCCGCAGCGGCCACCGCTGCCGCCGCTCTCGCCTCATGCTCCGTGCCCGCGCCCCGCCGCACCTCCCCCGCCGCCGATCCCGCGCCCGGCAAGCCGATCGCCCGTTCCCGGCACGCGCTGGTGCTGCAGGTCCTGGCCCACCCGGACGACGACCTGTACTTCATGAACCCGGACACCCAGCGCACGCTGGACTCCGGAGTCCCGCTGGTCAGCGTGTACGTCACGGCCGGCGAGGCCAACGGGGTCAACAAGAGCCCCGGCGAGGCCCGTCCCGCCGCGGACAAGACGGCGTACTCCTCCTCCCGGCATCAGGGACTGCGACAGGCGTACGCGACCCTCCTCGGCCTCCCCCGGTTCTCCCCGTGGGAGCGGTCCGTCGCCACGCTGCGCGGGGAGCGGAAGGCCGAGCTGAACACGCTCACCCACAACGGCCGCCGGGTGGAGCTGATCTTCCTCAATCTGGCATGCACACCTCGTGGGGGCGCCTCGGCCTGCCCAGCCTGTGGGAGGCCAGGGGGCTTTCGCTGCGGACCGTGGTGTCCGACGAATCGCCGCTGCGGAAGGCCGGCTCGTACGACTACGACGAGCTCATCGACGTACTCGCGGGGCTGCTTGAGCACTACCGGCCCACGCTGGTGCACACCCTCGATCCCGACCCCGACATCCAGCACAGCGACGAGGCCACCCGCCGCCGCGACAGCGAGCAGCGCGGCTACTCCGACTACGCGGACCACACCGCCGTCGCGTCCTTCGCCTGGGCCGCGATGATCCGCCGGGTCGCCGAGGCCACCAAGGACGGCGGTGACGTGCCCGGCTTCGTCGCCACGTCCTTCCGCGGCTACTACAACCGCCACTGGCCGAAGAACCTGCCGGGCAAGGTCCTGCGCGAGAAGGCCGCGCACCTCGTCCCGTACGGCGGCGATCCCGCCTGGGAGTGCGGGAACGCGGCGGGCTGCGGCGACTACAACGTCGGCGGCGACCGCCCCCTCACCAACCGCAAGGGCTGGGTCCGCTCCACCCACTACCGCTACCCGGGCGCCCGCCCCGCCGTCTCCACCGCGCCGGACGGGCGGCTGACGGCCTACAGCGTGCTCGGCCTGCGCGTCGCACGCCACCGCGAGACCGCGCCGGGCAGCGGCGTATGGGGTCCGCCGGACGATCTGGGCGGCGGGCCGCTGGCCCCCGCACTCGGCGCGGCGGCGCTGAAGGACGGCAGGCAGCTGCTGTTCGGGCTGCGCTTCGCCGCGCTGGCCGGCCACGGCGCGGCCAACACCCGGGAGATCGTGCTGCTCGAACAGCGCACGCCGGGTGGGGAGTTCGGCGCCTGGACCGGCCTGGGCAACCCGGAGAAGCACCGGGACCGCGGCCGGCGCATCGGCTCCCCCGTCGCCGTGACGGCAGGTGACGGCCGCGTCCATCTCTTCGTACGCAACGCGGACCAGGGCATCAGTACGCGCGTCCGGGACACGGCCGGGCGCTGGGACGCCTGGCGCGACCTCGGCGGCGGCGAGATCCAGGACGGCCTGGCGGCGGTGGCCGACAGTGAAGGCCGCGTCCATGTGTTCGCGGCCGGCCGCGACGCCGTGCACCACTGGACGCAAAACGCACCGGGCAGGCCGGTCCGGGCCCGCCCGGCGCCGGGGCTGCCCGCCCCCGGCGACTCCCCCACCGCCCTGGCCGCACCGGACGGCGGCATCGACCTGGTCTACCGGCGGCCCGCGACGGCCCGGCTGACGAAGGTACGGGTGGGCGGCGGCAGCCGGGGGCGCCTGCGCTTCGACGGGTACGGCGCGGTGGGCGCCGTATCGGCCCCCTCGGGCCCCGTCCTGCTGGGCCGGGACGGCAAGGGGCGGGTCCAGCTGCTCGCGGGTGGGCGCCTGGTACGACGTAAGGCAGGCCCGGCCGCCCTGGAGGGAGCCGCGCTGCACCTCGGGCCGAAGGGCCCGGTCGTGGTGGGCCTCGGGGCGGACGCGGTCCCCTGGCTCTGGCGACCGTAGGGACATAGACAGGACAAACAGAAGGGCCCCTGTACCGCCGCGAACGGCGGTACAGGGGCCCTTCTTGGTGCTCTGATCGAGCAACCAGGTCAGACCACCGGACTACTTGGTGATCTTGGTGACCTGGCCGGCGCCGACGGTCCGGCCACCCTCACGGATGGCGAACTTCAGGCCCTCTTCCATCGCGACAGACTGGATGAGGTCGACGGTCATGACGGTGTTGTCGCCAGGCATGACCATCTCGGTGCCCTCGGGGAGGGTCACAACGCCCGTTACGTCCGTGGTGCGGAAGTAGAACTGCGGGCGGTAGTTGTTGAAGAAGGGGGTGTGACGGCCACCCTCGTCCTTCGACAGGATGTAGGCCTGGGCCTCGAACTGGGTGTGCGGCGTGACCGAACCCGGCTTGATGATGACCTGGCCGCGCTCGACGTCCTCGCGCTTGATGCCACGGAGGAGGAGGCCCACGTTCTCGCCGGCCTGACCCTCGTCGAGCAGCTTGCGGAACATCTCGATACCCGTGACCGTGGTGGTGGTCTTGGTCTCCTTGATGCCCACGATGTCAACAGTCTCGTTGACCTTGAGGATGCCACGCTCGATACGACCGGTGACGACCGTGCCACGACCCGTGATCGTGAAGACGTCCTCGATCGGCATCAGGAACGGCTTGTCGACGTCGCGCTCGGGCTGCGGGATCGACTCGTCGACGGCCTTCATGAGGTCGAGAACGGTCTGGCCCCAGACCTTGTCGCCCTCAAGCGCCTTGAGCGCCGAGACCTTGACGACCGGAAGGTCGTCGCCCGGGAACTCGTACTCGGAGAGGAGCTCACGAACCTCGAGCTCGACGAGCTCCAGGATCTCCTCGTCGTCCACCATGTCGGCCTTGTTCAGCGCGACGACGATGTACGGAACGCCGACCTGGCGGGCCAGGAGCACGTGCTCCTTGGTCTGCGGCATCGGGCCGTCGGTCGCGGCGACGACGAGAATGGCGCCGTCCATCTGCGCCGCACCCGTGATCATGTTCTTGATGTAGTCAGCGTGACCGGGGCAGTCGACGTGCGCGTAGTGACGCGACTCCGTCTGGTACTCCACGTGCGCGATCGAAATCGTGATACCGCGCTGACGCTCTTCGGGTGCCTTGTCGATCTGATCGAAGGCCGAGGCCTCGTTCAGAGTCGGGAACGCGTCATGCAGCACCTTGGTAATGGCGGCCGTAAGGGTCGTCTTACCGTGGTCGATGTGACCGATGGTGCCGATGTTGACGTGCGGCTTAGTCCGCTCGAACTTTGCCTTCGCCACTGGATCCTCCTGCGGAGTGGTTCTGTACGCCTTGCTTCATCGGCGCCAGGTGATTTTGCTGGGATGCCGACCGCCGGGGGGTCTCCCACACGGCAAATGCGGGAAAATCCCGGCGGTCGGTGTCAAGCCTAAAGCGGGCACTCGGGGGAGCTACTCGCCCTTGGCCTTCGCAATAATCTCCTCGGCGACGTTCCGCGGAACCTCGGCGTAGGAGTCGAACTGCATCGAGTAGCTTGCGCGACCCGACGTCTTGCTGCGGAGGTCTCCGACGTAGCCGAACATCTCCGAGAGGGGCACGAGGCCCTTCACGACGCGAGCGCCGCTGCGCTCCTCCATGGCCTGAATCTGGCCACGGCGGGAGTTGAGGTCGCCGATCACATCGCCCATGTAGTCCTCGGGCGTAGTGACCTCGACAGCCATCATCGGCTCCAGGAGCACGGGAGAGGCCCTGCGGGCACCCTCCTTGAACGCCTGCGAACCGGCGATCTTGAAGGCCAGCTCCGAAGAGTCGACCTCGTGGTAGCCACCGTCGAGAAGGGTGATGCGAACACCGACCATCTCGTAACCGGCCAGGATGCCGAACTTCATGGCTTCCTGCGCACCGGCGTCCACCGAGGGGATGTACTCCCTGGGGATGCGGCCACCAGTGACCTTGTTGATGAACTCGTAGGACGCGTCGCCACCCTCGATGGGCTCCATCGAGATCTGCACCTTCGCGAACTGGCCTGTTCCACCAGTCTGCTTCTTGTGCACATAGTCGATGCGGTCGACGGTCTTACGAATGGTCTCGCGGTAGGCGACCTGCGGCTTGCCGACGTTCGCCTCGACGCGGAACTCGCGTCGCATGCGGTCGACGAGCACCTCAAGGTGGAGCTCGCCCATACCACCGATGATGGTCTGGCCGGTCTCCTCGTCCGAGTGGACCTGGAAGGAGGGGTCCTCCTCCGAGAGCCGCTGGATGGCTACACCCAGCTTCTCCTGGTCACCCTTGGACTTCGGCTCGATGGCGACCTGAATGACCGGGGCCGGGAAGTCCATGGACTCCAGGATGACCGGCTTCTTCTCGTCACAGAGCGTCTCGCCCGTGGTGGTCTGCTTCAGACCCATGACGGCGACGATGTCGCCGGCGCCCACCGAGGGGATCTCCTCACGCTTGTTCGCGTGCATGCGGTAGATCTTCCCGATGCGCTCCTTCTTGCCCTTCACCGAGTTCAGCACCGCAGTGCCGGCCTCGAGGCGGCCCGAGTAAACCCGGACGAAGGTGAGCTTGCCGAGGTGCGGGTCGCTCGCGATCTTGAACGCAAGACCGGAGAACGGCTCGTCGTCGGACGGCTGACGCGAAATGATCTTCTCGGGGTCCTTGACGTCGTGACCCTCAATGGCGTCGATGTCAAGGGGAGAAGGCAGGTAGCGCACGACCGCGTCGAGCAGGGGCTGAACGCCCTTGTTCTTGAACGCGGTACCGCAGAACACCGGGGAAACCGTGATGGAGTCCGCGGCGCCCTTGGAAGCCAGGGTGATACGACGGATCGCGGCGTGCAGCTGCTCCACGGTGGGCTCCTGGCCCTCGAGGTACAGCTCCATCATCGCGTCGTCGTGCTCGGACACGGTCTCAAGGAGCTTGCCGCGCCATTCGTCGGCAGCCTCGACGTGCGTGTCGGGGATGTCGATGATGTCGTACGCCTCGCCCTTGGCGGCCTCGGCGGACCACACGAAGGCCTTCATCGTCACGAGGTCGACGACGCCCTGGAAGTCCATCTCGGCACCGATGGGCAGCTGCATCACGATCGGGACCGCGCCGAGGCGGTCGGAGATCATGTCCACACAACGGTGGAACTCGGCGCCCGTACGGTCGAGCTTGTTGATGAAGCAGATACGCGGCACGCCGTAGCGGTCCGCCTGTCGCCAGACAGTCTCGGACTGGGGCTCGACGCCCGCCACACCGTCGAACACGGTGACGGCACCGTCGAGGACGCGGAGCGAACGCTCCACCTCGACGGTGAAGTCGACGTGACCCGGGGTGTCGATGATGTTGATCGTGTGATCAACCTCATCGAGCGGCCAGTGACAGGTCGTCGCGGCAGACGTAATCGTGATGCCGCGCTCCTGCTCCTGCTCCATCCAGTCCATCGTGGCTGCGCCGTCGTGGACTTCACCGATCTTGTAGCTCACACCGGTGTAGAAGAGGATCCGCTCGGTGGTGGTCGTCTTACCCGCGTCGATGTGGGCCATGATCCCAATGTTGCGGACCTTGGCCAGGTCAAGCGAAGTGGTGGCCATAAGGCTCAATCTTCTCTCGGTCTCGATGGGGAAAGCGACTACCAGCGGTAGTGCGCGAAGGCCTTGTTCGACTCGGCCATCTTGTGGGTGTCCTCGCGCTTCTTGACAGCAGCGCCAAGACCGTTGGAGGCGTCGAGCAGCTCGTTCATGAGGCGCTCGGTCATGGTCTTCTCACGGCGGGCGCGGGAGTAACCCACGACCCAACGCAGCGCGAGAGTGCCCGCACGACCGGGCTTGACCTCGATCGGCACCTGGTACGTGGCGCCACCGACACGGCGGGACTTGACCTCGAGAGAAGGCTTCACGTTCTCGAGGGCACGCTTCAGCGTGATGACCGGGTCGTTACCGGTCTTCTCGCGGAGGCCTTCCATGGCGCCGTACACGATCCGCTCGGCAGTGGAACGCTTGCCGTTGAGCAGGATCTTGTTGATGAGGGAGGTGACAAGAGGAGAGCTGTAGACCGGGTCAATGATGACCGGGCGCTTCGGGGCGGGGCCCTTACGAGGCATTCTTACTTCTCCTTCTTGGCGCCGTAGCGGCTGCGGGCCTGCTTGCGGTTCTTGACACCCTGGGTGTCAAGGGAGCCGCGGATGATCTTGTAACGAACACCCGGCAGGTCCTTCACACGGCCGCCACGCACGAGCACGATCGAGTGCTCCTGCAGGTTGTGTCCCTCACCCGGGATGTAAGCGGTGACTTCGATCCCACTGGTCAGACGCACACGCGCGACCTTACGCAGGGCCGAGTTCGGCTTCTTCGGGGTGGTCGTGAACACTCGCGTGCAGACGCCACGACGCTGGGGCGAACCCTCAAGCGCGGGTGTCTTGTTCTTCTCGACCTTGTCCTGCCGGCCCTTGCGGACCAGCTGCTGGATCGTAGGCACTACTTCTCCGGTTTCTGTGTGCCGATCACTGTGAAACTAACCTGGAACACCACCGACCCACGCGGTCGGGTGTGTCGAACACTGCGAACAACCCCGCGGAACAGAGAAGCTGCAGATTGCGGCGAAATCGCCCTGGCTCTTGGAACGGACATAGGCACGTCCCAGAGCCCAGGCACACCCCAGGCACAAGGGTTGAGCGTACCTACCTCATCGACTCCGGTCAAAACAAATGCCCACGCCCGGATCTGTACCGATGCGTCCGCTCCGTCCAGCACTTTCAGTGGCGGCGGGTTCACGGGGTGTTCACGGTGGGGTGACGGGCGGTCGCGCGGCCGGGTCACCGGCGGGCGCCTCGGCAGGTTCACGGGCGGTCGCGGCGGACGGGGCGGTGCGCGGGGAGGCGCGGGATGGTGGGGACGCGGGAGTTCCCATTCTTCACCACAAGGCCGGGGCGGTGCTCCGTGGGGGTGGCCTCGGGGGTGGGCGTCTTGTGGTCCGCTTCTTCGTGCGCCGCTACGGCTACGGGTTCGGTGTCCGCCGTTACGTCGTCGTCCTTACGGACCGGCGTCGGGTCCTGCCGGCCTCGATGGTCCTGCGGGCCTCGCGGGTCCTGCGGGCCTCGCGGGTCCTGCGGGAAGGGGATGAGCGCGGCTTGGCCCGGGGTGCGGCCGACCAGGCGCAGTCTGCGCGCCTGCGTGGCGCGGCGGGCCTGCTCCAGGGCGGGCTCGTACTCGTCGGCGGCGTCCTGCCAGCCGTTCGCGTACGCCCGGAACTCGCGCTGTTCCAGCTCCGCGCGAAGGAGGATCGCGACGTCCTCGGGAGGGTGGTCCCGTAAGTACTCACCGAGCGTGGCGAGCAGGTCCGGGAGCTCGTCCGGCGGCTCGGGCGGAGCCCGGACGGCATTGCGCGGATGCGGGGCGCCACGGAACGTCGGCGCTCCCTTGTCGCGTTCGCGGGGGCCACCCGGCGGGCGGGAGCGCTCTTTGCCCTTCGCCGTACCCGGCTCACTTTCGCGTCCCATCACTGCCCATCCCGCCGGTGACATCAGGCCGGCGCACATCGGGGCGGTGCTACCCGCTGCTAGCGCCGCTGAGCCGGTACGGCCCCGAACGGCGTTGAGCCTGCGTGAGTGGGGGGACAGGCCCGGACCAGCATACGGGCCCGGTCTCAGCCCTTCCGGGCACCCTTCACGGCCGTCGACGCGCCTCGCGCCGCCGCGGCCCGCTCGGACCAGGCCGCCTCAGACGCCGGCAGGAACTGGCCCGCGACCTTGATGAACATGTCCCATTGGTCGGCCGGGACGCCCAGGCCCTCCGCGGCCTCTTCCAGGGTGAGCCGGTGCGCGGTGGTGTCACGGGACGGGCCGTCCGGCACGTCGGGCAGCGGCAGGTCCTCCTCGGACAGCCGGCCGGACCGGATCAGCATTTCGCGCACCGACACCTGCAACACCTGGGCGAGCCGCCGGGTGGTCTCCAGGTCCGGCATGCTCTGGCGCTGAAGCAGTCGCGTGATGGCCGCGCGGTGCACGCCCGCCTCGTCGGCGAGACGCGACTTGCCGCCGCCGCGCGGGCTGTCGATGTCATATCCCCGTCGGCGGATCAGGTCTTCGATCCAGGCGGTGAACTGTTCCAGTTCGCTGGCGGTCACGGGTGGACGCCTCCCTCCGAAGCGGATCCCAGACTAACGCGCTTGCGCGCACGGAACTACGCGCTTGCGAGCAAGCAATTGTGAGGATTTCGCACGCGCGCACCCCGAATCATGATTGCGCGCCCGATCGCAACGTGCCAGTGTGCGAGCTCGCAACACATTGTTGCGATCAGCTTCGGCCGCGCTTTGGGAGCACCACCATGCCCGCATTACGCACTGTTCCGGCCCCCGACGTCCCGGAGTTCTCCGGCTGGCGGGCGTCTGCCGCCTGCTCGGGCCTGCCGCCCGCCGTCGTCTTCGCACGACGGGTGGCGGACGCCGAGCCCGCGCTGCGGGCCTGCGCCCGCTGCCCCGTGCTGCGGCAGTGCGAGGAGTCCGTGGCGCCCGCGACCAGTTGGTTCGACGGCGTGAGTGCCGGGCGGCTGTGGCGCAACGGGCGGCCGGTCGCGGTCGAGGGACGCCGATGAGCGGGGCCGGCGGGAGCCGCGCGGAACCGAACCCGGACGCAGATACGGAGCACTCCATGAAGACGAATCCGACCCCCGACGACGGCAGTGGCGCGGCGCGCGCCGCCTCGCTGTGGACCGAGATGCTGATCCGCCAGTTCCCCGAGCTTCTTACCGAACTCGCCCCTGGCCGAGGGTCGTTGAGCGGGGAACCGCGTCAGCCCGGAGCGGCGGAGCTGTCCGCCCGCGCATCGCGCACCCGGGAGGAGAAGCGCGAGGCGCTGCTGAACGAGCAGCGGCACGGGCTGGCCGTACCCGGCCACTCGGCCGCGCCGGTGCGGCTGCACATATCCGATGCCATCCGTGACATCACGGACGGCGTGGTCGAGTTGGACGAGGCTGTCCACGACCGGCTCGGCCTGGGAAGGCCGAGCCGCGCCGCCGTGCCGCAGCGGCTGCTGCGCCTCATGTCGCTGCGCGAGCGAGTAGCGGGCGACCCGGTCCTGGCCGGGCACGTACGGGACGAGATGCGTCGCATGGCCAGGCGCTGCGCCAGGGCCCTGGGCGAGGCCGAGTCGATGGTGCGGGTGCGCGGGCGCTGCCCGTGGTGCGACTCGGTGTCGATGCGCGCCTTCCCCGAGCGCCGGGCCGTCCTGTGCGTCAACCCGGCCTGCCGGTGCACGGATCCGCAGTGCGACTGCCCGACCGATCCGGCGTTTCGGCACATCTGGACGGAGGGCGCGTGGCCGGAGCTGGCGCGGACGGCGGGCGCCGACGCGCGGGAGATCATCGCGCGGATGTCGGGCGACGTACCGGACAACTCCCCGGACGACGCACCTGGCGGGGCGCGATGAACGCCCGTCAGCAGCCGTCGGCCCCGTCACGGGCCGCGCTCGTCACCGGCACGCTCGCGGCCCAGGAGGCGGACGTCGCGCCGGCCACCATCCGCAAGTGGGTGCAGCTCGGACACCTGGCGCCCGCCGGGCACCGCGGGCGCGCCCAGCTCTTCCGGCTGGCGGACGTGTTCGCCGCGGAACGGGCTGCGCGCCGCAGGCCGCGTACACCGCGGAACTGAAGTCGCAGGTACGAGAAAGGCGCCGGGCCGGCCACCCCCTCCAAGGGTGGCCGGCCCGGCGCCTTCGCTGTGTCCGCGGGCCGTTGGAAAGCGCTCCGGACGGGGCGGGACGAGCCCCGTCAGGGGCTCTCCGCGCGGTCCGGGGAGCCGGGCATCCGCAGGACCTGGGCCTCGGGCGACGCCTTGGGCGCCGCCAGTGACATGGCCTCCTGCCAGCCACTGGTGAAGCCGCGCACCTCCGCGTCGAGTGCGATGCGGGCGCCGACCTTGCCGACCACATCGGTGAGGGTCCGGCCCACGTCCGCGGTGTACGTCCCGGCCTCCGCGGCCTCGGCGGCCACCTCCACAGCAGCCGCCACCACATCGGTCAGTCGCTCATGCCCACTGATCACCACAGGCGCTCACCGCCCGCTGTCCGCCCTGTCGTCGTGCTGAACTTCACGCCCACCGCTCCTCACGCCCCGTACGGCACTTCGCGCATCACATCGCACTCTCTCGTATGTACGTTCTATTGATCGCAGCGTAGCGCAGCGACCACTGAAAGTGCGGAGCACATCGATCTCCATCTAGTTAGTTGCGCGCACGCACGAGATGGATCACAATAAGTGCAGCGGCGGAGCTGTGCCCCCTCCCTCCGGGGTGCAGCTCCGCCGCTGCACGTCAGCCCCTTCTGCGCCCCCTACGAAAGGAGTGCCCCTGTCATGCCCTCTCCCCCGAGCGTCTTCCCCGATGTGCAGGCTCTCGTTGTGGACCTCCTCGCCGACCGCTCGGAACTGGCGGGCGTGATCGTGGACGAGTCACCGCCGGCCGGTTTCGACGGCACGGCCAAGGCCGTTCTCGTCTCCCGCGTCGGCGGGGCCTGGATCGACGATCTGCACCTCGATCAGCCACTGGTCGAGCTGGAGGTCTACGGCCCGGACAAGACCACGGCGCACACGCTCGCCAACACGGCGAGGGCGGCGCTACTGGCCGCCACCGGCACAGTCCGCGGCACCACGACGCTCACCGACATCACCGAGGCGGACGGGCCGCGTTGGCTGCCCGACTTCGTCCGGCCCCAAGCCAGCCGCTATGTCTCCACGTTCCGGATTTCCGTCCGTCCCGCGTAGCCGCGCACCTCACGCACCCCAGAACCGGCCCTGCCGCATGCGCGGCGGGGCTTTGTCGTACCCAGCGCGCCTCACTCACCACACACCACTCACCACCAAGGAGCACTCATGGCGAACAACAACGGCAGCCAGATCCGCGTCGCAGGCACCGGCCGCATCCTGGTCGCGTCGGCCGGCGCCACTCCCCCGGCCGCCCCCAAGCACACCGCCGACGCGTGGCCGGCGGGCTGGACCGAGCTGGGCTACACCACCACCGACGGGATCAAGTTCAACAAGAAGGACAAGATCGACCCGGTCGACACCTGGCAGTCGGTGAGCCCGGCGCGGTTCATCTACTCCGACCGCGACCTGACGGTGAAGTTCCAGCTGCTCCAGTTCAACAAGGACACCCTGCCGTTCTTCATGGGCGGCAGCGCGGTGACCCCGGTGGTCGCGACCGGCGCCGTGGACACCTTCGAGTACAAGCTGGCCGCCGAGCCGCAGCGGGACGAGCGCCAGTTGGGCATCGAGTTCAGCGACGGCGCGGATGTCACGTACCGCTTCATCATTCCGCGCGGTCAGGTCACCGAGACCGAGGAGATCGCGCTGACCCGCACGGGGGCGCTGAAGCTCGGCGTGACCTTCACGGCGCTCGCCGCGGAAGGCAGCTCCAACCTGGCGACGTGGCTCATGAAGGACAAGTCGTACGCGTCCGCGTAACTCCCTGTCCCTCCCCCGGTGGTCCGGCGCGCGGCGCGTTCTGCCGCGCGCCGGACCACCGGACCCACCACCGACGCACCAATCCGCTGCAAGGAGAACTGAGATGTCCACCTTCAACGTCAACGCGGCGCGCGCCCAGCGCCTCGAAGCGCTCGGCCGCGCCTGGTCGTTCGAGCTCGACGACACCACTTTCGAACTGCCCACCGAGCTGTCCCGCTCCACCGCCCGCAAGCTGCGCGAGCTCGACGACAACGACGTGGACGGCCTGCTCCGGCTCCTCCTCGGCGAGCAGCAGTTCACCCGCTTCGACCGGCTCGACGTCACGATGCAGGACATCGCCGCGATCCTTGAGGCATACGGCAAGGAGACGGGGCTGGGCCTGGGGGAAAGCTGAGCCTCGGCGAGTTCGTCGACGAACACGCCGAGGCCCTTGAGGCTGACCTGCTGCGCCATTACGGCGTGGACCTGCTCGACTGGCACCGCGGCCGGCTCTCCTCCCGCCGACTCGCGGTGCTCGTCAAGCACATGCCACGCGACAGCGCCGTCGTCCGCGACCTGCACGGCGAGTCGGCGGAGTGGTCGGTGACCGACTATCTGCTGGCCACCACGGTCGACCAACTCGCCGAATCCAACTGGATGTTCGCGACGGTCAACCAGGACGAGGAAGCGGAGCCGCTGGAGTATCCGGTGCCGGTGGCGCGGCCTTCGGGTGATTCCGCGGACGAATCGGAAGCGACCGGGACGGCACCGGAAGACGCCGGGCCGCCGCGGCGGCCCGGCGTTGCGGAGCTCAGTCAGTTCTTCGCCTGAAGCCCCGCCGGACAGTCATCTGTCGAACATTCCGACGTACAGGAACGCGCCCCCAATAATCCCGAGCACCAGCTGCACGAACAGGTAGGTGCCGACGGTTACCCCTGCCCAGGGAATCCAACGGTTCAGTTCGTGCCGAGACCGGGATCTGGCCGGCCTCGCAGGGTCGTACACCACTTCCAGTGGCCGCCCCTTTTTCGCACGCGGCACGGGGAATGACAGATTTACGATTCGTACGCGCTCCCGCTCGGCCTGGTCCGCGTACCGGTACTTAAGACAATGCTTGTCCCCCACCAAACGGTAGGTCTCGCACTCCGCTTCGACCTGTACGCCTTTGATCTTCAGGCGCAGGTACACATACAGCGTAAATGCAGCGAACGGAGCTACCGCCACAGCGGGCCCGAGCGCCATGGTCCAGGCGATCCATGGGCCAATGATCACGAGTTCCCCCAAACAGTTTCACCCTGTCAACAATGACAAAGGAGAGGACTTATGTCTCCACCCGCACCGGGCGGCAACGACCCCCAGTGGCAGCCGTCCTGGATCGACCCCAAGGAATCGCTGCACTACAAAGAGGTCTATCGCGACATCAGCCACAGCGTAGCCCTCCTCAAGATCGACGTTACCGCCTTGAGCAACAGTTTCACAGGTCTCAAGTTCGATATGACCGCCATAGCGCTCGGGCTCACGCTGGTTAAGGCAGATTTCACCCTGGCCAAAGTGGACGAAAAGGGCATCACCATCGGAGGGAAGCAGTGGATTACTTTCCCCTGGGTGGACCAGAAGAAGCGGCTGGAGGAGCGGCTCGATCGCCAGGACAGCAAGATCGACAAGAGAGCCGCAAAGATACAGAGCGAACTGGACAGGATCGGCAGACTGAAGGAGGGGATAGCCGATAAGAAAGCCGAGGCGAGAGAGGCGCACAAATCTGGCAATAAAACTGATGTGTTCCGCCTCAGGACCGAGGTCGGACGACTGATCACAGGCGTCGAAAAAGCCGAAGGGGTGGTGCGAAAGAAAGTCCGCGAGATCAACAGGATCAGCGAAATACAGGCGAAGCTGGACAGTCTCGACCGTGCCAAGAAGCAGGCCGTAGTCGACCGGAAGAACATAGTGGAAGCGGCCCGCGATTCTCGGAAGAGCCTGACCGGTCTTTCGAGAGAGATGCGCAGCACCCGAAGTGAAATGGCGAACCTCGGTTCGAGTATCGGCTGATGCAGGAAAAGGTGAACTAAATGTCATTGGCCACCAGTCTCAGGACTGCGACCTCCGCCACCCAGAGATTCACCCAGTCCCTCTCGCAGAGCAGCGGATCCGTCTCGAAGATGCGGACGAGCACCAATCAGGGCACCACCGCCTTCAAGAACATGGGCAGTGGCGCCACCAGGCTCGGCACCGCGGTGGGGAAGCTGCGCGGATCCGTCAGCCAGATGGACGGGCCGCTCGGCAAATCCAAAACCACCACCGACAGGCTCCAGGGCTCGCTGGGCAAGCTCCAGTCCTCGGTCACGAAGAACGCAAGCGGCATCGGCAAGTTCAAGACCTCCCTCGGGCAGACCGATGGTGCCCTCGGCAAGTCGAAGAGTGCCTCGGACAAGTTCAAGACCTCCCTCGACAAGCTCAAAAGCTCCGCCGACAAGGCCAAGACCGCCCTGCGTGGTGTAAAGGGCCAGGCCGACGCCGTCGAGAAGTCCGTCGGCAAGGCCGGCAAGAACGCCGACAAGACCGGCAAGTCCATGGGCGGCGGCCTCGCCAAGGGCCTCAAGGGAGCGGGCCTCGCGCAGAAGGGCCTCAACCTCGCCATGATGGCCAGCCCGTTCGGCCTGATCATGGCCCTGCTCGCACCGCTCATCGCCAAGTTCGTGAACGTCGACAAGATCGTCGCGGTGGTCAGCAGGGGCTTCAAGTCGGGGATGAAGGCGGCGTCGAGCGCGGTCTCCACCGCGATAGGGGTGATGGGTCCGATCCTCAAGGGAATCGGCAACGTGTTGCTCGCGCCCTTCCGCGCCTTCGCCACCGCCGTCAACACCATCATCGGCGCGCTCAACGGCTTCAAGGTCTCCATCCCCGGCTGGGTCCCCGTCTTCGGCGGCAAGAGCTTCTCCATCAGCCTCCCGAAGATCCCCATCCCGCACCTGGCCAAGGGCGGCGTCGTCCAGCCCCGCAACGGCGGCACCCTCGCCGTCCTCGGCGAGGCCGGCGAGTCCGAGGCCGTGATCCCGCTCAGCAGGCTGGAGCGGATGCTCGGCTCCGGCGCCGGCAACCGCGCCCAGATGGCCCGGCTCACCGCCGCCGTCGAGCGGCTCGCCGAGCGGCCCGTCCATGTGCAGGTGGACGGCCAGACCATCGCCCGCGCCGTGCTCTCCGGACACCGGCAACTGGCCCGCAGGTAGCGAAGAGCGAATAAGGAAACAAGAAGGAGGCACGGCACATGACACGCAATCTTTGGATCGGCCTGCCCGGACGACTGCGGGAGATCAGCCAGGCGGCCACCGCCTTCGAACGCGGCGCCGAACTCGGCGTCACCCAGTTCACCTCGCTCGGCGGGCAGGTCACCACGCTCGCCCCGCAACGCACCGCCCGCAAGACGAAGTTCACCTTCGACCGGCTCACCGAGGACGACGCGGCCCACCTCGACCGCCTCGCCCGGCGCATCGACGGACCCGGCCCGATCGTGGTCATCGACCCGGTGGCACGCAACCTGCTCGACCCGCTCCAGGCCGAGGGCCGCTGCCCCGGCGGCACCGCCGCCGCGCACTGGTACCTCTCCAACAGCGCCGACGGCAAGCTCCAGCTGTCCACGGCGCCCGGCGCGGCGCCCGGCACGGCGCCCGGCACGTACACCTGGACAGCCAACTCGACGACCGCGCAGCTCAACTGGCACCGCCGGCCGGGCGCCGGATTCCCGGTGGCGCCGGGAATGTCGGTGCGGTTCACGCTGCCCAAGTCCTGGCGGTCCGGCCCGTGCGCGACCCGTCTGCACTGGCGGGACGCCGCCGGCACCTACCTGTCGTCGGCGGCCGTCGCGAGCCACACCCTCAGCGCGACCGTCCCGGCCGGAGCGGCGCTCGTCACCCCGTCGGGGGTCGCGGGCGAAGTCGGTACGTACGCACTCGACGGGGCCGTGCTCACCATCAACGACGCCCATGTGCCCACCGCTCCGGTCAACCTGCTCCCGGCCGACCAGGCGGCGGGCCGAGGCACGCCGACCCAGTGGACGGCGACCGGCTGCACGCTGTCGACGGACGCCGAGGGGTACGTCGTGGCGGCCCTGCCGGTGAACACCGCGGGCTCGCTCACCTTTGTGTTCGCGGGCCAGAAGGGCCATCCGCTGCCCGGCTCGGGCCTTGTCGGCCTCGTGCTGCCCGCGGCGGTCCGCGCTCGCGCGCAGAACTGCTCCTTCGCCTTCTTCGACGCCGCGGGTGCGTCGCTGGGCTCGTCCGCGACCTGGAGCCCGGCAACCGTGCCGGCCCTTGCCAGGCATGTCTCGGCCACGGTGTCCTTCGGCGCCGCGGCCACCGCGTTCTCCGCCCGGCTCGGCCCCGCCAAGCTGCAGCATCTCGACACCTCGGTGCCGCAGCTCGCCGGCGACGGCTGCCCGGCGATGGCGGTCACGGCGTACACCGACTCCCCGGGCCGTCCACTCCCGTACCGCAACATCTCGATCGATCTGACGGAGGTGACCGATGCGAGCGTCTGATCCACAACTGACCGACGCCCTCGACGCCGGATCGAGAATCACGGCGCACAGCACCCGTCTCGGCGGCAAGGACGTGACCGAGCAGGTCCAGTCCTGGCAGCTGGAGCGCAGCTACAGCACCGATCTGCCGGACGCGATGCGTGCCTTCTCCGGCAGTTCCTCGGCGCAACTGCAGCTCCAGATCTCGGGCAAGGACGGAGCCTCGGCGCCCGAGCTCTACTCGCCCTGGGCCCGGCGCCACACCGGCGATGTCGCCCGTCCCGGCCAGTCCGTGGTCCACGCGTACGGAACAGACGCCGGTATCCTGCCGGCCTTCCGGGGCACCCTGCGCAACCGCTCCGCCGCCTCCGGCACCGACACGGTGGTCCTCACCGCGCTGGACGGGGCCGAGCGGCTGCACGGTCCGGCCGAACTCCCCAAGCCGTACGCGGGGTTCTACTGGCGCCGCCCCATCGCCACCGCCACCTGGTGCGTCGACGAGCTGCTGCGCCAGTCCGGGGTCCTCACGTCCCCGCCGGTGCGCTACCCGGACTTCGACGCGAACAAGCCGCTCACCCTGGTGTACGCGTCGCTGCACGGCGGCTTCGCCGCCCCGTACGGGCAGCCGGAGATCGTCCCCGACCCCCGGCACTACAGCTGGACCAGGCAGGGCGCTCCGCACGAGATGGCGCTCGTACCGCACGCGGCGGCGCCCGATACAGGCGGGATGACCGCCTCCTGGTTCCCCCGCAGCCGGGTGACCGTACCGGGGAGCAGGCTCTTCGCCGAGGCGTGGGTCAACAGCGCGGTCGGTATCGGCGGCTCCGTCGCCCTGGAGCTGGATCTCAACCGCGAGGGGGTCGAGACGGGACGGCTGCGGATGTCCGTGGATTTCTCCAAGGGGGAGATCACCATGCACTCCGGCACCCGGAACAACGGGGGGTGGAACTTCACGTGGGGCCTGCCGCAGCTGAAGGCGCAGCCCGGTGTGTGGCACATCGGCGGAATGTTCGACACGACGGGGGCCGGGTCGGTCTCCATGCCCACCGTGCAGCCCCGGATCACCGGGCCCGACGGGACGTACTACCCCTGCAACCCGGCCACCTTCGTCGACCCGTCCGCCGGCCAGCCGGTTTCGGAGCTGTACCAGCTGCGGCTCATCACGACCATGGCCACCGAGGGGGTCCAGCTCTCCAGCGGCCTGGCCGCCGCGCCGACCAAGGACGAGTTCACCCAGAACGGCACATGGTCCAAGGGGGCCGTACTCGACGAGGCGATCCTGCCGCTCTACTCGATCCCCCGCATCTCCGGGTCGCAGTGGGAGTCACTCACCCAGATCGCCAAGGCCACCATGTCCACGGCCGAATTCGACGAGCGGGGCATCTTCCGCTGGCGCAACTACACGCGGTTCGCCAAGGTGCCGACGAGCCCCGACCTCACTCTGACGTCAGTACGGGACATCGCGTCGCTCACCGTCACCGAGGAGATCGACGCCTGCCGCAACTACTGCGTGCAGCCGTACAAGGACTGGACATCGATCGGCGTGGTCAGCGGAACCGTCTACACCGATACGGCGGTCCGTGAGATCCCCGGCAACAGCTCGGTGACGGTCGAGTACCTGCTCGCCGAGGAAGAGTTCGACATCGGACCGCCCAATGTCGACGACGACGAGAGCGTCGCCCTCGGATTCTCCGTGCGGTTCGCAGCGGCCAACGCGGCCGGCGCGGACGCCGTCAAGGGCGCGGTGGACGTACTGGCCCGCCGTGAGGAGGGGCATCTGGTCCTGCGGTTCACCAACCGCACCTCCCAGCGGCTCTACACCGTGCTGGAGAACGGCAAGCCGTCCGTCTACATACAGACCCTCAAGCCGTCGGCGGAGCCCATCGAGCGCCGGGCGACCTCCTGGGCGCCCGGCAGCGCCAGTGAGAGGTTCTACGGCCGGCAGGAGTTCTTCGGCGAGTCGAGCGACTGGGTGCAGGAGTACCGGGCGGCATGGAGTCTCGCCGACGCGATGCGCGCGGCCGGACAGTACCCGGTCCCGGTCATCGGTGAGGTCGAGGTGCTGTACGACCCACGCATCCAGTTGGGAGACGTGATCCGGCTGCTGGACTCCAGCGGCGCCGAGCTGGACACCCTGGCCTGGGTGGTTGGCATCAAGACCGCGTCGACCGCTGCCGGGACCATGCAGCAGACGCTGACCCTGCGCGGCACGAAGTCCAACGGCGTCCCCGTCGACGAGGACCTGACCCCCGACACGCACGCCGACCACACGCCCGTTCCCGCCGGGCCCGCCTACGCCGCCGTCGCTGCGGCGTACCCGACCCTCGACGCTCTTGCCACCGGCGGCCGGACCTGGCGACAGGTGAAGGAGGACACCGATGTCTGAGACCCCACCGGAATCCACACCCGAGAGCACAGCGGTGACCCTCGACGATCAGCAGCTGCTGCGGCTCGCCTCCTCAGTGGCCGCGGCGCTCGCCACTCACCTGGGCGTTCCCGTGGTGGAGCCGACCGACCCGGGCCAGCCCGTCTCCGTATCTCTCGAACTGCACCCTCAGGCCCCGGTTCCCGAGGCTCCGCCGATCGAGACCGGTGTCCCCGTCATCCCCGTACCGACCAAGGAGGAGGGCCTCGCATGACCACTCAGTACACGCCTCTCAGCAACCTGCCCTACCCGCAGCCGAGTGATCCCGCCGACCTTCCCGCGCACCTCCAGTCACTCGCCCAGTCGCTGGACGGACGTACGCTCCTGCTCTTCGGCACCACGGCCGAGCGGGACGCCAAGCTCCCCACGCCCGTCGCGGGCACGGTGGCGTGGATCGCCTCGCCCGGACGGCTGATGAACTACACCGGCTCCGCCTGGGTGCCGGTGGGCGCGGTACCGGTCTTCCGGGTCAACCTGGACGGCGGCGACACCAAGTCCGTCACCTACGCCGAGACCCTGACCAACGCCGGGGGAGACCCGATGAGGGCCTCGTTCACCGTGCCCGCCTCGGGCCAGGTCATCGTCACGGTCGGCTGCTACATGTTCAGTTCGGCCACGGGCGTCGGCTCCTACATGTCGGCGAACATCCGCAACGCCGCGGACGCCGTGGTGCTCAGCGCCGACGACAACCGTGCCGCGCTCGTGAACTCCCCCAACCGGGCGTCCGTCTCCACCCAGTTCCTGGTCTCCGGTCTGACCGTCGGCACCTCGCACACCGCCACGCCCGCCTACCGGTCGGGCGCGGCCACCAACACCGGCAACTTCGACACCCGCTACATCCGCGTCGACCCGATCATGTGACGCCCTGAGCCACCCTCCCCCGGCCCCGGCCCGCCGCATCCCCCCGCGGCGGGCCGGGGCCGTTTCCGTTGCCCAGCACCAAGCCAGCATCACCAGGAGGTATCTCCATGGCAGCCCCGCTGTCCGCCGATGCCTTCGTGCGCGCCCTGCGCGCCGAAGGCGTCCGCAGCACCCAGCACGCCGGTTGGCGCGCCCACAACCGCAACCACAAGGGGGCCTGGGGCCCCGTGCACGGCGTCATGCTCCACCACACCGCCGGCTCCTCCAGCGTCGGCTTCTGCCACCGCGGCACCACCGAGCTGCCGGGCCCGCTGTGCGTCGGCGTCATCACCAAGGACGGCACGGTCAACCTGGTCGGATACGGCCGCACGAACCACGCGGGTAACGGCTCGGCCGCGGTCCTCGAAGCAGTACGCGCCGAGACCGCGCTCCCCACCACCGGGCCGGACGCCGTGGACGGCAACGCCCGTTTCTACGGCTTCGAGATCGAGAACCTCGGCAACGGCCGCGACCCCTACCCCGCCGCGCAGCTCGACGCCGTCGAGCGGCTGTCGGCCGCACTCTGCCGGGCGCACGGCTGGTCCGCGGCCGGCGTGATCGGCCACAAGGAGTGGACCCGCCGCAAGATCGACCCGTCCTTCTCGATGAACGCCATGCGCTCGCGCATCGCAGCCCGTCTCGGCTCCCCCGGCCGCCCCGACCCGGCACCCGACCCGGCACCCACGCGGGCGCCCTTCCCCGGCGCCGGCTACTTCAGGCCGGGCCGGCGCAGCCCGCTGTGCACCGCGGTCGGCAAACGTCTGGTCGCCGAGGGCTGCGGGCACTACACCGTCGGCCCCGGTCCCGTGTGGGGCGAGGCGGACCGGCGCTCGTACGCCGCCTGGCAGCGCAAGCTCGGCTACCGGGGCACGGACGCGGACGGCGCGCCAGGCCCCGCCTCCTGGGCCGCGCTGAAGGTCCCGCATACCCGATGACCCCCCGGCCTCCCCCCACCCTCCAGAAAGGCAGCACCCCATGTCGGAAGCCAACCGGCGGGCCCTCCGCACCCTTCTCCAGAGCGCCGTCGCCCTCGCCGTAGCACTCCCCGCGATCGTGGAGGCGTCCGGCCTCGGCGAAAGCCTGCCCTGGGCGGCCGGCGCAGTCGCCGCCGCGGGCGCCCTGAGCCGGGTGATGGCGCTCGGCTCCGTCCAGCGCCTGCTCCCTCCGGCGCTGCGCACCGGCGTCGCGGGCGACCGCGAGCTCCTCGCCCTCCTCCCGGAACACCGGGGGCGCGAATGACCGCGACCCGGCAGAGTGAACCGGCAGCCGTAGCTCTGGAGCTGGAGCGCCTGCGGGGCACCGTCGAGGTCGGGTTCGCCCGGGTCGACGGCTCGCTGGCCCTCCTGGTACAGCGCACCGACCAGAGCGACCGGCAGCTCGCAGACCACGAGTCACGGCTCGACACCCTGGAGCGGGCCCGTTGGCCCCTGCCCAGCGTGGCCGTAGTGACCGGCGGCGTCGGCGTCCTGCTGTCCCTCTGGCAGCTCTCCACCCGATAGGCCGCGCCAGGGCGCGGAAACGCCGCAGGGCGGCCACCCCGTGAAGGATGACCGCCCTGCGGACGTACTGCTCGTACTCGTACTGCTCGTACTGCTCGTACTACCAGGTCCTACTGGTTGTACGGACCGTAGTCGTAGTCCTCCAGCGGAACCGCCTGGCCGGAGCCGGTGCCGAAGGGCGAGTAGTCGATGTCGTCGTAACCGACGGCCGAGTACATCGCTGCCTTGGCTTCCTCGGTCGGCTCGACCCGGATGTTGCGGTAGCGGGCGAGGCCCGTACCGGCCGGGATGAGCTTGCCGATGATGACGTTCTCCTTGAGGCCGATCAGGGAGTCCGACTTGGCGTTGATCGCCGCGTCGGTCAGAACCCTGGTCGTCTCCTGGAAGGACGCCGCCGACAGCCACGACTCGGTCGCCAGCGAGGCCTTGGTGATACCCATCAGCTGCGGACGGCCGGAGGCCGGGTGGCCGCCTTCCGTGACCACACGACGGTTCTCGCCCTCGAAGCGACCGCGCTCGACGAGCTCGCCCGGAAGCAGCTCGGCGTCGCCCGACTCGATGATCGTCACGCGGCGCAGCATCTGCCGGATGATGATCTCGATGTGCTTGTCGTGGATCGACACGCCCTGGCTGTTGTAGACCTTCTGGACTTCGCCGACCAGGTGGATCTGGACCGCGCGCTGACCGAGGATCCGCAGGACGTCGTGCGGGTTGGTCGCACCGACGGTGAGCTTCTGGCCCACCTCGACCGCGTCGCCCTCGCCCACGAGCAGACGAGCACGCTTGGAGATCGGGAACGGCGTCTCTTCGCTGCCGTCGTCCGGGACGACGACGAGCTTCTTCGTCTTCTCGGTCTCCTCGATACGGATGCGGCCGACCGCCTCCGAGATCGGGGCGACACCCTTGGGCGTACGAGCCTCGAAGAGCTCGACGACTCGGGGCAGACCCTGCGTGATGTCGTCACCCGCCACACCACCGGTGTGGAAGGTACGCATCGTCAGCTGGGTACCGGGCTCACCGATGGACTGGGCGGCGATGATACCGACCGCCTCACCGATGTCGACCAGCTTGCCGGTGGCCAGCGAACGGCCGTAGCAGAACGCACAGGTACCGACCGTGGACTCGCAGGTCAGGACCGAGCGGGTCTTGACCTCCTCCACGCCGTGCAGGATCAGCTGGTCGATGAGCACGTCACCGAGGTCGACATTGGCAGGCGCGATGACCTTGCCGTCGATGACGACGTCCTCGGCGAGCATGCGTGCGTACACGCTCGTCTCGACGTCGTCGGTCTTGCGGAGGATGCCGTCGGCACCCTTCTCCGCGATCTTCAGCTTGAGGCCGCGGTCGGTGCCACAGTCCTCTTCGCGGATGATCACGTCCTGCGAGACGTCCACCAGACGACGGGTCAGGTAACCCGAGTCGGCGGTACGCAGGGCGGTGTCGGCCAGACCCTTACGGGCACCGTGGGTGGAGATGAAGTACTCCAGCACGGACAGACCCTCACGGAACGACGCCTTGATGGGACGAGGAATCGTCTCGTTCTTGGCGTTCGACACCAGACCACGCATACCGGCGATCTGACGCATCTGCATCATGTTTCCTCGGGCACCCGAGTCAACCATCATGAAGATGGGGTTCGTCTTAGGGAAGTTCGCGTTCATCGCCTCGGCAACCTCGTTGGTTGCCTTGGTCCAGATCGCGATGAGCTCCTGAGTGCGCTCTTCCTTGGTGATGAGACCGCGCTCGTACTGCTTCTGGACCTTCTCGTCCTGGGCCTCGTAGCCCTTGACGATGGCCTTCTTGGCCTCCGGGACGACGATGTCCGAAACAGCGACGGTGACGCCGGAACGGGTCGCCCAGTGGAAGCCGGCCGCCTTCAGGTTGTCGAGCGTTGCCGCCACGATGACCTTGGGGTAGCGCTCGGCCAGGTCGTTGACGATCTCGGAGAGCTGCTTCTTGCCCACCGAGTAGTCGACGAACGGGTAGTCCTCGGGCAGCAGCTCGTTGAAGAGCGCGCGGCCCAGGGTCGTACGCAGCCGGAAGGTGTCGCCCTGCTGCCACTCCGGGTCGCCCTCTTCGCGCACCGGCGGGGTCCAGCCGCGCGGCGGGATGGTGCCCACCGGGAAGCGGATGTCGACCTTCGCCTGGAGCGAGAGCTCACGGTTGTCGAACGCCATGGTGGCCTCGGCCGATGAGCCGAAGGAACGGCCCTCACCGATGACCTTGCGCTCTTCCTCGTCGGTCGTGAGGAAGAACAGGCCCAGCACCATGTCCTGGGTCGGCATGGTGACGGGACGACCGTCTGCCGGCTTCAGGATGTTGTTCGAGGACAGCATCAGGATGCGGGCCTCGGCCTGTGCCTCTGCCGAAAGCGGCAGGTGCACGGCCATCTGGTCACCGTCGAAGTCCGCGTTGAACGCGGTGCAGACGAGCGGGTGGATCTGGATGGCCTTGCCCTCGACCAGCTGGGGCTCGAAGGCCTGGATGCCGAGGCGGTGCAGCGTCGGCGCACGGTTCAGCAGAACCGGGTGCTCGGCGATGACCTCTTCGAGTACGTCGTAGACGACCGTGCGGCCGCGCTCGACCATGCGCTTCGCCGACTTGATGTTCTGCGCGTGGTTCAGGTCCACCAGGCGCTTCATCACGAACGGCTTGAAGAGCTCCAGCGCCATGGCCTTGGGCAGGCCGCACTGGTGCAGCTTCAGCTGCGGGCCGACGACGATCACGGAACGCGCGGAGTAGTCCACACGCTTGCCGAGAAGGTTCTGACGGAATCGACCCTGCTTGCCCTTGAGCATGTCGCTCAGGGACTTCAGCGGGCGGTTACCGGGACCGGTGACCGGGCGACCGCGGCGACCGTTGTCGAACAGTGCGTCGACGGCCTCCTGCAGCATCCGCTTCTCGTTGTTCACGATGATCTCGGGAGCACCGAGATCAAGGAGACGCTTGAGGCGGTTGTTGCGGTTGATCACGCGGCGGTACAGGTCGTTCAGGTCGGAGGTCGCGAAGCGGCCACCGTCCAGCTGCACCATCGGACGCAGGTCCGGCGGGATGACCGGCACGCAGTCCAGCACCATGCCCTTGGGCTTGTTACTGGTCTGCAGGAACGCGGAGACGACCTTGAGGCGCTTGAGCGCACGGGTCTTCTTCTGGCCCTTGCCACTGCGGATGATCTCGCGGAGGCGCTCGGCCTCCTCTGCGAGGTCGAAGGTCTCCAGGCGCTTCTGCAGCGCCGCGGCGCCCATGCAGCCGTCGAAGTACGTGCCGAAACGGTCACGCAGCTCGCGGTAGAGCAGCTCGTCGCCCTCAAGGTCCTGGACCTTGAGGCTCTTGAAGCGGCTCCACACCTCGTCGAGACGGTCGATCTCGCGCTGCGCACGGTCACGCAGCTGCTTCATCTCACGCTCGGCACCTTCGCGCACCTTGCGGCGTACGTCGGCCTTGGCGCCCTCGGCCTCAAGCTCGGCCAGGTCGGTCTCGAGCTTCTTGGCGCGGGCTTCGAGGTCCGAGTCGCGACGGTTCTCGACCTGCTGACGCTCGACGGAGACATGTGCCTCCAGCGAGGGCAGGTCGCGCGTCCGGCGCTCCTCGTCCACGAATGTGATCATGTACGCGGCGAAGTAGATGACCTTTTCGAGGTCCTTCGGCGCGAGGTCGAGCAGGTACCCGAGGCGCGAAGGAACGCCCTTGAAGTACCAGATGTGCGTGACAGGGGCGGCCAGCTCAATGTGGCCCATCCGCTCACGACGCACCTTGGCGCGAGTTACCTCGACGCCGCAGCGCTCGCAGATGATGCCCTTGAAGCGGACACGCTTGTACTTACCGCAGTAGCACTCCCAGTCCCGGGTAGGACCGAAGATCTTCTCGCAGAAGAGTCCGTCCTTTTCGGGCTTGAGCGTGCGGTAGTTGATGGTCTCCGGCTTCTTCACTTCGCCGTGCGACCAGGTCCGGATGTCGTCCGCGGTGGCGAGGCCAATCCGCAGCTCGTCGAAGAAGTTGACGTCGAGCACTTGTCGTCAATCCCTCTTTCGGGGTCGAGTCTCAATCATGGTCTGAACGGGTCCGGGGAGAGCCGGCCGCCGCGGTGAAGCGGCGACCGGCCAGCCCGTCAGACCTCTTCGACGCTGCTCGGCTCACGCCGGGACAGGTCGATACCGAGCTCCTCCGCTGCGCGGAAGACGTCCTCGTCCGTGTCGCGCATCTCGATGGACATGCCGTCCGAGGACAGCACCTCCACATTGAGACAGAGCGACTGCATTTCCTTGATGAGCACCTTGAAGGACTCAGGAATGCCGGGCTCGGGGATGTTCTCGCCCTTGACGATGGCCTCGTAGACCTTCACGCGGCCGGTCACGTCGTCGGACTTGATGGTCAGCAGTTCCTGGAGGGCGTAAGCGGCGCCATAAGCCTCAAGCGCCCACACCTCCATCTCACCGAAGCGCTGGCCACCGAACTGGGCCTTACCACCCAGCGGCTGCTGAGTGATCATCGAGTACGGACCGGTCGAACGGGCGTGGAGCTTGTCGTCGACCAGGTGGTGGAGCTTGAGGATGTACATGTACCCGACCGAGACCGGCGCCGGGAAAGGCTCACCCGAGCGGCCGTCGAACAGGTTGGCCTTGCCGGACGGCATGACCATCCGGTTGCCGTCGCGGTTCGGGATCGTGGCCTCGAAGAGACCGGAGATCTCGTCCTCGCGCGCACCGTCGAAGACCGGGGTGGCGACGTTGGTGCCGGCGGCGACCTCGTCGGCGCCGATCACCTTCAGACGCTCCATCCAGTCCTCGCTGCCCTCGACCTTCCAGCCCTGACTGGCGAGCCAGCCCAGGTGGATTTCGAGGACCTGTCCCGGGTTCATTCGGGACGGCACACCCAGCGGGTTGAGGATGATGTCGACCGGGGTGCCGTCCTCCATGAACGGCATGTCCTCGATCGGCAGGATCTTCGAGATGACGCCCTTGTTGCCGTGACGGCCGGCGAGCTTGTCACCATCGGTGATCTTGCGCTTCTGCGCGACGTACACGCGAACCAGCTGGTTCACGCCCGGCGGCAGCTCGTCGCCCTCTTCGCGGTCGAAGACCCGCACGCCGATGATCTTGCCGATCTCGCCGTGGGGCACCTTCAGCGAGGTGTCGCGCACTTCGCGCGCCTTCTCGCCGAAGATCGCGCGGAGCAGGCGCTCCTCCGGGGTCAGCTCGGTCTCGCCCTTGGGCGTGACCTTGCCGACCAGGATGTCGCCTGCGACAACCTCGGCACCGATACGGATGATGCCGCGCTCGTCGAGGTCCGCGAGGACCTCCTCGGAGACGTTCGGGATGTCCCGGGTGATCTCCTCCGGGCCGAGCTTGGTGTCGCGGGCGTCGACCTCGTGCTCCTCGATGTGAATCGAGGAGAGGACGTCGTCCTGCACCAGACGCTGGCTGAGGATGATCGCGTCTTCGTAGTTGTGGCCCTCCCACGGCATGAACGCCACGAGCAGGTTCTTGCCGAGTGCCATCTCACCCTGCTGGGTGGCGGGACCGTCGGCGAGGACCTGACCCTCTACGACCCGGGCGCCCTCGTCGACGACAACCTTCTGGTTGACCGACGTGCCCTGGTTCGAGCGGGAGAACTTGGCGATGCGGTACGTGGTGTACGTGCCGTCGTCGTTGGTGACGGTGATGTAGTCCGCGGAAACCTCCTGGACCACCCCCGCCTTCTCCGCCTTGATGACGTCACCGGCGTCGACCGCACAGCGGTATTCCATGCCGGTGCCGACGAGCGGCGCCTCGGACGTGATCAGCGGCACGGCCTGACGCATCATGTTCGCGCCCATGAGCGCGCGGTTCGCGTCGTCGTGCTCGAGGAACGGGATCATCGCGGTCGCGACCGACACCATCTGGCGCGGCGAGACGTCCATGTAGTCGACGTCGTCGCCCGGGATGTAGTCGATCTCGCCGCCGCGGCGGCGGACCAGGACGCGGGACTCCTCGAAGCGCATGTCCTCGGAGAGCGTCGCGTTGGCCTGCGCGATGACGAAGCGGTCTTCCTCGTCGGCCGTCAGGTAGTCGACGTCATCGGTGACGAAGCCGCCGGTCACCCGGCGGTACGGCGTCTCGATGAAGCCGAACGCGTTGACGCGGCCGTAGGAGGCGAGCGAGCCGATCAGGCCGATGTTCGGGCCTTCAGGGGTCTCGATCGGACACATGCGGCCGTAGTGCGAGGGGTGCACGTCACGGACTTCGAAGCCGGCCCGCTCGCGGGAGAGACCACCCGGGCCAAGCGCCGACAGGCGGCGCTTGTGGGTGAGACCCGACAGCGGGTTGTTCTGGTCCATGAACTGCGACAGCTGGCTGGTGCCGAAGAACTCCTTGATGGAGGCGACGACCGGCCGGATGTTGATCAGGGTCTGCGGCGTGATCGCCTCGACGTCCTGAGTCGTCATGCGCTCACGCACGACGCGCTCCATCCGCGCCAGGCCCGTACGGACCTGGTTCTGGATGAGCTCGCCGACGTTGCGCAGACGACGGTTGCCGAAGTGGTCGATGTCGTCGGTCTCGACAACGATCGACCGGCCGCTCTCGCCGACCGTCTCGACCTCGCCGGCGTGCAGCCGGACGAGGTACTTGATGGTGGCGATGATGTCCTTGCTGGTGAGGACACCCGCGTTCAGCGGCTCGTCGGCGCCGAGCTTCTTGTTCACCTTGTAGCGGCCGACCTTCGCGAGGTCGTAGCGCTTCGGGTTGAAGTAGAGGTTCTCGAGCAGCGTCTGAGCAGCCTCACGCGTCGGCGGCTCGCCGGGACGCAGCTTGCGGTAGATGTCGAGCAGTGCGTCGTCCTGGCCCTGGGTGTGGTCCTTTTCCAGGGTGGCGCGCATCGACTCGTACTCGCCGAACTCCTCAAGGATCTGCTCGGTCGTCCAACCGAGAGCCTTGAGCAGGACGGTGACGGACTGCTTGCGCTTGCGGTCGATGCGGACACCGACCATGTCGCGCTTGTCGATCTCCATCTCCAGCCAGGCACCCCGGGAAGGGATGATCTTGGAGGAGAAGATGTCCTTGTCGGACGTCTTGTCGATCGAGGAGTCGAAATAGACACCCGGCGAGCGGACCAGCTGCGACACCACGACACGCTCGGTGCCGTTGATGACGAAGGTGCCCTTGTTCGTCATGAGCGGGAAATCGCCCATGAAGACCGTCTGGGACTTGATCTCGCCGGTCTCGTTGTTGGTGAACTCGGCGGTGACGAAGAGCGGAGCGGCGAACGTGAAGTCGCGCTCCTTGCACTCGTCGATCGAGTTCTTGGGCGGCTCGAAGCGGTGGTCACGGAACGTCAGCGACATCGACCCGGAGAAGTCCTCGATCGGCGAGATCTCCTCGAAGATCTCTTCCAGACCTGACTTGGTGGGGACGTCCTGTCCGCTCTCAAGAGCGGCCTCGACGCGAGACTTCCAAGCGGCATTGCCGAGCAGCCAGTCAAAGCTCTCGGTTTGCAGCGCAAGGAGGTTCGGAACCTCGAGGGGCTCCTTGATCTTTGCAAAGGAGATGCGCAGCGGGGCGGTGCTGGCGCCGTTGTTCGTATTGGAGGTCGAGGCGTTGCGCGAGGCGGCCAAGAGGGGGTCCTTCCGAGGGCTCGGACTCACTACGCGCGTACCGGTCCCAAGATGGGCACAGCGACAGAAATCCCCAAAAGGGGAAGTCGATCATCGGTGCTCAAGCTTTGGGTATGCCCCTGGTGACGGGCAGGAGGCAGCTAACAGGCAGCGCAAAGGGTCAGTGTAGCCACTTGGCCCACTGATGTCCAGAGCGGGTTTTTGGAGACCCTCGCTGTACTCAACTCCTGCTGCAAGCCACGCGCTGCTAGCGCATATCAGTACTGCCCTCTGCGTCGCCGATCCATGCCTCGGATCCGGATCGGTGTGAACGACGCATCCTGAGAATTGCGCGCCTCGTGCGGTTCGTCAAGGCCCCCCGTCCTCCGTGGAGATCGTCGCCGCCCGCTACTGCGGAGTACGGCCCGGAGAACGGCGCTCGGACACCGTCAGGCAACGGCGATGATCACCCTACTCGTCACGGAGCGAAGAGCAAGGCAGGCACTACGGGAACGCCTGAGGGCGACCACCCGGATGGGTGATCGCCCTCAAAACTGGAACTGCTGAGTCAGAGACTCAACAAGGTCACTTGACCTCGACAGACGCGCCCGCGCCCTTGAGGGACTCGGCGGCCTTCTCAGCGGCCTCCTTGGCGACCTTCTCGAGGACCGGCTTCGGAGCGCCGTCGACGAGGTCCTTGGCCTCCTTCAGACCCAGCGAGGTGAGCTCACGCACAACCTTGATGACCTGGATCTTCTTCTCGCCGGCACCGGTGAGGATGACGTCGAACTCGTCCTGCTCCTCCGGGGCCTCGGCGGCGGCGGCGGCGGGGCCGGCGGCGGCGACGGGGGCGGCAGCCTTGACGTCGAACTTCTCTTCGAAGGCCTTGACGAACTCAGAGAGCTCGATGAGGGTCAGGGTCTCGAACTGCGCGAGCAGCTCGTCCTGGGACAGCTTCGCCATGATGGCGTCCTTCCACTAATTCGGCAGGTGCCGGGTGTATATGGAGGCGGGCGTACGGGCCCGCTGTGACCAAAGGGCGGGAGTTACTCCGCCACCTCGGCCTCGGCGGGAGCCGGCGTACCGGCACCGCCCTGCTCGACCTTGGCGCGAAGCGCGTCCGCGGTGCGGACGAACTCCGTGAGAGGAGCCTGGAAAGTCGCCGCGGCCTTGGCCATCGACGCCTTGATTCCACCGGCCACCTTGGCGAGCAGAACCTCGCGGGACTCAAGGTCCGCGAGCTTCTTGAACTCATCAGCGGTCAGCGCCTTACCATCAAGGACACCGCCCTTGATGACGAGGTTGGGGTTCTCCTTGGCGAAGTCACGAAGACCCTTCGCCGACTCCACCGGGTCACCGGTGACGAAGGCAACCGCCGTCGGACCCACGAACAGGTCGTCCAGCGTGTCGATCCCGGCCTCGTTGGCCGCGATCTTGGTCAGCGTGTTCTTCACCACGGCGTACTGGGCGTTCTCACCGAGTGAACGGCGCAGCTCCTTGAGCTGAGCCACGGTGAGACCCCGGTACTCGGTCAGCACGGCGGCGTTCGAGCTACGGAACTTGTCCGTGAGCTCGGCTACCGCGGCAGCCTTGTCGGGCCTTGCCATAGAGCGTCGGCCTCCTTCCGGGTGATGAGGACCGCTCAGAAGGGGCTGGGCAAAACGAAACGCCCCGGCGCAGGCGCACGGGGCGGGCTCAACCGGAACGAATCCCGGGAGCTTTTCCACGAATTACCTGTGCAGGACGTCCGCGCCTGGCGGATCCTTCGGCCGCCGCACCTTCTTGCGAAGTCACGGCAACGACCAGCGGTCTTTGGCTTCTTCCGAAGAGTACGCGAACGGATCCACGTCAGGCAAATCGCCCCCTGGGCCCCTCTCGCGCCCCGTCGGCGGCCCCGGGTGCCCGGGGACGCGAAACCGGGCCCCGCGCCTCCTGAGAGGTGCGGGGCCCGGCTACAGCACGCGGTCCGCGACTGCCGTCAGGATCAGACGGCGGCCGGGTCCTCCTCGACGAGGAGGTTGCGGGTGCGGTTGGAGTCCAGCGGGATGCCGGGGCCCATCGTGGTGGTCAGGGTCGCCGTCTTGATGTAGCGGCCCTTCGCGGCGGACGGCTTCAGACGAAGGATCTCGTCCAGCGCCGCGGCGTAGTTCTCCACCAGCTTGGTCTCGTCGAAGGAGACCTTGCCGATGATGAAGTGCAGGTTCGAGTGCTTGTCGACGCGGAACTCGATCTTGCCGCCCTTGATGTCCGTGACAGCCTTCGTCACGTCCGGGGTGACCGTTCCGGTCTTCGGGTTCGGCATCAGACCACGCGGGCCGAGCACGCGGCCGAGGCGGCCGACCTTGCCCATGAGGTCCGGGGTGGCGACGACGGCGTCGAAGTCCAGACGGCCCTTCGCGACCTCGTCGATGAGCTCGTCGGAGCCGACGATGTCGGCGCCCGCGGCGCGCGCTGCCTCGGCACGGTCGCCGGTCGCGAAGACCAGGACCCGGGCGGTCTTGCCGGTGCCGTGCGGGAGGTTCACGGTGCCACGGACCATCTGGTCGGCCTTGCGCGGGTCGACACCCAGACGCATGGCGACCTCGACGGTGCCGTCGAACTTGGTCGCGGAGGAGTCCTTGGCGATACGGACAGCCTCGAGCGGGGCGTAGTTGCGCTCCCGGTCGATCTTGGCTTCCGCAGCGCGGTAGTTCTTGCTGCGCTTCACTTCTGCTCCTGTTGTTATGGAGGTGGAGTCGTGGCACGGACCAGCGCTTGGCCCTACCACTGAGGTGCTACGGGGACGGTCAGCCCTCGACGGTGATGCCCATCGACCTGGCGGTGCCGGCGATGATCTTCGACGCGGCTTCCAGGTCGTTGGCGTTCAGGTCGGGCATCTTGACCGTGGCGATGTCGCGGACCTGGGCGCCGGTGAGCTTGGCAACCTTGGTCTTGTGCGGCTCGCCCGATCCCTTGTCCACACCTGCGGCCTTGAGGATCAGCTTCGCGGCCGGCGGAGTCTTCGTGATGAAGGTGAAGGAACGGTCGTCGTAGACCGTGATCTCCACCGGCACGACCATGCCACGCTGCGACTCGGTCGCGGCGTTGTAGGCCTTGCAGAACTCCATGATGTTGACGCCGTGCTGGCCCAGTGCGGGACCGACCGGCGGCGCCGGGTTGGCCGCACCGGCATTGATCTGGAGCTTGATCAGCCCTGTGATCTTCTTCTTCTTCTTGGGAGGCATTGCTCTCTCCGGGTCCTAGTGAGAGTTTTCAGCCATCCGTCCGACGAACCGGACGAAGGCATACCGCACAACAATAACGGGTAGAGCTGTGCAGGCTGAAACCAAGCAGGTCAGACCGGCTTTGAGAGCCGATCTGACCTGGTCGGAAGCGGGGGGGGTCCGGAAGGTGTCAGTTCTTCTGGATCTGCTCGAAGCTGAGCTCGACCGGGGTCTCGCGGCCGAAGATCTCGACGAGACCCTTGACCTTCTTCGAGTCGGCGTTGATCTCGTTGATCGTCGCCTGGAGGGTCGCGAAGGGACCGTCGGTGACGGTGACCGAGTCGCCCACCTCGAAGTCCAGCACCTGGACCTCGACCTTGCGGGACGGAGCCGGCTTGCCCTCGGCCTCGGCGGCCTCGCGGGCTGCCTTCTCCTCGGCCTCGGGGGCGAGCATCTTGACGATCTCGTCCAGCGTCAGCGGGTACGGGTCGTAGGCGTTGCCCACGAAGCCGGTGACACCGGGGGTGTTGCGGACAACGCCCCAGGACTCGTTGGTGAGGTCCATGCGGACCAGGACGTAGCCGGGAAGCTTGTTCTGGCGAACGTTCTTGCGCTCGCCGTTCTTGATCTGAGTGATCTCTTCCTCGGGCACTTCCGCCTGGTAGATGAACTCCTCGACGTTCAGCGAGACGGCGCGCTGCTCCAGGTTGGCCTTCACGCGCTTCTCGTACCCGGCATACGTGTGGATGACGTACCACTCGCCGGGCAGGGCGCGCAGCTCCTCACGGAGCGCTGCGGTCGGGTCGGCCGGCGCCTCGGGGGCCTCCACGGCGGGCTCGGCCTCATCGGTGTCCTCGGACACCTCGGCGACGACGCCCTCTTCCTCGGCGTCAGCCTCGGCCTCGGCCACCTCGTCGACAGCGGCGGCGACCTCGTCGGCCTCCGGTTCGGCGATCTCTTCGGCGTTGACGACTTCATCGACGCCGGCGATGTCCTCGGGGGACTCGATGTGCACGGCGGCCTCTTCGGCCGGCTCGGCGGCGGCGTCGGCCGCTTCGGCCTCGTCCGGGTCGACAGCGTCAGCCGCCTCGACAATGTCGAGTTCGTCCTCTGCGGACTCGAAGCTCACGCCCGACTCAGCGGCGTCGTTCAGGTTCGGGTCAGACACGGTGGCTGCTTCTTCCTGGATACATATGGGTGGAACGTGCGAAAGGGGCGCCCGGAGAGGCGCCCTACGCCGGGTTAGCCGAAGACGTATTTGACGGCTTCGGCGAAGCCCATGTCGATCACGGTAACAATGCCGATCATGACGACGACGAAAACAATCACCACGGCGGTGTAGGTCGTCAGCTGGTTGCGAGTCGGCCAGACGACCTTGCGCAGCTCGGCAACGATCTGGCGGTAGAAAAGCGCGAGACGGCCGAAGGGGCCCTTCTTGCCGCGCTTGCCGCCCTTGCGGGACTTTTTCTTGGAATCCGGCGTCTCGTCCTGGGCATCAGGCATGTCGATGGAGCCCACGGCGTCCGTCACGCTTCTCACCTGATTCCGGGTCGTGGCCGTGCCGCGCCCGGTCGAGCCGCACGGCAGTCCATAGAAATACGTACATGCGCACACATCCCGGCGAAGGAGTGTGTAGCAGGGCCGGAGGGACTTGAACCCCCAACCGCTGGTTTTGGAGACCAGTGCTCTACCAATTGAGCTACGACCCTTTGTGGTTCGCCCAACCTACCGCATCCGACCGAGTGCACGGAGTGCGCACGGCGGTGTGGTCGGTGAGGGCCAACGACAGGTGAGTGTACGTGGTCGTCGGCCCGGCGTCGAACAGAAAGCTCCTGTCCGCCCTTTGAAACCTGTGTGCCGCGCGGGTTTCCCGTCTGGGACGATGGGCCGTATGAGCGCTGCAACTCCTCCCACCGAGCGCCGGGTTTCCGCCCGAATCGGCGCGATCTCCGAGTCCGCAACCCTTGCCGTCGACGCCAAGGCCAAGGCCCTGAAGGCGGCGGGTCGTCCGGTCATCGGCTTCGGCGCCGGCGAGCCCGACTTCCCGACGCCCGGATACATCGTCGAGGCCGCGATCGAGGCCTGCTCCAACCCGAAGTACCACCGCTACACACCTGCCGGGGGGCTCCCGGAGCTCAAGGCCGCGATCGCAGCGAAGACGCTGCGTGACTCGGGCTACGAGGTGGACGCCTCGCAGATCCTGGTCACCAACGGCGGCAAGCAAGCCATCTACGAAGCCTTCGCCGCGATCCTCGACCCGGGCGACGAGGTCATCGTCCCGGCGCCGTACTGGACGACGTATCCCGAGTCGATCCGGCTCGCGGGCGGTGTCCCCGTCGACGTCGTCGCCGACGAGACCACCGGCTACCGGGTCTCCGTCGAGCAGCTGGAGGCGGCCCGTACCGAGCGCACGAAGGTCGTGCTCTTCGTCTCGCCGTCCAACCCGACGGGCGCCGTCTACAACGAGGCCGACGCCGAGGCGATCGGCCGCTGGGCCGTCGAGCACGGTCTGTGGGTGCTGACGGACGAGATCTACGAGCACCTGGTCTACGGCGACGCGAAGTTCACCTCGCTGCCGGCGATCGTGCCCGAGCTGCGCGACAAGTGCATCGTGGTCAACGGCGTCGCCAAGACGTACGCCATGACCGGCTGGCGTGTCGGGTGGATCGTCGGCCCGAAGGACGTCGTCAAGGCCGCGACGAACCTCCAGTCGCACGCCACGTCCAATGTCTCCAACGTCGCGCAGATCGCGGCGCTGGCCGCCGTTTCCGGCAACCTGGACGCGGTCGCCGAGATGCGTACCGCCTTCGACCGCCGCCGCCACACCGTGGTGCGCATGCTGAACGACATCGACGGCGTGCTGTGCCCGGAGCCGGAGGGTGCCTTCTACGCGTACCCGTCGGTGAAGGCGCTGCTCGGCAAGGAGATCCGTGGCAAGCGCCCGGCCACCACGGTCGAGCTCGCCGCGCTGATCCTGGACGAGGCCGAGGTCGCGGTCGTACCGGGCGAGGCCTTCGGTACGCCGGGCTACCTGCGGCTTTCCTACGCGCTGGGCGACGAGGACCTGGTCGAGGGTGTCTCGCGGATGCAGAAGCTCCTCGCGGAAGCGCGCGACTGATCCCTCCTGCGCTGTGACGGGCTCCCGGCTCCGGCCGGGAGCCCGTTTCTGCGTTCGGGCAAGTACTCGTTGGGAGAAAGGCGCTTCCCGGGGGCGCGTGCGTGCGGCAAGATCTTGGGATGTTGGCCTCACCAGGGGGACACCCCCTCAACCCTTCGAGTGTCTGTGCCCGTGACCCGGCCGCCGACCGGGACCTGCGTCTGCTGCCGAAGGCTCACTTGCATCTTCACTTCACCGGATCGATGCGGCCCGGGACCCTGATCGAGCTGGCCGACAAGTACGGCGTACACCTGCCGGAGGCGCTGACCGGCGGTAGGCCGCCGAAACTGCGGGCCACCGACGAGCGGGGCTGGTTCCGTTTCCAGCGGCTCTACGACATCGCGCGGTCCTGCGTGCGGTCGCCGGAGGACATCCAGCGGCTCGTGCGGGAGGCGGCCGAGGAGGATGTGCGGGACGGCTCGGGCTGGCTGGAGATCCAGGTGGATCCGACGTCGTACGCCACCACGCTCGGCGGCCTGATCCCCGCGCTGGAGGTCATCCTCGACGCGGTGCGGAGCGCGGCCCGGGACACCGGCCTGGGGATACGGGTGGTGGTCGCGGCGAACCGGATGAAGCATCCGCTGGACGCGCGGACGCTGGCACGGCTCGCGGTGCGGTTCGCGGACCAGGGCGTCGTGGGCTTCGGGCTCTCCAACGACGAGCGCCGCGGCATGGCCAGGGACTTCGACCGCGCCTTCGCCATCGCCCGCGAGGGCGGCCTGCTCGCGGCGCCGCACGGCGGGGAGCTGACCGGCCCCTCTTCCGTACGGGACTGCCTGGACGATCTGCACGCCTCACGGATCGGGCACGGCGTACGGGCGGCCGAGGACCCGAGGCTGCTGCGCCGGCTCGCGGAGCGCGGGGTGACCTGCGAGGTGTGCCCGTCGTCGAATGTGGCGCTGGGCGTCTACGAGAAGCCCGAGGACGTACCGCTGCGCACGCTGTACGACGCCGGGGTACCGATGGCGCTGGGCGCGGACGACCCGCTGCTCTTCGGATCGAGGCTGGCCGCGCAGTACGACCTCGCCCGCCGCCACCACGCCTTCACGGACCCGGAACTGGCGGAGCTGGCACGGCAGTCGGTACGCGGCTCGGCAGCGCCGGAGGACACGAAGGCGAAGCTGCTGGCGGGGATCGAGGAGTGGGTGGTGAGCTGAGTCCGACCGCGCACCCGGACCACTCCGGACCAGTGCCCGGACGTGTCCCCGCCCACTCAGCCCGTCCGGCGTCCCACCCCGACCACTCCGGCCCGTCCGGCGTTCGATGACCGGGGTCCGGGGCGGAGCCCCGGTTGTGGGAAGGGGCGGGTACGGGAAAGGTGCCGCAGGCAACCCACACCCGCCACCCGGCCCGGCCCCCTACAGGCTGACGCCCACCGTCACCGGCTCATTGACCAGCGTCACCCCGAACGCCTCCCGCACCCCGACAACGACCTCCCGCGCGAGCGCCAGCAGATCCTCGGTCGTGGCCGCGCCCCGGTTGGTGAGAGCCAGCGTGTGCTTGCCGGAGATACGGGCGGGCCCGCTCCCGTATCCCTTGGTGAAGCCCGCCTTGTCGATGAGCCATGCCGCGGACGTCTTGGTGAGCCCCTCCCCCGCCGGAAACGCCGGCGGGGCGACCTCGGGGCCGAGCTTCTCGTACACCCGGGCGCGGAACGCCGCGTACTCCTCGGCCGTCAGGATCGGGTTGGTGAAGAAGGACCCCGCAGACCAGGTGTCATGGTCCTCGGCGTCCAGGACCATGCCCTTGCCCGCCCGCAGCTTCAGCACCGTCTCGCGCGCGACCGCCGCCGCGACCCGCTCGCCCGCCCGCACCCCGAGGACGCGCGCGGTCTCGGGGTACTTGATGGGCGCCGAGAGCCCGCCCGCGTCCTCCAGCTCGAAGCGGACGCGCAGGACGACGTAACGCGCGGGGTCCTGCTTGAAGCGGCTGTGCCGGTACGAGAAGTCGCACTCGGCGTTGGTGAGCGTGACCGTGTCCCCCGTGGAGCGGTCGTACGCGACGACCTCGGTGATCGTGCTGGAGACTTCCTGGCCGTACGCCCCGACGTTCTGGATCGGCGTCGCGCCCGCGGAGCCGGGGATCCCTGCGAGGCATTCGATGCCCGCGAGTCCCGCTTCGACGGTGCGGGCCACCGCGTCGGTCCATACCTCGCCGGCCGCCAGTTCCAGCGAGGCGCCATCGAGGTCGAAGCCCCGGGTGGCGATGCGCAGGGCGGTGCCGTCGAGGCCCTTGTCACCGATGACCAGGTTGCTGCCGCCGCCGATGATCAGCAGCGGGGTGCCCGCGGCGTCCGCCTCGCGCACGGCGGCGATCACCTCGGTGTCGGTGGTGGCCGTGATGAGTCGGGTCGCGGGGCCGCCGAGACGGAAGGTGGTCAGGGGGGCGAGGGGGGCGTCATGAAGTTCCTGCACAGGGACAAGGGTACGGTCCGTGGGCCCCCCCCGCCGGGGGGGGCCCCCACCGCACCCCCCCCCCACCCGC
>NZ_JASITA010000032.1:0-11089 GCF_030063415.1 Streptomyces sp. H27-C3 | reverse complement strand
AATTTCATGCACAGGTACAAGGACAAGGGTACGGTCCGTGGCCCCGCCGCTGGGGCGGGGCCACGGACCGTACGCACGCACCACCGGCTCAGACGGCGACCGGCACACGCTCGTCGGCCACGGCTTCGACCGGGGGGACCTGCGCCTCGCCGCGGCCCGGGATCAGCAGGGCGACCAGCGCGGCGACGGCCACCGCGGCCGCGCCGATCCACAGGGCCGGAACGGTGCCGTCGGTGAAGGCCTGGCCGGACTCGTAGCCGCCGCGGGCGGCGAACACCGCGCCCAGGACCGCGATGCCGAGCGCCCCGCCGACCTCGCGCAGCGCGTTGTTCGCGCCGGAGGCGATGCCCTGCTCGGCGGGGCGGACGCTGGACATGACCACGCTGGCGGCCGGGGCGAAGTACAGGGCCATGCCGATGCCACTGACGATCAGGCCGGGGAGCTGGGCGGCGTACGAGACACCCGGTTCCAGCACGAGGGCGAAGAGCCCGAGGCCGACGGCCTGGAGGGCGAGGCCCGCGACGACCACCGGCCGCCCGCCTGTCCGGTCGGAGAGATAGCCGGCGATGGGCGCGACGATCAGCGGCATGGCGGTCCACGGGAGCATCCGCAGACCGGCCTCGGTGGGCGAGTAGCCGGCCACGCCCTGGAGGAACTGGGCGAGCAGGAAGATCGAGCCGAACATCCCGAGGAACATCAGCAGGCTCGCGATATTGATCCCGAAGAAAGCGCGGCTGCGGAAGAGCCGCATGGGCAGCATGGGGTTCTTGTGGGTGAAGCCGTGGTGGACGAAGCCGACGAGGAGCGCGGTGCCGGCGATCAGCCCGGCGAGGACCGGGGTGCTGGTCCAGCCGTCGGCCTGCCCGTTGACCAGGGCGTAGACGATCCCGAAGAGGCCGCCGCTGACGAGGAGCGTGCCGGGTACGTCGATCCGGGCGTTCGGCGCGTACGACTCGTCGAGGCGCAGCCGGGCCAGCGGGAGCAGGGCGAGGCCGATCGGAACGTTCAGCCAGAAAATCCACTGCCAGGAGATGTGCTCGGTGAGGCTGCCGCCGACGAGCGGCCCGCTGGCGACGGCCAGGCCGGTGACGGCGCTGAAGATGCCGAGGGCGGCGCCGCGTCGGGCGACGGGCACGGCCGCGGTGAGCAGAGTGAGGGTCAGGGGCATCATCACCGCGGCGCCGACTCCCTGGACCGCGCGGGCGGCGATGAGTGCGTCGATGCCGGGCGCGAGGGCGGCAGCGGCGGAGGCGCCGGTGAAGATCGCCAGTCCGGCCATGAAGAGCTTGCGGCGGCCGAAGCGGTCGCCGAGGGCCGCGCCGAACATCAGCAGGACGGCGAAGGTGAGGGTGTAGGCGCTGACGGTCCATTCGAGGTCTTCCAGCGCGCCGCCGAGGTCCTTGCGGATGGACGGCAGAGCGGTGGTGACGACGAGGTTGTCGAGGGCCGCCATGAACCCGGCGACGCTCGTGATAACGAGGGCCCAGACGGCACTTCCGCGCCGGGCTGCTTGCTGCTGCATTGCTCCCCCAGAGGGTTAGTTATTGATTACTAACTTTCACGGGCACAGGAACCCGGCCCCCGCGCCGGCGACTCACCGGCGTACGCGGGTCGCTCTCTCTTGGGCCGCACGGCCGCGACGCGGGTCACTTCTTCTTGGACTGCGCGGCGATGTAGAAGCCGGACCACATCCGGTGGTCGCTGGGAAAGCCCAGTGAGACCAGGACGTTGATGAGCATTCCGTAGGCCAGGAAGGTCGTGGTCTCGTTCACGTCCGCACCGAGGCCCAGATGGACGGCGTCCCAGAGCTCCAGCCAGCCGGCTCGCACCTGCTGCCCGAATTCGTGGTCTCCGGCGGACTCCGCCGCGGCCACCGCGACGTACATCTGCATCTGCATCATCAGCTTCTCCGGGTCGCCCGCGATGAGCTGCTGATACGCGGCCGCCATCGCATGCAGGGCCTCCTCGCCCTCCAGCCCCTCGGCGGCCTCCTCGAAGACGCGCCGAGTGTCGGCCAGGCAGCGGGACGAGGCGGCGAGGAAGATGGCCTGCTTGTTCGTGAACAGACGGAAGAGGTACGGCTGCGAGACGCCCACCCGGCGGGCGATCGCCTCGGTGGAGGTGCCGTTGTACCCGCTGCGGGCGAACTCGGCGATCGCCGCGCGGATGACGCTCTCGCGCCGCTCGTCTGCGCTCATCCTGACCATGTGAGTAAGTTAGTGTCCAATCACTAACTCTGTCAAGGAACAGTAAGGGGCACCCTGCAATAGAGGGTGCCCCCTACTCAACAATGTCACTCTCTGTCAGGAATCTCCGTCAGGGCTTCCTCGCAGGACTCCCTGCCCGGACTCCTGTCAGCACTCCCGATCAAGCAAGACGGACGACGGCGCGGGACATGCCCAGCACCTTCTGCCCCGCACTCTTCGCCGTGAGGTCTATCCGCACCTGGTTGTCGTCCAGCTTGCCGGCGACCTTCGCGGTGACCTCGATCAGCGCGCCCCGGTCGTCATTGGGTACGACGACGGGCCTGGTGAACCGCACGCCGTACTCGACGACCGCCGCCGGGTCGCCCGCCCAGTCGGTGACCACCCGGATCGCCGCGGCCATGGTGAACATGCCGTGCGCGATGACGTCGGGCAGCCCGACCTCCTTGGCGAACTTCTCGTTCCAGTGGATCGGGTTGAAGTCGCCGGAGGCGCCCGCGTACTGCACGAGCATGGCGCGCGTCGCGGGGAAGGACCGCGCGGGCAGCTCGGTGCCGACCTCGACGTCCGTGTAGGAGATCTTCGCCGTCATCACGCCTCCTCGGCGGCGGCACGCGCCACCAACTTCGTCCACGCCGTCACCACGTGCTCGCCGGCCTCGTCGTGGACCTCGCCGCGGACATCGATGATGTCGTTGCCCGCCATCGACTTGATCGCCTCGATGGTTGAGGTGACCGACAACCGGTCCCCCGCGCGCACCGGGCGCTTGTATACGAACTTCTGGTCGCCGTGCACCACACGGCTGTAGTCCAGGCCCAGCTGGGGGTCCTGGACCACATCCCCCGCGGCCTTGAAGGTGATCATGAAGACAAAGGTCGGCGGAGCGATCACATCACTGTGGCCGAGCGCCTTGGCGGCTTCCTGATCCAGGTACGCCGGATTGGTGTCGCCCACCGCCTCGGCGAACTCACGGATCTTCTCCCGGCCGACCTCGTACGGCGCGGTGGGCGGATAGGCCCGCCCCACAAAGGACTGGTCGAGCGCCATGAACTCGTACCTCCTGATGAATCGTCGGGACTGACAGTCAGGGCAAACAACCGTCGGGACAAACGACACGAGGCCGCCCCCGAAGTGGGGACGGCCTCGCATACGAGCCTGTATTTAGCGCGTTTCGCGGTGCGCAGTGTGCGCCTTGCAGCGCGGGCAGTGCTTCTTCATCTCAAGTCGGTCCGGGTTGTTACGCCGGTTCTTCTTGGTGATGTAGTTCCGCTCCTTGCACTCCACGCAGGCCAGCGTGATCTTCGGGCGGACGTCGGTGGCAGCCACGTGAGTGCTCCTTGGACGGACGGTGGACGGATGAACGCATAAAAGAGTAGCCGATCGAAGGACCGACCCCACAATCGGCTACCGTGTGTAGCGGTGACCGGACTTGAACCGGTGACACAGCGATTATGAGCCGCTTGCTCTACCGACTGAGCTACACCGCTTTGATGGGCGGATCACCCGCCCGAAGACGGGATCACCGATCACCAGAGCCCCAATACGGAATCGAACCGTAGACCTTCTCCTTACCATGGAGACGCTCTACCGACTGAGCTATTGGGGCGAGCGATGAAGACATTACACGGTCGCCCACCGATCGCCCAAATCCATTTCGCGGCCCTCGCCGCAAGGGTCTCGTACGCCACTCGCGCCCCCACCGGTACGACTTTTCGGCTCCTCCCAGAAGGCGGGTTGACGGCCCCCTAGGCTCGACTCACGCTGCGTGATCTTGATCTTGCCCGCCATCTTGATCTTGCCCGCCCGAGCCCCACCAGGAGCCCGATGTCCGACAGCCAGCAACAGCCTCCCCGCCCCTCCGGCAACTCGGGAAGTTCGGGGAATTCGGAGAACGCAGGCACCTCGGGAACCCCGGGAAGCGGCGGTGGTGTCCCCGGCGCCGACACCACCTCGCTCCTGCTGTGCGGCGCCCGACTCACCGACGGCCGCACCGTGGACGTCAGGCTCGGCGCCGGGCGCATCGAGGCGGTCGGCACCGTGGGCAGCCTGCCCACGTCGGGCGCCCGGGTCGACCTCACGGGCTACCTGCTGCTGCCCGCCCCCGCCGAGCCGCACGCCCACAGCGACACCGCCCTGTCCGCCGCCGACGACGGCGGACCGGTCTCGTACGCGGCCGAGGACGTCCAGCGCCGCACCACCGAGGCCGCGCTGCTCCAGCTGGGCCACGGCGCGACCGCACTGCGCTCGCACGTGCGGATCGGCGATGTGCAGGGGCTCGGGCCGATGGAGGCGGTGCTCCAGTCCCGGCGCTCACTGCGTGGCCTGGTCGACCTGACGGCGGTCGCCGTGCCCCGGCTGTTGACCGGGATCGCCGGGGCCGACGGGCTCGCGATCCTGCGAGACGCGGTGAAGATGGGCGCCGGTGTGGTGGGCGGCTGCCCGGACCTCGACCCCGACCCGGCGGGCTACGCGGAGGCCGTCCTGGAGATCGCCGCCGAGCACGGCTGCCCGGTGGATCTGCATACGGAGGGTGACGATCCGGCGCGGTTGGCCCGGCTCGCCGCGATGGCCGCCGGGCTGCGGCCCGGCGTCGTGATCGGCCCCTGCGCCGGTCTGTCCCGCCTCCCGTCGGCCGCCGCGTCGCGCGCCGCCGACCAGCTGGTGGCGGCCGGGGTGACCGTGGTCTGCCTGCCACAGGGCGACTGCGCGGGCCTGGAGCGGCGGGGCGCCGGATCGGCCCCCGTACGGCTGCTGCGGGCGGCCGGGGTGCGGGTCGCGGCGGGCAGCGGGGCGCTGCGGGACGTGGCCAACCCGGTGGGGCGCGGCGACCCCCTGGAGGCCGCCTATCTGCTGGCCTCGCAGGGCGGGATGCGGGCGCCGGACGCGTACGGGGCGGTGAGCTCGGCGGCGCGTGAGGCGATGGGGCTGCCCGAGGTGCGGGTGGAGGCGGGCTTTCCCGCCGAGCTGGTCGCGGTGCGCGGGGAGCGGCTCACGGGTGTGCTGTCCCTGGCGTACAGCCGCGTCGTCATCCATCGCGGGCGGGTGGTGGCCCGCACCAGCGCGATGCGCGAATACTGCGACTCGGCGGTCGCCGTCGCGCTCGATCTGCCCCGGCAGGGGCGAATCGAGCCAGGACCCTGAGCGCGGACGCGCCCGTGCGCGTACCGTCTGAATCATGCGCATTGTCATCGCAGGTGGACACGGTCAGATCGCACTGCGGCTGGAGCGCCTGCTCGCCGCACGCGGACATGGGGTCGCGGGCATCGTCCGCGACGCCGGGCAGAGCGACGATCTGCGGGAGGTGGGCGCCGAAGCGGTCGTACTCGACCTGGAATCGGCCTCCGTCGAGCAGGTCGCGGAGGCGCTGAGCGGCGCCGACGCCGTCGTCTTCGCGGCGGGCGCGGGCCCCGGCAGCAGCACCGAGCGCAAGGAGACGGTGGACCGCGACGCGGCCGTGCTCTTCGCGGACGCGGCGGAGCGGGCGGGCGTGCGCCGGTACGTCATCGTGTCGTCGATGGGCGCGGACGCGGAGCACCCGGGCGACGAGATTTTCGACGCGTACCTGCGGGCCAAGGGCGCGGCCGACGACGCCGTACGCTCCCGGGCGGGCCTGGACTGGACGGTCCTGCGGCCGGGCGCGCTGACCAACGACGCGGGCACCGGGCTGGTGATGCTCGGGGCTTCGACGGGGCGTGGGCCCGTACCGCGCGACGATGTGGCAGCGGCCCTCGCGGAGCTCCTGGAGACGCCGTCGACGGCGGGCCTGACCCTGGAACTCATCAGCGGCGCCGTGCCGGTCACGGTCGCGGTGAAGGACGTCGCCGGCAACTGACCACCACCGCGCCGGACGGACGTCACGGGCACGTGAACGTCCCCAGTGGGTGAACGTCCCGTGCCGGCCGATGAGTTCCGGGCCGTGCTGCCGTCCTATGTGGACAACTCCCCCGCGTCATGAGGAATCACATGCCGACCGAGCAGGCCGCAGCGACCGACCACTCCGAGCCGACCGTCGTCGAGTGGGGCGAGCAGCCCTACGCGGCGATCAGGGGGCAGCTCACCATGGAGACCTTCGGCCTGATCGCCGACCGGATGCCGGAGCTTTTCGCCTGGGTGGCCGCGCACGGAACCGAACCGGTCGGCGGGCCGTTCTTCCGGTACAACGTCCTGGGTGCGGACGGGCAGTTGGAGCTCGAGGCCAGCGTGCCCGTCTCGGCCGCCCCGGAGCCGGAGGGTGACGTCCTGGTGGGCCTGCTGCCGGCCGGACGGTATGTGACGGTTACTCACATCGGACATCCGGACCAGCTGATCGAGGCCACCGAGCGGCTGCTGACCTGGGCGGCGGAGCGTGGCCTGGAGTGGGACCTGGTCCGGACCGCGGACGGGGACGAGCGGTGGGCCTGCCGCCTGGCGATCTTCAAGACGGACCCGCGCGTGGAGCCCGACCCGACGAAGTGGGAGTCGGAGGTCACCCTCCGGCTCGCGGACGGCTCCTGACCCGCCGCACAGGCCCGAGGCCGCGCGCACGAAACCCGGGCCGCACGAAAAACCCCCTCGGGACTGCATTTCTGCAGTCCCGAGGGGGTTCTCCACCTGTGGCGGCGCCAGGATTCGAACCTGGGAAGGCTAAGCCGGCGGATTTACAGTCCGCTCCCATTGGCCACTCGGGCACACCGCCATGGGACGTCGCCGCTGGAGTGGACCGCCTGGGCGGTGCTCCGTGGCAACGACGTAAACGATACCTGATGCCCGGGGGTGCTACGCCACTGGATTGATCAGCGGTCCGGGTGGGTGGGGGTGGCCAGAGGGTGCCCGGCGGAATCCCGTGGAAGAAGGAGCGTGGTCCGGTGCGTGCGACCGCCGCGGTGCCGGACCACGCGACGCCACGGGGATCCGCCGGGCACCCTCTAGGCTTGCGGCAGCGGTTCGGGGGCGGCCCGGCCGCGTACGGCGCCCAGCAGAGGCATCGATACCAAGCACCCCGATTCAAGGAGCCACAGGACATGGCCGACTCCAGTTTCGACATCGTCTCGAAGGTCGAGCGGCAAGAGGTCGACAACGCCCTCAACCAGACCGTGAAGGAGATCGCTCAGCGCTACGACTTCAAGAACGTCGGAGCTTCGATCGATTGGTCCGGCGAGAAGATCCTGATGCAGGCGAACTCCGAGGATCGCGTCATCGCGATCCTCGACGTCTTCCAGAGCAAGCTGATCAAGCGCGGGATCTCGCTGAAGGCGCTGGACGCCGGTGAGCCGCAGCTGTCCGGCAAGGAGTACAAGATCTTCGCGTCCATCGAGGAGGGCATCTCCCAGGACAACGCCAAGAAGGTGGCGAAGATCATCCGCGATGAGGGGCCCAAGGGCGTCAAGGCACTGGTGCAGGGCGACGAGCTGCGGGTCAGCTCGAAGAGCAGGGACGACCTGCAGACGGTGCAGGCGCTGCTCAAGGGCAAGGACTTCGACTTCGCGCTGCAGTACGTGAACTACCGCTGACCTGGCGGTTCGCAGCACGGCGGGGGTGGGGGCGGCGAGGCCGGCACCACCCCCGCCGCGATGTCCGAATCCCGCCGGACTCGGCGGGACGGGCGTCGCACACTCGTCGTATACGGAAACGGATGCGGATGCGGATGCACTGGAGTTCCCGGGCGACGTGTGGTGAGGGAAGGAACTGACGATGACGGTCTACGCGACCATGGACAGCCCCCTGGGCGAACTGCTGCTGGTCGGCGAGGAGTCCGCGACCGCCCTCGGCGGCACCGCGCTGGCCTCGCTGTCCGTGCCGGGGCAGAAGGGCGGGGCCGTCGCCCAGGACGGCCGGCGTCACGACCCGGGAGCCTTCGACGAGATCGCGCGGCAGGTCCGGGCGTACTTCGACGGCGAGCTGACGCACTTCGACGTGGAGTACGCCTCCGGCGTCGGCACGGACTTCCAGCGGCGGGTGTGGGACGCGCTGGACGGCATTCCGTACGGGACGACCACGTCGTACGGGAAGCTCGCCGAGCGGATCGGGGTCTCGCGGGCGGGGGTGCGGGCGCTGGGTACGGCGATCGGGCGCAATCCGCTGCTCGTCGTGAGGCCGTGCCACCGCGTGATCGGGGCGGACGGCTCGCTGACCGGTTATGCGGGCGGCCTCGACCGCAAGCGGCAGCTGCTGGATCTCGAAGGCGGCGGGACAAGGGCGTGACGGGGCTGTTCCCGCGTCCCCGGGCGCTGGTGGCACCGGGGGCGGTGCATGTGCCCAATTGGCTGTCTGTGGAGGAGCAGCGGGGGCTGGTGGGGGCGTGCCGCGAATGGGCGCGGGGGCCCGTACCGATTCGGCACACCCAACTGCCGAACGGCGGGGTCATGTCGGTGCGCACGGTGTGTGTCGGGTGGCACTGGCAGCCGTACCGGTACACGCGCACGGCGGGCGATGTGAACGGTGCGCCGGTCGCGCCGTTCCCCGGCTGGCTGGCGGAGCTGGGGCGCAGGGCGCTGGCGGAGGCGTACGACGAGGGGGCTGACCCCGGTGGGGCGGAGTACGCGCCGGACACCGCGCTGGTGAACTTCTACGCCGGCGACGCGCGGATGGGCATGCACCAGGACAAGGACGAGGAGTCCGGGGCGCCGGTGGTGTCGTTGAGCATCGGCGACACCTGTGTTTTCCGCTTCGGGAACACCGAGGGACGCGGGCGGCCTTACACCGACGTGGAGTTGGCCTCGGGGGACCTCTTCGTGTTCGGTGGGCCTTCGCGCTTCGCGTACCACGGCGTGCCGAAAGTGCTGCCGGGGAGCGGGGATCCGGCGACGGGGATGGCCGGCGGGCGGCTCAACATCACGTTGCGCGAGACCGGGCTCGGGTAGGTGACGGACCTCGAGGGCGGGTGGACCGTCCGCGGCTCTCAGCGGGAGCGTGAGTCGCCGAAGAGGAGCCGGTAGACGATCAGGAGGGCGAGCGCGCCGCCGATGGCCGCGGCCCAGGTCGCCCCGTCGTAGAACTCATTGGAGATTGGGCGGTCGAGCCAGCGGGCCGAGGCCCAGCCGCCGATGAACGCGCCCGCTATGCCTATGAGGGTGGTGCCGATCAGGCCGCCCGGGTCGCGGCCCGGGAGAAGGATCTTGGCGGCGGCTCCGGCCAGCAGTCCGAGGATGATCCAGCTGATGATGCCCATGCCATGAGCCCCTTTCGTAGTGGTGCGTCTCTCGTGGCTCGTACGTGGAGACGCCCGGGGGCAGGGAGGCGGTTGCGCAGCTCAGCGAGGTGGGGTGCAGGACACAGGGGCGCGGTCGGTACCCGCGGCCCCTGTGTGCCCGGCTACCGGGAAGCGAAGGGCTGGTCCGTCGGAACGATTTCGCGGCCAAGCGGCATCAGCGAGAGCGGGATCATCTTGAAGTTGGCGATGCCGAACGGGATGCCGATGATCGTGATGCACAGCGCGATGCCCGTCACGATGTGGCCGAGCGCCAGCCACCAGCCAGCGAGGACCAGCCACAGGACGTTGCCGACGCAGGAGGGCGCGCCGGCATCGCGGCGCTCAACTGCTGTGTAGCCGAAGGGCCACAGGGCGTACCTGCCGATGCGGAAGGACGCCAGGCCGAAGGGGATCCCGATGATCGTGATGCACAGCAGGAGACCAGCCAACAGGTAGCCCAGGAACAGCCAGAAGCCGCTCAGGACCAGCCAGATGACGTTGAGGATTGTCTTCACGGTCAGTGACCTGCCATTTGTTCGAGCCGGGCGATGCGCTCCGCCATCGGCGGGTGGGTGGAAAACATCTTGGCCATGCCCTGGCCGGGGCGGAAGGGGTTCGCGATCATCATGTGGCTCGCGGCCTCGATCCGTGGCTCGGGCGGCAACGGCAGCTGCTTCGTACCGGCGTCCAGCTTGCGCAGGGCGCTCGCGAGCGCGAGTGGGTCCCCGGTGAGCTGGGCGCCCGCGGCGTCCGCCTGGTACTCGCGGGAGCGGCTGACGGCGAGCTGGATGACGGAGGCGGCCAGCGGGCCCAGGATCATGATCAGCAGCATGCCGACGATGCCGGGGCCCTCGTCGTCGTTCGACCGGCCGATGGGGATCAGCCAGGCGAAGTTGACCAGGAACATCACCACGGAGGCGAGGGCGCCCGCCACGGACGAGATCAGGATGTCGCGGTTGTAGACATGGCTGAGCTCGTGCCCGAGGACGCCGCGCAGCTCGCGCTCGTCGAGGATCCGCAGGATCCCGTCCGTGCAGCAGACGGCGGCATTGCGCGGGTTGCGCCCGGTCGCGAAGGCGTTGGGGGCCTGGGTCGGCGAGATGTACAGGCGGGGCATGGGCTGGCGCGCGGCCGTCGACAGCTCACGGACCATGCGGTACAGCTGCGGCGCCTCGAATTCGCTCACGGGGCGGGCCCGCATGGCGCGCAGGGCCAGCTTGTCGCTGTTCCAGTACGCGTAGCCGTTGGTACCGACTGCGACGACAAGCGCGACGATCAGGCCCGTACGGCCGAAGAAACTGCCGATGAGGATGATGAGCGCGGACAGTCCCCCGAGGAGTACGGCAGTCCTCAACCCGTTGTGCCGGCGGTGCACGGTACGCCCTCCAAGTGGTGCGGCGGGGAACCCCTTGCTGGGTGGGATTGCTGGCTGGGTGCTTCCACATCCGGTGGACCCTTCCTCACTGGTCAACGCCAGGCGAGGAGGGCTAGTTCCCTTGTGCGCGCACGCGCGGGCCCGACGGTCGCTTCCTGCGCGATCCGCCACAGGAACTTCCCTTGTGCACACGCGCGCGGGCCCGACAGCCCGTGCTTGGGTTCTAACGGTCCTCGCAACACCCATGATCTGTGGGAGTTGCGGGGACCGTGGGCGTTGAGCGTGGTGATCTTGCAGGGTTGAAGGCACGTTTCCTTGCGCGGCTGGATGTCGTGGGGAGCG
>NZ_JASITA010000031.1 GCF_030063415.1 Streptomyces sp. H27-C3 | reverse complement strand
CCCCCCACGGAGGCAGCACGTGGACCGCACTCAGCAGGCCCGTCACGCGTTCCAGGCCCCTCGCAGCAGCGCTCGACGACGGATCGGAGTCGGCGCGGCCTTGGCGCTGGCCGTCACGGCGGCGCTCACCACCACGGGAGTAGCCGCGGGCGCGCCCGCAGATGACACGAAGGCCGTGGTCGCGCCCGCAGATGACACGAGGGCCGTGGTCGGCGCGGCGGCAGTGCCCAAGCACGCACTGACCGGCTACTGGCAGAACTTCAACAACGGCGCGACGGTCCAGAAGCTCGGCGCCGTGCCGTCGCAGTACGACATCATCGCGGTCTCCTTCGCCGATGCGACCCCCACCGCCGGCGAACTCACCTTCACCCTCGACCCGGCGGTCGGCTATTCCTCGGCCGACGACTTCAAGGCCGACATCGCGGCCAAGAAGGCGGCCGGAAAGTCGGTGATCCTCTCGGTCGGCGGCGAGAAGGGCAACGTCACGATCAACAACGACGCCCCCGCGACCGCGTTCGCGGACAGCGCGCACACGTTGATGCGGGAGTACGGCTTCAACGGGATCGACATCGACCTGGAGCACGGCGTCAACGCCACGTATCTGACAGAGGCACTCAAACAGCTGTCGGCCAGGGCGGGTTCGGAGCTGGTCCTCACGATGGCGCCGCAGACGACCGACATGCAGTCGACGTCAACCGAGTACTTCAAGACGGCGCTGGCCGTGAAGGGCATCCTGACCGTCGCCAACATGCAGTACTACAACAGCGGTTCGATGCTGGGCTGCGACGGCAAGGTCTACTCGCAGGGCTCGGTGGACTTCCTCACCGCACTCGCCTGCATCCAGCTGGAGGGCGGCCTGGACCCGAGCCAGGTGGGCATCGGAGTCCCGGCATCAACGCGGGGCGCGGGCAGCGGTTACGTGGACCCGCGGATCATCAAAAACGCCCTGGGCTGTCTGACCGGCGGCACCAACTGCGGCTCGCTCAAGCCGTCCAAGACGTACCCGGGTCTGCGCGGCGCGATGACCTGGTCGACGAACTGGGACGCGACGGCGGGCAACGCTTGGTCGGACGCGGTCGGCCCACACGTCCACAAGCTGCCGTAACCCTTCCCGGTACCCGCTGGGCCCCCTCCCCCCACCCGAACCAGCAGCGCCGCCGCTCCCCCGGCGGCGCTGCTGTGTGTGGTGAGGGCGTTCGGAGTGAGGGCGTTCGGAGTGAGCCTGGCGCGTCGGAACCAGGGAGACCCAGCAGACTCCCCGAAGGCGTAACGAGCCGACCGGGCCGCCGCTGGTGTGGTGACCGTCACGCCCTCCGGAGAGCCCGACATGTCCAAGTCATCACCATCAAGCCAGAATTACACCTGAACCAACCAGCCTCGCATTGTCACTGTCGATACGTAAAGTGATCCGTGATGCTTTGGCAGTAACGGGGAGAAAATTGTGGCAGATGAGGGCGGAGCGTCAACACCGGACTCGGGCCGGTCGTTCGACACGTTTTACGGGGTGAACCCTCAACAGGCTTTGGTGATCGAGGCCGACAAGATGAAGGGCTTCAAGAAGCGGGTCGACGACCTGCTGACCGAGCTCGACAAATCCGAGGCGGCTCCGGACAGGATGGCCGACGACCGGCTGGTCCGCGCCCACCTCGGTTCCGAGGACTTCCATGAGGCGCAGTACCTCTTCGAGTCGTACAGCGTCGTCCACGAGGAGCTGGAAAAGCTGTCGAAGGCGCTCGGAACCCAGATCGAGGGGATGGGCCTGGCGGTTCATGCCTCGCGCGTGGGCTACGAGAACGTCGACGTGGACATCCGGGACCGTATGGCCGCGATCAACGCGCAGGCGGAGAAGTACTACGACAAGGACCGGGACCCGACCGTCCAGGAGCCTGTCGGCGGCCCCGCCAAGAAGGACACCAGCAAGGAAACGGGCTTCTGATGAGTGGGAAGCCACAGGCGAAGAGCACGAACTTCGAGGCCATGTCGCACGAGAAGCTGGCGGCGATGCTCACGGCTGCCAATCCGGCGGGCCCTGCGAACCTGGCCCGCAAGCTCTCCGGAGCAGCCGCGGCGATCTCCAAGATCGGCGAGGACCTCAAGACGCATGTGGCCGGCCTGCCTTGGCACGGCGAGGGCGGCGACGCCTTCCGCCAGTGGGGCAACCAGACCGCGAATGCCACGCTGCATCTCGGGGAGTACAGCGAGGTCGCGTCCCGGTGGATGGAGCAGGTCTCGACGGCCGTTGCCGAAGCCAAGGCCACGATGCCCCCGCTCTCCGAGACGACAAAGGCCAAGGGCGAGCTGCTGAGCGCCCAGAAGAACTACAAGGCTGCGACGGACCCGGAAAACAGAAACGACCCGGACGCCCGCACAGTTGCACAGAGCTCCCAGTCGGACGCGACTGCCGCGCAGGGGCGGATGGATGCGGCGCGCCTTGAGGCGGTACAGCGGCTGAGGAAGCTCGCGCAGGCGTACGAGCTGTCGGCGCATCAGGTCAACAGCGTTCAGCCGCCTACGTTTCCGCCTCCGGCTCGGTATATGGGTGGCTTCGAGGAATGGCGGCCTGCTGTCAACCACGAGGCAGCCCCACGTTCTGCCGAGGGCGGATCAGCGGCTCCTTCGAACAGCGGATCCGGGCCGCTCTCCACGGCTACGAGCGGCCGCTCCAGTGATGCAGGACCTTCCCTGCCAGGCGCATACGGAACTCAGCAAACTGACGGCGTCTCGTCTTCAGCCGGCGCCGTACGACCGGAGCGCCCGGTCGGCATGGAGATCGACTCGGTTGGCACGCTGCCACAGACTCCGTCGGGACTATCCGCCGCACCGTCGGCCAACGTACCAGCCACCGGTCGGCCGGACGGAAGCATGGTGCCGCCCCTCGGTCTGGCTCCGCCAGCGAGCGGCGGCAGGACGCCTGCATCCTCGGCCCCGGACGGGGCCCGTCGACAGAACTCGGGTGTTCGTCCCCCAATGCTGCCCGGACAGGGCACGTCCGGAGCAGCAGGATCTGCCGGACGTGCTCCCGGCAGCGGCGGCATCGTCGGCGGGCGTCCCACGCCCAGCACCAGCCGCACCCCGGGCGGAATCGCTCGCGGCACCGTCGTCGGTGGCGAGGGCGCTTACGGTCGCGGGCCCATGGGGTCCGGTTCGGGAGGCGCCGGCACAGGAGGCGCAGCTCGTGGACCGATGGGTGCCGGTACTGGTGCCGGCGCGGGAGGCGCCAGCACAGGTCAACGCGGATCAGCTGTCGGCCGCCGCTTGGCGAGCGAGACCGGAGGCATTGTGGGCGGGCGCCCCAACCAGTCGAGCCGAGCAGGCACCCGCCCCTTCACGACTGGCGGGACCGGTTTGGTCCGTGGTGCCACCCCGGGCAGCGCTCCTCAAGCGACGGGTCCAGCGGGCCGCGGCGGGGCGGCAGTTCCGCCGCCGAGTTCGCGCACGCGGAGGAAGCCTCGTGACGAGCAAGGAAACGACCGGCCGGACTACCTCGTCGAGGACGAGGAGACCTGGCAGCAGAACAACCGTCGTGCAGTGCCTCCCGTCATCGACTGACATCGGCAAGAGGGAAACAGATGAGTACCAGTAGTAAGCGATCGTTCCGATTCCGATCGGCCTTGTCGGCCGGAGTCGGGCTCTTGCTGACGGGTGTTGCGACGGTTCCGGCCCATGCGGACACTGCCTGGAACAGGCAGTGGCACCTGAAGGCCATGCACGCAGAAGAGATGTGGAAGACCAGTACCGGCCGTGGCATCACAGTCGCTGTCATCGATTCCGGCGTGGATGATTCCGGACCCGATCTTCGAGGTCAAGTTCTTGATGGCAAGGACTACTCGAAACTGCCCGGCGATGAGCACAAGGACCACGCAGACCACGGCACGGGCATGGCTGGTCTGATCGCAGCGACTGGCGCACAGGGCAGGGCGGCCGGCGTGTTCGGACTTGCGCCAGGAGCCAAAATTCTACCGATCCGGATGGTCTCCACGAAGGAGGACTACGGAAAGGTGAACGCACGGGCCAGATTCTTCGAGTACATGGCGAAGTCGATTCGATTCGCAGCGGATTCCGATGCCCAGATCATCAACATCTCGTTGGGACAGTTCAATGCTCCGGGCCAGGAGAACACCAGTCCCCCACAGTTGAGCGCCGCCGTGAAGTACGCCAACAACAAGGGTAAGTTGATCTTCGCGGCGGTCGGCAACAACGGCGACACCTCGAACTTCTTGGGATACCCAGCAGCGACCCCAGGTGTCGTGGGAGTCGGTGGAGTGGACCAGAAGGCAAAGCCCGTAGAGAACTCCCAGTGGGGACCCCAAGTCGACCTCGCCGCGCCGGCGAAGGACATCGCCAGCGCGTGTGCCGACAGCTCCGGGATCTGCTCGGGAACCGGCACCAGTAACGCGTCAGCCCTCGCCTCCGCCTCAGCAGCCCTCCTCTGGTCCAAGCACCCCGACTGGACGAACAATCAGGTCCTCCGCGTCCTGATGACCACGGCCAGCGGCAACGACAAGGGCCTGAAGCGCGACGACGTAGTGGGTTACGGCGTCATCCGCCCCCGCATCGCGCTGGAGATCCCCGGCGACCCCGGCCCGGCCGACGAGTACCCCATCCCGGACCTGGCAGCGGCAGCACTCAAGTCGCCGTCCCCGGGCGCCTCCAAGTCCGCAGGTGGCAGCGAGAAGACCGCGAAGGACGACAAGCCGGCCGCCGCGACAACCGCCTCCGACGCGGGCGACAACACCACCCTCTGGATCGCCCTGGGTCTGGGAGCCGCCGCCCTGATCGGCACCGCAATCGCCACCGGTGTCATCCGCAACCGCCGTCGTGTCGAATGAACTGAGTCCCGCGGAAAGCCGCACCCGCCCCCCCTGCGGGCAACAACAGGGACGACCCGAAGAGGGCCGCTAGGAGCGGAAGTAGAGGCGCGACTCGGCAGCACCGGTGGTTGTTGCAATCGACTGGTGTGGCATTGACCGCTGCAGCTCCGCAATCCAGATGACGTTCGCGGGAGAAGGAACCCAGACATGGCTTGGGACGAATGGGAACAGCTGAAGACCGAGGCCGCCGAGAGGCAGTCCACGAACATGCAGCTGAATCAGATTCCAGCCGACGGAGGTGGGGGCAGCACTGGAGGCCAGGCAGATCTGGTTGTCCGTGACGACGAGTTGGGCAAGTTGGGCAATATGGCGTACGGCCTGCGCGAAGGGCTGCGTGTAGATGCCGATCACGCCCGCCAGAACACCTTCGACGCCTCCATTGAGCTATTGAATGACGGGCTCGACATGGGTTCCGCCCTCACTCAGATGCATGATGCCTGGAACAGCCAGCTGGGAACACTCAAAGAGGCATGCGCGCACATTTCCAACCATCTCGACTTCACCCGCGCCCAGCACGCGAAGGACGAGGTGAAGATCCAGACCGATATGCGCAATGCAGCTGGTGATCTCATGAGTGTTTCGCGCATCAAGGATTACACTAAGTAACGGGGACCCATACATGCTGAACGTTCCGCAACTGACAAACTTGCGGCTGGGAGGCCTGAATTCTGCGGTCACCGACTGGCAACAGATGACCGTCAAACTTCGAAAGCTCGCCACCGGCAGCGGCGGGGAGACCAGCGCGGCAGATCTCAAAGCCAAGGCCGAGGCTGCGGACTGGCGTGGTGTCAATGCCACGGTGACGAAGAGCTTCGTGGCTCAGACCGCTGCCGAATTCAGCGACGTGGTCACTGAAGCCGACAGCATCCACAAAGTGTTGCGGGACTCTCACACAGCCTTCAAGAAGCATCAGGAAGACGTACGGGCCGCCGTCGACAGATGGACGAAGAAAAACGTCTATATCAGCGACAACGGTGGCGCCTCCTCCGCCGCTCCTCCCGGTGCGGTGGCCGGCAAGGCCAAGATTGATACGCCGACCCAGGAGGACTGTGACAACGCCGCAGCGGAGATCGGCAGGATCCTGGAGGCTGCGGACGAAACCGACCGCATAGCGGCGCGTGCGCTGCGCAAGCATGCCGCCAACAAGTACGACTTCGGCAAAACCAGTTATCAGGGCCTTGCGGATGCCGACAAGCAGCAGGGCATCGCTGACGCCGACGCGCAGGTGAAGCTTGCGTCCAAGGGCGACCAGCTGACGGACGCAGAGCTCAGGCAGTTCAACGAGATCTCCAAGAACCAGCGCGACAACCCCGCCTACGCCGAGCGTTTCGCCACCAGGCTGGGACCGGAGGGGACACTCCAGTTCTGGCGGAGTCTGGCCGACCCCGGCCACGGCGACACCCCGACCGGTGAGCGGGCGAAAATCCTCGCGAAGGTCCAGGACAACCTGAGCTTGACCCTCGCCACCGCCACCCACGTCGACACCCCCGCCATGCGGGAGTGGAAGGACGGGATCATCGCGGCGGGCGACGACCGGATCAAGCATCCCGGGATCATGAGCGCCCCGTACGGCTTCCAGGTCATGAGCAGCCTGATGGGCAAGGGAAAGTTCGAGTCGGGCTTCCTCACGTCGTACGGCGACAAGATGGTGGAGTTCGAGCGGGCCAACAGCAAGGCGGGGCCCGGCTGGCTCTGGGACAACCCCGGAAATCCCGCACAGCTCAACTATCCGCCCGGCTCGGCGAAGCCGGACAACGACCCGATCTCGGGCTTCATGGAAGCTCTGGGACACAACCCGGAAGCCTCCCTGGACTTCTTCAACGGCTCGACCGGCCGCGGTGCAAACGACGACCTCGACACTCTCAGCAATTGGGACTACCTGGTCGACGCGGACAATGAGGACGCTCGCAAGTGGCCGGTGGACGACGACGGCAAGACGACCGGCTACACCAACATGGGCCATGCGCTGGAGTCCGCGACTCTCGGGTACGCGTACGACGACCCGGATCCGAGCATCCCGCCGGCAAAGACCGAGGAGCAGATCGAGGCACGGGGCGAGCGGACCGCGCTCATGCAGCAGGTCGTGGACAACTACAAGAACGCCGGTGTGATCGACGGGCAGCCGGGGATCCGCGACAGCCTGACGAACATGGCAGCGGGCCACATCGACAGCCTCAACTACACGATGGCCAACTTCGGTGATGCCGGGAAACTGTCCGGCAACGACCAGCTCTTCGACTTCAAGGAAAACCATCTCCGCGACCTAGGCCAAATGGAAGCGAGGAATTTCCTGAGCGCCCTGGGTTCCGACGAGGACTCATACCAGACCGTTTCCACCGCTCAGCAGGTGTACGGAGCCAGCCTGATGGCGGCCCAGGGTGAGAACGGGGTGGCCGCAGTCGACGCCGGTGTGCACAGCGTCAAGATGCATGGCCTCCTGGACGAGTCACGATTCGAGGGCATCGGTAAAGAATTCGGCGACGACAAAGAAGCCCGGAACATGGAGCTTGAAAAGCAGGCAGAGTGGCGTAAATACGCCGTCGGCGCCGTGGTCGGTACCGTTGCAGGCGTGGGTGCAGCAGTAATTGTTCCCGCTGGTGCGGCAGCAGCCATCGCGGTCCCTCTCGCTTTCGAAGCTGCTGGAGGGGCTGCGGAAACCCAATACGCGACACAAATGATTGATTGGCTCAAGGAGAACGAGTTCGACAACTCCAACGAGGCATCCGAAGGAATCTACGCGGCCAAATTGGAAGGCCAACACAACGCAATGATTCCCCTCTTGAATTATGCAGAAGAAAGCGGTATGGCACCTGAAGAGGTGCGACGGATGGCAGAAAGATCCGAGAGCGCATACAACGCTGGCGTAGCCCATTCCGACACCGGCAATACCAAGGATTGAGGCCGATGAAGAAGTATGCCGCCACCGCAACTGCCCTGACAGCACTACTGGCAATCAACGCGTGCAGTTCAGACGAAGGTCAACCCGATCAGAATGCCGCCAGCACCAAGGAATCCAACTGTAAAGAAGTGCTGGGCAGCGTCGGTACGGACTGGCTGAAGACCCGAGTCGGCAACGATCAGCTTGTCATGCACAAGACCAACAATAAGGAGCAGGCGCGGGATCTGTTCAACAAGCAGATGCGTAGTTGGGAACCGAAGGACAGCGCAGACCCTTACGCCCCCCTAAGGTTCGCCGATGCCCAAATATGCGTGGCCAGCAAGAAAGGCACAGCATCAGACGGGAAGTTCAACCTTCGCTACGATGCTTCGCAATACCCGTTCTCCGAGATTCCGGGCAACGAGGGCAAAGCCCCTGCCCCCGGCAATTCCGACGTGAAATTCGCCGCCCGGCAAGAACGCGGCAGTCCGACTGCCTACACGGTCTACTTCAAGTGTGCTATTCCCGGCGCTCGTTCGGAACAGGAGGAGCAGCTTCCTGTCGCAGCAATCATGACCGACAGCTTGACCGGCGATCGGGACGCCGGAGTCCATTTCCGCCACCTCTTGCACTCCGTCCAGGTGATGACCCGCACGCTCGACTGCCAGAACAAGCCCGACGTACCGACAGAGCCCCCCTCGTCGGTCAAGTAGCTCGACCTGGGCACTCCCTAATCCGTAGTTAAGGGCGTTCCCCCGAGGCCGGCCCTGCCCGCCGCCGTGGCTCTTCGGTGGGGCGTCGGGCAGGGGCCGACAGCAAGACCGTCCGGTGCGAGCCGGCAGCGAGGCCGGCCGGATGAACGCGGCCGGGGCTACCAGGGCAGCTCCCGCACCTGCTGGAAGCACAGCACGATGAACAGCAGGCCCGCCGTCACCAGCATGCCGTTGCTGAGCCAGCCGTTGCGCCATTCCGCGGGGGTGCGGGACGAGTTGAGGAGCCAGACCAGGGTCAGGGCCAGGAACGGCATGAAGAACGCGCCCAGTACGCCGTACACCACGACCAGGCCGAACGGCTGGTCCAGCCACAGCAGGGTCATCGGCGGGAATGTGAGCCACAGCAGGTACGCGCGGAAGGGCTTCGAGCGCTCCTTGACGCCCGTCGCGACCTCCTCGACCGTTCCCTCGTCGACCGGTGCGCCCCTGCGGTCGGCCTGGAAGCGCTCAACGAAGTCGGCGAACATCAGGCTCACGCCGTGCCACACGCCGATGAGGGACGAGAAGGACGTGGCGAAGAAGCCGACCAGGAAGAGCTTCGCGGTGAACGTGCCGTAGCGGTCCTCCAGGATCTTGCCGAGGTCGATCAGGCCCCTGTCGCCCTTGGTCAGGGCGAGTTGTGAGGAGTGGAGCAGCTCCGCGCCGACGATCAGCATCGCCACGACGAAGATGCCGGTCGTGATGTACGCGACGCGGTTGTCGAGGCGCATCACCTTCATCCAGGAGGAGTTGGTCCAGCCCTTCGCGTTCACCCAGTAGCCGTACGCCGCCATGGTGATCGTGCCGCCCACGCCGCCGATCAGGCCCAGCGTGTAGAGCAGCGAGCCGTCGGGGAGCACCGGCAGCAGGCCCGCGAAGGACGCTCCGACGTCCGGGCCGACGCGGATCGCGACGTACACGACGACCACGAACATGATGCCGATCAGGACCGTCATGACCTTCTCGAAGACGGCGTACTGGTTGAACCAGACGAAGACCAGGCCGATCAGACCCATGATGATCGCCCAGACCTTGAGGTTCGGTCCGTCCGGGAAGAGCGCGACGATCGGCAGGGCCGACGACGACATGGCGGTGGCGCCGTAGATGAAGCCCCAGATGGTGACGTAGATGGCGAAGTAGACCGTCGTCCACTGGCCGAGGCTGCGCCAGCCCTCGAAGAGGGTGCGGCCGGTGGCCAGGTGCCAGCGGCCCGCGGCCTCGGCGAGCGAGATCTTGACGACGCAGCCGATCACCGCCGCCCACATCAGGGTGTAGCCGAACTTGCTGCCCGCTATCAGCGTCGCGACCAGGTCACCGGCGCCCACGCCGGTCGCGGCGACGACGATGCCGGGGCCGATGTACTTCCAACTGGACTTGCGTGGCCGGCCGGTGAGCTCTCCTGTGCTGTTGTCCGTCGTACCTGCCATCTCTGGCGCCTCCCCGCTCGTCCCACTCGTCCCCGAAGGTGATCCAATTCACCAAAGCGGGGTGGGGGTGATCGCGCAAGGGGGTCAGCGGTTTGTGTTGCCGGGGGCGCCGCGGTTGCCGAGGTACTCGCCCAGGACGGGGGCTATCTCCTCGGACCACTCCTGGAGCATCCTGCGGTTCTTCGCGACCACCGCGCATTCGAGGAAACGGCCGTCGTTCAGCAGCACGCCCACCATCAGGATGTGCCCGCTGGTGCCCTGCTTGTAGTGGACGGTGGAGATGTCGTGCCAGGGGAACTCGGCGGTGTGGCCGTGCGACTCGAAGCAGACGCCCGCCTCGTCGATCACGATGCCGAAGCGCCGGTCCGCCGCGAGGAAGTCGGGCCCCGGGAACGGCCCTTGAGGCTGCTGCTGGTGGGGCGCGTACGGCTGCGGCGTGTACGGCGGTTGCTGCGGCGGCTGCGGCGGCGGCGGCGGCGGCGGCGGCGGCGGCGGCGGCGGCGGCGGCGCGGGAGCGTACGGCTGCGGCTGCGCGTACGGCGTCGGGGCGAATGCCGGGGGCGGCGGGCCGAAGCCCTGTGGCACGTTCTGCGCGTGCTGCTGACCCTGCTGTTCCATGTCGGCCCCCTCGGCTCCTGCCCCACCCATGTGCGCGCATCAGTATGGAGCGCCCCCGGGACGGACGGGTCCGGGGGGAGCTCGCACACACTGGATCGTAGGGCTAGATGACCAGGCTCAGCAGCGCGGCGACCACGAAGCCCGCCACGGACAGGACCGTCTCCAGGACCGTCCAGGACTTCAGGGTGTCGCGCTCCGAGATGCCGAAGTACTTCGCGACCATCCAGAAGCCGCCGTCGTTGACGTGCGAGGCGAAGATCGAGCCCGCCGAGATCGCCATGATGATCAGCGCGAGGTGCGCCTGCGAGAGGTCCTGGCCCTCGACCAGCGGGACCACGATGCCCGCGGTGGTGACGATCGCGACCGTCGCCGAGCCCTGCGCGACACGCAGCACCACCGAGATCAGCCAGGCCAGCACGATGATGGGCAGACCCACGTCGTTGAAGGTGTCGGCGAGGGCGTCCGCGATGCCGCTGCCCTTGAGGACCGCGCCGAAGACACCGCCCGCGCCGACGACCAGCAGGATGTTGCCGACCGGCTTGAGGGACGCGGTGGAGACCGTCTCCAGGGACTTGCGGGACCAGCCGCGCCGGATGCCGAGCAGGTAGTACGCGAGGAACAGCGCGATGGTCAGCGCCACGAAGGGGTGGCCGAAGAACTCGATGACCGAGCGGAGCGTCGAGGGGTCGAGCGCGATGGAGGAGAACGTCGCCAGCAGGATCAGGACCAGCGGCGTGCCGATGATCGACAGGACCGTGGCGAGCGCGACGGGCGTCTCGCGCGGGGCCACTCCGGCGGCGTGCTGCTCGGCGGCGACGGCGGCCTTGGCCTCCTCGGCGGCCTCCACCATGTCGTGCGGTACGTCGACGAAGATGCGCTTGCCGATCCACGCGGCGTACGCCCAGGCGGCGAGGACCGCGGGGACACCGACGATGACGCCCATCAGGATGACCCAGCCGAGGTCGACCTTGAACAGGCCGGCGGCGGCGACCGGGCCGGGGTGCGGCGGCAGGAAGGCGTGGGTCATCGACAGGCCGGCGAGGAGTGGCATCGCGTACAGCAGGATCGATTTTCCGGAGCGCTTGGCGGCGGCGTACACGATCGGCGCGAGGACGAAGATGCCGACGTCGAAGAAGACGGGGATACCGAAGACGACACCGGTGACGCCCATGGCGAGCGGGGCGCGCTTCTCACCGAAGAGGTTCAGCAGGCGGGTGCTCAGCACCTCGGCGCCGCCGGACACTTCGAGTATCGCGCCGAGCATCGTGCCGAGGCCGATGATGATCGCCACATGGCCGAGGATGCCGCCCATGCCGGACTCGATCATCGAGACGGCGGCGGACTTCTGGACCGTACCGAAGAGTTCGGTGACCGACAGGCCCGCGGACAGGCCCACCACGATGGAGACCCCGAGCAGCGCCACGAAGGGCTGGATCCTGACCTTGATGATCAGGACGAGCAGGAGCGCGATGCCGAGGGCGGCGACGGTCAGCAGACCGGCCGTGCCGGGGATCAGGGCGAGCAGGCCGCCGGTGTGCGGGGTCGGCGGTGGTACGGGTGGAGCGGCTGCGAGAAGCACGGGGGACTCCGTTGTTCGGTTCAGCGAGGGTTTTGAGGCAGGGGGGACCACGGCACGGCGCTTCGGGGGAAAGCGCCGTGCCGTGAGTTGTGGGGAGGTGGTGCAAGATCAGCCGAGCACGGCCAGGGCGTCGATCTCGATGAGCAGCCCCTTGGGGAGGCCCACGTAGACGGTCGTACGGGCCGAGGCGGGCGCCTTGAGGCCCTGCTCCTCGAAGTACGCGTTGTAGATCGCGTTCATCTCGGCGAAGTGGTCGACGTCCGTGAGGTAGACGCGCATCATCATCACGTCGTCCCAGCTCGCGCCGCCCTCTTCGAGGATCGCCTTGACGTTGGCGAAGGTCTGGAGGGTCTGCTCGCGCAGGGTCGGGCCCGCGGGGGTGGGGGCCTGCCCCTCGACCGCGGGCAGGAAGCCGACCTGGCCGGCGACCTGGAGGATGTTGCCCTTGCGTACGCCGTGGGAGAACTTGGCGGGCGGGGCGGTGTGGGTGGACGGCGTGATCGCGGTCTTCTCGCTCATGCGCTTGCTTCCTTGGTGGGGCCTGTTTTCGCAGGGGTGTTGGCAGTTGCGGGGGTGTTGGCAGTTCCTGAGTACTCCCGGCTGATGGCATCGGCTGTGCGACGTACCAGCGGGAGAAGGGTGAGGAGTTCCTCGGCGGTGACGACGACATTCGGTGCGGACACCGACATGGCGGCGACGACCCGGCCGTCCGCACCGCGAATGGGGGCGCCGATGCAGTTGATGGACTCCTCGTGGCCGCCGAGGTCGGTGGCCCAGCCCTGTTCGCGCACGTTCGCCAGTTCCTTGAGGAAGGCTCCGGCGTTCGGCGTCGAACGGGACGTGTACATGGGGTAGTCGAGCTTGTCGGCGATGGCGCGCCGCTCGGGCTCGGTGAGGTCGGCGAGCAGCAGCTTGGCGACCGCGGCCACGGTGATCGCGACGGGCTTGCCGATCCGCGAGTACATCCGGACCGGGTAGCGGCTCTCGACCTTGTCGATGTAGAGGACCTCGTTCTCCTCGTACACCGCGAGGTGGACGGTGTGCCCGCAGTCGCCGTTGAGGGCGGTGAGGTGCGGGTGCGCGATCTCACGTACGTCGAGATTTTCCACGGCCTGCTGCGCGAGCGCGAAGAGGCGGGCGCCGAGGCGGTAGCGCTGGTCCTGCTGGCGGTAGACGAGTCCGTGCTCGTGGAGCGTACGGAGGAGTCTGAGCGCGGTGGACTTGTGCACGCCGAGGCGGTCGGCGACCTTGCCGAGGTCGGCGGGCCCCTCCGCGAGCAGCGGCAGGATGCTCAGCGCTCGGTCGACTGTCTGGCTCATGCGGTACGTACCTCCACCTGGTCCTCCCCTACCCCGTCCAGGATCCAGCCGGGGCCGAGTCGCAGTGTGCCCCAGGCGCGGGCATCCAGGGCGGCAAGGCGGTCGGCGTGGGCGCGGGCGGGCGGGGTGGCGAGGTCGCCGGGGACGGTGAGGGCGGCGGCGGCCATGAGGTGGCCGTGCCGGATGCGGGCGCGGTCGGGCAGCCCGCGGAGGGTGGCGGAGAGGAACCCGGCGGCGAAGGCGTCGCCCGCGCCGACGGATGCGACGACGTCGACGGTGAGGGCGGGCACGAAGGTGACGCTTTCGCCGCCGCCGGCCGCGTCCGTGCGGGCGTACACGGTGGCGCCGAGGCTCCCCTGCTTGATCACCAGCACCTCGGGCTCGGGCAGGGCGGCGCGGATGGCTGCCGCGCCGGTCAGGCCCCAGGCGGCCTCGGCCTCGTCCTCGCCGACGAAGACGAGGTCGGCGCCCCGGGCGAGGTCGAGCAGGACGCGGGGGTGGGGGCCGGCCGCGTCGTGCCAGAGGTTGGCGCGGTAGTTGACGTCGAAGGAGACGAGGGGCCGGCCAGGGGCGCGGGCGGTGAGCTCGCGCATGAGGGCGAGGCAGTCGGGCGAGAGGGCGGCGGTGATGCCCGACAGGTGCAGGATCCGCCCGGACCACAGGTACCGGTACGGCATGCTCCCGGGCGCCATCGCGGAGGCGGCGGACCCGGCCCGGTAGTAGACGACCTCGGAGACGGGCTCTTCGACGGGCGGTCCCTCGGCGAGCGGCTCTTCGACGGGGGCTCCTTCGACGAGCGGCTCTTCGACGGGATCGGGGGTCGCCGAAGCCGGGCCCGCCGGGGATCCCGGCTGCGCCGGAGCCACTCCTGTCGGCCGTTCCCCGGCGGTGCGGAAGTAGATGCCCGTCGGGCGGAGGGGGTCGCGCTGGACCCCCGTCGTGTCCACGCCGTACGCCGCGATCGCGGCCACGAGGTGGTCGCCGAAGCCGTCCGCGCCGACCCGGCCGAGCCACTTCGACGAATGGCCGGAGGCGGCGAGACCGCAGGCGACGTTGGACTCGGCTCCGCCGATGCCCCGTACGAACGACGGCACGTCGGCGAGGCGCCCCGGTCTCGACGGCAGGAACGTGACCATGGACTCGCCAAGACAGACGACGTCGACATCGATATCGGCAGCGGCGTCAATATCGACGTCGGCCTCGACAGCGGCATCAGTGTCGACAGCGGCATCGGAAGCGATGTCGGAGTCGACGGATCCGGGCACGGGCGCGGTCACGATCGCTCAAGCTCCTCACTGGTCGGTCGCCGGTCACCATTGACCGGGCGTTGGCTCGGATGTTAGACAGCGGTAAGCGAAATGTGCAATGGGTGTTGCAGAGAGTGCAACGCAATCTTCTGAGGAGGCCCCATGGCTGCCGAGATCGACTCCGACACCGCAGACGCGGTCGGATCACTCGCCCTTGAAACGGTGGATCACCGCTTCAAGGCACTCCCGCCCGACGCCGCGGGCCTGACCGTCGGCGCGCTGGCAGCCGAGCGCCGGAGTCTGTTCACCGGCGGCTTCACCACCCCCGTGCTGGCCCTCTCCGCCGAGTCCCTGGACCACAACCTCGCGCTCCTGGAGACCTACGCCGAGCGGCACGGCCTCGCCTTCGCCCCGCACGGCAAGACCTCCATGTCGCCGCAGCTCTTCGCGCGCCAACTGGCCCGCGGCGCCTGGGGGATCACTGCCGCCATGCCGCATCAGGCCCGCGTCTACCGCGCGTACGGCATCCAGCGGATCTTCCTCGCGAACGAGGTCGTCGACGCGCCCGCGCTGCGCTGGATCGCCGCCGAACTCGACGCCGACCCCGACTTCCGCTTCGTCTGTTACGTCGACTCCCCGCGCGGCGTCGAGCTGATGGACGAGGCCCTGCGCGGCGTCTCGCGCCCGCTGGACGTCGTCGTGGAGCTCGCCGCCGGTGAGGGGGCCCGTACCGGCGCCCGTACCGAGACCGAGTGCGCGGCGATCGCCGACGCCGTCGCCGCCACCGCGACCCTGCGTCTTGTCGGCGTCGCGGGCTACGAGGGCGAGGTCCCGCAGGCCGACGACGAGCGGGTACACGCCTGGCTGCGCCGACTCGTCGCGCTGGCCTCGGAGTTCGACAAGGCGGGCCGGTTCGCGTCGACCGGCCTCGACGAGATCGTGATCAGCGCGGGCGGCAGCGCGTGGTTCGACGCGGTGGCGGATGTCTTCGCCGAGATCCCGGGTCTGTCCCTGCCCGTGCTGAAGCTGCTGCGGTCCGGCGCGTACGTCTCCCACGACGACGGCCACTACCGCCATCTGACTCCGTTCAACCGGATCCCCGAGGAGGGCGCGCTGCAGCCCGCGTTCCGCCTCTGGGCGCAGGTCGTGTCGCGCCCCTCGCCGACCCAGGCGTTCATCAACGCGGGCAAGCGCGACGCCGCGTACGACCTCGATCTCCCCGAGGCCCAGGTCGTGCGCTCCGCACGCGACGGCTCGATCCGCCCGGCCACCGGCATCAAGGTCACCGGCCTCTCCGACCAGCACGGCTGGCTGACCACGGAGGAGGGGGGCGGGGGCGCGGACCTGGAGGTGGGCGACTGGGTCGGGATGGGCCTGTCGCACCCCTGCACGTCCTTCGACAAGTGGCAGCTGATCCCCCTGGTCCAGGGCGACGGCACCGTCATCGACTACGTCCGCACCATCTTCTAACGACCTCGGGGGCAATGCGGCGTGGATCAGCGAGCGGCGTCCTGCGGCTTCGCGTCCAAGGCGGAGGAGGGAGGCGACGCGGAGCGTCGTCGACCGACGACAACGCCGGAGGCGGAGCCGCAGGACGCCGGGAGCCCGCGCACCATTGCCCCCGAGGTCGTAAGCACCCGGGAGCTGAAGCCATGGACCTCGTCCTTCGCGACGTACGCGTCATAGACGGCACCGGTGGCGCCTCCTACCGGGCCGACGTGGGCGTCACCGACGGCCGCATCGCCGAGATCCGCCGCGAGGCGGACACCGGAGCCGGCCCGCGCCTGAGCGCCGCGCGCACGGTGGAGGGGGACGGCCTGGCGCTGGCTCCCGGCTTCATCGACATGCACGCGCACAGCGACCTCGCGCTGCTGCGCGACCCCGACCACTCGGCCAAGGCCGCGCAGGGGGTGACCCTCGAAGTCCTGGGCCAGGACGGGCTTTCGTACGCGCCGGTCGACGAGCGCACGCTCGCCGAGGTCCGCAGGTCGATCACCGGCTGGAACGGTGACGGCTCGGACATCGACTTCGACTGGCGCACGGTCGGCGGCTACCTGGACCGCCTCGACCGCAACTTCGGCGGGCAGGGCATCGCGGTCAACGCGGCGTACCTCATCCCGCAGGGCACGCTCCGGATGTACGCCATGGGCTGGGACGACCGTCCCGCGACCCCGGCCGAGATCGACCGTATGAAGCAACTGGTCGCGGAGGGCATGGAGGAGGGCGCGGTCGGCATGTCGTCCGGGCTCACCTACACGCCCGGCATGTACGCCGACGACGCGGAACTCACCGAGCTGTGCCGGGTGGTGGCGCGGTACGACGGCTACTACTGCCCGCACCACCGTTCGTACGGCGCGGGCGCGCTCCAGGCGTACGAGGAGATGGTGACCCTCACCCGGTCCGCCGGCTGCGCGCTGCACCTCGCCCACGCCACGATGAACTTCGGCGTGAACAAGGGCAAGGCACCGGATCTCCTCACCCTCCTGGACCGCGCGCTGGCCGACGGCGCGGACATCAGCCTCGACACGTACCCCTACACGCCCGGCTGCACGACGCTCGTCGCGATGCTGCCGAGCTGGGCCACCGAGGGCGGCCCCGAGCCGACCCTGGACCGTCTGCGGGACGACTCGACGGCCGAGAGGATCCGTCACGTTATGGAGGAGGTCGGCGCCGACGGCTGCCACGGCGTCCCGATCGAGTGGGACACCATCGAGATCTCGGGCGTCTCGGACCCCGGCCTGGCGAGCTGTGTGGGCAAGACGATCGCGGAGTCGGCGGCCCAGCGCGGCGAGGCCCCCTGGGTCACCGCGCGCCGGCTGCTCATCAACGACAACCTCGGCTCGACGATCCTCCAGCACGTGGGCCACGAGGAGAACGTCCAGCAGATCATGCGCCACCGGGTCCACACCGGCGGCAGCGACGGCATCCTCCAGGGCTACAAGCCGCACCCGCGCGCGTACGGCACGTTCCCCCGGTACCTGGGCCGCTACGCCCGTGAGCTGAACATCCTCAGCCTGGAGGAGACGGTCGCCCACCTGACCTCCCGCCCGGCGGCCCGCCTGCGCCTGGCCGACCGGGGTCTGGTCCGCGAGGGCTACCGCGCGGACCTGGTCCTCTTCGACCCGGAGACAGTCGCGGCCGGCTCCACGTTCGCGACGCCGCGCACACTCCCTGTGGGTATCCCGCACGTCCTGATCGACGGCACATTCGTGATGGAGGACGGCAGGCGCACGGACGTGCTGGCGGGGCGGGCGATTCGGCGTACGACGTAAACGCGGCAGTAGACCTCGGTGCGTCAATGCAGGTCGAGCACCGCCCGCAGGGCCTGGCTCACGCGCCGCCTGCTGGCGCTGGCCTCGTCGCCGGTGGTGGAGCTGAACCGTGCGGTGGCCGTCTCAATGGCGGAGGGCCCGGAGACGGGCCTGAAGCTGGTGGACGCCCTGGCCGCCGAACCGGCGCTGAAGGGCTGCCACTTGCCGCCCAGCGTCCGGGGACACCTGCTGGAGCGTCTGGGGCGCGGGGCCCAGGCGCGTACGGAGTTCGAGAGGGCGGCGGCCCTGACCCGCAACGCGCGAGAAGGAGCTGCTGCTGGAGCGGGCAGTGGCGGACACGTGGGGCATGTCCGGGTGGGTGGGGGCGGGGCGTCCTCGCGGAGTGTGCGGTACCGGGTGCGCCCCTGCCCGCCGGAGTGGACGATGGCCTTCACAGAGCCTGCCACTCCCCTCTTCTCTCCCCGGAGCCACACCATGGACTGGACTCTCGAAGTCATCACCGTCCCCGTCTCGGACGTCGACCGCGCCAAGGCCTTCTACGCCGACCAGGTCGGCTTCAAGGTGGACCTGGACGCGGAGGTCGCCCCCGGCCTGCGCATCGTCCAGCTCACCCCGCCCGGCTCCCGCTGTTCGGTCGCCCTGATGTCCGGCATGCCCACGCCTCCGGGCTCCCCGGGCCTCGGCGCCCCCGGCTCCCTGCGCGGCGTCCAGCTCTGTGTCACGGACATCGAGGCCGCCCGCGCCAAGCTGGTCTCCCGGGGCGTCGAAGTATCCCCCGTACTGCACGTGGGCCCCCAGGGGTGGGCCGAGGGCCGCAGCGAGGCCGACTGGAGCAGCTTCATGCACTTCACCGACCCCGACGGCAACGCCTGGAACGTCCAGGAGGCCCCGGCTCCCCTCTCCGAGCGGTAGGAGCGGCGGGGGGCCGCACGCGGCGATCGGGTCCGCATCCGCGCGACGCCGCCACCCCGGGGCGTACGTCCCCGGGGTGGCGGCGGACCGGACGATGGTGCGGGTTACCTCTCAGGGAGCTGGTAGAGGATCCAGCCGCCCGGTTCCGCCGTCATCTGCGAGTGCATCGTGTTCGTGGACGAGCACATGAACTCGTCGAGGCCGCTCGCCTGCGGAGCGATCGCGCTGACGTCCTCGTACAAGGTCTCCTGGCTGATGTCCCGGACGTCGACCGCGCTGATGGTCGGCACGAAGCAGATCGAGTCGTAGTACGCCTTCGCCTTCATCCCGAGCAGCGGCTTCGTCAGGTTGTCGGCCGCGATCCCGAAGGACTCCAGCATGCCGCCGGGCGCGCCGTCCGCCTCGGGAAGGCCTCGTACACGTACCTCCTTCTCCGCTCCATGTGCGCGGCCGGCACGGTGTTGTTGTCGGGGTGGTCGTCGACCCAGAGGATGTGCAGACCGGCCAACGGAAGCGGGCCGAGCCGGCACAATCCCTCGGGCGCGGACTCCGGCTCCCGGGGCGGCTCGATCGCGGCCCGCGCCGGCTGCCGCCGGAGCCGTAACCTTTCGCCTGATCACCGCACTCCCGCGACGTGGCCAAAAACACGGAGCGGGCCTCGTTACGCGCCCGTAAGGTGGCCGTCATGCAGGTGATCCAGTCGACGAAGCTCGCAAACGTCTGTTACGAAATCCGCGGCCCCGTGCTTGAGGAGGCGATGCGGCTCGAAGCGGCGGGTCACCGCATCCTCAAGCTCAACACCGGTAATCCGGCGGCCTTCGGGTTCGAGTGCCCGCCCGAGATCCTGGAAGACATCCTCCGCAATCTCGCCGGCGCGCACGGGTACGGCGACGCGAAGGGGCTGCTGGCGGCGCGCCGCGCGGTGATGCAGCACTACCAGACCAAGGGGATCAACCTCGATGTCGAGGACATCTACCTCGGCAACGGTGTCTCCGAGCTGATCCAGATGTCGATGCAGGCACTGCTCGACGACGGCGACGAGGTGCTCGTACCGGCTCCGGACTATCCGCTGTGGACCGCGTCGGTCTCACTGGCGGGCGGCACCGCCGTGCACTACCGGTGCGACGAGCAGGCCGACTGGATGCCGGACCTCGCCGACATCGAGCGCAAGATCACCGACCGCACCAAGGCGATCGTCATCATCAACCCGAACAATCCGACGGGTGCGGTGTACGACGACGAGATGCTGCGCTCTCTCACCGAGATCGCCCGCCGGCACAATCTGATCGTCTGCTCCGACGAGATCTACGACCGGATCCTCTACGACGGCGCGACGCACACCCCGACCGCCGCCATCGCACCCGACCTCCTGACCCTGACCTTCAACGGGCTCTCGAAGAACTACCGCGTGGCGGGCTTCCGCAGCGGCTGGCTGGCGGTCTGCGGGCCGAAGGCGCACGCGTCCTCGTACATCGAGGGGCTGACGATCCTCGCCAATATGCGGCTGTGCGCCAACATGCCCTCGCAGCACGCGGTGGCCACGGCGCTCGGCGGGCGGCAGTCGATCGACGACCTGGTGCTGCCGGGCGGCCGGATCCTGGAGCAGCGGAACACGGCGTACGAGCTGCTCACGCAGATCCCGGGCGTGACGTGTGTGAAGCCCAAGGGCGCGCTGTATCTCTTCCCGCGCCTGGACCCCAAGGTCTACAAGATCAAGGACGACCGGGAGATGGTCCTCGACCTGCTGCGGGCCGAGAAGATCATGGTGGTGCACGGTACGGGCTTCAACTGGCCCGAGCCTGATCACTTCCGCGTCGTGACGCTGCCTGCGGCCGAGGATCTGGCGGACGCGGTGACCAGGATCGGCACCTTCCTGGACGGCTACAGCCAGCCGTAGCCGGTGGTGGAAGCGACCGTGGCCGAGGGCCGAAGCAGGCCGTGGCCGGTCGCGGAACCAGCCGGGGCCGGTTACCGAACCGGCCGCGCAAGCTTCGTCCGACTCGACTCAACTTTAGACAAAATCTAATGTAGGGTGGTCCTCAGACCCTGGAAGGAGGCCACCCATGTACGAGCCGATTCGCACCAAGTCGGTCCATCGTGTGGCCACCGACTCCGGCGACTTCCCGCACCTGACGCGCGAGGAGGAGCTGAACATCCAGCTGGCCGGGCACCTCTCCGCGCTCCTCGCGGTGACGGACGAACTCGGCCTCGACGAGGCGGCGCAGCTGATCGCCACCCAGGTGGCACGACTGCGCGGCGCCCCGCCGGTCCGGCACGCGGCGCTCACGCGCGCGGCCCCCGCGGTGCTGCACCGCCGGGCACACGACCTCGCGGCGAGGGCACTCGTTGTCGCCGCCTCGCGGGCGGACACCGCCGCCGCGATTCTGTCCGCCGAGCGCATGGACGCGCACGCGGCCGCGCTCGACCAGCTCGATCTGGTCGGCGCCCACTGACGGCCCCGGTTCGTGGGCCGCGGAGGTGCACGGACCGGGTGCCACCCATTAGGGGCAACCCTTTGAGCAGAACCCCTTGAACACCTGAACGGCGCGCGTGCGCATGCCGCACGCGCGCCGTTCGCATGCCGAAGAGTTCCCTCACGAATCCGGCCCCCGAAGCCGTGAGGGGGCTTCGGGGGCCGGAATACCGCGGCGGGCCGGTGACCCCACAGGTCAGGGCGGATGTCGAGAAGGCCCGGCCGCGGAGCTACTTCGCCCGGGCTCAGCCCAGACGCTTCACCAGCGCGCGGTACTCGTCCCACAGCTCCTTGGGCGCGTGGTCGCCGAAGGTGTTGAGGTGCTCGGGGACCAGCGCCGCCTCCTCGCGCCAGACCTCCTTGTCGACCGTGAGCAGGAAGTCCAGGTCGGACTCGGAGAGGTCCAGACCCTCGGTGTCCAGCGCGCCCTTGGCGGGCAGGATGCCGATCGGCGTCTCGACGCCCTCGCCCTTGCCCTCCAGGCGCTCGACGATCCACTTGAGCACGCGGCTGTTCTCGCCGAAGCCGGGCCACACGAACTTGCCCGCGTCGTTCTTGCGGAACCAGTTGACGTAGTAGATCTTCGGGAGCTTGGACTGGTCGGGCTTGTCCGCGCCTACCTTGATCCAGTGACCCATGTAGTCGCCCATGTTGTAACCGCAGAACGGCAGCATGGCGAACGGGTCGCGGCGCAGCTCGCCGACCTTGCCCTCGGCGGCGGCGGTCTTCTCGGAGGCGACGTTCGCACCGAGGAAGACACCGTGCTGCCAGTCGAAGGACTCGGTCACCAGCGGCACGGCCGTGGCACGGCGGCCGCCGAAGAGGATCGCCGAGATCGGCACGCCCTTGGGGTCCTCCCACTCGGGCGCGATGATCGGGCACTGCCCGGCCGGGACGGTGAAGCGGGCGTTGGGGTGGGCGGCGGGGGTGCCGGACTCGGGGGTCCAGTCATTGCCCTTCCAGTCCGTGAGGTGCGCGGGCGGCTCCTCGGTCATGCCCTCCCACCACACGTCGTTGTCGTCGGTGAGCGCGACATTCGTGAAGACCGAGTTGCCCCACATGGTCTTCATGGCGTTGGCGTTGGTGTGCTCGCCGGTGCCGGGCGCGACGCCGAAGAACCCGGCCTCGGGGTTGATCGCGTACAGCTGGCCGTCCTCGCCGAACCGCATCCAGGCGATGTCGTCGCCGACGGTCTCGACGGTCCAGCCGGGGATGGTCGGCTCCAGCATCGCCAGGTTCGTCTTGCCGCAGGCGCTCGGGAAGGCGGCGGCGATGTACTTCGACTCACCCTTCGGCGGCGTCAGCTTGAGGATGAGCATGTGCTCGGCCAGCCAGCCCTCGTCGCGTGCCATGACGGACGCGATGCGCAGGGCGTAGCACTTCTTGCCGAGCAGGGCGTTGCCGCCGTAGCCCGAGCCGTAGGACCAGATCTCGCGGTCCTCGGGGAAGTGCGAGATGTACTTGGTGGTGTTGCACGGCCACGGCACGTCCGCCTCGCCCCCGGCGAGCGGTGCACCGAGGGTGTGGACGGCCTTGACGAAGAAGCCGTCGGTGCCGAGCTCGTCGAGGACGGCCTGGCCCATCCGGGTCATGGTGCGCATCGACACGGCGACGTACGCCGAGTCGGTGATCTCGACGCCGATCGCGGAGAGCGGCGAGCCGACCGGGCCCATACAGAACGGCACGACGTACATCGTGCGGCCACGCATCGAGCCGCGGAAGATCCCCTCCTGGCCGGAGAACATCTCCCGCATCTCGGCAGGGGCCTTCCAGTGGTTCGTGGGGCCGGCGTCCTGCTCCTTCTCGGAGCAGATGAAGGTGCGGTCCTCGACGCGGGCGACATCGCTCGGGTCGGAAGCGGCGTAGTAGGAGTTCGGGCGCTTGACCGGGTCCAGCTTCTTGAACGTCCCCTTGGCCACGAGCTCCCCGCACAGGCGCTCGTACTCGGCCTCGGTGCCGTCACACCAGACCACCCGGTCCGGCTGGGTGATCTGGGCGATCTCGTCTACCCAGGAGACGAGCTCCTGGTGGTTGGTGGGGACGGTGGGAGCCGCGATGTCGCGCGCCACGGTTGCTCCTTGTTGAGGGGTTTTGTTGATGTATGCCCCGTGGGGGCTGCGACCCGGATGCGACGTGCCGCTCATCCGGTGCCGACCGCACTCATTTGATCATCGGTCCCTTGCGCCCATATGTCCAGAGGGCTGCACACGTGAGCATCGCCACTCAGGGGCTTGATACCTGGCCGTAACCTACGGTTCCGTAGGTAGCATTGGGTCCATGACTTCAGCCGCGTCAGACCCGCTCGCGCAACCACAGGCCCCCGAACAGGAGCCGGTCGACATCGAGAGTCCGGGCCCGGTCAAGCCGAAGCTGCGGGGCTGGCTGCACGCCGGCATGTTCCCCTTGGTGCTGGTCTCCGGACTGTTCCTGGTCGCGCTCACGGATTCCACCCGCGCCCGGATCGCGTGCGGGATCTTCGTCCTGACCGCCTGCCTGCTCTTCGGCATCAGCGCGATCTATCACCGGGGCACCTGGGGGCCGCGCGGCGAGGCCATCCTGCGTCGGCTCGACCATGCCAATATTTTTCTGATCATCGCGGGCACCTATACCCCGCTGACCGTGCTTCTTCTCCCGGACTCCACCGGACGCCCGCTGATGTGGGCCATCTGGGCGGCGGCCGTTGCGGGCATCGCCTTCCGGGTCTTCTGGGTCGGCGCACCGCGCTGGCTCTACACGCCCTGCTACATCGCGATGGGCTGGGCCGCCGTCTTCTTCCTGCCCGACTTCATGCGCGCGGGCGGGGTCGCCGTGCTCATCTGCGTGATCGTCGGCGGGCTGCTCTACAGCGCCGGCGGCGTGATCTACGGAATCAAGCGCCCCAATCCGTCACCCCGGTGGTTCGGCTTCCACGAGGTCTTCCACTCACTGACCCTGGCGGCCTTCGCCGTGCACTATGTCGGCATCTCGCTGGTCGCCTATAAGTACGACTGATCCGCCCCGCCCCGCTCCGGTCCACCCCGCCCGCCACGTCCCGGCCGGATCCGTACGGACCCGATCGCCTCGGTGGCCGTGGCGGAGTGAACCGGGCGGCAGCCGGACGACCTGGAGGTGCGGGTCTTCTCCATGGGCGTCGTCGCGGCGCTGATGGAGACCATGCTGTTCTGGGCCGAGCGGGGCCAGCGCGAGGACCTGGTTCACCTGGTCGAGCGCGCGCTGGACACCCTGAGGACCGGCTTCACCGTGTCGAGGCTGTAGCCCGGCCCACCCGTCGCCCGGACCGACCTAGCTCTCCGTACCCGCCTCCGCCTGCGCCTCCGCGCCCAGCCTCTCCCGCAGCACGGACGGCTCCGTCGTGGGCGCGTCGCACACGAAGTGCCGGCACACGTACGCCCCGGCCGGCCGGTCCGCGAGCAGCGGGAACTCCTCGCTGCCCACTTCCCCGACCGCCACGACCGCCCCCGGCGCCCGCGCCAGCAGCGCGACCCGGTGCAGGTCCTTCGTCAGCGGGTCGTCCGCAGGCCCGACCACCGCGACCTCGCGCGGCCCGTCCAGCGCCGCCTCGGCGACCGACAGGCCCCAGCCGATGAAGCGCGGGGCGCGCGGGCCCAGTGCTTTGACGACGCCCAACGCCCGCTCGGCCGCGGTGCGGTGTGCCTCGGAGCCGGTGTGCGCGGCGTACGACAGGAGCGCACCCGCGGCGGCCGTCCAGCCGGACGGCGTCGCGTTGTCCGTGGGGTCCTGCGGGCGGCGGATGAGCTTCTCCGCGTCGTTCGCGGTGTCGTAGAGCGCCCCGCCCTCCCCCACGAACTGGTCGATGACGATGTCGAGGAGGAAACCCGCGAAGTCCAGCCAGACGCCCTCGCCGGTCACCGAGGCCAGTGCGAGGAAGCCCTCCGCGACGTCCGCGTAGTCCTCAAGCACGCCCGCGTTCGCGCCGACCTTGCCGTCCTTGGACGTACGGGCGATCCGCGCCCCGTCGTCCATGTGCACCCGCACCAGCAGATCGGCCGCCTCGGTCGCCCGCTCGACGAGGTCGGGGCGGTCGAAGAACGCGCCGACCTCGGCCAGCGCGGCGATCGCCAGCCCGTTCCAGGCGGCGACGACCTTGTCGTCACGACCCGGCCCCGGCCGCTGCGCGCGTGCGGCGAGCAGCCGCGCCCTGACACTCGCGACCCGACCTGCCTCCGCCAGGCCCAGGGCTTCGCTCTCCGCCTCGGTCTCGGAGAGCTGGAGCACGGAAGCGCCCTCCTCGAACGTGCCCTTCTCGGTCACCAGGAAGCGCTGCGCGGCGAACCGGGCGTCCTCCTCACCCAGCACCTCGCGCAGTTGCTCCGGCGTCCATACGTAGTACGCGCCCTCGACGTGCCTGCCGGTACCGTCGTCGCTGTCCGCATCGAGCGCGGACGCGAACCCGCCTTCCTGCGTACGGAGTTCACTCACCAGGAAGTCGGCGGTCTCCAGCGCCACCCGGCGCGCCAGGTCCGATCCGGTGGCCCGCCACAGATGGGCGTAGACCCGGCACAGGAGGGCGTTGTCGTAGAGCATCTTCTCGAAGTGGGGCACGATCCATTCGCGGTCGACCGAGTAGCGGGCGAAGCCGCCGCCGAGCTGGTCGTAGATGCCCCCGCGCGCCATGACCTCACCGGTGTCGCGGGCCATTTGCAGGGCGCCCTCGGACCCGGTGCGCGCGTAGTGGCGCAGCAGGAACTCCAGCACCATCGCCGCCGGGAACTTGGGCGCGCCGCCGAACCCGCCGTGGGTGGCGTCGTAGTCCCGGGTCAGTCCGAGCAGCGCCTGCGCGAGTTCCTCCTCGGCCGGCATCTCGGGCGCGTTGTACGCGAGGGAGCGCTCGGCCAGTTCGCCCACGATCTTCGCGGCGACCTCGGCGACCTCCTCGCGCCGGTCGGTCCAGGCAGTGTCGACGCCTTCGATCACCTGCCGGAAGGAGGGCATGCCGTGCCGGGGCTCGGGCGGGAAGTACGTACCGAAGTAGAAGGGCTCGGCGTCGGCGGTCAGGAACACCGTCATGGGCCAGCCGCCCTGACCGGTCGCGGCCTGCACGGCCTCCATATAGACGGCGTCGACGTCGGGGCGCTCCTCGCGGTCGACCTTGATGTTCACGAAGTGCTCGTTGAGATACGCGGCGGTCGCTTCGTCCTCGAAGGACTCGTGCGCCATGACGTGGCACCAGTGGCACGCGGAGTAGCCGACCGACAGCAGAACGGGTACGTCGCGTCGGCGTGCTTCCTCGAAAGCGTCCGTTTCCCAAGGCCACCAGTCGACGGGATTCTCAGCATGCTGAAGCAGATAAGGCGAGGTCACACCAACCAGCCGGTTCATACGGTCCAGCCTCTCACAACGCCAGCACAGGCCGACGGAGATCGGTCACGCACACACGGCAGGCCAGCACAACGACGCGCCGCCGCCAGGCTGAGCAATAGCCTCTCGTCGTCAGCGGTGCCGACTGGCGCGACGGGGAGGGGGAACAGTGCCGGCAAGAGTCCCTCGGAGCAGAAGGATCGAACGGGCGGGGGGCAACGCGCTCCGTGCGCTCCCGCAGGAGCACGATCAGATCGTCCAGGAGATCGACGGCGGCAACGACTTCGGCGAGGATCACTTCCTGCCGTCGTAATCGCCCGAGCTGAACCCCGACGAACTGGTGAACGCCGATCTCAAGCGGAGCCCTGCCGCATCACAGCCGGGCCCAGGACCAGGCGCAACTCGCCGCCGAGACCCGCAGGTTCTCCCACCGCCGCCAACGCCAGCCACACATCGTCCGCGACTACTTCGGCGGCCGCACGTCCGCTACACCCTCGAATAGAACCCTTTGAGTTCCGGATCAACATGCCCCGCCCAGGCGCCACGGGGCGCAACCTCAAGATCACATCGGATAGAGTTACTGACCAGTAAATGACCGTACTTGGACAAGGGGAATCTTGTGCGTCGACGCATTTCTACGCTCGCCGTGACCGCAGCGATGGCTGGAAGCGTGCTGTTCGCGGCTCTGCCCGCAGCCACCGCCACCGCCGCTCCGGCCGCCGGCCAGCAGAACGTCGCGGCCCGTGCGGGCAGCATCCGCGTCAACATCCCGCAGCTGCGCCAGCAGTCCGCCGACCTGAAGGCCAAGGCCAACAGGCTGGACCGGGACGGCGCCCACGCGGAGGCCAAGCGCGCCCGCGCCGAGGCTGCCGCGATCGACCGGAGGATCCAGGCGTACCTCGACGCCGAAGAGAACATGTAGTCCCGCACCAGCGCACTTCGCCCGCCCCGGACGTCCCCGGGGCGGGTGTCGTACGTTCCGCCCCGGCCCGCCCCGGGTCTTTGCTCCCTCGCGCCGACGCGCGTCAAGCAGGACACTTGGACCGCAACCGTTACTCTCGGAGGGGGACGCATATGCGGGACAGCCACCGGACCGAGGCCGAGAGGCTGTTGGTACGCGCCGTCGAGGAACAGGTGCGGCGGTCCGGCGGACGGGTCGACGCCAACGCACTGCTCACCCGTGGGCGGGCCGCGTTGGATTCGATGGCGGCCAGCGCGGGCGAGGAGTACACCGCCTACACCACGGCGCTGGACGAATCACAGGCCGGGCAGCAGCCCCTGTCGGAACGTTTCACCAGACGGAACCTGGGAACTCCCGCACTGGTCACCACAGTTGCCGCCGCAGCCGCCTTCGGCGCCGACCTCGCGCTGGGCACGGCGGCCGGTACCGCGCTGGGCGCCGGGGCCGTCGTCGCGATGGCGGGCGCCGCCACCACCGTCGCCAAGGTCACCGCCTCGCACTGGCCCGCCGCCCACCGCAGGGCCGGGGCGCTCGGACAGCCGGGCGGGCCCGAGCAGTTGAGGTTGCAGTGGCTGACGGCACTTGAGGTGCGCGGCATCCGGCCGTTCCTGGACCAGCAGCACGTCCTGCTCGCCGCGACCCGGACCGGCCGTACGCCGAAGAAGGCCGCCGCGGTCGGGCAGTTGCGCGGCGCCGACCGCAGCCAGGCGGCGCGCAGGCGGTCCGTCCTTGAGCAGTCGTTCGGTCATCTCCCGCAGCCCGACGGGCCGTTCGCCGGGCGCCGCGCCGCGATGGCGCAGATCGCCCGGTGGGTGCACACCGCTCGGGCGAGCACCGAGACCCGGCCCACCATCGTGGTGCTGCACGGCGCCCCGGGATCGGGGCGCACCACGCTCGCCGTGCGGGCGGCGCACGACCTCAGGGACCAGTTCCGCGGGGCGTGCGTGGTCGACCTGCGCGGGGACAGCGCGGACGAGTCCCCGCTGTCGACGCGCGACGCGCTGTTGCATCTGCTGAACCGGCTCGGCGCACCGCGCGACCAACTGCTCTTCCGTGAACGCGCTTCGCAGACACAGCAGTTGCGCAGACTGACCGAGCTCTACCACCAGCACCTGACGGGACTGCCGGTGACCGTCGTACTGGACGACGCGTCGGACGCGGCGCAGGTGCGCACCCTCGTCCCCGAGCGCTCGGACAGCCTGGTGCTGGTCACCGCGCGGGCGCCGCTGGACCTGCCCGCCGACATCCCGGCGTGGGTGTACCAACTGCCGGTGAATCCCCTGGACCAGGTGGGCGCGGAAGAGCTGCTGCGCGAGTCGGCGGAGGAGAAGGACGGCCCGTACGACGCCCGGGCGGCCGACAGTATCGCGGAGTTGTGCGGCGGGCTGCCGCTCGCCCTGCGCATCGCGGGCTCCTCGCTCGGCGCGCGCACCGCCCCGGTCCTGGCCGCCGACCTCGCGGCGTACGGCCCGGTCCCACCGGTCGAGCGCGCCCTGTGGCTGCGCTACACCGACCAGCCGGACGCGGCCCGCAGGCTGCTGCGCCGCCTCGCGCTGGCGGGCCGGGCGAGCCTGGGCGCGGCGGCGGCGGCCGCGCTGCTGTCCACCGACGACCAGGAGGCGCAGCGGCTGCTGGCCGTGCTGTCCCGGGCCGGTCTGATCGACCATGTGCGCGGCAGCCGCTACCGGTTGCACGACCTGGTACGGGACTTCGCGCAGGCCAGGCTCCTCGACGAGGAGGAGCCCGCGGACCGGGCCGCCGCGCAGGAGCGGCTCATCCGCAACTACGGCGAGCTGGCCGACTCGGTGATCCGGCTGGTGGACGGCAAGACGTCGACCAGGGCCGACCAGTTCGGGCCGCACGGGTTCACCTCGCTCGACGCGGCACTGCGCTGGCTGGACGACGAGACGAGCTTCATCACGGCGGCGCTGCGGCACGCGGAGGGCGTGGACCCGCAGGTCGTACTGAATCTGCTGGGCGCGCTGTGCGACTACTGCCTGCTGCGCGGCGACCTCTACCGGCTCGGCGAGATCAGCGAGCTGACGCAGGCCGTCGACCAGGGTCTGCTCGTACGGTCCGTCCAGTGGCGCACGGGCATCGCGGCCCGCCAGCTCGGCGAGCTGGACAAGGCCCGTACGACCCTGTCCTCGGTCGTGGACCTCTACTTCGAGGCCCAGCACGAGGCGGGCGCCGCCCGCGCCCTGTGTTCGCTGGGCATCACCCTGCACCACCAGGGCAATCTGACGGAGGCGGCGGCGCGGCTGCACGAGGCCCTGGCCCTGCAGTCGACGGACAAGCTGGCCGGCGACCGCGCGTGGACACTGCACGCGCTGGCGGCGGTGGAGCGCGACCGGGCGAACATCGTGCAGGCCGTCGCCCATCTGGACACCGCGCTCACCCTGCACCGGGAGAGCGAGTCCCTGCACGGGCAGGCGTGGGCGCACTTCCAGCTCGGCCAGGTCTGTCTGCGGATGGGCGACGTACCGCGCGCGGAGGGCGAGCTGCGGGAGGCGCTCGATCTGTACGGGCAGACCCGCGACGGCCGCGGCGAGGCGTGGGCGCTGACCCAGCTGGCGCGGGCCCGGCTGGTGGACGGCGACCCGGCGCCCGCCGTGGACCAGCTGCGCCAGGCCCTGTCGCGCCACCGGGACGCGGAGGACGCGCGCGGCGAGGCGTGGACGCTGTACTACCTGGGGCAGGCGCTGGAGGAGCGCGGCGACCGCGACCAGGCGGTGCGCGAGCTGGAGCGGGCGCGGGGCATGTTCTCGCGGATGCGTGACGTGTACGGGCTGGCCTGCGCCCGCCACCACTCGGGCCGCGTCACCCGCGACCAGCGGGCGGCGCAGACCGGCAACCTCCGCAACAGCGGCTTCGCCCGTCAGCTCCTGGTCGACGCCCGCCAGGACTTCCGCCGCATCGGCGTCGCGCACGGCGAGGCGTGGACGTGCCTGGAGCTGGCGATCGTGGACGCGGGCAACAACCGGCCCACGCCGGCCCTGGAGCTGTGCGACGTGGCGCTCGGTCTTTTCACGTCGTACGAGGACGACCGCGGCGCCGACTGGGCCCGCTTCCTGCGCTGCACACTGCTGCCGTTCGCGTCCCCCGGCGGCTCGGAGATCGGCACGGCGGTGGCAATCGAGGAGCTGTCCCAGCTGGCGAACGCCCCGCACCCGACGCGCGACGGCAAGCTGGAGGACTGCGCGGAGGCGTACGCCCTGGTGCTGGAGCGCGGTGTGGACCTGGCGGCGGGCTGGCAGGCGTGGCGGCTCGGCATGGTGCCGAACCGGCACTCGCGCGAGGTGATGGGAGTGCAGGTCGGGGTGGCGGGGGGCTGATCCACGGCTGCGCGCCGGAGCGTGCATGCCGGCAGGGTGCGCGGAGGCTGCGCCCCGCAGAGCGCGCCGCCCGCAGAGTGCGCGCCGCAGGGAGCGCCGCAGAGGCTGCGACTCGCAGGATGCGTGTCCGGAGGCTGCGACTCGCAGGATGCGCGGAGGGTGCGCCCCACAGAGCGCGCCGCAGAGGCTGCGACTCGCAGGATGCGTGGAAGCTGCGCCCCGCAGAGTGCGCGTCTCCCCCGTCGGCGCCCCCGGCCCGACGCCGTGGCGCGGTCCCGCGTCGAAGCCCGCGCCCCGGAGGATGCGTCCCCCGCGCCGGCGCCGTGGGGCGGGCAGTGCGGGGGACGCCGGTGCGGCGTAACGCCGCCCGTCAGCCCTGGGAGCCGCCCCGGGGCGTCGCCGAAGGCGACTGCGACCCGGCCTCGGCGTGCGCGGACTTGTCCGCGTCCACCGCCGCCGGGTTCGGGGCCTCGGTGAAGTCGACCCTGCCCATGTGTCGGTTCATCGACTTCATCAGCATCCACACACCGACAGCCAGCGCCGCGAACACGAGGAACCCGAGCACACCGGGTGTCACCTTGTTCTTGTCGAAGCTGTCGGCGGCGAGCGGAACGAGCTGCGTCATTGCCTGAGAAACGTTCACATCAGGCATTGTCGCGGATGCCCGCAAAGAGGTCGCTCTCGGGGATCGATGTATCGACGTGCGAGGTGGCCAGCTCGTACTCCTCGGTCGGCCAGACCTCCCGCTGAAGATCCATCGGGACGTTGAACCAGCCGCCGTCGGGGTCGATCTGGGTGGCGTGCGCGATCAGTGCCTTGTCACGGATCTCGAAGAACTCGTCGCACGGGACGAACGTGGTCAGGGTGCGCTCGTCGCGTACGAACTCCTTCCAGCGCTCCAGCCACTCGCCGTACGGCGACTCCATGCCGCGCGCGAGCAGCGCCTCGTGCAGCGCGACCGTGCGCGGCCGGTTGAAGCCCTGGTTGTAGTAGAGCTTCTGCGGCTGCCAGGGCTCGCCCGCCTCGGGGTACTTCGAGGCGTCGCCCGCGGCCTCGAAGGCCACCATGGTGATCTTGTGGGTCATGATGTGGTCGGGGTGCGGGTACCCGCCGTTCTCGTCGTACGTCGTAATGACCTGCGGGCGGAACTCGCGGATCGACTTCACCAGCCGGCCCGCGGCCTCCTCGACGTCCTCCAGCGCGAAGCAGCCCTGCGGCAGCGGCGGCAGCGGGTCGCCCTCGGGGAGACCGGAGTCGACGAAACCGAGCCACTCCTGCTGCACACCCAGGATCTGGCGGGCCTCGTCCATCTCCTGCTTGCGCACTTCGTGAATGTGCTCCTCGACATACTTGTCGCCCTGGAGCTTCGGATTGAGGATGGAGCCGCGCTCGCCTCCCGTACAGGTCACGACCAGCACGTCCACCCCCTCGGACACATACTTGGCCATCGTGGCCGCGCCCTTGCTCGACTCATCGTCGGGGTGGGCGTGCACGGCCATCAGCCTCAGCTGCTCAGTCAAGACTCGATCCTCAGTTATTGGACGCAATAAGCGGCTTCTATAGTGACCGAATCGGGGGGCGGAAAATTCCGGGGGCCCCGAGGTGCCCCCGAGGTGTCCCCAACACAGGAGGAACGATCATGACTGCGGTACGCGAGGGCCTACCCGAGAGCCGCTACGGCCGCTCCCCGGATCAGCGCGCGGACCGCAAGCTCAAGATCGCCGGCGCGGTGCTCGGCGCCCTGTTCCTCGCGATGATCGGCTGGTTCGGTTACGACTACATCGCCGGTCAGAAGATCAGCGCCGAGGTCATCAAGTTCGACACGGTTTCGGACACCGAGGTCAAGGTGCATCTTGAGGTGCGCAAGGACGCGGACGCGACCGGCACCTGCACGCTGCGCTCCATCGCGGAGAACGGCTCCGAGGTGGGCCGCAGGGACGTTCGGATCGGCCAGAAGTCCACCGAGCGCATCGACGAGATCTACCCGGTGCGTACGACGTCCAGGGCGACCAGCACGGAGCTGACAGGCTGCACGGCCGACTCCGGTTCTACGGGCTGACCTGCGTTGTTGTTCCTTTGACGGGGATTTTCCTCCCCCTTGTCCGACGGAATTGTTAGGCTCGTGGTTTCGCCCGCCCGTGGAGGCACATCCTTCTGGGTAGGGCGTTGCTTTGTATTCCCAGTACCTACGAGGAGCACCTGTGACCCAGACCAGCGAGAGCGTCACCTGGCTGACCCAGGAGGCTTACGACCAGCTCCGGGCCGAGCTGGAGTACCTGTCGGGTCCCGCGCGTACCGAGGTCGTGGCAAAGATCTCGGCGGCCCGCGAAGAAGGTGACCTGAAGGAGAACGGCGGTTACCACGCCGCCAAGGAGGAGCAGGGCAAGCAGGAGCTTCGGGTGCGCCAGCTGACGCAGCTCCTGGAGAGCGCGAAGGTCGGCGAGGCCCCCGCGGCCGGCGGTGTGGTGGCGCCCGGCATGGTCGTCACGATCGCCTTCGACGGTGACAAGGACGACACGATGACCTTCCTGCTCGCCTCCCGCGAGTACGCGAGTTCCAAGGTCGAGACCTACTCGCCGCAGTCCCCGCTGGGCACCGGGGTGACCGGCAAGAAGGTCGGCGACGACGCGGAGTACGAGATGCCGAACGGCAAGAAGGCCTCGGTGAAGATCCTCGAAGCCACGCCGTACAAGGGCTGAGCCGCCCAGGCAGTGCCTACGACAAAGCCCCCGGCCCTCAAGCGGCACCGGCCGGGGGCTTTGTCGTACGCGGGGGCCTCAGGCGGACGCGTTGCGGTACTTGCGGACCGACAGCGTCCGGAAGACCACGATGATGAGGATCGACCAGAGCAGCGAGGCCCAGATGGGGTGCTGCATCGGCCAGGCGTCGGCGGCCTTGAAGCCCGGTGGCAGATTGCCGAAGAGCTCGCGGCAGGCCTGCACGGTGGCGCTGAACGGGTTCCACTCGGCGATGTGCCGCAGGAACGTCGGCATCTGGTTGGCGTCGACGAAGGCGTTCGAGATGAACGTCAGCGGGAAGAGCCAGATCAGGCCGCCCGAGGTGGCTGCCTCGGGGGTGCGGACCGAGAGGCCGATCAGGGCGCCGATCCAGGAGAACGCGTAACCGAGCAGGAGCAGCAGGGCGAACCCGGCCAGCACCTTGCCGATGTTCTCGTGGGTGCGCCAGCCGATGATCAGCGCGACGATCGCGAGGACGACCAGGGTGAGCGCGGTCTGCACCAGGTCGGCGAGCGTCCGGCCGGTGAGGACCGCGCCGCGCGCCATGGGCAGTGACCTGAACCGGTCGATGAGGCCCTTGTGCATGTCGTCCGCGATGCCCGCGCCGGCTCCGGCGGTGGCGAAGGTGACGGTCTGCGCGAAGATGCCCGCCATCAGGAACTCGCGGTAGGCCGCGGGGCTGGTGCTGCCGCCGACCTGGATCGAGCCGCCGAAGACGTACGTGAACAGCACCACGAACATGATCGGCTGGATCAACCCGAAAATGACCATTTCCGGGATGCGCATCATGCGGATCAGATTGCGCTGGGCGATGACGAGCGAGTCGGTGACCGACTGGACGAGGCCGCCGCGCGACTGCGGGGCCCGGGTCTTGGCCACGGTGTCCGACAGGGCACTCACTTGGTGACCTCCTTCGCTACCGGCTCGTCTTCCACGACCTCGGCCGCGTGGCCGGTCAGCGATATGAAGACGTCGTCGAGGGTCGGCCTGCGCAGGCCGATGTCGTCGATCTCCACACCGCGGGCGTCCAGCTCGCGAATGACCTCGGCGAGCAGCTTGGCGCCGCCCGCCACCGGCACGGTGAGCTTGCGGGTGTGCTGCTCGATCTTGCCCTCGCCCTTGCCGAAGCCGCGCAGCACCTCGTCGGCGGTGGCGAGGTGCTCCCGCTCGTGCACGACGAGCTCGATGCGCTCACCCCCGGTCTGGGCCTTGAGCTGGTCGGATGTGCCGCGGGCGATGACCCGGCCGTGGTCGATGACGCAGATGTCGTGCGCCAGGCGGTCGGCCTCTTCGAGGTACTGGGTGGTGAGCAGCAGCGTCGTACCGCCCGCGACCAGTTCCTGGATGACTTCCCACAGCTCCTGACGGTTGCGCGGGTCGAGTCCTGTGGTCGGCTCGTCCATGAACATCACCGGCGGGCTGACAACCAGCGCGGCCGCGAGGTCCAGGCGACGGCGCATGCCGCCGGAGTACGTCTTGGCCATGCGGTCGGCCGCGTCGCCGAGGTGGAAGCGCTCCAGCAGCTCGCCGGCCCGCCTCTTCGCGTCCTTCGCGGAGAGCTGGTAGAGCCTGGCGACCATCTGAAGGTTCTCGCGGCCCGTGAGGTACTCGTCGACCGCGGCGAACTGGCCGGAGAGCCCGATCGAACGGCGTACCTCGTTGGGGTGCTTGAGGACGTCGACGCCGGCCACGACCGCCTTGCCGCTGTCGGGCTGCAGCAGCGTCGTCAGCACGCGCACCGCGGTGGTCTTGCCGGCGCCATTGGGGCCGAGCAGCCCCAGGACCGTGCCTTCCGGGACGTCGAGATCAACGCCGTCGAGGGCCTTTACGTCACCGAAGGTCTTCAGCAGGCCTTCGGCGTAGATGGCGCCTGGCATGAGGGCTCCCCCAAGGTTCGAGTGCTGTCCTGTGTCCGCGATGTTCCGCGTAGGTGGTGTCCTGCCGCGGTGGTTCCGGTGTCCTGCGTCCTACGCGAATTTTAGGTTTGCGCAGGGGCTCCCGCGCGGCGTCGCCGTGTGAAGCACCGACGAGGGACACACCGTAACGCGATACATCGCGTCCCGCGAGGGGGTTTTCGCGAAACCTGGGAGTCCGGCGCGGGCCGGCCTCAGGACATCACCGTGTATCCCGCCTCGCGCAGCACCGACCTGACCGCCGTGCAGTGCTCCGGGCCCTTGGTCTCCAGGTGCAGCTCCACCTCCGCCTCCGTGAGGCCCAGGCGCGGATCGGTTCGTACGTGACTCACATCCAGCACATTCGCATCCACCACTGACAACGACGCCAGAAGCGTCGCCAGCGCCCCCGGCCGGTCCGTCAGGCGCAGCCGCAGCGACAGGTAGCGGCCCGCCGCCGCCATGCCGTGGGTCAGGATGCGCTGCATCAGCAGCGGGTCGACGTTGCCGCCCGACAGCACCGCGACCACCGGGCCATCGAAGGCCTCGGGGCGGCTCAGCAGCGCCGCGACCGGACTCGCCCCGGCCGGTTCGACGACCATCTTGGCCCGCTCCAGGCAGAGCAGCAGAGCGCTCGACAACTCGTCCTCGGAGACCGTGACAACGTCGTCGAGCAGCTCCCTGACGATCGCGAACGGCACATCGCCCGGCCGCCCCACCTTGATGCCGTCCGCCATCGTCTGGAGCGCGTCGACCGACACCGGCCGCCCGGCGGCCAGCGACGGCGGATAGCAGGCCGCGCCCTGGGCCTGTACGCCGATGATCCGCACATCGGGGCGCAGCAGCTTGACCGCGACCGCGATGCCCGCGGCGAGCCCGCCACCGCCCACGCCGACGACGATCGTCCTTACCTCGGGGCACTGTTCGAGGATCTCCAGGCCGACCGTGCCCTGCCCCGCGATGATGTCCGGGTGGTCGAAGGGGTGAATGAAGACCGCGCCCGTCTTCTCCGCGTACTCCTGCGCCGCGGCCAGCGTCTCGTCGACCACCTGGCCGTGCATCCGCACCTCGGCGCCGTACTCGCGGGTCGCTGCGACCTTCGGCAGCGGCGCCCCGACCGGCATGAAGACGGTGGAGCGCACCCCGAGGAGTGAGGAGGCGAGGGCGACGCCCTGCGCGTGGTTGCCGGCGCTGGCGGCGACGACACCGGCCGCGCGCTCCTCCGGGGAAAGACCGGCGATCCGTACGTACGCGCCGCGCAGCTTGAAGGAGCCGGTGCGCTGAAGGTTCTCGCACTTGAAGTGGACCGGGGAGCCGATCAGCCGCGACAGGTGCCTGCTGCCCTCCATCGCGGTCGTTCTGGCCACACCGGAGAGCATCTTCTGCGCGCCCCGGATGTCGTCGAGGATGACGGTGCGCAAGGGGTCGGACGTACGGAAGCTCATGACAGCAAGCATTGCAGCTCACGGGTCTCACGGCCGTGCCGGTCCAGGCCCTGGTATCGGTTTGCGCAGCGCCGGTACGCGTCCGCTCCCATCCGCGTACTCTGTCCCCCACCTAAACCGACCGCCGCACGAAGAGAGCCCCCAGCCATGCCCACTTCCCAGGACATGACGACTGATCCGGACACCGGCCTCCTCGATGCCCTCCAGCACCAGGTCGCCGTCTTCGCCCGTCGCGCCGAGCAGACCCGGCTCGGTGGCGTGGGCCAGGTCCGCAACTCGATGGACCGCGCCGCCTACCTGCTGCTGAACCGGCTCGATCTGGAAGGCCCGATGGGCGTCAAGGCGCTGGCAGCCGGCATGGGGATCGACTCCTCGACCGTGACCAGGCAGGTCGCGCCGCTCGTCGACACGGGCCTGGTCAAGCGCACGTCGCACCCGGAGGACGGCCGTGCGGTCGTGCTCCAGCTGTCGCCGCGCGGCCAGGCCAGACTCGACGAGGTGCGGTCCTCGCGCCGCGAGCTGATGGCCCAGGTGACGGACGGATGGAGCGAGGAGGAGCGCGACTCGTTCTGCACACTCCTGACGCGCTTCAATTCGGCACTGTCCGCCCGCCAGAGCGCGGCGTCGGCGGACCCCGGCAACCCGGACGCGGACACCGAGGTGCCGCCGACCTCTTGACTCGGGCCCCGTCCCTGGCCTGATATGAGGGCACGGGGCGACGGGAGGCACCGTGCGAGATCGGCCGGCAGTCCAACAGCGCCGCCGGGCCCGGGAGTTCGAGGCGTACGTCGCGGGCGCGGCCGGGCGGCTGCTGCATGCGGCCACGCTGCTCACCGGCGAGGCGCCCGAGCGCAACGACCGCGCGAGGCGACTGCTGACGGCCGCCCTCTCCCGTACGTACGTGGAGTGGGAACGGCTGCGCGGCGAGGACCCGTACGACCACACCCGCCAGGAGCTGGCGGCCCGCTTCGCCCGCGGGGCGTGGCGCCACCACCACTGGGGGGTCGTGCGGGGCCGGGCGCTCCCGTGGGCCGCCCCGCAGCGGCCCGTCCGCGGGGGTGTGCTGGAGCGGCTCACGCCCAGGGAGCGGCTGGTCCTGGTGCTGCGCCTGTACGAGGGCGTCGCCGAGGAGCAGACCGCGGCGCAGCTCGGGCTGCCGGTGGAGCGGGTCCGGGTGATCTGCTCGCGCGCGGTCGCCACGATGCGCAGCGAGCCGCCGGAGCCGGCCGCGCCGCACGCCAGGGTGGCGACGCCGTGAGCGGGCCGGACCGCAAGCAGGACGAGGTGCGCCGGATGCTGGACGGCGCGCACCCGGGGGTGCCGGCCGAGCTCGCCGTACACGCGGCGGCACGCGGCCGCCGGATGCTGCGCCAGCGCCGGCTGGCGCGACGGCTGATGTGGCTGCTACTGCTGGCCGTCATGGTCGCGTTCATGGTGTGGGTGTCGGTCGCGGAGCCGTGGGTGGAGCCGCCGTCGGAGACGACCCCACCCCTGGAGGGCTGGCAGGACACCGCGTTTGTCCGGATCTATCCTGGATGCAGCGGTGCAATGAACGAGCCTAGGAGGCCGTCATGACCAGGAAAGTTGTCGACTGCCGCAAATTCCCGAGCGAGATGAACTGCTCGCTCTCCATCGCCGGTGAGGAAGAGGAAGTCGTACGGGCAGCCGCCGAGCACGCGGTCTCCGTGCACTCCCACACCGACAGTCCGGAGCTGCGCACGGAGATCCGCGCCGGCTTGGAGGACGAGAAGGTCAGCGCCTGACCCAGCGCCTGCCTGAGTCCGGCCCCTAGCCCAGCGCCTGCTTCAGGTCCGCCAGCAGGTCGTCGCCCGACTCGATGCCCACCGAGAGCCGCACCAGGTCCGCGGGCACCTCCAGGGCGGAGCCCGCCACCGACGCGTGCGTCATGCGGCCCGGGTGCTCGATCAGCGACTCGACGCCGCCCAGGGACTCGCCGAGCGTGAAGAGCTTCGCGCGGTTGCAGACCTCGACCGCGGCCTCCTCGCCGCCCTTGATCCGGAAGGACACCATGCCGCCGAAGGCCTTCATCTGCTTGGCGGCGGTCTCGTGGCCCGGGTGCTCGGGCAGGCCCGGGTAGAGGACCTTCGTCACCTTCGGGTGGCTGGTCAGCATGTCCGTGACGCGGGTCGCGTTCTCGCTGTGCCGGTCCATGCGGACCGCGAGGGTCTTGATGCCGCGCAGCACGAGCCAGGCGTCGAACGGTCCGGCGATCGCGCCCATCGCGTTCTGGTGGTACGCCAACTCCTCAGCCAGTTCGGGGTCGTTGGCGATCAGTGCGCCGCCGACGACGTCGGAGTGACCGCCCATGTACTTGGTCGTGGAGTGCACGACGATGTCCGCGCCGAGGGCCAGGGGCTGCTGGAGGTAGGGGCTGGCGAAGGTGTTGTCGACGACAAGACGCGCACCGGCCGTGCGGGCGATGTCCGCGACCGCGGCGATGTCGGTGATGCCGAGGAGCGGGTTCGACGGGGTCTCGACCCAGATCACCTTGGTGCGCGGGGTGACGGCGGCCCGCACGGCCGCCGGGTCCGAGGTGTCCGCGACGGAGAACTCCACGCCCCAGCGCGAGACGACCTTGGCGAAGAGCCGGAACGTGCCGCCGTACGCGTCATTGGGAATGACCACATGGTCGCCGGGGGCGAGGAGCGTACGCAGCAGGCAGTCCTCCGCCGCGAGCCCCGACGCGAAGGCGAGCCCGCGCCGGCCGCCCTCCAGCGCCGCGAGGTTCTCTTCCAGTGCGGTGCGTGTCGGGTTGGCGCTGCGGCTGTACTCATAGCCTCCGCGCAGGCCGCCCACACCGTCCTGCTTGTACGTGGACACCTGATAGATCGGCGGGACAACCGCACCCGTGAGGGGGTCCGCGGTGTTGCCCGCGTGGATGGCAAGGGTCTCGAAGCTGTGCTGGTCGGTCATGGGGTCCGAGCGTAGTTCGTTCCCGTGCCGAGCCCGCCGCACTCCGGGGACAATGGGGGTATGGAGATTCTCTGGTTCTTGATCGCCATGTGCATGCTGGCGGCGGTCATCGGTCCTCTCGCGCTGCGCAGGCGCGGCGGCATCCGACTGGTCGCGCCCGGCTCACCCGACGCCGCCGACCCGGCCAATTACGACTTCGTGCGCCAGGAGGAGCTGGACATCCGGATGCCCGGTCCCGACCAGGACCTGGAGGACGTACTGGACGTGGTGCAGTCCACGCAGGGCTGGCAGGCCGCCGCGCAGCTGCTCGCCGGGACGGCGAAGGACAGTGAAGCGCGCTGGCAGCGCGTGCAGGCCTTCGCGGGCGCCGCGTCGCTGGAACTGGCGCGGCGCCCCGGCGAGGGCGGGCGCTGGCTGCGGACCTGGCGGGCCGAGGCGCCGAAGGACGCGGGTGGCGCGGCGGTGCACGCCGAGTTCCTGGTGCAGCAGGCGTGGCGCACGTCGACGCCCGGCACGGACGACTTCCGGATCATCCTGGAGGAGGCCCGTACGGTGTGCGGCGAGGCGGCGCCGCTGGCGCCGGGCGACCCGATCCCGTACATCGTCGAACTGGCCGTGGCGCGCGGACTGGGTTACACCGAGCCCGAGTTCGACCTGCTGTGGGCCAAGGTGATGGACCGCGCGCCCGCGCACATGGGCGCGCACCTGGCGGCGCTGAGCTACCGCAGCGAGAAGTGGCACGGCTCGCGCGCGTCGGCCGACATCTTCGCCACAACGGCGGCGGCCCGCGCCCCGCAGGGCTCCCTGCTCGCCGCGCTGCCGCTCTTCGCGGTGTACGAGCACCTGCCCGAGGTCAATCTGGTGCAGGGCTTCTACCGGAGCGCGGTGGTGTCGACGGCGATGGAGGGCGCACTGTTCGCGGTGCACGCGGCCCGCCAGGGCGACCCGATGCTCGCGCACGTACGCCACCTGCTGATCCTCTTCCTGGTCCGCTCGGAGCGCTGGTCGGAGGCTATGAACGAGCTCCAGCACGTGGACGGCCACGTCGGCGCCCTGCCCTGGACCCACGACCCGGACCCGGCGGCGGAGTACGCGGTGTACCGCGCACTGGCGGTGGCGGGCTACGAGGCGAACGGCGGCAGCCCGGCGACGCTGCTGGGGTGAGAGGGCCCTGCGCGGGGCCCCGGGGGAAGGGGCTGGAATCTCCGGCCCCCTCGATGCGTTGACGTCGAGGCGTAGACCGTCCCAGGAGGAGACCCGCATGATGTTCGGCCGTACCCCCCAGCTCCCCACCCCCGAGCAGGCCCTGAAGGGCCGCTCCACCCCGGAATTCCAGGTCCCCTCCCGGCACACCGTCCTCGGGAACCCGCTGGTCGGCCCGTACCCGGAGGGCTTCGAGGTCGCCGACTTCGCCATGGGCTGTTTCTGGGGCGCCGAGCGCAAGTTCTGGGAGACGCCGGGTGTCTGGACGACCCTCGTCGGCTACCAGGGCGGCTACACCGAGAACCCGGCGTACGAGGAAGTCTGCGCGGGAGTGACCGGTCACACGGAGGCGGTGCGGGTCGTGTTCGACCCGGCGGCCGTCTCGTACGAGCAGCTCCTGAAGGTCTTCTGGGAGTCCCACAACCCGACCCAGGGCTTCCGCCAGGGCAACGACGTGGGCACCCAGTACCGCTCGGCGATCTACACCCACTCCCCCGCCCAGGTGGCGGGCGTGGAGGCGTCGCGCGAGGCGTACCAGCAGGTCCTGACGGGCGCGCGGCACGGGACGATCACGACGGAGATCCTCCCGGCGGAGGGCCGCGCGTTCTGGCCGGCCGAGCCGTACCACCAGCAGTACCTCGACAAGAACCCGGCGGGCTACTGCGGGATCGGCGGGACGGGCGTGAGCTGCCCGATCGGTGTCGCGAAGGCCGAGGGCTGAACCGCTGGCGCCGCCGGTGAAGGCGACGCTGAACGCGCTGTTCGCCGGTCCGGATCCGATGAGCAGCGCCCTGCGGGCCCAGATCCCGCACGCGCAGGTGACGGGCCGGTGCGGCTGCGGCTGCGGCTGCGGCTGCGGCTGCGGCTGCGGCTGCGGCTGCGGCTGCGGCTGTGCGACGGTCGATCTGACCGTGGACCTCACGGCGGTCGCGTCGGCCCCACCGCATGACAATCCGGCGGCGGACGCCTGGTATTCCAAACTGGACGACGCCGGGGTGATGGTCTTCACCAGGGGTGATTATCTCTCGCCGCTGGAGGTCTACTCGGCATCGAGTGAGCCCATCACCAGTCGGCCGGAGCCTCGTTCGCTGAAGCTCTGAGGGACGACTGGGGAAGCCACCTGCCCGCTGTATGGGGACGCGGTAGTGACCGTGGAGCCCGTGGGGCGCCCCCGACTCGCTTGCAGATCACTGCCAAAGGCGGGCAGGAACGGAGATTCCTCCGGGCGATAGGCTCGCCCCATGGCTGACTTCTTGCAGGTGTCCACGGCAACGGAGAAGCGCGAGGCGGCTGTGAAGCTGGCTCAGTTGGTAGTGTCGGCTCGACTTGCAGCCGGGGCGCAGATCGTCGGACCGGTGGTCTCCGTCTTCTGGCATCAAGGCGAGTTCGGTACTGGTGAAGAGTGGCAGCTCTTGTTCAAGGCCCGTGCCGACCGGTACCCCGAGATTGAGGCGCTCTTGCTGCGGCACCACCCATGGAAGAACCCTGAGGTCTCGGCCGTACCAATCGTCGCCGGGTCTGACGCCTACCTGGATTGGGTGGGCACAACCACAGCGCCGGGCCCGATGGACTGACGCGTCAGAGACGGGCCATGTCCAACACTTCAGCAACCGCCGGGAGTTCACGGTAGGCACTGAGTTGCTGAATGGTGGGCATGATCCGTTGACGCGGTCGCACGGACGCCACCCCTGCCGAGAGTTCCAAGGCACGGCCGGTGACACTGGCAGCCTGCTCGATCTCTCCGGCGGACAGGTAGGAATCAGCCAGCCACGACAGGTACAGGCTCTTGTCACGCGCATGGGCGTCGTCGTAGTGGGTCAATGCTTTCTCCAAGACAGGGACCGCTCGGAGTGGACGGCGTAATTCCGTCCAACAACGGCCGGTCATGATCTGGAGTTCATTGCGATCCACCCACGCCACCCAATCCGGTTGCGGCGTCCCGTCACATTCACTGAGCGCGGCCTCGGCGGCGTTGAGGGCTTGCTTGGTCGCGTCGGCATTGCCCGCAACGGCGTACACCGATGCCAGTCGCTCGTACAGCAAAGTACGGACCCCAGGCGGGGCGTCAGTGCCTGCGGTACGACATGATCGTTCAGCAGTCCCGATTCCGGCTTGGCGATCTCCGTTGGTCTTCTGGCAGGCAAGGAAGGCGAGGGCATTACCGGCCAGGGCTGTGTCTCCTGCTTCTCCGGCAACCCGGTAGCTGTCCTCGTACACATTGCTGGCGTCAGCGTCCTTGCCTCCGTCGAAGGCCGCCCATCCGGCTTGCTGCGCCTGCTCAGCGAGCACCGACAACAGAGCACGCCCCGTCTCCTCCGCGTAGCTGCACTCTCGAATCAGCCGCTTGGTTGATTGGTACTCACCGAGGTAGACGCGCAGGGCTGTTGCAAAGTCCGGTTGATCAAGTTGAGTTGCTGGTCACAGCGTGGTGACGATGTTCGCGAAGGCCGCTACGAACAGATCGAGGCTCCCGTTGTGGACGGATGACCTTGCCAGTCACCGTCTCGAACCGGAGCCTCGATGTGCCGTCAGTTTTCCACTGTCTGCCTGGTCAAATCGCCTGTGTTGGAGGGGTGTTCGGGGTTGCTGCTGGCGGAGCGGCTGGCCAGACTGCCCGACCCGCGCCATCGCCGGGGCGTGCGTCACCCGTTCGTGGCGGTGCTGTTGATTGCCGCGTCGGCCGTGGTGGCGGGAGCGCGTTCGTACGCGGCGATCGGGCAGTGGGCTCGCAGCGCACCGGACGTCTCCTACGCCTTGAGATTCGCGGCGATGGGGCGGTGGTCGCTGGCTGTGGCAGGGAGCGTCCAGGCGTCCGTAGGGGTGATGCCCCGGGTGAGGATGTGGTCGATGCGGGCGATCGAGTCCCGGCCGCGCCGTCCTGACCGTCACCAACACCGGGCCGCTCCTGCCCGACACCGTCGGCGACCTCACCGAGCCGTTCCTGCGCGGCAAGGGCCGGCTGGCCGAGAAGGATCCCGCGCGCCGGGGCCACGGGCTGGGGCTGGCCATCGTCGCCGGCATCGTCGGCACACACCACGGCGACCTGCCCCTGCCCCTGCCCCCAACCCCGGCGGCGGACTCACCGTCCGGGTATCGCTTCCCGGCCGCTGAGCGGCGTCGTCGCCGGTCAGGCGGCGAGGCGTACCTCGCCCTGGCGCGAGTCCGGGCGCGATCCGGGTCCGGCGTGGCCGATCCCGGCGTGGCCAGTGCTGGTGACCCGGGTGCGGGGCCTGGGCTGCGCCGCCCGGTCGAGGCGGGCGAGTTCGGCTCCGCTCAGGTCGAGGAGGTCGGACAGTCCGAGTCCGAGCGCGCGGGCGGCAGCCGCCAGGACCTCCGACGACGCCTCCTTGTGGCCGCGTTCGAGCTCGGAGAGGTAGGCCATCGAGATGCGGGCCTCGTCGGCCACGTCCTTGAGCGTGCGCTGCTGGGCGAGGCGCTCGCGGCGCAGGGCGCCACCGACAACGTCCCGCCAGAGGGGCTCCTTGGCCGCCGGGGCCGGGCGCAGGCGGATGAGGCGGGCTTCGTTCGGCACGTGGCTGGTCACCTGTCCAGGGTAGTGAGCATCGCGGCCGGGTGGGTGGGAGTTACGTTCCGCCCCCGGTGAAATCGCGTGAAACTGAAATCGCGTGCGGACGCGGGCCGGAGCGGGAGGGCCCGCCGCGAGCCCCTGGCCCCGCCACCACGCCGTTAGAGTGGCGCCGTGGCGGCGATCAGCGGAAATCTACGCATACGCAGGGGCATACGCGGAGACGAGAACAGCGAGCCCGGCGGCCGGGCCGCCGTGCCCTGGTGGCGGCGGCAGTATGTGCCGCTCGTCGCTGTCGCCGTCGCGCTGCCCCTGTACGTCCTGTGGGCCGCCGCGCTAGCCACCGGTGGCGGGGATCTCGCCGCGCAGTTCGCCTGGTCGGGGTTCACCGCGCGACACCCGGACGCCGCGTACAACCTGTCCTGGTACGGCGGTACCCACACCGCCAACTACAGCCTGATCGCGCCCCACTTGATGGCCGCCTTCGGCGTGCGGACCGTGTCCGTCGCCGCCGGGCTCGTCGGGACCTGGCTGCTGGCCCTGCTGTTCGCGCGGAGCGGGGTGCGGTACGCCGTGTGGCCCGCCGTCCTCGCGTCGCTCACCCTGTGGTGCAACGTCGCCTCCGGGCGTACGACCTTCACCCTCGGCGTCGCCATCGGACTGATCGCCTGCCTGTACGCGCGCCGCACCGTCCTCGCCGTCGTGGCGGGGGCGCTCGCCACCATGGCCAGCCCGGTCGCCGGGCTGTTTCTCGTGGTGGTCGGCACCGCGTATCTGCTGCAACGGGAGTGGCGGAAGGGCGCCGCCCTCGTCGTGCCGTTCTTCGTCGTGGTCGGGACCACCACCCTGCTCTTTCCCTTTCAGGGCGAGCAACCCATGGCATCGGGACGGCTGTGGATGCCACTGTTCGTCTGCGCCGCCGTGGTGTTCGCCGCCCCGCCGGGACGCGGCTGGCGGACCGTGCGGTTCGGGGCCCTGGTGTACGCCCTCGGGGTCGTCCTGACCTTCCTGATCCCTTCGCCCATCGGCACCAACGTGGAGCGGCTGTTCGGGCTGATCGCGCTGCCCCTGCTGCTCGCCGCCGCCCTGGCCGAGGACCACGGAGCCGAGAGCCACGAAGCCACGCGCCGCGCCCGGGTCCGGGTCCGGCGCGTGGTGCTGGTCGTCGCCCTGGTGTTCTCCGCCAACTGGCTGGTGGGCAAGACCGTCGAGGACCTCGGCGTCTCCAACACCGTGCCCGCCTGGGCCGCCGGCACCGACGGTGTCGCACGGGAGCTGGCCCGGCTCGGCGCCGACCGTACCCGCGTCGAGGTCGTCCCCGCCCGCAACCACCGCGAGGCCACCGCGCTCGCCCCGCACGTCAACATGGCCCGTGGCTGGAACCGGCAGCTCGACGTCGAGCGCGGGCGGCTCTTCTACGACGGGTCCCTGACCCCGGCGACGTACCGGCAGTGGCTGGACCGCTGGGCCGTCGGCCTCGTCGTGCTGCACCACGGGAGGCCGGACGGGCCCGCCGAGGCCGAGGCCGCGCTCGTGCGGAGCGGGCCCGAGTGGCTGGAGCAGGTGTGGCGGGACGACGGCTGGACGGTCTACCGGGTCAAGAACGCGACGCCGCTGGTGTCCCGGCCGGGCACGGTCGTGCGGGGAAGTGACGCCGACCTGGTCGTACGGATGCCATCGGCCGGGTCGGTGACGGTACGGGTCGCCCACTCGCCGTGGCTGCGCGCCAAGGGGGCGTGCCTGCGGCAGGACGGCGAATGGACGCGGCTGACCGTGCCGAAGGGGGGGACGTACCGGCTGGACTCGGCGTATCGGCTGCCCCGGGACGAAGTGGGCTGCGAGTCCCCATGAGTTCCGGTCACACCGCGAGCGCGCGCAGCGCCGCCGCCGTGTGCGCCGCGTCGTAACCCGGCGCCACCCCGTCGGCCAGGACCACCGCGCCGGTGATGTGCCGGGTGCGCAGCGGCACGATCTCCTGGTAGGCGTCGGAGTCGTACCAGGCACGCGCCTTCTCGATGTCCGGGAAGCCGATGACGACCAGGTAGCCGGGCCAGTCGCCCTCGCGGACCTCGACCTCCGTGCCGTGGACGAGGAAGTGTCCGCCGAAGGGGTCGAGGGTGGCCTGGATGCGCTCCATGTACTCGAAGATCTCTTCGTGCTGGGCTGCGGGCTTCAGGTGACCGACGGCGTACGCGCTCATGGTGTTCCTCCCGGCAGTGGCTGGTGTGCTGCCGATCCTGCCGGGAGGTGCCGTGCGCGTCCATTACTTCGCGGGTAATGCGGGCAGTGCCGGCGCTGGGACATTGACGGTCGGATCGTCGATGTGGCCAGTGCGGGCACCGCGGCAGCGCCGGTCAGATCGTCGCGTTGTCGATCACGAAGCGGTAGCGCACGTCACTGGAGAGCACGCGCTCGTACGCCTCGTTGATCTCGCTCGCGCTGATCAGCTCGATCTCCGCGCCAAGACCGTGCCGCGCGCAGAAGTCCAGCATCTCCTGGGTCTCCTGGATACCGCCGATGCCCGAGCCCGCGAGGGTCTTGCGGCCGCCGATGACGGAGAAGAGGTTGAGCGAGACGGGCTCCTCGGGGGCGCCCACGTTCACGAACGCGCCGTCCGTCTTCAGCAGGCCCAGGTACTTGTCCAGCGGCAGCGGCGCGGACACGGTGGAGACGATCAGGTCGAAGGTGCCCGCGAGGGCCTCGAAGGTCGCCTCGTCGCTGGTCGCGTAGTAGTGGTCGGCGCCCAGCTTCAGGCCGTCGTCCTTCTTGCGCAGCGACTGGCTGAGCACGGTCACCTCGGCGCCCAGCGCGTGCGCGATCTGCACGCCCATGTGGCCGAGGCCGCCCAGGCCGACGATGGCGACCTTCTTGCCGGGGCCCGCGTTCCAGTGGGCGAGCGGCGAGTAGAGGGTGATGCCGGCGCACAGCAGCGGCGCGGCGACGTTAAGGGCGATGCCCTCGGGGATGTGCAGGGTGTAGTTCTCGTCGACGACGATGTGGGTGGAGTAGCCGCCGTACGTCGGCTCGCCGTCCTTGCCGACCGCGTTGTACGTGCCGATGTTGCCGGCCTTGCAGTACTGCTCCAGGCCGGCCTCGCAGTTGTCGCACTCACGGCAGGAGTCGACCATGCAGCCGACGCCGGCGCGGTCGCCGACGGCGAACTTGGTGACGCCCGGGCCGACCTCGGTGACGATGCCTGCGATCTCGTGGCCGGGCACCATCGGGAAGATGCCTTCGCCCCAGCCGTCGCGGGCCTGGTGGATGTCCGAGTGACAGATTCCGGCGAACTTGATCTCGATCAGTACGTCGTGCTCGCCGACCGGGCGGAGCGGCACGGTGGTGCGCTCCAGCGGGGCCTTGGGGGCGGGAGCGGCGTATGCGGCAACAGAAGTGGTCATGCCATCCACCCTGCCTGAGCTGGGAACATTCACCCAGCCCCCTGTTGTGCGTACGTCTGGTGTGCGTACCACTGGCGGGGACAGGCTCAGTTTCCCGGCACGGTGAATACTGGGGTGCTATGGATCAGCGCGCCGAATTGAGTGAGTTTCTCCGGTCCCGTCGGGCGCGGCTCAAGCCCGAGGACGTGGGCCTGCCCGACTTCGGCAGGCACCGCCGGGTGCCGGGTTTGCGCCGCGAGGAGCTGGCGCAGCTGGCGGGTGTGTCCGTCGCGTACTACACCCGGCTGGAACAGGGCAACGGCCGCAATGTGTCCACGGAGGTCCTCGACGCCATCGCCCGCGCCCTGCAGCTTTCCGACGCCGAGAGCGACCACCTCACGCATCTCGCGAAGCCGACGCCCAAGAAGAGGCGCGCGGCGCGTCCGCAGCGTCTGCGGGCTGCGATCCAGCAGCTGATGGACGCGATGGAGGGCGTGCCGGCGTACGTGGTGGGTCGGCGCACGGACATCCTCGGCGGGAACCGTCTCGCACGCGCCCTGCTCGGCGACTTCGTCGCGCTTCCGGCCGCGGAGCGCAACACCGCCCGGCTGATCTTCCTCGACCCCAACTCGAAGGATCTGTACGTCGACTGGGAGATCAAGGCGTGCGAGGTGGTCAGCTATCTGCGGATGGACGCCGGCCTCCACCCGGACGATCCGCTGCTCTCGGCGCTCGTCGGCGAACTGTCGGTCAAGAGCGAAGAGTTCAGGAGCCAGTGGGCGGCGCACCATGTGAAGGACAAGGGGCACGGCACGAAGCGGCTGCATCACCCGCTGGTGGGCGAGCTGACCCTGTCGTACGAGACCCTCCGGCTGCCCGACGACCTCGAACAGTCCCTGGTCACCTTCCACGCCGAGCCCGGCTCGCCCTCGCAGGAGTCCCTGCGGCTGCTGGCGAGTTGGGGAACGGACGCGGAGGTACGTACGCCCAAGGGCTGAGGGCCCGGCACAGGGACAACAGCACGGGAACGCATTCGGCGGCGGAGCCGGCCTGCCACTGCGCCCAGTCCATGTTCCAGCCGTTGAGGCCGTTGTCCGGCTTGATGGTCTTGTCCGGGGAGTTCTTGATGACGACCACGTCACCGACGATCGAGTTGTTGAAGAACCACGCGCCGGGCTGGTTCGGGTCGTTCGCACCCTTGGCGTCGTTCAGGCCCACGCAGCCGTGGCTGGTGTTGGCGCTGCCGAAGATCGAGTCGGCGCCCCAGTAGTTGCCGTGGATGAACGTGCCCGACGTGGACAGCCGCATGGCGTGCGGCACGTCCTTGATGTCGTACTCGCCCTTGCCGTCGTCGTCGGTGAAGCCGACCGTCGCACCGTCCATCCGGGTCTCCTTGAACTTCTCGGAGATCACCATGGCGCCGTTGTACGTCGGGTTGTCGACCGAGCCCGCGGAGATCGGGATGCTCTTGACCGTCTTGCCGTCCTGCGTGACCGTCATGGTCTTGGTCTTGGCGTCGACGGTGCTGACCTGGTTTCGGCCGACGGTGAAGTTGACCGTCTTGTCCTGGACGCCGTACAGCCCCTCGGCGCCCTCGACGCCGTCGAGGGCCAGCTTCAGGGAGACCTGGGAGCCACCCTTCCAGTACTCCTGGGGGCGGAAGTCCAGGCGCTGCGGGCTGAACCAGTGGCCGACGACTTCCTGGCCGCTGCTCGACGTCACCGTGATGCTGTCCTGGACGGCCTTCTTGTCGGTGATCGCCTTGTCGAAGTTGATCGACACGGGCATGCCGACGCCGACCTTGGAGCCGTCCTCGGGGGTGAAGTTCCCGATGAAGCTGTTGGCGGGCGAGACGGTGGTGAAGGAGCCGTTCTCGTGCGCCTTGCGGCCCTCGGAGTCCACCGCCGTCGCGGTGATCTTGTACGTCGTCGAGCGCTCCAGCTGGCCTGACGGCTTCCAGGTCTTGCCGTCGGCGGCGATGGCGCCCGCGATCTTCGTGCCGTCGGCAGCGGTCATCACGACCTCGGTCAGCTTGCCTTCGCTGACGGTGACCTTGGTGCCGCGGTTGATGCCGACGTTGTCGGCGCCGCTCTTCGGGGTGATCGCTATTCGCGCCTCCGAGGTCTCCTTGGCCGCCGCTGCGTCCACCTCGGCCTGCGACTTCTTCGAGCCTTCGGCGCTGTTGCCGCCCTTGTCGCCGTCGTCGCTACAGGCAGAAAGCACCAGAACGCCGCCGAGCAGAGCGGACGCGGCCATCAGGCCCCTGCGGCGCCGCTTGCTGTCCGTCATCACACGCTTCTCCATCGTTGCCGATTCCCCACAAATCCCCGAGCAGGGCCGCCGGGCGGCGTTTCCCTGCCAATGCTTTACAACACACGTTCCGGTACGTCCGTTCCACATCCGGGGAAGATGTGGGGAACACCACTCGTCGGCGAGCGCCGACGCACGCCGGCTTGTCCCGTCCGCCGACTCCTTCGTCGATCTCATCGACGCAGCCACGCCGCCGCCGGTTGCAGCGGCGGGCGGCTTTGATGCGACAAGTTCTACGACGAGTGCTCCAAGGACGCTACGCCCGGTCCTCCGCTTCCTCCTCATCAAGGTCCCACTCCAAGGATTCAGGGTCGTATTCGATCTGCTCGCTGCTCCACGAGGCCTGCGCGAGCACCACCCCGGGGACGTCGCCGACCAGGTCCAACGGGTCCACGAGCCGGGCAAGGGCCTCCGCCACGTCTTCCCTGACACTGTCCTGGGCATGCATGCGATCGCCCTCCGCCCCCGCCTCGTCCGCCGCGACGGCGGCGAGGGCCGCGGCGCTGAGGGCCCCGGGGTCGGTCACTTCCACTACGAGCTCCACCTGGAGGCGGACAAAGCGTGATGTGTCGGTTTCAGTCATGCGTCCGAGCGTAGGCTGCCGGACCGCCGACGAGGGCACCTGACCCTCATGACTTTCCCGCGACCCGTCGCTGTCATTAGCATCGGCACACACGGCCAATTCCCGGCACCATCAAGGGGGATCGATTACGTGTCCGCACATCGACCGCTGCTGACCGCCACCGCCGCCGGCACACTGCTGTGCGCCCTGTGGTTCGTCCCGTCCGCCAACGCGACCGCGGAGAAGGAGGCCCAGGCCCAGGCAGAGCAGCACTCCGCCGCCGCGGCGGCCTCCGCCGAGGCCGCCGCGTCCACAGAGCCGACCGCGTCCGACGAGGGCCTCAGACTCGCCGACACGGGCGGCGTGGACACCACCCCGTACCTGGTCGGCGGCACTGCCTTCCTCGGTACCGGCGCCGCCTTCGTGGCCTTCTCCATGAGAAGGGCCGCGCGCCCGGTCTGACGCACGGCACCCCATAACCCCCCGGTTAAGCGAGCGGTCCCGTCACCGGCTCGACGACCTCAACGAGCCTGCCCGCGCGGACGAAAGCGTCCGCGGCGGCCAGGTCCGGCGCCAGGAAGCGGTCCGGGCCCGGCCCCGCCACGCCCGCCGCGCGCAGCGCCATGATGACGGCCTGCGACGCGGGCGCGGGCTTGAGTCCCTCGCGCAGCTCGATGCCGCGGGTGGCGGCGTACAGCTCGACCGCGACGATCCGCGTCAGGTTGTCGATGGTCGTGCGCAGCTTGCGCGCCGCCGACCAGCCCATGGAGACGTGGTCCTCCTGCATGGCGGAGGACGGGATCGAGTCTGCGGACGCCGGGACGGCCAGCCGCTTCATCTCGCTGACCAGGGCGGCCTGCGTGTACTGGGCGATCATCAGGCCGGAGTCGACGCCGGGGTCGTCGGCGAGGAAGGGCGGCAGGCCGTGCGAACGGTTCTTGTCGAGCAGCCGGTCGGTGCGGCGCTCCGCGATGGAGCCCAGGTCGGCGGCGGCGATGGCGAGGAAGTCCAGGACGTACGCGACGGGCGCGCCGTGGAAGTTGCCGTTGGACTCGACGCGCCCGTCCGGCAGCACCACCGGGTTGTCGACGGCCGAGGCCAGCTCACGCTCGGCGACGGTCAGGGCGTGCGCGATCGTGTCGCGGCCCGCGCCGGCGACCTGGGGCGCGCAGCGCACCGAGTAGGCGTCCTGGACGCGCGGCGCGTCGTCCTGGTGATGGCCGGTGAGCTCGGACCCGGCGAGCACCCGCAGCATGTTGTCGGCGCTGGCGCCCTGTCCGGGGTGCGGCCGGATGGCGTGCAGGTCGGGGGCGAGCACCTTGTCCGTGCCGAGCAGCGCTTCGAGGCTCAGCGCGGCGGTGATGTCGGCGGAGGTGTAGAGCCGCTTCAGATCGGCGATGGCCATGATCAGCATGCCGAGCATGCCGTCGGTGCCGTTGAGCAGCGCCAGGCCCTCCTTCTCGCGCAGCTCCACGGGCACGATGCCGTGCGCGGCGAGCAGCTCACCGGCGGGCTTCAGTGTGCCGTCGGGGCCCTCGGCGTCGCCCTCGCCCATGAGCGCCAGCGCGCAGTGGGACAGCGGCGCGAGGTCGCCGGAGCAGCCGAGCGAGCCGTACTCGTGCACGACGGGCGTGATGCCCGCGTTGAGCAGGTCGGCGATGCTCTGCGCGACCTGCGGCCGTACGCCGGTGTGGCCGGTGGCCAGGGTCTTGAGGCGCAGGAACATCAGTGCGCGTACGACCTCGCGCTCGACGTGCGGGCCCATGCCTGCGGCGTGCGAGCGCACGATGTTGCGCTGCAGCTGGGCGCGCAGGTCAGGGCTGATGTGGCGGGAGGCGAGGGCCCCGAAGCCGGTCGAGACGCCGTACACGGGCTCGGGCTTGGCGGCCAGGGCGTCGATGATCTCGCGGGATGCGGCGAGGGCGGTGACGGCTTCGGCGGAGAGCTCGACGCGGGCGTTGCCCCGGGCTACGGCGATGACGTCCTCGGTGGTGGTCCCGGACGTCCCCAACACGACTGTGTGCATATCCATATTCAGAACCCTACGGACTGAATTCCTCGATGTCACTACCGGAAGTGCGGACAGCCCCTTACTGCGAACATCGGGACGGGCGGCCCTCAGAACCGGCGGCCTCCAGGACGGGCGACCCTCAGAACCGTTCGGCCCTCAGGTCCGCCCCCGGAAGCGGCGGCGGTCGTGCGGGGTCGACGGGGGCGAGTCCGCGAGCCGGACCACCGATCCGTCGCGGCCCGCCACCACCGGCTTCGCCGCACGCGCCGCCTTCGCGCGGTACTGCGCCGCGTCCGCGAGGCGGAACAGCCGACGGGCCGAGCGCACCTCCCCGATGGGATCGCCGGTCGACGCGACGCCGCAGGCGACGCCCTCGCCGAGTTCCATTCCCCCGGCACGTACGCACAGTTCCTCGGAGACCCGGACCACCTCGTCCGCCGAAGGGCCGACCGCGAGCAGACAGAACTCGTCGCCGCCGAGCCGCGCGGCCAGCGCGCCGGGCAGCATCGCCCCGCACAGGGACAGGACCGAGCCGAAGCGCTCCAGGAGGCGGTCGCCGACGGCGTGCCCGTGGGTGTCGTTGACCCGCTTGAGGCCGTTGAGATCGCAGACGACCAGGCTGACGACCGCCCCCGAAGCCCGGTGCCGCTCCACCGCCGCGTCCAGGCCCATGTCTACGGCGCGGCGGTTGGCCAGCCCGGTCAGCGGGTCGGTGTAGGCCAGCCTGCGGACCTCTTCGAGCCGTTCGGTCTGGGCGATGCCCGCCGCGGCCACCGAGGCCAGCACCGTCGCGAAGTCCGCGTCGGACCGACCGAAGACCGGCGCCCCGACGGGTCTGGCGACGTACAGCTCGCCCCAGGCACGCCCGCGCAGCACGATCGGCGCGACGACGCACGAGCCGCGCCCGCGGCGGCGCAGCGCGGCTACCCGCTGATGGCAGTACCCCGCGGCGTCGGCGTCACCCTCGGCCGGTCCGGCCGCCGTCTCGACCCAGGCGTTGGGCTCGCCGCCGCCCGCCCACTGCTCGTGCAGGAACTCCGCGATCTCCGGGAACTGGTGGACGGGATAGGTCTCCTCCTCGGGGAAATCCTCCTCCCCCTCGGCCAGCGCGCCCGCGTTGACGAGCACCCGCAGCCGGCCCAGCTCACGCTCCCACACCGACACGGCGGCGAAGCTGCCGCCCAGCGCGTCCCGCGCGCCCAGCGCCGCCGCCCGCCAGGACTCGCGCGGGGTGTGCGCCGCCGCCATGGCCTGCGCCAGCGTCACTACGGCCCGCAGCCGCGCATCCTCACCCATCACCCCACCTTAGGGTGATTTGTACGATTACGACCTTTACGCTTCCCCGCCGCCTCCCGGGCTACTCGCCCGGCCAGTGCGGCTTGCGCTTCTCGTTGAACGCGGCGACGCCCTCCGCGCGGTCGCCCGAGAAGGCCACGGACCGCCACGCGGCGTCCTCGACCTCCAGGCCCGCCCGCAGGTCGAGACCGTGCCCGAGCCGCATCGCGCGCTTCGCCGCGCGCAGCCCCACCGGGGAGTTCCCGGCGATGCGCGCAGCCAGCGCCAGCGCCTCGTCGCGGTCCTGTCCCGCGTCCACCAGCTGGTCGACGAGGCCGAGCGAGGCAGCCTCCGCCGCCTCCACGCGCCGCGCCGTGAACACCAGCTCGGCCGCCCGCGCCGCACCGACCCGCCTCGGCAGCAGCTGCGTACCGCCGCCGCCGGGGATCACGCCGACCGACACCTCGGGCAACCCGACCACCGCGGTGGCATCCGCCACGATCAGGTCGCAGGCCAGCGCAAGCTCGAAACCGCCACCGAGGGCGAAGCCGTGCACCGCGGCGATCGTGGGCATCGGCAGGTCGAGCACGCCGGTGTACGCACCCCGGGCGACCGGACGCTGGCGTACCAGCTCGGCGTCCGTGAAGGAGTTGCGCTCCTTGAGGTCGGCGCCGACGCAGAAGGCGCGCGGGCTGCTGGAGGTCACCACGGTGACCCGTACCGCGGGGTCCGCGCCGAGTGCGTCGCACGCGGCGGCGATGGAGCGGGCCATGTCGGTGGACACGGCGTTCATCGCCTTGGGCCGGTCGAGCACCAACTCGGCCACGTGCCCGCCGTCACTGTGCCGCCGTACGGCGACGAAGTCGCCGAATCGCTGCGGTTCCTGGGGGTGTTGCGGCGACTGCTGCTGCTCGCTCGTGCTCATGCGGGTGCCCTCCCGGTTAACGACCGTTACCGGGGCGATCCTAGTGGGGGCCCCAGACCCCGGTCCTCAAACGCCGGACGGGCTGAAACACGCGCGACATCCGGAACACTTTCAGCCCGTCCGGCGTTTGAGGACACGCCCGAAGGGCGTCCCGGGGGCCTGGGGGGGGCTCGCCCCCACCACGCGGCGGCAGCCGCAAAATGACACAGCGGGAAGGGGCGGGTAGGGGACAGCCCCGCGCAGCGGCCCACCCACGCCCGCTCACCCGCACCCGGCTACGGCGTCCGCCTCGTCAGCAACCACGGCTCGACCGTCCCCAGGCCCCGCACCGGCCGCTGCCACATCGGCTGAAGCGCGAACCGGTACGAGGGCGGGGCCACGCCCTCCTTCTCCGCCTTCTCCGCCTCCACGGCCGCCTCCGCCTCGGAGACCGGCGCGTCCCCGGTCCGCGAAAGCTCCTCGGCGAACGCCTCGTCCACCAGCAGCGCGTCCTTCGGCGCTATGGACGTGAGCCGACTCGCCAGGTTCACCGTCGTACCGAAGACGTCGCCCATCCGCGTGGTGACCGTGCCGAAGGCGATGCCGACGCGCAGCGCGGGCATCGCCTGGTCGTTGGCCATCGTCTCGATGAGCCGCAGCGCGATCTCCGCCGCCGTACCCGCGTCGTCCGCCGCGTACAGGACCTCATCGCCGAGGGTCTTGATGAGCCGGCCGCCGTGCGCCGCGACCAGGTCCGCCGCGGTCGTCTCGAACGCCTCGACCAGCTCGCCCAGTTCCTCTTCCTCAAGCCGGCGCGTCAGTCGGGTGAAGCCGACGAGGTCCGCGAAGCCGACCGCGAGCCGCCGGTCGACCATCTCGTCGTCGTCGGCGGCCTGGACGACCCGGCCGGTCGCGGCGGCGAGCTGGCGCCGCCACACGTAGACGAGGAATTCTTCGAGCTCCGGCAGGAGCAGCTCGACCAGGGGGTACGTGACCTCGGTACGGGTCATGCCGGGCTCGGGCGGCTCCGTCAGACCCTCCAGGAAGGAATCGATCTGCCATTCCGCCAGCCGGGCGGTGGTCTGCCCGGTGGACCGGGCGACCTGCACCGCCATCGGCTCGCTCAGCAGCCCCGCCTCGACGAGCCCCGCGAGGCGGCGCAGGGCCAGCACGTCCGCCTCGGTCAGTGCCTTGGCCTGCCCGATGTCGGCGAACCCCATGGCCCGCCAGAAGCGGGAGGCGAGGTCCATCGAGACGCCTGCGGTACGGGCGGCCTGGAAGGGGGTGTAGCGGCGCTCGGCGCCGAGAATGAGCTGTTCGAGGCGGATGGCGAGGGGGTCGTCGGTCGGCTCGGCCGTGTGGTCGACGGCATGGTGCGGGGTGGGGTGGAGCGAGACCTCGGGCTCCATCCGGGCCTCGATATCGTCCTCCTCGGCGGACCCCTCGGCCCATCCCCCGGCACCGTCGGGCTCCGCGCCGGACTGCGCCCGGGATTCACGCCAGGACCCGGCACGGGCCTCGGCCCGGCCCCCGGCGGACTCCGGCGCGCCGTCGCCCGCCCCGGCACCCGCACGAGCCTGCGCACCGTCCGCGGCCCCGTCGCCCGTACCGGCGTCCGCACGGGCCTGAGCGCCATCATCGGGCCCCGCACTCGCGCCGCCGGCCGGTCGGGACCGCCCAGCGTCACCGGGAGCGGCGCCCGCCCGCGCACCCGTACGAGCCTGCGCACCGGACGCGCCCGCAGCTGCCGCCGCGTCCGGACGGGAGGTCTCGTCGGCGCCGGGTCCGTGCCCGGCACCCGGCTGTACGGGCGTGTCGTCGTCCGCCCCGGTACCCGCGTGGGACGTCGCGCCGTCACCCGTCCCCGCGGCCGCTCCGTCCCCCGCAGGGGACCCCGCGCCGGACTCCGTGTCGTCGACGGTCACCTGCCGCCTCCTGCCCGTTCCCTGCGCACTGCCTGTGTCCTGCCGTTCTGTCGTCGCGCGATCTGTCGCGGATCGCCTCAACGATACGACAGGTGTGCCCTACCTCACTCCCCAGTCCCTGGTGTCACCTCTGTCCCCGGCCCCGGCCGCAGGTGTACGACGTCGCCCGCACCCACCGGCTCCTGCATCCCCTCCGCCGTCGCCAGCACCAGCCGACCGTCGCCGTCGACCGCCACCGCCTCCCCGGTCAGCGACCGGCCGCCGGGCAGTTCGGCCCGTACCGTACGGCCGAGTGTCGAGCAGCCCGCCGCGTACGCCTCCTGCAGGCGGCTGCCCGCCGGGTCGCCGCCGGCCGTACGCCAATCGGTGTACCACTGGCCCAGCGAGCGCAGCACCGCGCGCAGCAGCGGGTCGCGGTCGGTGGAGACCGCGCCCGCGAGCAGCAGCGAGCCCGCGCCCGGCACCGGCAGCTCCTTCTCCGCGAGCGAGACATTGATGCCGATCCCTACGACGACGCCGTCCGCAGCGCGCTCGGCGAGGATGCCGCCCGCCTTGCGCTCCTCGCCGTCGATCGTCACCAGCAGGTCGTTGGGCCATTTCAGGGCCGTGTCCACACCGGCCGAGCGGGACAGCGCGGTGGCCACCGCGACGCCGGTGAGCAGGGGCAGCCAGCCCCAGCGCTCGGCGGGCACCTCGGTGGGCTTCAGGAGTACGGAGAAGAACAGACCGGAGCGCGCGGGCGCCGACCAGCGGCGGTCGAGGCGGCCCCGGCCCTGTGTCTGTTCCTCGGCGACGAGCACCGCCCCCTCGGGCAGGTCGGCCGCGCGCGCGGCCAGGTCGCTGTTGGTCGATCCGGTGGCGGACACGACGTCCAGCGACGTCCACAGTCCGCCGGGCCGCAGCAGCGCGCGCCGCAGCGCGGGGGGGTTCAGCGGCGGTCGGCCGAGGTCGGACCAGCGTGCGTCTGGAGCATCCGGAGGCGTCATGCAACCCAGCGTAGGTGTGGCATACGACGCACTGCCGAGTGGCATCCGCGCCGCTACGCTACGTGTCAGTAGCCGTCCGTTGACCAGGCAGGGAGCCCCATCCCGATGTCAGAGGCCGAGATCGCCAACGCCGATATCGATGCACAGAGCAGTCATACGACCGCGGGAAAAATCGCGGATCTGCAGCGCCGTATCGATGAGGCGACGCACGCGGGCTCCGAGCGCGCGGTCGAAAAGCAGCACGCCAAGGGCAAGTTGACGGCGCGCGAGCGGATCGAGCTGCTCATGGACGAGGGATCGTTCGTGGAGCTCGACGAGTTCGCGCGGCACCGTTCGACCAACTTCGGCATCGAGAAGAACCGCCCGTACGGCGACGGAGTCGTCACCGGATACGGCATGGTCGACGGCCGCCCGGTCTGCGTGTATTCGCAGGACTTCACCATTTTCGGCGGCTCGCTCGGCGAGGTCTACGGCGAGAAGATCGTCAAGGTCATGGACTTCGCGCTGAAGACCGGCTGTCCGGTCATCGGCATCAACGACGGCGGTGGCGCACGCATCCAGGAGGGTGTCGTCGCGCTCGGCCTGTTCGCCGAGATCTTCCGCCGCAACGTCCACGCGTCGGGCGTCGTACCGCAGATCAGCCTGATCGTCGGCCCGTGCGCGGGCGGCGCGGTCTACTCGCCCGCCATCACGGACTTCACGGTGATGGTCGACCAGACCTCGCACATGTTCATCACCGGGCCCGACGTCATCAAGACGGTCACGGGTGAGGACGTGGGCTTCGAGGAGCTGGGCGGAGCGCGTACGCACAACACCACATCGGGTGTCGCGCACCACATGGCGGGCGACGAGAAGGACGCCATCGAGTACGTCAAGTCCCTCCTGTCCTACCTGCCTTCGAACAACCTCACCGAGGCCCCCGCCTTCCCCGAGGTGGCGGACCTGGAGACGTCCGACGAGGACCGTGAGCTCGACGTGCTCATCCCGGACAGCGCCAACCAGCCGTACGACATGCACACGGCCATCGAGCATGTGCTGGACGACGCCGAGTTCCTGGAGACCCAGGCACTGTTCGCGCCGAACATCCTCACCGGCTTCGGCCGGGTCGAGGGCCGCCCGGTGGGCATCGTCGCCAACCAGCCGATGCAGTACGCCGGTTGTCTGGACATCAACGCCTCCGAGAAGGCCGCGCGCTTCGTCCGCACCTGCGACGCCTTCAATGTGCCGGTCCTCACCTTCGTGGACGTGCCGGGCTTCCTGCCGGGCGTGGACCAGGAGTACGGCGGCATCATCCGGCGCGGCGCCAAGCTGATCTACGCGTACGCGGAGGCCACGGTCCCGCTGATCACCGTCATCACACGCAAGGCCTTCGGCGGCGCGTACGACGTGATGGGCTCCAAGCACCTGGGCGCCGACCTCAATCTGGCGTGGCCGACCGCGCAGATCGCGGTCATGGGCGCGCAGGGCGCGGTGAACATCCTGCACCGCAGGACGATCGCCGCATCCGACGCCCCCGAGGCGACCCGCGCCGAGCTGATCGCCGACTACGAGGACACCCTGCTCAACCCGTACGTCGCGGCCGAGCGCGGTTACGTCGACGCGGTGATCATGCCGTCGGAAACGCGCCGCCACATCGTGCGCGGGCTGCGTCAGCTGCGTACGAAGCGCGAGTCGCTGCCGCCGAAGAAGCACGGCAACATCCCCCTCTAGTCCCTCTCCAGGAAGGGCCGTTCGGATGATCAAGGTCGTACGGGGCAACCCGACACCGGAGGAGCTGGCCGCGGCCCTCGCGGTGGTCCAAGCACGCGCCGCGGCGGCGGAGGACTCGCCGTCCGGCGCCCACGAGCCGGCAGCCGCGTGGGCGGACCCGGCGCGGGTGGCACGGCACTCGATGCCGCGGCCGGGCCCGCAGACGTGGAGCCGGACGTACTGGCCCGCGTAACGCGTAGCGCGGTATGTCGTAGACGGAGGGGTCGGACCCGAGTGCCGGGTCCGACCCCTCCGCGCGTCCCCCTCGGCGCGTCCCCCTCCGCGCGCCTGCCCTCCGCGCGTCTCAGAGGACGGCGGCGACAGTCTTCGCCATCAGCCGGTAGCCCGCGTCGTTCGGGTGCAGGCCGTCCTTGAAGTCGTACGCCGGGTTGAGGCGCTCGGCATCGGCCGGGTCGGCGAGGACCCGGTCGAAATCGGCGACCGCGTCGAACTCCCCCGAGGTGCGGATCCAGTCGTTGACCTCGTTGCTGGCCTGTCGTGCGTGCTCGCCCCAGTGGTCGGAGCCCTTGAGCGGCAGCAGCGTGGAGCCGACGATCCGCAGGCCCTTGGCGTGCGCCGCGCGGATCAGCTCCCGATAGCCGGCGATCAGCTCGGCGGCCTGCACGACCGGCGAGGGCTTGTAGGTGGGCTGGTCCTTCGCCTCGCTGAAGCCGATGTCGTTGAGCCCTTCGAGCAGGACGACGGTGGAGACACCGGGCTGGTCGAGGGCGTCGCGGCCGAAGCGGGCGGTGGCCCGCTCGCCGTACCAGGCCGAGTCGTTGAGGACCAGGTTGCCGCCGATGCCCTGGTTGATCACGGGGCGCCCGGTGCGCTCGGCGAGGGCGTCGGAGTAGCGGCGGTCGGTGTTCGGGGTCGAGCCGAAGCTGTCGGTGATGGAGTCCCCGAAGAGGACGATGCCGTCCGTGCGGGGACGGCCGCTGTCGCCGCCGACCTCCACGCCCGACAGGTAGTACCAGGACTGGGTGGTGTCGGTGAAGGCTGCGGCGGAGGTGGCACCCCGCTGGTCCCCGTCGGCGCGATAGCTGTCGGTCCAGGCCTGCGAGTGGTAGGTGGCGGGTCCGGTGGTCCCGGCGAGGTAAAGGGTGACGGTCACCGACTCCAGCCGCTTCAAACCCAGTTGAGCGGCGTCGCTGCGCAGTTCGCCGTGCGCCGGTATCGCCACGGACCGCTTCCCGGCGAAGGTGAGGTGGCGGATGCTGCCCGGCTCGACGGCGGCCCCCTTGTCCGTACGGGCGAGGGTGGCGCCGGTGATGCGCAGCGGTGAGGTCCCGTAGGCGTTGGAGAGGCGGATACGGGCCCGCTGACCGGCGGCGGTGACCCGGACGACCTGGCGGACGGTCTGGCCGGAGAAGCCCTCCTGCGACCAGTTCGGGGTGAAGCCGGTGCTGGGGCTCTGCGGCGAGGCGCCCCACGCTGCGGTCCAGCGGGCGGACCGCGTGGGGGCGGGCTGCTCGGACGCGGGCTGTGCGGACGGCGCGGGCGCCGCACCGAGCAGACCGAGGGTGAGGGCGGCGGCGATGACGGGGGTGGCGGTGCGGCGTACGCGGTGAATGTGCACGGCAATGCTCCTTCGATCACCCTAATGGGCGACAGGTTCCGTTAAGATGTGAGGACCGTAGCAGAGTCGGAGCAATTAATGGAACAGAATTCCCGTTTGGGCGGTGCGGAGGCCGCACCACCCGGTTCAGACGCGACACCGAGCGGTTCGGAGGCCACGCCGGGCAGCGTGCGGCCGGGCGGCCGGACCGCCAAGGTCCGCGCCGCCGTCCTCGACGCCACCCAGGACGCCCTGGTCGAACAGGGCTTCCACGCCCTGAACATGGACCGTGTCGCGGCGGGCGCGGGGGTCGGCAAGACGACCGTCTACCGGCGCTGGGGCTCGTCGGTCGGCCTGGTCGCCGACCTGCTGAGCGACATGGCCGAGCAGTCCCTGCCCGCCGCCGACACCGGCTCACTGGAGGGTGACCTGCTGGCCAACGCCCGTCTCGTACGGCAGACCCTCACCGACCCCCGGATGGGCGCCGTCTTCCAGGCGGTCATCGCCGCCGCCGCGTGCGACGCGCAGTGCGCGACCGCGCTGAACGGCTTCTACGCGACCCGTATCCGCGAGTGGGCGCCCTGCGTGGAGCGGGCCGTCGGGCGCGGCGAGGTGCCGGCCGGGACGGATGCGGGCGAGGTGATCCGGGCGGTCTCGGCGCCGCTGTACTACCGCTTCGCGGTCAGCCGCGAGGCGGTGGCCGAGGCGGACGCGGACCGGGCGGCGGGCGCGGCGCTCGCGGCGGCGCGGGCGGGGGTGTTCGTGCCCATAGGCCCTCAGGGGGACTAGTGCGTAGGAGGGGCGGCGTTTGAGTACGGATACTCAGGCGCCGGAGGCGTCACGGTCGCAGGATCGATTGCATGCTGTGGTCCGACCCGGAGAACGAACCGCCGAAAGAGCTGCGTGAGACAGAGGCGATGCTTCGCCGCATGGGCCTGCTGCTCGCGCTCGCGATGCTGGTGGCCATGTTCGTGCTGGGCATCCACTGAAACAGCCACGCTGTCATACCGGGCCATGCCCTATAGGGCATGGTAAAGACCACTGTGCACCTTCCCGGGGAGCTTGGGCCCCGGCCGGACGCCGAGTCGGCAGCCAGCGGAGTCAGCAAGGCTGCCGAGCTCATCCGCCGGGGCATCGCCGAGCTCCTGGACAGGTCTCCCCGCCCTCGAAACGACCGCCCCCTGCCCGTGTTCAACAGCGGCCGTCCCCTCACGCCTGAGCGGATGGACGACGCCAGCCACGAGCACATCAAGGAGAGGGCGGCTCGGCGTTGATCATCGTTGCCGACACCTCGGCCGTCTTCGCGGCCTTCGATGCCGCCCAGTCCGAACACGAGAGTGCCGTCCGCGTCATGGCGCAGGAGACACTGGCGATCTCCCCACCCGTCGTCACGGAGCTCGACCATCTCGCCCACGCCACCTCGGGTTTCCGGAGGCGCTCCGCGTCATGGAAGCCGTCAACGAGCGCCTTGTGGACGGTCAGCACAGACTCGCCGCCCTGAACCCTGCTGACCTCGCGGCAACGCACGAAGTGCGGCAGAAGCACGAAGCGCTTCGGCTCGACCTCGCGGATGCCGTCGGCGTGGTCCTGGCCGACCGGTACCGAACCGACCGGATCTTCACCCTCGGCCAGCGCGACTTCAGGGCCCTCACCCCCGCTGACCAAGGGCTTCAGGGCCTTCCGCATCCTGCCGCTCGACGCCTGAGTCCTGCCCGGCGCCTCGTACGATGACTCGCATGACTGATCCCCGCCGCCGCCTCGTCCTCGCCTCCGCCTCCCCCGCCCGCCTCGGGCTGCTCCGGCAGGCCGGGCTCGCTCCCGATGTGGTCGTCAGCGGCGTCGACGAGGACGCGGTCAGCGCCCCGACGCCGGGTGAGCTGGCGCTCGTACTCGCCGAGGCGAAAGCCGCGTCCGTCGCGGGGCGGCCCGAGGTCTCCGGCGCGCTCGTCATCGGCTGCGACTCCGTGCTCGAACTCGACGGCGAGGCGCTGGGCAAGCCCGCCGACGCCGAGGACGCCACCGCCCGCTGGAAGTCCATGCGCGGTCGCGTCGGCATCCTCCGGACCGGCCACTGCGTGATCGACACCGCGGCCGGCCGCAGGGCCGCCGCCACCGCGTCCACCACGGTCCGCTTCGGCGAACCGACCGACGCGGAGATCGCCGCGTACGTCGCGACCGGTGAGCCGTTGTACGTCGCCGGAGCCTTCACGCTCGACGGCCGTTCGGCGCCGTTCATCGACTCCATCGAGGGCGACCACGGCAATGTCATCGGCCTGTCGCTGCCGCTGCTGCGGCGGCTCCTCGGCGAGCTGGGGATCTCGATCACCGACCTGTGGGTCTGACACCCGCCGGAGCGCGGATACGGCGCGTCAGGCCGGCGCGGGCGCCCCGTTCTCCGGGCCCGACTTCGGCGCGTCCACCGGATCGGCCCGGTCGCGTTCGACCCGCGGGCCGAACGCGATGAGCGCCAGCACGATCAGCCCGAACTCAACCATCATCAGCACGAACGCGGGCCAGCCCACCAGGCCGACCGCCAGCGCCCCGAGCACCACATGCACCACGGCGCAGACGATCAGCAGAATGCGGCCGACGCGTCCCGGCGGCCTGTCAGACAGCGCGCTGCGCACCAGCACCACTCCGCAGACCACCAGATAGAGGCCGGAGAGGCCGCCCATGATCCAGGTGGAGGTGGCCATGACGCCGGGGTCCAGGCCGGCCAGCGACATCGACTGGCCGTCAACGACCTGGCCGAGGATCCAGTTGACGAAAACGATCCCGACCGCTTCGACGAACAGCACAGCCGCAGCCGCGGCAGCTATCGGTCTGCGCACCACGGTGCCCACCCTCTTCCGCTGTTACCTCAAGTACGCACGACAGCGTGAAGGCTACTCACGGGTAAACCCCTGGACAAGGGGTCGCGCGAAGTCACGACGCGCAGCAAAGAATCTTTCGGGCGTTCGTGGAGACCCGACAAAGAAAGCGGGGGTGGCGGTAACCCCTGTAACAGAGACCTTGCCCACACAGGAAGGCTACTGTTCGGTGGAGAAACCCGTCGTACCGTGATGCGACAAGGGAATTCTGGACTCGCGCGGACCTCGAACACGCTCTGTGTGGGCAAGCTCACCATTGGGGACGGGTCGTAACGTCGTGTCGGCAGTCCCTAAACTCAGCTTGTTTCAAGGAGGGAGCCATCGTGCGCAAGGTGCTCATCGCCAACCGTGGCGAAATCGCTGTCCGCGTTGCCCGAGCATGCCGAGACGCCGGGATCGCGAGCGTAGCCGTCTACGCCGCCCCGGACCGGGATGCTCTGCATGTCCGCGCGGCCGACGAGGCATTCGCCCTGGGCGGTGACACCCCGGCCGCCAGCTACCTGGACATGGCCAAGGTGCTCCAGGCGGCCAAGGACTCGGGTGCCGACGCCATTCACCCCGGCTACGGATTCCTGTCCGAGAACGCCGAGTTCGCGCAGGCCGTGCTGGACGCGGGCCTGACCTGGATCGGCCCGCCGCCGCAGGCCATCCGCGACCTGGGTGACAAGGTCGCGGCCCGGCACATCGCGCAGCGCGCCGGCGCGCCGCTGGTCGCCGGCACGCCGGACCCGGTCTCCGGCTCGGACGAAGTCGTGGTGTTCGCCGAGGAGAACGGTCTGCCGGTCGCCATCAAGGCGGCCTTCGGCGGCGGCGGTCGTGGCCTGAAGGTCGCCCGTACGCTCGAAGAGATCCCGGAGCTGTACGACTCCGCGGTGCGCGAGGCCGTTGCCGCCTTCGGCCGCGGCGAGTGCTTCGTCGAGCGCTACCTCGACAAGCCGCGGCACGTCGAGACCCAGTGCCTGGCCGACACCCACGGCAATGTCGTCGTCGTGTCGACGCGTGACTGCTCGCTCCAGCGCAGGCACCAGAAGCTGGTCGAAGAGGCCCCGGCGCCGTTCCTGAGCGAGGCCCAGAACGCCGAGCTGTACGCCGCGTCGAAGGCCATCCTCAAGGAAGCCGGCTACGTCGGCGCGGGCACCGTCGAGTTCCTCGTCGGGGTCGACGGCACGATCTCCTTCCTGGAAGTCAACACCCGCCTCCAGGTGGAGCACCCGGTCACCGAAGAGGTCACCGGCATCGACCTGGTCCGCGAGATGTTCCGTATCGCCGACGGCGAAGAGCTCGGCTACGGCGACCCCGCGGTGCGCGGTCACTCCTTCGAGTTCCGTATCAACGGCGAGGACCCTGGCCGCGGCTTCCTGCCCGCCCCCGGGACCGTCACCACCTTCGCTCCCCCGTCGGGCCCCGGCGTGCGGCTGGACGCGGGCGTCGAGTCGGGCTCGGTCATCGGCCCCGCCTGGGACTCGCTGCTCGCCAAGCTGATCGTCACCGGCGCCACTCGTGAGCAGGCGCTCCAACGCGCCGCCCGCGCGCTGGGCGAGTTCACCGTCGAGGGCATGGCCACGGCCATCCCGTTCCACCGCAAGGTGGTCGTCGACCCGGCCTTCACCGCCGACCCGTTCACGGTGCACACCCGTTGGATCGAGACCGAGTTCGTCAACGACGTACCGGCCTTCGTCCCCACCGATGTGGACACCGAGGACGAGCCGGGCCGCGAGACGGTCGTCGTCGAGGTCGGCGGCAAGCGCCTTGAGGTCTCGCTGCCGTCCTCGCTGGGCATGACGCTGGCCCGCACCGCCGCGGCAGGCGGCGCCAAGCCAAAGCGCCGCGCCGCCAAGAAGTCCGCTTCGGCCGCTTCCGGCGACACCCTCGCGTCCCCGATGCAGGGCACGATCGTCAAGGTCGCGGTCGAGGAGGGCCAGGAGGTCAAGGAGGGCGACCTCGTCGTCGTCCTGGAGGCAATGAAGATGGAGCAGCCCCTGAACGCGCACCGCTCGGGCACCGTCAAGGGCCTGTCGGCTGAGGTCGGCGCGTCCGTCACCTCGGGTGCGATGATCTGCGAGATCAAGGACTGACCGTACGAAGCAGTCGCACATGGCTCTATGCGCACAGCACTCCGCACATAGCTCCACGCATGTGGCTGTACGCGTGTAGCTGTACGAAGGCCCCACCCCCGCCGACACCTGAAGGCGACGGGCGGGGCCTTCGTCGATGTACGCACGCCGCCGCCGGCATCCTGTTGGCACGCGGCACGGCACACGGGATCCGGGAGAGGACGACGCGATGGCGACCAGCAGCGCACAGACGTCGGCGACCGCGTCGGCGACGTCCGCACGGCGGCCCATGCGCGCCGACGCGCGCCGCAACTACGAGCGGCTGCTCGACGAGGCCCGCCGCGCCTTCGCGGAACACGGCACCGACGCCTCCCTGGAGGACATCGCGCGCCGCGCCGGGGTGGGCATCGGCACGCTCTACCGGCACTTCCCCAACCGGCACGCGCTGATGAGCGCGGTCTTCCAGGGCGCGGTGGACGAACTGCTCGCGCACTCGTACGCGCTCGCCGACAGCGAGGCCCCCTGCACGGCGCTGGTGACCTGGCTGCGCGACATCATCACTCATGCGGGTGAGTATCGTGGCCTCGCCCGCGAACTCATGTCGGCCTCGCGCGACGACAGTTCGGCGCTGGCGCGGTGCAGCACGCCGATGAGAGAGGCCGGCGAGCGGTTGCTCGTACGGGCTCAGGAAAGCGGCGTTGTCAGGCCCGATGTCTCCATCGGGGACCTGATGCAGCTGACCAACGCCATCGCGCTGGCCGCCGAACAGGCTCCGGACGATCCGGAGTTGGCCGACCGCCTGCTGACGCTGACCCTGAAGGGCCTGCGGCCGGAAGAGCCCAAGAGGCCCTAGCCGATGGTGCGTCGACAGCCTGTGACACGTTGACAGCCGGTAGGACGTCGACTGTGGTGCGCCGGCCGGCTTCGGTCGGGCACCGGTCGGCTTCGCTCAGCGGCGGCGCAGGTCGGCGACGCGCGCCCGCTCCCGCTCGCCGGAGCCCGGCTGCTGCTCGGCGAGGGACGTGGCGGCGGAGCGCAGCTGCGCACCGGCGCCCTGGATGGGACCGGCCGGGTGCGTACGCCGCTGTCCCGGCAGCGGCATGTCCCGACGGGGCTGCTGTCGCCCCGTCGGGACGCCATCACCCCCGGAGCCCACGGCTCCCGGTCCCGCTACGGCGATCTGCACACCCTGGTCGGCCAGGGCCTGCAGCTCGGTGGCCGCACGGTCGTCGTGGGGCGGCGGCTCATCGGTGACGAGTCGCGTGATCACGTCCGTCGGCACGGTCTGGAACATGGTGTCGGTGCCGAGCTTGGTGTGGTCCGCGAGGACCACCACTTCGGCGGCGGCCTGCACGAGTGCTCTGTCGACGCTCGCCGACAGCATGTTGGAGGTCGAGAGTCCGCGCTCCGCGGTCAGGCCGCTGCCGGACAGGAAGGCCCGGGTGACGCGCAGCCCCTGGAGGGACTGCTCGGCCCCACTGCCGACGAGCGCATAATTCGAGCCACGCAGGGTGCCGCCGGTCATGACGACTTCGACGCGGTTGGCATGCGCCAACGCCTGTGCCACCAAAAGGGAGTTGGTGACGACAGTGAGCCCGGGAACCCGGGCCAGCCGTCTGGCCAGCTCCTGCGTGGTCGTACCGGCGCCGACGACGATGGCTTCGCCCTCTTCGACGAGTCCCGCGGCAAGCTCGGCGATGGCCGTCTTCTCCGCGGTCGCGAGATGAGATTTCTGCGGAAAGCCGGACTCTCGCGTAAAACCGCCCGGCAATACCGCACCGCCATGTCGGCGGTCGAGGAGTCCTTCTGCCTCCAGCGCTCGCACGTCCCGCCGTACGGTCACTTCGGAGGTCTGGACGACACGGGCGAGCTCACGGAGCGAAACAGCCCCGTTGGCGCGCACCATTTCGAGGATCAATTGGCGACGTTCTGCAGCGAACACGAAACTGACAGTAACCTGACCGGCCGATAGTTTTCAGCAGTTTGCGCCGAATAACAGAAGTTGTTCGCTAACTGAAGCGACAAGTGATATACGCGGCGTACGCCCGGCGCGTATGCCGGAGGACGACCTGCCGCGCACGCCTGGCCTACGCCTCGCCCGCCGTCTTGCGCGAGTGCAGCTGACGCGCCACCTCCGCGATCGAACCCGAAAGGGACGGGTACACCGTGAAGGCGTTCGCGATCTGTTCCACGGTCAGGTTGTTGTCGACGGCGATCGAAATCGGGTGGATCAGCTCGCTCGCGCGCGGCGACACGACGCAGCCGCCGACCACGATGCCCGTACCCGGCCGACAGAAGATCTTGACGAAGCCGTCCCGGATGCCGAGCATCTTGGCGCGCGGGTTGCGCAGCAGCGGCAGCTTCACGGCGCGGGCGTCGATCTTGCCCGAGTCGACGTCGGCCTGGCTGTAACCGACTGTGGCGATCTCGGGGTCGGTGAAGACGTTCGACGAGACGGTCTTGAGGTTCAGCGGGGTGACCGCGTCGCCGAGGAAGTGGTACATCGCGATGCGGCCCTGCATGGCCGCGACCGACGCGAGCGCGAACACTCCGGTCACGTCACCCGCCGCGTACACACCGGGCGCGCTGGTGCGCGAGACCCGGTCGGTCCAGATGTGACCCGAGTCCTTGACCCGGACCCCGGCCTCCTCCAGGCCCATGCCCGCGGAGTTCGGGATGGCGCCGACGGCCATCAGGCAGTGCGTGCCGGAGATGACGCGCCCGTCGGAGAGCGTCACCTCGACGCGGTCGCCGACGCGCTTGGCGGACTCGGCGCGCGAGCGGGCCATCACGTTCATGCCGCGACGCCGGAAGACGTCCTCAAGCACGGCGGCGGCGTCGGGGTCCTCGCCGGGCAGCACCCGGTCACGGGACGAGACCAGGGTGACGCGTGAGCCGAGCGCCTGGTACGCGCCGGCGAACTCGGCGCCGGTCACGCCGGAGCCCACCACGATGAGCTCCTCGGGGAGCTCGTCGAGGTCGTACACCTGCGTCCAGTTCAGGATCCGCTCGCCGTCGGGGAGGGCGTCGGGGATCTCACGGGGGTGCGCGCCGGTCGCGAGGAGTACGGCGTCGGCGGTGAGGCGCTCCTCGCCGCCGTCCCCGTCGGTCACGACCACGGTGCGTGAGCCGTCCGCGCCCTGCCGGCCTTCGAGGCGGGCCCGGCCACGCAGCACGCGGGCACCGGCCCGGGTGACGGACGCGGTGATGTCGTGGGACTGCGCGAGCGCGAGACGCTTCACCCGGCGGTTGACCTTGCCCAGGTCCACGCCGACGACGCGGGCCGCCTGGTCGATATGTGGGGTGTCGTCCGCGACGATGATGCCCAACTCCTCGTACGAAGAGTCGAAGGTCGTCATCACCTCGGCCGTGGCGATCAGAGTCTTGGACGGGACGCAGTCGGTGAGCACCGACGCCCCGCCCAGACCGTCGCAGTCGACGACGGTCACCTCCGCGCCGAGTTGGGCGCCCACGAGGGCCGCCTCGTATCCGCCGGGTCCGCCGCCAATGATCACGATCCGAGTCACGTACTCCATTGTCCCGCACGCACCGAGGTGCTTCGCCCCGGGGCCTCCAAACGGCGGTGGGCGATCCCCGGGGGTTCTCCGGAACCTCCGACCCGGTACGGGGGCCGCCGCGCGGGACCCTCCCGTACCCTCGATCACATGTCGCTCTACGCCGCGTACGCCGGCAACCTCGACGCGCGGCTCATGACCCGCCGCGCCCCGCACTCTCCGCTGCGCAGCACCGGCTGGCTCAACGGCTGGCGGCTGACCTTCGGCGGGGAGTCGATGGGCTGGGAGGGTGCGCTCGCCACGATCGTGGAGGCCCCGCGCTCCCAGGTCTTCGTCGCGCTCTACGACATCGCCCCCATGGACGAGGACTCCATGGACCGCTGGGAAGGCGTGGGCCTGGACATCTACCGCCGGATGCGGGTGCGGGTGCACACGCTGGAGGGCGAGGACGCGACCTGGCTCTACGTACTCAACGGGTACGAGGGCGGGCTGCCGTCGGCGCGCTACCTGGGAGAGCTCGCGGACGCGGCCGAATCGGCGGGCGCCCCGCACGACTACGTGATGGAACTGCGCAAGCGCCCCTGCTGAGCGCGCGCGCCGCGGCCACCCGCTGCCGGGCCGTCGGAACCGTGCGCGACGGCGCCCCCTGCGGCGTTCGTCGGAACCGTGCGCGACGGCCACGCCCGACGGCGTTCGTCGGAACCGCCAAAGCAACGATCGCAACACCGTCGGCAGTGACATCTACGCGCGTAGGCAAGAAACGGATACCCTCGTCCGCGTGAACGCATCTGTTATTCCGGCCCTCGCCGACGGACCCGCCGACCCCCACGCCATCGCCGACGCCGCCGCGGCGCGGCTGCGCGAGCTGACCGGTGCCGAGACCCATGACGTCGCTCTCGTGATGGGCTCCGGCTGGCTGCCCGCCGCGGAGGCGCTGGGCGCGCCCGCGCACGAGTTCGCCGTGACCGAGCTGCCCGGCTTCCCGGAGCCCGCGGTCGCCGGCCACTCGGGCACGGTCCGCTCCTACAAGATCGGGGACAAGCGCGCCCTGGTCTTCCTCGGCCGTACGCACTACTACGAAGGCCGCGGCGTCGCCTCGGTCGCCCACGGCGTGCGCAGCGCGGTGGCCGCCGGCTGCAAGACCATCGTCCTGACGAACGGCTGCGGCGGCCTGCGTCCGGGCATGCGCCCCGGGCAGCCGGTCCTGATCAGCGACCACATCAACCTGACGGCGACCTCGCCGATCATCGGTGCGAACTTCGTCGACCTGACGGACCTGTACTCGCCGCGGCTGCGCGCGCTGTGCAAGGAGGTCGACGCGTCGCTGGAAGAGGGCGTGTACGTCCAGTTCCCCGGCCCGCACTACGAGACGCCCGCCGAGATCAACATGGTTCGCGTACTGGGCGGCGACCTGGTCGGCATGTCCACGGTCCTGGAGGCCATCGCGGCCCGTGAGGCGGGCGCCGAGGTGCTCGGCATCTCCCTGGTCACAAACCTGGCCGCGGGCCTGACGGGCGAGCCCCTCAACCACGAAGAGGTCCTCCAGGCGGGTCGCGACTCGGCGACCCGCATGGGCGAACTCCTGTCGAAGGTCCTGCACCGCATCTGACCCCGCCGCACTGGGGCTCCGCCCCGACCCCGGTCCTCAGGTGCCGGACGGGCTGAAATATTCAGCCCGTCCGGCACCTGAGGACACGCCCGAAGGGCGTCCGGGGGCCTGCCCCCGGTTCGGGAAGGGGGCGGGCAGGGGAACGGCGCCGCAGGCAACCGCAACGCACCACAGACGAGAGGTGGACCATCGTGCAGCAGGACCTGATCGCACAGGCGCAGGCCTGGCTGGCCGAGGACCCGGACAGCGATACCCGCGAAGAGCTCGCCAAGCTCATCGACACCGCGGAGGCCGGAGACACCGACGAGCTCGCCGCCCGCTTCGCCGGCACCCTCCAGTTCGGCACGGCCGGCCTGCGCGGGGAGCTCGGCGCGGGCCCGATGCGCATGAACCGCGCCGTCGTCATCCGAGCCGCCGCCGGCCTCGCCGCGTACCTCAAGGCGCAGGGACAGACCGAGGGCCTGGTCGTCATCGGCTACGACGCCCGCCACAAGAGCGCCGACTTCGCCCGCGACACCGCCGCGGTCATGATCGGCGCCGGCCTGCGCGCCGCCGTCCTGCCCCGCCCGCTGCCCACCCCCGTCCTGGCCTTCGCCATAAGACACCTGGGCGCCGTCGCGGGCGTCGAGGTCACCGCGAGCCACAACCCTCCCCGCGACAACGGCTACAAGGTCTACCTCGGCGACGGCTCGCAGATCGTGCCGCCCGCCGACGCGGAGATCGCCGCCGAGATCGCGGCCGTGGCGTCGCTGCATGACGTACCTCGCCCGGACGACGGCTGGCTCGTGCTGGACGAGGAGGTCCTGGAGGCCTATCTCGCGCGTACGGACGCCGTCCTCACCCCCGGCACCCCCCGCACCGCGCGCGCCGTCTACACGGCCATGCACGGCGTCGGCAAAAACGTCCTGACTGCCGCCTTCGCGCGGGCCGGTTTCCCCGCGCCCGTGCTCGTCGCCGAGCAGGCCGAGCCCGACCCGGACTTCCCCACGGTCGCCTTCCCCAATCCGGAGGAGCCGGGGGCCATGGACCTGGCCTTCGCGACCGCCCGGCGGGCCGAGCCCGCCCCCGACCTGATCATCGCCAACGACCCGGACGCGGACCGCTGCGCCGTCGCCGTCCCTGACCCGGCGGCGGACAGCGGCTGGCGGATGCTGCGCGGCGACGAGGTCGGCGCGCTGCTGGCCTCGCACCTCGTGGCGCACGGCGCCGTGGGCACCTTCGCCGAGTCGATCGTGTCGTCGTCGCTGCTGGGCCGCATCGCGCAGGCCGCGGGTGTCGATCACGCCGAGACGCTCACCGGCTTCAAGTGGATCGCCCGCGTCGACGGCCTGCGCTACGGCTACGAGGAGGCGCTCGGCTACTGCGTCGACCCCGAGGGCGTACGCGACAAGGACGGCATCACCGCCGCGCTGGCCGTCGCCGAGCTGGCCTCGGAACTCAAGGAGCAGGGCCGCACGCTCCTGGACCTGCTCGACGACCTCGCCGTCGAGCACGGGCTGCACGCCACCGACCAGCTGTCGGTGCGCGTCGATGACCTGACGGTCATCGCCAACGCGATGCGCCGCCTGCGTGAGCAGCCGCCCGCCGCGCTCGCGGGCCTCACGGTCGTCAGCGCCGAGGACCTCAACGAGGGCACCGAGCTGCTGCCGCCCACCGACGGGCTGCGCTACCACCTGGACGGCGAGGTGAAGGCCCGGGTCATCGTGCGCCCCAGCGGCACCGAGCCCAAGCTCAAGTGCTATCTGGAGGCGGTCGTGCCGGTCGCAGGTCAGGACGGGCTCGCGTCGGCCCGTACCCGGGCGGACGGGATCCTCGCCGCGATCAAGCGCGATCTGTCGGCCGCCGCCGGTATCTGAGCGGCACGCACCTCTCTCCGAACCCTGACGGGCGGTCGGTTCCCGAGCCGGGGACCGACCGCCCGAACGAGTGATTTCGGTACGGCAGTTGTCGCAGCGACCGTGCCTTTTCCCGATCGCGGGAGAAGGGTGACCCGGTACCCCCGCCGAGTCCCAGGAGCTGCCGCAGTGCCCCCGACCGCACCCCCGGTGACCGATCGCCACCACCGGGCCCGCCGCCGGTCCGCCCCCACCTTCCAGGTCAGGCGCGAGAGGGCGCGGGAGCGGGTGGTGCGCCCGCTGCGGCGGGCCGCTCCCGCGCTGCTCGGTTACTTCGCGCTGCGCATGCTGGGCGTCGTGGTGCTCGGCCACTGGTCCCACCTCAGGGGCCACGGCCTGTGGCCCGCGCTCGCCACCTCCTGGGACTCCGGCTGGTACCTGGAGATCGCCGACCAGGGGTACGACTCGGCCCTCGGCACCCGCCGCAACAGCAACAACCTCGCCTTCTTCCCGCTCTACCCGGCGCTCGTCAAGGCCGTCGCAGGTTTCACACCCGGCTCGCGCGCCTCGGTCGGGCTGCTGATCGCGGCGGCCTGCTCACTGGTCGCGGCCTGGGGCATCTTCGCGATCGGCGACCACCTGTACGGTCGTCGTGCGGGCACCGCGCTGACGGTGCTCTGGGGCTCGATGCCGGTCGCGATCGTCCAGTGGATGGGCTACACGGAAGCCCTGTTCACCGCGCTGACGGCGTGGGCGCTGTACGCCGTGCTCACCGGCCGCTGGCTGTGGGCCGGTTCGCTCGCCGCGCTGGCCGGACTGACCCGCCCGACCGGTATCGCGGTCGCGGCGGCCGTCTCGGTGACCGCGGCGGTGCTCCTGTGGCAGTCGTGGCGGCGCGAGCGCGGCGTCGACCGGGCGGTCCTCGCGGCCGGGCTGCTCGCACCGCTGGGCTGGTTCGGTTACGTCGCCTGGGTGGGCCTGCGCCTCGGCCGCTGGGACGGCTACTTCGCCGTGCAGAAGCTGTGGCTCAACGAGTGGGACGGCGGCGCCGACACCCTGCGCGAGATGCGGCGCTTCCTGCTCTACCAGTCCAGGCCGCATCTGTTCCTGGTGGTGGTGACGGTCGTACTGATCGCCTCGGTCGCCCTGTACCTGGTGTGCCTGGCCGACCGCCTGCCACTCCCGCTGCTGGTCTTCACCGGCGTCCTGCTGCTGGTGGTCATCGGCAGCGGCGGCGTCTACTTCCCGCGCGCCCGCTTCCTGGTGCCGGGCTTCCCGCTGCTGCTGCCGATCGCGCTCGCCGTGGTGCGGGCGAGACCGCTGGTCGCGGTGCTGGTGATGGGCGGCATGGCGCTGTCGTCGGTGTGGTTCGGGGCGTACACGCACCTGCTGTGGACGGGCCCGCCGTAGGCAGGCCCGCCCCGGGCTCAACGCCCTCAGTGGTCCCAGCGGTCCCAGCGGTCCCAGCGGTCTCAGCCGAAGACGAGCAGCACGATCAGCACCACCGCGCCGACCGCGCTCGGCGCGATGACCTCGTACGCCCAGCGCGCCACGGGGGTGCCCTGCGCCGACGGCTCCCCGGCGAACCGCTCCGCCTGGTCGCGCAGATCGCCGATGGTCTGGTCGGCGATGGCCTTGCGGGCGTGCGTGTCGGTGACGTCGGCGGACACGGGGGTCCTGTTGTACGGGTCGTCGTACGCGGCCTTGCTCTGCCGGCGTGCGACCCGCTTGCGCTGGCGCAGCGAGACGGGCACCGCCCACATCTGGTACTTCTTGCCGTCCGCGAGTACCTCGCTGGAGTAACCGGCCTGCACACGTTCGACCGACGCCCAGGGCAGCGTGATCGTACGGAACGGATTGCGGACCTTCATCCGGTTGTCGTTGGCGAAGACAGCGGGCCGCAGCGTGTACGCGACGACGAGCGGCACGGCGAACAGCAGCCCGGCCAGCGCCACCCACGGCGTACGTCCGTGGCCGCGCACCAGCGCGTCACCGCCGATCCAGATGCCCAGCGCGAGCAGCAGGACGCCTCCCACCATGGCGGAGAGCGACCGATAGGTCCGGTCGGCGTAGGTCGGCTCGGCACTCGGTTTGGGGCTGCTTGTCATGACGCCGATTCTGCCTGACCGGCGACGACGGCGAGGCGCGGGCACATTGCGGTACGGCAACGTACCCGCGGCGCCCTGCCCCCGGCGCCCTCCGCGGGCCGTCCACCACCGGCCGCGGCACGGGTTGGCCGCCGGTCGCACCCGTGGTTCGGCGGCCAACCCCGATCCGGGGCTGTACAGGTCGCTACGCGCGTAGATATGCTCCCCTGGTGACCATGCCCACCACTGCACCCGCATTCGTCGACGCCACCGCGTCCGACGGTGCGCTGCGCCGCTTCCTGCACGGGTTGCCCGGCGTAGACACCGTCGGCCTCGAAGCGCGCGCCGCGTCCCTCGGCACCCGTTCGATCAAGACCACGGCGAAGGCGTACGCCATCGACCTGGCCATTTCGATGATCGACCTGACCACGCTCGAAGGCGCGGACACCCCGGGCAAGGTCCGGGCGCTCTGCGCCAAGGGCGCCCATCCCGACCCGACCGACCGCACGGCCCCCCGGGTCGCCGCGATCTGCGTCTATCCGGACATGGCGGCGACCGCCAAGGAGGCGCTGGCCGGGACCGGCATCAAGGTCGCCTCCGTCGCCACCGCGTTCCCGGCGGGCCGCGCCGCGCTGCCGGTGAAGCTCGCGGACGTGCGCGATGCCATTGCCGCCGGGGCCGACGAGATCGACATGGTGATCGACCGGGGCGCGTTCCTGGCCGGGCACTACCTCAAGGTCTACGAGGAGATCGTGGCCGTGAAGGCCGAGTGCGGCGACCGCGCCCGCCTCAAGGTCATCTTCGAGACCGGCGAGCTCGCGACGTACGACAACATCCGCCGCGCCTCCTGGCTCGGCATGCTGGCCGGCGCGGACTTCATCAAGACGTCGACCGGCAAGGTCGCGGTCAACGCGACGCCCCCCAACACCATGCTGATGCTGGAGGCCGTCCGCGACTTCCGCATCCAGACCGGGGTCCAGGTCGGCGTGAAGCCGGCCGGCGGCATTCGCACCACCAAGGACGCGGTCAAGTTCCTGGTGCTGGTCAACGAGACGGCCGGCGAGGACTGGCTCAGCAACGAGTGGTTCCGCTTCGGCGCATCCTCGCTGCTGAACGACCTGCTGATGCAGCGCCAGAAGCTCAGCACCGGCCGCTACTCCGGCCCCGATTACGTGACGGTGGACTGACCATGGCTTTTGAGTACGCTCCCGCACCCGAGTCCCGTTCCGTCGTCGACATCGCGCCGAGCTACGGCCTGTTCATCGACGGCGAGTTCACCGAAGCGGCCGACGGCCAGGTCTTCAAGACCGTCAGCCCGTCCACCGAGGAAGTCCTCTCCGAGGTCGCCCGTGCGGGCACCGAGGACGTGGACCGGGCCGTGCGGGCCGCCCGCAAGGCCTTCGAGAAGTGGTCGGCGCTGCCCGGCGCCGAGCGCGCCAAGTACCTGTTCCGTATCGCGCGGATCATCCAGGAGCGCTCACGCGAGCTGGCCGTCCTGGAGACCCTCGACAACGGCAAGCCGATCCGGGAGACCCGCGACGCGGACCTCCCGCTGGTCGCCGCGCACTTCTTCTACTACGCGGGCTGGGCCGACAAGCTCGACCACGCGGGATACGGCGCCAACCCCGCGCCGCTGGGCGTCGCCGGGCAGATCATCCCCTGGAACTTCCCCCTGCTGATGCTCGCATGGAAGATCGCCCCGGCGCTCGCCACCGGCAACACGGTGGTGCTCAAACCCGCCGAGACGACCCCGCTGTCCGCGCTCTTCTTCGCCGACATCTGCCGCCAGGCGGGCCTCCCGCGCGGCGTCGTCAACATCCTGCCGGGATACGGCGACGCGGGCGCGGCGCTCGTCGAGCACCCCGACGTCAACAAGGTCGCCTTCACCGGCTCCACCAACGTCGGCAAGGCCATTGCCCGTTCCGTGGCCGGTACGTCGAAGAAGGTCACCCTCGAACTGGGCGGCAAGGGCGCGAACATCGTCTTCGACGACGCCCCCATCGACCAGGCCGTCGAGGGCATCGTCACCGGCATCTTCTTCAACCAGGGCCAGGTCTGCTGCGCGGGCTCGCGGCTGCTGGTCCAGGAGTCGATCCAGGACGAGCTGCTGGACAGCCTCAAGCGCAGGCTCTCCACGCTGCGCCTGGGCGACCCGCTGGACAAGAACACCGACATCGGCGCGATCAACTCCGCCGAGCAGCTGGCCCGTATCACCGCGCTCACCGAGACGGGCGAGGCGGAGGGCGCCGAGCGCTGGACCGCGCCGTGCGAACTGCCCTCCTCCGGCTACTGGTTCGCCCCGACGCTCTTCACCAACGTCACCCAGGCGCACACCGTCGCGCGCGACGAGATCTTCGGCCCGGTCCTCTCGGTGCTGTCCTTCCGCACGCCCGACGAGGCCGTCGCCAAGGCCAACAACAGCCAGTACGGCCTGTCCGCCGGCATCTGGACGGAGAAGGGCTCCCGCATCCTCGCGGTGGCCGGCAAGCTCCGTGCGGGCGTGGTGTGGGCCAATACGTTCAACAAGTTCGACCCGACCTCGCCCTTCGGCGGCTACAAGGAGTCGGGCTACGGCCGTGAAGGCGGCCGTCACGGCCTGGAGGCGTACCTCAATGTCTGAGCGCGAATCAAACAGCGGCTCCGCCGCGCGGCGACTGAGCGTCTTCAAGACCTACAAGCTGTACGTCGGGGGCAAGTTCCCCCGCAGCGAGAGCGGCCGGGTGTACGAGGTGCAGGACAGCAAGGGCAAGTGGCTCGCCAACGCGCCTCTCTCGTCCCGCAAGGACGCGCGTGACGCGGTCGTCGCCGCACGCAAGGCGTTCGGCGGCTGGGCGGGCGCCACGGCGTACAACCGCGGCCAGGTCCTCTACCGCGTCGCCGAGATGCTGGAGGGCCGCAAGGACCAGTTCGTGCGCGAGGTCGCCGAGGCCGAGGGCCTGTCGAAGTCGAAGGCCGCGGCCGTCGTGGACGCGGCGATCGACCGCTGGGTCTGGTACGCGGGCTGGACCGACAAGATCGCCCAGATCGTCGGCGGCGCGAACCCGGTCGCGGGGCCGTTCTTCAACCTCTCGACGCCGGAGCCGACGGGCGTGGTGACAGTGATCGCCCCCCAGGACTCGTCCCTGCTCGGCCTGGTGTCCGTCGTCGCCCCGGTCGTCGCGACCGGCAACACAGTGGTCGTCGTCGCCTCGGAGAAGTCCCCGCTGCCCGCCCTGTCACTGGGCGAGGTGCTCGCGACCTCGGACGTCCCGGGCGGTGTGGTCAACATCCTCACCGGCCGCACGGCGGAGATCACCCCGTCGCTGGCGGCGCACCAGGACGTCAACGCGATCGACCTCACGGGCGCCGACGCCGCGCTCGCGACGGAGCTGGAGATCGCGGCGGCGGACAACCTGAAGCGTGTCCTGCGTCCACAGGCTGTGGACGCCGTCGACTGGTCGGCCGACCCGGGCACGCACCGCATGACCGCGTTCCTGGAGACGAAAACGGTCTGGCATCCGACGGGTTCGCTGGGCGCGTCCGGCTCGGCGTACTGAGCCGCCACGACCGCGAGAGGAAGGCTCCCGCACCGCCCGGCGGCGACGCGGGGGCCTTCTCGCGTACGACCCGACTCGGGGCCTCGCGTGTGCGGCTCAGCCAGGCAGTACGGATACGGCCTCGCCGACGAGCGGCAGGCTCCGCACGTCGGCGCCTTCGCTCAACGGGCTCGTCACCAGGCCCGTGCTGAGCGGCTGGAAGTCGGCGATCTGGGTGCCCACCACGTTGTCCAGCGGATCCGCGCCGGTGCCCGACAGCGGGTTGAGCCGCAGGTCCTTGACCGGGGCCAGCCCGCCCGCGGTCGCGTCCTCGAGCACACTCGTCGCGATCCTGACCGGGGAGGCGCCGTCGAGCGCGTCGAGTACGTGGGTGACGCCGGTCGCCTGCACGAGGTCGGGCGCCGGCGCCGCCTGCGCCGCACCGCCCGACGCGAGGGCCGCCCCCGCGGCCGTGAGGGTCAGACCTGCGCGCAGCAGGGCGCGCCGGGGGGACTTGGAAGCTGCGTGTCGTGACATGAGGATCAGGGGTTCCCGCCTGGCTGGGTAATCGTGAAGATACGCAGAGTAGTTGAAACGGGACTCCCGACACCACCGCCAACACGGACGGGTCCCCTGCCCGGTCCAATGCAGCACAATGGTTTTCCGTGAGCTCATCCCCCATACCCACGCGCGTCGTCCTGCTGACAGGTCCTTCCGGTTCCGGGAAGTCGTCGCTCGCCGCCCGTACGGGCCTGCCCGTGCTGCGCCTCGACGACTTCTACAAGGAGGGCGACGATCCGTCGCTTCCGCAGGTCGCGGGCAGTACGGACATCGACTGGGACTCCCCGTTGTCCTGGGACGCGGACGCCGCCGTCGCCGCGATAGGGGAGCTGTGCCGGACGGGACGTACGACCGTTCCCGTGTACTCCATCGCGACCAGCTCGCGCGTGGACAGGGAGACGCTCGACATCGCGCGCACGCCGCTGTTCGTGGCCGAGGGGATTTTCGCCGCGGACATCGTCGCCCGCTGTCAGGGCCTCGGCGTGCTCGCGGACGCGATCTGTCTGCGCGGTCGCCCCGCGACGACTTTCCGGCGGCGGCTGACGCGCGATCTGCGCGAGGGCCGCAAGTCCGTGCCGTTCCTGCTGAGGCGCGGCTGGCGGCTGATGCGGGCGGAGCGCGGGATCGTCGCGCGGCAGGCCGCACTGGGCGCGCACCCCTGCGGCAAGGAAGAGGCGCTGGGCCGGCTCGCCGCGGCGGCCGCGGGCCGTTGCGTCAAGGCGCGCGGCGCGACGGCGTAAGCACCCAGAAGCGTACGCCCGCAGGCACTTACGACCTCGGGGGCAATAGTGCGCGGGCTCCCGACGCCCCGCGACTCCGCCTCCGGCGTTGTCGTCGGTCGACGACGCTCCGCGTCGCCTCCCTCCTCCGCCTTGGACGCGAAGCCGCAGGACGCCGCTCGCTGATCCACGCCCCATTGCCCCCGAGGTCGTTAGGTCCGCAGGCACGCAGTTCCGCAAGTCCGCACAGAGAAAAGCAGGACCGGACGGCCCCCCCGGCCCCCGGTCCTGCTGTTCCCCCGTGTCCCCTTAGCTTCCCCCGCGTCCCCCCGTACTGCCGCCGTCTCCCCCGAAACAGCGGCTCCCCCCGTCCTTCAGGCCACCAACTCGCCGAAGGACTCCTCCTCGTCACGGCCGAAGCTGAGGACCTGGTCCTCACGCATCCGGCGGAGCGACCGCCAAATGCTGGACTTCACCGTGCCGACACTGATGTCGAGAATGTCCGCGATCTCCGGGTCGGTGCGGCCCTCGTAGTAGCGGAGGACCAGCATCGTGCGCTGGAGTTCAGGCAGCCGGGCGAGCGCCTGCCAGAGCACGGCGCGCAGCTCGGTGCCGCGCATCGCGTCCGTGTCGCCCACCGTCTCCGGCAGCTCCTCGGTCGGGTATTCGTTGAGCTTGCGCCGCCGCCAGGCGCTGATGTGCAGATTGGTCATCGTGCGGCGCAGATAGCCGCCCACCGCGGCCTTGTCGCTGATCCTGTCCCAGGCGCGGTACGTCGAGAACAGTGCGCTCTGCAGCAGGTCCTCGGCCTCGAACCGGTCACCGGTCAGGTGGAAGGCGGTTGCGTACAGGGAGGCCCGGCGCTGCTGGACGTAGGCGGTGAACTCCGCCTCCGACGCAGAAACGCCTTCCCCCGCGGTCTCCCCGTACGCCGTTCCCCCGTTGCCCCCCACAGATGCGTCCATCGCCACCGCAGCCATGTGCATGGTCTGCGTGCGCTGACGCCCGGTGCCGTGCGAGCACCCCCGCCCTCCCACAGCGCCGGACTTCTCGGTGCTCCTGGTTACGTCGTGAAGACGCGTGACAACTGCGCTGGAAGTGGTGCTCTGCAGTGCGTTCATCTCGCGCCCCCCCGTCGGTGGAGTCCGTTGCTGTCCGTGTGACCATCAGCTTGCCCCGGCAGTTTCATCGGGGTGTCCGCCGACTGTCACAGGCCTGTCACAGGGGAAGTTCCTGCCGGGGATACGGTGCGGGAGCCGTACGCGCGAGGTGCGGGAGCGGTATGGGAGCGCTACAACTGTCGAACTCCTCCTCCCCCATGGGCCAGAATGACCTCTGTGCCTTTCCTGTTGCTGATCGAGGACGACGACGCCATCCGCACGGCCCTCGAACTCTCGCTGTCACGCCAGGGCCACCAAGTGGCCACCGCGGCGACGGGAGAGGACGGCCTGAAGCTGTTGCGCGAGCAGCGGCCGGATCTGATCGTGCTGGACGTGATGTTGCCCGGCATCGATGGATTCGAGGTGTGCCGACGTATTCGACGAACGGACCAACTGCCGATCATCCTGCTGACCGCGCGCAGTGACGACATCGACGTGGTGGTCGGCCTGGAGTCGGGCGCCGACGACTATGTCGTCAAGCCGGTGCAGGGGCGGGTTCTCGACGCCCGGATCCGGGCGGTGCTGCGACGCGGCGAGCGGGAGGCCAACGACGCGGCCTCCTTCGGCAATGTCGTGATCGACCGCTCCGCCATGACGGTCACCAAGAACGGCGAGGATTTGCAGCTCACGCCGACCGAGCTGCGGTTGTTGCTGGAATTGAGCCGTCGGCCGGGGCAGGCGCTCTCGCGCCAGCAACTGCTGCGCCTGGTGTGGGAGCACGACTATCTCGGTGACTCACGGCTGGTCGACGCGTGTGTCCAGCGGCTGCGGGCGAAGGTGGAGGACGTGCCGTCGTCGCCGACCCTGATCCGTACGGTGCGGGGCGTGGGCTACCGGCTGGACACGCCTTCGTGACGAAGGTCCCCGGTCCCCGGCGGGGCCTGCTGGCCGGGCTGCGCTGGACCAGCCTGCGGCTGCGCCTCATCATCGTCTTCGCCCTGGTGGCGCTGACGGCTGCCGTCTCCGCGTCGGGCATCGCGTACTGGCTCAACCGCGAGGCGGTACTGACCCGCACGCAGGACGCGGCGCTCAACGACTTCCGCCAGGAGATGCAGAACCGCGCCGCCACACTGCCGTTGCAGCCGACCCAGAGCGAGCTGGAGACCACGGCCACGCAGATGGCGACCAGCAGCAGCCCCGGCTACAGCGTGGTGCTCGTCGACGAGCGCGCGGCGGGCAAGCCGATCGTGGGCAACTCCGACATGGACTCCTTCACGCTCGACCAGGTGCCGGACGAGCTCCAGGAGGCGGTGAATCACAAGCAGAAGGTGGCGGAGCCTCATGATGTTCCGTACCACCTCTACTGGTTGCGGATCACCCCCAACAGCAAGCCGTTCCTGGTGGCCGGTACGAAAGTGATCGGTGGCGGGCCGACCGGGTACATGCTCACCTCGCTGGAGCAGGAGCGCGAGGATCTGAACTCGCTCGCCTGGTCACTGGCCATCGCCACCGGCCTCGCCCTGCTCGGTTCGGCGCTGCTCGCGCAGGCGGCAGCCACGACGGTGCTCAAGCCCGTGCAGCGGCTGGGCGACGCGGCGCGGCGGCTCGGCGAGGGCAAGCTGGAGACCCGGCTGCGGGTGTCGGGGACGGACGAGCTGGCCGATCTGTCCCGCACGTTCAACAGAACCGCCGAGTCGCTGGAGAAGAAGGTCGCGGACATGAGCGCCCGAGAGGAGTCGAGCCGCCGCTTCGTCGCCGACATGTCGCACGAACTGCGGACGCCGCTGACCGCGATCACGGCGGTGGCGGAGATCCTGGAGGACGAGGCGGACAGCTTCGACCCGATGATCGCGCCTGCCGTGCATCTGGTGGTCAGCGAGACCCGGCGGCTCAACGACCTGGTGGAGAACCTGATGGAGGTGACCCGCTTCGACGCCGGCACGGCCCGGCTGGTGCTCGACGACGTCGATGTGGCCGACCAGGTCACCGCCTGCATCGATGCCCGCGCCTGGCTGGACGCGGTGGATCTGGACGCGGAGCGCGGCATCATCGCGCTGCTCGACCCGCGCCGCCTGGACGTCATCCTGGCGAACCTGATCGGCAACGCGCTCAAGCACGGCGGTTCGCCGGTACGGGTGTCGGTGCGGGTCGTCGACCACGAGCTGACCATCGAGGTGCAGGACCACGGCCCCGGCATCCCCGAGGACGTACTGCCACATGTCTTCGACCGCTTCTACAAGGCGAGTGCCTCCCGGCCGCGCTCCGAGGGCAGTGGGCTCGGCCTGTCCATCGCCATGGAGAACGCGCACATTCACGGCGGCGACATCACGGCCGCCAACGCACCGGACGGCGGCGCGGTCTTCGTGCTGCGGCTGCCGCTGGACGTGTCGGGGACGGCGGACGAGGAGTCCTACGGAGACGTCGAGCGGGAGGGGGAAGCGTGCGAGGACAAGTGACCTCGGCCGGTGGCCGCGGCGTCGGCGCGTGGCCTGCGGCTTTCGCCCTGGCCTGTCTCGGGGTGGTCTGCGCCGTGCTGGCCGGGTGCGGGATCCGGACCACATCGGTGCCGGTCCGCGCGGGCGGCGCCCCGTCCCGGGTGCCGTGCGAGCTGTCCTCCCCGAACGCCGACACCGACGACGCGGCGGCGCCCGGCGTCCCCCTCCAGGTCTATCTGGTCTGCGGTACGCAGTTGGTGTCGGTGGACCGGACGGTGCGGATCCCGGAGGACAAGCTGATGGCCGACCCGGTGCGGGTCGCGCAGATCCTCCTCAACGAGCTCCAGAAGAAGCCGTCGGCCGAGGAGAAGCAGGCCGGGTTCAGCACGGATGTACGGGAGACACTGGCCGTTTCCGGGCCGCGCGAGGGCGACCCCAAGGACGCGCTGCGCCTGACCTCCCCGCCGGAGGACTTGCCGACGCACGCCCTGGCGCAGATCGTCTGTTCGTTCGCGGACAGCTCGGCGGCGGATCCCGACGAGTCCGTGGCGCTGGGTGGTCCGTCCGACGATCCGGTGCGCGGCTACCGCTGCACCCCGGCCCTGAAGGCCAGGCCGGACGGGGTGGGGACGCTCGGGGAGATCCGCCCGGCGGACTGACGCGGCACGGGCTCGTCACACCGGGGGGGCAGGCGGAACCGAACCTGCCGGTAACCGCGTCTTGTGGGTCGTGCGTCATGGCCCCGACGGAAGCACCGTCCTCATTCGGCTCCGCGTGGCGGGGATTCTCCTCCTCGTCGCGCATCTGCTGTACGTCGGGTGGCTGACGCTTCGCCCCCTGGACGTCCCGTGGGTGACCGCGCCGAACTTCCATCCGCTGGCCGGCATCAGGGCGGACATGGCCCTGGGCCCGCTGCCCGCCGCGCGCCGGATCGGCGAGGCGCTGCTGCTGCTCGCGCCGCTGGGCGTGCTGCTGCCGATGGTGGGCGGGCGCATCGCCGTGTCACCGCTGGGCTCGCTGGCCCGTACGGTCGCGGCCGGGGCACTGTTCTCGCTGGCGATCGAGCTGTTGCAGACCGGGGTGCCCGGCCAGGTCGTCGATGTGGATTCGCTGCTGTTGAACACGGTCGGGGTGGCGCTGGCGCACCTGGCGGTCGTGCCCACAGGGCGCTCGCTGCTGCGGCGCGGGCGGCGCCGGGGGCGTCCTCGGGGCAGGACCCTGCTGCGGGATGACGCCCCTCAGGGGGCTACCCCGACGATTCCCAGGGTCGGGATCGCCCCGTAGAGCGATGCTTTGCCCCCCCGACCGGGCGCAGTATTGAAGCAACGGGAAGCACACAGGACGTGACTCCCGGACCACTGCTAAGGAGCCCGCCATGACCGCCCTTGCCCGCCCCCGTGACGGCCGGATGATCGGCGGAGTGTGCGCTGCGCTGGCACGGCGCTTCGGCACCTCCGCGACGACGATGCGCGTGATCTTCCTGGTCTCGTGTCTGCTGCCCGGCCCGCAGTTCCTGATCTACCTGGGCCTGTGGATCTTCCTCCCGGCGGAGAAGACCTCGACGACCGCCTGGTAGTTCACGGCGTACGACGCCTTGTGCCCTCCGGGGCATGCATGCCGAAGGGGCGCACACCTGAATCCGGTGTGCGCCCCCTGTGCGTGCTCTACGCCGGGTCTGCTCAGCCCGCGAGAGGCAGCGAGCCGCTGGGCAGGGCGCCGCCGGTGGGCAGGCCGCCCAGGAGACTGCCGACCGGGTCGGCCTTCTCGCCCGCGGGCATCGTCGACGCGCCGAGGCCGGAGAGCGCCTCCTGGCCGACCGCCAGGATCTCGGGGGCACTCGACGGAAGCGCCGCGATCGACTGCTCGACGGGCAGCGTCTTGGTGACGGTGCTCAGCGTGCCGAGCGTGTCCGGCAGGGTCGGGACGGCCGGGGCCGCGGCGGCGCTGCCGGCGGCGGCAGCGGCGAAGGCGGCACCGAGAGCGGCGGTACCGAGAGTCTTGGCAGCAGACTGCTTCATGAAGAAAACGTCCTTGCTACAGGGAGCGGGGAGTTTGAGCGGCTCTGCAAGCTAGCCAGTCCCGTTGTCCCCCGCAAATACCCGAAAGCGGCCGGGTCCTGCGATTCCCGGCCGCCCCGTGTCCTGCGTACTCAGCCTCCGATTGAGGAAGATCCGCTGGTCGCGGCGGTCTGCCGGAACAGCCATTCGGATTTCAACTCGGCGTATCCAGGCTTGATCACGTCGTTGATCATGGCGAGGCGTTCATCGAAAGGAATGAATGCTGATTTCATCGCATTGACTGTGAACCACTGCATGTCTTCGAGCGTGTAACCGAAAGCGTCGATCAGGTGCTCGAACTCGCGGCTCATTCCGGTACCGCTCATGAGACGGTTGTCGGTGTTCACGGTCAGCCGGAAGTGCAGCTTGCGCAGCAGCCCGATCGGGTGTTCGGCGTAGGAATCGGCCGCGCCCGTCTGAAGGTTCGACGTCGGGCACATTTCCAGCGGAATGCGCTTGTCGCGTACGTACGAGGCGAGGCGGCCCAGCTTGACGCTGCCGTCATCGGCGACCTCGATGTCGTCGATGATGCGCACCCCGTGGCCGAGCCGGTCGGCGCCGCACCACTGGAGCGCCTGCCAGATCGACGGCAGGCCGAAGGCCTCGCCCGCGTGGATGGTGAAGTGGTTGTTCTCGCGCTTGAGGTACTCGAAGGCGTCGAGGTGCCTGGTGGGCGGGAAACCCGCCTCGGCGCCGGCGATGTCGAAGCCGCTGACGCCCAGGTCACGGTAGCGGTTGGCGAGTTCGGCGATCTCCAGGGCGCGGGCGGCGTGCCGCATCGCGGTCAGCAGCGCGCCGACGCGGATGCGGTGGCCGTTGGCTCTGGCACGGCGCTCGCCCTCCCGGAAGCCCTCGTTGACGGCCTCGACGACCTCTTCGAGGGTCAGCCCCTGTTCCAGGTGCTGCTCGGGGGCGTACCGCACCTCGGCGTAGACGACGCCGTCCTCGGCGAGGTCCTCGGCGCACTCCGCTGCGACGCGGAAGAGCGCGTCACGCGTCTGCATGACGGCGCAGGTGTGCGCGAAGGTCTCCAGGTAGCGCTCCAGTGAGCCGGAGTCCGCGGCCTCGCGGAACCACAGGCCGAGCTTGTCGGCGTCGCTCTCGGGGAGTGCCCCATAGCCCGCTTCACGGGCGAGGTCGATGATCGTGCCGGGGCGTAGGCCACCGTCGAGGTGGTCGTGGAGCAGCACCTTCGGTGCGCGGCGGATCTGGTCCGCGGTGGGCGTGTTGAGGGTCTCGCTCGTCATTTGGGCACTCTAGTGCCTACGCGCGTAGATCGCTCCTGTCGATACGTAACAGTGACCGTGCGTACGGGTGGAGTACATCTGGCCTTCTGACACTGTTCTGTCATGGCGCAGCAAGCGATTCCGGCCTCCGTGGCCCGGTTGGGGCGGGCCTTCGGGCCGGTCGGGAACGGGCAGACGGTCAGTGGTGTGGTCCTGTTACTGCCCGCGGGCGAGCCCGTTTCCGCCCGTGGTCCTTCCCCTCTCTCGTATGCCGTCGCGCGCCCGCTCGCGCGCAGATTCGCGGACGCGGGGCGCTCGGAGGGGCTGGCTTCGCACATCGTGCGCTACCGCGGGCGCGGGTGGAACGGGACCGACGCGCAGCTCGCCGCGGACGCGGAGTGGGCGGCGGACGAGGTCGTACGGCGGTACGGCGATGTGCCCGTGTGCCTGGTCGGCATCGACATGGGGGGCCGGGCCGCGTTGCACGCCGCTGGGCACTCGGCGGTCAACTCCGTGCTCGCGATGGCTCCCTGGCTGCCCGAGGAGGATGTGGCGGCGGCACCCGAGCCGGTGAAGCAGCTGGTGGGGCGGCATGTGCTGATCGTGCACGGCACGAACGACGAACGTACCGATCCGGAGCTGTCGTACCGGCTGGCCGAGCGGGCCAAGAAGACGAACCGCGATACGTGCCGCTTCGAGGTGCACTCGGACGGGCACGCGCTGCGGCAGTACCGGGGGGAAGTCGAGGCGCTCGCGGTCGACTTCGTGCTGGGGGCGCTCTTTTCTCGGGGGTACGCGAGGCCGGTCGCCGACGCGTTGGCTGCGCCGCCGCCGCTGGGGCTGCGGATGCCGCTTGCGGCGGGGTTCGGGCGGTCGTTGCGGACGTAGGGGGTGAGGTGCGGGGGCGTGGGGC
>NZ_JASITA010000030.1 GCF_030063415.1 Streptomyces sp. H27-C3 | reverse complement strand
GGTGGTGCGGGGGGCCCCCCCGGTGTGGGGGGGCGCCCCGGAGGGGGTGGCCGTTACGCCTGTCCGGCCAGGCGGTAGCGGCGCGGGCTCTCGCCGACCAGGTCGGCCTGCCCCTGCTCGGTGAGCTTGACCAGGGCGTTGGCGACCGCCCCGGCGCTACGGCCCAGGGCCTTGGCCAGGCGAGGGGCGGTGACCTCGTCGCCCGGGTGGGCCTCCAGGTGCTCGAAGACCATCTGGCGCAGGCCGCCGCGTGCCAGCCGGGTGCTGGGCGCGGGCTTGTCCGCCTCCGGTGCCTCCGGTGCCGCCTCCGGGGCGGGCGCCTCGTCGGCCTCCGGCGCGGCCGTGTCCGCCTGGGGGGCGGGTGCCTCGGCCGGTGCCGCCTCGGGGGCGGGTGCGGCCGTCTCCGGCGCAGCGTCGGCCTCGACCTCCGTCTCGTCGGTCGGGGCCTGCGGGTCGGCGTCGATGGGGCGGTGGTACCAGCGGTCGGCCGTCTTGCGGCCGCCGACCTTCTCGCCGTGCTCCCGGTAGGCCAGGTTGTGCGCCTCCAGGGCGGTGAGGGCCTTGCCCGCCGTCGACCCGCCGATCCCGGCGGCCAGGGCGATCTCGGCGGCCTTCGAGCCGGGGCGGTCGGCCAGGGCGGCGAGCGCCTTGCGCTGGGCCTCGGTCAGGTTCGCCGGGGCGGTGGTGTTCGTCTCGGTGTTCATGGTCGTCCTCGTCTCGTACGGAAGGGCAAGTGGGTTACCCCGGCCGGGGGTTGGGCGGGCCGCGTGCGCTTCGCGGTGGGCCCCGCCGTGACTCCATGAACGCTCTGCCGGGGGCCACGAGTCAAGATCAATCCACCCTCTCTTTCTATTCCATGTGTATTGGGTTTCGTCTAGGTTGTGGATCACGAGAACACGCCCGTAAGCGAAGGGGCGGACATGACGACCGACACCGCACACACGGGGACGACCGCGCGCCTGCGGGCCCTGCTCGCCGAGAAGTTCGCCGACCCGGACGCCCCCATCAGCACCGCCCTGCTGCTCCTCGACATCCGCACCGGCGAGTTGGAGCTGAAGCTCTTCGCCCGTCTCGCGGACGGCCGCCGGGGGCCCCAGGTCTGCGTGTGGAAGTCCCGGGGCGACCGCAGCCCCTTCGCCATCGACGTGAGCGAGGCGATCCAGTCCCACCGCCTGCGCGCCTGGCGGCCCGGCGTCGACGAAGTCGTCATCGGACGCGACGCCACCACGAACTACCCCACGGGCGAGTTCGGCTGGGCGGTCAACGACCTCGACGCGGAGGGCTCGGCCTCGTCGCCGGGGCCGGCGGTCCGGCGACTGCGGGGCAGGATCAATTCACCCGATACCTATTCCATGTGTATTGGGTTTCGCCTATGGTGTGGACACGGGAACACACCCGGCACGCGAAGGGACGGACATGGCGACGACCGACACCGCACACCTCACCGGGGCAGAGTTCATGGCGCTGCAGCGGCAGGAGGACCGCATCGCCTACGCGGTCCAGCAGTTCAAGGAGGGCAAGTACCTCTCCATCACCAACGGCCCCGACGGCGAGATCGCCGGTACCTGCGGCCACGACCCCCGCGTCGGCCGGGACTGGCACCTCGGCCTGGTCGAGCGGACGGTGCGGGCATGAGCACCACGACCAGGCCGACCGCGCGCCTGCGGGCCCTGCTCGCCGACGAGTTCGCCGACGACGACGCCCCCGCGATCAGCACCGCCCTGCTGCTCCTCAACATCCGCACCGGCAAGGAGGAGCTGCGGCTCTTCGCCCGCGCCGAGGACGGCCACCCGGGACACGAGATCTGCGTGTGGAAGTCCGAGGACGACCACGGGCCCTTCGCCCTCGACATGATCGAGGCGATCCACTCCCACCGGCTGCGCCACTGGCGGCCCGAGGCCGACGCCTTCGTCCTCGGCATCATCTCCACCACCACGAACCGCCCCACCGGCCAGATCGGCTGGTCCGTCAACGACCTCGACACGGAAGCCGAGGCCGGAGCATGAGCACCCAGACCCCGACCCGCACGAGGATCACCCCGCGCCCGGCGGGGGAGGACTTCGCCCGCATCGACCCTGGGGACTTCGCCCGGGCCCGGGAGGTGCGCGCCGACCAGGTCGCCCTCGGCGACACGGTCGTCGCCGCCTTCCCCGGCAGCCACGAGCCGGGCACCGGCCCGGTCGACGCGGTCCACTTCACCGACCCGTACTGGGCGATGCCCGGAGACGTCGACCCCTTGTGCGGCTGCCTCTGCTGCCAGGCCGACGCCTACGCGCGGAGCGACGGACCGCTGGTCCTCATCACCGAGGGCTTCCCGTGGGACGGCTGCGACATCCACCCCGCCGCCGCCCTCCTCCTGGTCATCCCCTACCGGTGCGACTGCGGCTGCGACACCACCCCGCCCGCCGACTGGACCGGCTACGACTGGGACTCGGCCCCCTCCCTGCAGCACCTGCGCGAGACCGGACGCCCGCTGCGCCCCGGCGAGGCCCTCGACCTCGACCTCACGCCCGCCGCCCGCTGACCCGACCGAACGGAACGCACGCGATGCCCATCAACACCACGGCGCTGCCCGCCACGTACAAGGCGATACCCAACCCCGACGGCCGGGGGCCCGTCCTGCAGGTGACCTACGCGCACAACCTCGACGCCGAGTCCCTGGCGATGCGCCTGTACTACGCGTACGCCAAGGCCCCGGAGAACGACGAGACGCTCCCCGACGAGATCAGCGTCGAGACCCTGATGGGCCACCTCGGCGAGCAGGGCGCCTCGTGTGCCGAGGGCTGGCACGAGTACGAGAGCGAGCCAACCCAGCAGGCGTGGGACGAGGTCTGGCCCTGGGCCCAGGACCAGGTGCGCCGCCTCTTCCCCGACCTGGCCTGGAACGTGGACGACCGCCGGACCGTCCTGCCCTGGGAGACCGAGGCATGAGCGACCCCGAGCGCCGCACCTTCGGCGAGATGAGCATCGACGAACTCCTGGCCAGCGCCGGGAACGAGGCGGCCGCCCTGCGGGAGTACGTGGAGACCCACGGCCCGGACAACGAGCTGTACGCGGTGGTCGTACGGGCCTACGCCTCCAGCATCGGAGCCCGGGTGGCCGTCGCCGCCGCCAAGCACGAACTGGGCGCACAGCGGTGAGCGCCGCCGCCGAGCCGCTGGGGGCGAACGCGAAGAAGCGCCTCGTCGCCCGCCGCCTCCTGCACCAGGCGGGCAACCTGGTCGAGTTCTGGGGCGAGATGGGCGACGAGGCGGTCGACGCCGAGTTCGCCCGCGAGTGCCTCGCCCGCTGGCTGGAGGTCCTGCCCGCCGGCGTCTGGGACACCCGGCTCGAGCCCGTCGCCGCCCCCGCCGCAGCGACCGCCGGGACATGACGGACCAACAGGCGCTGAAGACCGCCGCCCTGGCCGCAGCAGGCCGGGGCTGGCGGGTCTTCCCGCTGCGCCCGGGCAGCACGGTGCCGGCCGTACGCGACTGGCAGAGCCGGGCCACCGACGACGCCGAGCGCATCGAACGCTGCTGGGACGCCGGGCCCTTCAACGTCGGGCTCGTGCTGTGCGCGTCCGGCCTGCTCGTCCTGGACCTCGTCCCGGCCGACCCCGGCGAGCGCCCGCCGCTGGACCTGCGCCAGCGCGGCGTCAGCGACGGCGCCGACGTCCTGGCGCTCCTCCTCGAGCGCGGCGGCGAGCGCTTCCCCTTCGAGACGTACACCGTGGCGGTGCCGGGCGGCGGCCAGCAGTACTACTTCGCGCACCCGGCCGGCTCGCCGTGCACGCCCCGGCTCTCCCTCGCTTGGCACGTCGAGGTGCGCTGCGCCGGGTACACCCCGGGTGCGGGCAGCGTCGTGCGGGGCGGCGCGTACGGCCTGGTCCACGACGCCGCCCCGCAGGCCGGACCCGAGTGGCTGACCGTCGGCCCCCTGCACCCGGCCCGCCGCGGCCCGGGGCCGGGCGGGAAACCCCCTGGACTGAGACAACGGGGCGTTGTATAGTTTGGGACGTAGGGAGCGCACCGCGCGACCTGCAAGGGAGCCAGGACACGGCCGCTCGCGCGGCCAGGGGAAGGTGCAACTCCTTCCACTCCCACGCAGCCGGAACGCGACCGGCTAGCTGGAACCGACGCCGACGGGTGTCGGAGCGGCCTCGAAGGAGCCGCTCCCGGAAGCCCCGGAGAGGGGATATGGGCGCGGGGGCCGGGGTAAGGACCCGGAGCTGCACCAGAAGGCCCTGCCGCGCGAGCGGCAGGGCCTTCAAACTGTCCGGACCTGCACCGAGGTCAGCCCCCGGCGCAACCCTGGGGGCAGCGTTCGCCCGCGCCGTAGACCGACTCGCACGTCGAACACAAGGCGGCGAAGACGAAGTTGCACCCGTTCCAGCAGTCCAGGTCCTCACACGAGTCCGGGCCCGGGCAGACGTACGGCTCGACCGGCTCAGGCTCCGGGAACGCCTTCTGCCAGGCGCGGTACGCGCCGGTGCTGCGCGTCGAGCACTCCACGGGGCAGTCCCACTCGTGGTCGCGGTCAGGGCACTCGGGTTTCGCCGGTCCCCAGTCGGTGAGCCGTCGAGCGAAGGCGACGGCCTTGGCCGCCGCGCGGTAGCTCTGGCCGGTGGCGACCATGTGCTGCCGGACGGCAGCCTTTTGGGAGTGGTTCGCGGGCATAAGGGGCTCCTGGGCGCGAGTCGGACTCAAGCGCGGTACGGAGCACCTTGGGCAGAAGGCGGCGAAGCCGCAATCGCAGGCCAGCGCGACGGCCCGGACGGCAGGCAGCATAGCGGGCGGCAGGGCCGGCAGGCGCGTGGTGATTGCGGGGCAATCACCACGCGGACGGCAGGCCGGGCACTCTTACGCGGGCGTCGGTGCCCTGGCCGTACGGAACGCGCTCTCGAAGCTCTCGTGGAAGGCCCGCCGGCGGATGTCGTCGGTCGCCTCGCCGCGCTCCTCGCGGACCAGCTCCCAGTGCCGCCGGCCAGCCTCGGTGGCCAGCAGGTCCGCTGCGGCCCGCTCCAGGGTCCGCGTCGAGAACTCGCCGGTCAGCCACTGCAGTTCCAGGGCCGTCAGCCGCACTGCGGCGAGCAGCTGCGCGCGCACCTCGGCGTCGCCGGCGTCCGGGCGCCCGGCCCACAGGCGGCCCAGCTCGGGATCGGCGGCCGCGGCCGTGACCGCGGCGAGGTGCCCCTTCAACGCCTCGACGCGCAGGAGCCGGCGGTTGTGCTCGCGCTGCTGGAGCACGTAGACGACCAGCACGGCGACGACTCCGGCCAGCAACAGGGCAAACAGGATGAGCATGCGACTTCCCCCCCACGGGATCGGCTGTGATGCGCCGATGCTCCACGGCGGTGGCGGCCGCGGCAAGGGCCTTGATGGGGAGCTGCTGGGGAGAGTCCGTGTGCCCGGCCCGACCACCTCTGTAACTGTTGCTTGTGTATTGGGTTACGCGTAGTGTCGTCCGCACCGCCCGCCCGCGCGCCCGCCGGGCCGGCCACCGAACCCACCACCGGACAAGGGGAGATGAACGTGACCGCAGAGCCCACCGGCACCGTTCCCAGCGCACCACAGGACTCAACGGACGACGACGCCCGGCGCCTCGCCGGGATCGACGCCCGCGAGCAGGCCGCCACCCCCGGCCCGTGGGCCACGGAGGGAGCGGACCAGCCGGGCATGCTCAAGGCCGACCACGGCCGCCGCATCCTCGGAGTCTTCGGCGGCCACCCGCAGGACGAGGCCGACGCCCAGTTCACCGCCCACGCCCGCCAGGACGTGCCCTTCCTCCTCGCCCGCGACGGCGCCCACGCCCAGCGCACCGCGCACCTCGAGCGGGCCCTGGCCGCCGTCACCGACTTCGCCGAGGCCACCGGCGTCACCGAGGCGAACAACCCCTGGCGGCACGGCTACCACGCCGCCCGCCAGGACCTGCTCGACATCCTGCGCATCACCGCGCCCGGCGTCGAGGCGGTACCCGCGGGCGCCGTGCTGTTCCTGGCCGAGTACGAGGGCGCCGACCCGGAGCTGTACACCAGCCTGAAGGCGGCGCAGGACTACTGCGCCGAACAGCTCGCCGGCGAGTCGCCCGGGCGGACCTGGGACTGGTTCCCCGAGGAGGGCGGCGCCTTCGTCCAGGTCTACACCAGCGACCTCGATGACCGGCCCCAGCACCAGGCCCCCGGCACCGTGCAGCGGATCACCGTCCGGCCCGGCCCGCAGGAGACCGAGCCGCCGCAGGCGGACCGCCCGCACCCGCACGCCGACGCCCTGACGACCGACGCCCTGGGGCGGCCGGTCTGCGACGGCACCCGGCACCGCGCGACCCGCAATTGCGAGGACGTCGCCGAGTTCCAGCTCCTGCGCGTCGGGACGAAGACCGTCGACTCCTACGCCTGCTCCGGGCACCTCGGCCAGGTGGTCTCCACCCTCAACGGCGGCGAGCACGGCAGCGTCCTCATCCACCAGATCGCCATCAAGGAGTAGCCGGTGCCGACGACCGAGACCGAGCTGACGGCGGAGCTGCAGAGCGCGCCGTACGGCTACGGCATCAGCTCCTTCGACGGCGGCGTCCTGCTGCACAGCCTGGTCACCCAGTGGGAGGCCAGGTACTGGAAGGGCAACCCCCACAGCCTCTGGACGGAGCACCGGGCCAGCCGCTGGATCGTCTGGGCCGCAGCCCGCTGCCAGCGCGGCCTGGACTGGAAGGTCGACGACCCGGGCCCGGACCACGGCTGGCGGCTCTGCCCGACCTGCCAGCTCAGCGACGGCGAGCGCCTGGCGCTCCTCACCCGCATCGACCGCCCGCCGTACGACGCGACCCTCCTCGACGAACAGGAGCCCGAGAAGTGACCTCCTACCCCGACGACCACCCCTCCGTCCGCGACGCCGGACGTGAGGCCGCCCGCCGGGTGCTGCGCACCGTCTTCGCCGGACACGAGATGGGGCCGCTCGCCGCGCAGATCGCCGACGACGTCGTCGACTGCGTCCTGCCGATGATCGCCGCCAACCGCATCACCCCCGGCGCCGCCGGCTTCGGGGAGCCGGTCCACTGGACCGTCTACAACGCCATGCACCTGCGCGCGGCCCGGGCCGAGAACGCGAAGTGCACCTGCGGGGCCTTCCACGGCCTGTACTGCCCGCAGCGCGACCGCGACAGGGAACCGCCGCTGTGGGTCTGCCACCACTGCCATGAGCCCATCACCGGCCGGTGGTTCGGCCCCGTGTCGCCGCCCCGGCGCCCGGACCTCGAGCACCGCTTCCACCAGGAGCGCCCGGAGTGCCGCAAGGCCGGCGGATGGGACGACGACCCGAAGTGACCTCCACCGACACCACCCCCTCCCCGGGCGGGCTGCTGCTGCCGCCCGAGGAGGGCGCGAAGATGTACCTGCAGCGGGTGGCCCGCCTGGCGCTCGCCGACGCACCCGGCGACCCGCTCTACTCGCTCGGCCAGGCGCCGCACACCCTCACCGTCATCCACCACCACGCCGGCCGCTGCGACCAGTCCAGGAAGCGGATCGCCGAGCACGCGGCCAACCGTGAGGCGTGGACGCAGCTGCTCGAGGCCGTCGGCTTCTCCGTACGGCTCGGACGGAGCTGCGGGGTGATCGGCACGCTCGAGACGCCGCCCACCGAAGCGGGCGTCGAACAGTACGGCGAGGTCCAGGACTTCACCGAGCAGGTCACCTTCCCCGCGCACGGCGTCGGCGGGCTGGTGCAGAAGTCGTTCGGTCACACCGGCTTCCGCGGCTGCGTCGTCACGTCGTCCACCGGCCAGCAGGCCGCCTCCACCAAGACCGCCGACCAGGGCGTCGTCTCGCTGGCCCTGCACTGGGGGCTGCCGCACCACGTCACCATCGTCCGGAGCTGACCGGCCCAGGACGCCGGCGCGGCGGAGACTGGAGAGCGAGGGCTCCGGGGTGTGACCGCACCGGGGCCCTCACCCATACTCCCATGAGTATTGCGTGTGTATTGGGTTTCGTGTAGCTTTAGCCCCGACGGGTCGACAGGCCGCCACCGCGCACCATCACGGTGGCGGCCCCCCGTCCCGCACAGCCCCCTTTGCGGCCAGGGCCCTTCCCGTCCGAACGCGCCCGGCCCTGCTCCGGCCCCTCGCACAGCCGGCGGACCGCGTCGGCGGACAGGAAACGACATGACCCAGCCGGTCACCACCCCGCCCGTACGCACGCCCGCCGTCGCGCTCGAGCTGCGCGACCTGACCGCGGCCGCCGACCTCCTGGAGGCCCTGCGCGGCAACCCGCCGGCCACCGAGGCCGACGCCCGGCGCCGCACCCGGCTCGCCGAGAACCTCGGCCGCGCCTTCTTCGGCCACCTCGTCAGCCAGTAGCCGGCGCACCCCACCCGCCCCGCGACCACCGAGCCACGGAGGAAACCCGCATGATCAGCTCCATCAGCCCCGTCGTCCTGGAAGGCCACACCGGCCTCGACGAGGACACGTCCGTCGGCAACGACGCGTTCCAGACCAGCATGAACCGCTGGCTCGACGCCAACCCGGGCCAGGACGCCAAGCAGGAGGTGATGCGCCTCATCGCCCTCAACGACACGCTGCGCCGGTACAACACGCTGCGCCCGCTGCTGCTCGAGGAGGAAGTCGCCCGCCAGGAGCGCGACCGCGCCCTGCGGCAGGTCGAAGACCTCTGGCGGGCCCTGGGAGACCCGGCCGCCACCGGGAGCTGGCTCCACGCCCACCAGGCGTACGTACGCGCCGTCGACGACGCGCGGATCGCCCTCGACATGTGGCGCGAGCGCGCGGCAACCACCAAGACGGTCGTCTTCGTCCACGACGGCGACGGCGGTCCCCGCAAGGTCGCGTACGACCAGATCCTCGCCGCCGGCCACCCGCCGGCCGAACCCCTGACCATCGACCCTGCCACTGTCACCGAGCAGCTGCTCGCCAACCTCGAGCAGGCGCACGAGTACCGGACGCGCCTCGCGGCCCAGACCGCCGGCCTGCTGCAGAAGGACGGCGACCTCTGAGCGTCCCGCCGCCGCAACGGGGGTGTCCGGAGCCTGCGGGCCCGGGACGCCCCCTTCGTGCTGCCCGGACAGGTTCAGCTATCGCATGTGTATTGGGTGCGAGCTATGTTCTGTGCTCCGCGAACCCGGAGGTGCCCCATGGCCGCAGACGAAGAAGCCGCCCTGCGCGACGTGCTCGACGAGGAGATCCTCACGTACCAGGTCGCCGAACTCCTGCCGGAGCAGCGGGCGGCGGCAGACCTGGAGCTGGCCCGCTGCTCCGCCGCCCTCGTCGCGCACGCCCTGCTGCGCCACGACCGCGCGGTGGCCGCGGTCCGGATCGAGGAGGACAACGACCCGGACGAGCGGTTCGCCTCCGCCGCGATCTCGGCCGAGGGCGCCGAACGCGACCTGACCGACGAGGAGTCGGACGCCCTCAGCGGCCTCGACAGCAACCTCATGGCCAGCAACGCGGCCGCCTGGCACCCGCTGTGCCGCGACGTCGACGACCGCGGCGGCGTCTACGTCCTGGACGTGGCCCGCGCCCTGGCGGCCGGGCGGGAGGTCCTCGCCCGCCGGGCCGCGCCCTCCCGGTGACCCGGATCTCTTCGGAAGAAGATCGGTAACCCCCTTCCATCCATACAACGCGACGTTGTAAAGTGTGACACGTAAGAACGAGGCGACGACGGAAGGTACGACCATGCGGACCACGGCCCACTTCGACAACGGCGACACCGCCACCATCAGCTACTTCAAGGACCTCGGCAACGCGCTGTACGACTTCGGCGACCAGGGCAAGATCCACGTACAGCCCGCCTACTTCGGCCAGCCCGACCGGCTCGCGGTCACCATCAGCCTCGGCAGGCCGGGCGACACCAGCGGCTACGGTCTCACCGGCCTCACCCTCGGCGACTGGCTCCTCACCGGCACGGTGATGGCCACCGGCTCCGACTTCACCCCCTACCCGCACCCGCACACCCCGACGAAGTTCCCGCTGGCCGACATCAGCGACCCGGTCACCCGGCAGGACGCGGCCGACCACCTCGCCCAGATTGCCCAGCACTTCCACAGCACCTTCGCGTGAGCCACGGACGCGAGGTACCCGGCCCCGCGGCACCCGCCGCGGGGCCCCGACGGACACGGAGGCCGCGCCATGGTGGACCACCCCGAGAACGGTGAGGAGCAGTGCGCGGAGTGCGGCTGCTCGGAGAACGAGTTCGACCCCGACTGCGGCTGCCCCAACCTGGTCAACTGCCCTGCGGGGTGCGGCGAGCCCTGACCGGCCCCGCGGCGTGCGCCGCGGGGCTCCGGCCTGTCGCGGGGCCCCGGCCGGCAGGCCCGGAAAGAGGGTCGATTCGCCTTCCTCTATACAACGCGGTGTTGTATGGTTGGGAGGCGAGGACGACAGTACATAGACGTAAGACGAACAGGGGAGACGGAAATGGCCAAGGTCTACGAGCGCACCGAGAATGGCGTCACCACCCGCGTGACCGCCGAGGAGGCACTGGCCGAGGGGCAAGCGGCGATGCTCGACCGAGTGAGCGACCGAGCCCACGTCCGCACGATCTCCGTCGACGGCGGCCACTACGAGATCACCTACAGGGACGGGCGCCACCTCGTCCTCGCCCCCTCCGACGCGGAGCCGGATTGCGAGGGCCACGCCGGCGAGGACGGTGACCTCCTGAGCGGTGTCAACCTCGGCACCACGACCTACTGCGACGGGTCTTGCAACCCGCGCCGCCCCCGGTATCCCTTCACCGTGGTGGTCGGCCGCACCCCGACCCACTTCAACGACCGTGCCGCCGCCGACCGGTGCGCGGCCCAGTACGGCGCCACCGTCACGGTCAACTGACCTGCCGACTCGCGCCACCAGGACCGTGCTGCCGGACACCCGGCCGCACTGGCCCCGCCAGCAGCCCTGACCGGCCCCGCGGTGCGCGCCGCGGGGCACGGCCCGTCCTTGCGGCCCTGGCCGGCGGGCCTGAAAGAAGGGCCGTCCCGCTTCCATTCATACAACGCGGCGTTGTATAGTTGGGGGTAAGGGCGACGCACCGACGAAGGGCAGAACCATGCAGACCATCGAGCAGGCCAGCGCAGCGATCCACCTCGACCTCGACCGGCTGTACGAGGGCCACGACGAGCTCGCCGAGCAGCTCGAGGGCCTGGTCACCGCCGCACGGTCCGGCAGTCAGGAGGCCATCGACCGGGCCCGGACCGAGATCCACCTCGCCGAGGACCGGCTGTACGAGGGCCACGACGAGCTCGCCGAGCTCCTCGACGACCTGGTCACCGCCGCACAGGCCCAGAGCCCCGCAACAGCCCCCGCCTGAAGGGCACTTGCCCCACCCGGCCCCCGTACCTCCGTACGGGGGCCGACCTGCTCCCACAGGCCGCCTGAGCTGCACAAAAGCCAGATGGCATGATCGAAGGATGTTCGAAAAGCTCCGCCGCCGACGTCGCCCCGCAGACAACGGCCCCGCCCGCACCCCCGAGCCCGCCGCGCCCCCGCGCCCCGAACCCACGACGGCCGACGCCGACACCCTCGTCCGCGCCGAACGCCTGCGCACGACGTGGCACCAGGCCGGCCTCGACCTCGACCGCCTGGGCGCCGAACCACTCTGGTTCACCGAGGTACGCGCCGGCCAGCCCGTACCCCTCGGCCCGGACGAGCGCACCGAACTGACCGCCTACGCGGGCTGCTCCTTCGCGGCCGCCCTCGCCTCGGACGAGGAGTGCGCGGCAGTGGTGGGGCAGATCGAGGCGCTCCCCGTCCTCCGGGAGATGCGCGACGAGGGCATGAGCATCCACGCGTGCGGAGCACAGCTCTCCGCGCAGTCGCTGCGCACCATCCAGGAAGCCGTGCGCAAGGCGACGGCCGAGCGCGAGGGCGAGCAGCGGGTACCCCGGCAGAGGCGACGGACTCTCGACGAAGCTGCTGACCGAGCCGCCGACTACCTCGAAGGGCGCTGACCGGCGCCGCTCGGCATGCCGCCCGCCGTGGGCCACACGTTCCCGACGTCGGCCCCGTCCGGGCGCCGGCTACGCCGCGGGCCGGTCCGTACGGCCGTCGCGCGACAGCGCCGCACACGGCGCGACGCCGCGGTGGTCAGTGCTTGCGGGCCGTAAGGACCGGGCCGAAGCCGAGCCAGCGAGGGGTGAGGGTGCGCGGCTCCTGGCCGGTGATCTCCTGCGCCTTCCGCAGGATGCGCCGCACGCCCTCGCGCCGCTCCTCCGGGCTGCGCACGCCCGCCTGGACGTCGGCGAGCACCGGGCGCAGCGGATACGCCTGGATCTCGACCCGGCCGCGGGTGCTGGCCTGCTGGTGGCGGTCGGAGATGTGCAGCCAGTCCGCCGCGTCCAGGCCGGCCGACATGGCGAGCTGGTCGACGCGGTCGCCCAGCGGCTGGCCGCCGGCGGTCCACGCGTACCAGATACGGACTCCGCCGTCCGGCCGGTGGAAGTTGATCCACAGGAACGTCTCGGGGTCGAAGCCGTCGGCGATGCCGTCGGCCACTGCCTGCTCGACGGGCGTGGGATTGCCGGTGGGGGTCAGCACCGCCGGCACCACGAGGTTCAGGACGTCCACACGACCGACAGTAGCGTGATGCGCTTGGTGATCGGATTGCACAGGATCACCATCGTGCCCCACTCCCCGAACGAGGCCGCCCGGGTCAGACCGTCATCCTCGCCGAAGGGCGCCGTTACGGCGTACGGGTCGCCCTCCAGGTCGTCGATCAGGGACAGTGCGGCCAGGCGTGCGTCGACGGGAAGGCCAGCGATCTGGTCGATGGTGTGGGGGCCGCGGAGGAACGTCCACTCGCTCACGCAGCGCCGCGCTCCGGCTTCGACGCCAACGTCCGCTCACGAAGTTCGTCGAACGCGACAGCGGACTCCGGCGTCTCCTTGAACTCCAGCGGGAGGCTGCCACGCTCTCGAAACTGAGCCCGGAGCGCCTCGATGCCGGGTTTCGCGGCCTCGAGCGCTGTCACGTGCCGCACCCAGCGGTCCAAGACCGCTGGCAGGTCCGCGAGCGGAGTGAGGTTTATGTCCCGCAGGAACTTCATCCGCTGCTCGGGCACGCCGAGCGCGTGGGCAATTCCGTCGATGGTCCACTCACGGCTGCTCATCGGAACCTCCTCCTGCGGCTGACTTCTCCGAGCGTAGCGGAGCGAGGGTCTCGCGCAGGAACATCACCGCTGGGGCCGCCGCCAAGTACTGCTCGCGCTCGGCCAGCATGCGTTGGGTGTGCTGCTGTTCCTCGTGGGCTCGGAAGGCGGCTTCGTCGGCGTACAGCTCATAGAACACCCGCACCAACGGCTCGCCGACGGGTACGTGGACGGAGTAGACCAGGGTTCCCGGCTCGCTGCGGATGCCCTCGAGGGTCTGGGCAAGGAGCTGGTCAAAGGCCGCCGCAGACTCCGCATTCCGCAGCTCGAACCGCACAGTCAATGCGTATCCGCCCACGAGCACCCTCCTGTCCGAGACCAGTGGCCGACAACGTTCGGGGCCTCTTCGGTACGCGGGGGAAGGCCCTTCTCCAGCCGGAGGTCCTCCCAGTCGCGGCACTTGTCGAGGTCGATTCCCTCGGAGGCCAGGCTCTCCAGCACATAGGCGAGAGCCGGGTTCCCCGGGAACTCCGAACGCGCTGACTCACGCATCTGCTGCTGCTCTTGGGAACTGAAGACCAGGTGCGCCATGAGGAGCCTCCGCTGCGGTAGGAGTGCATTCCCACCGTACCGACCGCGCCCAAGACGCGTCACCAAGACTCGGGGAACCGACCGCGGGGGCGATTGCGCGGCAATCACCCCCCAGGCCGTGACGTTGATCAGAACGGCACGACCTGCGCTGGTCGCCACCGTGATCACTCAGGCAGGCGCAGTGAGCGCAGCCGGTCGGCGATGTCGAAGACATTCACGCGCAGCGCCCGAATGTCCGTGAACAGGTCGTGCCACGGTTCGTACGTCTTGGCCACGGTCTCGCCGGACGCCTTGATGTAGGCGATGGCCACGCCGTACGCGAAGTACTCGTTGCGGGCCGGAAGCGGCCTCAGCAGCACGATCTGCTCCAAGAGCGCGGCGGCCCGCCAGTACGCGTCCGGCGCGTCGACCTCGAGCTGTGGGGTGTTGACCCGGTGCCGTGCGACGGCGGCCACGAGGACCGAATAGTCGAGCACGGCCAGGTCCTTTCCGAGCAGCTCCTCCTGGCGGGCGAGGAGCCATCGGATGTCGATGTGCAGGTTCAAGGTCAGGCCGCCTGGCGGTCGCGGTGCGCGGGTGCCGGGAGGCCGCCGAAGTCGCGGTCGAACGCCTCGGCGATGCCGGGCTGGGAGATCGCCTCGCGGAAGGCGGCGGTGGCCCGGCCCAGGGAGACTTGGTTTTCCTCGTCTATGGCCAGCTCGGCGAGGTAGGAACGCACGCTCTGGCCACGGGCCGCGGCGATCGCGGCGAACCGGTCGCGCGTCTCGGTATCGATCTTCACGGTTGTGTCAGCCATAACCCGAGTATGCACCTCGGGCTACTGGCGTGAATACTCTTCGCGAAAATCGGACGCCGGCGCTTGTCCAGTGAGCCCCGCGTACGTGCTCCCACCTGGATTACCCACACTGGGTAAACACCTCCGGAGAGGTCAGCGGGCCTGCTTCCCTAGAGTTGTACGACCACCGACGGAGGGGAATCAGTGTCAGTGCAGCACACGACGAACGGGCAAGACGCGAAGCCGGCACTCACCGAGGAGGACCAAGCCAGCGCCTGGCAGGTCTTCGGCGAGCGGACCATCTACGAGAACCGGTGGGTGACCGTGGCGCTGGCCGACATTCAGCAGCCCGACGGCACTCGGTTCGAGCACCACAAGGTGTACCTGCCGCCGGCTGCCATGGTCGCCATGCTCGACGACCAGGACCGGGTGTACATGATGTGGCGGCACCGCTTCGTCTCTGACACCTGGAACTGGGAGCTTCCGGGTGGCGTGGTCGACGAGGGGGAGGACCCAGGGGCCGCGGCTGCGCGCGAGGCCGTGGAAGAGACCGGCTACCGGCCGACGGGTGACCTCGAGCACGTCGCCACCTTCGAGCCCATGATCGGCACCGTCACGTCACCGCACTTCGTGTACGTCGTCCGGGGCGTCGAGCGAGCCGGCGAACCCACAGAGAAGAACGAGTCCGCACGCAGCGAGTGGGTGCCGCTCGACAAGATCCCCGGCCTTATCGCCGAAGGGAAGATCTGCAACTCGGGCACGCTGGTCGCAGTCCTGCATCTACTCGCGACCCGCAACCGGACCTGAGTCACACAGCGGTGGAACTCAACACCTGAGCAATCCGGCGGCGTTGACGTACCGAGCTGGTCAGCGCCGCCAGATCCTGTGCACGCACCGCCTGCTTCTGCGCCTCAGCGAACTCGCCCTTCCTGGCAAGCACCACAGCTAGGTCGCAGCGCACGCCGGCCTCGGCCCGGGTGAAGCCGCTCATGTCCATGGACGACAACGCCGCTGTCAGGTCCTCGAGCCCCTCGTCGGCGCCCAGCGTCGCCAGGCAGTTCCCACGCCACCGGTCGAGGTGCGACCCCGCCAGGAACAGGAACGGCAGGGTCGGGTCGGACGGATCCGCCGGCCGTACCGCTTCGGCGCGTTCCAAGCCGAGGCGGCACGCCACCTCGTTCTGCGCCGCGGCGTGCGCCTCGGCTTCGGCCGCGTAGAGCCAGCTCTCCATCAGCGGCGGCATCGCACGGCCACCCTGTTCTCGAGCGAACCGGATCTGCTTGACCGCGTCGGCCGGCTCGCCCAAGTCGAGTAGCACGTAAGCCTGTTGTGCTGTCGCGTGCGCCAGCAGCGCCGGTGACCCCGCCTCCCGTGCCGCGCTCTTCGCCGTCTCGTGCAGGGACCACGCCACTTTGTATCGGCCGAGGTCCAGGGCCTGCCACCCAGCCAGTGTCGCCGCCTCCGTCAACGCGCCAGCCAACGCCTCGCGCGCGCCGGCGGCAGTTCCGTATCGAAGCAAATTCTCCATCTGAAGGATCTGCTCCTGCAGCTGCGGCAGAAGTCTCTCTGCGCCGAGCTGACGATCCAGCTTGCGCATGGTGTCCACCTGGGTGGAGTACAGGGAAGCCACTGTGCTGTCGGCAGACGTCGCGGCCAGCAACTCGCGCTTGAGTTCGAGCGCCTCGTCGCCTCCGTCGTCAGCCGGAACGACGATCTGCTGTGAAGGCGGAGGGATGACCCGGCACTGGGTTTCGCCTGCGGCCGCGAGGTCCTGCGCAGCGGGGTCGGTCGACGACTCCCACGTCCGCGCGGCCAGGCCCAGCATGTTCCCCGGAATGCCCAGACCGTCCGCGACACGTTCGATCACGCCGATCTGGTTCAGCGTCCGCTTGCCGGCGATGACCTCCGAGACCCGGCTGGGAGTCATCTCGCAGAGGCGTGCGATCCGCGACGGGTAGATGCCCGCTCGGCGGACCAGCATGAAGATCGCACCGAAGTCCCGGACGCGGCACGCCTCGACCATCCGCGGGTCGTCGAGGACCTGCGACGGGAGTCGGCTCCCTGCTGCAACCTCGCGCATCGGCATCGCTCCTGAGCGGCCATCGGTCCTTGCGCGGAGTTTACCCACGGTGAGAACCCCACTGGGCCTCCTTCGCAACTGCCCAGCTCCTGAAGCTGAATTCGACACTCCGCAACCCGCCCGATCTACCGGGGGAACGGCATGAACTCAGCTCTTGAGGATTCGAAACTGTCACCTTCGGTGCCAGTCGGCCAGGTCGTCCGTGACGACCATCGCACCATGCTTCCCACTCTGCATGGTCGAGGCTCAACCCGAACTGTCCGGTTGCGGAGCGACAGCTCCTTCCGCACGGCACTCCCGGCACATCCCGTCCTCGGTGGGCATCATCTTGACCCCGCAGCCGGCCCCGGTGCACTGGACGTACGGGCTGGGCTCGGCATTCGCCGGCCGCTGGAACGGCACGCTGTACCCGGCGGCCGGTGGAGCGTCCTGGTCACGCCGGGCGGCGGCTTTGTCGGCCCGTGCCTCCTCGCACCGCGGGCAGACGACGTCGGTGTCGATGTCGGCGCCGTCCTCGCAGCGGGCGTTGTTGCCCCAGCACGTCGAGGGGCCGAGCAGCGTGAGCAGAACCCCGAGCGGCCGCGCAAGGCCGACGCCGGACTCGGCGACTGCATCGTTCTCGTACGACCACTGCAACCAGCGTCGCTCTACGCGCGCAACGATCTGCTCCACGGTGCGGTCCTCGAGCCCCAGGCCGATGGCTTCGATCACCGAGGCCGGCAAGCCCCGAGACCACTCGTTCTCCAACTGCGCAGCGAGCGCCCGAGGGAGGCGCTCGAGTACCGCGCGCAGCTCCGAAGTGGAAAGACGCTGCTGGTGGGACTGGTAGTACCCCCTGGCCCCTTCCTCGGCTGCCGCTTCTTTGCCCGACGCGGCTCTGCCGCCATCGCTGCGCCCCTCACTACCGGTGGATGGCCTACGGCCGTCACCACCGACGCTCGTCCCAGGTTCAGTAGTTACAGGTTCGTCGGCAACCGTTTCTACCCGTGGCTGCTGTTCATTTCCACCCGTGGCGGGCTGGCGAGCGGAATCACGGGTGGCATCTCCTTCCACTCGCTGCCGGTCGGTGGAGCCCTGCGACGACTGGAAGGGCTTGCCACCCGTCGAGGGGCGTCGTGGCAGGTCAGCAGGGAAATTCCACACGGGCGGGCGTCGGTCGCCACGAATGTGTTCGACGACCGCCGGGTCGCCGGGGACGATGACACCGCGCTTCGCAAGGGACCGCATGTGCGTGCCGACGGAGCGCGTGGACATGAACGTCTCGTCGGCGAGTGTGGTCTGGCTGGCGTACGAACTCCTCAAGTCCTTGCCCATGTGATCGGCGATGGCAGTCAGCACGGCGATCTCGCCGGTGCTCTGGCACCAGCTCTTGTGCTTCATGGCCCAAACGAGGGCAGCTCCGCTCAAGGTGTCGTTCCCGCCGCTTGCAGGCGCTGGGCAGCGCGCGAGGCAGTCCCGACCGGCGGACCGGCGTTGGGTACGCTCAGCATGAGCGCCTTCCTGATCAGGGTTGACGTCTCTCGCAGCGAGTTGCTTCTCGCTGTAGTGCTCGAGCGGCCGGTTGGGACTCCACTCCCGCCGGCCGCTTGCGCGTCAGCCCTTGGGGGGCCGGACGCTGCAAGGTCAGGTCGAGGCCCCTCCTCCAGGTCGAACCGCAGAATCGTCACGGCGGACCGTGTACGACACCGCGAACTGTTCAGCGGACATCCGGGTCTCGTTGACCTCGGCCACGAGCACCGAGCCGTTTCGCTCCACCCGGGATTCGCGGGTGACGATCATTACCGGAACTGTCGGCGGGATATCCAGTCGCTCTTGCTCGGTCTCGTCCGGCAGGCGGGACGAGATGACCTCGTGCCATTCGATGGACTGGTCGAAGGCTTCCTCAATGCGGTCGTAGATCCCGCCGGGGCCCGGGTTCTCAGCCCGCAGAGCCGGAATCTCCGTGGCGAGAGCCATCGAGATGTAGCTGGTCGCGAGTTGAAGCGCCTGGCTACTGCCGGGCGGTCCCATGGCCCGGTTCCGGGCGACGACATCCTCGCCTCTGGGCGTGCCGAGCAGGTCAGCGATGTGGTCTGGCGGCACTGCGAGAGTGCGTTCCGGCTTGCCCACCGGTCGCCAGTCCTTGGCGTTGAGATCGAAGAAGTATCCGATCTCGTCGCGGTACACGGTGCGGTCGCGGACCACTATCCGTTCGCGGGGTCTGGCACGCACGAACATCCGGCCCCGCGGAACGATGGTGATCCATCCCTCCCGGGCCAGCGCGCGCAGGGCCTTCAGTGCGGTCTCCTGCGAGACGCCGTGCGCCTCTGCGATGTCGGAGCTCGACGGCAGACCCGCACCCGGTTGGTAGTTCTCCTCGCCCGCCTCGATCGCCAGGCGAATCGCCTCGGCTACACGCAGGTATGCCGGCTGTGCCATCGAGCCCCCCTTCCTGTCCCGGAGAAAATCTTGGCCTCTTCTTCCATCTACCCTATCCCAGAGCGACTGTGGTGCGGTAGTGTCCTGAACGTAGCAAGCAGGACGGCCCCGAGCCGGCGGTGTAGTCGCACCAATGGCTCGGGGCCTGAGAACAAACCCTTGTCGTCTCGTCAAAGCCGAAGGGTCGTGTTCCTGATGGCGAATGCTATCGGTGCGCCTCGAACCGAGCGCGCGTACACCTCGCACCATGCCACGACCGGGGCCCCTGGCCTCGGCACCACTACTACCCGACCCTCTCCGGAGGACCTGGCGCTGACGATTACGCGCCAGACGAACCGCCGGCTGGAGCTTGCCCGGATCGACGAGCTGAAGGCCGGCACGCCGGGGATGACGGACGCCGCGGCGTACCGCCGTCTCTACGAGTCCGCGATCGGCCCGCGCTTCGAGGGAACGATCTACAGCGACGCCGCCGGGACCTGGGAGGTCCTGGAGGTCTTGTTCGGAGACGAGGCCCTCGCACGGTGCTCGTACAGCACCTGGCTGCTCGTCGAGCACAACCTCTACGCGGACGGCCACCTCGGGAACAAGGGCGCCGCCCGGCGGGAGCACCGCTACGGCTGGACCCCGTTCGACCGTGTCATCGCCCAGCCCGCCGAGAACGACGCGAAGGTGCACGCGGCCGAGGCCGCCGGCGCACTCGTGGCGAACGGCCTGGCCGGAACGGCGGTGACGGCATGAGCTTCGACGAGAACCAGAGGTTCGGCGCCCACAGCGGCGGCGAGACTTCGTACCGGATCACCGCGGACTGGCGCCAGCAGGGTTCCTGCGGCCAGGAGGACCCGGAGCTGTTCTTCCCGGTCGGCAACACCGGCCCGGCTCTCCTGCAGATCGAGGAGGCGAAGGCCGTGTGCCGTCGCTGCCCGGTCATGGAGACCTGCGGCGACTGGGCGATGGACACCGGTCAGGACTCCGGCGTCTGGGGTGGCCTGAGCGAGGACGAGCGTCGGGCGATCAAGCGCCGGGTGGCTCGTCAGCGTACCGCCGCCGCCAGCAAGCAGAAGGCGGGGGCCCAGTCGTGAAGACCAAGGCCCCCGCGCAGCGAGTCGCTCGCGCCTACGCCCCCGAGGTCCACCCCGCCGTCCGCCCCCTGCTCGACGCCATCGCGCACCTTGAGTCCTACGAGGTCGCCGACCGGGCCGACCTGGCCCGGCTGGTCGCCTCCCTCGGTGGCCTGGGCGACGGCACGATCAACGCCTCCGCCGAGATCGCCGTCCTCGTCGAGGGCTACAGCCGGCACCCGCTGCTGGGCCGTAGCTCGGAGACCGCCGAACTGGGCGGCCTGTTCAGCGAGGTGCACGTCCAGGGCGACGGCGAGGAAATCGTCAACCAGCTGGTGCACCGGATCCAGGGAGGGGCCGAGCTCGCTGCACAGCCGCAGCGCCGCCCGGCCGGCCTCCTGACCCGGATCGCCCGGACGCTGGGCCTGGGGCGGTGGCTGTGATGGCTTCCGCCACGCTCCCCGCGAAGGTCAAGACCTCCAAGGCCCTGGTCGACGACGACGAGTACGAGGGCCCGAGCCGGTCCACGGTCGTCACCGTCCTGGCCCTGCTGGTCGGCGTGCTCTCCCTCATCGACTACTTCCTCCACGGCTTCGGCCCCGCGGTCGCGCACCTCGCGTACTTCGGCGGCGTCTTCCTCGTCTTCCGCCTCTTCCTCGGACTCGCCCTCGGCGGCTCCGACTCGGACGCAGACCCGGAGCCCGACCCCAGCCCCTGACGTGCCCGGCGGAGTCCGGCCCCACCGGACCCCGGACTCCGCCCTCCCGCTCAGCGCCACCGCACGGCCACCGGTGTACCCGCCGGCCAGCACACACCGTCTCCCGCTCATCACCGAATGGAAGGGGCCAGCGAGATGACCCGCACTCAGAAGGCCGCCGTCAAGGAGTACCTGAAGCGCACCGGCCTGGGCACCACGTTCCGCGTCAAGCCGCCGACCGGCCCGGAGTTCATGGTCCGCAACGAGGCCCTGCTCGGCAGCTGCTCCGGCGACACCTCGAAGTGGACGTCCGCCGACTACGAGGCCGTCGAGAACCTCAACCTGCGCCGGCCCTCCGCGCTCCAGCGCTACGGCCGCTGGCTGCACACCCACACCATCGGCGCGCTGATCCGCTGGGAGAACGCCGCGGCGCAGGACCCGGCCACCGCCGGAGTGTTCGTCCTCGGCGTCGCCCTGCCGGTCGCCCTGCTGGTCCTCACCCTGTCCGGCCTCGTCCTGACCGTCATCTGACCCGCCCCACCGACGCACAGCACACCCCCGACAGCACCTTCCGAAGGGACATCGCACGTCATGGCAACCAACCGCCGCAACACCAAGGCCAGCGGCACCGCTGCGGCGAAAGCGGCTGCCGCCAAGACCGACCCCACGGGCGAGGAGCTGCTGGCCAAGGCCCGCGCCGAGGCCGAGACCCTGCTCGCCGACGCCGAGCGCCTCGCGGAGACGACCCGCGCCGAGGCACTCGCCGAGGCGGATTCCACCGTCGGCGAGCTCCTCACCGAGGCGCAGACCAAGGCCGACGCCCTGCGCACGCAGGCCGACGAGCAGGCCGCAACCGTCCTTGCCGACGCCCGCCGGCAGGCCGAGGAGATCCAGGCGCAGGGCACGGCCGACGCCGAGCAGCTGCGCACCAAGGCCGCCGACGAGGCGAAGACCGCAGCGGCCCAGCGTCTGGCCCGGGCCCACCGGGACGCAGGCACCGAGGTCAACGACGCCCGGGCCGAGGCCGACCGGATCCGCACCAGCGCCGTCGACGCCGCGGACCAGACCCGGGCGGCCGCGGAGAACAGCGCCACCCAGCGCCTGGCCCAGGCCGAGCGCGACGCGGACGCCGTCCGCGACGCCGCCCAGGCCGAGGCCACCTCGATCCGGGACGCCGCCACCCGCGAGGGCGAGCGGATCCTGACCCAGGCCCGCAACCGCGCCGAGGGACTCCTCACCGACGCACAGCGGGCCCTGGACGCCGGCCGTACGGACGCCGAGCAGCTCCGTAGCGACGCGCTCGCCGAGGCCGACCGGGCCCGCACGCTGGCCGCCGACGACGTCGAGCGGGCCCAGACCGAGGCCCGCCGCACCCGTCAGGACGCCGACCGGATCCGCACCGAGGCCCAGGCGGCCGCGGAGACGATCCGGGAGCGCGCGGAGGCCGCGGCCACCGCGCTGCGCACCGCCGCGCAGGACGAAGCGGAACGCGTCCGTACCCAGGCCCAGACCGAAGCGGAATCCGAGCGGCAGGCCGCGATCCGGGAGCGGGAGCAGGCCGGCGAGGTCGCCGCGCAGCGCATCAAGGCCGCCACCGACAACGCCTCGCTCATCAGCGAGCAGAGCATCAAGGACCTCGAGACCGCTGCCGCCGTCCGCAGGTTCGCCGACCAGGAGCAGGAGGAAGCGAAGCAGCTCACCGCGGCGGCCGAGGAGAAGATGGCCGCCGCCCTGGACCCCACCGTCATCAAGCTGAAGGCCAAGAAGCTCAAGAGGGACGACAAGGACGCCCGCCGCCAGGAGCGCGTGGAGCGCCGCAAGACCGGCGAGGAGCAGGTCACCTGGGTCCACTGGGTGCTGATCGCCATCATCATCGTCGGCGCCGGCTGCATCGGGGCGATCGGCTTCACCGGCTCCTACACGGCCGTGCGCGAGCTGGCCGTGGAGAAGGGCTTCGGGGACTTCTCGAAGTGGCTGCCGATCGGAGTCGATGCTGGGATTGTCGTCTTGATCGCGTTTGACCTCCTGTTGACGTGGAGGCGGATGCCGTACCCGCTCCTGCGGCACGCCGCCTGGGGCCTGACGGTCGCGACGATCTGGTTCAACGCGTCGGCCAGCTGGGGCGACCCGGTGGCGGTCGGCATGCACACCGTGATGCCGGCGCTTTTCGTCCTGGCCACCGAAGGCGGCCGGCACACCGTCGCCCACGTCGCCGCGCTCAGCAGCGGCAAGCACATCGAGTCGGCCGGCCTGGACCGCTGGCTGCTCGCCCTGCCCTCGACCGCCATCCTCGTCCGCCGCATGCGGGTCTGGAAGATCCGCGGCCTGGACGATGCCCTGAAGCAGGAGCGCGAACGCGTCGTCTACCTCGGCTCGCTCAAGCAGAAGTACGGCCGGTGGAAGTGGCGCCGCGAGGCCACCCAGGAGGAGCTGCGCCCGCTGACCCTCGCCAAGCTCGGCATCCCGGTCTCCGAGACCCTCGCCGAGCAGAAGGCCAACGGGCCCGTCGAACCTCCGGTGCCGTCAGCGAACGAGGTTCCCGAACCTTCCGTGAACCCGGAACCCGAGCCCGGCGAACCCGAGGTTCCCGAACCTGGTTCCGAGAAGACGCCGAAGCCGAAGCGGCGGAACCGCGAACCCGCGAACCTCACCGCTCGCGCTGCCACCAAGGAGGAGCAGATCCAGCAGGTTCTGAACCTCATTGACGAACTCGGCTACGACGCGGTGAAGCTCGGCCTGGTCATTGAGCGCACTGGCCTGAGCAAAACCACCGCCTACCACCGCCTCCGTGACGCCCGCACCGTCTGGCGGAAGCGCGACGCCGCCTGATCCAGCCGAACCATCGGAACCTGCCCGAGGGGAACCCCGAACCATGAACTGCTCCGTCGGAACCTGCACCGGAACCGCCCAGGTTCGCGAACCGCTGCCCCTGTGCGGAACCTGCGCGCTGCGAGTCATCGCTGCGTACGCCGAGGCGAACCTCGGTTCCGAACCCCAGGGTTCCGAACTGGCTCGCCAGACCAAGGCCCGCTCCGAGGTCGGAATCCTCTACCGGATCCTCGACACCGACGGCTGGAACCGCGTCGATCTGAACCGCGCCATGCAGGTTCTGAACCGCCCCAAGGCAACGGCAGCCCGCCGACTCGCGGAAGCCCGTCGGCAGTACGCGGGCGAGCTGAACCGGCGCGCCCGCCGCCAATCGATCGACATCGACAACTGACCCTCTGACACCCCATGGAGATCACGGTGACCTACACCAAACTGCACGCCGAGACCGGACGCGAATCCCGGGACATGCTGCGCTCGGTCCTCGCCGAGATCCGCGCCGAAGTGCTGCGCCGCCACCCCGGCGACTACGACGCCCAGTACAAGGCCGGGGACCTCCCGTTGCGCATGACGATCCAGCTCGACGTCGACACCGACCAGGTGCCGGCACGGAACCTGAGCGCCGAGACGGTCCGCGGCGCGAAGGACATCCTCGACTCCGCCCTCGAGCACCTCAACGCCCAGCGGCTGCGCCGCAACCCCGGCGACCCGGACGCCCAGCACCGGTCGAACGACGAGCCGCTGAAGACGTGGATCCACTTCGACCTCGACGACCTCGACCGCCAGGGCCCGCTCTCCGTCGAGGAGTGCCTGCACCTGCCGTACGACGGCATCCCGAAGGGCCTGCGGCCCAGCGCCAACCACCGGCCGGGCCGGACCATCACCCGTTCCGTCCCGGCCGGCCAGCGCAAGCGGACCGTCCTCCAGCGCGTCTTGGGGCTCTGACCAGTGCAAACGCGCGGCGAACCCACCCCGGCCCGTCCCACCCGCTTCGAGTGGAACTCCATCACCTCGGCCCAGGCCGCCAAGGACCTGGCCGAGGCCCTGGCCCACATCGAAAGCCTCAACCCTGCCCACACCATCGCGTGCACCGTCGACCTCGACCTCGCACCCGCCACCGCCCAGCAGCAGGAAGGAGGAACCCCGTGAGCGCCGACGACCAGCCGACCACCCCCGTCCGCATCGGCACTTTCCGTGACGGCCGCCCGGCCTTCATGACGGTCCGCCGGCGCAGCCTGCTGGAACTGTTCCGCGAGGGAGTGCCGCTGTTCGTCGGCCGAGCCCGGTGGGGCAAGAGCCGCCCGCCGTACGCGGCGTACGCGGCCCTGGCCGCCGCCCACGCACCGTCCGCCGACTCGGCCGCCACGGCCGACCCGGCACCGGAACAGCCCGTCGACCCCCACCCGCGCACGTAACACCACGTGACGTTGTTGGTTGTTGTCGCTCGGGCCCAACCGCGCCCGCAACCCCCGCCAGGAGCCGAAAAACAGCCCATGAGCTGCGGACAACAGGGCGACAACAACAACGACAACAACAACGAACAACCCGAACATCAACCGACAGTGACCGACCCGGAGATGAGGAAGCCTCCTGTGAGCACCAGCTTCGACTTCAACTCGCAGCCCCCGGCGGCGGCTGCGCCTGGGGCTCCGGGCGCCGCTACCGCCACCCTCCCGCCGCCTGCGGCACCCGCGCCGCGCACCCCGGCACAGGCCGCTCCCGAGGCCGACTCCGAACCGTTGAGTGGCCTCACCGCCCTTGCGCTCACTGCGGCCCCGCCCATCGCGATGATTGCAGCGAGTTACCTCGCCCACCTGTACGGCCAGTGGATGATGATCGGCCTGGCGATCGCCGCGGTCATCGGAACCGCCCTCAGCGTGCGGGCGCTGTGGCGGCGGGCACGCGACCGCCGCGCCGCCAACAAGGGCGGCCGCGCCCGTACGGCCCGCACCAACCCCTCGGCCCGCGCCGCCGGACGCCTCCTGGGCCGCAAGGGCACCGGAGCAGCCGGCGGGAGGTCCGGGGCCGGCGTGAAGAGCGGCGGCGGGCTGTTCGGCCGCGGCGGCAAGGGCGCGGCCGGCCGGAAGACCGCCGGGCAGGCCGGTGGCGGGGCGAGCCCGTCCGCCGGGGCCCGCTCGGCCAAGCGCAACGCCCGTACGAACGCGGCGAAGTCCGCTGCGGGCGGCGCGGCGGGCAAGGGCGCTGCCGGGCGTCACGTCACGAGCGGCAAGGGCACCGGCCCGGGCCGGAAGAACACCGGCGGCCTGGGCGGGGGAGCGGCGAGGTCCTCCACCGGACGGGGCGGCGCGGTGAAGCCGAGCAGCGGGGCCAACCGGCCGGCCGCGGGCGGGTCGACGGGCCGCAACACCGGTGCGCACGCGAAGCCGTCGCTCACCAAGCGCGCCCTGGGCAAGCTGACCGGCCGCGGCGGTTCGTCGGCCGGCGGGTCCGCCTCCAAGGGCGCGGGGGCGACGAAGACTTCAGCGGCGAAGAAGAAGGCAGCGGCGCTGAAGAAGAAGGTGGCACTGAAGAAGAAGTCCACGCCCAAGCCCACGGTCAAGACGACCGGCCGCAAGGCCGCCGCCGCGGCCCGGGCCGCGAAGAAGGCCGGGAAGCGGCCCGCGCCCACGCCGAAGAAGAAGCCGACCACCCCGAAGAAGGGAGCGGCGAAGAAGTCCCCGAAGAAGAAGGGAGCAGCGAAGTCCCCGACGAAGACCAGGCGCCGCATCTTCAAGAAGCGGAAGGCGACCACTTCCGGTAAGCGGAAGGGCGGACCTGCGGTCAAGACGCCGAAGAAGAAGGCGTACACCAAGGGTGCGAAGAAGATGCACCGCCGCCTCAAGCGGGCCGCGACGAGCCGCAAGGTCCGCATGATGAAGCGCGGCAGCAAGAAGCTGTGGCGCGGCGGCCGCCGGGCCACGCGGGCGGGCAACGCCTTCGTCTCGCCGATCATCGCCAAGGGCGTCATGGCCGTCGGCAAGCGCCTGGGCTGGGCCCACCGCCACATGCTGCGCATCGCGAACTCCTCCGGCGGCCCCAACTACATGCCCCGGATCGCCAGCGGCATGGCCTGGGGCCTGGCGAAGGCCCTGCGCTCCGGCCAGTGGGTGATGCGCCGCCGGCGGGTCTCCTCCTGGCTGCTGCGCCACTACGCGGCCACCGGCCTCGCCAACCCCGCCGGGGTGGCCATCGCCGTCGCCCGCAAGGTCAGCCTCAAGAAGGCCGTGAAGGTCAACCCCGGGACGCCTGTCCCGATCCATGTGCCCGCCACCCCCACCACGACAGGAGCCAAGACCGTGGGTGCCACCCCGATCGAAGCAGTCAGCGAAGCCTTCGACTTCGTCACCGGCCAGTACGAGCCGCAGACCGTCGAGGAACTCACCCAGCACCTCGACGACATGGCCCCGATGTTCGAGAACTTCGCCCAGAGCCTGCAGCAGATGGCCGAGCGCCTGCAGGACCAGTACGGCGTGAAGCCCGGCGTCGTCGAAATGGTCCTCGAATTCGCCTCGGCCAACGCCGGCATGGTCGACATGGTCCAGAGCGTCATCGAGTCCTGGCGCATCGAGCAGGCCGAGGACATCGAGCGTCACGAGAACCCGCGCCCGAACGAAGGCGAGTTCTGGAACGTCCAGTCCTGACGCCGCCCGGCACCCACTCTCCCCACCCTCCCTGCCCCGCACCATCACCCGGAAGGACACCGAATCCCATGGCAGCCACCAAGACCCGCAGCAGCGTTCCTCCCCAGGACGCCTACAAGCTGGGGCGCGCCGCCACCGTCCCGATCAGCAGCCTGTGGGTCGGGGCCGGCGCCTGCTTCATGAACCAGTTCGACGCCATCAGCAACAGCACCCCGCTCGAGCTGATGGGCCTGCCGCTGGGCACCCACGCCTCCCTCGCCCTGGGCGGTGTCGCCCTGGTGTCCACCGGCGCGACCGCGCTGGGCGCCTGGGCCAAGGGCGACGCCGAGCGCTCCCACGGCCTGCGCGGCATGGGCCGCTGGCAGGGCCTGTACCTGACCACCGCCGTGGCCGCCGCGACCTCGTGGCTCACCTACGCCGCGACGGCCACACCGTTCAGCCTGACCAGCGCCGCCAGCTTCATCGGCGCCACCTCCATCTACACCCTGCTCTACCCCTGGTTCCGCTACTCCCGCCGCGAGGAGATCGCCGCCGAGCACGAGGGCCGGTACACGGACGACCCGGCCGACCGCGAGGCCACCGAGTGGGAGGGCGTCTTCCTGCGCCGCAACCTCAAGGGCGTACGGGAGACCGGCGAGCGCACCAACCGCGGCTCCGGCTACAGCATCCGCCTGGACCTGACCGCCTCCAACGGCTCGGTGACCCCCGCCCGCCTGGACAACGAGGTCCGCGCGCTCGAGGTCGCCAAGGGCGACGTCCGCGCCGGGTCCGTGCGCTTCGAGGAGATCCGCGGCGCGGCTGGCCAGGTGTGGATGCACGTCACCACCCGCGACGTCCTCTCCGAGAGCTTCCCGCTCGAGGACGAGCACGGCCCGATCAGCATCAACGACCCGTTCCCGATCGCCGTCTACGAGGACGGCGAGATGGTCATGCTGCTGATGCGGCAGAACGCGGTCCTCATCGCCGGCATGCGCGGCTCGGGCAAGAGCGTCCTGCTCCACGTCATCCTGTCGTACCTGACCCGCTGCGCCGACGCCGTGATCTGGATGACGGACATGGGCGGCGGCGCGACCGCCCGGCCGTGGCTGAAGCCGTTCCTGGAGAAGCGCCCCGGCTGCAACCGGCCCGTCATCGACTGGGTGGCCACCAGCCCCGAGGAGGCGATGCTGCAGCTCGAGGCCGCCATGGCCGTCGTCGACGGACGGTCCGCCCGGGTCAACGGCAAGCTGGTCCCCTCCGAGAAGGAACCGGCGATCATCCTGGTGAGCGACGAGGTCGCCGACCTCTTCGAGCAGCTCCCCGAGGCCGCTCAGCTCAAGCGCCGGATCAAGAAGAAGGGCCGCAAGGCCGCCTGCGACGAGATCGACGCTGTGCAGCGCGGTACCGGCCCCAACATGGGTGGCGGCGAGAACAAGAGCCAGTACGACTCCCGCATCGGGATGCGCATGGGCGAGCGCAACGAGACCAGGTATGTCTTCCCCGACGACTACCGGGCGATGGACCTCTCCAAGCTCGAGTTCGACGGCTCGCTCTACGCCAAGCTGAAGGGCAGCGGAGTGCGCCGGCCGATGCCGGCCAAGGGCAAGTACGTCAACGACTCCGACCCGGAGAACATCGCCGCCCTGGCCGAGCAGCACACCTGGATCCGCCCGTCCCTGGACGCCAAGGCGGTCAACGACATCCGCGCCGCGATCGGCGACCAGTACGACACGCGCTGGGACTTCGAGCGCATCCGCCACCTCCTGGAGGACCTGGACGACGAGGAGGACGGCGACGAGCGCACCCTCGTCGGCGCCGGGAGCCGCCCGTCGACACCCGCGCCCCGCAGCCCGCAGGGCCCGACGGCGCCCGCGCGCAGCAGTGGCTTCGGGTCGACGGCCGAGCGCCTGGGCCTGCCGCCGTCGCAGATCTGGAGCACCCTGGGCGTCACCGACCGGCGCCCGGGCGGGGCCACCCGGCCCGCGGCCTCCATGCCGGAGAAGGACGACGTCGTCGTCGAGTTCGACCGCTACCGCAACGCCGGCGGCCGTAACTCCCGCCCCGCGACGCCGGAGTCGCGCCCGGCCGTTCCCGTGCGCCCGGCCGCCCCGGCACAGGTCGACCCGACCGAGGACAAGAGCATCGACCCGCGCCGCGCCTTCGTGAGGCGCGTGGTCAAGGAGGCCGGTGCCCCCGGCTGCTCCACCCAGGAGATCTTCGCCCGCCTCGGCAACGAGTACGGCAGCAAGTTCGACCGGGCCACCGTCCAGACGTGGCTCACCCACGACGTCCGCGACCAGCTGATGCACCGACCGCGCAAGGGCCTGTACATCTGGGGCCCGGAGACGGCGCCGGCGAACACGGAAGACGAGCAGGTCCTCCCGCAGCAGACCGAGCCCGTGGCCGAAGCCCCGGCTGCCCCGGCCGAGGTCCGCCCGCGCCCGGCGCAGCACCGGCTCGCCAGCGGCAACACCTACTCGCTGCCCGCGCTGGACCTCCTGGAGTGCGGCACCCCCGCCAAGGAGCACACCGAGGCCAACGACGCCGTGATCCAGGCGCTGACCACCGTCTTCGCCCAGTTCAAGGTCGACGCCAAGGTCACCGGCTTCTCGCGCGGTCCGACGGTCACGCGCTACGAGGTCACGCTCGGGAGGGCGGTGAAGGTCGAGCGGATCACCGCGCTGGCGAAGAACATCGAGTACGCGGTCGCCAACCCGGACGTGCGGATCCTCAGCCCGATCCCCGGCAAGTCGGCGGTCGGCGTGGAGGTCCCGAACACTGACCGCGAGATGGTCCATCTCGGTGACGTGCTGCGTCTGGCCGCGGTCACCGAGGACGACCACCCGCTGCTGGTCGCGCTCGGCAAGGACGTCGAGGGCGGCTACGTACTGGCCAACCTCGCGAAGATGCCGCACGGCCTGATCGCCGGAGCCACCGGGTCCGGCAAGTCCTCGTGCATCAACGCCGTGATCACCTCGGTCCTCATGCGGGCGACCCCCGACGACGTGCGCATGGTCCTGATCGACCCCAAGCGGGTCGAGCTGTCCGCCTACGAGGGCATCCCGCACCTGATCACGCCGATCATCACCAACCCGAAGCAGGCCGCCGAGGCGCTCCAGTGGGTCGTACGGGAGATGGACCTGCGTTACGACGACCTCGCGGCGTACGGCTTCCGGCACATCGACGACTTCAACAAGGCCGTGCGCAGCGGCAAGGTGAAGGCCCCGGCGGGCAGTGAGCGCGAGCTCAAGCCCTACCCGTACCTGCTCGTCATCGTCGACGAGCTGGCGGACCTGATGATGGTCGCGCCCAGGGACGTCGAGGACTCCATCGTCCGCATCACCCAGCTGGCCCGCGCCGCCGGCATCCACCTGGTGCTCGCCACCCAGCGGCCCTCGGTGGACGTCGTAACCGGGCTGATCAAGGCGAACGTGCCCTCCCGGCTCGCTTTCGCCACCGCCTCCCTTACCGACAGCCGGGTCATCCTCGACCAGCCCGGCGCCGAGAAGCTGATCGGCGAGGGCGACGGGCTGTTCCTGCCGATGGGCGCCAACACCCCCGCGCGTGTGCAGGGCGCCTTCGTCACCGAGGACGAGATCGAGGTGATCGTCCGGCACTGCAAGAACCAGATGACCCCCGTCTTCCGAGACGACGTCGCCGAGGGCAACCAGCAGAAGAGGGGGATCGTCGAGGACATCAGCGGCGACGACCTCGACCTGCTGGCGCAGGCCATCGAGCTGGTGGTCTCCACGCAGTTCGGCTCGACGTCGATGCTGCAGCGCAAGCTGCGCGTCGGTTTCGCCAAGGCCGGCCAGCTCATGGACTACATGGAGGACAGGGGCGTGGTGGGACCGGGCGAAGGCTCCAGGGCCCGCGACGTCCTGGTCAAGCCCGACGACCTCGAGGACTTCCTCGCCGCGCTACGCAACGACACGGCGGGGGAGTGACCGGCATGGCCATCAGCCTCTCCGCAGTCGTCCTGCTCGCGGTCGTCCTCGTGGTCCTCAACCGCACCGGCCGGCTGTCGATCGGGTCCGCCGTCGCCGCCGTCCTCTTCGGCTTCTTCCTCGCCAGCACCGGCATGGCCCCCGGCATCAACCGCTTCCTCAAGGGGTTCGCCGACACGTTCAGCAAAAACAACGTCTTTGTGTGGGGGGTGGTGGTTGTGCCCCCCCCGACCGAGAACAAACCCCCCTCTTTCGCAGAACTGGACCCGCCGTGACCCGCACCCCCGACCCGGCCGACGAGCTGGCTGTCGCCTACGAGAGCGACGGCTCGCGCGTCATCGCCCTCCTGGACCCCGCCCTCACCGACAGCCCGCTGCGCCGGGCCCTGCACGGCACCGTCCCCCTGCGCACCCTCCGCACATCACCGCCCGCCCCCGCCACCGACCCCCCGGGAGACCACCGATGAACCAGCACTCCATGGGAGACGAGATCTCCACCAGCCTCTTCAAGGACTGGCCGACCACCGACAGCTCCTCCTTCCCGCCCGGCCACCCCGACGCCCCGCCCGCGCCCGTCAACGCGGCCCCGGCGGGCATGGTGTGGGCCCTGGCGCCCAACGGGCAACGCGTCCTGGCCTACCTGCCGCAGCCCGCCGAACACACTGAGGCCGCGCCGGTCGGGCCCGCCCACAAGGACCCGTGGCCGATGCGGATGCTGGCCGGCGGGGGATCCACGGCGACCATCTTGGGTGTGGCCGGGCACTACGGGCCCGGCCTCAGCGACGCCGGGCACGCCGCGCAGATGGCCGGTATCGGCGTCGCGGCGACCGCGGCCGGGGTGGGCGCGCTGTTCCTGATGGTCAAGGGCGGCCTGTCGCGGAAGTCCGGGACGAACGTCAACGTCAGCGTGAACGTCACCAACTCCTCCTCCAGCAGCAGCTCCTCGCGCTCGCGCGGCGGCCGGAAGTGACCCGGCGCCCGGCCGGCGCGGGCCGCCGACATCGGCCCCCACGGCCCGCCCGTGGCCGACGAAGACCGGCCCCGCCCCGTACCCGCACCGCACTCCCGCCCACCACCGAAGGAGCCTGATGGCCACGACTTCCCGCCGCCCGCGCTTACCCGGGCGCCGCCCCCGCCGCCGCGGCCCGGCACGCCGTACCCGCCGGCCCGCCCGCACCGGCCTGGGCCTGTTCCCCACCCGTACGCGGCGCGACCGCCGCACCCGGCAGCGCCGTACGAGCCCGGGCAACCGGCTCACGGTGTTCGCCGCGGTCGTGACGTGCCTGGTCCTGTACATACGGGCGAACCCCTGGGTCGGCTGGGTGCTGCTCGCCGTGCTGGTCGCCGCCGTGGCGATCGCGGTTCTCGCCTTCCGCGTGGGCCGGCGGCGCCACCGGCGCCTGGTCCAGGGGGTGCGCACCCTGCAGGAGTTCAGCGAGATGACGCCGGGAAATTTCGAGCACGCGGTGGCCGAGCTGTGCCGGCGCGACGGCTGCCGCAACGTCCGGGTGGTCGGCGGGTCGGGTGACCTGGGCGCCGACGTCCTGGCCGTCACGCCGCTGGGCAAGCTGATTGTCATCCAGTGCAAGCGCTACGGGGTGGGCACCCTGGTCGGCAGTCCGGAGGCGCAGAAGGTCGGGGGCACCGCCCGCCCGGTGCACGGGGCCGACGAGGTCGCCATCGTCACTACCAGCGGCTTCACGGCCGAGGCGCAGCGGTACGCGGCGATGCCCTCGGTGCACATCCACCTTCTGGGCGGGCAGGAACTCATCCGCTGGCAGGCCGACGGCTGGCAGCCGCCCTGGATGTGACAGGGAAGTACGGCGCAGCCCCGGTGGGGCTGCGCCGTACAGCTGCCGATACCTGACCGACCGCACCACCGAGGGCCCGCGACCACCAGGTCGTGGGCCCTCCGTCATGCCCCCAACCATCACACCAACCACAGGGAGAACCATGACCGGCCAGCAACCCCAGGGCGCCTACCTCACGATCGCAGACCAGCTCCGGCAGGAGATCAGGAACCGCCCCGCCATGACCGACCTCCCCCGCATCAGCGACCTCATGGCCGAGCACGCCGTGTCCCGGAGCACCGTGCGGCGCGCTCTGGCCGTACTGCACCAGGAGGGACTGGCCGAGCCTCTGCCTGGCGGCCGATGGAACGTCAGGCCCTAGTCGGCTGTCGGCGGCTGCTCCTTCCCCGGCCGCCCTCGGTCGGGGAAGGAGCGGGTCGATCAGGCGGAGAGGGCCTGCAGGGGGTGCGCCTCCTGGAGGCCCTCGGTCCAGTACTCGGCGTCGGTGCGGGCGATCTCGAAGGCGATGAAGTCGGCCTCGTCGGTGAACTCGGGCCGCTCGGCGTCGGCCTCCGGGGCGGGCCGCTCGATCTTGTAGGCGATGCGGTGGACCGTGTAGCTCAGGAGGCGGTCGAAGCGGAAGGCGCGGTCCTCGCCGGTCTCGCGGTCCATCCCGTGGATCAGGATGTTGCCGTCGGCGGTGGTGGTGAGGTCGTAGATCTCGAGCGTGCGGAGGGTCTCGACCAGGTTGCCGGTCTTGCGTCCGCGCTCGTCCTTCTCTTCCTTCAGGGCGTGGATGGTGACCGGGCGCTGGCGGTGGAGGGCCTTGTGGAGGTCTTCGAGGGTCCGAAGGTCTGTCTGCTTCGCGGTGTGCTTCATCGGGTGCCCCCAGGCTCGCTCCGTCGTCCTTACCCTCTGACTATACAACGCGACGTTGTAAGGATGGAAGCGGTTGAGTGCATCGGATCAGCTTCCACGTGTATTGGGTTTCATGTACTGTGGGCACCGCCGGGACGGGCGCACGGGCACGCCCCACCGGTCGACCGCGCGCAGTCCCCACGGGGGCAACGCACGGTCGGGACAGGGAGAGTGGGTGCAGGGCCATCGGCCCCGGCACCGGGACAGCCCCCGCGAGGGGCCTACCGGGACCGGGGCCGATGCGCTTTCCGCAGCCGGACCGCGCGCAGGCCCAGGCTGGCCGATACCGCCGCACGCGCCGGCCACACCGGGCGCCGCCCGCCGAACGCCGCGAGCAGCCGTTCATCCAGCAGCGCGGCCGCCCCGGCCCGGGCCAGCGGAGCCAGCGGAAGCCGGTCGGTCAGCAGGGATCGGGTCGCCTCCAGGAGTGCCCGGCCCTGCGACGTCACTTCGAAGTGCTCGGCCTCGTAGCGGTCCATCCACGCGGCCAGCTCGAAGAACGAGCCGGGCAGCCCGGCAATCCCCACCCGCCGGGCCAGACCGGCGTAAAATGTATAGGCAGCGTCCCGCTCGACGGCCGTTGTCGGCCGCCAGCTGCGCGCGTCGATCCAGCGCACTGGGGCGACGCAGAAGGCCGCCAGCACGTACGTAAACTCCGCGTCCCCCACCGGGAGGTGCGCGTGCATCCGCTTCAGCGCCTTGACCTCGCGTCGGCCCTCCGGCGAGTCCAGGCCGTGCTCGATCAGCGTGTACATCAGCGTCCCGGTGACCTTCGCCCGCTCTGCGGGGCGCCAGGTCGTCTTCCCCGTGCTGGCGAGGACCTTCGCGATGGCCGGCACGGCGAACGTCCGGTAGAAGCTGAGATTCAGGCCGATGCGCAGGTCCTCGGGGAAGTCGACCAGGGCCAGGTGTCGATAGGCGCTGTGGGCGCGGGCCTCGGTCGGCGCGACGTACGCCGGGTCGCTCAGGCGCAGCGCCTCGGCGACGTACGGGCTCGCCAGGGCCCGGGAGAGGCCGACCAGTCCGGCGCGCTCGCGGTGCAGGTCGGGGTAGTCGACCGAGACGCCGGGCAGGCACATGTCCTCGCAGTCGTCCGAGTGGGGGGCGTGGTCCACGCCCCGGGCGAACGCCTCGGCGACCGCGTCGCTGATCGCCTCCAGCGGCAGGCCCTGTTCGGCGGCGGCCCGGGCGGCCTTCTGCAGTTCGGCGGAGCGCGCGCGCAGGGCGCCGCGCAGCGTGGCCGCCTGCGAGATGCACGTGACCTGCTCCGGCGGCAGGCCGGCGGTCCGGGCGAGCTGCATGGCGAGCCGGCCGATCCGCGGGTCCATCCAGATCCGCATGGCCAGCTGGGCGTCGCGGCTCTCAGCGATGCACCGGGCCAGACGCCACTTCAGGTCGCGCACGGCCAGGCGGTGCACGGCCTGGTGCGGCATCGGGTCGAGCAGGACGTGGCGATCGGCCTCGGCCGCGGCCGTCCACAGCGGGCGCAGCGCGAGGAAGTCCCGCCGGCGCTCGTACCAGGCGATGGCAGCGGGATAGACGAAGCCGGAACAGATCAGCAGGGCGCCGAAGCTGGAGAACAGCGGGCTGGCGATCGTGGAGAGCCAGTCCCAGTCCGGGCCGTGCCGGCCGGCCGCGGCCGCGAGGATGGCGGTGACCTTGAACGTCACGTAGACGAAGCCCGCCAGGCAGCCCAGGGCTATCAGCCGCACCCCGGTGCGCAGGCTGACCCGGTCCGGCTCCCGCAGGGCCAGCTCCTGGGCGTGCCGGTGGCAGGCCCAGCAGATGCCGACCAGCGCGTACGCCAGGCCGGCCTGATAGGTCAGCAGGAACGCGCAGACGGACGGCGTGGTGGCGTAGACGGTGTCGAAGTCCAGGGGGCGGCTCGGCCCGGGCATCCCGCCGGTCACCACCGCGTCGGTGAACAGGGCGACCATCAACAGGAGGACCAGGGCGAAGACGGCCAGCCGGACATTGATGCGCCGGCGCGCCTGGCTCCACGCCTCCATCGGGTCGCTGACCTCGATGGTCCACAGCAGCGCGAGAGCTTGCGCCGATCCGCTGAAGCAGGTGATGAGGCCGTACATCAGCAGCGAACCCAGGTTCGGAATGCCGCTCAGAGCACCTACCAGGGCGTACACCGCGGGCACGGCGACGAAGAACGACAGCCCCGTGAAGCCGGTGCACAGGCAGACCGCGACGAGCATCGCCGAGGGCGCCTGGCGCAGGCCGTGCAGTTTGACGACGAGCACCACGCCGGCGACCAGCGCGACGGTGAGGAAGAGAACGTCATACACGTCCGCCCCAGGTGTGTTCCAGGGCGGGGGCGACCCAGGTCGCCGCCTGGTCCTGCGGGCTGGCGTGCGCGGCAAGGTGCTGCTGGAGCAGAGTTCCGATCACCTCCGCTTCGCGCTCGCCCGGCTCGTCGAAGTGGGAGTTGGAGCGGCACAGCATGCGGGAGACCGCGGCGGGTCCGAGCACCCGGGTGCGCGGCGGCGGCTCGTCGAAGCCGTCCTCGTCCTCGTCGCCGATGTCGACGCACCGGTGGCCGGCGATCAGGTGCCCGGCCTCGTGGCCGACGGCGTGCTGCTGGTGCCAGACGCTGGTGCTCACCTGGTACGTGATCACGTAGATGCCGTGCCGCAGGACGCACGTGCCGCTGGCCCTGCGCGGGTCGAGGGGCCGCGGCCGCAGGACGATCGGGTGCCCGATCCGGTCACTGACGTGGCTGACCAGCAGGCGCATGTCGCTGGTGCGGGGGAGTTCGAGAGCGGCGAGCTTGGCTTCGGAGCGGCGGCGCAGGGCCCGGGTGGGGGAGCGGTGGAACGGCTTCACGCTCACCGCCTGCGCGGCTGGTTCCGGACGGGGATCAGGGGTCTGGGGCACCGAGGACGGTCTCCACCTGTGTGCTCGTCCCTGATCACGATGCCCCCTTACCGGCTTGGCGGGCTGGAGCCCTACCGATGCGTAACGTCACAGACCCCCGGTGTCCCTGTCAACGTATATCGTTCAGGTGTTCTAATCTTCATCCGGGTCCGCAGGCAGCCCCGCCGCCCGGCGGTACTCGGTGATGACGAGATCGAGGGAGTCCTGCATGGTGGCCGGCAGCGCGGCGGAGCGCCGCATGATCCGGCGGGCCCGCTTGTCGCGGTAGGCGCACAGGTCCGCCAGGTCGGCCTTCAGCGCCTCGGCCACCTCGTCGTCGACGAACGCGTCCATCGGGACACCGAAGAACAGGGCGATGAGGATCGCGGTGTCCAGGGTGGGCTTGCTCCGCCCGGAGCGCAGGTAGCCGATCGCGGTGGTGCTCAGGCCCGTGGCCCGGGCCACCTCGCCGTGCGTGTACGGCCGGCCCTGCGACGCCGGGAACATGTTCTCGAACAGGTAGTCCAGCCTCTCGGCGAACTTGGCGGAGTGCTTGGCGAGCAGCTCCTCGGAGAGGCGCGCGGGCGGCTCCTGGCCGTCCTCGTGCGCTCTGCCTTCTCCCACTCGAACCCCCAGGCCGGTACATGCGGTCATCGTGCTTACTCGCATTATGCCCACCTGCGGCTACTATCGACAACTCCTGTTGACACCTTCGATCAGGCTGAACAGGCGTGCCTGCCCGGCATCGGGAGATCAAAACCCATTGCCATCAACAGTGGTTGACATGTCGGATTAGAGAAAGCAATGATCGGGCCAACGGCATATGCCTGCATCGGGAGGTTCGGCAGCCAGGACGGCAGCGCGCGACGTACATCCAATGCACGGAGGGGCAGTACCAAATGAACGACCTCGACATTTCCACCCGAAGCGTGCCCATGCTGCTCCGCAACCCCGACGTGCTGCACACCTGCGCGTTCGACGCGTCCAAGGCCCTCTGCGCGGTGGGCGAGAGCCGGACCCCGTCCTCCCCCGTGATCCCCCTCCAGCGGGCCCGCCGCGCGCAGACAAGCCCGCGCCCCCGCCCCGCAGCAGTCACCCTGGCGTGCGCCGAGGCGGCCGGCCTGTGCGACGAACTCCCGGACATCGGCGCCCTGATCGAACGGCTGCGCCGCTGAGGCAGGCCGACGAGGCGGCGGGCGAAACGCTGCCGCTCCATGGAAGCCATCCGGGGTTCCTCCAGCTGTCACGACACATGACCTGGAGGAACCCTCTTCGGTTGTACGGCCGCGCAGATCTTCACATTCGCGCACGGCCGGTATGCGGTTCACGGCACCCGCCACGGCCCGCGCGCGTTGACGCTCAACGGCCCCCGTCTGATCATCAGAGCGCTGAGGGCCCGGCGCGAACACCCCCTGTTCCCTTCTCTATCCCCCCGTGCCGAGAAGACCGCCGGGCCCCGCAGCAGACCACACGGCCGCCACACGCGGCCCCCGGCGCGCGATGCGCCCCAGACCACCGGAGCAGGTAGGGATCGGCCCCGGTGACGCCCCTCCAGGCGTCACCGGGGCCGACAGCGTTCTAGGGCACCCGCAGGTCCGCTACCTGCCCGAACCGCTCCTCCTCGGCCTCCAGGCGGAACATCTCTGCGGCCGACTCGAGCATCCCGTCCGCGTCCAGGTCATGGACCGTCACCAGGGCCTGGCACACCGCCGCGAGGAATTCCCCGAACGGCCGCCCCCGGCCCAGCCGCCGCCACGCCTCCGCGCGCGCCGCCTCGGTGCGCTGCTCGGGTGAGGTGACCGCCCCCAGCAGCAACTCCGGTGCCACCGCGCCGTCGGCCGCGTGGAACACGTTGGTCAGCAGGTCCCGGATCACCTCCTCGGCGATCTCCCGGTCCATGCTCAGCACCCCGCAGCGGCCGTCGAGCATGCTGTCGTCGAACCGCCCGCCGACCTCGGGCGCGCACCGCCCCCGCCGGCGACGCCCGCCCGCCGCGCGGCCGGCGTACGGGAAAATGGATCACGGCACTGGGGGTGTACGGAGCCGACATGGGCACTGCCACGCCCGCCACCGTGACCTTCGTCGCCACCCGCGACGTCTCCTTCGAGCAGCTCGACCGCTTCGACGGCAACGCCCGCCGCGGTGACGTCGACGCGATCCGCGCCTCCATCCGCCGCCACGGCCAGTACCGGTCCCTGGTCGTACGCGCCACCGCCGACGACCGGTACGTGATCCTGGCCGGCAACCACACCCACGACGCCCTCAAGGCCGAGGGCCACGCCACCGCCCGCTGCGAGATCATCGAGTGCGACGACGACCAGGCCCGCCGCATCAACCTGGCGGACAACAAGCTCGCCGAGCTCGGCACGTACGACACCGACGCGCTCGCCGAACTCCTCACCTACCTCGACGGCGACCTCGACGGCACCGGCTACAGCGACGCCGACGTCCAAGAACTCCTGGGCACCAACGAGGAGGAGGAGCCGCTCACCGACGTCGACGACATCCCCGACGTGCCGGCCGAGCCCCGCTCCAAGCCGGGCGACGTGTGGATCCTGGGCCGCCACCGCCTGCTGGTCGGCGACTCCACCGACGTCGCCGCCGTCGAGGAGATGCTCGACGGCGACCGGTGCGACGCGATGTGGACCGACCCCCCGTACGGAGTCGAGTACGTCGGCAAGACGAAGAACGCCCTGACCATCCAGAACGACGGCGCCTCCGACCTGCCCGAACTCCTCGCCGGGGCCTTCGCCGTGGCGACCATCGCCCTCAAGCCGGGCGCCCCGCTCTACGTCGCGCACGCCGACACCGCCCGCATCGTCTTCGAGACCGCGATGCTCGAGGCTGGCTGGCACGTACGGCAGAACCTCATCTGGGCCAAGGACACGATGGTCCTGGGCCGCTCGGACTACCACTACCGGCACGAGCCGATCCTCTACGGCTTCACCGACGCCCCCGCCGGGTCCGGCCGGCTCGGCCGCGGCGGCGACCGCTGGTACGGCGACAACGCCGCCACCACCGTCTTCGACGTGCCCAAGCCGTCGAGGAACACCGAGCACCCCACCTCCAAGCCCGTCGACCTCATCGTCCCGGCGCTCCACAACTCCTGCCCCGACGAGGGCCTGGTCTACGAACCGTTCGCCGGCTCCGGATCCACCCTCATCGCCGCCCAGTCCACCGGGCGGTCCGCGCGGGTGGTGGAGCTGGATCCCCGGTACGCCGATGTCATTTGCCGCAGATACCAGGAGCACACGGCGGACCTGCCGGTTCTCAAGTCGAGCGGCGAGAGCCACGACTTCACCGTCCACCCCGACGAGTAAGAGGGGCCTGACGCATGCCCGCGTCCAAGGCGCAACGCGCCACCACCTCCAAGCGCCGCGCCCAGGCCATCGCGCTGCGCCTGGCCGGCATGGACTACCAGACCATCGCCGACCGGCTCGACTACGCCTCGCGCGGCGCCGCCTCCAAGGACATCCACCGCGCCCTGGAGGAGAACCTCGAAGCCGAGTCGGCGGCCGCGCAGACCCTGCGCGAACTGGAGGTCCAGCGCCTGGACCGCATGCAGGCCGCCGCCTGGGCCAAGGCCGCCAAGGGCGACCTGAAAGCGATCGAGACCGTCCTGAAGGTCATCGACCGGCGCTGCCGGCTGCTCGGCCTCGACAAGCCGGCCCGCGCCGAGATCACCGGCGCCGACGGCGGACCGCTCCAAGTGGAGACCGTCGACCTCGCCGAACTCGAGGCGCTGATCACCCTGCTGGACGACCCGGCCACCGACCCCGGAGCGGAGTCCTGATGCCCGCCCACCCCGCGGCGTACGGGCGCCTCGCCACCTTGCTGCGCCTGACCCTCGACCCCGACCTCCGTGACCAGCTCCTGGACACCTGGCTCGACTACCGCGACCGCGCCACCGAATGGGACGCCCGCCGGTGGGGCCTGGAGCCCGACGACTGGGCCGCCCGCGTCATCGCCGCGGCCCGCAGCGAAGGACCACCCACGACATGACCGACCAGCCCCTGCCCGGCGTCACGTACACCGCGACCCGCGACATCCCGCTCGACGACCTCACCCGCTACCCGGGCAACCCGCGGCGCGGCGACGTCGAGGCCCTGCGCGCCTCCATCCGCCGCCACGGCCAGTACCGGTCCCTGGTCGTACGGGACACCGGCACCCAGCTCGTGGTACTCGCCGGCAACCACACCAGCGACGCCCTGCGCGCCGAGGGCCGGGCCACCGCCCGCTGCGAAGTCATCCAGTGCTCCGACGACCAGGCCCGCCGCATCAACCTGGCGGACAACAAGCTCGCCGAGCTCGGCACCTACGACGAGGAAGACCTCGCCGCCATGCTCGTCGCGCTCGACGGCGACCTCGACGGATCCGGCTGGAGTGCCGGCGAGGTCGCCCGCCTCGTCTCGGCCGAACTGCCCGACGGCTTCCCGGCCTACGACGAGAGCATCGCCGACGACCTGCTCAACCCGGCCACCCACACCTGCCCCAACTGCGGGCACACCTTCGCCGGCGCGGAGGGAGCGGCGTGAGCGCACCGGTCGTCAACACCCGGCTCGCGTACGGCCGCCTGCTGGCCGAGATGTGGGCCGCCCACCTGGCCCCGGCCGCCGCGGACGCGCCCACCGTGGTGTCCACCTTCGCCGGGGCCGGCGGCTCGAGCCTGGGCTACTCCATGGCCGGCTACCGGGAACTGCTGGCCGTGGAATGGGACGACCACGCCGCCGCGACCTTCGCCCGCAACTTCCCCCACGTACCGCTCCACCACGGCGACATCAGCCACTTCGACCCGGCCAGCCTGGGCCTGGAGCCGGGCGAACTCGACGTGTTCGACGGCAGCCCGCCCTGTCAGGGCTTCTCCGTCGTGGGGCGCCGGCAGGTCGACGACCCCCGCAACCAGCTCTTCCGCCAGTACATCCGCCTCCTCGAGCACTGGCAGCCGAAGGCATTCGTCATGGAGAACGTCGCCGGCATGGTCAAGGGCAAGATGCGGACCCTGTTCGCCGAGATCCTGCAGACCCTCAAGCAGGCCGGCCCCGGCTACCGGGTCGTCGCCCGGCTGATGGACGCCTCCTACTTCCAGGTCCCGCAGCGCCGACAGCGCATGATCTTCGTCGGGGTCCGCGCGGACCTCGGCGTCCCGCCGGTCCACCCGGCGGCCGTCGCCCGCCCCATCACCGTGCGCGAGGCCCTGGCCGACCTCACCGACCCCGGCCCCTTCCAGCGGCCCTCCGGCAAGGCCGCACGCGTCGCGCCCCTCATCCCGCCCGGCCGCAATGGCGGCGACACGCTTGTGGGCCTCGGCGGCAGGCGAGCGTTCTTCTCATTGGAGCGCCTGGCCTGGGACCGGCCCTCGTACACGCTGATCAAGGAGATCAGCGCCTCGCGCAACGGCCTCCTCCACCCGGACGAGGACCGCCTGCTGGGCATCCGGGAACTGGCCCGGCTGCAGTCCTTCCCCGACGAGTTCGACTGGGGCGACAGCCCCGTCGACAAGGTGTGGATGCGACTGGGCAACTCGGTGCCGCCGCTGATGATGCGGGCCATCGCGCAGACCCTGCGGGAGAAGGTCCTCTAGCCGTGCGACCAGGCAAAACAGATCGGACGAAGATCGCGAACCCGCTTCCATCGTTACAACGCATCGTTGTATAGTCGGGGTGTAAGGACGGACGACGAAGGAGCAGGACGCATGAGCAAGGACCGCGAGAACGTCACCTGGCAGGCACCCGACGGCACCTGGAGCATCGGCTTCTTCGCCTTCGCGTTCACCAAGGACACCTCGGACGACGACTTCGACGACGAGTGGGACGTCGAGTACAACGACGACCGGTTCTGGTTCCTCTCCACCGGCCACCCCAACGAGGACGCGCCGACGGAGCACTACCGCACCCTCGAGGCCAACCCCAGCTCCGGCGAGATCGTCGAGCCGAGCGACGACTACGGCGTCGAAGCCATCGCCCGCTACGAGCGGATGGCCGCCGACTTCAAGGCCGCGCACGGCACCAGCTTCTACGGCGACCTCGCCTGACCGCCCCTCACCCACCCACCAAGGAGGACTCCTTGAGCAACCAGGCCGACGACAACGGCATCGACGTCCTGATCTACCCGCGCTACGGAGGGCCGGTCGTCTTCGCGGTCTCCCGCACCGGGGCTCCCGCCATCCTGCTGAACCTGCTCGACACCCTCGGCTTCACGCGGCACGGCGAGGCCATCTACGTCTGGCACGAGCTGCCCGAGGCCCTGGACGCGGCCGAGGTCTCGCGGACCTGCCTGCGCGCCCACAAGGCGCTCACCGCCGCCGGATACGACGCGCACCTCGACGACCGGCTGGTCCGCCAGCCGTAGAAGTGGCGACGAGCGACCGCCCCCACCGGGGGCACCACACCGCCTCCGGGCGGTGTGTCTCATGGAGGACACCCGCATGGCCGACACCCCCCCGCTGGAGCGACGCCGACCGCCGGGCGGAGACCGTGCGCCTGCGCCTGTCCGGCACCGACTTCCAGGAGATCGCCGACGAACTCGGCTACCCCGACCGCGCCAGTGCCGCCGCAGTCTTCGCCGACGCGCTCCACGACGCCGACCACCTCGAGCCGGCCGTACGCCACCAGGCCGAAGCCCACACCCTCGACGAACTCCAGGACGCGATCTGGCCGACCGCACTCGACGGCGACCTCGACGCGATCGAGACGGTCCTGCGCCTGAGCGAGCGCCGCAGCCGGCTGCTGGGACTCGACGCCCCCCTCCGGCTCGAGGTCGCGGTGGCCCCTGTGGACGCGGCGTCCGTGACCAGCGCCGAGTTCGAGGAACTCCTCGCCCTCGGCGACGACCCTCCGATGTGAGAGATCATGTACAGGTGCGCGGGGGTGCACGGAGCCCCTGATGATGCAGGCGCCGGACCAGGAGCAGCGCCTCCTGACGCGCTACCGCACCCTTCCGCGCGAGCAGCGTCTCGCGATCGCCCGCACCGCCTCGCCCGACCTGCGGATCCGTCTGGCCCACCTCGAGCGCGAGATGGCCATGGACCACTCGCCCGGCTCGCTGGCCGCCCTGCTGACCGGCGGCCGCGAGATGCAGCCCCGCCACCTACAGCTCATCGACGACGCGTTCATCCGCATCGCCCGCGGCGAGCGCGTCCGGCTGCTGCTCAACATGCCGCCGCGGCACGGGAAGAGCCAGCGCGCGGCCCGCTGGGCACCGCTGTGGTACCTGCGCCGCAACCCGACCCACCGCCTGATGATCGCCTCCTACTCGGCGGTGCTCGCCGAGGGCCACGGGCGGTGGCTGCGCGACTCGATCAACGAGCACGGCGAGAAGCTCGGCATCTCTCTGCGCTACGGCTCCAAGGCCGCCGGCCGCTTCGACCTCGCGGGCAGCCCCGGCGGCCTGGTGACCGCCGGTGTCGGCGGCTCGCTGACCGGCATGGGCGCGCACCTCGCCGTGGTCGACGACCCGCTGAAGGACGCCAAGGCCGCCGCGTCGCCGACCGTGCTCGGCGACCTGTGGGACTGGTGGCAGCAGGTCCTCAACACCCGTATGGAGCCGACCGGTTCCATCGTGGTCATCCAGACGCGCTGGAGCGAGAACGACCTGGCCGGCCGGATCCTCGCCCAGGACGCCGCCCGCGACAAGGCCCGCTGGACGATCATCAACCTCCCGGCGATCGCCGACAGCCCCGACGACGCCCTGGGCCGGGCCGTCGGCGCCCCGCTGTGGCCCGAGCGGTTCAACCTCGGCCACCTCGCCGACTTCCGCGACGAGGTCGGCGAGCGCGGCTGGTGGGCGCTCTACCAGCAGCAGCCCCGCCCGCTCGAGGGTGGCATCTGGAAGTGGGACTGGATCCGCGGGCAGCGGGTCAGCGAGGAGCGGCTGCGCGGCATCAAGCTCACCCGGGTCGTCGTCGCGGTCGACCCGGCGGGCGGCAGCGAGGACGGCGACGAGGTCGGCATCGTGGCCGCCGGCCGCGACGCGGCGGGCGAGCTGTACGTCCTGGCCGACCGCTCCGCGAAGATGGGCGCGGCCGAATGGGGCCGGGCGGCCTGCGAACTCGCCCTGGAGTTCGACGCCGACGCGCTCACCGTGGAGTCCAACTTCGGCGGCGACATGGCCAAGCAGGTCCTCGTCCAGGGCTGGGAGGAGCTGGTCCGTGACGGCACCGCGGCCGGGGCGCTGCGCCCGCGGATCGTGCCGGTCACCGCGAAGCAGGGCAAGAGGCTCAGGGCGGAGCCCATCGCGCAGCTCTACGAGCAGGGGCACGTGCACCACGTGGGGGAGTGGCCGGCGCTCGAGGTGCAGATGGTCACCTGGATGCCGGGCATGGACAGCCCGGACCGGATGGACGCCGCCGTGCATGCGCTGACCGAGCTGGCCGACCCGACGGTCGCCGGCACCGGTACGAGCAACTACCGGGGCGGGGGCGGCGACGGGCGCCTCAACGGGCGCCGGTGAACGACCGGGCCCCGGCCCGTGCGGGGCCGGGGTCGGCTACTTGGCCGCCTTGGGGCTGAGCTTGAGGAGGGTCCAGCGCTTCGCGCCGCTGCCCGGTCCCCAGTTCAGGTCGTCCTGCGCGACGCGCAGGTTGTACCCGTTCATGGCGGCGGGGTGCGCGTCGCCGTCGAAGTCGTCGTCGTCGTAGTACGAGGTGGTGTCGTCGTCCTGGAAGATGCGGCCGGTCGCGGGGTTGAGCTCCTTGAGCAGGTAGAGGGCCATGCCCTTCTCCTTCCACGTGGTCGTTCAGTCGTCGTCGGTCGCGTTCGCGGTGGCCTCGGCGAGCGCCTCGGCCTCCTCTCGGCGCCACTCGCGGCCCTCGCGGGCGCGCTCGGTGCCGTGGTCCAGTTCCTTGGGGTTGTGGCCGTGGCAGCAGTAGTCGCGCCGCTTGCCCCGGCGGGTCATCATGAGCGCCATCTCGTTCTCGCCCCTCGTGGTCGGCGGCTTGTCCTTACCCCCCTACTTTACAACGGTGCGTTGTAGCGTGGGAAGGGGTTTCGCGATCTTCGTCGGGGCGGAAACGGGCTCCGGCCGCCCCTGGGTGGGGCGGCCGGTGGCTGCTCGCTACGCCGCGCAGGTGTCGAGTATCGCGATGCCCTCGGGCGTCCGTACGAACTCCCAGATCGCGCCGTGCAGGAGGTTGTCGTACGCGACCGTCAGGTCGCCGTCGTGCTCGGCCAGGTCGATCCGGCCGGTGGCGGCCGCGTCCTGGAGGGCCTCGCGCCAGGTCCCCCCGACCCCCATCAGGCGGTCGTCGCGGTAGCCGGTGAAGGCGGCGGCGAGGGCCTCGCGGCGCCAGGCGCGCTCGTCGGCGTCGAGGTCGGCGACCGGGCCGAAGTCCTCGGCGATGTCCCGGTGGGCGAAGCGGCTGCTGATCCGGGTGCGGCGCCAGGTGGTGGTCATGCGGTTCTCCTCGGTCTCGTCCGGGCGGCTTCCCCGCCCTTCCGAGATCAACTATACAACGTCACGTTGTAATGTTGGAAGTCGTGTGGGCACTCTTCATGAAGAAAAAGCGCTGGTGAGAGGTGTGGCCGCACGGCCGGCGGCGCGGGCGGGCCGTGTGGCGCGGCGGTCCGCCCCGGGGCAAGCGGGGCGGACCGGGTCAGTGCCAGGCCACGTCGCGGCCGTGTGCGGCGCACCAGTCGGCCAGGGCGTGCAGCTCCGTCAGCCGCCGCTGCAGGTACCCGGCGGGGCGGCCGAGGAGCAGGGTGCGGCCGAGTCGGATGTCCGGCCTGCCCGGGTCCTCCGGGGCCAGGCCCAGGGCGGTCAGGACCCGGCCCCGGAAGTCCTCGGCGGGCAGCTCCCCGCACGCGTCGACCACCGCGATCGGGATGACCACCCCCGGGCCGTCCGCCTCGAGGGGCAGGCCGTCCTCGAGCGCGTCGCACGCCTCGTCCTGTGGTCCCGGCTGGACCGGGAAGCCCAGGGCCTCGAGCACGCCGATCGCGTTGACGTTCGAGAAGTTCACCCACGGCACCGGCCCGTCGGGGTCGACGTCCTCGGCGTGCAGCGGGTACTCGGGGCAGGTCTCCGGCAGGTCGCAGCCGGGCAGCGCATCCCGCGTCCCGGCGGCGCTGGCGCGGTCGGCGGCGGCCAGGGCGTCCCTGTAGTCGCCGAAGCGCGGCGCGCGCACGGTGGCCCCGTCGCAGCCGCAGGTGACGGCGTAGCCGACGGGCGGGCGGTGGGCGGCGGTGAAGGTGATCGACACGGGGTCCTCCTCGGCGGTGGGGTCCGGCGGCGGAGGGGGCTTGCCGTGCTTGCCCCAGGGCAAGCCCCCTCCGCGTGCGGCTACTTGGCGGCCTGGGCGGCGATCGTCGCGCGCAGCGCCCGGTCCTGCTCGGGGGTGGCGTTGGCGAATGCGTGCTCGGTGCCGCCGTAGCCCTCCCGGCCGTCGATGCTGGCCAGGAAGGTGCCCCCGGCCTCGACGAAGTAGGTGTAGCCGCCGTCGTTCACCTGGGCGTGGAGGCCCAGGTTGGTCCGGCGGAAGGTCGCCGTGCGGGCGGCCTCGAAGACCCGGTCCGCGGTGGCCTGGTCGATGTCCATGTCCTGCTCCTCTGCGTGTACTTGCCGGTCCGTCCTTGCTCCCCAACTATACAACGCGACGCTGTAAGGTTGGAAGTCATGACGCCGATCTTTCGGAGAAGAGAAGGGAGGTCAGGCCGTTGTCGGGGGCCGCGCACCAAGGGCCGGCACGGGCTGCGCCCCGGCTGCGGGGCCGGGGCGCAGGGCTACACGTTCGTGGTCTTCCACCGCCGTACGTAGTCGTCGGCGGCGGCCCGCAGCAGGCTGGAGGCTACGAAGTAGGTCGGCGCGTCGAGCCCGACCTTGGCGGCGAAGGGGTACCGGTCGGCGAAGTCGGGGTGCGGGCCCGGGTTGAGGTACAGGTCGCTGCACACCACGTACCCGGTGAGGCCCCAGTCCCCGACCTCCACCATCTGGTCGTGCACGTCGTCGGCCTTCGGGTCGCCGAGGCTGACCGAGACCGCGGGCTCGTCGTCGAAGTCGTACGAGGCGGGGTCGTCCCGGTAGGCCGGGTCCATGTACCGGTCGATCAGCAGGACGCCGGTCACCGGGCAGTCCGAGTCGGGGAAGTGGATGGCCGGGTCGTGGAAGGAGTACCGGATGCTGGTCGTGCCGTACACCCAGGCGCCGATGCCGTGGATCGTCAGCGGGTCGTTGGCCGGCAGTCCGTAGTCGTTCAGGTTCAGGCTGACCGTGAACATCGTGGGTTCCTCCCCTCGTGGCCGGCGGTCCCGGCCTCCCCTTCCAACCTTACAACGCTACATTGTAAGGTTGGAAGGGCTTTAGTGATCTTGTTCTGAACACCTGCGCGCTGCGCCCCCGGCGGAACCGGGGGCGCAGCGCCGGCTAGGCCGGGCGGACCTGGTCGCCCTCGTCGATGAGCAGCGTCAGGCGCGAGCCCGAGTCCCAGTTCACGTCGAGGCGCCGCCCGCCGAGGCGGTCCGCCGGGTGCAGGGCCCGCACCGCGCCCTGGTCGCCGGGGGTCAGGGCGGTGTGGGGGTCGGTGGTAACGACCAGCTCCACGCGGTCTCCGGGGTTGTACATCTCATGCCTCCTGCGTCGCGGTGTTGGGTGCGAAGGGGGCGGCCCGCCCCGCTTGCCTCGGGGCGGGCCGCCAGGTACTCGCCGGTCAGCCCCAGCCGAGCGCCTCCCGCGCGTCGTCGGGCAGGTAGCCGACCTGGTCGCCCATGCCGATCCAGCAGGTGCCGTCGGTCTCGGCGAGCTCGCCGATCAGGTACTCGAAGGGGTAGCTCGGCTGGGTCGCCGCCCGGATCTTCGCCTCCGGGTCCAGTCGCTCGAGCTGCTCGATCAGGTCGGCGACGGTCATCTCGCGTGACATCTGGTGCTCCCTCTTCGTGTCCGGTCCGGGCCGGGTGTCCGTCCCTTCTAGATCAACTATACAACGCGACGTTGTAAGGATGGAAGGGGATTCGTGATCTTCCTCGGCGGACTTCGGCCGGCCCCGGACGCGCCGCGCGCCCCCGGCTGCGGAGAGCGGGGGGCGCGGCGGACGGGACGGGGGAGCGGGGGACGGGCTACTTGTCGCCCTTCAGGTCCGTGCGGGCGCCTCGGCCCGGACGGTTCGCCATCCACGTGGTGATGGTCGCCGGGTACCAGCGCGGGCGGTCCGGGGCGGGCTGCTCGTCCGGCGCTGGCATGCGCCCGGTCTTCTTGTAGAAGCGCAGGGTGGGGACCTTGAGCCCGGTCTCTTCCGCGATCCTCGCGTAGTCCCACAGTTCCTTCGGCTTGCTGCTCATGTCGGGGGTCCTTCCTGGGTCTGCCACGATGGCGTGGGGGCCGCGCGCCGGCCCCCACTCTGGGGGGTGGGGAGGTCAGCTCACGTCCACGGTGCGCATGGCGAGCTGGAGCACCTCGTCGTACGACTGCGCGGCGCGCGCGGCCTGGCTGAACTCGGTGGCGGCGTCGCGGTGCCCGGCCTTGCGCAGTGCTCCCTGCACGCGGCCGATCACGCTGTAGACGTTGCCGTCCTCGCCGCTGAGCTGCACGGCGACCTCCGGGTACTGGGGTGCCTCGGACACGGTTCCTCCTCCTGCGCCGGGGGCGAGCCACCTCTCCGGCGCTGACCATACAACGTTGCGTTGCTCTCTGCTGCTTCCCACAATACAACGTCGTGTTGTATTGTGGGAAGTGATGGAGCCCACCGATTCAGGGAGACCGCGATGACCGCACACCAGCCCCTCGCCGCAGCCGACTTGGCGGAGATCCGCGCCGGGCAGTACCAGAGCCGCGACGGCGAGCAGCTGCGCCGCGACGTGGCCCGCCTGCTCGCCGAAGTCGAGCGGCTGAACACCACGACCGTCCCGGCCGGCCCCCACTACGTACCGCGCTGGGACGGCGGCCGCGGCACCCCGACCGCCGACTACGCCGCCGCCTGGGGCGAGGCGAAAGAGGCCCACGACCAGGGCAAGCGCAACGCCGGCGTCACCCACTACGAGTTCAGCAAGACCGAGTGGGTCGCGGCCTCCGAGGCCGCCCGCCAGCACTGACGCCCACCGGGCCGGGCGGCCCCGCGCCGATACCCTTGATCACGGCGCGGGGCCGACTGTCCGGAGGGACGAAGTGGGCCTGCGCCAATTTCTCGTCGACGCCTGGGGCTGGCTGAACTTCAAGCCCGTGTACGCCGACCCCCACCTCGGCGGCCCCGACCGCCGCGCCTTCCCCGGCGCGCACGCCACCTGGGTACCCGACGACGACACCCGCCGCCTGTCCGCCTACACCGTGCTGGCCGCCTACGACAACAACCAGGCCGGCGAGCTGGCGGAGGTGCGCGACGGCCCCGAGGCCCGCGAGCGCCGCGAGTTCGGCGACCCGGCGACCTTCGTCGACGCCATCACCGCCGACGTCCTGGGCGACGAACAGCACATCGTGGTCGACGGCGCCGACCACGACGAGGACGACACCAGCCCAGAGGCGGCCGAGGCCAGCGCGGTCCAGGAGGACCTGCTCCAGTGGGCCGAGGACGAGCAGCTCGCGATGCGGATGCAGCAGGGCGAGCGCAAGGCCGTCAGCCTCGGCGACGCGGTGTACCGGCTCTCCTGGGAGCCGGGCAAGGGCCGGCCGACCGTGCGGGCCGTCGACCCCGGCTTCTACTTCCCCGTCCTCGACGACGACGGGGAGTTCCCCCGTCGCGTCCACTTCGCCTGGGAACTGGCGGCAGACCCCAAGCGCGGGCTCAAGGACCGGCTGCGCCGCGTCACCTACGAACTCGGCCCCATCGCCCCGGCCACCGTCTCCGCCACCGACCGGATCGGCCGGCCGCTGCGCACCTTCGTCGGCGAGCCCGACGCCCCGCTGCTCACCCCCGGCGACACGCTCGACGACGCCGGCGGCATCCTGCGGCAGTACCCCTGGAACGACGCTCCCTCGCCCTACACCTGCTACCTCACCGACGCGGTGTGGCTGCTGGAGGACCTCGAGCGCACCAGCGACATCGACGACCTGCCCACGGACAAGGCGATGTTCGCCCAGCGGGAGGACTGCGAGGTCCTCAACGCCCTCGACCTGATGATCGACTTCGTGCCGGTCATCCACCTGCCCAACACGGTCCCGGCCGCGGAGGAACACTGGGGCCGCCCCTCCCTGGCCCGGGTCCTTCAGATCATGGACGAGCTCGCGGCCTCCGACACCGACGCGGCCCGCGCCTCGGCCACCACCGGCTCGCCGATCATCTCGGTGTCCGGCCTGCAGGACACCCGCTCCGACATCGAGGCCGGCCCCGGCATGGTCTTCAAGCTCGCCGACGGCGGCCGGATGGACGTCCTGAACACCGCGCCGCAACTCGCCCAGCTCCTCACCACCGTGGAGTCCCTGCGCGACCGGGCCGCGGTCAACCTGCGGCTGCCCGCCGTGGCGCTGGGCACCCAGGACCCCGCACAGATGCCCTCCGGGTACGCCCTGCGGCTCAGCCTCGGCCCGCTCGACAAGCTGATCGCGGGCATGCGCCTGGCCCGCCGGCACAAATACATGCTGATGCTGAAGTTCGTTCAGCGATTGTTTATCGCCGGACAGGCCCCCGGCTGGATCGGCCGCAACGTCCAGCCCGCGACCATCGTCATGGGCGCCTACACCCCCACCGACCGGGCCGGAGTCCTCGAGGAGGTCTCCACCGCGTACACGGCCAACCTCATCTCCCTGGAGACCGCGCTGCGCATGCTCGTCGAGGGCGGCTGGCCCATCGAGGACATCCCCGACGAGATCGAACGGATCCAGGCCCGGGCCTTCACCCAGGCCGGCGCGCTGGCCGACGCCACCGGCGACGCCGAGGCCGTACGCGACTACCTCGGACTCAAGGGCCAGGCACCCGAGCAGGTCCCGGTGCCCGTCCTCCCCGACGGCCAGGAGCCCGACGCCGAACGCGACGCGGGACAGCAGCAGTGAAGATCACCCCTAAACTCGTAAGTGGCGCGGGGGCGCCCATCGGTGGAGGACTCGACCGCATGCACCGCAGCACCCCTCGACCCCGTCCGGTCCCCGGAGCGATCGTCGGCTACGTCGCCGGCCGCCCGGTGCACGTCATCGCTGGTGGTTCCGGCGAGGACGACCCGAACCCCAACCCGACCCCCAACCCGGCCGCGCCGGCTCCCACTCCCACGCCCAAGGACGTCCTCGAGCGCAAGACGCCCGAGGGCGAGGGCGGCGAGGACGAAGAGACCGTCACGGTCACCCAGAAGCGCATGAACCTCCTCCTGACGAGGGAGAAGGACCAGGGCCGGCAGGCCGCGCTGCGCGCCCTGGCCTCCGAGGCCGGACTCGACCCGGAGAGCGTCGACGCCACCGCGCTCAAGCAGGTGCTGCTTGACGCCAAGAAGCTCAAGGACGCCCAGCTGTCCGACGAGCAGCGCCGCGAGGCCGAGTTCACGCAGCGGGAGCAGGCCATCGCGGCGCGGGAAGCCGCCGCCGAGAAGGCCGCGGCCGCCGCCGACGCCCGGCTGCAGGAAGCGGCCCGCAGCTCCCAGCTCGTCTCCCTCGGCGCGACCGGCCAGGACCTCGAGGACGCGCTGCTCCTGCTGAACAAGGCACTGGACGGCGACCCGGACGCGGACGAGGCCGCCGTCAGCAAGGCCGCCGACGCCCTCAAGAAGCGCCGGCCGCTGCTGTTCGGTGTTCCCGGCGAACCCCTCAAGCCCGCCGCGCCGCCCGCCCCGTCCGGCTCCCCGGCCGGCGGACCGCCGCAGCGCCAGACCCCGGCCGGCAAGCCCGGTGACGCCGGACGCGCCATGGCGGCCCGGATGTTCCCCGCCGACGACGCGGCCTGACCAACAGCCCCACCGCACCACCCCTGGGACCACGCCCACCCTTCTCCTCCCCGTGGACGGCACCGCACCGGTGCTCCGCATTTCCGTTGCGCCCCGTCCTCGGGAGGACCCCCGGCATGGATATCCAGCCGATCACCACCACCCAGCGTCTGCAGGTCGGCCGCCCCTGGCTGCTGTCCGGCCACGGCACCGAGACCAACCAGACGATCACCCTCGACGTCGCGAAGTTCGCCGAGACCACCCACTGGGTGCGCGGCATCAAGACCGTCGAGGCCCACTTCAAGTCCGGTCTGCCGCTGGCCCGGAACGCCACCAGCCAGCTCTACGAGCCCTACAACCCGGCGGCCACCGACGGCCACGAGGTCCTCGCCGGCTTCCTCGACACCGAGACCGCCTTCGGGGTCGGCGCCACACGCATCGGCGCGGCCCTGCGCGTCCACGGCCTGATCGCCCCGGCCAAGCTGCCCGTCCCGTTCGACACGGGCGCCATCGCCAAGACCACCGCCTCCGTCACGTACGCGGCCTGAGAGGGAGCCACCCATGCCCAACGACATGCTGGAGCTCCTGCTCCGCGACCTGACTCCGACGGACATCAACGCGTTCAGCCGCGCGATTCCCTCGCCGGAGGACTACGAGCTGACCCGCAGCGTGCTCCCCGAGATCGCGCTCAACACCGTCAAGTGGCGGGTCAAGCGGACCAACCGCCGGGTGCCGGCGGCCAAGTACCGCGCCTGGGACGCGACGACTCCGGTCGCCTCCCGCGAGATCACGATGATCGAGACCGAGGGCAAGCTCCCGCCGGTCGGCCAGAAGTACATCGTGGGAGAGATGGAGCAGATCCTCCTCGACGCGGACCGCGGCGCGAACAGCGACGACCTCGTCCAGGCGGTCTACGACGACGTCGCCGCGCACGTCCTGTCCGTCCGCTCCCGCCTGGAGCTGGCCGCGGGCGACCTGCTCTCCGACGGCCGCTTCACCCTGCAGGGCGAGAACAACCTGTTCATCGAGTACGACGCGCAGGTCCCCGCCTCGCACATGCCCTCCGCGCCGGTGCCGTGGACCAACCCGGACGCCGACGCCCTGGCGGACGAGATGCGGTGGATCCAGGTCCTGCGCGACGCCCGCGCGCCGCTGCCCGCCCGGATCTTCACCTCCTTCAAGGCGAAGGCGCTGCTGGCCGGCAACAAGAGCTACCGCGCCGCGTACTACGGCGCGCTCCTCGGCTCGCAGATCCCCACCGCCGTCCTGGCCCCCAACGAGGTCGACGCGGTGCGGGCGCGCTACGGCCTGCCGCCGATCGTCGTCTACGACGTGCAGATCCCGCTCGACGACGGCACGAACCCCACGGTCCTGCCCGACAACCTGTGGCTGATGGTGCCGCCCAACGTCCGCCAGTGGGGCGAGACGCAGTACGGCGTCACCGCCGAGTCCCTCGTCCTCTCGCGCGGCACCAACCCGGCCATCCTGCGCCAGGACGCCCCGGGCATCGTCGTCACCCACGGATACACCGACGACCCGGTCACCGTCTGGACCAAGGTCGCCGCCGCCGCGATGCCGGTGCTGTACGTGCCGGACATCCACATCGCCGCCCGGGTGTGGTGAGCGTGCCCCGACTCATCGCGACCGTCTACGTCAAGGACCCCGAGACATTCCAGTGGGTCACCTGCGAGGCCGGCACCGAGCCGGAGCCGCGCCTGGCCGCGCTCATCCTGACGCCCTCCGCGTGGGAGGGCAGCGAGGCGCCCGGCCCCGACGACGACGAAGGGGAGCCGGATCCCGCTCCGGACCCCGCGCCGTCGCAGGAGCCGGCCGCCCCGGCCGAACCGACCCCGCCCGCCACCCCGGCCGCCCCGGCCGAGGTGCCCGCGGAGGCGGAGAAGAAGCCGCGCGCCCGCCGCCCGGCCAAGCCGGCCGACGAGTAGGCCGGCCCCGATCCGTCCGGTACGGGCCGGGCCGTCCTCTTCGGCCCGTACCGGACACCCCACCACCGACCACGACTTGGGGCCCTCCCGTGGACGACACGCTGCGCCGCTGGCTGCTGGCCCTCCTCGGCCCCGCCACCGACACCGCCGACCTCGACCTGCGCTACGCCCGGCTGCACTCCGCCCGCGCCGTGGCGCTCGAGGTGCTGCGCGAGCGGCGCGCGACCCTCCTCGCGCAGCCGCTCAAGGTCGCCCTGTCCGGGGTCGTCTCCGTCGACACCTCGGGGAACGTCGCGGCACTCGACCGGCAGATCGAGGACCTCGAGAACCCGGCCACCCCCGTCCCCGACGAGAACGATCCCGACAGCCCGACCGGCGGCGGCGTGCTCTACCTGCACGAACGGCCGCGCCGATGACCACACCCGCCGTACCCCAGCCCCATCACGAGGCCCTGCACCAGCTGACCGACCAGGCCCTCACCGATGCCACCGCCTCGTGGGAGCAGCTCGTCGCCGCCCAGCAGGTCCTGGTGCGGGCGCTGTCCACCGCCCAGCGCCGCCGCATCCGCTCGCGGACCGTCCCGCCGGCCGTCCGCGCCGCCCTGCGGGACTTCACCACCGCCACCGCCCGCTTTGACCGGGACGCCGGCGTGCTCGCCGAACGCTGGGCCGCCGTCGACCTGCCGCGCTGCTACCGGCTCGGCGCCGAGGAGGCGATGCGCCGGGCCGTGCTCGCGCCCCGTCAGGTGCGGCCCGTCTTCGTGTGGCACGACAGCCACCAGCGCGTCCTGAAGACGGTCACCGCCGCGTTCTACCCGACCCTGGTGCGGCGCTTCGCCGAGGTGGTCCGCCGGGCACAAGCCTTCGCGCGGGCCGTCGCGGCCGCGGCCCGCGCTCCCGAGCTGACCGTGGCGGCGGAACTCGCCGCCCGGCACAGCCTGGGCACCGTCACCTACGCCAACGACGCCGCCCACCCGGCGACGTCCTGGGCGCGGGCGGCCTTCACCGCGCAGAGCGTCACCGCAGCCAACGCCGGCGCGCTCACCGCGACGACCGCCGACCTCCACGCGCGGTGGGTGCAGGTCACCGACGGGCCCGAGTGCGGCTGGACCAGCCACCCCGAACTCGACCGCGCGCACGACACCCTCCGCTCGGCCGAGGAGGCCGCGGCCTACCCCATCGCCCACCCCGGGTGCCTGCGCATGTTCATCCCGCGCCCGGACCTCAACACCGCCGCCATCGAGGAAGGCCAGCCGATATGAGCACCCCCGCCGACGACGTGATACCCGCTCCCACCGTCGGGCGCATCGTGCACTACGTCTCCCGCGGCAGCGCGGACGGCCGCTACCCCAGCACCTGCCGTGCCGCGATCGTCACGGCCGTCGAGGGCGAGCAGGCCGCCCTTGCCGTGTTCAACCCCGAGGGCCTGCACTTCACCCTGTCGGACACCCCGCACGCCCTCTCCGCCCCGCTGTCCGGCGGCACCTGGCACTGGCCCGAACGCGCCGAGGCCGGGCCGGCCTGATGCGCCTGACCGTCCGCGCCGGCGGGCGCGAGATCGACATCCGTCTCGCCCAGGACGACACCGCCGCCCTGGCCGCCGCCGAGGCGACCGCGCTGCGCCTCCTCAACGGGATGCCCGACGACCCGGAACAGCCCGCGGAGGAGGACCTGCCGTTCGGCTTCTCCCTGAGCTCCGACACCGAACGCACCGACCCCGACCCGCCGTTCGACGACGAAGAAGACGAGGACTGAAACCATGACCGAGGGCACCCTGGCCGACGACCCGCGCGAGGTGAGGATCTCCACCGACGGCGCCCGGGCCAACGTCACCGTCGACGGCATCGACCTCTCCGGCTCCCTGGCCGCCTACACCCTCGAGCACCGCGCCAACCAGGTCCCGCTGCTCGTGCTCTACCCCCGGCCGCCGGTCGATGGCGTCGTCTTCGACGGCATGACCCACGTCGCCGTCGCCAGCGAGGCCCCGCCCGCCGAGGCGATCGCCGCGTTCCTCACCGGCGTCGATCCCGCCGCGCTGCAGAAGGCCGCCCTCGACCGCCACGACCTCGACGGCACGCCCACCGAACTGACGACGGCGATGCTGCGCCAGCTCATGGAATGGGCCACCGGCGGCACCCCATGAAGCTCCTGGACCTGCGCGCGCTCGGCGTCCTCGTCGAAGAGCTCGTCATGGGCGACACCGTCCGCATCACCCGGCCTGCGGGCCCGCCCGTCCTCAACCCGGCCACCGGCGACCTCGAAGAGCCGCCGCCGATCGTCGTCTACGAGGGCGTCGGCGCGGTCCTCGACGGCACGTCCGCCCCCGGCATCATCGCCCCGGTGGCCGGCCAGCCCTACGAGGACGACCCGAAGACCCCCTATCGGCTCCTCACCCCGCCCGCCGCCGCGGTCGCCGCCCGCGACGACACCGTGTACGTGCTGCGCGCCGCCTACGACCCGGCCCTCATCGGCCGGACCTGGCGGTGCACCCAGCCCGGGCAGGCGTCCACCGTGATCGCGGTTCGGGTCACCTGGCTGGACGAGACCAACCCGCCGGGGGCATCGTGACCAACCGCCGCTTCACCGAGCCCGACGAACTGGTCGCGGCGATGGCCGCGGCCGCCGCCCGGGTGGGCCCGGCCACCGCCCTGGCCGTACGGCACGAGGCGATGGTCCTGCAGGCCCTGATCCGGGCCGGGGCCAGCGGCCGGCCCGGACCCAACGCCATCACCGGCCGCTACCGGGCCAGTTGGCAGGTCCAGGTCGTGCCCCGCCGTCACGGGGCGACCGCGACCGTGGGCACGTTCGCCCCGCAGGGACGCCGCCTCGAGCTGGGCTTCTACGGCGCCGACTCGCTGGGCCGGGTGTACGCACAACCCCCGTTCCCGCACGTCGCCCCGGCGCTCGCCCAGTTGCAGCCCGGCTTCGCCGCGCGCGTCGCGACCGCTGCCCTGGGGGCCCTGTGATCCTCGAACGCCGGCCGGTCACCGACGCGCTGGCCGCCGTCCTGGCCGCCGCCACCGGCAAGCCGTGCGGCACCGGCTCCCTGCCTCTGGTCGGCGGTAAGCCGGCCGAGCCGCCGTACACCGTGCTGCGCTCCCTGCCGCTCACCCTGAGCGGAGCGCCCTTCGCCGACCAGCACGAGGACGCCCGCACCCTCTACCAGGTGGAGTGCGTGGCCCGGCAGCACGCACAGGCCGAGTGGCTCGCCGACAGGGCCCGCACCGGGGTGCTGGGACGCGACGCCCGCGGGGCGTGGCTGCACGACCTGAGCGTGCCCGGCTGGGCCTGCTACGCCCGTGACCTGGACCTCGACGCTGGCACAGAGCCCGACCCCAGCGCGGTTATCGTTTCTTATGTGATCAGGTTCCAGCTCGACTGGACCCCGGCCGGCTGATACCCGGCCCGCTCCCGCACCGCGGCGGCCCCTCGCGGACGAGCCACCAGTACCTGGTGGCCGACCTGCTGACACCAGCTCAGACCCAAGGGGCCCACCTTCCATGGCACTGCCTGTTGCCAAGCCGGTCGAGAAGTACTCCCGGCGCGGCGTCTCCGTCTTCCTCTGGCTTCCCACCATCGCCGACGCCGTCACGCTCAAGGCCACCCGCACCGAACTCGAGGGCGGCACCAACCTGTCGGCGGCGATCGCCGGCATCTCGGGCTTCACCCTGGAAAACCAGTCGATCGAGACGCCGGACATGGGCGACGACTTCGACTCCTCCATCCCCGGCAGCGACAAGGCCGAGGACAGCTCGCTGACCTTCTACGAGGACAAGGTCACCGACCTGATCGAGGAGCTGCTGAAGAAGGGGACGGAGGGCAACGTCGTCATCCTGCGAAAGGGCGACATCCCGGCGTCCAAGAGCATGGACGTCTTCCCGGTCCGCGTCGGCAGCCAGTCCCCGGCCTACACCACGGACAACGAGGCAGCGAAGTTCGAGACGAAGTTCACCATCACCCGCAGGCCCCAGCAGGGCCTGGCCGTCCCGGCCGTCGGCGCGGGCACCGTCAACACCGCGAAGAAGGCCGTCGCGTGAGCGCCGCGGTGCACAACGAGCCGCCGGCCGCCGCGGTGGCCGCCGACGCGCACTGGTCCGAGAAGATGGCCCGCCTCCGCGCCCGCAAGGCCGCCGAGGTCCCGCTGTACCTCTGGCAGGACGCCGAGGTCCGCGACCGCTTCGAGGAAGCCCGCCGCGACGCGCACAACGCCCGCCAGCTCGCCGACAGCGACCCGACCAACAAGGCCCTCAAGCAGGAAGCCACGGCCGCCGAGAGCGCCCTGGCAGAGGCACGCTCCCTCTACGAGGCGGACTGTGAGCTGCTGACCTTCCGGGCCCTGCCGGGCGACGCGTTCGGCGACCTGGTCAAGGAACACCCGCCCACCGAGGAACAGGCCGAGTCCGGCAGCGACTGGAACGAGGACAGCTTCCCCGCAGCCCTGATCTCCGCCTCGAGCGTCGACGGGATGACCGAGGACGACGCGGCCGCGCTGCTCGCCACCTGGGGCATGGCCGACCGGGTGGAACTCTTCCAGGCCGCCCTCGCCGCGCAGAACACCAAGAGGTCCGACTGGGGAAAAGGCTCCGGGCCGACGCGCAGCTGAGAGCCGAGCTGGAGCTGTGCGACCGCTGGGGCATCCCGCACAGCACCTTCCTCGGTGCCGGCGACGGCACCTGGACGCCAGCCGACCGGGCCAAGGCCCTCGCCTACCGCGAGGTGCAGCGCCACACCTGCGCCGAGTGCGGCACCCGGGGCGAGGAGTGGGACGAGGAGAGCGGCGGTGACCGGTTCGCCTACATCGGCACCACCAGCCGCTGCCCCGGCTGCGAACTGATCGCCCTCGAGCGCGATCACGTCCCCGAAGGCCCGCACGGCCACGGCGTGAAGGTCGGCCTCCTTCCCCGAGCACAGCACGAACAGCGCACCCGGGCGCTCCACCGCCGGGACCACCGCACATAGCCACACGAAGGGAGAGCGGCGGTGGTCGCGTACAACCTGTCGGTTGCCCTCACGGGCAATGGCGACGGGCTGGTGCGTACCCTGCGCCGCTCCACCCGCGAGGCACGTGACCTCTCCCGGGAACTCACCGCGATCCGCCGCGAGCTCGGCCGCCTCGGCGCGGGGGACCGCCAGCTGCGGACGCTGGCCGGCGGACTGCGGGCCAGCACCGTCCCGCTGCGCGCGCTGCGCCAGGGCGCCGCCGGGGCCGGGCGGGACCTGCGCCGCCTGGGCACCGACGCGAACCGCGCCGCCGCCGCGCAGCGTGCCAGCGCCCGGGCCACCCGCACCTCGGCGCAGGACCTGCGGGACATGTCCCGCCAACTGCGCACCGCCACCAGCGACCTGGCCGCGCTCGCCCGCGCCGCCCGCAACGCCGACGGCCGCCTCTCCAGCGTGGGACGGAGCGGCTCCCGGTCGCTGCGCCAGGTCGACGGAGCCGCCCGCGGCGCCCGCCAGCAGATCGCCGGGATGACCGCGCTGCTCGCGGGCGGCGGCCTGCTGATGGGCATGCACGACCTGATCGAGTCGGGCAACGAGTACCAGCGCGGGCTGGCGACCTTCGGGGCGGTCACCAGCGGGTCGGCCGTGCAGATGCAGCGCGCCTCGGCCACCGCGAAGGCGCTGGGCGCCGACATGAAGCTGCCCACCGCGACGGCCGCCGGCGCGGCCGAAGCCATGGTCGAGCTGGCGAAGGCCGGCTTCCGCACCGACCAGGCGATCTCCGCGACCCGGGCGTCGCTGCAGCTGTCGGCGGCCGCGAACGTCGATGCCGCCGACTCGGCGAAGTATCTCGGCGACATGATGGACCAGTTCGGCATGGGCGCCGACAAGGCCGGCCGCGCCGCCGACATCCTCGCCGCCACGGCCAACAGCGCCTCCGGCGACATTATCGACATTTATTACTCCATGAAGTACGCCGGGCCGGTCGCCCATGGCCTGGGCGTCTCCATGGAAGAGGCCGCTGCCGGGGTCGGCATGCTCGGCAAGGCGGGCATCCTCGGCCAGACCGCCGGAACCACGCTGCGCGGCATCTTCACCAACTTGGCCAAGCCCACCAAGCAGATGACCGAGGGCCTGCACGCCATGGGCATCGAGGCGTGGGACACCGAGGGCCGCTTCAAGGGCCTGCGGTACGTCATCGACAAGCTGAGCCACGCCCAGCACGAGATGACCCAGAAGGACTTCACCGCCGCGGCGGCAAAGGCATTCGGCAAGCCAGCGCTCTCCGGGGCCATCGCCCTCGCCCACCAGGGCACCATCTCCTTCGACGCGTTGAACGCGGCCGTCAGCGAGTCCGGCGCGGCCGCACAGATCGCCGAGGCCAAGAACAAGGGCCTGGCCGGGGCGATGGTGCTGCTGAAGAAGCAGACCCGCCAGACCGGCCTGGAGATCTACGAGGGACTCGCCCCCGGCCTGGAGTGGCTCACCCGCGGCCTGACCTCCGGGATGGCCAAGGCCACCCCGTACATCACCCGGTCCATCGCCTACGCGCGGGACATGGCCACCCTGTTCGGACCCGAGCTGGCCTCCAAGGCCCGCCAGGGGCTCGGCGGGCTGGTCGACGAGGCCAAGGAACTCCTCGGGCCCCTGCGCGAGCTGGGCCAGAACGCCCTCGCCGACGGCCTGCACATCCTCATCAACGCCGGCCAGGCGCTGATGCGCGTCCTGGGCAACCTGGCCGACGGGCTCACCCCCATCGGCCAGGCGCTCGCCGACCTGGGCGGGGAGAGCGACGGCGCGGCCAACTCCCTCGACATCATCGTCATGGTGCTCGACGCGGCCGCGGCCGCCGTCGAGGGGCTCTCCACGGTCCTGGTGCCCATCGGGAGCGTCATCGGCACCCTGGTCTCCGCCTTCGGCTCGCTGCCGGGCCCGGTGCAGAGCGCCCTGCTCGCCATGCTTCTGTTCCGCCGCATCGGCCCGATGATGTCCTCGCTGGCCGGCACCGTCGGCGGGCGCGTCACCGGGGCGTTCGGCAGCCTCAACTCCCAGATGGCCCTCCAGCGGAGCCTGGCCGCAGCCTCGGGGCAGTCCCTGACCCGCTACGGAGCAGCGTTCGCGGTCCTCCAGACGCGCGTCGGCGTCATCGGCTCGATGGCCTCCTCCTTCCGTACCGCCTCCACGGCCGGATCCGGCTTCACGGGCACCCTCAACGGCATCACCCGCGCGGCCGGCACCGGCCTGCGCGGTGCGATGTCCGGGCTGATGGGCGTCATGGGCGGTCCGTGGGGCCTGGCACTGGCCGGCATCACCGTCGGCCTCGGCCTGCTCGCCAGCTACCAGCAGAAGGCCGCCCGGGCCGCCGCCGAGCACCAGCAGCGCGTCGCCGACCTGACCCGGGCGCTGCGCGACTCCGGCGGCGTCATCGACGAGAACGTCCGTGCCGCGGCTGCCCAGACCCTGCTCGACACCAAGCTCCACGACAGCAAGACCAAGCTCGTCGACGTCATGGAGGAGTCGGGCGTCTCCATGCGGACGCTCACCGACGCCTACCTCGGCCAGGGCACCAGCCTCGACGAACTGGAGAAGAAGTACCGCACCCTCGCCGAGGCCAACAAGGAATACATCACCAACGGCAAGACCAGCACTCTCCAGTACACCGACACCGGCGAGCGGTACAAGAAGGCCGCCGACGCGCTGAAGTCGATGCGCGGCGAGATGGAGCAGGGCGTCAAGGACGCCAAGCGGCTGGCCGAGGCGCAGAATCCTTCCGGCAAGGCGCTGAGCGCGTACGACAAGCTCAAGCTCGCCGTGGGCGGCCTCGCCGACCGTACGGCCGACGCGGACCAGCGCACCCGGGCCCTGAAGGACGCGCTCGACCTGCTCGGCGGCGGGTCGGTCAGCGTCCAGGCGGCCCAGGCCCGCATGAACGAGGCGATCCTCAACGCCAACGACGCCGTCGACGACCAGATCAAGAAGTCCGGCGACTACGGCAAGAAGCTGCTCGGGCTCAACGGCACGCTCAACACCACCACGCGCAACGGGCAGCAGCTCTTCTCCAGTCTCAACAGCATCTCCGACGCCGCGGCCTCCAGCTCCCTCGCGGCGTACGACTTCGCGCAGAAGCAGAACAAGTCGCTGCCGGAGTCGCTGAAGGCCGCCCAGACGGAGATGGAGAAGGCCCGCACCGCCGCGCTGTCGCTGATGGAGCAGTACGGCGTCACCGGCACCAAGGCCGAGCAGGTCGCCGACGCCATGGGCCTGATCCCCGGACAGGTCTCCATCCTGCTGCAGACCAAGGGCATGGACGAGGCGCTCGCCGAGCTGCTCGCCGTCCAGGCGGAGTACGCGCGGCTGCCCAACCAGCGGACCATCAAGGTCGACGCGCTGGGGGAGAACGCCCAGAAGGAGCTCAAGGCCCTCGGGTACGCGATCGAGCTGATCCCCGGCACCCGCGAGTACAAAATCACGGCCCCGACGGTCGGCGCCCGCCAGCAGCTCGACGCCCTGGTCGCCAAGATGTCGGCCGTCCCGAACAAGTCCGTGAAGGTGACCGCGCTGACGGCGGGCGGCATCGCCAACCTGCAGGCCCTGCAGGGGAAGATCGCCACCACCAAGGGCCGCACCGTCACCATGACCGCGCTGACGGCCGACGCGAAGGCACGGCTCGAAGAGCTGGGCTTCAAGATCCGCACGACCAAGGGCAAGCAGGTCGAGATCACCATCCCGACCGGGACGCCCACCTCCGCCGCGTCCACCATCCAGGGCGCCATCGACAACATCCAGGGCCGGACCATCGGTGTCGGCGTGATGCTGTCGTCGACGTCGTGGGACAAGGACGCCAACGGCGTCCCCGACATGATCCAGGCGCCGCAGGCCCGCGGTTCGGTCATCGACTACTACGCCAACGGCGGCGTCCGCGAGAACCACGTCGCGCAGATCGCACCGGCCGGCGCGATGCGCGTATGGGCGGAGCGGGAGACCGGCGGGGAGGCGTACGTACCTCTCAGCCCGGCCAAGCGCCCCCGCTCCCGCCGGATCACTGAGGAGACCGTACGGCGTCTCGGGGGCGACCCGTCGTCCATTCAGTGGTACGCCGACGGCGGACTCTCCGACTTCTCCTACACCCCCGCGTCGTACACCACGCTCTCCTCCATCGCGAGCGAGTCCCAGGACAAGAAGGGCAACTTCTCCCTCTCGAAGTTCATCAAGAACCTCAACTCCAGCACGAAGGCGATGTCCCGCTGGCGCAAGGATCTGTCCACCGTCGCCTCCCGCGCCGGCACCGACGTCGCCAAGGCGCTCGAGGACATGGGTGAGGACGGCGTCGCCCTCACCCGGAAGATGGCGTCCGGGTCGAGCAAGTACGTCAAGGCGATGTCCAAGGACCTGCGGGAACTCGCGGCCGCGTCGAAGGCGTCGCTCGGCGACTACACCGGCCAGCTCAACTCGGCCGTCAAGGACCAGAACGCCTTCCAGCAGAACCTGGCCAAGCTCGCCGCGTCCGGGTACGGCGACCTCGCCGCGCGCCTGGCCGAGCAGGGCGACCAGGACGCGGCCGACCTCGCCTCCCAGGCGGCGAAGGACCCCAAGAAGGCGAAGTCCGCCAACAACGCCTCCAAGGCGGCCGGCGCGGCGCTCTCCGACGAGCAGCTCGCCACCCTCGTGAAGATCATCAGCGCCACCAAGTCGAAGACCACCGGCATCCACGCGATCGCGGACGCCACCGGCCTCGACGAGGAAGACATCATCACGGTCGCCACCAAGGCCAAAAGCCAGATCGGCAAGGCGCTCGGCTCCCGGGCCGCACGGCTCCTGGCCGACCTGTCCAAGGCCGGCAAGGGGCTCTCCTACGAGGACGGCGGCATCCGGGAGGGCATCTACTCCACCAGCGCCGGCTTGGTCCGCTTCGCCGAGCCGAGCACGAACGGCGAGGCGTACGTACCGCTGGGCCTGAACAAGCGCAGCCGTGCCACCGCCGTCCTCGACGACGTCGCCGGGCGCTTCGGCTACAGCCTCACCGGCCTGCAGGACGCCGCCGCGGGCCGGGTCCAGGTCGTCGTCATCCAGCAGGCCGCCCCGCTGATCGCCAACCAGACCATCCAGATCGACCGGCCCGGGGCCACCGAGGCGCAGATCGCCGCCGCGGTCGGCTACCAGGTGCGCCGTGCCCAGCGCGGAGGGGTGCGACGCCGGTGAACGCCATCCTGAACGACTACCAGCACGAACTGGGCGGCGTCGTCATCGGCACCAACACCCCGGTGTCGATCGCCGCGATCGAGGGCCTGGGCCGGGCCGACGTGCGCACCGGCGACGTCGAGCCGCCGAGCACGGACGGCATCTGGCTCGGCGCCGACTACTACACCGGCCGCACGGTACGGATCGACGCGGCCATCAAGACCCCCGGCGACCCGGCACGCGCCCTGGACATCCTGGCCGCCCTGCAGCGCGTCCACGACGAGGCGAAGCTGCGCCAGACCGGCGGAGCGACCACCGAACTGCGCATGAAGTTCCCCGGCCGGGACGTGCGCGTCCTGCTGGGCCGGCTCCGCAAGGCGGAGGCGGACCTGTCCACGCTGGTCCACGGGTGGCTGCCGCTGGACATCGAATTCCTGGCCGCGGACCACCTGTACTACGGCGAGGGACTCCAGCGCATCACCATCCCGCTCGGCATGATCTCCGGCGGCGGCTTCACCGCGCCCGTCGTCGCGCCCATCGTCGTCAACCCGGCCCCCGGCGCCGCTGTACGGCCCGGCTGGATCGACGTCGGCGGCAAGGCACCCACCTGGCCCGTCCTGCGCATCACCGGCCCCTGCGCGAACCCCTCGATCACGCACGTCGAGTCCGGCCGCAGCCTGCAGATGACCGCGACCATCGCGGCCGGCGACTGGATCGAGATCGACACCCGGCCCACCTGGCGCTCCGTGCTGCGCAACAACGGCGGCAACGTCCCGCTCACCGGGACCTCACGCCTGGACACCTTCAGCCTGCCGACCGGGCGCAGCGAACTGCGCTGGACGGCCACCGACCCCACCAACACCGCCCGCCTCGCCGTCTCCTGGCGGCCGGCCTGGCCCACCCTCTGACAGGAGCGAACCCCGATGACCCTGGCCCAGGCGCCCCTGCTCACCAACGGCGCGACACACTCTGCCCAGACCTTCCGGATGATGATCCGCGACCTGGCCCGCGGCTCCGAAGGCGTCACCGAAGGCAACGACCTCAAGGTCACCCCGCTGGCCGTCCCGACCGGCGGGATCCTCGTCGGCGACGGCTCCGGCATCGTCCGCGGCCGCGCCGCGACCTGGCAGGGCCACTACACCGCCTACAACATCGGCTCGGCCACGGTGAACATCGCCCCGGCCGGGGCGAACCCGCGCACCGACATGGTGATGCTGCGCGTCCTGGACCCGGAGTACGAGGGCAACCAGAACCCGGCCCGCGACCCCATCGTGTTCTTCGACGTCGCCTCCGGGGTGTCCTCGACGGCCACCGCGCCGCCCTCCGGGTACTCCGCGATCCCCCTGGCCCGCATCGCCCTGCCGGCCAACACGGGCACCGTCACCGCCGGAATGATCACTGACTTGCGGCGGATCTGCAACCCGCGCAAGGACCGCACCCTGAACGCCTCGTACCCCACCGCGACCAGCGACCTGACGTACTCCGACAACAAGTGGCACAACTGGCCCGCCGCGGCGACCTGGAACATCCCGGTCCCCTCGTGGGCGGTCTCGGCGAAGGTCATGGTCACGTTCGCCGGGCTGCGGATGACCAAGGCGGACGTCTACGCCAAGATGCAGACCATCCTGGGCACGGGCACCGGCGCCGTGCTGGGCGAGGACACCTTCATCGACGACGACCAGGGCAACAACACCCGCCGCAGCACCATCGTCCTGGGCGACAACCTCCCCGTGCCGGCCGCCATGCGCGGCACCACCCAGCGCCTGACCGTGCAGACGTACATGTACAAGGCGCCCACCGGCGACCTGCGCGTCGACTCGGGCACCTCAATGTTTGCGGACATCGAGTTCATGGAGGGCATCGTCTGATGGCCTCGCACTACCGCTACCTGGCCCAGCACGCCCTGACCGGGGAGATCATCGCCCCCGACATCCCGCTGTCCGACGTCGAGTTCGGGCCCGAGCTCAACGGACCCGGATCGCTCACCGGGAAGATCGCCCCGCGCTTCGCCCGCTCCCTGCCGGCGATGGCGGACGAGGGCAACACCCTGCTGTACGCCGAGCGCGACGGCTTCCTGCGCTGGGGCGGGCTGCTGTGGCAGGCCACCCCCGAGGACCAGACCCTGTCCCTGGAGGCGGCCGGATGGTCGTCGTACCTCCAGCGCCGCCACGACGTCCACGGAGAGCTCAACGGGCGCGGCCCGTACGTGAACGCGGACCCCTGCAAGGTGATCCGGGACATCTGGGCGTACGCGCAGTCCCTCCCCGACGGGAACCTGGGCGTCGCCGTCGACGCCACCACCTCCACGGCGAAGGTCGGCACCACCGCCGAGCCGCTGAAGTTTTCCTGGTGGGAGGAGCCCGTCCTCGGTGACGCCGTCGACGACATCGTCTCGGGCGACGACTCCCCGGACTACACGTGCGACACCGCCTGGGGCAGCAACGGCACGATCGTGCGCCGGGTGCGCCTGGCCTACCCCCGCCTCGGCACCCGCCGTACGGACGTGTCCTTCTCCAGCGGCATCAACGTGCTGGACGCCCCGCCCGTGCCCCGCTCGGCCGACGAGTACGCCAACACCGTCATCGCCACCGGCGCGGGCGAAGGCCGCTCCAAGCGCCGGCACATCGACAGCGTCCGCGACGGCCGACTGCGCATGGAGACGGTCCTGGCCCTCCCGGAGGTGAAGGGCACCGACATCCTCGCCAAGCGGGCCGTCGCCGAGCGCCAGCGCCGGCAGATCCGCGGCACCGTCGACCAGATCCGCATCCAGCCCGACCACCCCGCAGCCCCGCTCGGCAGCTTCCAGATCGGCGACGACGTCTACACCCAGATCCGCAACGACTGGACGCTCTACACCGGGTGGAGCCGGGTCGTGGGCTGGACCGTGAAGCCCGGCGGCAACGACGGCGAGAGCGTCACCGTCGACCTGGCCCGCGCCGACTCCTTCCACTACGGATCGGCGGCCGCATGAGCAACTTTGACATCGGCGCCCGCCTGGCAGCCCTGGAGCGGCAGGTCGCCCGCATGCAGCGCTCCACCCGTCTCAGCCACGCCTCCCTGGAGGACACCGCCCTGCAGGTCTACGACCAGGACGGCTCGCTGCGCGCCATCATCGGGCAGCAGGAGGACGGCACCAGCGGCGTCACCGTGGTCAACGGGCCGCCGCCCCCGCAGCCGGCCGCCCCCACCGTGCTGCCCTCCCTCTCCGGCGTGGCCGTCGCCTGGACCGGCACCTTCACCGACGCCGTGGCCGCCCCGCTGGACTTCGCCCGCGTCGAGATCCACACCACCGCTGCGCCCGACACCCCGCTGGGGACCGCGACGCTGAAGGCCACGCTCGAGTCCCCGCGCGGCGGCACCGTCCTGGTCACCGCGGCGCAGCCGGTGTACGTCCGTCTCGTCGCCCGCAACACCTCCGGCACCGCCTCCGTGCCGTCGGCCGCGGCCGGGCCGGTCGGGCCGGCCGCCGTGGTCGCCGAGGACGTCCTGGACGGCATCATCAACGAGGCGAAGCTCGCCGACGAGGCCGTCGGCCGGATGAAGCTGCAGATCGGCGCCGTCGGCTACAACCAGCTCGGCATCGGCACCGGGAACCTGATACCCGATCCGTCCTTCGAAGGGCCCCTGACCACCAACCTGATCGCCACCAACACCGCCTGGACCTTCACCGACGGCAACCGCTCCGCACGCGCCCTGCGGGTGAGCGCCACCGCTCCTGCGGCCAGCATGGCCATCCAGCTCACCGAGATCCCCCTCTCACCCGGTGACCGCTTCTTCTGCGCCTTCGACGCCCGCGTCAGCGCCGACTGGAACGCCGACTCGCTGCGCTGCTACTTCCGCTGGTACGACGCCGCAGGGGCGACCCTGGGCTACGGCATCACCAAAGCCACCCCCGTCCCCGGCGGCGCCTGGACGCGCTACAGCAGCCAGCAGCAGGCCCCGGCCGGGGTCGCCCGGGCCGCCGTGTGGCTGTCGAACTTCCCCGGCACCGGCACCGCGGCCGGCACCGGCGACTTCGACAACGTCGAGGTGAAGACCGTGGTCGGCGCCGGCATGGTGCTGGCCGACTCCATCGGCACCCCGGAACTGATCGCCGGATCGGTCACCGCCGAGATCGTCGCCGCGAAGACGCTGACCGCCCGGGAGGTCAAGGCGCTCTCTCTGACCGGCAACGAGATGGCCGCCAACACCCTGACCGCCAACCACATCAAGGCCGGCACCCTCAGCGCCGACCGGCTCGCCCTGGGCGTGGACGGCAACGTCATCGGCGACCCCTCGTTCGAGGGCGAGGTCAGCGTCCAGCGCGTGGCGGGCGACGCGAACTGGTCGGTCGTCACCCCGGGCTCCACCACGCCCAAGGCCGTCCGGGTCAACGCCGCAGCGGCCACGGCCACCAGCCGCACCCTCACCCTGGCGACGCTGCCCGTACTGCCCGGGCAGAAGGTCTACCTCAGCGTCGACTACCTCGCCGACGCCGCCTGGGCCGGAGCGAGCGTCAACATCTTCGCCCAGTGGCTGGACGGTACCGGCACGTCCCTCGGGTACAGCACCATGAACGCCGCGACCGGCGGCGGCGTCGTCCGGGGCACCTGGACGACCCTGGCCGGCGTCCCGGCCAACGCCTCCCCGGCCAACACCACCAGCGCGCGGGTGTGCCTGGAATCCCTCGACTCCACGGCCGGCACCGTCACGTTCGACAACGCCGAGTGCCGGATGGTCGTGGCCTCCGGGTCCGAGGGCGCCCGGGCGGAACTGTCGCCGCTGGGCATGCGCCTGTACGACGAGGACGGCGAGGAGGCTCTCGCCCTGGTCACCGGGTCGCCGAACTACGTCACGCTGCGCACGGCGGGCGAGTCGGTGGCCACCATCGACCAGGCCGGCGTCGCCTCCTTCCAGTCCCTGAACGTCGCCGACGGCCTCACCTGGCGCGGCGACGACCTGACGACGTTCCTCAACCTGGCGCCGCGCGGCATCCAGGCCATCGACTACCAGGTCACCGGCGTCACCGCGACCGGCACCGAGATGGGCTTCGTCGAGCTGGCCTTCGACGCCGAGGCCGACCGCATGTACCGGGTCGTCTTCGACGCGTACGCCGACCCGTCGGTCGCCGGCGGCGAAGTCGTCGTCTACCTGCGCGACGGTGGCACCAAGTCGCCGACCATCACCTCCCCGCAGATCCAGTCCGTGACGTACCCGATGCCCACGGCCGGCTCCCGCCGGGTGCGCCTGGAGGATCTCCGGCACGGGCAGGGCTGGGTGGTCGGCACCCACCACCTGCTGATCTCCTTCAAGAACCAGGCGGCTCCGGCCGGCGCGACGGTGCGCATGCAGGGCGGCAACTCCTACCGCGGTTTCCTCTACGTGGAGGACGTCGGGGGCCTCGTCCTCGAGACGGGCCGCTACAACACCGGCGGCGGCAGCACGACGGACCCGCCGCCCACCACGCCCGCCCCGAAGAAGTACGTCAAGACGTACGGCGCCATCTGGTCCGGCTCGTACGCGCGCCGCGCGGGCTACAACAGCTACTACGGCAACCAGATGCTGCAGGGCTACTACTCCTCCACCAACGGCACCCAGGCCAGCCTGGTGGGCTTCGGGGGCTCGCTCTCCTCGGACCTGTCCGGCGCGACCATCAACAAGGCGGAGCTGTATCTCTACTTCGCGCACTGGTACTCCAACGCCGGCGGGAAGGCCGTCATCAAGGCACACGGCCTGACGTCGCGGCCCTCCACGTTCTCGAGCGACAGCGAGGCCATGACCGTCTCCTGGGCCCGCAACCAGGGGAAGTGGGTCGACATCACCGCGATCTTCGACAGCACCAAGTGGAGGGGCATCGCCTTGGACCCCAACTCCACCTCCAGCACGTACTACGGGCGGGCCACGGGCGTGGGGGAGGGTAACCCACCACAGCTGAGAGTCACCTACACGAAGTGACCCCGGCAGTCCGCCGGCCCCTCCGTCGCCGCTCGACGCGGGGGAGGGGCACACCGGGCAGCACATATCATTGATCACGGCACTTCTGGGCGACCCTCCGCCCGTACGCCGGCCGCGCTCGCGGTCCGCACCACACCCCCGAGGGATCCTCCGGACGCTGACACGCGCGCCGGCCGGACATCGCCCATCGGGCGCGGGGAGAAGCGGACCAGTCGGTGCCCACATCGCATGGCGTCCTCGTACGCCGCTACGACCATCACCCTGCCCTCGGCCGGCACCAGGTCCTCGACGCCCGCTCACTGCGGCACCAGACCCGCCACCGCGGCGAGACACTCCGCACGGCAACGTGGGAGCCGGGCATACCCGTTCTGGACCAGCAGAACCTCACGGCCCAGGGCATCCGGACCTCGCAGCTCGTCACGGGTGCCCAGGACGTCGACGAACTCGGCTCGTGCACGGCCAACGCCGCCGCGACCGCGCTGTCCGTGCTGCTCGCCCCCGCCGACCTCGAGCGCGCGGGCCTGACGCCGCTGCACCCGGGCCGGACCGAGGAGTGGGCGATCCGGCTGTACGCCGAGGCCACCCTCGTTGACGAATACGTCCCCTACCAGTGGCCGCCCGCGGACTGCGGAAGCTCCGGCCTCGGCGTCGCCACCGCGCTGCGCGCCCGGGGACTGGTCGGCTCTTACACCCACGCCCTTAACGCCGACGCCCTCGCCACCGCCCTGCAGAGCGGGCCCGTCCTGCTCGGCCTGCCCTGGTTTCAGGGCTGGTTCACGCCGGGCGCCGACGGCTTCGTCGACACCGTCCCCTACTGGCGCACGTCCGGCCTCACCGGCGGACACGAGGTCTGCGCCATCGCCCTTCAGGACGTCGCCCAGGACCACGCCGGGCGGGTCATCCCCGAGCGGACCGTGCTGCGCATCCGCAACTCCTGGGGCCCCTCGTGGGGCCTCGGCGGTGACTTCCTTCTCCGCCTGTCCACCTACGTCGCGTTGCGCGAGCAGATCGACGCGATCCAACTCCACGCCTGACGAGGAGAGCTGTGACTTCCTTCCACGCCGCCATCGTCCATCCCGACCAGTCCGTCACCTACTGCGGCGAGGTCGAGCAGGCACACGTCGACGAGGCCCGCGCGATCGCCGGCATCGAGACCGCGCCGCGCTTCGTCGCCGAGCACCCGCGCCGCCCGGGCTCCGTCTTCGTGCTGCGCGCGGACGGGGATCTCGACTGGTACGAGCCCCTCGACGCCGCCCCGTTCGTCATCCGCCGCCCCGACACCGCGGCCCGCCTCGACCTCGCGACGGCCGTCGAGGAGGACCTGCCGGCCGCCGCGGACCTGCCGCGCGGCGCCACGGGCACCGTGTGGATCTCCGGCGCGATCCGCCTCGGCGACGGCTCCATCGGCGGAGCGATGGACACCCCCGGCAACCCGCCGCGCGTGACCCACCACTCCACCGAGTCCCCGGCCGGCGGCAGGTACCTCGAGTCGGTGGGCTCCTACCTGCTGCGGGTCGCCGCCGAGCCGCAGCTCATTTACTGCCCCGTCACCGACCGCGTCGGCCAGTTCGGTCCGCTCAGCCAGAGCGGCAGGGCGCTGCGCAACGACGGCACCCGCCGGACGAACAGGGAGGGCCGCGTCAACGTCCAGATCGAGGTCCTCGGCTACGCCAAGAACCCGTGGACCACCAACTGGGACCCGGCGAAGAAGCCGGGCTGGCAGAAGATCCTGTCCGCCGCCAGGTCCTGGGGCGTCCCCGATGCCTTCCCGGCCGGCCCGCCGGCGAAGTACCCGGGGCCGGGCAAGTCGCGCTCGCGCACCGTCTGGCAGTCCAAGGGCGGTCACTTCAGCCACGGAGATGTACCGGGCAACGACCACGGCGACCCCGGTGCGATCAGCACCACCAAGGTCCTCTTCAAGAAGGCCACGGCCCCGGACCCGGACAAGCCCACCCCGGCCAAGCCGAAGGTGTCCGTCGCCCACCTGGTCACCGCCGCGAAGAAGGACGTCCCGGCACCCGACGGCCACACCACCTACCCCACCGAGGTCCGCCTGGTGGAGAACGCGCTCGCCGCCGAGGGCCTGCTCAGCAAGTCCTACGCCGACGGGTCCTTCGGTACCAAGACCGTCAACGCCTACGCCGCCTGGCAACGCAGCAAGGCCGGCGGCTCCTACACCGGCGACGCCGCCAACGGCATCCCCGGCCTGACCTCCCTCAAGCGCCTCGCCGCCCGCCACGGCTTCACCGCAACCGCCTGACACCCCAAGGAGAATCCGCATGTCGCAGTCCACCTCCGCGCCCAGCCTCCTCGCCGACGTCGCCGAGCGCACCGCCCTCACCTACGTCGAGGCGTTCCTCGGCCTGCTGCTCGCCGCGGCGACCACCGACGTCGTCGACCTGTCCTTCCTGCAGTCCGCGGCCGTCGCCGCGATCCCGGCCGGACTCACCGTCGTCAAGTCCGCGATCGGCAGCCGCCTGGGCCAGGTGGGCACCGCCTCCTGGCTGCCGGCGAAGGCCGACCGCGACCTCCGCCTCTGACCCTGCCACCGAAGGAGAGCCATGCCCGACGGAGAGGTAGCACTCGAGCTGTCCGAACTCCGGCGCTCCCTCGAGGTCGGGCTGGCTCGCATCGACGGCCAGCTCGCCCTCATCGTCCAGCGATCCGACCAGATCGACAAAGACGTCGTGGACCTCCAGACCCGCGTCATCGCCCTGGAACGGGCCCGCTGGCCGCTGCCCACCCTCAGCGTCCTCATCGCCCTGGGCGCCCTCGTCCTCGGCGCCTGGGGCGCGCTGGGCAAGTGAACCGGCCCCCAGACCAAGGAGCACCGCGTGACCTGGCCCGACGTCATCTGGAGCGCCCTGCTGCTCGCCGGTGCCGGCTACGAGCTGTTCGCCATCCGCAGCCGCGTCGAGGGCGACACGCTCTCCGAGCGCCTGCGGGAGTGGCTGCGCACCCGTACCCGCACCGGCCGGGCGGTCTTCGTGACCGCCTGGCTCGCGCTGGCCATCTGGTTCCCCCTGCACATCACCGACGTGCTCTGACCATCTCGAACGAAGGAAGACCTCCCATGCGTCTCCGCTACGCCGCGGCCGCGGCCGCCGCATCCGCCGCCCTCATCCTCACCACCGCCACCAGCGCCTCCGCACACGCCGACGGCGGCAGCGTCGTCGACCCGACCCGCGGCTCCGCAGCCTGGTTCAAGCACGATGGCGACGTCTTCTGGTCCCAGGACACCAAGGCCGACGGCCACTCCGCCGTCACCCGCGTCTACGTGCCCTCCGTCGGCATCGCCGACAACCTCTGGAACCCCGACGGCAACGGCGCGGCCCGCTACAAGTCCTACGGCACCGCCATACCCGAGGGGACGACCGTCTACTACCAGGCGTGCATCGGCGAACACGGGACGAAGAAGATCCTCCAGTGCACCCCGGGCTGGGGCCAGGGCCGGGCCTGACGCCCTACGCCGCCCGCAGACCTCACGCCTGCCGATCAGCGCAGGCACCTGACGAAGGATGTGCACATGACCGCTTGGACTCCCAAGCTGACCAACGTGGACGGCCGCAACGGCACCACAGGCACCGGCGAGTACGTCGACGCAAACGGCGCCGTGACCTTCACCGCGCAGATCGTGGCGAAGACGGAGACGTCCGCGGCCACCGACGCCGGCTTCGGCCTCACCCTCCCAATCCCGGCGAAGCCGGGAATCCGCGTCGTCTTCCAGCTCAGCCTCGACGGCCGGGACGCCGACCGTGGCGTATGGACCGGCGAGGCCCAGATCTACGCCGGCAGCGACGGCAAGACGATCGACCGCCTGCGCTCGACGGGTACGGAGAATGGCGCGGCCGTGCAGAACATCGGTCACCTCTACGGCAACGCCGAAGGGGCCGACGAGGCGGAGATCATCACCGTCTCCGGGTCGTACATCCGCGCCTGAGCGTTCGCCCCGACCGGGCACCGGCCAACCAGCGCAGCCCCGGCCTCGGCCGGGGCTTTGGTCATGCCGGGACCGCGACGGGCCGGTAGACCAAGGTGTACCGCTCGGCCAGGACCACGGTCTCCAGCACCCGGGCCGGGCCGGCCGCCGGGCGCTCCACCCGGAGCATCGCCGTGACCAGCTGGCCGGCCACCCCCTCCAGAGCGCGGGCCTCTGCGTCCATGGCGGGCCGGGAGGTGATCTCCTCCTCCACCCCGGTGGCCTCGGACCTCTTGCCGCCCGCGAGGGCGTGCACGGTGACCAGCTGCACCGGCGCCCCGTCCTGCCGGAAGAGGCGCACGCTGCGCCGTACTTTGCGCCCGGCCCGGACACCCAGGTGCCGTGCCACGGCCGCGGAGGCCGGCACGTCCGTCTCCGCCTCCACCTCGATCGCGTCGGGGAACAGCCCGGACTCGCCCGTCTCGAGCCGGAACAGCGGCTGGCCCGGCTCGTCCGGCTCGTGATGCACCAGACGCTTGGGGGCGGGACGCTCGCGCACGTACGTGCCGTCGCCGGAACGGGCCTGCAGCAGCCCTTCGGCGACCAGGACCTTGCGGGCTTCCAGGATCACCGTGTCGGAGACGCCGAACTGCTCCTGCAGCTCCGACAGGGAGCCGATGCGGTCGCCCGGCTTCAGGAGGCCGTCGTCGATCTGTCCGCGGAGCGTATCGGCGACCCGCCGATACGCAGTCGTGCGCCTGGCCACCAGGTTCCCCTCACTCGTCCCGTACGGATATGCCGATGCTCTCTGGTGGTAGACCCAGCCGGACACGCTGCGTCTACCACCACAAACCATCGGCATACACCCATTGCCCCCGGCTGACTGCAAGACACGGCGGTGTGTCCGACTGCCGTGTCTTGATAATCATGTCACGGCATTCGCCCCGGTCAGGGGAACTGCCTCCCGCAGGCCGACCGTTCCCGCCCGGACGGCTGCCGCTCACTCAGAAGGGCCCCCGCTCCCGGAGATCCAGCTCGGGAATGAGGGCCCTTCTCGGGCGGTGCGGCAGGACTACGGGCGGGTGGCGATCAGGGCCTCGGTACGGATGGTCTCCTCGTACCGGCCGGCCCGGTCGTGGTCGAGCAGCGCCTGGCGCAGGTCGCGCTCGAACCTCTCCCGGCTGTTCCCGAGCTGGGCCGGCGTGGAGTAGGAGTTGGAGAACTGCAGGCCGATCAACTCCTCAAGACTGCGCACCACGGGCTGGTCCCAGGACACCGTGGTGATCTGGGAGAACGCGGAACGGGCGAGGGTGTCGCGGAACTGCTCCTCGGGCTCGGGGTAGAAGCCGCGGCCCGCACGCCGCGCGGTGCCGAGGTAGGCGGCGCGGACCTCGGCGACCACCGGCGCCCATGCCGGGAGCGGAGTGGTGCCGGGCGGCCCGGCGGACACGACGACCACCCCGGCACCGGGCGCGGTGAGCTTGTCCAGGTCGGCCAGGACCTGGTCGCGGTTCATCCAGTGAAACGCCTTCGCCATGACGCACAGGTCCAGCGGCGGCAGGCCCATGGTGAGCAGCGCGGCGGAATCGCCGTGCCGCCACTGGACGTTGCCCACGCCGCGCTCCGCGGCGAGCAGGCGTCCCTCTTCGAGCATCCCGGCCGCGGGGTCCACCGCGATCACCTCGGACACGAGCGGGGCGAGCGGCAGGGCGACGGTGCCGGGCCCGCAGCCAAGGTCCAGGGCGCGCTGGGTGCCGTCCAGGGCGAACCGGTCGGCGAGCTCGGTGAACAGACCGTCGGGGTACCAGGGCCTGAAGCGTGCGTAGAAGGGCTCGGCGCCGACGAAGGCGCGCGGGTCTGTTTTCATCGGATCTCCACGGTGGAGGTTGAGGGTCAGTCGGCCAGGTTGGCGAGGAAGGACTCGGTCGCGGTCCACGGCGTCAGCTCGATGCCGAACCCGCTGTGGCTGCCCGGGCCCTGGATGTGGACGAGCCGTCCGGACAGGTAGACGGTGTCGCCGGTCCGGAACGCCCCGGTGTACGCGCCGAGGTAGCTGCGCATGTGGGAGATCCGGCGGGCGAAGATGGCGGGCTCGTCGATCGTGGAGGCGATGACCGTGGTGACCTCGATCCCGTACAGCGCCGGCGTCGCGAGACCTTCGGTGTGGTCGGTGATCCGGGCCAGTACGGAGATCGCCCCCACCTCCTGGGCCACCACCCCGACGAAGGTCTTGTCGCCATCGGCCCGCAGCGGCTCACAGTTGATGTGCGCCCCGGCCCCCGCGGTGAGCCCCTGGAGTTTGCGGGCCTCCTGACGCATCAGGGCGTCGAAGGAAGAGCCGGCCATGTACTTGGCCCGCCGGATGTACAGCCGAGTGAGGGTGTCGCCCGCGTACGGCTCGATCAGGGACCGCTCGGCGAACAGGGCCTCGGCCGCCTCGTACCCGCGCGGCCCGTAGCAGACCAGGTCGATGTCGGAGCGCTCGTTGCAGGCGCCGACGAGGAACGAGCCGGTCACCCCGATGACGTCGGCCGCGCCGACCTCGACCACCCAGTCGATGATGGCCAGCAGGTCCTTGGCCACCGGGGAGCCGTCGAGGGCCTCGGGCGACTCGTGGAGCGCTGCCAGGGTCTGGCGGCACGAGTAGTGCGTGACGACGTCCTCACGCGGAACCCCGGTGATCACGCATCCCACGGCGGGGGAGTAGACGTAGCACTCCGGCCGGTCCGCGAGGATCCCGAACGCCTTGGAGACGACGCTGTTCTGCCGGTACGTCCGGCCGAACAGCAGCCGGTCCCCGCGGGCGTCCGGGTAGTACTTCACGTACCCCAGGAAGTGGGTGCCCGGGTGGACGTCCCCGATCACCTTGAAGATCACCCCGGAGCGGTCCAGCAGGTAGTCGCGGTCACGAATGGTCGCCAGCGCCGTACCGAACGGCGAAGTCGTCGAAGGCGGGGAACAGAGTGGTATCGACTTCTCCGCTGCGCTCATATTGCTCGAGTCCCTTCATGAACAGGTGCCGGCGGTACTGCCACTTGAGGTGCTTGTCCGCGCGGGACGGGTCGGTCGGCCTCATCAGGGCCAGGAAGAACAGGGCCTTGACGAGGAGGTAGGCGCCGAGGTGCTGGCTGACCCTCTGGCCGGTGACGCTCTCGCTTGCCTCGTCCAGCACGGACAGGAAGCGCCGACGCTGCGTGGCGGTGGCGGTGTAGCCCTTGTTGCCGCCCTTGAAGGGGACGACCTCGAGCGTCGGCAGTACGTCGTAGCCCAGCGGCACCACGCCGTGGTGCTGCCAGTCGATGACACCGGCGGGCAGGACGTTCGGCAGGCCGTAGTCGAGGTGGCCGCGGCACAGCGGCACGGAGTCGAGCTGGTCCAGCGCCTTGCCGAGCGCGGCGTGGGTGCGAGCGGTGTCCAGGTCGGGGTTCTCCTTGAAGACGTTCACGGTGAAGCCGGCCTGCTCCACCCACTCGCGCAGCAGGCCGGGCGCCGGGGCGACCGGGTGGGCCGCCTGCGCGAGCAGGAGGCGGGCGGAGACCTGCGCGGCGAGGTCGACGACCTCGTCTGACAAGGTGCGGCCGCCGTTCAGGGAGGCGACGGCGAGGTCGTGCAGCGTCTGCTTGCCCAGGGACTGCTCGACGACGAAGACGTGCCCGTCGTCGGTGAGGCCCTCCTCCAGGAGGTGCGGGACCGGGTACTGAAGGTCCTCGAGCTGGCGCTGGAACGCCGCCTCGGCGCGCAGGCTCTCGCCGCCGGTGCGCCGGTAGCGCTGGCCGTCGGGCGAGACGTACACCGCCCCGTCGCTGTCGGCGGTCCGCTTCTTGACGAACCGCCACTCGGTGGCCTCCATCAGTTCGCTCCTCTCTCCGGTTCCGGGGTGGAACCTCGTGTGGTCTCGTGGGCGGCGATGGCGTGGGCCAGCGCGCGGGCGTCCATGACCCACCGCATATCACCCGCCTCGACATGGCGGCGCAGCTCGTCGAGGACTTCACCCGCCGGTGTCGCCGGGCGGGCGAGGTGGGCGCGCCGGCAGAACTTCAGCAGGCTCGGGAGCCGGGCCGCGTCAATGCCGGCGCGCTCGCGCAGGGACGCCAACGGCAGGAACCAGGTGACGAACAGTTCCTGCAGGGGCGGGGCGACCCGGTGGACCTCGTACAGCCGCGCCAGCAGCCCCGTGTCGTAGGGGATGCGCCCGTGCAGCGCGTACCGCAGCCGAGCGGCGCCGTGCCGGCGGAACGGCAGCCCGTACGCCGCGACGTTGGCCGCTGCGTTCTCGGTGACCGTCATCACCGGCCGCTGCGCCCCGTGCCCGGCGGCCGCGGCCAGCACGGCGACGTGCAGGCCGGCCCGCGGGTCCAGGACCAGGCCGTCCAGCCCGAGCGGGGCCAGGCCGACTCCGTGGTCGCGGGTCCGGGACAGCACCAGCCGCGGCGGGGTGTTCTGCGCGATGTTCAGCAGGTGCGAGGGCGTACGGGCCCCGGCGGCGAGGAAGTCCTCCCGCTCGAGCACCGGTTGCCCGGCGGGCCGGTCGAAGACGAGCAGCCGCCGCCGCGCCGCGAGGGTCTGGTCGCAGCCGCATGCCCGGCACGCCTGGTGGGCGACGACGCCGGTCATGTGCCCGCAAGCCGAGCAGAGCCGGACGTCGACCGGGGCGACGGCGAGCGTGCCGGCCTCCAGGAGTCGGCCGACCATCTCGAGCGCCAGGGCGGCCACCGGGGGCGCGGTGTCGGTGAGCACACCGGCCGGGGGCAGCTCGCCGGGCGCGTACTTCGCGGCGACCGCCTGCTCCTCCCGCTCCGGGCGGCCGAGCGACTCGCCGGCCTCGCGGTGGCGTACGTCGCCCGACAGGGTCACGGTGTTCCACAGATGGGCCACCGGCCGCGCGCCGAGCAGTGCGTTGAGGGCCGCGGCCGCGCGGATGCCGGCCGCCTTACCCGGCCGGTCGGCCAGGGTGAAGTCCCCGTTCTGGACGGGGCCGTTGACGTACAGGACGTTCATGGCCGCCCCCTCAGCAGTCCGGCTCGGCGGTGGCCGCGGCGTGGAAGTGGCCGGCACGCAGCTCGTAGAGCAGGACGGAGCCGTTGGGTGTCTTGCGCAGGCGGGCCTCCTCCACCAGGTCGGTGACGGGCCGCTCCTCCAGGACCGAGCGCAGCGCGAGGATCGCGGTGTGGTGGGTGACGGCCACGACGTCGCCGGGCGTGCTGCCGGCGGCGGCGCGCACCTGGTCGACGTAGGCGACGGCACGCGGCAGGACTCCTTCGGCGAGCGATTCGCCGCCGGGGCCCGGGGGAGTCCACAGGTGCTTGCGCGAGCGCCGGTCCTCGGCGCCGTCGGGGTAGGTGGCGAACAGCTCGCGCTTGGTCATGTAGGTGGCCTCGGCGTAGTGCTGTTCGTTCAGGAGCGGCGTCACCCGGGGCTCGCGGCCCGGCAGGGCGAGCGCCGCGGTGTCGAGCGCGCGCCGGTACTGCGAGGTGTGGAGGCTGAGGGCCGGCCCTGCGCCGAGCAGGTCCGCGAGGGCGCCGCGCAGCCACACGGACTGCAGGAAGCCGCGGGGCGTCAGGCCGACGAGGTCACGCGAGAGGGCGTGGGCGGCCGGGCCGGTCCAGGGGCGGGGGTCCTGGTAGAAGCCGGTGTGCTTGGTGGCGTTCTCGGTCGACTCGCTGTGACGGACGACGGCGACGAGCATGGGTCAGCACCCCCGAGGGAAGGACCCGGGCGAGGGTGGGCACTGCGGACAGTGTCCACGCCGTTACTCGCCCGGCGCTTCTCACCGTACCCCAAACCCAATACACATGTAAGAGTGCCGGAATGATCGAGTCAGGAGAGTGCCGGGTGCTGCGTCACCGATACCCTGTACGTCTCACGCCGGAAGGACCGATATGCGCACCGCCCGTTCCACCGTGGTCGTCTGTACGCGGTGTGCCGCGGAAGTCCCGCGTCCGCCTGACGTGCAGTGGCGGCCCCTGTGGGACGAGGGCTGGCGGTGGATCGGCTCCCAGAACCTTTTCTCGTGTCCCGCCTGCCCGCCGGTGATCCTCGTCGACGAGCAGGGGCGGCACCGCGCGCCGCAGCAGGTCGCCGGCAGCTAGCGCCGTTCCGGCCCGGCGCCGGGGGATCAGCGCAGGGTGCCGGGCAGGTCGATGATGACGGGCTGGTACGGGTCGGTCCAGCCTTCGGCGGACGGCTGCGGGTCCATGTCCACCAGGAGCACCCGCTGCCGGGGGTCGTCGGCGAGGAGCGCGGAGAGGTCGATCTCGGCCGTGGTCTTCTCGTCGCCGCCCCGGGCGTTGGGTACGACGCGGGGGAGGTCCTGATCGCTCACCGGTGCTCCAAGGGTCTCGTGGTCGAAGGGCGTTACGAGCGTACGCGCCGCCGCCGACACCGCGGGAGCGGTTGTGCCGGCTGCCCCTACCGGCCGCCGATGGTGCGGATCACCTCGGCCGCGTCCCGGTCGTCGCGCAGGGACAGCTCGGTGGCGAGGGCGGAGAGCTTGCCGGCCATCTCCATCAGCAGGCTCGGCAGGATGCACTCCTCGTCGGATCCGGCGGCGGCGATCCGGGCGTAGGACTTGCCGAGCTGCTCGGAGAACTCCGCCTCCAGGGCGGCGCCTTCCTCCTGCGGGGACCTGGAGGAGGGGAGGGTGACGTGTTCCATTCCGCGGTCGGCCATCAGGCAGGCCAGGCGGATGCACTCCTGGTCGAGGACGGCCATGTCGACGTACATGCGGGAACCCTTCGCGGCGGTTGCAGGTGTCCTGCTTACCACTTCCGGGGACCTGGGCACGCCGAACCGCGGCGGTGAACGTCCGCCCCCGCCCGGCGCGGACGACTACCGATTGCGCGTGAGCCGTCCTATGAACGCCCGGAAGAACACCACCGCTAGCAGCGTCACCACCACGACCAGCCACGTCCGCGGCTCGGCGTCGCTGGAGCGGGCGATGACCACGTAGGCGAGGCCGGCGGCGAATCCGAGCAGGCCGCTCAGCACCGTGCGGTGCCACTTCTTCCACTGCTGCTGTGCCATGTCGTTCCCCTCACCGTCGAGCCGCCACCCTAGGTGATCTCTCCCGCGTGTCCGATCCCGGTGAAGGTGGCGAGGTCGAGCGTGAGTGACCTGCGGTTCGCCACGTAGGTCGCGGCGGAGCCAGGGTGAAGTGTCCAACTGAGCGTGGCGAATGGCGGGAGCGGGCGGCCGTTTGTTACGCGGACTGCCGACCGCGTTGGCGCAGTCTTCCAGCGGTTCGCCGGGTCGAGCGCGCCGCTCGCCACATCCTTCGCCAGGTTCACGCGTAAAGGGCACCGCGGGTCGCCGGAGAGGGTGTGTCCGACCCGCGTGTATCAATAATAAGAGCAAACAGCCGCAGGCCCTGTTCAGGGGGCGGCGGGCGTGGGATCGCGTGTGCCGGGGGGCCGGAGGGTCGCAATGTTCGGATCGGAACTACGCGTTGCGTCTCGATTCGACACGAACCGAAACGATGGGCCAGCTGGGGGAGGGGGCCGGTGATCGTTAGCTACTTGCTCTTATTAAGTGACACGAGGGTCGGACACGTCGCATACTCGAAGGCATGCCCACCCCGCCGCGCAGCGCCCGCCGAGCCGTCGAGCTGTTCGTCGCCACGTTCCGCAGCGTCCAGACGCGCGGCCAGCGGCGCACGTACATGGAGGAGTTCCTGCTCTTCCTCGCCGGGGCGCTCGCCTCGAACGAACGCGAACTGCTCACCTCCGACCTCCTCGACGAGGAAGCCGTCCTGGTCTGGCTCACCGCGGCCCAGCGCGGCGCGACCCGCCGGCGCACCGGCATGCAGGGCCCGCACACCGCGGCGTCCGTCTCCGCCATGGCCGCCCGCACCACCACCATCAACAAGTTCAGCGCCCACTACCGCCGGCCGCTGAACCTCCCCGTGCCCCAGGCCACCCTCGCCGACCGGCTCAGCCCCTCCGAGGCCGTCCGTACGCTGCGCCTGCTCTCCGGCCACCCGCCGGCCAAGATGTTCTCCGCCACCTGGCAGCGCACCGTCGCCGTGCTCGCCCTGGCCGTCGCCACCCGCCGCGGCATCGGCGACCTCCACCCGCTGCGCCTGGAGGACCTCGAGCTGAAACGCCGGCTGCCGCGCGTACGGATCGGCGAGGACGAGTACTTCCCCCTCGACACCCTCACCACCACGATCCTCAAGCGCTGGCTCGACACCCACGCCGCCCTCACCGCCCAGGAGAAGGACGGCGCGAGCCACGGCCTGCAGGGCGGCCAGGTCCAGGAGCTGTGGGTCACCACCGCACCCGGCCGCCCCCGCGCCGGCCAGCCCGCCCGGCGCCCCGGACTGCCCGCCGCCCGGCGCACCCTGGAATCCGCCCACCGCACCCTGATGATGGAAGCCCTCGGCTCGCCCCTGCTGCTCGAGCAGTTCTGCAGCGTCGACCCCGACGAGTAGCGGGCGACGCCGGCCGTCAGTCGGCGTCGGGCCGAGGACGGTGCTCGTCGACGAGTTCGGTCAGCCACTGCGGGATGGCATGGCCGGGAGTGCCCGGCTCGAACGCCCGCTCCGCCTGCTCGCCGGTCTCGGCGTGCGCGCGGTCCAGGGCGGGGCCGCGCACGATGACGGTCCCCAGCTGCTCCCAGCGGTCGCGGCGCTTCTCGTACGTCAGCTCGGCGACGGACGCGACCATGCCCTTGCCGATGCCGGCCGCGATCTCCCAGTGGCCCGGGATCTCGGCCGTCACCTGCTTCGTCGGACGTGTGGTGTTCGCCATGGGGTTGCCGTCTCTTCCTCGTGTCGCGGGGCGCCCCGAGGCTACCGGCCGGCGGCGTCGTCCCGGGCCTGTACGGGAAGATTCAGCCTCCCGGATGAGGGATTCACCTGGGACGGGTCGGGCGCCGCTCCGGCCCCGATAGGCTCCGGCCCATGTCGATTCCCCACCAGGCCCAGACCGCCGAGCCCGCGCCCAGCGCGGCCTCCATCTCGGCGGCGATGGCCGCCCTCGGCGTGTACGCCCAGCCCCCCACCGACGCCGAACTGGAAGAGCAGGCGCGGTCCGTGGGCGGCGAGCACGTCCTGGCCGCCGTCCTCGCCAACGCCCTGTACGGCGCGTCGATCGGGGCGGGGATGCTCGCCGAGGGGCACATGCTCGCCAAGGGCGCGGGTGCGCCGGAGATGACGCTCGCCCGCCAGCAGGTGATCAAGGCGTCCGGCGCCGAGGGCCCTGGCGTGGTGGGGGCGCTGCACTGGCAGACCGGGCACGTCTCGCAGTTCCTCAAGGACATGGACGAAGGGGACTGCGGTCCGGTGATTGCTGCGGCCGCCAGGTCGGCGCGCGCACTGCTGGCGCTGCTGGCCTGCTCGACCGTGACTTCCCTCGAGGGCGAGGGCGCTGCGCGGATCCTGGAGGAGCTGGACCGCGCCCGCAAGGAACTGGCCGAGGCGCAGGCCGTCCTCGACGAACTACCGGCCCTCGCTGAGGCAATGTTCCCCGACGGCATCCCCGGCCTGTAGGCGCCCACCCACCCGCCGGCCGGGCCCGGCTAGACCGAGCGGATTGAGCGCCGTCGCCGGGAGTCGGTGTTGCCGACCTTGCGCGGGGCTTCCGCGCGGGCGTCGGGGGTGATCGGCGGGTCGACGAGCGCGGCCGCGACCAGGCGGCGCAGGTCGGGGTTGGCGGAGAAGAAGTACCTCGCATTGATGCGGTGGCCGCCGGCGTCGTCCCGCACCAGCAGGCCGATGGTGCTCAGCCGGGCCAGGGCGTCGTACACCGTGGAATCGGAGAGCTCCATGTCAGCCGCGGCGTCGTCGACCGCGACGTTGATGTACGCGAAGAGACCGCCCTGACGCTCTATCCAGTCGAGCACGCAGCGCTGGGCCGCGCTCAAATTCAGCGCGTAGAGCGGCGGGGTGACGAACTCGTGCTCAGGGTCGAACGGGACCGGTGCAGTAGTCATCAGCTCGTCTCTCCAGCAGCTCGGCGGATCGGCGTCGCCGCCAACCCCGCAGTCTTCTTCTGGGCCCTGGTCCGGGCCCTCGTCTCCGCGGCCTTCGTCTTGTCCTCGGCCCTCTTGTCCGGCGCCACCCGAGGCGGGGCGAGCCGCTTGCAGGCGGTGACGTGGGTGCTCCCGGCTCCCTCCCAGTATCGGAGCGGTGTCAACTGATACGCGGCGGCCCGCGGCGAGGGCTTGAGCAGCAGCGCCATCTTCGTCAGCCGGGCCAGCGCCTTCTTGCACGTCGAGGCATTCGTGTCGATCTCCTCGGCCAGCGCGTCCGGCGTGACGCGGATCGCCGCGCTCGCCGCGCCGTGCTCGCGCAGCCAGTCCAGCGCCGCCCACTCAGCCCCGGTCAGCCCCAGCTTGTAGAGCGGGACCTCGCTGCCCGTGGACTGCAGGGTGTACCCCTTGCCCTCGAAGTCGTGCGGCACCCGGGGCTTCGGCTCGACCACCTCCCCAGTGTCCTGGTCGACCAGGGCCAGCCGCCGGCCCCTCCGTCGTGTCGTCATGCCGCTCCTTACTCGTTCGCGCATCTTTAAGGGGCACTTTTTCGCCCCTTAACTCCGAGGAACAACCCCTTGCGCGTGCACAGTAGCTGATCGATGTCCGGAGAACCGGCCGTAACGCGTGGTTCTGCGTGACGTTCTCCGGCCCGTGCAACCGGGCAGGTAGCTGTCCGATCCCGGTGAAGGTGGCGAGGTCGAGCGTGAGTGACCTGCGGTTCGCCACGTAGGTCGCGGCGGAGCCAGGGTGAAGTGTCCAACTGAGCGTGGCGAATGGCGGGAGCGGGCGGCCGTTTGTTACGCGGACTGCCGACCGCGTTGGCGCAGTCTTCCAGCGGTTCGCCGGGTCGAGCGCGCCGCTCGCCACATCCTTCGCCAGGTTGACCTGGAATTCGCCAGGTTCACGCGTAAAGGGCAGTAGCAGGGAGAGGAGACGGAGCGTCAGCTAAGGGGGCATTTTCCGCTCCCTACGGTGCGGTTTTTCACCCCTTAGCCCAGCGTTTGCCCAGGTCAGAGGCACGTCCCCCTTCTGTCGGTAAACGTGCGCGCGAGTACCACATCAGCCACACGCCCCTCAACCACCCACGCCCCGGCACCAGTCGACGTTCACCTGAAGGGCCGTCACCGCAACCGCGCAGCAGCAGCGAGGAGCCGAAGGACGTCGGTCTACCGCGGGCCAGCGGTCGCAGTCGTATGGCTGAGCAGGCTTCGCGCGCGGCTCCGTGGAACCCCGCGGACCGTACGCGGCCCAGCGTTGCTGCGTCTCGCGTTGGCGCGGACCGTGACGGTCAAAAGCATGAGGCGTGGCAGGGACCGGTGGGGGGCTGAGCGAACCTCGCGCGGGCCGCATACCGCGCGGCGGGCTTCGTCGGGGCTGGCGGTCGGGGGCCGAGGTATCGAAGGGGGTCGTGGCCGGTCGCCGCAGGAGGGGAAGCATGGGTCCAAGCCACCGCCGCGGGCCGGTGAACGCGGGGCAGCGGGCGAAGAGCGGTCCCGGGTCGCGGCCCTCGCCGGGCCACCTGACCAGGCCCAACACCCGCCGCGATCAAGTCCGTTCGGGACTCCCGGCGATCTGTTGATGTCCATCCGGACACCGAGCTATGTTCCTGCCACCCGAAAACGGCGGGCGGGAATTCCCGCCGTATGACGAAAGGAAAAACACGTGACCGATCACGCGCGCACCCCGGACGTGACCTCGTACCTGGCAGGGGCCGGCGAGCCCGGGGACGTGTTCGCCGCCCTCGCCGCGGCGGGCTGGGCGCAGCGCGCCGATCCGCGCGACAATACCGAGGCCACCGCGCCCAACGGGCTGGCCCGCCTGGTGTTCCAGCCCGAGTCCGAGGAGTACGCGGCCGGCGGCCCGCTGTGGAAGGTGGAGGCGACCGGGTTCCCGGACGGCGCGTCCCACGAGGCCATCACTCGGCGGCCGTACGGCTGGAGCGCCGCCTTCGACGCCGACGTACCGGTCGAGCTGATCGTGGCCTTCCTCCGGCGCCTGGTCGACCCGGCCGGCATCGACCGGTCGGCGCCGGTACCCGACGACGCGCTCGCCCTGCCCGCGTAGGGGCACAGATGCCCCGTGCCTGGCCCGGCCCCGCGGATATCGGGGCCGGGCCAGGCACGGGGCCAGCGTAGCCCGCGGCGTGTACTACGCCGCGGTGAGCTTCCGCGCCTGCTCGAAGTCGGCGTCCGTTGACGGCTGCCCGTCGGGGCGGGCGTACTCGTACGTCACCGTGCGACCGGTCGTCACGGGAAACAGCTCCAGTTGGCCCGGGCAATGCACGGCCGAGGCGCTCTCGTTGAGATCCATTCGTTCACCCTGCCCGGCCCGGCCTGCGGACACCAGTCGGACTTACGGACGACGGCCGCCCGGGAGGCGCACCAGGGCCTGGCCGAGCTGGGCGGCGGTGACCGGCCCGTGTTCGGGCAGCTCGGCCTCCTGCCAGGCGTTGAGCGCGACGTCCTTGTCGCCCTCGGCGGCCGCCAGGACGTGGCCCTTGGCCTCGTCCTCGCCGATCGTGTCGGTCTCCGGGCCCAGGTCCATCAGGTGCACCGCGACCCGGGCCTTGTGCATCGGGTTGGAGGCGAGGGCCTCCATCTCCTTGTAGACCAGTACGCGGCGGCCGACGAGGCTCTGCGCACGGCTGGTCATGGCGGTGCCGGCGTCGGTGTCGCCGCGGTCGGTGCGGATGACCTCGAGCTCGCCGGAGACGTTGCGCAGCTGCAGGACGCCGCGCGTGCTGGTGTCCTCGACGGTGACGGCCAGCAGCGTGGCGGGGAACTTGGTGGCGTTCGCGAGGCGCTGGAGGTCGCGGGCGACGACGTCGCCGAGGACGAAGAGGTCGACGGCCAGGGCGCGGACGCGCGCCTGCCACTGGGGTTCTTCGCCGGGCGGACAGGGGCCGGCCGCCTGGGCGGCGGCGACAACGAGGGGCTGGTGGCTGGTCACCCTCACATGATGGCCTGTCGTGCCGTTGGCGGTGGGGCCGGGAAACGGGAAACACACCGCCGGGGGCGGTCGCTGGCTCCTCCGCCGCTGCTGCCTGAGCGGCGGCGGAGGACGCCCGGCGTCACAGGCGGCGCATGACCGCCACGACGCGTCCGAGGATCGAGGCGTCGTCACCGAGGATCGGTGTACGCCGCGTTGTGCGGGAGCAGCCAGACGTGGCCGTTCTCGCGCTTGAGGCGCTTCACGGTGGCCTCGCCGTCCAGCATGGCCGCGACGATGTCGCCGCTGGCCGCGTCGGGCTGACGGCGGACCGTGACCCAGTCGCCGCTGCAGATGGCCGCGTCCACCATCGAGTCGCCGACTACCTCGAGCACGAACAGCTCGCCGTCGCCGACCAGTTGGCGGGGAAGCTCGAGGATGTCCTCCACCTCCTGTTCGGCGGTGATCGGTGTGCCGGCGGCGATCCGGCCGACCAGCGGGACGCTCGCCGTGGCCGGAAGGTCCGCGGCCGCGGTGTCCTCGGTGTCGTCCTCCGGCGCGGCCGGCAGCGCGTACGCACGCGGCGTGTGCGGGTCCTTGCGGATCGCTCCCTTGCGCACGAGCGCGGAAAGCTGGTGCGCGACGCTGGAGGTGCTTTTCAGGCCGACGGCCTTGCCGATCTCCCGCATCGAGGGCGGGTAGCCGTGCTGCGCGACGAAGTCGCGGATGGTGGTGACGATGTGGCTCTGCCGGGTGGTCAGTCCGTCAGCGTTGGTCCGGATGCCCGGGGGCCTCCCGGGGCGTGCTGTGGTGCTCGTGTCCATGACCTGTGCCCTCCCTCACTGGTGATCATGGTGGGATCAGAACCGTATCCCGACCTCTCCGGATATGGGAACACTATTTCGATTCTGGACGTTCGTCCGGCGCACGGGCGCTGGCCTGCGTGATTGCCGCGCAATCACGGGTGCGGCTCGTCCGGGCGGCTTCCGGCGACGGCGCCCACAGGCGCGCCGCCGACCTCTACTCTGGCGGGCAGCCGCCCGGGGGCCGCCCCGCGCCGTACCTGCAGGGAGTACACCGTTGCCGTCGCGCGGAACGCCGAAGTGCCCGAAGTGCGGCGGCACTTACGTCCGGCTGTGGCTGCCCGGCCCCTCGGTCGAGGTCCTGGTCGATGCGGCCCGACCGGCGGCCGGGGTGCTGGCGGCCCTGGTGCACTCGGACGACTGGCCGTCCCCGGCCGGGGACCCGATGCTGGTGCTGTGCGCGGTCTGCGAGCAGGACTGCGGCAAGTACCCGCGCCAGCACGGGCATCCGCTCCACCAGGCGGCCGTGCCCGTCACCGAGGACGGGCCCTGGCTGCCGGCGCGGGAGTGGCAGGTGCAGGATCTGCGCACCGACTACTTCGGGACGGCGCTGCAGCAGCTGATCGACGCATACGAGGAGACGCTGACCGGCGAGGAGCAGTACCGGTACGGGCGTGGGCGTGACGACCCGCCGGGCCGGGGCGCTCCGGAGAAGGGTGGTCAAGGCGTTGACCACGAGGCGTCAGGAGATGGCGCAGCACGGGGTGGTGAAGGCGTTGACCACCCGCTGACCGTGGATGATGCGTTGCAGGCGGTCCGCGACGCCCGCGACGCGGAGGCCCGGGCGCTGGAACGGCTCGGCGAGGCGCTGCGCACGGAGCATGCGGCAGGCGCAGGGAAGCGTGAGCTCGGCCGGCGGGCCGACGGGGTGATGTCCCTCCCGCTGGTACGCCGCGCCCTGGCGGAAGGTGGTCAACGCGTTGACCACCCCTCGGCCGAGGGCGGCCCGGCGTAAGAAACAGCGGGCCCCCGCCCCTGCTGGTGGGCAGGGCG
>NZ_JASITA010000002.1:316334-404216 GCF_030063415.1 Streptomyces sp. H27-C3 | reverse complement strand
TACCGCACCCGAACCCCCCCACCCCGCCCCCCGAACAGCTCCGCCTGTTCCCCCGGCGGCAGATTCCCGAGCGCGATCAGATGAGGTGCCTGGGCCAACGCCGCGCTCCGGGCGCCCTCACTCGCCGCCCAGACCGCGCGTACCGTGCCCTGCACCGCCCCGGTCGGGCAGGACGCGATCACCTCGGCCGAGCGCACCGCCGCCGCCACTTCTTCGCCGGGCGGGGTCAGTTCGGACACCAGGCCGATCTCGTGCGCCCGTCGTGCCGAGAGCCGTTCCGCCGTCCCCATCAGGGACATCCGGGCGACCTCCCCGAACGGCATCCGCTGCGCCATGTAGATCGCCTCGTACGCGCTGACCATCCCGTACGTCGTATGCGGATCGAAGAACGTCGCGTCTTCGGCGGCGACCACGAACTCCGCCTCGCCCAGCAGATAGAACGCCCCGCCGCACGCCATTCCCCGCACTGCCGCGATGACCGGCTTCCAGAGGTCGTTCGCCTTTGGCCCGATGGAGATCAGCGGATCGTCGATCGAGTACGGCGAAGGCGGCTGCGGGACTTCCACGCCCCGGTCGATCCCCGTGCAGAACGCCTTCGAGCCGGCCCCCGTCACGACCACCGCCCGGACGCTCTCGTCGAAGCGGAACTCCCGCCAGGCGCAAGCCAGTTCGGCCGCCGCCGCCAAGTCGATCGCGTTGTGCTTCGCCTCGCGGTCCAGTGTGACGACCGCGACCCCGCTCTCCTTGTCCCGCTCGACCCTGATACTCACGACCGCTCCAGCAGCCAGCGCGGCACCGTCACACCGTCACCGGGATCCGTGAAGGTCACCTGCACCCTCGCGCCGATGCGCAGGCGCGCCGGATCGACCGAGTCGAGAGCCGCGCCGGGTGCGGAGACCACGTTCCCGACGAGCCGGATGCGCGGGGCGTCCGTCAGCTCGACGACCACCGCGTTGTACGGGGCCTGCGCCGCGTACGCGGGGAGCAGGGGTGGGTGGGGGAGGACGTACGACCAGATCCGGCCCTTGCCGCTCATCAGGCGCCACTCGCTGTCGAAGGACCGGCAGTGCGGGCAGCACGGGCGCGGCGGAAAGCGCAGCTTGTCGCACGAGGCGCAGGCCTGGACGCGGAGTTCGCCCCTGGCGGCGTACTCCCAGAAGGGCGCCCCGTCCTCGTCGACGACGGGGGTCAGCAGGGTGGGGGGTGCGGGGCTGTCGCTCATCGCATCTCAACTCCTCAGCAGAATCGCGGAGGTGGGCACGCCCTCGCCCGCGGTGACCAGGCAGGTGGCGGCGCCGGGGACCTGCGCGGTGCTGGTGCCGCGCAGTTGCCTGACGCCCTCGGTGATGAGGTTGAAGCCGTGCACGTACGCCTCGGACAGGCCCCCGCCCCCGGTGTTGATCGGCAGCCGGCCGCCGCTCTCCAGCGCGCCGCCCTCGGTGAACGCGGCGCCCTCACCACGCCCGCAGAAGCCGTAGCCCTCCAGGGACAGCGGGATCAGGGGCGTGAAGGCGTCGTATATCTGGGCGACATCGACGTCGTCGGGGCCGAAGTCGGCCTGTTTCCAGAGCTGTCGGGCGGCGGCCCAGGAGGGGCCGGTCAGCGGGTCGTCGTTCCAGTAGTTGACCATCCCGTGGTGCTGGGCGGGCAGGCCCTGCGCGGCGGAGTGCACGTACACCGGCTTCTGCCGGCAGTCGCGGGCCCGCTCGGCGGAGACGATGACGCAGGCCAGCGCGCCGTCGGTCTCCAGACAGTTGTCGAAGAGGCAGAGCGGGTCGCTGATCCAGCGGGACGTCATGTACATCTCGCGGGTCAGCGGGCGCTCGTACATCATCGCGGCGGGGTTCTGATTGGCGCGGTTCCGGCAGGCCAGGGCGACATTGAAGAGGTGGTCGCGGGTGGCGCCGTACTCGTGCATGTATCTGCGCGCCAGCATCCCGATCTCGTCGGCGGGCCGCAGCAGGCCGAAGGGGCGGGTCCACTGGGCGGGGGTGGGCAGCTGAACGGCGGTGTTCTTCCATGGGCGCGGGCCCGATCCGCGTTTGCGTGAGCGCCAGGCCACGCCCACGCTCGCCTGGCCGGTGGTGATGGCCGCGGCGAGATGCGCGACGGTGGCGCAGGAGCCGCCGCCGCCGAACCCGGCCTTGGAGAAGAACGTGATGTCCCCGGCGCCGATGGACTTGGCGATCTCGACCTCGTCGGTTTCCTCCATCGTGTACGAGGCCATCCCGTCCACCTCGGAGGGGTCAATCCCGGCGTCGGCGAGCGCGGCGAGGATGGCCCGGCAGGCCAAGGTCTTCTCCGACTCGGGGAGTTGCTTGGCAAAGGGCGTCTGCCCCGTGCCGACTATCGCTGTCGCATCCTTGAGCGTCGCCATGGGCACCTCCGCGATGGTCACGACTGCTGACAGCGCGTCAGGCTACCGCTAATCTGACGGTTAGTCAGCTACTGCTGTGGGAGGGCTTGTTATGGGCACGGACATCGAATGGGACAGCATCCCGCAGCTGGTGCGCAGCGCCGCCGAACGGTATGGCGAGCGCGAGGCCGTGGCCGACGGTCGCACCCGTGTCTCGTACGCCGAATTGGGGGAGCGGGTCGAACGGGCCGCCGCGGCCTGCATGGCCCGTGGTGTCGAGCCCGGTGACCGGGTCGCGGTCTGGGCGCCCAACACCCTGGACTGGATCGTCTGCGCGCTCGGCGCGGTAACGGCGGGGGCGGTCCTGGTCCCGCTCAACACCCGCTTCAAGGGCGCGGAAGCGGCGTACGTCCTGTCGAGCAGTCGCGCCAGGCTCCTCTTCGTCACCGGTACTTTTCTCGGTACGTCGTACGTCGCCTCCCTGCGCAGGGCGACGACGGAGGGCTCCGGCACGGGCCCGCTCCGGTCCCTCCCGCACCTTCAGGAGGTGGTGGTCCTCGCGGACGACGCACCGGAGAACTTCCGTACCTGGAAGGACTTCCTGGCCTCCGGCGAGGTGGTGTCGTCCGCCGAGGTCCGGGCCCGCGCCGACGCGATCGACGCCGCGTCCCCGTCCGACATCATCTTCACGTCGGGGACGACGGGTCGCCCCAAGGGTGCGGTGATCACGCACGAGCAGACCTTGCGCGGCTATGACATCTGGTGCGATCTGGCGGGCCTGCGCGAAGGCGACCGCTACTTGATCGTCAACCCGTTCTTCCACACCTTCGGCTACAAGGCCGGCATCATCGCCTGCCTGATGCGCGGCGCGACGATGATCCCGCAGCCGGTCTTCAACGTCGACACGGTGCTGGCGAACATCGCGGCCGAACGTATCTCGGTCCTGCCGGGGCCGCCCACACTCCACCAGTCGCTCCTCGACCACCCGGCCCGCGACGACCACGATCTGTCGGCCCTGCGCCTGGTGGTGACGGGCGCCGCGGTCGTCCCGCTCCAGCTCGTCGAACGGCTGCGCACCGAGCTGCACATCGCGACCGTCCTCACGGCGTACGGCCTCTCGGAGGCGTCCGGCATCGTGACGATGTGCCGCCGCGGCGACCCGCCGGAGACGATCGCGTCCACCTCGGGCCGGGCCATACCGGGCACGGAGGTCAAGGTCGTGGGGGAGCCGGGCGCACCCGGTGAGGTCCTGGTGCGGGGCTTCAACGTCATGGGAGGCTACTTCGAGGACCCGGCCGGCACGGCGGACGCCATCACACCGGACGGCTGGCTGCGCACCGGCGACGTCGGCGTGCTGGACGCGGCGGGCAACCTGCGGATCACCGACCGGATCAAGGACATGTTCATCGTCGGAGGCTTCAACGCGTACCCGGCGGAGATCGAGCAACTCCTCGGCCTGCACCCGGACATCGCCGATGTCGCGGTGGTCGGCATCCCCGACCTCCGGCTCGGCGAGGCGGGCAAGGCGTACGCGGTCCGCCGGCCGGGATCGACGCTCACGGCGCACGACCTGATCGCCTGGTCGCGCCGTGAGATGGCGAACTACAAGGTGCCCAGGGAGGTCGAGTTCGTGACGGAGCTGCCGCGCAACGCGAGCGGCAAGGTCCAGAAGACGGAGCTGCGGGACCGGGGCCGTGTATGACCCGTTACGTCGGCGAGACCGTGACCTGGAGAATATGGACGCATTGACGCCGGTCGATGGTCAGGTAGCGAAACATGCGGCTCGGAACGTAGGCGTCTGCACCCCGTCGCCCGCTCCCTGCCAGTGAGGTGGATTCGAGTCTCGGCCGCACCACGTGAGGCGCGTGCACCATCAACCGCCTGGTCAGCGGGGAGCCGGTCTTGAAATCGGCGATGCCGAATCTCGAAACCGGGACACTAGGTCGTACCGTCCAGACGGAGCGCGGAAGCGGCGCGGACGACGTCGTCCGCGCGCTGCTCGACCTCGGCGATGAAGGCCGGAGGAGGTGGTGTCCCACCGCCGACGACGTGAGCCTCTTCGGGTTCGTACTCCCACCGCCACTCACTCAACACGCGGCGACCGCGGTGGCATCCCCTCCGCGCCACCGCGGTCGTTCCCCGCCCCCGTTCGGTCCGAAGCCTCAGGCTCCCTCGGACCCCGCATGGTTGTCCTGGGTCGTGATCGTGCCCGCGCCCGGCGTCCCGGCGTGGTTGTCCTGGGTGGTGATCTTGTGCTTGCCCGCGCGGGGCGTCCCGGCGTGGTTGTCCTGGGTGGTGATCTCTTCGTTCTTCTCGGCGTCGCTCATGCTGGTCTCCCGTTGTGTGGCGGTTCTCGCGTCGGTGGACGCCCGTTCGACGACTCCCCCGGGGTCGTCGAACGGGCGTCCGTGGGTCGTTCACCTTAACGGTGAGACCCCCTGCGAACCGTCTGCCCCCCGGCGTGACAGCTCGTTAACCTGGAGAATGCCGGGTGCCGATAAACAATCGATGAACGACCCGGTGAACGGCCTCAGGCAGCCGACAGGGGCGTCAGAAGCGCGTGTACTTCGTCGGCCTCCGCGGCGCCCGTCACCTCGTAGATGCTCAGCGCCTCGCGCCAGCAGGCCCGGGCCCGGTCCACCTGGCCGAGCCGGTCGAGGGCCCGTCCCAGGGTGGTCAGGACATTGCCGCGCATCCAGTCGCCGCCGATGCAGTGCAGGGCGAGAGCCTGCTCCGCGTGCTGCGCCGCCTGTGCGGGGCGCAGCGCGGTGAGGTGGGCCTGGGCGATGCGGAAGTGTGTGGTGCCCTCCCACAGGCGCTGGCGGTTGTCCCGGAAGACGAGCAGTGACGCGCCGAGCTCGTCGAGTGCCTCATCGGGCCGCCCGGCCGCGGTCAGGGCGATGCCCAGGGCGAACCGGCCGTTGGCGAGACGCAGGGTCAGGCCGAGTTCGTCGTAGATCGCGATGCCCTGCTCGGCGAGTTCGACCGCGCTTGACGTCCGGTTCATCGAGACGTGGATACGGGACAGATTGCACAGGGCGCTGGCCTCGCCGGGGCGGCTGCCGCAGGCGCGGAAGTTGTCGATGGCGTCGCGCAGATAGCGCTCGCCGTCCGCGTGCCGGTTCTGGTAGAGCGCGATGATGCCGCGGTCGTTGGACGCCCACGCGACGGGTACGGGGTCCCCGGCCGCGCGCGCCTGGACGGTCGCGAGCCTGGCTTCCTCGTCCGCCGCGTCGAAGCGACCCGACACGAGGAGGACGTTGGTGAGCGTCGTGCGGGCGCGGCCCTCCGCGCGGGTGTCACCGGCGGCGTGCGCGGCGTCGCGTGCGGCCACCGCCGTCGTCTCGTACTGATGGGAGTTGGCCCCCGACTCGGCGAGGTCCTTCGCGGCCCAGAGCAGGTCGACTGCGCGCCTGAGGGTGTGGCCCGTGGCGGCCTGCCGGACGCAGGCCAGCAGGCAATTGGCCTCGATGTAGAGCCAGTCCACGGCCGCGTGCCCGTCGGTGAAGTGCAGGCCCGGGTAGTGGGCGGTCTCCAGGTGGTCCACCAGCCGGTCTCCCGGCCGCTCCAGCGCGTACACCGCCGCCGCCGTCGCCAGGTAGAAGCCGAGCAGCCGGGACATCGCCGCGTCCCGCCCGCCCGGTGCCGGCTCGTCGCGTTCCGCGCAGGAGCGCGCGTAGAGCCGTACGAGGTCGTGGTAGCGGTAGCGGCCGGGTGCCGCCGACTCCAGCAGGGACGTGTCGACCAGGGATTCGAGGAGATCCTCCGTGTCCTGGAGGGACCGGTCGATCACGGCCGCTGCCGCCGCCAGTGACATGTCAGGGCCGTCCGCCAGGCCGAGCAGCCGGAACGCGCGGGCCTGCTGCGGCTCCAGCTGGCCGTAGCCCAGCTCGAAGGTGGCCTTGACGGCGAGATCGCCCGCCTGGAGCTCGTCGAGGCGGCGGCGCTCGTCCGCGAGCTTCGCCGCCAGCACCGAGACCGTCCAAGTGCGGCGGGCCGCCAGCCGGGAGGCCGCGATGCGGATGGCCAGCGGGAGGAAGCCGCAGGCGCCCACGACATCGAGGGCGGCCTCGCGCTCGGACCGGACGCGCTCCGCGCCGACGATCCTCGTGAAGAGCTGGAGGGCTTCGTCCGGGGACATCACATCGAGGTCGATGAGGTGCGCCCCGGCCAGGTCGACCATGCGCGTCCGGCTCGTCACCAGCACCGCCGAACCGGTCGTGCCGGGCAGCAGGGGACGGATCTGCGCGGCGTCGCGGGCATTGTCGAGCAGGACCAGGATGCGGCGGCCGTCCAGCGTCGAGCGGTAGAGGGCGGCGCGCTCGTCGAGGGTGTCGGGGATGGCCGGGTCGGGCGTGCCCAGCGCGCGCAGGAACGAGCCGAGGACCGTTTCGGGCTCGGCGGAGCGCGAGCCCGCGCCCTGGAGGTCGACGTACAGCTGGCCGTCGGGGAAGTGTGGGCGGGCCGCGTGCGCGACGTGCACCGCGAGGGTCGTCTTGCCCACGCCGCCGATGCCGGCCAGGGCGGAGACCGCCATGACGCTGGACTCCGCGGCGGCGAGCCGGTCGCCGAGTTCGGTGACGAACGAGGATCGGCCGGTGAAGTCCGGCACGGTGGCCGGCAGTTGGGCGGGTCGCACGACGGCCGGGGCCGCGGACGGCGGCGGCTCCACGGGGCGGGCCAGGTCGGCGTCGGCCTCCAGGATGCGTTGCTGGAGCGCGGCCAGCTCGGGGCGGGGGTCCACGCCCAGCTCGTCGGCCAGCAGGCGGCGTGTGTCGGCGTACACCGCGAGGGCCTCCGCCTGCCGCCCGCTGCGGTACAGCGCGAGCATCAGCAGCTCGCGCAGTCGCTCGCGCAGGGTGTGCGCCGCGGTCAGCGCGGTCAGCTCCGAGATGGCCTCCGCGTGGCAGCCGACCTCCAGGTCCAGGTCCAGGCGGGTCTCGACGAGCTGGAGACGCCATTCGGCGAGCCGGGTGCGCTGGGTCTCGGCGTACGGGCCCGGGACCGAGGCCAGCGGTTCGCCGTCCCACAGCGCGAGCGCCTCGTTGAGCAGGGTGCGCGCTCCGCACCGGTCGCCGGAGTTGCGGGCCTTCTCGGCGTCGGCGGCCAGGACCTGCGCGACCGCCAGGTCCAGGGTGTCGGCGTCCGCCCGGATCGCGTACCCGCCGGCCTCGCTGACCAGGACGCTCGGGTCCAGCACCTTGCGCAGCCGTGAGGCGTACGTCCGTACTGCGGCCAGCGCCTGTGACGGCGGCTCATCGCCCCACAGTGCGTCGATCAGCTCGGACGCGGTCGCGGTCCGCCCCTCGCGCAGCAGCAGGGCCGCGAGCAGCGCGCGCTGCTGCGGCGATCCGGTGTTGAGCAGCTCCTCGCCCCGCCAGGCGCGGACCGGGCCCAGTACGCCGAAGCGCAGGGCGGAGCCGGTCTCCGAGCCTCCCGTGCCGGTCCTTCGGCCGGGGTCGGGACTTCGCTTCCCCGGTGTCCGAGGTATGTCGTCCATAGCGCTCCCCCTGCCGTTACCGCCCGGTCGCAAGGGTCAGTTTGCCTTGTCCGTGGCGGTTGCGTCAGCACCGGAACCGAGCTGTCCGCCGCCAGGTAGCTGACGGATCGTCAGATCGACGCTACCGTGGTTCACATGGAGACCTTCCCGAAGATAATCTCGGTGGACGACCACACGGTTGAGCCCCCCAACGTCTGGCGGGACCGGCTCCCGTCCAAGTACAAGGACATCGCCCCGAGGGTGGTACGCGCACCTTTGAAGGAAATGACCTTCATGGGCGGAAAGTTCGCCCCGGTGATGGGGGCCAAGGGCGACGAAGGGCCGATAGGCGACTGGTGGGTGTACGAGGACCTGCACCGGCCGCTCACCCGCCTCGACACCGCGGTCGGCTACGACCGCGACGAGATCAAGCTCGAAGTCATCACGTTCGAGCAGATGCGGCGGGGGTCCTTCTCCGTCCCCGAGCGCCTCGCCGACATGGACGTGAACCATGTCCAGTCCGCCCTGTGCTTCCCGACCTTCCCGCGCTTCTGCGGCCAGACCTTCACCGAGGCCAAGGACCGCGAACTGGGCCTGCTCGGGGTGCGGGCGTACAACGACTGGATGGTCGACGAGTGGTGCGGCCCCGACGCGCACGGCCGGCTGATCCCGCTCACGCTGGTCCCGCTGTGGGACGCGGAGCTCGCGGCGGCCGAGGTGCGCAGGAACGCGGCGCGCGGCGTGCGGGCGGTCGCGTTCTCCGAGATCCCCCCGCACCTGGGGCTCCCGTCCATCCACACCGACGAGTGGGACCCGTTCCTGCGGGCGTGCGACGAGACCGGCACGGTGATCGCGATGCACATCGGGTCCTCGTCGAAGATGCCGTCGACTTCGGCCGACGCGCCGCCCGCCGTGGGCTCCACGATCACCTTCGCCAACTGCTGCTTCTCGATGGTCGACTGGCTGATGAGCGGCAAGTTCGAGCGCTTCCCCAACCTGCGGATCATGTACGCGGAGGGGCAGATCGGCTGGATCCCGTACATCCTGGAGCGCGCGGACGTGGTGTGGGAGGAGAACCGAGGCTGGGGCGGGGTGGCGGACAAGGTGCTGCGACCGCCGTCGGAGCTGTTCGCGGGGCATGTGTACGGCTGCTTCTTCGACGACGCGTTCGGCCTGCAGAACCTCGACTCGATCGGCGTCGGCAACGTCCTGTACGAGACGGACTACCCGCACTCCGACTCCACTTGGCCCAATTCCAAGGAGGTCGGCGAGGAGCAGATGGGTCACCTGGCGCCGGATGTGGTGGACCGGATCGTGCGCGGCAACGCGATCGATCTGCTCGGGCTGACCCCGGACGGGCTGTGGGCCGGGTCCTCGGCGTTGTAGCTGTTGGCGCGCGTTGTCCCGGGCTGACGTGCGGCGATGAATTTCCGAGCCCCACAGGCTTCGGTCTGTGACACGTTCATCCTTTCAGTTCCGCCACCTGGTACGCCCTGTCCACCAGGCCGCGTACGGAGCGGGCCTTCGCGTGTGGGCGGACGCGGCGGAGCATGGTCTCGTAGTGCTCGTCGCCGCGCGCGGTCGACAGGTCGGCGTAGCAGTCGAGGAACGCGGTCCAGGTGGCGCACGCCTCGTCCAGGTGCCCGTGCTCGAACTGCCGTTGCGCGAGGACGGCCGTCGCGTGCAGTCGGCCCTGCCGCTCCTGCTGGGGCTGGGCCTTGATGGACTCCTGGAGCGCCTTGATCGAGCCGGGCAGGTCCCTGAACTCGTAACGCACGTGCGCGACATGGAAGAGGTACGCGGTCTTGTCGTATCCGCCGATGGACTCGCGGCGTGAGTCCGCGCGCGACAGGGCCGCCTCCGCCTCCCGCAGCCGGTCCAGCGCCCGGGTGCGGTCGCCGGTCATCGCGGAGGCGTGCGCCTGCTGCCCGCGCAGGAACGCCACCAGGCGCGGCCCCGCCTGTGGGCTCGCTTCCGCCGCCGCGTCGGCCAGCTCCAACGCCTTCGCTCCGTAGCGCAGATGCGAGGCTTGGAGGCTCATGCCGCGCAGGGTGCGGCAGTACGTGACGTGGTCCTCGGCCTCACCCGCGAGCCGGAGCGCCTTGCTGTAGTAGCTCTGGCCCAGTCCGTGGGCCCTCTCGTACATCGCCATCCACCCGGTCAGGTACACGAGGTCGGACGCCGCCGACAGCATGTCCTTGTGCACCGCTTCGGTGGCGGACGCCCGCAGGTACGGGCCGACCGTGTTCACGAGGAACGCCGCCGCCATCGGCCGGGCGTGGCCGCCGCCCAACTCGTCGAGGATGTCGGCGATCCGGTCGGTCATGGTCCGCACGGTGGCGACCTCACCGGCTCCGATACGGGCCGTGCGCCGCGTCGGCGGTGCGTTCCTGGTGTCTTCGCCGGCCGGCGGCATGCCGGGCTCCCCGTACAGCGGCACGGCGAGTGCAGCCGAGTACACGCCCGCCGTCAGTACCCCACGGCGTGACGGGTCCATGTCGGACCGCCCCGTGTCGATGAGCTCCTCCACCGTGTCGCCCCGCTCCGGGGCCGCCGGGGTGAGTCCTGCCTCCGCATGTGTCACCGGCCGCCCCAGTCTGCGCGCCAGCGTCTCCACGATCACTGCCCGCACTTCGGGCCTGGGAGCGGTCCCGGCGATCCAGTGGGCGACCGCCGTGCGGTCGTAGCGCACGTCGAGCCCGGCTTCCGTGCCCACGCGGTTCACCGCGTGCGCGAACTTCGTCCGGGACCATCGGGCTTCTTCGAGCAGGCTGTCGAGGTGATGGTTCGGCTCGCGCGCACTGGATGCCATTGCTCAACTCCCGGAGGCGTTCACGGCTTTCACGGTCGCGTACCTCTTTGACGGTACCCGCAGCGACGCTCCGAGTGTTCCCTCTTCGTGCACAGGTCATCGCAAGGGGTGACCGAAACGGAGGAGTCGCCGTGGACACGCAGACAGTCGCTCCGGCCGTAGTCCTGGAGTGGTCGATGGGCTACACCATGGTCGACGGGTCCGTCCCCCTCGCCCGCATCCACGTCCGCCGCAACCTCACCCTGTGGCGGTGGCCCGGTGACGTGCAGGACGCGGCCCTCATCGCCTCCGAGCTGGTCACCAACGCGGTGCGGCACGGGCGCAGGTACGGCCATCACCTCTGGCTTCGGCTGGCCGTTCTGGACGACGGTGCCCTGCTGATCGACGTATCCGATCCCGTACGGGACTTTCCCCGGTCCGGCAAAGTCGCCCATGCCGACGCAACTGCCGACGACACCGCCGAGTCCGGGCGCGGCCTGCACGTGATCCGTGCCCTCGGCGGCGTCCTCAGCTGGTTTCCGCGCGAGCACCGGGGCAAGACCGTGCGCGCACAACTCTCCTTGAGGAAAGGTGAACCGATGAGCATCGGCAATCGGCACCGGTACGGGCTGGAACGCGGCGCTCCTCGCGCACCGCGTCGGGCGGACGGGCCGGGTCACCACCGTGGAGGTCGACCCCGCGGTGGCTGCTGCCGCGCGTGCCCGGCTGCCGGCGCCGGTGGAGGTTGTCACGGCGGACGGGGTCCACGGGTGCGGGGCAGGGGCTCCGTACGACCGGATCATCGCCACCGTCGGGCTGCGGGAGATCCCGTACGGATGGGTGGAGCAGGCCCAGCCGTGCGCGGTGATCGTGGCTCCGTGGGGGACCCATTTCAGTCACCTCGACGCGGTGGCGCGGCTGGTGGTGGCGGGGGACGGGCGGAGCGCGTGCGGGCGCTTCACGCGGCCGGTGGAGTTCATGAAGCTGCGCGGTCGGCGGCTTGAGTGGGCGGGGCACTCGGCGTACGTGCCGGAGGAAGGGACGGGCGCCGCCGAACCGTCGACCACGAGCCTGACGGAGGCCCAGCTGGTGACCGGGCCCTTCGGGGTGACGTCCTTCGCGATCGGGCTGCGTGTCCCGGACTGCCGGCACGTGGTCGCCGAGAAGCGGAACGGTATGCGGCCCGTGTGGTTCTACGGGCTCGGGCCCGGTGACCGGTCGTGGGCGGTGGTCGTTTTCCGCGACGGCGAGGCGGCGGCCGACGTGTACCAGTCCGGGGCGCGGCGGCTGTGGGACGAGGTGGAGGCGGCGTACCGGTGGTGGGAGGGGGAGGGGCAGCCCGGATACGAGCGGTTCGGGTTGACCGTGGAGTGCGGCGGCGGGCAGAGCGTGTGGCTCGACGAGCAGGCCCGCGTCTGTGGCGGGTCCGAGGCCCGGACCGGGTAGGTCACGCCGCGCGCTGTCTCTAACCGCGCGCGGTCGGCGAAAGATGGGGCCGCCGCGCCCCTTGTCTGACGGATCGTCAGGTACGAGTATGGCGAGTCGTCAGGTCAAGTCGCCGGAGGGGTCCTCATGGTCCGAGTCCTGCCCGAAGGGCGGCTGTCGTACGGGATGCAGCTCCCGATCCAGTCGCAGAGCACCATGTACGCGGAAGGCTGGGAGGCGCAGGCGGGCCCCGAGGACCTCGCCGAGATCGCCCGCACCGCCGACCGGTCCGGCTTCGCCTACATCGCGAGCTGCGAGCACGTCGCGATCCCGCGCCGCCTCGCCGACGCGATGAGCACAATCTGGTACGACCCCGTCGCCACCCTCTCCTACCTCGCCGCGGTCACCGAGCGGGTCCTGCTGCTCAGCCATGTCGCCGTGGTCGGGCTGCGCCACCCGCTCGCCTCCGCCAAGCAGTACGCGACACTTGACCACCTCTCCGGCGGCCGGCTGGTCCTCGGGGTCGGGGCCGGGCACGTCCAAGAGGAATTCGCCGTGCTCGGGGCCGACTTTCCTGGCCGTGGCGGCGTACTGGACGAGACGATCGACGCGCTCAGGGTGGCGCTGGGGCCCGACGAGTACCCGGAGTTCGCCGGGAAGCGGTTCTCCTTCAGCGGGCTTGGGCAGAAGCCCAGGCCCACGCAGGCGCGCATCCCCGTGTGGGTCGGCGGCTCCTCGCCGGCCGCTGTGCGCCGGGCCGCGGTCCGGGGCGACGGCTGGCTCCCGCAGGGCGACTCGCGGGCCAAGCTGCCCGACCAGATCGCCCGGCTCAAGCGGCTGCGCGACGAAGCCGGGGTGGAGGACCCGATCACCGTCGGCGCGATCACCGAGCCGCTGTACGTGGGCGAGGCGTCCTGGTCCGTCGGGCGCCGCACGGTGACCGGGAAGCCCGACGCCGTGGCGGAATCGCTGCGCGCGTACGGCGCGCTGGGCGTGGACCAGATCCAGGTGCGCTTCCGCAGCCGCGACCGCACCGAACTCACCGACCAGATGGCGGCGTTCGGCGCCGAAGTGGCTCCGCACCTCAATACCTAAGGAGTACGGCATGGGGAAGCTGGAAGGGCGCGTCGTCGTCATCTCGGGCGCCGCACGCGGGCAGGGCGAGCAGGAGGCGCGGCTGTTCGCCGCCGAGGGCGCGAAGGTGCTGCTCGGCGATGTGCTCGACGACCAGGGCGGGGCGCTCGCCAAGGAGCTGGGCCCGGAGTCCGCGAAGTACGTCCACCTGGACGTGAGCCAGGAGGCGGACTGGCAGGCCGCCGTCGCCGCCGGGAAGGACGCCTTCGGGAAGATCGACGGCTTGGTCAACAACGCGGGCATCCTGCGCTTCAACGAGCTGCTCTCCACGCCGCTGGAGGAGTTCATGCAGGTCGTCCAGGTCAACCAGGTCGGTGCGTTCCTCGGCATCAAGACCGTCGCCCCCGAGATCGAGGCGGCCGGCGGCGGCACGATAGTCAACACCGCCTCGTACACGGCGCTCACGGGCATGGCCTACGTCGGCGCGTACGCCGCGACCAAGCACGCCATCCTGGGGCTGACCCGGGTCGCGGCGGTGGAGCTGGCGGCCAAGAAGATCCGGGTCAACGCGGTGTGCCCGGGAGCGGTGGACACCGCGATGAGCAACCCCGCGCTGCTGGACCCCACGGCCGACCCCGTCGAGTCGGCCGCCGGTCTGGACAAGCTGTACAAGAAGCTGGTGCCGCTGGGGCGGGTCGGGCAACCGCAGGAGGTGGCGGCGCTGGCGCTGTTCCTGACCGGCGACGACTCCTCGTACATCACGGGCCAGCCCTTCGTCATCGACGGCGGCTGGCTGGCCGGCGTGAGTGTCCTCTGACCTCCCCCGGCCTCCCCCGACCTCTCTTGAACTTTCCTGACGAAGCGTCAGCTATTGACGGTCCGTGCGGGCAGTGGAACAGTCGACCTCATCGTAATCTGACGATCCGTCAGACCAGCTCGGCGCCGACGCTCGTCGGACCAACTAAGGGATGGTGAACCTCCTTGGAATTCGGGCTCTTTGTGCAGGGGTACGTGCCCGCCGCACGTGCCAAGGTCGACCCCGAGGCGGAGCACAAGGCTCTGATCGAGGAGACCGAGTACGTCATCGAGGCGGACAAGTCCGGCTTCAAGTACGCCTGGGCGTCCGAGCACCACTTCCTGGAGGAGTACTCGCACCTCTCGGCGAACGACGTGTTCCTCGGATACCTCGCGCACGCCACCGACCGGATCCACCTGGGCTCCGGCATCTTCAACCCGCTCGCCCCCGTCAACCACCCCGTGAAGGTGGCCGAAAAGGTCGCCATGCTCGACCACCTCTCCGAGGGGCGCTTCGAGTTCGGCTCGGGACGGGGTGCGGGCAGCCACGAGATCCTTGGCTTCATGCCGGGCATGACCGACATGAACGGCACCAAGGAAATCTGGGAAGAGACGATCGCCGAGTTCCCCAAGATGTGGCTCCAGGACGAGTACGTCGGCTTCCAGGGCAAGCACTGGTCGCTGCCGCCGCGCAAGGTCCTGCCCAAGCCGTACGGGAAGTCGCACCCGGGTATGTGGTACGCCGCCGGGTCCCCCTCCTCGTACGCGATGGCCGGGAAGAAGGGCCTCGGGGTCCTCGGCTTCAGCGTGCAGAAGGTCTCCGACATGGAGTGGGTCGTCGAGTCGTACAAGAACGCGGTCAAGGACGCGGAGCCGATCGGTGACTTCGTCAACGACAACGTGATGGTGACGTCCACGGCGATCTGCGCGGAGACGCACAAGAAGGCGGTCGAGATCGCGGTCGGCGGTGGCCTCAACTACCTTCAGTCGCTGCTCTTCCGCTACCACGACACGTTCCCGCGGCCCGAGGGCATTCCGCAGTGGCCCGAACTGCTGCCGGAGTACAGCGAGGAGATCATTGAGCTGCTCATCGCCGAGGAGCTGATGATCTGCGGTGACCCCGACGAGGTGCACCAGCAGTGCGAGCGGTGGGAGCAGGCGGGCGCGGATCAGCTGTCGTTCGGGCTGCCGATCGGGGTGTCGCCGGAGGACACGAAGAACACGATCCGGCTGATCGGGGAGCATGTCATCCCGAAGATCGACACGGATCCGGTGCATCGGACGACGAGGTTCCGCCAGGCGGCGGGTAGCTGAGCGGGCCGGGGGCTCGCGGGCGCGGTGCGGGTGGGGCGCCTGCGGCTGGCTTGTCCCCCACCCCGCCCCTTCCTGAACCGGGGCTCCGCCCCAGACCCCCGTCCTCAAACGCCGGACAGGCTGAAATGGGCAGGGTTTTCAGCCTGTCCGGCGTTCGAGGACACGCGCGAAGGGCGTCCCGGGGGCCTGGGGGCTCGCCCCCCAGTTTCGGGAAGGGGCGGGTAGGGAACAGCGCCGCACCGCACCCGCACCCACCCACGCCCTGCACCCCGCACCCACCCACGCCCCACACCCCGCACCCACCCCGCGACGTCCCCACCCTCACCCCCAGAAGGGATCCACCCCATGCTCGACCACCTCATACGCTCGGCGACCGTCGTCGACGGCACCGGTGGCCCCCGGTACGTCGCAGACCTCGGCATACGGGACGGCCGTATCGCCGTCGTCGCCCCCGAAGGCACCCTCACCGAACCCGCCCGCAGCACCGAGGACGCCACCGGCCTGATCCTCGCCCCCGGCTTCGTGGACCCGCACACGCACTACGACGCCCAGCTCTTCTGGGACCCGTACGCCACCCCGTCCCTCAACCACGGCGTCACCACCGTCGCCGGTGGCAACTGCGGCTTCACTCTCGCGCCGCTCAACCCCGAGCGTCCCGAGGACGCCGACTACACGCGCCGCATGATGAGCAAGGTCGAGGGCATGTCCCTCGTCGCGCTCGAAGAGGGAGCGCCCTGGAACTGGCACACCTTCGGCGAATACCTCGACGCCCTCGAAGGCCGCATCGCCGTCAACGCGGGCTTCATGGTCGGCCACTGCGCCCTGCGCCGCCATGTCATGGGCGCCGACGCCGTCGGCGGGCAGCCCACCGAGCAGCAAATGGCGGACATGCTGCGGCTGTTCCATGACGCGATGACCGCCGGGGCCTGGGGGCTGTCCACCACGCAGTCCTCCACCCACTCCGACGGCGACGGGCAGCCCGTCGCCTCCCGGCACGCCAAGCCCGAGGAGCTGCTGGCCCTGTCCCGCGCCGTCGCCGAGCACGAGGGCACCCAGCTCGAAGCGATCGTCGCGGGCTGCCTGGACCAGTTCGCCGACGCTGAGATCGACCTCTTCGTGGAGATGAGCGCCGCGGCCGGCCGTCCCCTCAACTGGAACGTCCTGACCATCGACGCGTCCGTGCCGGAGCGGGTGCCCCGCCAGCTCGTCGCGAGCGAGCGGGCACGCAAGGCGGGCGGCCGGGTCGTCGCCCTCACCATGCCCATCCTCACCCCCATGAACATGTCGCTCGGCACCTTCTGCGCCCTGAACCTGATCCCCGGCTGGGGCGACATCCTCAGCCTGCCCGTGCCGGAGCGGATCGAGAAGCTGCGGGACGCCGACACCCGCGCCGAGATGCTGCGCCGCGCCAACAGCAAGGAAGCCGGTGTCTTCCGACGGCTCGCCAACTTCGGTCGTTACGTCATCGGGGACACGTACTCCAAGGAGAACGAGGGCCTCAGTGGCCGGGTCGTCAACGACATCGCCGCCGAACGCGGCCAGGACCCCTTCCACTGCCTCATCGAGATCAGCGCCAACGACGAGCTGCGTACGGTCCTTTGGCCGATGCCGACCGACAACGACCCCGCGTCCTGGGAGCTGCGCCGCGAGACCTGGGAGCACGAGGACGTACTGCTCGGCGGCTCCGACGCGGGCGCGCATCTGGACCGGATGTGCGGGGCGCCGTACACCACCCGATTCCTCGGCGACTGTCTGCGCGGCCGCAAGCTGGTGACGCTGGAGCAGGCCGTGAAGATGCTGACCGACGACCCGGCGCAGCTCTTCGGGCTGCGTGAGCGCGGCCGGATCGTGGAGGGCTTCCACGCCGACCTCGTCCTCTTCGACCCTGAGCGGATCGAGGCGGGCCCGGCCACGCTCGTGCATGACCTGCCGGGCGACAGCCCCCGGCTGGACGCGAAGGCGATCGGCGTCGTGTCGGTGCGCGTCAACGGCGTGGAGACGATCCGCGACGACCAGGTGACGGGCGCGGTGCCCGGCACGGTCCTGCGCTCGGGCCGCGACACCCGGACGGTGAGCACCAAGTGAGCGCAGGGGAAGTGGGACGCCAAGTGGGCGCAGAACAGCGGCTGTTCATCGGCGGTGAGTGGGTGGAGCCGGGCGGCGGCCACTACGAGGTGATCGACCCGGCCACCGAGGAGACCGTCGGTCGGGCCCCCGAGGCGAGCCGCGAGCAGGTGTACGCGGCCACGGCCTGCGCCAGGGACGCCTTCGCCGGCTGGTCGCGTACGACGCCCGAGGAGCGGGCCGCGATCCTCGACCGGGCCGCCGATGTGATGCAGCGGGAGTTCGAGCCTCACGCGCGCCTGGCCCAGCGGGAGAGCGGCGCGCCGACCGGCATCGCCCGCGGCATGCAGGTCGGGGTGGGCATCGCCCGCTTCCGGCGGTACGCGCGCGGAGCCCTTGAGCCCGTCGAGACGCCGCTGCCGCCGCAGATCAACGAGGCCGGCCCGATGGGCAGAGCGGGTGTGCTGGGGGCCGTGGCCGTGCGCCGCCCGGTGGGAGTGGTCACCTGCATCACCTCGTACAACAACCCCTGGGCCAACCCGGCGGGCAAGGTCGCGCCCGCGCTGGCCATGGGCAACACGGTCGTGGTCAAGCCCGCCCCGCAGGATCCGCTGTCGGTCTACCGGATGGCGGAGGCGCTGGAGGAGGCCGGGGTGCCGGCGGGTGTGGTGAACGTGGTGACGGGCTCCGCACCGGCCGTCGGCGAGGCCGCCGTCGACTCGCCGGACGTCGACATGGTCAGCTTCACCGGCTCCACAGCGGTTGGCCGGCGCATCGCGGAGGTCTGCGGGCGCGGCATGAAGCGGCAACTGATGGAGCTCGGCGGCAAAGGCGCGGCGCTCGTCTTCGACGACGCGGACCTGGACTCGGCGGTCCTGGGGATCGGTACGACGTTCTCCTTCTACAGCGGGCAGATCTGCACCGCCCCGACGCGGGTGATCGCACAGCGCGGGATCCACGACCGGCTGGTCGAGAAGCTCACCGAGTACCTCGGCCACCTCGCGGTCGGCGACCCGACACAGCGGGGCACGGTGGTCGGCCCGGTCATCTCGGCCGCCCACCGCGACCGCATCGAGTCGTACGTCGAGCTGGGCAAGAAGGAGGGCGCCAGGCTGGTGGCGGGCGGCGAGCGCCCCGCACTCGACCGGGGCTTCTACGTCGCCCCGACCCTGTTCGCGGACTGTACGAACGACATGCGCGTCGTCCGCGAGGAGATCTTCGGCCCGGTCGTGGTCGTCGTCCCCTTCGACGAGGAGGAGGAGGGCATCGCCCTGGCCGAGGACAGCGCGTACGGGCTGCTCGACTACGTCTGGTCGGGGGATGTGGCCAGGGCGTTCCGGGTGGCCGGGCGGCTGCGCGCGGGCGGGGTCGGGATCAACACCATCGGGCGCAACATGGAGGCGCCGTTCGGCGGCTTCAAGAAGAGCGGAGTGGGGCGCGACGTCGGCTCGTACGCGCTGCACGCGTACAGCGAGATCCAGTCGCTCGTCTGGCCCGGTTGACCCGTGTCACATCGTGATGGGAAACTTTTAATACGGGCATATCGGACAGGGTTGCGATTTCCGCACTTCGGAAGTTTCCTCCACGGCCTGGTAATGACCGCCTCTGATTCACCCTAGGCCTTCAATTTGCACTGAACAGCTCGTGAATTACCGCCCAATACAAGGATCTTCAGATGGAGCGCTGACCTCCGGATGTGGAAAGCGCACCCGTTAACGTCGCGTTCATGACTCAGCTGGAAGCCCGGCCGCAGGCCGGAGACAAGGTAAGGGGCGTCAACGTCACGGGCGACGTCGGCGGCGTGCGCGACAAGGGCCTCGGCGGCGACAGCGTCGGCCTGATGGGCAGCGCGGTCATCGGCATCTCCACCGTGGCCCCCGTCTACTGCCTCACCTCGACCCTCGGCTCCACGGCCGGCGAGGTCGGCGTCCAGATGCCCGCGGTCTTCCTGGCCGGTTTCCTGCCGATGCTGCTGGTCGCCTTCGCCTACCGCGAGCTCAACCGCGCCATGCCGGACTGCGGCACCTCCTTCACCTGGACGGTGAAGGCGTTCGGCCCGCGGCTGGGCTGGATGTGCGGCTGGGGCCTGGTCATCGCGACGATCATCGTCCTGTCGAACCTCGCGGGTGTGGCCACCTCGTACTTCTGGCTGCTCGCGGGGGAGATCAGCGGCAACGCCTCGATCGCCGCCCTGGACGACAGCAAGGCCGTCCACATCGTCACCTGCCTCGCCCTGATCGCCGTCGCCACCGCGATCAGCTACCGCGGCATGACCGCGACGAAGGGCGTGCAGTACGCGCTGGTGGGCCTCCAGCTGGTGGTCCTGGCCGTCTTCGTGACGATGGCCTTCCAGAAGGTCGGCAGCGGCGACTTCGCCGCGACCTCGCTCGACTTCTCCTGGTCCTGGCTGAACCCGTTCGCGATCCAGTCCTTCTCGGCCTTCACCGCCGGGCTCTCCCTGGCGATCTTCGTCTACTGGGGCTGGGACGCCTGCCTGACGGCCAACGAGGAGACCACGGGCAGCGCCAAGACGCCCGGCCGCGCCGCCCTCGTCACCATGGCCGTGCTCGTCGGCACCTACCTGGCCACCGCCATCGCCGCCCAGCTGGTCGTCGGCTCCGGCGACACCGGTCTCGGCCTCGCCAACCCGGAGACCTCCGACAACGTCTTCGCCGCGCTGGCCGGCCCGGTGATGGGCCCCGGGCTCGGCATCCTGCTCTTCGTCGCGGTTCTCGCGTCGGCCGTGGCCAGCCTCCAGACGACGTTCATCCCGGTGGCCCGCACGGTCCTGGCGATGTCGGCGTACGAGGCCCTGCCCAGCTCCTTCTCGCGGGTGCACCCGCGCTTCAAGACCCCGGGTCTCGCCACGGTCGTCGCGGGCGTCGCGACCGGCGTCTTCTACACGGTGATGACCCTGGTCAGCGAGCACGTCCTGGTCGACACGATCTACGCGCTCGGCCTCATGATCTGCTTCTACTACGCGCTGACCGCGTTCGCCTGCGTCTGGTACTTCCGCCACGAACTGCTGCTCTCGGCCCGTGACTTCGTCTTCAAGGGCCTGTGCCCGGCCCTCGGCGGCACGCTCCTCACCGCGGTGTTCGGCAAGACGCTGTACGACATGTGGGACCCGGCCTACGGCAGCGGCTCCGCTGTCTTCGGTGTCGGCTCGGTCTTCGTCATCGCGGTGGGTCTGCTGCTGCTCGGCGTCCTGATCATGCTGGCGATGCAGCGCCGCAGCCCGGCGTTCTTCCGTGGCGAGGTCCTGACCAAGGAGACCCCGGCGCTGGTCGTCGCGGACTGAGCTGTCCGCCCGAGGGTCCGGCTATCGTGCGAAGGCGGCGTGGACCGTCTTGCCCGGGGCCGGGCCCGCGGTGATCCATACCGTGCGAGCGATCCGGCGGACCATGTGCCAGCCGAAGCCGCCGCCGCCGCCGTCCAGGTCCGGGGTGCGCTCGCGGGGGTGAGCGGGGCTGGGGTCGCTGACCGCGACGGTCACCACATGGGGGCTCGCGGTCATTTCGAGGCGGTACCGGCCGCCGCCGTGCCGCAGGGCGTTGGTGACCAGCTCGGACACCACCAGGACGAGATCGTCCGCCACGCAGGAGCCCGGCGCCAGGTCGAGGCCGTCCGCGAAGGAGTGGGCCGTGTCGCGGGCCCGGCTGATGTCGGACGCGTGGGATCCCCCGGACTTCGCCCGATGTGGGGCCAACGCGTTGGTGATCTTCGTGCCGTTCATACGTCTACACCCCACCTGTATCGGTTGTAACGGTTTGCAGAACTGAGATCCTGCCCCCTCATGCGGCGTTCAGACACTCGGCGGCACATCGGCGGCACATTTCCGGTGCACTTTCCGCTGCGCACGGGTGTCAGACCTCCGGTGTTTGGGCGTGAAAGAAATCTGTCATGACTGTTGTAGACATCGCCGTTTCTTGGGGCTAGGGTTTTGCTCGTAGCCAAGACAGCAAGTGAGGCGCGGCGGGAACGAGCAGGTGTGAACCGCCGCGTATGCAGGTTCAAGCGAGTTGTGGCACGGCAGCGGAGCGTAAGGGCCGGAGTACGCAGGGTCCTCACGCTGGTTGCCGGGCCGGACGGCCCACAGGGGCGGATTGTGGCACGGCAGTGGAGTGGCAGGGCCGGACGCATGCGGGGGTCCTGGCGCTGGTTGCCGGGCCGGCGGCTCACAGGGGCCGCGAGCAGTCCCGCAGTTCCAGCAGTACGACAGGTTGTTGATCAGGAGCAGGAGCAAGGAGGCAGACGCCATCAGGATCGCCCGAGCGACGAGCAGTCCGCTCGGGTGCCGCAGGCCCCGGATTGGAAGGTGGTCCCCGGTTACGCATTCGCGATCCCCGCATCCCCGCCCATCTGGGCGAAGACGCGGAAACAAAGCACCGGCGCAGCAATAGCCGGTAGATGGTGTTGATTCCTCGGGACCCTGGTGCCATGCGGCACCAGGGTCCCTCGACGCGTTTGGTCAGGCAGTTGGACCAGGTTGACTAGGTTGACGAGGTGGCAGTGACCGCAGAAAAACATTCCAGTCCGCAAGCACGTTTCGACGACGACGACTACCCCGCCTACACCATGGGCCGGGCCGCCGAGATGCTTGGCACGACCCCTGCTTTTCTGCGCGCGATCGGTGAGGCCCGGCTCATCACCCCGCTGCGCTCGGAAGGCGGCCACCGCCGCTACTCCCGCTACCAGCTGCGTATCGCCGCGCGCGCCCGCGAGCTCGTCGACGGGGGCACCCCGGTCGAGGCGGCCTGCCGCATCGTCATCCTGGAAGACCAGCTCGAAGAGGCCCAGCGGATGAACGAGCAGCTGCGCGATTCCGCGGGCAGGTCACTGTCGCAGGCCCCGTCCCAGCCCAAGGCAGATGCTTGAGCCGGTTCTTGTTTCTTATGCAGGTGTGCGAGGGGTGAGTTCGGTCATGGCCGACCAGCCGTCCTGACCGGGGATCTCGACATTGATGATCTCCGGCGTACGGGCGACGGCGTCGGCCATCGACTCGATACCCGCCTTGAAATGGTCCGACTTCACGTGGCGTTCGCCCGCTTCCGCGTCGGCGAACGCCTCGATCAGCACGAACTGGTTCGGGTCGTCGACGCTGCGCGACCACTCGTAGAAGAGGTTGCCCGCCTCGGCGCGGGTCGCCTGCGTGAAGTCGTCGACCAGCGTGAGCCAGTCGTCCGCGCGATCGGGGCGGACGGTGAACTTGACGGCGATGAAGATCATGATGAGCGGCCGGGCCTTTCGGCGGAGGGGGTCGGGCGCGCGCCGGCCTCGTGGCGCGGCGGCTCTCCACCGTACCCAGAGGTCACCCACCCCGCCGGTCCCCGGTGGGCCGACCCGCCATCCGCCGCGGCCGTGGCTCAGTTCCCCCGGCCCGACCCCAGGAACACCGGATTCGTCATGGCCGCCAGCGCCCCCGGCAGCCCCGGGACCGTCGCCGGGTGCCGGACCTCCGCCCGTACGTACGTCGCGTACGAGGGCGTCGTGCGCCACTCCACCGTGCCCGTCCCGGACGTCGGCAGCGTCGTCGTGTGGAGGGTGCCCTGGTCGGTGACGAAGCGCGTGGTGCAGCCGGGTGCCCCGGTGACCTCCAGGCGGATCGTGACCGGGGTGTCGGAGTCGGCGCGCAGGCGCTCGCCGATGCCCGCGTGCTTGCCGCGCCCGCTCGCCGCCGAGAAGGTCACGGACACCGACGAGGACTCCGCGATGTAGCTGTGACCGGCCCGGATGCCGTCCAGGATCGCCTCGCGCGTCAGATCGTCCGCGAGTACGACGGTCTGCGGCAGGCCGATCGCCTGCGGTGCCCGGTGCGCGTCGCTGCTGCCCATCGCCGGGGTCCAGGTGTGCCCCGAACGGGCCGAAGCGACCAGGGCGTTGTCCCAGGAGGCCAGCGAGATCTCGTCCTCGGGGGTGTACGGCCCGTTCCACACCTCCACCGCGTCCGCCTCGCCGAAGCCGAATTTCCAGTGGCAGCCGATGCAGGTGGCATGCGGGTGGGCCGGGACGACGAGACCGCCGGCGCGGCGGATCTCGCGGGCGTAGTGGCCGAAGCGGTTGTCGCGGGCCCGATAGCGCCAGTCGATGAAGGTGCCCGGCTCCACGGAGACCGCCAGCACATGGCCGTTGCGGGTGGTGACCTCCTCGCCGGTCAGGATCAGCAGGTCGTCGCCCCACAGGCCGGCCCAGGCGCGGTGCGCCGAATGCGTGTTGTGCTCACTGGAGTTGATGAAGTCGAGCCCTGCGGCACGGGCCGCCGCGGCGATCTCGGCGGGCGTGCGCGCCCCGTCCGAGTACACGGAGTGCAGATGGCAGTCACCCCGGTACCAGGCCCGGCCCCGCCCCTTGGCCCGCTCGGGCGGGTAGACCGCCTCGGGGGTCCGGCCGGGCGCGCCGTACCGCAGGATGATGGTGACGACGTACGGCAGACCCTCGGGCGCGACCGTGTACGGGCCCAGCGCGATGTTCCAGGTACCGGCGCGCACGGGCCCCGGGATGTAGCCGGGGCTCGCGTCGTCGGCGCGGATGAAGAACGCCGTGCGGGCGCCGCCCGACCAGCCACGGAAACCCCGGCCGCCCAGGTCGGTTCCGCGCTCGTCGAAGACGCCGATGTCCAGCGCGTTGCCCTGGGTGCCCGGCGGCACGGGTGTTCTCTCGTATGAGTAAGAGACGGCTATCTCCCTTACCCCGCGCGGGACTTCGACCGGTAGATACACGAAGTCCGGGGCGCCGGGCGGCAGCGTGCCGCGCACGGTCCTGGTCTGCTCGCCGCTGCTGGGCGGCGCGGCATTCGCGAAGCTCACAGTTCCCAACGTAACGGCGGCAGCCGCGCCCGTCACGAACAGTCCACGCCTGCCCATCGATCTGCCCGCGCTTGGTCCGGAGGTTTCAGTCATGCCGACGGCTCCCAGGGGGTCGAGAGGGACAGTGGTGTGCACTGAGACCCTGGTATTGAGCCGTGAACTCCCGTGCAAGGGAAGGGGGCCGGTGAGTGTCGGCCCCCCAAATGAGGTCCTGTTCTCGCTCTGCCGGGGCGCCTCAGCTAGTGCCGCGCCGGGACTTCGTCACCATGAACACGATGACCAGTAGCACCAGGATCACCAGCACGAGGGCGATCACCAGACCCGAAGAGCCGCTCTTCTTCTTCCTTTTCTTCTTCTTGCGGTCCTTGGCGACCGTCGAATCCGCCACTGTGGCCGTCTTGTTCTCGTGCGCGGTCCGCACGGCGGACCCCGCGCCCTGGGCGGCGTCGGTCGACACGGTCGGGGTCGTGACACGCGGTGAGGCGATGGCAGTCGCTGACACCGCCGGTGCGCCCAACAGGGCTCCGACAAGCAGAAGAGTGGTGGCGATACGCACGGTTCGTCCTCCCCCGGGATGGCCGAAACGCTCGGCCCAGGGCACCGTACGACATACGTTTGTCGCCGACCAGCCGCAGCGCTGGACAAGAAGAAGGGGACTGCATATGCGGATCGCCACGACGATTTTCCTCACCGACGAGACGATCACCCCGGTACGGCTCGCACGCGAGCTGGAGCAGCGCGGGTTCGACGGCCTGTATCTGCCCGAGCACACCCACATCCCGGTCTCCCGCGACACCCCGTACCCGGCGGGCGGCGAACTGCCGCGCGAGTACGGCCGCACGCTCGACCCCTTCGTCGCCCTCGGCCAGGCCGCCGCCGTCACCGAACGCCTCACCCTCGGCACCGGCATCACCCTCGTCGCCCAGCGCGACCCCATCGACCTCGCCAAGCAGGCGGCGACCCTCGACCACCTCTCCGGCGGGCGCTTCACCCTCGGCGTCGGCTTCGGCTGGAACGTCGAGGAGGCCGCCGACCATGGTGTGGAGTGGCGTACGAGGCGTGACCTCGGCCGGGACCGGATGGCACTGATGCGGGCCCTGTGGTCGGCGGAACCGACAGCGTACGACGGCGAGTTCGGGTCGGTGCGCGCGAGCCACGCACACCCCAAGCCGACCCAGAAGCCGCGCGGCCCGGTGGTCGGACCCCGCACTCTGGTCGGCGGCGCGGCCGGACCGAAGCTGTTCGCGCACATCGCGGAGTACGCGGACGGCTGGCTGCCGATCGGCGGACGCGGCCTCACGGAGTCGGTGCCGGCGCTGCGCTCGGTCTGGGAGGCGGCTGGCCGCGACCCCGAGGGCCTTCAGATCGTGCCGTACGCCGTCCTGCCGAGCGCGGGCAAGCTGGCGCACTACGCGGAGCTGGGCGTCGAAGAGGTCGTACTGCAACTGCCTCCGGCCGACGAGTCCGAGGTCCTGCGGACCCTGGACGTGTACGCCGAATACCTCTGATCGCTGCTCGAGGTTCCGTAATCCCCTTTGCCGCCGACTCCGCCGCGTCAGCGGTGCGTGGCATTATCCCGAGCCATGAGCAGAGACAACAGCGACGAGGCGTACGTTATCGACCTGTGCAACGCGGTGTTGGGTGAGCAGGCCCTGACGCAGCACCGGTTCGACTGGCTACTTGGCGACCCAGGAGTCGGCGGACGGCAGGTGAAGTTGCCGGTGGATGGTTACTGGCCGGGGCGGCAACTCGTCGTCGAGTACCGCGAACTCCAGCACGACCAACCGGTGGCGCACTTCGACAAGCCGGACAGGCTCACGGGCAACGGCCTGCCCCGCAGTGATCTCGTCGGCCCTCGGGGGAGAAGGTGCCCGGCCGCGCTGTCACCCCGGTCACTTCCGGGTCACGCGGACGCGGCGGCGGGCGCGGTGCGGGCGGTCGGCCCCCGCCGCCGGCGAACAGCACAATTCGCGGCGTCGCTCGTATGCTCGGACGCATGACCACGAACGCGTCGCAGGAGTCCGGACGACCGACCGCCAATTCCATGCGGCGCGCCCTCAGACGAGCACGGGACGGAGTGGCCCTCGACGTCTCCGAGGCAGCCGTCCTGCTCCAGGCCCGGGGCGACGACCTCAAGCACCTGGCCGCGTCCGCGGCCCGGGTGCGGGACGCCGGGCTCGACGCGGTGGGGCGCGCGGGCGTCATCACGTACTCCCGCAAGGTGTTCATCCCGCTGACCCGGCTGTGCCGGGACAAGTGCCACTACTGCACGTTCGTCACCGTGCCCGGCAAGCTGCGGCGCGCGGGGCACGGCATGTTCCTGTCGCCCGACGAGGTGCTGGAGATCGCCCGGCAGGGCGCCGAAATGGGCTGCAAAGAAGCCCTGTTCACACTCGGCGACCGGCCCGAGGACCGCTGGCCCGAGGCCCGCGAGTGGCTTGAGGCCGAGGGGTACGACGACACCCTCGCGTATGTACGGGCCATGGCGATCCGGGTGCTTGAGGAGACCGGGCTGCTGCCGCATCTGAACCCCGGCGTCATGTCGTGGACCGATCTCCAGCGGCTCAAGCCCGTCGCACCCAGCATGGGCATGATGCTGGAGACGACGGCGACCCGGCTGTGGTCCGAGCCCGGCGGCCCGCACCACGGCTCCCCCGACAAGGAGCCCGCCGTGCGGCTGCGGGTGCTGGAGGACGCCGGGCGTTCCAACGTGCCGTTCACGACCGGAATCCTCATCGGCATCGGCGAGGACTACGACGAACGCGCCGACTCCCTCTTCGAGCTGCGCAAGACGGCCCGCGCCTACCACGGCATCCAGGAAGTCATCGTCCAGAACTTCCGCGCCAAGCCGGACACCGCGATGCGCGGGATGCCCGACGCGGAACTGGACGAGCTGGCCGCCGCGATCGCCGTCGCCCGGCACATCCTCGGCCCCTCCGCCCGCATACAGGCCCCGCCGAACCTCGTCGACGAGGAGTACGCGCTGCTCATCGGCGCGGGCATCGACGACTGGGGCGGCGTGTCACCGCTGACCCCCGACCACGTCAACCCCGAGCGCCCCTGGCCGCACATCGACGAACTGGCCGCGAAGACCGCCGAAGCGGGCTTCGAGCTGCGTGAACGGCTCACTATCTACCCCGAGTTCATCCAGCGCGGCGAGCCCTGGCTCGACCCGCGGCTCGTCCCGCACGTCCGGGCGCTCGCCGACCCGGAGACCGGGCTGGCGCGCCCCGACGCGAAGCCGGTCGGGCTGGCCTGGCAGGAGCCCGACGAGGGGTTCACCGCGTCCGGGCGGACCGATCTGCACCGGACCATCGACACCGAGGGCCGCACCGGCGACCGGCGCGACGATTTCGACGAGGTGTACGGCGACTGGGAGGCGCTGCGCGAGGCCGCCGTGCCAGGCATGGTGCCGTCCCGCATCGACGGTGACGTACGGCAGGCGCTGTCGCAGGCCGCCGCCGACCCCACGAAGCTCACCGACGAGGAGGCGCTCGCCCTGCTGCACGCCGATGGGCCCGCGCTCGACGCGCTGTGCCGGATCGCGGACGAGCTGCGGCGGGATGTGGTGGGCGACGACGTGACGTACATCGTCACGCGCAACATCAACTTCACCAACGTCTGCTACACCGGCTGCCGTTTCTGTGCCTTCGCGCAGCGCCGCACGGACGCCGACGCGTACACGCTCTCGCTCAGCCAGGTCGCCGACCGGGCCGAGCAGGCGTGGGACGTCGGCGCGGTCGAGGTGTGCATGCAGGGCGGCATCCACCCGGACCTGCCCGGCACGGCGTACTTCGACATCGCGCGGGCGGTCAAGGAGCGGGTGCCCGGCATGCATGTGCACGCCTTCTCGCCGATGGAGGTCGTCAACGGCGCGACGCGCACCGGCATGTCCATCCGGGAGTGGCTGTCGGCCGCCAAGGAGGCGGGCCTCGACTCGATTCCGGGCACGGCCGCCGAGATCCTCGACGACGAGGTCCGCTGGATCCTCACCAAGGGCAAACTGCCCACGGCCACCTGGATCGAGGTCGTGCAGACCGCGCACGAGCTGGGCATCCGCTCCAGCTCCACCATGATGTACGGGCATGTGGACCAGCCCAGGCACTGGCTCGGTCACTTCCGCACCCTGGCACGGATGCAGCAGGAGGCCGAGGCTAAGAACGTGGCGGGGTTCACGGAGTTCGTGACGCTGCCCTTCATTCACACCAACGCCCCCGTCTACCTTGCCGGGATCGCACGGCCGGGCCCGACGGCCCGCGACAACCGGGCCGTCACCGCGATGGCCCGCCTCCTGCTGCACCCGCACATCACCAACATCCAGACCAGCTGGGTGAAGCTGGGCGCGGAGGGCGCGGCGGAGATGCTGCGCTCCGGGGCCAACGACGTCGGCGGCACCTTGATGGAGGAGACCATCTCCCGCATGGCGGGCTCCAGTTACGGCTCGTACCGCTCGGTCCAGGACCTGATCGCGATCGCTGACCTGGCGGGGCGCCCGTCCAGGGCGCGGACCACGCTGTACGGCGAGGTGCCCGAGGAGCGGCAGCGGTCCGCCGCCGCGTCCGACGGTCATCTTCCGGAGCTGCTGCCCGTGCTGGAGTGAACCCGGCGGCGGAGCCCGGATTGAAGGTCGGGCCGAAGCGGAATTAGGACCGCGTAAACATTGCCGGAGACCGGCAATGTTTTCCGTCCGGTCTGCGTGAGACGATCTGTCCTGTTCAAGGATCGCCCGGAGATCGGCGAACACGGGGGAGTGTGAGCGGATGACGGTTTTTCTCGGTCTCGGCATCGCGGGGATCGCGCTGCTTGCCTTCGCGTTGATCTTCGACGGCATCTTCGAGGGGCTCTTCGGCGGAGTGCTCGACGGATTCTTCAACGGTCTGCTGTCGCTCCCGGTGGTCGCCGGCTTCGTCTCGATGTTCGGCTTCGGCAGCGCGATCGTGCTGGGCAGTACGAGCCTGGGAATCGGCGTGGCCGCGGGAGCCGGGGCGCTGGCGGGGATCGCCGCGGCCTGGCTCGCCTGGCGATTCAGCCGGGCCCTGATGCGTGACCAGACCGACGCGACTCCGCGCGGCGACGACCTGATCGGGACCTCCGGGTCGGTCGTGACGGCCATTCCCGCCGACGGGTACGGCGAGGTACTGCTGCGGCTCGGCGGCCATCTGGTGAAGCTGTCGGCGAAGAGCGCGGTGCCGGTGGCGCGGGGCGCGGAGATCTGGGTGGAGGCGGCCCTGTCGAGCACCTCGGTGGCGGTCCGCCCGGTCGAGCGCTGACTCCACTCCTCCTGACCCCACTCCTCCTGCCCCGCCCTTCCTGACCCCGTCCTCCGTGACTCCGCCCTTTCTGACTGCACCCTTTTGATCAATTCGACTGACCAACAAAACCAATTCGAACTGCCGTCCCCCGGGAAGGCAGGGGGGACGTGTTCATGAGCCCAGTCGTCATCGCTGTCGCGGGAGTCGTTGTACTCCTGGCCCTGCTGGCCCTCGCCGTCGTGACGCGTTACAAGGTCGCGGGCCCCAGCCAGGCCTTCATCATCACCGGCCGGCGCGGCAAGAAGTCCGTCGACCCGGTCACCGGCAAGACCTCGACCGACCAGAGCGGCCAGAAGGTCGTCGTCGGCGGCGGCGTCTTCGTCGTGCCCTTCGTCCAGCAAAAGTTCACCCTCGACCTCTCCAGCCGGCACATCCCGATCGCCGTCCGCGGCGCCGTCACCCTGCGCGGGGTGAAGGCCAACCTCGAAGGCGTCGCGATCGTCAAGGTCGGCGGCAGCGAGGACTCGATCCGGGCGGCCGCCCAGCGTTTCCTCCAGCAGCAGGGCAGCATCGTCAGCTTCACCCAGGAAGTGCTGTCGGGCGCGCTGCGCGCCATCGTCGGCCGGATGTCGGTCGAGGACATCATCCGCGACCGGGCCGCGTTCGCCGGGCAGGTCGCCGAGGAGGCCGAGGCCAGCCTTTCCGGGCAGGGCCTGGTGCTCGACGCGTTCCAGATCCACGACATCACCACCGAGGGTTCCTACCTGGAGGACCTGGGCCGGCCCGAGGCCGCCCGCGCCAAGCAGGAGGCCGACATCGCCGAGGCGATCGCCAAGCGCGCCTCGGAGCAGGCCCGGCTGAAGGCGGCCGAGGAAATCGCCATCGCCGAGCGGACGTACTACCTCAAGCAGGCCGAGATCCGCGTCGAGACCGAGGCCGCCGCCGCCCAGGCCAACGCGGCGGGCCCGCTCGCCGAGGCCGCGCGCCAGCAGGAAGTCCTCGCCGAGCAGGAGAAGGTCGCCGAGCGCCAGGCGGCGCTGACCGACCGTGAGTTGGACACGAAGGTCCGTAAGCCGGCCGACGCGGCCCGCTACCAGGCGGAGCAGGAGGCGGAGGCCCGACGCGTCTCGCAGGTCAAGGCGGCCGAGGCGGACGCCGAGCGGTCCCGCCTGACCGGCGAGGGCGAGAAGCTGCACCGCTCCGCGCTGGCCGAGGCCGTACGGATCGAGGGTGACGCCAACGCGGCGGCCATCGCGGCGAAGGGCTCGGCGGAGGCCGAGGCGATGCAGAAGAAGGCCGACGCGTTCGCCCGGTACGGCGACGCGGCGGTCCTCCAGATGCTGGTCGAGGTGCTGCCGCAGGTCGTCGCCAAGGCGGCCGAGCCGCTGAGCGCCATCGACAAGCTGACCGTGATCTCCACGGACGGCGCGAGCCAGCTGTCCCGTACGGTCGCGGACAATGTGGCGCAGGGCATCGAACTGCTCAACTCCACCACGGGAGTCGACCTCGGCGAGATGCTCAAGGGCATCACGCAGCGCGGCACCCTCCCCAAGGCCGCGGCGCCCGCCACGGAGTCGGCGCCCGACCAGGGGAAGATCCGGATCAACGACTGAGCAGTGGCAGTGGGCGGGCCCCCGGGAGTACTCCCCGGGGGCCCGTTCCTGCTGTCAGACTGCTCGTCATGACTACCGCGCGCCCGTCGATGCAGGAGTTGATACGCCGCCGCCGGCGCGCCGGGTTCGTCGGCCGCCGGGACGAACTCGCCGTATATCGTGCCAACTTCGACACCATGCCGGACGACGAACGGCACCGCTTCCTCTTCCACATCCACGGCAACGCGGGCGTCGGCAAGACCTCGCTGGTGCGCGAGCTGGAGCACACCGCGCGCGAGCGCAAGGCGCTGACGGCGTACGTCGACGAGAACGTGAACAGCGTGCCCGAGGCGATGGCCGCCATCAGCGCCCAATTCGCCCAGCAGGGAAAGGTGTTCAAGGCCATGGACCGGCTGCTCGCCACGTACCGGCAGCGGCGCCACGAGGCGGAGTCGGCGTCGATGGCGGAGCCCGACCCGCGGCAGGACCCTGCGGCCTCCGCCGCGAACCCGGCCCCGTCGGCGGGCAGTCTGGCCGTGGCGCAGGCGGGGCTGGTCGGCCTCGGTATGGTGCCCGGTGTCGGCGCGTTCGCCGGGGCCGTCGATCCGGCCCAAGTGGCTCAGGGAACGGACAGGTTGCGGATGGCGCTCAGCGCGCGGTTCGGCAAGCAGGAGGACGTCCAGCTGGTCCTCGACCCGCTCCAGGTCCTCACCCCCGTGCTGGTGGCGGAGGTGGAGCGGGCCGCCGCCGACGCGCCGTGGATCGCCCTCTTCTTCGACACGTATGAGAGGACAGGCCCCTTCCTCGACACCTGGCTCCGCGATCTGGTCACCACGGAGCGGTACGGCGCCCTGCCCGCCCACACGGTCGTCACCCTGGCCGGGCAGCCGCGCCTGGACCCGCGCTGCTGGGCGGATTGCGTCGACTTTGTGGAGGACCTCCCGCTGGAGCCCTTCACGGAGTCCGAGGCCCGCCAACTCCTCTCCGCGAAAGGGGTGGTGGAGGAGGCCGTGGTCCAGGACGTGCTGCGTCTTTCGGGGCGGCTGCCGGTGCTGGTCTCGACCCTCGCGGAGAACCCGGGCGAGGTGAACGCGCCCAGCGCGACCGCCGTGGACCGGTTTTTGAAGTGGGAGCAGGACCCGGTGCGACGGGCCGCGGCGCTGGCGTGCGCGCTGCCGCGGCGGCTGAACGAGGACATCTTCGCCGAGGCCGTGGAGGAGGAGGCGGCAGGGCTGTTCGGCTGGCTGGGGTCGCTGCCGTTCGTGACCGACCGCGGGGGCGGCGCGCGATACCACGACGTGGTGCGCGCCCCGATGCTCAGACTCCAGCGCACCAGTTCACCGCAGCGCTGGACCGCACGGCACACCCGGCTCGCGGAAGCGTTCGCGCGGTGGCGGGACGCGGCGGGCGAGGGCGTGGAGCCCGACGAGCTGTGGGAGCAGGAGGACTGGCGCGAGCTGCGCCTCCAGGAGGTTTACCACCTGCTCTGCGCCCAGCCGCAGTCCGCGCTGCCCGGTGTCCTGCGGGACGGAGTGGACGCCTGCGACGAGGGCCCCGCGGTGGCTCGCCGGTGGGCGCGCACGGTCGCGGAAGCGGGTGAGGACGCGGACGCCCAGGTGCTGCGGAAGTGGGGCCAGGACTGCTTGGACGCGCTGTCGGACGAACAGCAGGGCACGACCAGGGTGTTGGGCCTCCTGCTGGCTCGCGCCGGCTTCGACAGTGAGGGGTTGGCGAGCGCGCTGGTGGTCCGGGGCCACAGCCACTTGCGGGCCAAGCGGCTTCCGGCGTCGATGGCGGACTACGACCGGGCTGTCGCCCTCGATCCTGCCCACGCCAGGGCCTACTTCGGGCGTGGGCTCACCCACCTGGCGGCCGAGGACCACGACCGGGCGCTGGCCGACATCGACCGGGCCGACGCACTGGCGCCGGACACCTCGTGGATCATCGAGCAGCGCGGTGAGACCCTCCGGCACGCCGAGCGGTTCGATGAGGCCGTCGCGGAATTGGACCGGGCGATCGAGCTGGACCCGGCCAGTTCCTGGGCCCTCGCCAGCCGCGGCCAGTGTCATCAACAGTGCGGCCGGTACGCGCAGGCGCTGGCCGACTTCGACCGGGCGATCGAGCTGGACCCGGAGTACGTGTGGGCACTGGTCCGGCGCGCGCACGTGCGGCGGCAGGAAGGGGATTCCGCCGGGGCGCTCGCGGACCTGGAGCGGGCGGCGGCCGTGAGCCCGGAGGACGCCTGGGTGTGCGGCGAGCGCGCCGTGGTGTACCGGCTGGGAGGCCGCACCGAAGAGGCACTGGCAGCGTACGGCCGGGCGATCGAGCTGGACCCCGAGTACGCCTGGGCGTATGGCAGCAGGGGCCTGATCCTGCACGAGCTGGGCCGGTCGACGGAGGGGCTCGCGGACCTGGACCGGGCGATCGAGCTGGACGCCGACTACGTGTGGGCCCTGATCCGCCGGTCCGAGGTCCGGCGCGGCCTCGGGGACGAGGACGGCTCCCGCGCCGACATGGACCGTGCCCTTCGGTTCGAGGCGCCGAACCGCTGGGTCCACGCCCTCCGCGCCGAGGAGCTGAGGCTCATCGGCCGGTACGAGGAGGCACTCACCGACTTCGACAGGGCCATCGCGCTCGTGGCCGACGACGGGTGGGCCCTCGCCGGCCGCGGGCAGACGCTGTACGCCCTGGGCCGCTGCCCGGAGGCGCTGGCCGACCTCGACCGGGCCGCCGAACTGCTGCCGGACGAAGGCTGGATCCTCGCCCATCGGGGCGCCCTGCACCTGGCCGAGGGGCGCTTGGCCGAGGCGGTACGGGACCTCGGCCGGGCGGTCGCCATCGACCCCGATGACGGGTGGGCCCTGGCACGGCGGGCGCGGGCAGGGCTGGCCACCGCACGCCTCGAAGGCGCACTGGCCGACCTGGAGCGGTGCCTGGAGTTGGCGTACGAGGTGCCCTGGACGCACACCAGCCGCGCGGAGGCGTACCTGTACCTCCAGCGCCCCGCGGAGGCGCTTGAGGCGCTCGCCGCCGCGGAGCGCGCCGGGCCGCTCGGGATCCGCGGGCTCCACCTGCTGGCCGAGACCCATCGGGCTGCGGGCCGCTTCGGCCCGGCCGCCGAGGCGGCGGAGCGCCTGCGCGCGGAAGACCCGGGGACCGCGGCCTTTCACGACGCGATGCTGGCCTCCCGCACCGAAGGTCCGGAGCGGGCGCGGGACGCATGGCGGGCGGCGGAACGCCTCTACCCGTACGACGTACCGGGCGCCCCGACCCGCGCCGAGACCGGTGAACTCGCCATGGTGGCCTGCGCGCTGGGCGAGTGGCAGCGGGCGGGGCAGCTGCTCGACGCGTTCCTGGAGCAGAGCCCGCCCTGGGACGAGCTGGCGGACACCGAGGGCGAACTCGCCGAGCTACTGCTGTGCCCCGGCGCCGACACCGCCCGCCTGGAGCCGCTGCACCGCCGTGTCGCCGAGGCCAAGGAGGCCCGTACACCCGGCTAGCTCGCCCGGTGGCGAGGCGCCGCACCTCCGTCGAACACTGCGCGAAACGGACTCGGAGTGCGACTGTTCACATACCGTTCCCGCCCCCTGAACAGCGCGTTCCGGGTCGATTACAGTGCTGCGCCAGACGTCGTACGCGAAGGGCAGAAGCGGTGAGCGCAGCAGTCACAGCCGTGTGGGGCCGCACGGAGCAGCAGGACTTCCGCAGCAGGGTCCGCGGCTGTCTGCTCGGCGGCGCCGTCGGTGACGCGCTCGGTGCGGGCGTGGCCGCGCTCTCCCTCGACGAGATCCGGGCCGTCCACGGCGCGGACGCCGTCACCGGCCTCGTGCCCGCGTACGGCAGACGCGGCGCGGTCACCGCGGGCACCCAGCTGACCCTCTTCACCGTGGACGGGCTCATACGGGCGCAGGTGCGCCGCGACACCGGCGCCTGGCATCCGCCCACCGATGTGCACCGCGCACACCTGCGCTGGGCGGCCACCCAGAGCGACTGGGGCCCCGACGAGCGGCGCAAGGACAACGGGTGGCTCGCCTGCGAGGAGTGGCTGTACGTACGCCGTGACCCCTCCCGTGAGTGCCTCACGGGCCTCGCCGACGACGTCATGGGGACGCTGGAGAAGCCCAAGAACCCCACCGCCCGCGACTCCGGCGCCCTCACCCGCTCGGCGCCCTTCGGCCTGCTCGTCGGCTGGGAGCCACAACTGGTCTTCCAGCTCGCCGTCGAATGCGCGGCGCAGACCCACGGCCACCCCACGGCGTATCTCTCGGCCGGTGCGCTGGCCGTCATCGTGCACGGCCTGGCGCGCGGCGAGTCCCTCGACGCGTCCGTACAGCGCTCGCTCACCCAGCTCGCCGCGCGCCCCGGCCACCAGCCCGTCACCGACGCCCTCAAGCACGCGCTGGGCGCCGTACGCCAGGGCCTGCCCGCGCCCGCCCGCGTCGAGTCGCTGGGCGACGGCCGGACCGCCGAGGACGTCCTGGCGGTCGCCGTGTACTGCGCGCTCGTCGCCGAGGACATCCGCCACGGCCTGCGCCTGGCCGTCAACCACGGGGGCGCCTCAGCGGAGACCGGCGCGCTGTGCGGCAGCCTGCTGGGGGCGCTGCACGGGGAGACCGCGCTGCCACCCGCCTGGCTCGCGGAGATCGAGGGGCGCGGTACGACACTGGAACTCGCCGACGACTTCGCGATGGAGATGACCCAGGGCCCGGCGCTGCACGGCCCGGCGATCACGAACCCCGGCTGGCTGACGCGCTACCCGCGGGGCTGAACAGAGCTCGATCGCCGGGCCTGCTCAAGGATCGAGCGGGACCGGCGATCGCGAACATGGTGGCCGTAACGTTCTGTGGCGTGCGCCGTGTGTCAGTCCTTCGCGCCCTCGCGCCCCAGCACCTTCGCGGTCATGAGCGTGAACATAGATCAGAACGAAGAACACTTTTACCGTCTCTTGACCTACTTGGACAGCATCGTGAACGCGACGGCGGCCACACGATGGGCGGGCACTTCGGCAGACGCCAAGCACGCGGAAAGGCCGCACGGGATGCGGGTCCCGTGCGGCCGAGAAGAGGAGAGCGAGCCGCCTTGACCACTTCACGTGTCAGTGCATGAGTTCACCGGCGTTGACCAGCAGCGACTGGCCGGTGATGGAACGGGCGCGGTCGCAGGCCAGGAAGATCGCGGCCTGCGCCACATCCCCGTCCGTGGCCAGGTCGGGGAGTGCCATGCGTTCGGTCAGCCGGCCGAGTACCTCCGGCTCCGGCACCCCCTCGGTGTGCGCGGCGAACTGGACGTACGCCTGCACCGGTGGGCCCCACATCCAGCCGGGCAGCACCGTGTTCACCCGGATCCGGTGCGGCCCGAGCTCGCGGGCCATCGAGTACATCGCCGAGGTGAGCGCGCCTTTTGACGCCGCGTACGCCGCCTGTTCCACCTGGGACGGTGCGCAGATCGCGGACTGCGTCCCGATGATGACGACCGAGCCGCCGTGCGCCTTGAGGCCGGGCAGGCAGGCGCGCGTCATGCGCAGGGTGCCGAGCAGGTTGACGTCGATGACCTGCTGCCAGGTCGCGAAGTCCGCGTCCTGGAGACCGCCGAAATAGCCGTCCCGGGCAGCGACATGGACCACCGCGTCGATCCCGCCGAACCGCTCGTGGGCGAGCGCGGCCAGCGCCTCGCACTGCGCCTCGTCGGTGATGTCCGTCGAACGCCAGGCGGTGTGCCCGCCGTCCGGGTCGATCTCGGCGGCGGACTTGGCGAGGCTCCCCTCGGTGCGGGCGCCGAGCACGGCGTTGCCCCCGTCCCGGACGACGGCGGCGGCGACCTGATGGCCGAGCCCGGCGCCGACCCCCGACACGATGACGGTCTTCCCCTGAAGCAACATGCTCGCCTCCGGCCTCTGGCAGTTTGTCTGACGGGCCGTCAGAGTAGGTGCGTCCGCAGCCGGAAGGAAGGGAAGGGGAGCCACGATGAGTGAGCAGGCCCGCAGTGAGGTGTACGCCGAACTGGCCTCGGTCGGCCCGTACGGCGTACGCCCCGGCCATGCGCTGATCACCATGGTCGAGCCGCACCCGGGCCGCGAGCACGCGTACAACCGCTGGTACGAGGACGACCACTTCATCGCGGGCGCGATGGCCATGCCCTGGATGTACGCGGGCCGTCGCTGGGTCGCCACCCGCGAGCTGCAACTCCTGCGCTACCCAACGGAGTCGGCGGTGGCCGACCCGGTGACCGCCGGGTGCTACCTCTCCACGTACTGGATCACCGAGGGCCGCTACGACGAGCACATGAAGTGGACCGTCGGCATCAACAAGCGGCTGAACAGGGACGGCCGGGTCCATCAGGACCGTACGCACGTCTTCACGGCCTTCCAGGACCGTGAGGCCACGGTCTACCGCGACGGCGCCCATGGGCCCCGGGACTTCCACGCCCTCGACCACCCCTACCGGGGCCTGGTCCTCGAGGTCATCGACACGGAGAGCCCCGAACAGCGGGCGGAACTGCTCGACTGGCTGCGCTCGAAGCACCTGCCCGAGCGACTGGCGGGCTCACCGGCGGCGCTGGTGACGGTCTTCCGCCCGACGCCGCTGCCGGGCGACCGGATGACGTACGTGAAGCAGGTCGAGGGCGTCGACACCCGGCTGACCCTGCTCTGGTTCCTGGAGGCGGACCCGCGCGAGGAGTGGGAGGCGCGCTTCGGCGGCCTCGGCGACGAGGTGGCGGCCGCGGGGCTCGGGCGGGTGGAGCTGGTGGCGCCGTTCATTCCGACCCTGGTGGGGACGGACCGGTACGTCGACCAGTTGCGCTGAGACACGGGCCCGGTGGGGCTGCTCGGGACTCGGGCCCCGGGTTGCCGGCCGCATGGCCGAGCCCTCTCGGCCAGGACGGCGGGCCGGTCGAGAGGGCTCTCTTCAGTCGTGCTGGGTTGGGCGGCTCAGTCGAGGTCGAAGACGCCCTGGCCGACCCCACCGACGAACGCTGTCCAGGCACCGGGAACGAAGGTGATCGAGGGCCCCTCGACGACTTTCGAGTCACGCACCGCGATGGCGTGTGCGACCGGCGACTTGACCTCCACACATGCACCGTTGCCCCCGGAGTACGAGGACTTCGTCCAGATTTCCGTAGCGCCCTTAAGGATTGCCATGTTCGCTCCGATTTTGCTGGTCGGGGTATCTCGCCAATGTTCTTGATTGGCGTGATCGACGCTACTCGCCAACTTGCTTGCGTGAAGCGGTCATTCACCCGACCGGATGGCATATTCAGTTAGGGTCTTCCGCTACGGGGGAGCGACGGTGTACGGTGCCGGCGCTTCGCCCGGAAGTCGGGGTTCAGCCCGCTTCCGGGACCGGCTCTCAGCGCGCGTAATCCTTGGCGATGTCCGAGATGAACTGCCGCGACTGCTCCACATTCAGTGCCTGGGCGCGCAGATGCTCGTACATCACGCTGTATTTCTGGACGTCGTTCGCCTTCTCCAGATACAGGTCGCTGGTGACGCCCTCGATGTAGACCACGCTGGAGTCCGTGGCGTCCGGGAATTCCAGGATCGCGTAATGACCGCTGATCCCGGGGTGCGCGCCCAGGTCGAACGGCAGGATCTGGACGGTCACATGGGGCAGCTGCGACTGTTCCACCAGATTCTCCAGCTGGTCGCGCATCAGCTGTCTGTCGCCGACCACCCGGCGCAGGGCCGCCTCGTCGATGACGACCCACAGCCGCAACGGCGTCTCGGTCGCCTGGATGCGCTCCTGGCGGCGCAGTCTGACGTTGACGCGCTTCTCCACATCGGTGGCCACGGTCTCGGGCAGCGCGCCGGTGATGAGCGCCTCGGCGTACTGGGGCGTCTGGAGCAGTCCGGGGACGATCTGGGGGTCGAATACGCGCAGCGAGGCCGCGTCCGTCTCCAGGCCGATGTAGACGCTGTACGGGATGTCGCCGAAGGCGTGCCACCAGCCCTGCTGGCGGGAGTCCTTGGCCATTTGCATCAGCGAGTCGACGATCCGGTGGTCATCGACCTCGTACACACCGCACAGATCGCGTACGTCGCGCTGGCTGATGGAACGGCGGCCGTTCTCCAGGCGGCTGATCTTCGACTGGGAGACGAGCAGGCGCTCGGCCACTTCCTCGGCCGTCATGCCCTTGAGTTCGCGTAGCCGGCGCAACTCCTGGCCCAATCGACGTCGCCTGACAGTGGGGTTGACGTTGGCCGCCACGGGAACTGCACCTCCGGCTGAGTGCGCTTGTGCGTATGTCCTGCTTGCACGCTCTAATGCTCAGCAGACTGCCACCATTGTTCCTGGCCGCGCTGGAAAATGGCCACACGCGGTGCCGACGCGAACGCGCGGGGTGGCGGACCGGCCCTTGTCCAGACGGCCGGTCCACTACCCCGCGCGTTTTGGTGCGGCTCCCGAACCGGGCCATGGGGACGACGGTGCGGCGGTGGTTCATGGGTGTTGAGTGGTGGGTGTTGGGTACTGGGTGTTGGTTTCGCTGTCCTCAGTGCGCTGCGAAGTGCGCCATGCCACCGCGGCGTGACTGTGCTTGCGGTTGCATCGGGACGGCCGGTTGTGGTCGGCCACCCGTCGCCGGAGCACGGCGCGGCTGCGCGGCCACACCGTTCTGGACGTCCATCACGGCGTGCGCCACGAGACCGCCCATCGGGTCGTGCCTGATCAGGTCCCGGAGACGGGAGCGCGATGAACGCCCTTCGTTGCCGGGGTACAGGTGCTTGCCGAGTCCGACCGCGTGGGCCAGCGCGGCAAGCGCCGCGGTCCGCGGATCCGGCGGTACGCCGGTGCGGATCGCACTGTCCAGTCGAGACTTGATCTCCCGGCTGATCGCTGTCTGCGTCGCCTGGTAGCGAGTCGTCGGCAGCACTCCGCACATCTGTCCCGCCACGGCATGCACCATGCCGCATCGCTCAAGATGCGAGAGGTAAGTCTGGCGAAGCCCCAGTCGGGGTCCGCCGATCCAGTGGACGGCCCGAACCGGACTGCCACGCCTGCGCAGCAGCTCCAGTGCGGAGTCCAAGGTCGGATCTCCTGTCGGCCGTGCCATCACCACGGCGATACGATCCCCATCTGGGGCTATCCGTCCTGCCAGGGCCAGCTCTACTAGCTGGGCCCCGGCGAGGCCGAGGTCGAGCGACTGCGGCTGCGCTGTGGTACCCGTGGTCGGGTCCAGAGCGAGCAGCAAAAGCTCTTCCGGAAGTGATCTGCGGCTCTTGCCCATCCATGCCTCCCCGCGTGGATGATTGACAGAGTGACCCCTCTCACATTCATCTGTCGAGGGTGCGTGGGTGCTTCGTGATGGAACCGGCAGGTATGTCGTTCTCGTCTAGCGAGGCGGCCGGGGGTTCAGACAGGACACTGGTACATGGTTCGGACAGTGTCCGTATGCGCGGGCGCGTAATGAGGAGGCATCGGTGGCGGGCGAGTCCCCCGACAAGTCGGAGCAGCGGAAGTCGTCGGGGGAGACGGCTGAAAGCGAGCGCGACCCGAGGCTTGCAGTTTTCCGGGAACCGGCCTCTCGGCCGAAGCCGGACGACCGCGTTGATCAGCCGACGACGATTTTCAAGATGCCATCGAATCCGGAGGAGCCCGAGAGCTCCCCGGGCGGCGACGCACGGCTGCGAACGGCGGTGGCGGCCTGGGTCGCCACCGCGGACGAGCCGGACGAGCGGGTGGGTGACGCGGACGGTGCCGGTGCGGACGCGGGGGCCGAGGGCGGCTCCGCGAGCGGTCGCGGGGGTGCCGGTGGCGATGAGCCGCAGGCCGCCGACGCGGCCGACGACGACGAGCCGGCCGATGCCGACCCGGCCCCGGTCGCGGTCGCGGACGTCGACTCGGGCCCGGACGTGAACTCGAAATCCGACTCCGACTCCGCGACCGACTCGGTCTCCGACGCGGACTCGGAGGTCGCGTCGAGGGCCGAACTGGATGCCGACGCCGATGCCGGAGCAGCGCCGAAGGCGGGCGTTGACGGGCCGGCCGGTGCTGACGCGGGCTCGGGCTCGGATGCCGAACGGTCCGGTGGCGACGTTGCCGGGGGCTCAGCGGGCTCAGAGGGCTCCGAGAGCGACGCCGTTGGGGCCGCCAGCGCCTCCGAGGGCGACTCCGGGAGTGGCCGGGCGGCTGCCGATGCCGACGAGCCGAAGGCCGCCGAGACGGCCGAGGAGCCCGTCGAGCCCGATGGGTCCGGTGAGTCGGCCGGTGACGACTTGGCCCCGGTCGCGGACGCCGAGGGTGACCGAGCCGTGGTCGGCGGCGATGCGCCGTCCGGCGCGGGTGTCGACGCGACTTCGGATCGCGAAGCCCAAGCCGACGAGGCGCCGAAGGACGGTGCCGGCTCCAGTGCCGCGCCCGGCCGCGGGGACGAGCCGAAGGCCGATCCGGATTCCGATGCCGGATCCAGCCCCAGCCCCAGCCCCAGTTCCGATTCCAGCCCCAGCCCCAGTTTCGATTCCGATTCCGGAATCGGATCCGAGCGCCCCAAGTCGGGCGTGGATCAGCACACTGCCGTGTTCCGGGCTGTGCGGCCGGGCAGGCCCGTGGATCAGCCGACCACCGCGCTGAAGACCGTCAGGCCCTCCGCGCCGGTGGAGCCGCCGGAGTCCGCCGCCGAGCGCACCAGCACCTTCGTGCCGCTGAAGCCCGATGGCGTACGACAGGCTCCAGTGAGGAAGCCCGAGCAGAAGCCGGAGGGGTCCGCCCCGGTGGCCCCCGCGGCTCCGCCCGCGCCTCCCGCGCACCCCGTGGCCGCGCCAGCCGTGGCCGCGCACCCCGTGGCCGCGCACCCCGTGGCCGCGCCCGCCGCGGCCGCGCCCGCCGCGGCCCAGGCGATCCCGGAGGCCGAGCGGACCCGGCAGCAGCCGATGCCGCCCAGGCCGCCGCTCGACATGCTCGCCGAGCTCACGAACAAGCCCGCGCCGCCGGAGACGCCGACGCGGACCGCTGTGCGGCGGGTCAAGATCTGGACGCCGCTGCTGCTGCTCGTCGTGGTTCTCTTTGCGGTCGCACAGTTCCTGCGACCGCTCCCCGCACCCGCGCTCGCGCTGACCGCGGACCCGTCGTACACCTTCAAGGGCGGCTCGCTCGACATGCCGTGGCCCGAGACCGGCCAGTCGGCCGTCGAGGTGCAGGGCGTCGGGAGCATCGGTACGAACGGGGCGCAGAAATCCTCCCCGATCGCCAGTGTTGCCAAGGTCATGACGGCGTACGTGATCCTCAAGGAGCACCCGCTCAAGGGCAGGGAAGTCGGCCCGAAGATCACGGTGGACGCGCTCGCCGAGGAGCAGTCGAAGTCTCCCGACGAGTCGACCGCGCCGATCAAGGAAGGCCAGGAGTTCACCGAGAAGCAGATGCTTCAGTTGCTCATGATCCCTTCCGGGAACAACGCGGCGCGGCTGCTGGCCCGCTGGGACGCCAAGTCCGAGGACGCGTTCGTCAAGAAGATGAACGACACGGCCAAGGACCTCGGCATGAAGAACTCGACGTACACCGACCCGAGCGGCTTCGAGAAGACGACGGTGAGCACCGCGACCGATCAGCTGAAGCTGGCCAAGGCGGTCATGCAGTACGACGTGTTCCGCGGCATCGTCGATCTGCCCGAGGTCGAGATCCCCGGCATCGACGGCAAGATCTACAACAACAACAACATCCTGCTGAACCCGGGCGTGAGCGGCATCAAGACCGGCTCCACGACCCCGGCGGGCGGCAATCTCGTCTGGGCCGCCGACACGATCATCGACGGCAAGAAGCGCCGGATCGTCGGCGCGGTCATGGGTCAGCAGACCGATGGCACGCTCGACGCCAAGCTCCAACTGGCGCTCACCAACAGCCTGAAGCTGATCCAGGCCGCCCAGCGGGACGTCACCTCGGCCACGGTCGTGAAGAAGGGCGAGGTCGTCGGGTACATCGACGACGGGCTCGGCGGGCGGACGCCGGTCGTCGCGACCAAGGACCTGAAGGCGGTCGGCTGGCCAGGACTGAAGGTGGAACTGGCCATCTCCGACGGCGGGAAGACGCCGCCGCACGCCGCGAAGGCGGGCACGGAGGTCGGACAGCTGACCGTCGGCACCGGACCCGGCCAGGTCAAGGCGCCGGTCGCGCTCCAGAAGGACCTCGTGGAGCCGGCCTTCGGCGACAAGCTGACCCGGATCGGCTGACCCGCTGTGGTGGCAGCGGACCCTCGGAGCACACAGCCCCGGGGGTCCGCGCTCGTACGCTCGCCCCTTACGACCTCGGGGGCGATGGCGCGCGGGCTCCCGGCGTCCTGCGACTCCGCCTCCGGCGTTGTCGTCGGTCGACGACGCTCCGCGTCGCCCCCCTCCGCCTTGGACGCGAAGCCGTATGACGCGGCTCGCTGATCCACGCTCCATTGCCCCCGAGGTCGTTACTGTGGAGCGCCCCGCCGCACTCCATGACACGTGCGGAACTCGCGCCGCGCAGACACCAGAAGCTGCCCCTCACAGGAGTCCGTCATAGGTACCACGGTGAACGTCTCCGATGCCGTCGTCGCCGAACGTCGTGTCTGGACGTCCAAGACAGTGGCCGCGATGGCGCCGCTGACGCTGACGCTCGCCCTCGGGCTCTGGGGCATCAGCAGGCAGGGCAGCGTCTGGCGGGACGAGGTCGTCACGTACGACATGGCGCACCGCACGCTGCCCGAGCTGTGGCACACCCTGCAGAACTTCGACGCCGTGCACGGCCTGTACTACCTGTTCATGCACGGCCTGTTCGCCGTGTTCGGCGGGGACACGACCACCCTGCGGCTGCCGTCCGTGCTGGCGACGGCCGCTGCCGCCGCGGGGATCGGGCTGCTCGGGCACCGGTTCGCGGGGCCGCGGGCCGGGCTGTTCGCCGGGCTCGTCTTCCCCATGATCCCGGCGGTGCAGCAGTACGCGCAGGAGGGTCGCTCCTACGCGCTGGTGTGCGCGATGGTCACCTGGGCCACCTACCTCCTGGTGAACGCCGCTTCGCAGCCCACCCGGCGGCGCTGGATCGCCTACACGCTGGTGGCCCTGACGGCCTGCCTGCTGCACGAGTTCGCCGTACTGATGCTGACGGCGCACGGCGCGACGATGCTGCTCTCGGACGTGCCGCGCGAGGTGAAGCGGTCCTGGAGCGTGGCGGCCGCGTGCGTCGTCGCCGGGCTGGCCCCGCTCGCCGTCTTCAGCATGGGGCAGTCGGAGCAGGTCCGTTGGATCATGTGGCCCGACCCGGTACAGCTGGTGAGCTTCGTGATTCTCGCCGCCGTCGGCCTGCGCTGCGCGCGCGCCCCGGTGCGCGTCGGCGGCCCGATACGGCTGCGGACCATCGCGGTGCCGCTGCTGATCCTGCCGACGGTCGCACTGCTCCTGGCGTCCCAGCTCAAGCCGATGTACGTCGACCGGTACGTCCTGTATTACGTCATCGGGTTCGCGCTCCTCGTCGGGGCGGCGCTGGACCGGGCGTTCCGCCGCCCGCCCGAGGGACAGGCCCGGCTGCTGCGGCGCCGGATCTGGCTGCGTGCGCTGACGGTGTTGGCCGTTCTGGTGGCGGTGCTGCCGGTGGGGATGCACCTGCGGAGCCCGGCGAGCCGCGCGGACGACGCGACGGCGGTGACGCTGGCGGTGCGGGAGGCGGCGAAGCCCGGTGACGGGCTGCTGTTCACGCCGGCCCGGCGCCGGGTGTGGACGCTGGCCGAGCCGGAGCAGTTCCGGGCCTTCCCCGATCTGGCGCTGGCGAAGGTGGTGGACTCGTCGGACTCCCTGTACGGCGAGGAGATCTCCGCGCCCCGGATCCGGGCCCGGATGCTGGCCACCGAGCGCATCGTCGTGCTCGGTGACCCGGACGGGGATCCGGTGGACGAGACCCCGCAGGAGGTCGTCAAACGGACGACGCTGCGGGATCACTTCGAGCAGTGCAGCAGCCGGGAGGTCACCGGCGCGCGCGTCATGATTTACGCGCGGCCGGGGCGGTGCTGAGGGGCCGCCGCATCGCGCTCGCCGCGCCTACAGGCGCTTGGCGCTGCGCAGGGCGGTCGCGTAGTAGCCGTTGCCGTCCAGTCGCGAGGTGCCGCCCTTGTCGCCGATGGTCGGTCCGTTGACCTCTTCGCGGCTCGACACGAAGATCTTGTGACCGTCGGTGTCCTGGCCCATGTACATGCCGGCGTGGTCGAGCCGTTCCTTGGAGCGCGCGTCGAGCTTGAAGAAGACCAGGTCGCCGGGTTGCAGGACGTCGATGGACTTCGGCCGGCCCTCGGGCCCGACACCGGTCAGCCCGATGACGTCGGTGCCGAGGCTCTTGCGGGCCATGCCGTTGGCGGTGCGCGGCAGGCCGTCGCCGAGCTGGTCGGTGGCCGCCAGTGGGAAGCGGGCCCGGTAGCCCAGCACGGTCCGGATGAAGCCGGAGCAGTCCATGGAGCGGGCGCGGTTCGTCTCGGGCTGCACAGTGGTGCCGTTGCGGAAGGTGTACGGGATGCCCAGGTAGTCGTAGAAGTCGGACTCCTCCAGGCGGTAGTCGTTGCCCGGACCGCCGTTGGGGTTGATCGGGCCGAAGTCGGCGTCACCGGCGTACGAGATGCCCTCGTCGTCCTTCTTCACCGGGGCCTGGTCGACGTACTGGAAGGCGATCGCGAACAGGTCGTCCTCCTTGCTGCCGGAGAACTCCTTGAACCAGTCCTTGAACCACTTCTCCCGCTCGGCGCCTTTGCGCCACGGCTCCGGCATCAGCCGCACCCAGTTCTCGGTGACGACCCGCGACTTGGTGCCGGTGGGCTCCGCGAACGTGCGGCTGGGCCCGGTGAGCGTGGTGGTGCGGGCCCCGTCGGTGAATGTGGCCAGTACGTCGCCTCCCTTGCCGCGCAGCACCGTGCGGGCGGGGCTCTTCAGCCGCTCCCAGGTGTGCTCCCCGGAGCCGGGGTCGACGCCCCCGGACCGTAGGTCGGGCGTGTCGGTGACGGCCTGCACGGCGGGAGCCTTGGCCTGCTCCTCCTTGCGGAGTTCGACCGTGAGGTAGGCACTGCCGGCGAGCAGGGCTATCACGGTCGCGGCGTGCAGAACCGGACGGGGACCGCGCTTGGTCTTCGCACTCATGATGGGCAGACTCCGGGGTCGGTCAGGCGGACGGCAGGGCGCCGAGCAGGATTCCGGCGGTGAGCAGGACGTAGGCCATCAGCGTCACGGAGCCGGTGGCGAGGATCGTCGCGCCCTTGGGCTGGCGGACGAGCTGGTACGCGATCAGGCCCGGCACGATGAAGCCGAGTGTCTGGTTCGTGTACATCAGCGGGAACTCCAGCTGGAGCACGATCATCACGGTGGCCTGGAGGAGCACACCGATGAGGACCACTGTGGAGAACAGCCGCTTGCCGTAGAGGATCACCAGGCGCTGGACGAGCAGCGTCGTGACGTATGTCAGGACGGTGACGCCCACCACCATGGCGGCGCGCTGAAGATCCTCGACCAAGGTCAGGGCCAGCCAGCCTGGAGTGATCATCCCGCCCGGGGAGAGGTTGGTGGTCAGGTAGCAGACCAGCGAGAACATCAGGCCCACGGCGATGCCGATCGCGGCGATCTCGGGCGTGAGGACGGACGGGATCAACGGGGTTCTCCTGGATTCTGCTGCTGAGCCGGGGCGGGCGGTCTGACCGGCTCGAACATGCCGCGCGAGGGAGGGGGTCCGGCGGGTCCGGGCGGGGTTGCTTTGCCGGTGGGCTGCCGCGGGACGTGCGGCCAGGACACGCGCTGCTGTTCCTGCGGCACGGGCGGCCGGACGGCGCGCTGGGGCTGTTGGGGCTGGTAGCGCGTCTCGTACGTCGGAGAGTACGGCGTGTACGGGTCGATGTACGGCGTGTACTGCTGGAGGGCGAGCGTCTCGTCGTCCGTCGCGGGGGCGGCGGTCCGCGCGGCGGCCGGGGCCGGAGCGTGTGCGGCGGAAGCGCCGTCGCCCGGGGCGGGCGGAGGGTCGTCCGGCGTCTCGTCCGCGGGGAGTTCGGCGAGCTGTTCGAGCAGCAGCTCGCCCTGGCCGTGGATGTTGCCGATCGCGACGAGCGAGGAGTCGGGGCCCAGTTCGGCGAGCATCCGGCCCATGAACTCCCGCGGGTCGCGGCGGTCCCCGCCGAGGTCGACCGCGCAGTGCCGCCAGTCGGCCGGAATCGCGTCGATGGCACTCTTGGCCGGGTGCCCGATCACGAAGACCTTGTCCGGCTTGAGATCGGGGACGATGGTGCCCATCTGGCCGTTGCGCTCGACCCGGTCGGGACGGCAGTTGACGACGACGTTCAGCGGGCGGCTGATGGCGCCGACGTCGAGCAGCTGGTTGATGTTCATCAGCGTCGACTCCGGGTCGTTCGCCGCGAAGACATTCGCGAAGCGCAGCCGCTTGCCGTCCTCGGTGCGGTACCGCTCCACGGAGAGGACACCCGGGTCCGGAGGTGCGTCGTACATGCCGCGCAGCGCGGTCTCCCGCTCCACGCCGAGGAGTTCGGCGACGGTCAGCGCGATGGCGACGTTCTCCTTGAACGTGAACCAGCTGAAGCCGCGCAGCTCCTCGTCGGTGACGATCTCCGGGTCGGCGTACACCAGCCGGCAGTCGCGGGCGTCCGCCTCCTCCTGGAGGATGTGGAAGCGGTCCTTCTCGGCGGTGATGCAGATGCCGCCCTCCGGCATGGAGCGCGACAGGGAGCGCGCCACGTCGTCGAGGGTCGGGCCCATCTCGGCCAGGTGGTCCTCACGCACGTTGCACAGCACGCCGATCGTGGAGCGGATCAGCTTGCTCTGGTTGATCTCCTGGAGTGCGGGCATGACGGCCATGCACTCGATGACCAGCGCGTCCGGGTCGTACGCGGCGGCCCGCCTGACGATGCCGATCTGCTCCACCACGTTGGCGATGCCGAACTTGCGGTAGACGGGCTCCTCGGTGGCGTCCGGGTGGATGAACCTGGCCGCGGTGCCGGTGGTCTTGGCGACCGTGGTGAGGCCGCCGCCGCGCAGCGCGCCCGCGCACAGCCGGGTGATGGAGCTCTTGCCGCGGATGCCGTTGACCAGGACGCGGGACGGTATGCGCTCCAGGTTGGTGAAGTGCCGCCGCTGTTCGACGATGCCCGCGACCAGCAGGACGGCGCAGCACACCACGAGCACGGTGTAGAGGAAGAGCACGGCCGATCAGTTCCTTCCGACCAGAGCCGCGCCATCGCGCTTGCGCTGCTCCTGGAGTTGCTGCCGGACGAGTTCCAGGCTGCGGATGACGGCGCCCACCTCGTCGTGGTGGCGTGGATAGAGGATGGTGCGGCGGTCTCCGCCCGCCAGGGCCTCGGCCTGGTCGGCGAGGGCCCGCAGCGGCCGTACGACCACGATGAACAGCCAGCCCAGGCAGGCGGCGGCCGCGGTGAGGCCGAGCATCCCGGCGAGCACGGTGCGGTTCTGGAGGCTGTACTCGGGGATGTCGAGGCCGGATGCGGGCTGCCAGCTGACGGTGGTCCAGCCGAGCGGCTTCGCGGCGCCGCCGCCGACGAACGGGGCCGCCGCTGCGAGCTGCTGTCCGTTGTCGCCCCGGTAGAGGATGCCGCTGGGCCGCGGACTGTCGCCCTTCGGGTTGGCGTCCTGGACGAGGGCGTCGATCCGCGGCTCGGGCAGTTTCGCGAAGGCCTGGTAGCCCTTGTTGCTGCCGATGATCCGGCGCTCGGCGTCCACGACCCGGACCTGGCCGAGTCCGGGGCGCGAGAGCAGCGAGTTCAGGAAGCCGATACGGAACTCACCGACCACGGCCGCGCCGTCGCGGCCCGGGATCTCGGCGTACCCGGTGATGACGGGTTCCTTGGCCGAGTGGTCGAGCAGCGAGATCGGCTCGGTGCGCGGGCCCTTGCCCGCCGGGTGCCGGGGTTTCCCGCCGGTGCGGGCGAGCACCTCGCCGTCGGCGGACAGCACGTACAGCGACTCGTAGCGCAGGTGCTCGGCGCGGGTGCGTTCGAGCACGGTGGTCATGTCGCCCGGTGAGGTGCGGTCTCCGATGAGGGAGGCCACGGACAGCAGGTCGGCGTGACCCTCGTTGAGGGCGCGACGCACCCGGTCGGTGACGGTGTCGGTCCGTTCCCGCTGGTCGTTCACGAGCTGCTTGGGTACGACGGCGGTGGATTCGGCGCGATTGAGGAGCAGCAGCATCGGGCCCGACCAGGCCAGCAGCAGCGCGGCGCAGACGACGAGCAGGCCGCGGGCGCCGATCCGGCGCGGCCCGCGGGCGCGCCGGATCGGCGTGTCGGGCGCGCTCTCGCCGGTGAGCTGGCGGCGTAGTTGCTCCAGGGCATGGCCGATCCGGGCGGTCTCGCCGATGGCCGGGACGGTGACGGGCCGGGTCAGGTCGCCGCGCGTCAGCCTCCGGCTCTCCAGGAAGAGCCGGAGCAGGGGGCGCTGCACGGTGCCGAGCAGCAGGGCCACGGCCAGGATCCCGACGACGAGCAGGACGCCCGCGGTGAGGAGCCCGATGAGCGGCCGGGTGATCTGCCGGGGGTCCTCGGTCACATTGATCTGCGAGACGATCGTCAGCCCGAGGCTGGAGGCCGCGGTGCTCTCTCCTGCTTCGGGTGCCGCGAGGGTGGCGTGGCCGGCCACGGGCCGCTTGCCGTCGACCGGGTCCGCGGTCATGCTGCCGCTGACTCCGAGGAAGCCGCCCGATCCGGGCTCCTTGGTCTTCAGGGGGTGCTGCTCGGCCTTCTCGGCGGAGCGCTCGGCAAACGAACGCAGCTGCTTCTCGTGCTGTTTCGCCGCCTTTGGGTCCGGGCCGGAGCCGGCCTGCTGCGGTGTGAGGCCGCCGTCGCTGCTGAGCACCGTGCCCGCGGAGTCGACGACGGCGACGACCCGCGACTTCCCGAGGCTGACGCCGGGAACCTTCAGGCTGTTGGAGGCGATCAGCAGCTGCTGGGGCCGGTCCTTCCAGGACAGCAGGGCGAGGGTGAGCAATCGTGTCTCGCCGTTCTCCAGCCGTACCATCCGGGGAACGAGACCGTCCTCGGCGGAGAGTTTGCCGAGGTCCACGGCCGTCAGCGGCACGTTCTCGCCGCGGGTGGCCATCAGCTTGCCCGACTTGATCTCGACGATCGCGGTGCCGCGCCACTTCTGGTACACGCTGCCGAGCTTGTCCAGGACGGCGTCGGCGGAGACGGGAGCAGACGCGTTGAAGAGGGTCGCGGTGCGGTCGAGGTCGGTGACGCTCTCGTCCAGGGAGGCGCGCAGCGCGACGGCCCCGTCCTCGGCGAAGTGCTGCTGGGACGTCCGCACCGCCTCGGGGAGGGCTTCTTCGCCCGTCCTGCCGAGTGCGAGGGCGGTGATGCCCGCCAGGGAGACGAGCAGCGCCGACAGCACCGCGATGGGCGGGCGTATGCCACCCAGTAGCGACATATCGGCTCGCCGTCGAGCCTTATGCCGCCGCTTTGCGCGCGAAGCGGCCATGAGGGTCCCTCTTCCTGGACATTTCTGATCGGAGCGGTCGCGTGAAGCGCGATGCGCGCATACATCCGACCGAAAGATGATGACTGATGACTGCCGTGAAGGTTTGTGCCGAATCGGCGAGACGCGATGTGAAGTGCGTCCTGGCCGGGTCAGCCAGGCGGCTCCGGCGGCGCACCGGCCGCGTCCGGGAGGCCGCGACCCGCCGACGCCGGTGGTCCCGCCGCTGCCGCAAGGGCGGGAGCGGCAGCGCGGGGCAGGGCGGGCGGGCGGGAAGATTTTGGCACAGTGATATTTTCACCGCTTATGACGTCGATCCTGACCACGAAGATGACTATTTTGACAACTTTTCTGGTCGGGTCGGTGATTGGGGCGGGAGTTGTTCTCACCGCACTCACACAAGATGACATTCCCGCCGAAACGCGCAAAAGGCCTGTTCCTTCCCATGTCGGGGTCGATCTGGAGCGCCGTATCACCGCCTTCACGTCCGGCACGGTGGCCGAAGCCGCCTACCGGCCGCCGCGCCGGGTGGAGCGGCGCACGGTCGCCGAAGGCGTCGGACTGCTTGCCGACGGGCGGCGGAAGGAGGCGGACCGCAAGCTCGCCGAGGTCGATTTCGGGGTGCGCACGCTGACGGACACCGCCACCGGCCGGAGATTCGCCGAGGTCGCCGATCTGGCCGGGGAGGACACCCGCGGCTGGGGGCGGGTGTACGTAGCCCTCGATGGCCCGGCCCGCTGGTCGGTACAGGTGCCGCACCCGGTCGCCGACGCCGACAGCGAGAAGCTCGGGGCAGGCGTGCTGACCGCCGCGCCCGGCGGCGTCATGGTGCTGGCCGGTGCGCACCGCAGGGCGGGCGAGGACGACGCCGCGGATGTGGCCCACCGCCGCGAAACGGTCTTCCACGCGGTCTGCGCCGAGCTCGCCGGCCGCGGGCTGCCCGGCGTCCAGCTGCACGGGTTCTCCGACCGCACCGAATCGGACTTCGACGTGATCACCGCGACGGGCGCGGGCGCCGAGGGCCGCGAGGACGCCCGCAGGCTGGCCCGCGAACTGGACAAGCGGGGATTCGACGTGTGCCGGGCCTGGGCGCGCAAGTGCGTGCTGGAGGGTCGGACGAACGAGCAGGGGCGGCTCGCCGCCGATGAGGAGGTGCCGTTCCTGCATGCCGAGTTCAGCCGCTCGGTGCGGTCCGACGAAAAGCGGATCGGCCGGGCGGTGGCGTCGCTGCGGACCGTGGTCGCCCGGTGGGCGTGAGGGGCCCCTAGGGTGTGCCGTTCGGCTCGGGCCGGGCTCTCGGGGCTGGGTGCCGCGCTTCGCCGCGTTGTCGTCAGTCCCCGACGCTCCGCGTCGACTCCCTCCTCCGCCTTGCGATACACGGCACCCAGCCCGGCTCCCTGATCCGACCTGATCCAAACAACACCCCTAGGGTGTGGCGCAGACCGAAGGGACGTATGGGGTCGCGCTCTTGTGCTGGCGGCCCCGCTCCAGTTCCAGCTGCTCCAGCAGGCTGCCCAGCGGCGACGCCCGGCCCCCGGGGGCGTTCAGGTACTCCAAGTACTCCAGTACCGCCCGGTGGAACGCCCCCACCAGATTCGGCGGCATCGCGTCCGACGCGTCCACGCACAGCCGGGTCGCCCCCCGCAGCGTCCGGTCGACCGCACGGTTGCCCCAGTCCTCGTGGTAGATCCCTGCGGAGACGGGGAAGAACGGCCGGTTGCGTTCGTCGACTTTCTCCGACCAGGCCGTACGGCCCTCCTCGCCGGTGAGGAAGGTGAGGAGCAGTCGCGCCCCCGCGCTGTCGCGGAACATCGCGGCCATGTCCCCGGCCACCTCGTACGCGCCGTTGTCGTTGGCGAGTTCCCCGACGGCGTCGGCGGTGGAGACGAAGCGGACCTCGGGGCCGTACAGGCGGCGGATGAAGCTGCCCTGGTGCTCGCGCGTGCAGCCGGCGGCGGGCGGTGGCTTCAGGAGGCCCTTGTCGTCCTTGGCCTCGAAGTTGTTGGCCAGCGCGGCCGCCGCCTGGCCGCGTCCGCCCGCGGTGATGATCCGGCCCCAGGTCTTCCAGGCGCGGCGTACCTCCGGGTCCTGCCAGGACAGTGCGCCGGTCGCCCAGTCCTCGTACACGCTGGGGCCCGACTGCTGGAGCAGGATGTCCTCGATCCAGTCGCTGCCGGGCCAGCCGGACGTCGCGCCCGAGCCCATGCCCAGGCACCACGCGCCCTTCCCGGCGGGACGCTCCGGGTAGTGCCACACGACGCTCTTGAGATCGATCTTGACCGGGGTCCAGTAGGTGTTCGTGCGGCCGTCGACGCGGAGCCCGGGGGACCAGGGTGCGGGGGAGCGTTCCCGTAACTCCTTCGGCAGGGGCACCAGTTCGCCGTCGTACGCGTACTCGGTGAGCTCGCCGAGGCTCGGCAGGATGGCGATGTCGGGCGGCGAATCGGCCTGCACCTGGGCGAGGAGTGTCTCGCGGCGCGAGGTGGTGCCCCGGTAGTCGACTTCGATGCTCTCCTTCGTCTCGAACCGATCGAGCACCTTTTTGAAGCTGGCCTCCTCGTCGCCCGTCCAGGGGCCGAGCACATTGATGGTGGGCGCGGACCCCTTCGTGCAGGCGGCGGACGACAGGCCGAGACCGGCCAGCAGGGACGCGGCGAGGGCGAGGCGCAGACAGCGCCCGGGACCGGTCATCGGCGGCCGCCTCCCGGCTTGCGCGGATACGTGTACTCGGCGAGATGGGACCGGAGCGTCCACAGGACGACCCCCGCCATCAATACGCCCGCGAGCGGAACGAACAGGGTGACCCGCGCCCACCCCCCGGCGTTCCCCCCGGACAGGGCCTCGCTCATGTCGCTCTCCACCTCGTCGATCGTGCCCTGCGCCACCGGACGCCCGGCGGGCTCCAACCGGGCCGCGACGCCGCGGACATCGGCCTGGCAGCCGTGCGCCTCCCAGGTGCCGTAGGCGAGCACCGGCAGCGCGGCCAGCAGCAGCGTCACCGCCGCCAGTGGGATGCTCAGCCGCAGCCGGAAGCGCCGCCGCAGGAAGAACTGGATGCCCACCAGCCGTACCCCGAGCAGCAGACAGCTCGCTACCGCGACCGGCCAGGTCAGCAGCGGCGCGGTACCCCACTCCTGCTGCCGGTCCAGCGCGGCGCTCTGCTTGCTCTGTAGGTCGGCGATCCGATTCAGCACGCCGGACGACTTCGCGTGCATCATCGTTGTCGCGTAACTGAGGTTCGCGCGGCTCAACTTCGGTTTGTCGTACTGCTTCCACGCTCCGTCGATCCGCTTGGCGTAGCCGTCGACGAGCCCGGACACGATGCGCAGCGACTGCCGGTCCCCGCGGTTCAGGGCGTTGGTGCGGTCCGCCAGGTCGAGGCTCTGGCGGGCCTCGGTGAGCAGGCTCGCGTACTCCTCACCGAAGCTCAGGATGTCGGGCTGCTCCGGGTGCTGCGTCAGGTACGCGAGGTGCTCGGCGGCCGTCGTGTGCGCCAGCCGCAGGAGGGTGTGGGCCCTGGCCAGTTCGACGATGGCGGGTCCGGTGCGGTCGCTGATCGCCGCGGTGTCGCGGTGCACCTCGTGATACGCGCTGAACAGCGCGGAGACGGCCACGGCGGTCAGGGCGAGCAGCCACACCAACTGGCGGCGCAGGTAGCCGGCGGTACTGACGCTGCCGACGCCGGTGGACGAGTGCCAGAACCGCCGGGCCGGCCGGCCGATGGACTGCCGGATCAACTGGGCTCCAGCGGCGGCTTGTCCGGCGGCAGAAGCGTGCTGTGGGCGCGCAGCACCATGGCCGAGTTGATGTCCAGAGGCCTGATGTCGGGGCGGATTTCCACCTCGCCGTGCTCCGCGTCGATGATCCGTACGACATCGGCGAGGCGTTGCAGCATGGGCTGGTTGCCCATGGCGTGTGCGCGGCGCACGGCCTCGCCCCACGCGCGGCGCGCGCGTGCCGGGTCACCTGCGCGGTGGGCGGCGCGGCCCTCTTCGAGGCCGCGGACGAGGGCGTCGTGGTGGGCGTAGTGCAGCACCTTGGGGTCGTACTGGCTGTAGAGGTCGTGGCGGCGCGTCCAGCGAACCAGGAGCGGCCGGGCGGGCGGCAGTTGGAGCCCCTCACCGGAGTCCCGGTCGCGCACCACCTTCACGTCGGCCAGCCACAGCGCCCGGTCGACGGGCTCGTCGGGTGTACGGGAGGCCGCGACGCACACCAGGTACTCGCGGGTCTCGTTGCGCCACGGCGGCGTACGGAACTCCAGGCACCGCTCGCCGGCCGCCGCGCCACCCGCGAGGAGGTCGCGGCGGGTGGGGTGGACCTGCTGGACGGTCAGCGGGGCGCTGCCCGCGCGGTGGGTGATCCGCAGCCGCAGGCCGGTGACGCGGCGGGCCGCCGACTCGGCGGTGACGGCCAGGAATTCGCCGGGGAGCGCGTCGAGATCGCGTACCGCGTCGGCCTTGCCGTCCAGGCTCTCGGACACCATCTGGAGCTCGTCCGGGTCCCAGTCCTCGCCGATGCCACGGGTGTCGCAGGTGAAAAGCCCTGCGCAAGCGACGAGTTCGGCCTCAAGTGTCTGATGTCTCTCGTGCTCGTTGCGGCCGTCGCTGAGCATCAGGGCGTGCCGGACCGCGGCCCCGGGCCCGTTGCCGAACAGTTCACGGGTGAGAGCGAGCCAGCTGCCGATGGCCGTGCCGCCGCCGGGCACCAGTCGGCCGACCGCGTCCCTGGCCTCCTGCCGGGTGGTGGCGTCGGCGCGCGCGAGCGTGGCGGGCCCCGCGGACTCCGGCGGGTACAGCAGCTCCGCGGTGTGGCGCCCGGCGACGATCGCGAAGTACGTACCGTCGGGCAGCGCGTCGACGGCCTCGGCCGCCGCGTCCTGGGCGGCCCAGAGCTTGTCGCGCGGATAGCCCATCGACGCCGAGCAGTCGAGAAGAAAGACCTCGGCCCTGGCCGGGGGCGCGGATGCCGGGACTGCTCCCGGGGTCGCCAAGGAGGCCCTGGGGGAGCCCACATGAGGGCCCTCCTCCCGGGGCTTCGCCGGCCCCACGGTCACCGTCACCACCGCGCACACGCGGGTGCCGCCCTCGGCGCCGCGGTCCGCCGACACGTCGGGCTGCTGGCTCACTTCGAGGGAGACAGCGCCCGGCGGATCTTCTGTGTCGTCCTGAGCCATGTGTGCTCCTTGTGCGTCCACCGCAGGGGGCGGATCTCATTGGCCAGATCGAGGAGTGCCCCGTGCGTCCTCGCGTCGTCGGCCTGCTCGGAGAGGGACCGGTACGACTCCTCCAGGCGTCTGCGCAGCCGGTCCTCGGTGAGTTGCCGGTCCTGTACCCGCTCTCTCAGCGCGGCGAGCCGCTGCTCCTGCCTTCGGCCGTCGTCGCCTTCGTCACCGCCGTCGCCCGGTTCGCAGAGCCAGTCGAGGACGACCTCCCGGATGTGTGTCTCCAGGCGCAGCACGGCGTGCCGGTCGGTCAGCCCCTCCTCCTCGTGCAGCCGCAGGACCTGGGCGAGTGCGGTGGTGATGGACTCCAGCGGCGGCGGGGTGTTCTCCGGTCCGCGCAGGCCCGCCGTGATGCGTACGATCGCGGTCCGCGCGGCGGTGCGGTGCCGCGAGTCCTTCGGAACGTGGCTGAGGATGGTCAGGGCCTCGTCCCGTTCGTCGCGGGCCAGGTGAATGCGGGCGAGGCCGAACGCGGCACTGCCCATCGAGTGGTTGCGCAGCCACACCGCCTCGTAGAAGCGCATCGCACGGTCCGTGTCGCCCAGTTGCTCGTGGCAGTAGCCGAGGGCGAGCTTGGGGCCGTACTCGCCGGGGAGCGCGCTGTAGACCGTGTCGAACTCGGTGCGGGCCTCGGCGACCCGGCTCGCGGCCAGGTGCAGCAGCCCGCTGTGCCAGTTGAGCCGCCAGTCATGACGGGCCATGGGGCCGAGCAGGGCGCCGGCGCGTTCGAGCTCGGCGCGGGCCGCTTCGCGGTGGCCGGAGCCGGGTGCGGATTCGGCGGGGGAGCCGGAGCGGGGTGCGGCTTCCGCCGGGGACACCGGCCGCCGCTGGGCCTGCTGCGGGTCCCGCTCGGCGCGGCGGGCGAGGTCGAGGTGCAAACGGCAGCGCAGTAGGTGCAGTTCGGCGGACGGCGTCCAGTCGGCGAGCAGTTGCAGCAGGCCCGGCGCGTCGTGCGCGGTCCGCGCCAGGGAGGGCGCGTGCGGATCGTCCGGATCCGTCTTGGGCACGGGCAGGCCCACCGCGACCTCGGCGGGCGGCGGCGGCGCCGCGGTCAGCGCGAGGCGGTGCGTGCCGTACGTCCAGGACCCCAGGGCGGGAGCCTCACCGAGCGTGCCGTCGAGCGCGGCCGGTCCCGGCTCGAACAGCAGGGACGGCTCGAAGGTCTCCTTGCCGAGCCGCAGTGAACGCAACTCGCGTATCACCCCGCGCAGTTGCACCGACATCTCGTCGGCCGTCGCGAACCTGGCCCTGGGATCGTCGGCCGTGGCCCGCCGCAACACCCTCTCCAGGGACTCCGCGCCGAGGCCGGGCGCGGGATGGTGGGCGGCGTCGGTCAGCTCCCGCAGGGTCATGCCGACGCTGTAGAGGTCGGACTGGGGGTGCGCCCGGCCGTCCGGGGGGACCTCCGGGCCCTTGTAGAAGTCCGTGTACGGGCCGGGCGCGCCGAACTCCCGCACTCCACCGACATCGATGATCTTGATGCCGTCCCCGCAGTGGATGACGTTGTCCGGCTTCATGTCGCCGTAGATCTTGTGCTCGTGCTCATGGAGATAGCCGAGCGCGTCCAGGATCCGGATCCCGTAACTCACCACGAACTCGTGCACCCGGGTCCCGGAGAACGGTGCCTCGTCGCGGGCGATGCGCTCCGCGATGCGGTGCAGCGCCATCCCGCCGGCGAACTCCATCACGATGTAGTCGGTGCCCGAGGGGCGGTGGGTCGCGTAGTTGATGACGCGGATGATGTCCTTGTGGTTCAGGTCGGTGAGGTGCCGCCGCTCGTGCAGCGCGACTTCGCGGGCCAGTTGGCTGTGCGGATTGCGCAGTCCCTTGAGTGCTACCGGGCGGTTGTAGAGCTGGGCGTCCTCGGCGAGGTAGACCCAGCCCAGGCCGCCGTGGGCGATGGGCCCGATCACCTGGTACTGGTCGGCGAGCACGTCGTCGGCGGACAGCTGGGGCCGCAGCGCGTACGGCGTACCGCAGCTGCAGTGGCCCTCGGTGGCCACGACGCCGATCAGCTCCTCACAGTCGGGGTTGCCGCAGCGCATGACGTGCGAGGAGGGCAGCTCGTCGACCGGCTCGACGAGCAGAGCCGGGTCGGGGACCTCGACGAGGGGCAGGTCCATAAGCCCGTCATCGGCGCCGGTCACAACGAACTGCTCTGCCCCCGAGGCCAGTTGAACGACTGGACCCGATCGGTCCTCCGCCCCCGCCTCCTCGTCGACGGGCAGGCCGGTGCGGTCGCAGAAGCCGGTCTCGGTGACCTGCCCGGGGCAGCCGGGGTGCGGACAGGACCTCACCGGGGTGCCTCCTCGGGGCTGCCGGGCAACTCCTCAAGTGCCGTACGGGCGGCCCGTACGAACCGGTCGACCGCCCCCTCGGCCTCCGCCGGTTCGCAGGGGCCGCCGGTCAGTAGCTGCTGCGCCTCCCGCTGTTCCCGCGCCACCGCCTCGGAGATTTGGTGGGCGGCGAGCCGGGCCCCGTACGCGTCGAGCAGGCCGCGCAGCTCCTGGTGGCGAGCGAGCTGCCGGGTGAGCGTGCGGTGGCCGGTCTCCGCCTCCAGCAGGGCGGCCTCCACGGTCCTTTCGACGTAACTCAGCTTGACGAGGAAGCTCGTGGCGCCACGCTCGGGGTCCGCCGCCAGCCGGACCGCCTTGAGCTCCAGGTCCGGTGCGTAGCGCGAGATCGAAGGCAGGGGGCGCACGCATGACTGTGCGCGCCTGCGCAGATCCCTGGCGAGTTCCTCGGTGCGGGTGAGCAGACCGATGCGCAGGCCTATCCGCTCCAGCCGACGCTCCGGGTGGTCGGGATCGAGGAGGAGCTCGCGGGTGCGGTCCAGGGCGGGGGAGTCGTGCCGCCGGAAGACCAGCAGCAGCCGCCCGCCGCGCCGGGCCAGCGTGTGCAGCAACTCGACGGTCTCCACCGGCCGCACGGCATCGTCCACACCCTCGATCACGGTGGTGAGCGGCAAGGCGTCGGCCGCTATGCGCTCCGGCACCGGCTGCGGCCCCGGCCCGTCCAGGCCCATGCCCTCCGCGATCTCCTCGGCGACCTGCGCCGGGGTTTTGCCGCGGACGTCGACGGCCAGATCGAGGCTGCCGGGGCGCGGCACCCCAACGTGGCCGTTGGGGACGGGCCCGGCGACCGAGGTGCGGGGGGAGCGCTCGCGGTCGGCGAGGGTGAGCGTGGTGTGCAGGGCGAGCGCCGCGTCCTTGTCGGCCTCCCGTACGAACGCGATCTCGACGGCGGCCATGGTGTCCTCGCCCGCCAGCCAACGGGTCAGCCAGCGCGCGAAGCCGCGGTCGGGACCGGGGGTGGCGGGGTCGGCGGTGAGCGTCGGCGGGACGACCTGGCGGCCGGTCGCATACCGGTCACGCACCAGCTGAAGGTGCTTGATGACCGTGGCGGTCGGGATCATGTATCCGTGCCGGTAGTGGGCGCCGTCCCGCTCGGAGTCGAGTTTGCTGACGACGATGCCGATGACGCGGCCGGTGCGGTTGTCGACGACTCCGGCGCCACTGAAGCGCCGCATCAGGGTGTCCGCCTCGACGACCGGGTCGATCTGCACCCATTCGTCACCGGGCCCACCGTTGCCCTTGATGAGCGCCTCGGACCACTTGCCGCCGGTGATGCGGGAGGGGTATCCGGCGAAGTGAACCCGGCGGTTCCAGATGGTCGGCAGCCGGTGGAGTGTGGTGGCCCGCGCGGCGGCCGGTGGGGGGCCGGCCAACCGCAGCAGGGCGAGATCACCGCTGTGGTCGTCGGCGCGGGGGACCCAGTGGAGCGGCTCTACGAGGGCCCGCAGCCCGGTCCCGACCGCGCCGCCGGTGCCCGGGAACTCCACGGTCACGGACGGCAGATGCTCGTCGGTCCCGGGAATCCGGATGACATGCGCGCAGGTCAGCACCAGTCCGTCACCGAGCAGCACCCCGGCCCCGAGTACCTGCTTGGCACAGTCGGCGCTCCGTAATCGAACACGCCAAGTTTCTTGATCAGTACGGAAGTTGGTCTCCGTGTGTGACTCCCCCATGCTGTACCAGCATAGTCGCCGTGGGTGACAATGGGGCCTCGGCGGCAGCGGGGGGATGTGGGCACGGTGAACACGAACGGCACTGCGGACACGGCGAACGGCACGGTGGCAGGCGCGGGTCTGGCCGATGTGATCAGCCAGGTACGGGCGGAGCTGGAGGAGGCCCAACGCCGCGGCAGCGCGAGCGGAATGCGCTTCCGGGTGCAGAAGGTGCACCTGGAATTCGCCGTCCAGGTGCGCCGCGAGGGCAGCGGAAAGGGCGGCCTGCGCATCGGCGTGGTCACCGCGGAGCTGGGCGCCACGGCCTCCAGGGACACCACCCACCGCATCCAGGTCGAGCTGGAACCCCGCGGCCCGGGCGGCGAGGGCCCGCTGGACATGGGCGGCCCGGGGAGGGGCGAGGGGGACTGAGGTACGCGGGAGAGGGGGGCGAGTAGTACCCGGCCGCTGGTGCAGCGCGATGCCCCTCGTGCCGCCCTCCCCTCGCCGGGGGCCAGTGCCGCGGCGGGTGACGTTCGCCCGTCAGGGAGCGGCGTCCGGTGCGGCGAGAGCGCCTGCCGGGCGTCGCTACGGGGCAAATGGTGCCTGGCGCGACACTGACGACCTCGGGGGCAATGGAGCGTGGATCGGCGAGCGGCGTCGCAGGACGCCGGGAGCCCGCGCGCTATTGCCCCCGAGGTCGTAAGGGCTGTCCCGCAATCCCTGGCGGGCGCACGATGACAGCTACGGCACCTCGCCGCGTTGTCGGAACAGCCGAATACGTCCAGTATGCGAATGCCCCTCCGCCCCCAGTACGCCGACACCTCGTCCGCGGCCTGGGGGCCCGGCAGTTCGACGACCGCGGCGATCCGCGCCAGCGGCATGTCGATCCGCCGCAGCAGGGCGACCAGCCGCGCCCGCTCCACCTGGTCCGCCCGGTACCAGCGGTAGCCGGTGTCCGCGTCGACGTGGGCCGGTGTCAGGAGGCCCAGTCGGTCGTACAGGCGCAGCGCTTTGGGCGAGAGGCGTGAGCGGGCCGCGAACGCGCCGATGGTCAAGAGTTTCGGCACGGTCGGGGTGGCCGGGGCGCTCGGCGTGTCCGGTGTGGTCGGCAGGTCCATGGCTCCATCCTTCGTCACCGGGCCGCTGGCTCGCGGCCCGACGCGGATGAGGCTGGGCCCTGCCTCTGGGGCAAGGTCAATCGTGTGGGTTCCCTGTCTCAGGGGGGTGGCCTCGTGCATAGTTGGTCCCTCTTGGCTTACTGGCCGACTGGTCAGGATGTCCGACTGGTCAGGATGATCGGGAAGTTCGGGAAGTGCGGCGCGAGAAGGTCTTCATGGTGTGCGAACGGTGCGGCGGTCACGGGGACGTGTTGCCGGGCATGGTCTGCCCGGACTGTGGGGCGGGTTCGGGGGGTGGGCGGCCGGCGGACGGGTGCTGGGTGGCCCGCGAGACGGCCTTCGGCCGGTTCTCCACCCTCATCCGGGTGCGAAAGGTGTGGGTGGTCACGGGAGTTGGGGTCGCGCTGGCCGTTCTGGTCGTGTCGGCGACGCTGTTGACCGACTCCGGCGGCGGCGGCGGTATGGACGGGCCCGTGGGCAACGCGGACGACGCGCCCGGCGGGGCGCCGACCCGGATCGGCCCGACCGGGCAGGAGCCCGTCGACCCGCCCCGGACCCCACCCCCCACATCCCGGCCCCCGAAGGCCCCCGCCAAGCCGCCGCCGCCCGCGCGCAGCCCGTCGTTCACGGCGTGGGCGGGACCCGGTTGCCCCGGTGGAAGCTACCGCGAGTTCGGGCGCTTCGAGAACGGCATCGCGGCCTGGTACACCGTCAAGTCCGGTGGTTCGAGGTCCGGTTCGTGCGACGGGCGCTTCAGCGCCGTCCCCATGTCCGGCGCCCCGGACAAGGACCGCGGCGGCAGCGCCGTCTGGTCCTGGCAGGTCGGCAAGGGCTTCGAGAAATGCGCGCTCGCGGTGTTCGTCCCCAAGAGCGGCCGCGACAACGATGTCGCCGGCAACCCCACGTTCTACCGGGTGCTCGCCGACCCCAACGAGGAGAAGTCCTCGTACGCGGCGTTCGCCGTGCGCCAAACCGTACATCGCGGCAGCCTGGTGCAGGTCGGGAGTTACGCGGTCAAGGGCGGGCGCATCGCGATTCAGCTGATCGACCGCGGGCGGGACTGGGGAGACGCGACGCTGGTGGGGGCGCATCATGCGGCGGCTCAGATGAAGTTGACGTGCCGGGAGTGAGGAGCGGGGAGCAGTCCGCACCGGCAACGTCCGGTGGGGCAGCCTCGACCGTGCGGACGGCACTTCGGTTCGCGTTCCCCAGTGGGATTCTGGAACGCAGGGACGCGGGTGGGTTCGTGAGAACGGCTGCCGGGAGGGGCAGTGGAAGCAGCGCTGGGCAGGGTCGCTGGGTCGCGTCCCGGGACGGCGTATGAGGTACGCGAAGGCCGGGGCCGGAGCGGGCATGGGGCGAAGGCCGGGTTCGGAGCGGGGCTTTCGGGGGCAGGCGCTCAGCCGTGGGCGCCGCGCAGTTCGGCCTCCAGTACGGCGACCCGTGCGCGCAGGGTCAGTACGTGCCGGACGCCGACCAGGGTGACGCCCTCGTCGATGAGATCGACCGCCTCGGCCACCCGGTCGATCTCCCGCCGGGAGTAACGCCGTTGCCCGCCGACCGAGCGCGTCGGATTCCTGCCCGGTACTGCTTGCCCGTGCCGCGTGGTGCTGTTCTGCCTGGTCAGCGCCACATGGCAGGAGGCTCGGTCCTGTTGATGTCGGCTTCTGCTTCGCCGTCCGCTCACGCATCGCTCACGCGAGTCGGCCCGGGGGCGAGCCCCCGAACGGGGCCTGCGACGAGCCGCCGCCGTACCGCTCGCGGGAGTCCATCGAGGGCTGCCCGTCAGGATGGCGCAGGGACGCCGCCGACCGCGTGGACAGCCCCTCGCGCTTCACCCACCGCCCGTGCGACCGGTCCTCAGGCCGGGCCGCCCTGCCAGTCGAAGGTGATGTGCTTGCTTGACTGGCCTTCTCGGCTCCACTGGAATCCGAACGCGTCGGCCTGGTCGGCCGTCGCCCGGCCCCAGGTGGCGAGTTGGCCCGGGCCCGTTTCGGAGCCCGGCAGGTTGGTTGTCTGGACGCGTGCGCCGTCCGGGGTCGTCGGGCCGGTGAGGGCTTCCGCCCTCGCCTCGACGCGGCCTGGAATCCTGACCGCCCAGGACGCGAGGTCGTCGGCCACATCGAACTCGATCGGGGCGAACTCCATGCCCCGCATCTCCGCGCCGAACATCTCACCGAACTCGGCGGGCCAGCCGCCGGCTTCACCGCCGAAAATCATCTGCAACGCCTCGCGCTGCCGGTCGTCGGCACGTTCGTCGACGAAGACCGCCGCATATGCGTCGGAGTGCTCGGCCCAGGCGTTGCCCACGAAGGAACCGAGCATCAGGACGTTGAGACCGTCAAGTGGGACGTCACCGTATCGGCCCTCGCGTATGTGCCAGGCGAGGACGCCGTCGCAGTCGCCGAACGTGGGCAGCTGTGCGAACGAGCACGGACACGGCACACTGCACTTGCAGGTGTCGAACCAGTCCCCCTTGGCGTGCCACTTCGGCATGACCGCTGTCGCTTCGGACATCACCGCACCTCCTCACGGCCCCGCGCCCGGACGGGCGGCCGAGAGGCGTTCTGCGGCCACGAGGAAGCGCCCGGTCGCGCGGGCCTTCTCCCTCCATCGTCCACCCTCTGCGCTACGGACACCAGGCGGAACCTGCCGCCCTGTGCTGTCCTGGGAACGGGAGGCAGGAACGCCATGCGCGACCGTCGAATCTCCACCTCACCCCCGCTGCGCCCCGGGAACCTACTGCCGCCACGCGTCCTGGGCGTCGCCTGGGGCCTGATGGCGGTGATCGCCCTCCTCACGTGGCTGGTGACGATCGGGCAGGCCCGGGGCATGGGTGTCGAACCGGGCACGATGGGCATGAGCCTGCCACTCTTCCTGGCGCTCTGGCTGGCCATGATGATCGCCATGATGCTGCCGTCCGTGGCCCCGGTGGCCATCACCTGGGTACGCGGCATCAGCCGCCAGTCCGCAGGCGCGGTCCGAGTCGGCCGGATCGCTCAGTTCACCGGCGGCTACCTGCTCGCCTGGACGGCCTTCGGGCTCCTCGTGTACGCGGCCCTGGGGGTGACCGGCCGCCTGGTGGACGACCACGCCACTGCCGCGCGCTGGATCGGCGCGGGCGCGTTCCTGCTCGCCGGGCTGTACGAACTCGGCCCCCTGAAGCACATCTGCCTGCGCCACTGCCGCAGCCCCATGGGCCAGCTCCTCCGCTACGCGAGCTTCCGCCCCTGGGCCCGCGACCTGCGCGTCGGAGCCCACCATGGCCTCTTCTGCGTCGGCTGCTGCTGGGGCCTCATGCTGGTCCTCGTCCCGCTCGGCGTCATGAACATCGTGGCGATGGCCGCCCTGGCAGTCGTGATCTTCGCCGAGAAACTCTGGCGCTGGGGCCCGCGCCTCTCCACAGCGGTCGGCCTCGCGCTCATCGTCCTCGCCGCCCTGGCGCCGTTCGAGCCCTGGCTGTTGCCAGGGCTCGAACACTCCGGCGCCCCAATGGAACCGATGGGCTGACCCGGACGGGACGTCCGCCGTGGCGACCGGCGGGCGGCGCGCATTCCCCGGAGGTGAGGGATCGCGACGTACGTTCGGGGGACGGCAAAGACCCCCCAACGGCGCCCGAATCCGAGGTGGGCAGGGATACACACTCCGCCCGAGAGGATCGTTGTGCAACCGCGAGAGTGCTGATCAGTGGGGTCGCCGACCGTTCTGCGGCGGGATGGATTCCAGCGCCCGCTCGACATCGCGAATGAATGGCTCCGCGGACCTGAATCAGGAGCCGGTCGAGGATGGCTGTGGTCAGCACCCCGTCGCCGAAGATCCGGTCTGGTGCGACCGGATGGCCGAGTCCGACGAGCAGAGTCGCCCCACGCATGGTGTCCTCGGCGTTGCAGGGCAGACCGCCCCCCTGGTCGTACTCGCACCGTCCGCGCACCGTACTCGCACCGTCCGCGCACCGTGCGCGCGACGTGATCGCCAGCGCCTTGTACTCGTTCGAGGAGGACCGTGCCCCAGCAGGAGGTCGTCGATCCACCCAGACCGCGCACCGGCCGCAGATGGCTGTGTGGGGCGGGCATCGCCCTGGTTCTGGGAGTAACCCTGTTCGCTGCGGGATCGGTCGGGCTGCCTCCTCCTGATGGAGATAACGCGTCGGTGAAGGGGGCGCAGGCGGGTTCGCCGAGGGGGTCCGTGGCCGCGCTGCGTGAGGAGCTGCGCCGGGTGCCGCGGAACTACGTCGGCTGGGCCGAGCTGGGGATGGCGTCCGTACAGGAGGGCCGGACCACGGCGGATCCCGCTGCGTACGCGAGGGCCGAGTCAGCGCTTCGCAGGTCGTTGAAGGTGCAGCCGCGCGACAACCATCAGGCCGAGACGGGTATGGGGGCACTGGCCGCCGCCCGGCACGATTTCACGACGGCTCTGGCCTGGGGACGCCGGGCAGCGGCGACCAACCCGTCGAACGCCGCGGCTCAGGGAGTTCTCGCCGACGCCTATACGCAGCTGGGGCGGTACGAGGAGTCCTACCGTGCCGTGCAGCGCATGACGGATCTGCGGCCCGGCGTCTCCTCCCTCGCCCGTGCCTCCTACACCTGGGAGCTGCGCGGCGACATCCCGCAGGCGCGGACGCTCATGAAACGCGCCCTGGACTACGCCGCGACGCCTGCGGACCGGGCCTTCGCCCGCCTCCATCTCGCCACCCTCGCGCAGGAGGCGGGCGACGCACGCACCGCGCTGCGGGAGGCGGAGGACGGTCTGCGGGCCGCTCCGGGGGACGCGCCGCTGCTGGAGGCGAGGGCCCGTGCGCATGCGGTGCTCGGCCACGACCGGCAAGCCGTCGCCGACTACGCGGCGGCCATCGCGGTCGTCCCGCTGCAGCAGTACCTCCTGGGTCTGGGCGAGCTTCAGGAGTCTCTGGGGAAGACCCGCGAGGCCCGCGCGCAGTACGACGTACTGCGCGCGCACGAGCAGGTGCGCCGGACCGCCGGAGAGCCGGCCGACGTGGACGCGATCCTCTTCGAGGCCGACCACGGCGATCGCGGGCGGGCCGTCACCATGGGCCGTTCAGCCGTCGAGGACCGGCCCTTCATCGCCGTACAGGATGCCTGCGCCTGGGCGTTGCACCGGGCGGGGCGGAACGCCCAGGCGCTGGCGTACGCGGACCGCGCCCTGGGGCTGGGGACGCGCAGCGCGCTCTTCCACTACCACCGGGCGATGATCCGCCTCGCCCTGGACGAGCGGGCGGCGGCCCGCGAGGACCTCGTGCGTGCCCTGGCCATCGACCCGCGCTTCCACCCTCTGCACGCCCCGCGCGCCCGTGCCGCGCTCGACCGAATCGATGCCGCCCGATGAACGTCGCACCCCGCCGCGCCCTCCGCACAGGGGCGATGCTGGCCCTCGCATTCACGGTGAGTGCGGTGAGCGCGCCCACCGCTGCCGCGCACCCGCTGGGCAACTTCACGGTCAATCACCACACCGGTCTCACCCTTCGTCCGGACCAGGTCGAGGCGCGGCTGGTCGTCGACCGGGCCGAGATCGCCGCCGCCCAGGAACGCCCCGGCGTCGACCGCGACGGCCGGGGCGGCGTGGACGCGGCCGAGGCCCGCGCCTACGCGCGGAAAGCCTGTACGGCGGCGGCGGGCGGGCTGCGGGTGACCACTGACGGCTCAGCGCTCCACTTCAGTGTTCGCAGCTCCGCCTTCTCCTACCATCCCGGCGAGGCGGGACTGGAGACCAGTCGTCTCCAGTGCACGCTCACCGGCCCGGCGGATCTGCGGCAACCGTCCCATGTGAGGGTGCGGACCGCGTACGGAAGCGACCGGATCGGCTGGCAGGAGATCACCGCGCGAGGGCGGGGCGTCACACTCGATGCCGGCAACGTGCCTGCTGTGTCGGCCACCGACGAACTCCGCCGCTATCCGACCGACCCGCTGGCGGCCCCTCTTGATCAGCGCGCCGCCTCCCTTCGCACCGAGCCGGGCGGGTCCGGCGGCGCGTCGGTCAATTCCGAGGGCCTGCCCGGCGCGGGAACGGTCCCCGGTCCCGTCACTGCCGCGCTGAGCAAGGTGTCCGGCGTGTTCGACTCGCTCGTCGGTACGCGCGAACTCACCATCCCCGTGGGGGCGCTGGCGCTGTTGCTGGCCATCGTCCTGGGGGCCTCGCACGCGGCGCTGCCCGGCCACGGCAAGACCATCATGGCCGCCTACCTCGCGGGCCGCCGTGGCACGCCACGGGACGCGGTGGCCGTCGGCGCGACGGTCACCCTCACCCATACCGCCGGCGTGCTCGTACTGGGCCTTGTGCTCCCGGTCGCCACGACGCTCGCCGGCGAAACGGTGCTGACCCGGCTCGGGCTGGTCAGCGGCCTGCTCGTGACGGGCATCGGTCTGTGGCTGCTGCGGTCCGCGATCCGGGGCAGGCCCACGCACGGCCACCACCATCACCACAGCCACAGCCACAGCCACAGCCACAGCCGTGGGCATGGGCATCGTCACGCCCCCGAGGACGGCCATCGTCCGCCGCCACCCACGGGCCCCTCCGCGGCCCCGGCAGCTGCCGACACGTCGCCCGTCGCCGTACTGGCCTCCGTTCAGACCCGGCCGCACACCCACACGCACGACCGCCACAGTCACCCGCACGGAGAGGGCCACTCGCACGTGCCTGCCCGCCCTGCCACCGCTACACGCGGCGGTCTCATCGGCATGGGCATCGCGGGCGGACTCGTGCCCAGCCCTTCCGCGCTGGTCGTTCTGCTCGGCGCGGTCGCGCTGGGCCGGACCGCCTTCGGCGTGCTGCTCGTCCTCGGCTATGGACTCGGTATGGCCGGCACGCTCACCTTGGCCGGTCTTCTGCTCGTCCGGCTCCGCGACCGCATCGACCGCAGTACGCGCGCTTCCGCGGCCACCCGCTGGAAACGGCTGCGGAAGCTGGCTCGCTGGGGTCCGGTAGCGACGTCTACGCTCGTGCTGCTGGTCGGCGTCGGGCTGGTCCTGCGAGCGATGGCAGGGCCCTGGTGAACCGGTCCGGGCGAAGGCCGGGACGGTCGGGGCCCACATCCTGGCCCCTCCTTGTGCGACTCCCCGCGACGGGCGCGAGCCCGGAAGGGCGCGGCGGTATGAGGCGGATGTCGGTCGGGTACGGATAAGGGTCCTTCAGGGATTCGGATCCTGCGGGCTTGCGAAGCCGGTATCCGCTCGCCAGGGGCGGAGGGGGCGGGTGGGCGTGAACGCTGGGCGGGGAATTCTGGCGCTGATGGGCTCGGGCGAGACGAGCCCGACCATGGTCACACTGCACCGGGAGCTGGTCGCCCACCTGGGCGGCGATGCCGATGCGGTGATCCTGGAGACACCGTACGGATTCCAGGTCAACCGCGACGACATCTCCACCCGTGCCCGGGAGTACTTCCGGCGCTCTGTGGGTTTCACGACCGTGGTCGCTCCGGACGCGCACACCGATGCGCCCTCGGGCGGTGCGGCGGGCGATGGCGACGCGGACAAGGTGCGCGACCGGGTGCGCAGGGCGGAATGGGTATTCTCCGGGCCCGGCAGCCCTTCGTACGCGCTGGGCCGCTGGCACACCCTGCGGCTCGGGGAGATTCTGCGCGAGCGGGTGGGGCGCGGGTACGGCGTGACGGTGATGGCCTCGGCGGCGGCGTGCACGGTGGGGTTCGCGGCGCTGCCCGTCTATGAGGTGTACAAGGCCGGGCATCCCCCCGCGTGGCTGGACGGGCTGGATCTGCTCGGGGTGCTCGGCCTGCCGGTCGCGGTGATCCCGCACTACGACAACGCCGAGGGCGGCACGCACGACACCCGCTTCTGCTATCTGGGCGAACCCCGCCTTGCCGCCCTGGAGCATGAACTGCCGGACGAGGGTGCCGTCCTGGGGATCGATGAGCACACGGCGGTCATCGTCGACCTCGACACGTCGGTGGTACGTGTGTGGGGGCGGGGTGTCATGACGATCCGGCGGCGGGGGGTCAGCGTCCCGGTGCCCGGCGGCACCACGCTGCCGCTGGAACAACTGCGTGACCTGGTGGGAGGCAGGGAGTCCGGAGCGGTTCCCGTACCTCGTCGTCCCGCCGACAGCGACGTCGGCGCAGCGCCCCGCACGACCACGCCGGCCACGGGCGGTGCGGCGGCCACGCTCCAGGAGGCCGTCGCGGCGGCGGAGTTACGTTTCGACGCCGCCCAGGAGGCGCGGGACGCCGCGACCATGGCCGAGGTGGTGGTGGAGCTGGAGTCGGTGATCGCGGCGTGGAGCGCCGACATGGAGGAGGACCAGGGCGGGGAGTGGGCCCGCACGGTCCTGCATGGCATGATCCGCCGTCTCGCACGGGCCGCCGGACGCGGCCTGACGGAACCGGAGCACACCCTGGGGCGGATCCTCACCCCCCTGCTCGGCCTGCGCAGAAGGCTGCGCGCGGACGGCGCCTACGACCTGGCGGACGAGGTGCGCGAAGCCGTGGCCGCCGGCGGAGTGCTGCTGCGCGACACCCCGGAGGGCAGCGAGTGGCGATGGGAGGAGGGGGCCGATGACCGGGCAGCCGGCACCACCACCGGCTGCCGCCCAGAGGAGTGAAGTCGGCTGTCGCCCTTCTAGTCAATTTGCGCAATTACATATCTTTCGCAATAAAATCGGCACAGCGGGATCCATCCCTACCGGGCCCGCCCGCCGACGTTGGAGCCGTGCACGATGCCGCTCGCCCCGCACGAAGCACCTGATGCGCCGCCGCCCGTCGCCGTCGAAGTACTGCTGCTGCGGCACGATCCGACCGAGGGCTTCGCCTACCGCCGGCTGATCACGGCGCTGGGCAGGGGCACCAGCCCCGACCGGACCGCGAGACGCCTCGCACTCCTGGACGAACACGACGAACGGCATCTGGTGCACTCGACAAGCTGGCGCACCACCCGCGACAGCGGCATCGTCCTGACCTACCTCGTCCACTCCGACCCCGCCCCGGACCGGCCCGGCACTCCTCTTCCCGAGCCGCACGTGATCTCCCGCTCGCCCAGGCCGGGCCACCCGGCCCCGCCGGACCTGGAGATCAGCCACGTGGTGGCGCACGCCGTGCGGCACCTCGCGTTCCTCGAACGCACCGATCCAGCCGTCACCGCACATCTCGCAGTGCGGCCCGGCACGCTGCACGCCCTGCGTGCCCTGCCAGGCGCAACCGCGGGGGAGCTCCAGTACGCCCAGCGCCCACCGCTTCACACCCTCGTCCGCCGGTAGCGGCCCCGGGGCGTGGGGGTGGCGTAGGTGCGGCCCCAGTCGGCTCAGTCGGCGTTGCGGGCGCACCGGACGCATGGTGATCTGATTACGCCCCAACGTCACATTGTGGGACTTTTGCCGCGCGGTCGCCGTCGATCAGGGCGAGCTCCCGCAGTCCGGCGTGTGGCGCTTGGAGCGGAACTCGCAGCCGTCCGCCCCGCTTTCACCCTGCGGAGGCAGGCGGCCCTCACCGGAAACGGATGGCCCATGCAATCCTCCCGCATGCCCCGACGAAGGTCCGCCTCACGCCGGGCCGAACGCACCCTCGCCGCATCCGGCGTCCTCGCGCTGGCGGCCGCGGCCGCCGTCACCGGCCTCGCACCCGCATCCAGCTCGGCATCGAGCCACCGCGAGGCGCCGATGATCGCAGGTGACCCTCGGGCCGACAACACCGACGTCTACGCCTTCACCAGCCCGGACAACCCCGACACCGTCACCCTGGTGTCGAACTGGATCCCCTTCCAGGAACCCAACGGCGGGCCGAACTTCTACCCGTTCGCCAACGACGCCCGCTACCACATCAAGATCGACGCGGACGGAAACGGCAAACCGGACACCACGTACACGTGGGAGTTCACCGATCACGTCCGCGACGACGCCAACCAGTTCCTGTACAACACAAGCGTCGTGAAGTCGCTGGACGACGAGACCCTCAACTTCCGCCAGACGTACAGTCTGACGGTCACCGACAGCAGCGGGAACACCAAGACGCTCCTCAAGGACGCGCCGGCCGCCCCGTCGAACGTCGGCAAGGCGTCGATGCCCGACTACGCCTCGCTGCGCAACCAGGCCGTGCTTCCGCTGCCGGACGGCGGGCAGTCCTTCGCGGGACAGGCGTCCGACCCCTTCTTCCTCGATCTGCGGGTCTTCGACCTCCTCTACGGCGGCGACCTGAAGGAGACCGGGCACAACACCCTCGCCGGCTACAACGTCAACACCGTCGCCATCCAGGTGCCGAAGAAGGCCGTGGCCCTCAAGGGCGATGCCACGCGCAACCCCGTGATCGGGGTGTGGTCGACCACCGATCGCCGGGGAGCGAACGTCGCGGGCACGGGCAGCAAGGGCGCCGAGGACGGCAAGGCAAGGGACGCGCAGGGCGCGCCCGACAAGGGTGGTGAGGAGGGCTGGCGCCAGGTCTCACGCCTGGGCAACCCGCTCGTCAACGAAGTGGTCGTGCCGCTGAAGTACAAGGACGCCTTCAACGCGCTCAGCCCGGACAAGGACGCCAGCGTCACACCGGTCGTCGACAAGGTGAAGGACCCGATCGTCCCCAAGCTCATCCAGAACATCTACGGGGTGCCTGCCCCCGCCACGCCCCGCAACGACCTGGTAGAGATCTTCCTCACCGGGATCTGCAAGGAGTGCGGCCCCATCAAGGCCGACCTCAACTCGCAGCGGCTCAACGCGGATGTGGACAAGGCGGCGGTCGTACCGGCCGAGGAGCTGCGGCTGAACATGTCGGTCGCGCCGGCCGCCAAGCCCAACCGCCTCGGCGTCCTCGGCAAGGACCTGGCCGGCTTCCCCAACGGCCGCCGGCTCAACGACGATGTCGTCGACATCGAGCTCCAGGCCCTCGAAGGCGCCGCGCAGACCGGCAAGATCGTGCCCGCCCTGGCAGCCGGTGACGCCGTCGACGTCCCCTACCGCGAGCCGGGAGATTCCTTCCCGTACGTGGCGCTGCCCAACACCGCAGCTGTCAACCAGGCCGACTCGCTCCACCCCGACGGCGGCGTCGGCGCGGGTCTCGGCGGCCTCGCCTCCGGCGACGGATTCCCCGTCGTGCCCGTCACGGCCGCAGCCGGCGGCGCACTGCTGGCCTGCGCCGGAGCGATGGCCCTGCGCCGACGGCGCGCCGACCAGGCATGAGCAGCCCGCTCTTCTCCGGTCGCCGCGAAAACAGTGGCCGGGGCCCTGGCTCTCACCCTGGGCGTAGCCCTGACCTGCGTCGGCATATCCGCACTGGTGGCAGAACCCGCGCGGGCCCCCGGGCCCGTCGAGATAGGCACCGTGCCCGTGCACACCGAGCCGGAGGACGCCGCCGCGTCCGGGGAGCATGCGAACGCGGCGCCACCGATACGGATCCGCATACCCGCCATCGGCCTCGACCAGGACCTGATCGGCCTGCGAGTCCAGCAGGACGGTCGCCTCGGCGTTCCCCGAAACCCCGCGCAGATCGGCTGGTGGAGTGACGGCCCGCGGCCCGGCGACCCGGGTGCGGCCGTGGTCGTCGGCCATGTCGACTCCACCACCGGCCCCGGCGCCTTCCACGGCCTCTCAACGCTCCGCCCGGGCGACGAGGTCACCCTGACCCGCGACGACCGATCCAGCGTCACCTTCACCGTCCAGGCACTACGCCAGTACGAGAAGGACGACCTGCCTGACAGCCAGGTCTACGCGACCATGGGCCCGCCCGCCCTGCGCCTCATCACCTGCTCAGGCACCTATGACAGCGCGCGGGGCGAATACCGCGACAACCTCGTCGTCTACGCCACCCCAGCGGCCGGATCGTGAGCAGGTGACGAAAGGCCGCGGTCCGGCTTACGACCTCGGGGGCAATAGTGCGCGGGCTCCCGGCGTCCTGCGACTCCGCCTCCGGCGTTGTCGTCGGTCGACGACGCTCCGCGTCGCCTCCCTCCTCCGCCTTGGACGCGAAGCCGCAGGACGCCGCTCGCTGATCCACGCTCCATTGCCCCCGAGGTCGTTACCGAGGACGGCAAGGCCGTCGGAACAGCTACTGGCTGTCATGCCCGGCGCACGGATGCCTACCTGGCAACGCGGAAGGACTCGGGCTTGTCGGCGATACTCGTTGCGCGGCCGGTGCCGACCTGAAGGACATTCAGGAGATGCTCGGTATTTCCTCGATCACCCTCACGTCGGACACGTACACAAGCCTGCTCCCCGAGGCGGACATGGCGATCCCCGAGGCCGCATCCCGGCTCGTACGCGCGCCAGGCCCCGGACGAGGAGTCCGAGGCCGAATAGAGCGCCTCCCTGGGGGAGGAACCCAGGTCGGCGGCCCAACAGGTTGTGCCCCCGGCAGGATTCGAACCTGCGGCACCCGCTTTAGGAGAAAACGTGCACACCCCCCTTGGGGTCCCGAGAACTTCCGAGAACTTCCGAGAGGCCCGCTGACCTGCACGAAGAGGAACTTCCGAGAACTTCCGAGAACTCCCGAGGGGGTTTTGTGGCATCGATGTGGCATCGCCTCACGCCGCGACCCGAAGTGTTCGACCCGCGACGAGCGCAGCACGGACCTCCTCAACGAGCTCGGGGCCAGCGTGCTGGTACAACCACGTCACCTTGCCCCCGCGCTCGTGCCCCATGATGACCTGAACGTCCTTCTCCGGGACCCCGGCATCCTTCAACCGGGTGGCGAAAACGTGCCGCAGATCGTGCACGCGCGGCCACCACTCCAGTCGGCCGGTGTCCGGGCTTTTGATCTTCCGTGCCAGGCCAGCGTCCTGGATCGCGGGAATCCACTGCCGCCGGAAGTTGTGCCGTGTCATGAGGCCGCCCTGTGGTCCGCGGAACACGAGCTCCTCGACGTGCATTTTGTCCTCGTCCAACGGGGACTCCGTCGAGGCGGGCCGCCATCGGTCAAGCATGATCTGGACCGCGGCGATAGCGGCCGGCGTCAGCGGCACCGTGCGGAACCCGGCCTCGGTTTTCGGCGCCATCTTCCGGCGGAGCTTCCCGTTGTCCTCGGTGAGCACTTCCTTTACCTTCACAGTTGCACCCTCAAGGTCCAGGTGACACCGACGCAGGGCCGTGTACTCGCCCCACCGCATCCCTGTCTCCTCGCCCCACACCGCGATGGGCCGGTAGTAGGTGGTGATGTGTGAGCGGATCAGCGCGCACTGTGCGGCGGTCGGCGGCCTGAGATCGTCCGGGTGCTTTCCCACTGGGGCGGACACATCGATCTCCAGCGTGGGGTTGACCACGATTCGGCCGTCGCGCATCGCGGCCTTCATCATGTGCCGCAGCAGCTCCAGAGCTTTCTTCTGGGTAGCCCGCCCTTTGACCTCGTTGGCGATCCAGCCCTGCACCTCGACCCATGTGATCGAGTTCAGCTTCCGCCGGCCCCACTTCGGCTGGACGTGCACCTTCCACGCCGAGATCTTCCGGTTGCGGGTGGTGACGGCGCCCTTCTTCTCCACCGTGGGCCACCAGATTGCGTACCAGTCGTCGACCTTGATGAGTCCCCGCTTGGGGTCCTGGTACGTACCGGCGTCCATCTGTGACTTCACCTTGTTCAGGTGCGCCATGGCCTCTTTGTACGTCGGGAACACAGGGCCCTTCGGGTCGCCGTTCGGGTCCCGGTAACGGGCCTGCCAGGAACCGATGCAGTCTCTACGTGGGGTCCGGCCGCCTGGGTACTTCGCCAGGCACGGCTCACATCCGCATGTCTTGCTGCGGACCTGCCTCGGGTTGTTGGTTGCTCTACGCGCCATGGTGGATCACCTGCTCGCTCCTTCGCTGCTGAGGGACGCGGGGCAGAAGCCGCACGGGCGCCCCGCAGAAACAGCGTGCCCCGAACGGGGGCTGCACGATGGCGAGTTCCTCAAGAACAGCCCGCACGATGCGAAGGGAGTGGCCGCGTGGGAGGCATGTGGGGACGTTGATCGTCCGGGCGGCCGAGTCGTATGGCGCAGGTGAGTCGGACGAGCTGTAGTGGACGCGGATGCACATACGGGACCCCCGAGAAGCAGGCGATGGGCTGCCAGCCGCGGGGGAGGACATCGGCCGTGCGGTCGACCGTACCTCCTGTTAAGTGAATATGCGACCACTCTGTGTGCACCAACTGCCTCTCCCTTCACAGGGAGTGGCGGAGTCCATTTACGTATGACTCGCGACTGGGGCGGAGGGTTGTACGGCCTTACGAGCGGTTGGCGTCGTTCAAGGCCCGCAGCTCGATCTCCTTCATCTCCTGCTGCTCGGCGGTGAGTCCGCGGATCAGCTCCAGGATCCGTGCCTCGCGGTCGGGGCTGAGGGGGCCCGGCGCTTTGCGCTCGACGGCGGCGAAGAGGTCCGCTTCGGAGAACTTGGGGTACTCGCGGGCGATGGCGCGCAGGGCGTCGTCGCGGGGGGTGCGCTTGCGGTGGACCCAAGTGTTCACCGTGGACACGGAGACGCCGATGCGACGCGCGATCTCGCTGCCGGACAGGTTGTATTCGTCCATGAGCCGAGCGAGTAGCTGCGCGAAGTCCTCGGGGTGGGGGTTCTCCTGGTTCTTCACATGGGTAAGGGTGCCCATGGTTTCTACTTTTCGCAAGTAAAAGTAGAAGCATGGCGCGATTCATACCGGCGCGTAACCTCCCCGCCGCGCGCTGGCGCTCCTGGCGTACGCGCCCACCGTAGAACATGCGTTCGATAAGTGCGCACGTTCCTGAAAACTCGGAAGTTCTCGGAAGTTCTCGTTGACACACCCGCGACTGCGACTGTAGAAATGTCGCAGCACCTCAAGTCGAGGAGCTCACCCGCATCAACTGCACGAGGTGACCCATGCCGAAGGTGCTCCGCAAGAGGGAAGGCCAGCCATTGCGTGACGAAATCACACGCCAAGGTCTGACCCTCGACAAGCTCGCCGAGATGACCAAGGCGGTCGACCCGGAGGGGCGCGGAGTCAGCCCGGCCACCATCGGCCGGCTCACCGGCACAGGGCGCACAGCGCGGGACAGGTGCGAACTGAACACCGCCTGGCTCATCACCGAGGGGCTCGACGCTCGGATGCACCGCCTGTTCAGCATGCCCACACATTCGACTGCGACTGTAGAAAGGTCAAGAGCCAATGTCTAAGAAGACTGAGCGCGTCGTCGCTCTCCCGGCCGGGCTCCTGCCGCTCCTGTCAAAGCCCCAGTTCGAGACGTACTACGGCGTCTCCGACTGGCAGGTAACGAAGTGGATCGCGGCTGGGATGCCGTTCGAACCCTTCGCCGGTCGGCAGAAGCGCTTCGACCTGACGGTGATCCGCCCCTGGATGGCGGAGAACGACCCCGCGTTCGCCGACGAGTCGCTCGTCACCGCGTCCGCCTGACCCCACCACGTAAAGCGGGGCCGCCCGGACGGCTAGGTCCATGGCAGCCCCTCGGCAGTCCACCCACCAAAGAGAGAAGTGGATCACCTTGAACAGAATCATCTCACCCAAAGGGAAGGCCTCGCCTCCCGAGCATGGCGACGAGCGTCTCCCCGTCCGCTTCTGGGAGAAGACCAAAGTCACCGAGTCTGGGTGCTGGGCATGGACGGCGCAGATCGCGCACCACGGCTACGGCCGCTACAGCGTGAGCGGTTCGGCGCGTAAGGCGCACCGCGTCGCCTACGAGGCGCTCGTCGGTGCAATCCCTGACGGCCTGGTCATCGACCACCTGTGCCGTGTCCGACACTGCGTGAACCCGGGCCACTTGGAGCCTGTGACCAACACCGAGAACCTGCGGCGCGGTCTCCGTGCGCTCCCCGTGCACTCCTCCAAGACGCACTGTGCCCAGGGGCACCCGTTCGAGGGCGAGAACCTCGGGCCGAGCATCCGCGGAGAGAGGCGGTGCCGTGCCTGCCAGCGCAGGTGGAGCATCGAGAGCAGGAACCGCACGGTTCAGCAGCGCACCGCGGCTGCGGGCGGTGTGTGATGACGACCACCTCTCCTATCGATCTCCCCGCCGGTCACCGGCGGACAATCCGCGTGACGGGCGTCGCGCTCCACGCCCCGGCCACCGTGCCCGCCGCGTTCCGGGCTGCGGCCCGTCTGATCGCAGCGAACGGGCACCACCAGGGCGACTACCTCCCCGACCCGCTCGACCGGGAGATGGACACCCCGCACCGTCTGCGCCCGCTGTCGATCGTGGCCGCTCTGCGGTGCGCGGTGACAGGCGACCCGCACACCACGTCGCTGCTGGCCGACGAGGCGTTGAGTGTCCTCGCGCTGCGGCTGACGGTCAACGGCGAGACGGGCCCGTACTACGGCGACATCTTCAGCCTCGAAGCCCACGTCTCCGCCTGGGGCGACGCCACGGGGCGGACGGCCGAGTCGGCGTGCGCGGTCCTCGCCGCTGCTGCTGACGCAAGCGAGGTGTCGGCATGAGTACCCCCACGAATCGTGACCCGCTGGCCGTGAAGACCCGTGACGGCATGGTGTGGGTGCGGGCTGCGGTGACCCGTACCGGGCAGGGCCTGTACGCCCCGGAGGCTGTGGGCTTGTGCCCGCAGTTCGTGATGGCGACGCTCCCGGAGTTGGCGGAGCACGGCATTGCAGGGCAGGGCGAGACGCTGGCCCAGGCGGTGGCCTGGGTGGGTGCGCTGCCGGTGCCTCTCGGCCACGGGGGTATGCCGCCGGAGGACGCCGTCGAGGTGACGGCGCTGCTGGAGGCGCTCGTTGACACGACGCATGCGCTGACCGAACTGCGCCGCGAGTACGCGGTGTTGGAGCACCAGCTGGGGCAGGCCGCTGAGCAGCGGCACCTGGTGGATCCGCTGGACCACGCGCTGGAGGCGCTGCCTCTGTCTCGGACGGCCCCGGTGGTGGACGAGGTGCAGCCGCAGGTTGCCAAGCTCCGCACGCTGCTCGGCCGTGAGGACGTACGCCCGCAGGTGCAGCAGCTCCGCACGCTCCTCGCCCGGCAGACCGGCGCCGCCCCCGAGGTGACCCCGTGATGTGGCTGGTCGCTTTCTCCCTCGCGTGGCTCTCCTTCTGGCTCCTCGAACTGTTCCTCGGAGGTACCGATGCCCGCTGACCGTATGCCCGTTGACGGGCCGTACCGCATCACCGTCGACCCGCTGCCGACCGGCGCGACGCTCGACATGTCGCACTACCTCACCGCCGTGCTCCTCAACTTGGCGGCCGTCGCCGAGGAGGACGGCGAGGGGCTCCTCGCCGAACTCGTCGACATCGCCGAGCTGGCACGGTCCGCCGCCCACCAGGGCCCGGACTCGCACGCTGCGCACCAGCGGGACCGGCAGGTCGAGACGCTCCTCGCCGAGGTCGCCGACGACGGGCGAGTCCCGGTGTACGGGGCGCAGGTGCTGCGTCTCGCGGACCGGTTGTGTGCGATCGCCGCGCCGAAGGCAGTACCGACGCAGGTTCGGAGGGCGTCATGAGCGAGCGCCACGACCCGAAGCGTTGCCGACTGTGCGCCCGGCTGCGCCACCCCGCGCAGGCCGCTGCTGCACGGGCGTTGCCTGCCCTGCTCACCGTGAAGCAGCGGAGGCAGTCATGAGCGAGTTCACCGCCTCCGTCCGCGAGGTGCAGCACCAAGTCCGGATCGACCTCACCGGCGCCCCGAAGATCACTAACGGAAGTGGGCAGACCCGAAAGCCGCAGGGACTGCGCGTCACCTACGGCCGCCGCCGTGACATCGACCGCGTGGACCTCGTCGTCGAGTACGCCGACAGCGCCGAGCGCGTACCCCCCGCTGACGGAATGCCGGACTGGGTCAGCGACCTGGTCGCCAAGCACCAGCCCGCGGACGTGGACGAGCCCGACGCATTTCGCCCGCCCGGCTCGGGTGGCATGTCCATTCCCGCAGCGCAGGAGAAGGGCACGGCCACGGCCGCGACGTCCACTCCCCAGCCCGACGAGCAGATCGTCTACCGCGCCGGGTACCAGGGCGACCTGATCCCGCTCGGCCTGTACACCACGACGGACGCCGCACGTGCGCACTGCGAAGCACAGCTGTCCGCCGAGTACCCGGCGCACGTGACCGTGATCCACGACTGGATCGGCGACGACTCCGACCCACTGGAGCCGTTCGAGCTGGTCGCGGAGATCGATGGGGCCACCGAGCAGCCCACCGGCTACGTCGTCACCCCGCTGCTGGTCGCCGCCGAGTACGACGCGGAGGCCGACGCCTGATGAACAACACCGCGCTGGCCGGGGCTTCGGCCCCGGCCGCCGGCCGCAGGCGCAAAGCCGCGGCCCCCGCACCCACCGGACCCGACCGCATCCCCAAGCCCTCCCAAGGCTGGTACCGCGACAAGGTCACCGGCGACAAGTACCGCCGCGTCACCACCATCCTTTCCCAGGGCTCCACCAAGGGCGACGTCCTCGCCATGTGGGCCGCCAACCTCGTCGCGGAAGTCGCGTTCGACAACCTGCCCACCCTCATCCGCGCCTCACTCCGCACCGAGACGCGCACCAAGATGTACGACTGGCTCCGCCGCGCCCCACTCCGCAAGAAGGACGAGCGCGCCGACATCGGCTCAGCCGTCCACAGCATCATCGAGGCCCACGTCCTCGGCGAACCGATGCCAGCCGACCTGGTCGACGCCCCGGAGATGGCCCCGTACCTCCACAACTTCCTGCGGTTCGTCGAGGAGTGGCAGGTCACCTTCGAGGCATCAGAGATGGTCGTCGGCAACCGCACTGCCGGGTACGCCGGAACGCTCGACTACCTCCTGCGGTCCCCGCTCATCGCGGCCCGGTTCGAGATCCCGGCGGACACCGTGCTGATGGGCGACACGAAGACCGGCGGAGAGCTGGACGTCAAGGGCGTCTACCCCGAGGCCGCGTTGCAGATGTCCGCGTACCGCAAGGCCGAAGTCGCGTGGCTGCGGGACGGGTCCACCGTGCCGATGCCCGCGACGCACTCCACCGGGGTGGTGCTGCACCTGCGCCCGGAGGGCTACCGGCTGATCCCCGTCGTCTGCGACGACCAGGTGTTCGCCGCGTTCCGCATCGTCCAGCAGGCCGCCGACTGGATGTCGGGCCTGTCCAAGACTGTCGTCGGCGACGCCCTCAACCTCCCGACCCTGACCGAAGAGAAGGCCGCCTGATGCCCATCATCGACCTCCAGCGCCGCATGCGTCAGCTCGGAGAGATCCGCATCGGGCACGTCGTGTCCGGCACAAGCAAGGCGGGCAAGGCGTACACCCGCCCAGACAAGCTGAACCACTTCCGCTTCACCAGCCCGAGCCGCGCAATTCTCACGTCCGTCGCGGAGCTGTACGGCGGCGAGGTCAAGCCGTGGACCCCCGCAAACGGCGGGCCCTCGGAGTTCGAGGTGTACTCCAAGGCCAACCGGCTACCCGTCCTCATCCCCCCACGCGACGCCGTGTCCCAGTGGTACGAGCTGTACGCCGGATCGAAGTGCCAGCGCCGATGCGACGGCGTCACCGAGCACAAGAAGGACCGGCCGTGCGTGTGCGACCCGGACGAACGCGAGTGCAAGATCACGACCCGCGTCAACGTCATGCTCCGCGACGTCCCCGCCCTCGGCCAGTGGCTCCTCATCACCAAGGGCTACTACGCCGCGACGGAACTCCCCCCGGCGGCCGAGCTTCTGGCACAGGCCGGCGGGTACGTCGACGGGTGGCTCGGCATGGAAGAGAAGCTCGTCCAGCGCGACGAGGGCCCGACCCGGTTCATGGTCCCGACCCTGGACGTGGAGATCACCCCGGCCGCGCTGATGGCCGGGAACATCACAGGCGCCCCGGCCGTCGCCACCGGACCAGAGCGGGTCGCCATCACCGGCGGACGCCCCGACTACGCGGCACTCGCCGCCGTCGCCACCACCCCGGCCGAGGTCGGCGCCCTGTGGAAGCGGGCCGTCGACTCCAACCACATGGACGACAACCTCGCGGCCACTCTCAAGGCCCGCGGCGAGGCACTGCGCGCGGCCGAAGTCCCCGACAAAGCCGCGGAATCAGGGTGGCAGAACGAGCCCAATCAGGACGGGGCGGGCCCCGACGAGGACGGAGCGGTGGACGCCGAGGTCGTCGAGGACGACGACGTCGAAGCCATCTGGTTCCAGATCATCGCGGCGGCCGGCACCCACGGCATGACCACCGGCGACGTCGAGGCTGAGTTCGCCAAGGCCAACGGCGGGCAGCTCCCTGCCACCGCCAGCGCTCACGCCCTCCGCGTCTTCCTCAACACGCTGAAGGGTGGCCGCTCATGAGCTGGCACCTCGGCCGCATGGCTGGCTTCGACCTTGAGACCACCGGCGTCGACGTCGAGACCGACCGCATCGTCACCGCCTGCGTCGTCCAAGTCGGCGGCGGCCACCCCGTCCAGACCGCGAACTGGCTCGCTGATCCTGGCGTGGAAATCCCCGACGGCGCCGCGAAGATCCACGGCATCACCACCGAGCAGGCCCGCGCCGGGGGCAGGCCGGCCGCCGAGGTAGTCGAGCAGGTCGTGGCCGCACTGGCGCAGGTCGTCCGGGACGGCATCCCGGTCGTCGCGATGAACGCTTCGTTCGACCTGACGATGCTCGACCGTGAGGCCCGGCGCCACCAAGTGCCGACGCTGACGGACCTGGTGGACAACGCCCTGTTCGTCGTAGACCCCCGAGTCCTCGACAAGGTCGTCGACAAGTTCCGGCGCGGCGGGCGGAAGCTCGAAGACCTCTGCCGCACCTACGAAGTCGCCCTCGACGGCGCCCACTCCGCAGACGCCGACGCGATCGCCGCATGCCGCGTCGCATGGCGGATCGCCTCGACCAAGGGACAGATCGGGGCGCTGGCCCTACCGGAGTTGCACACCGCGCAGATCGGGTGGGCGCGCGAGCAGGCCGAAGGCCTCGCCTCCTACTTCCGCAAGACGCCTGGCAAGGAGCACCAGGCCGACGGCGTCCGCACCGAATGGCCCCTCATCCCGCACCAGCGAGGAGACGTCTGATGTTCGGAGCGAAAACCCGGCACATCGCCGACCTGGAATCACGCGTCCAGCAGCTCGCCGACGAGCGGGACGACGCCCGGACGGCGGCCGCCGCGCACCTCGGAGCCGCCACCCGCACCGCCGAACGCGCCACGCACCTCAGTGAGCGCCTGGAGCTCAGCCGCGACTCGGTCGCAACAACGGCCGCCGACGTGGCCCATGCGAAGTCCCGGCTCGCCTGGGCGCTGCGCACCTGCGCCTGCTACCGCGTACAGAACGCGGCACTGGCCCGGCAGGTTGCCCACCTCCAGGCCCGGCTTGACGCCGCTGTCGGTCTGGACGCCCCCAACATCGCGCTCGGCGCCTCCTGGCAGACCCGGCGGACCGACAAGCCCTCGGCGGTGAAGCCGTGAAGCTCCGCGTTCCCTTCCGCCGCAAGCCGCACGGCCGACACCGCGCCACCCCGGCCGTACCGGACATGGGCCCGCTCGCCGACCTCATCGCCGCCGGGGCCGTCGACGCGAACGGCTACGCGTGGTGCCCCGAAGAGGCGCGCAGCATGTACCACGCGTTGCACGCTGACGGGTCCCGCACCTGCTGGACGTGCCGCTGCGACACACCGGCAGGTGTCTGATGACCACCCTGTTCGACCTCACCCCCGCGGTCTCCGTCCTGGCTCCGGCCGGGGCGGGGGCCCGCCCCCTCGTCATCGCACTCGACGCCGCCACCATCGTCACCGGCATCGCTGGCGTCGGCTGGACCGACTACGTCCACGCCAAGGCCAAGAACCTCCACCCCCGCTTCGCTCAACAGCTCGAAGGCTGCTCCACGTTCTACCGCCACGCCGACTACGTCGTCATCGAAGGCGCCGCCTTCTCCAAGAACAACAACGGTGCCGACGCACTCGCCGCCATGCGGTGGATGATCCGCCAGGACCTGTGGAAGCGCGGCATCCCCTACGCCGTCATCAACCCGCAGTCCCGAAACATGTACGCCACTGGGGAGCTCCGCCCGGTGCCCACCTCCGTCCCGAAGAACAAGCGGTACACGGTCGGCAAGGGCATGATCCGTGACGCCGTGCACGAGAGGTACGGGCTGCTGACTGAGGGCACGCACCGCTACGACGAGAGCGACGCGTACATCCTTCTCGCTCTCGGTCTGCACTCTCTGGGCCACGTCCTGGCGGAGGTACCGCAGGCGTGGGCGGAGCAGGCGTTGCGCGGCGTGAAGTGGCACAACCTACCGGTGGTGGCTCGATGACCGCCCCCGACGCGTGGCCCCGCGCCCGCCACTGGGTGAACGCCGCCGCCTGCGCAGACCTCGGGGAACTCTTCATCCCCGCCGACGGTGAGCCGTCCGAGTACTCCACCGCCAAGTGGGTCTGTCGAACCAAGTGCCCGGTCGTCGAGCAGTGCCTGGCCTCCGCCATGGCCGAGGAGGGCCACGCCGACCACCGCACCCGGGCCGGCGTCCGCGGCGGCCTCACCCCCGGCGAACGCGCCCGCTGGTACAGGCAGGACGCCAGGGCCAGACAAGCCGCCGCCCGGGAGACCGCCCGATGACGCCCGACGCTGCGGCATGGGTCCGCGAACACGTCCTCGTCCACAACGCCCGCATCACCGCACCGCGCGCGGGCGGACCCTGCCACTGCCAGCCCGCAACCCCGTGGATCTGCAACGACTGCCGCGCTGGCGACCACGACCGATGCAACGGTGGCGGCGTGGAGTGGAGCTTCGAGAAGAGCATCTACGGGCCCGGTCTCTCATGGCCGCCGCGCGCCACAGTGTGGCTCGCCGACCGGGTGTGCAAGACCCGCTGCACATGCCGCCGTTGCTGCCCGCCAGCCGCGCAGCTCGACCTGTTCGGCGGTGCCCTGTGACCCAACGCCACCTCACCGCCGCGCTGTTCATCGACTGCGGCGACGCCTACGAGATCCGCGACGGTGACCGCGCAGGCCGGATCGTCCGAAAGACGCAGCCCCGCGCCCGCTACGAGTGCCTCCTCTGCCGCACCCGCGAGGGCCCCGTCACCGGCGCCGACCGCGTCCGCGAGTTCGTCGCCCGCATCCGCACCGACCACCCCACCTACTGCACCGCCAACCAAGGAGCACACGCCGCATGACCACCCAGGACATCGACACCACCGAGCGCGCCGACCTCGCCGCGTTCATCGCCGGACACCTCAACGGTCGCACCGCCGAAGCCCTCTCCACCGAGTTCCACGACCTCCTCGACTCCGTCCGCGCCCACGGCAAGAAGGGAGCCCTCGTCATCACCGTCGTCGTCGACCCCCCGGCCAACGGCGTCGAGTCCGCCCCGCTCCCCATCGGCGTCGAGTCGACCGTCAAGGCCCCCAAGCCCACCCCCGTCAAGTCCCTGTACTTCCTCGACGACGACGGCAACCCCGTCCGCGAAGACCCCCGCCAGCTCGCCATGGACTTCCGCACCGCACCCGCCAACGACACCTTCAAGGACGCCTGACCATGACGTACAGCACCGAACTTCTCAGCGCACCCGGCGAAGCCCAGACGATCGTCGACACCGCACTCCGCACCGCACCGCCCGCCGAACTCGAAGTCGGCAAGGTCTACGCCTTCCACACCCCTAGCGGCGTCCACCAGGTCGACCTCACCGGGAGCGAGTTCACCGGCATCCCGACCCGGAAGCGTGGCACCACCACCGTCCGCGACGCAGCGTCGTTCTCCGCGTACTTCACCAAGCACGCCAATGCCGACAGTGAGATCTACGCCGACGCGGAGCGGCTCACGGTCACTGCCGTTCTTGACGCCCATACCGGCACCGAGGCTCGTTGGTCCGGCCACCGGCTCACCCTCACCCTGCGCGAGACCGAGGCGTGGAAGCAGTGGACCGGCCGCGACGGCAAGCTCATGGATCAGGAGACGTTCGCCGAGTTCCTGGAGGACCACCTCCCCGAGCTGCTGGAGCCCTCGGCCGCCGAGATGCTGGAGATCGCGCAGAGCTTCCAGGCCACCAGCAAGGTCGACTTCCAGTCCGCGAGCCGACTCAACAGCGGTCAGCGGCAGTTCCAGTACGTCGAGACCGGCACCGCCAAGGCAGGGCAGAAGGGACAGCTTGCCGTGCCTGAGACGTTCGTGATCGGCCTCGTCCCGTTCGAGGGCAGCGACGGCTACCGGCTCACTGCCCGCCTCCGGTACCGCATCGGCGCGGCCGGCCTCCAGCTCGGCTACAAGCTCGAACGCCCCGACGAGATCCGCCGCAACGCGTTCGCCGACGTGGTGAACCGCATCGACGGGGACATCGAGCAGCCCGTCATGAACGGCTCCCCCGCCTGATGGCCGGGCGCGCGGCACGGCCCCGCAGCGACGACTCCCGCTGCCGGACCTGCCGCGCGCCCATCCTCACCCAGCTCGTAGGCCACCGCGCCGCCCTCACCGTCACCGCGGACCTCACCCCCTTGACCGCCGAGCAGCAGGCCGCCATCCGCGAACCCAACCGCCTCATCTGGTGCCTCAACACCCCCAAGTTCGGGCCCCCACGCCTCGCCTGGACCGGCACCTGGCACCCCACGGACTGCCCCCACCCCCACGTCACCGAACACCGCTGCAACCGGCAGCCCACCACCCTCTTCTGAGCAAGGAGCCCGCACGTGGAGAACGTCCGCCCCTTCGCGCGTGACCAGGCGGACCACGACGGCCCCACGCAGCCCCACGACGCCGAGGCCGAAAACCTCGTGGGCAGCGCCATCCTGCACAGCGCCACCGCATACACCGAGTGCGCCGCCATCATCGACCGCGACGACATCTACCAACCGTCGATCCGCCTCATCTGGGACGTCGTCGGCGGCATGGTCGCCGAGGAAAAAGCCATCCACCCGGTCACCGTCCGCGGCGAGATCGAACGCCTCGGCCGCCTCCGCGAGGTCGACAACGGCGCCCTGATCATCCGACTCGGCACGGACTACCTCAACGCCGGCATGGCCTGGAACTTCGCCGAGCAGATCAGCGAGCAGGCCAAACGGCGGCGCCACGCCGAGCACGCCACCCGCATGCACGTCGAGATCCAGCGCGGTGCGGCCAGCGAGTACCTCGACACGCTCGACGCCGCGCACCGCAAGTACGAGGACGACCGCAACACCAACTCGGGCGGCCCCTCACACCTGACGTCCGCGCTCCTCGACTGGGACCCGTTCTTCGCCACCAACTTCGGCGCCGTCGAACTCCTCCCTGGCAAGCTCATGGCACCCGGCCAGCAGATCACCATCGTCGGCGACGGCAAGGCCGGCAAGAGCCTCCTCGTCCAAGAGTGGCTGTGGCGCATGGCCACCGGCCAAAGCTTCCTCGGCGACCGCCCCAAGGCGCCCGTCCCCGTCCTCTATGTCGACGCCGAGAACGGCCACCAGGACATCCAGGACCGGTTCATGTCGTACGGCGCGGGCCCCGGGCGCATGGGCCTCTTCTCGTACGCCAGCTTCCCGCCCATCCGCCCCCTCGACACCGCCGGCGGAGGAGCCGACCTCCTCGCCATGGTCAAGGAGTGCGAAGCCCAACTCGTCTGCCTCGACACCGTCAGCCGCTTCATCAGCGGCCCCGAGAACGACGCCGACACCTGGTTGTGCCTGTACCGGCACACGCTGCTCCCCCTCAAGCGCGCCGGTATTGCCAGCGTCCGCCTCGACCACCTCGGTAAGGACGGCGAGCGCGGCGCCCGCGGCTCCTCCGCCAAGAACCAGGACGTCGACCACGTCTGGGAGCTGCGTGTCCAGGGCGGCGGCGACCTCCTGCTCCGCCGCACCCACACCCGCACCGGCATCGGCCCCGAGCTGTTCCACGTCGTGCGCCACGCCCGCCGCGAAGGCGACCGGTGGATGCCCGGCGGCACCCGCCACGTCATCGCCGCGTACGAGCACCTGGAGCAGAACGTCCGGGGCTCACACGAGTGGCTGGTCATGCAGATCGACGGGCTCGCCCTGCCGAACGACGCCGGCAATCCGCGCACCATCGCGGCCCTCGCCAACGCCGGAATCAAGATCGGGAAAGACAAGATCGCCGCCGCCGTCAGAACCCGCAAAAACCGGGACAACTCGGGTTCCCCCGATGGGTTCCCGGAGACCTTCCCGGAAGGGGTTCCCGGGGAACGTTCCCCGGGAACCCCCGCGGAAAGCGAAGAACCCCAGGTCAAGCATTACCCGGGAACCTCCGGGGAACCCCAGGGAACCCCCCCTTCCCCCCCTTCCCCCCCTCGAAGAGAGGGGAAGGGGGAGGGAAGCCCCGCACCAGAGGACGACTCCAAGCCCCTCTGCACCATCTGCGACACCCCCCTCCACGGCTACCGAGCCGACCGCGGATACGACACCTGCCTCAGCTGCGACCCCACCACCGGCAGCCACCACCACCCCGCCGCATGACCGCCCACCCGGTTCCACCCCACCCCGCGCACAAGGAGCACCACATGGCCACGAGCCCCTGCCCGTCCTGCCGCCAGCCCAAAGGGCCAGGCAAGTACCTCTGCCCCGGCTGCTGGAGCGGCCTGCCGATGACCGCCCGGCGCGCCCTGTCCCGCCGCGACGCCCGCGCCATGACCCGCCTGCGCGAGCTGCACAGCCACCTCACCAACGGCACACCACTCGCCGAGATCGAGGTGGGTCCGTGACCGCCCCCGCCGACGACTGACCGCGCCGCACCAACCACACCCCCGCACAACAACCCACAGGAGATGACCATGAACGCCCGCACGCTCCCCCACGACCCGTACACCACCGCCATCACCAACGCCCTCACCGCAGCCGGACTTGCACCCGCCGAAGCGTGGACGTCCGACGGCGACACCCGCGGCACGTATTGCTACCTCAACTCGGTACTCACCCTCGACCCGTCCGGCACCCTCGCGGACGACAGCGACGACGCCCCCACGGACTCGGCGTGGCCGCACGGGCTGCTCCTGCTGTGGGAGTGGCACACCGGCGCCGAGGAGGACGGCGACCCGGAGCGCGGCCCCGTCTGGCTGTTCGCCGAACTGAAAGCCGACAGCTCGAACGAGTACCCCACGAGCCTCCCGGTGCACGGCTACGCCTCCCCGGCCGCAGTCGTCGACGCCGCCCGCAAGGTCGTCGCCCGCCAGATCGGCGCGGGCCACTTCCATAACTTCGGCAGCCCGCAGTGGGACGGAGGACTGATCGGCGGCAGCTGGGATCAGGCGGACGCACTGAACGCCGCGTGCGAGGCGTGGGGCGCAAACGAAACCACCGAGTAGCCCACGGGCAGTTCGGGCCGCCCGCATTCGACCTGCGGGCGGGCCCACCCCCCCCCCCCCCCCCCCCCCCCCCCCCCCCCCCACCCCCCCCCCCACTACACCC
>NZ_JASITA010000002.1:265078-316324 GCF_030063415.1 Streptomyces sp. H27-C3 | reverse complement strand
TCCGGCCCGCCCGCATACCACCGGCGGGCGCCCCACCCCCACCCCACCCCACCACACCACACCACACCACACCCACCAGGAGATGACCATGACCGAGCAGCCCACCCACTACCGACGACGCCCGCTCCTAGTCGAAGCCATCCAGTGGACCGGCACGAACGCCGCACAGCTCCGCGGCTTCGCCGGATCCTCCTTCGACGAGATCGCGCCCGAGTGCCGCACCGACCCCGACGTCACCGCGATGGTCTGCGGGTTCTCCGAGTGGATGCTGCTCCGCCCCGGCAACTGGGTCGTGCGCTGCGGCGAGGGGTTCGAACCGATGGGCAGCGAGGAGTTCGCCGAGATGTACGCGCCCGCCGGCATCGAGGAGCAGCGGGCCGCCACCGACCGGGCCGCCGCGCTCCTCGACGCCGCCAACTTCTACGAGAGCGTCCTCACGACGTCCCCCGTTGCCGATGACCCGCGGTACTTCACCGCCGTCCGGGACATCGTGATGGGCCTGCGCCACCGGGCCGGTGCGGTCTACCCCGAGCCCGAGCTGACAGCGGACGAGGCACGCGCTCTCGCCGACGACCTCGGGACCGACCTGTACCAAGCACAGGACGCGCTCGCGTTCGTCACCGAGTGCTGCGACATCGCCGACCGTGAGAGGCGCACGATCACCACGGCCGACGTGCGGGAGTGGCTGAAGGGGCCCCGCTGCGGACGCCAGTTGCTCGCCGACGCACAGGACCGGGCCGTCCTCCCCGCGCCCGCCGATCGTGTCGCCGTGCTGCGCGAGGCGGCCCAGATCGTCAGGGCTCTGCCGACGGACGACGCCGCTGAGCGTGTCGTCCTCGACCGGGCCGCCCAACACGTGCGCCACGTCGCGCTGGACGTTGCCGAGCAGGAGGCCCGGCCCAAGCCGCCGTACAGCCCTCGCCAAGGCATCTTCAACTACCTCACCGGCCGGGCGATCTGCTCGCCGCCCCGCCCGCTCGACGAGGCGGACGGGCTCCTCAACGCGTACCGGGCCGCCGAGCTCCGCGCAGCTGCCGACGCCATCGGCCGCATGGACTACGACACAGACGCCAGCGACTACGGCTACGACACGTACCGCGACGCCTGGAACGGCGGGGTCATGGACGCGGCCGGCGTGCTCCGCCGCATGGCCGACGAGGAGCAGCAGCCCGCAGACGACGAGGAGCAGATGTGATCACCGCGCTCGTCCTCGCTGCGCTCACCGCCGGGTACGCACTCGGCCGCTGGCGCCCCGCCCACCGCGCCTCCGACTGGGCCAACTGGCAGCTCTACGGGAAACGCCCGACCGGCCCCCGCTACTGGGCCATGTGGACCGTCCTGTCCACCGAGAACATCGGCTGGCTCATCACCCACCCAGTCAAAGGCGTCCACGCCTGGCAGCACCGCAAGGCTCCGCCACCGCCCCGCAGCCCCGCACCCAGCCGCAACCCGAACTGGGCTACCGAGCACCGAGGAGAGCAGTCATGAGCGCCGACCTGTCCGAACTCGCCCCCCTTGCCCAGGTGATCGCCAAGGCGCTCCGGGACACGCCCATCCGCCTCGGTGGCCCCGACACCACCCCCGAACTTGTCGGCGCCCTCACCGTCGCTGTCGCCGTGTACATCGGTCGGGACGTCCTCCCGCCCCGTGCGCTCGACGAAGCCCGGCCGCCGGCCACCACGTGGACCGTGGAGTCCCTGCGCGCCAGCGGCCAGTGGACCCGCTACTCCGCGCCCTACGAGCGGCGCAGCGAAGCCCTGGAGGACCACGCCAGCTGCGAGGAAGGCCCTGGGAAGTGGGCGTACCGCGTGGTGCGCACCACGACGATCACCACCATCGAGCAGCCGCCCACCAGGGAGGACCAGTCGTGACCACCGGCCGCCTGCTCCTCGCCGCGCTCACCACCGCATCCACCGCCACCACCGCATGGCTCACCCTCCACGGCCAGTACGAGCCCGCCATGCTCACCGCCGGGATCACCCTCGTCCTCGGCGACACCCACGCCCGGCACACCCGCGCACGCCGAAGGAGCAGCACATGACGAACCAGCCCCGCCGCTTCCACCTCCAACGCGACACCGACATCACCGGCGTCAGCGGTGTTGGCCGTGTCGCTGACGGCGTTCTCTGGCCCGACGGCACCGCCTCCGTCCGCTGGGCAGGCGACCGCCCATCCATCGTGTTCTGGGACCGGATCGCCGACGCCGAAGCCGTACACGGCCACGGAGGCGCCACCCGCATCGTCTGGGACGACCCGGAGGTCCAGCAGTGAGCAGCTACCGCCGCCACCAGACTGTCCTCACCCTCGGGACCGCCACGGCCGGCCTGTCCGCGACCATCATGTGGCGCCGCGACGACCCATGGGCCGCCGCCCTCGCCCTGGGCATGGGGATCATCCTCGCCGCCGCCAGCCACCACGAAGCCACCGCGCACCGCGCCGACCTGGTCCGGCATGAGCGGGCACGTCGTGCTGCAGTCCTCGACGAGGAGCGGCTCGACGAGTCGGCGATCGTCGAGCTCCTGCTGACGCCGTGCTGCCAGTTCTGGACTGCGACCGGCGGACGCACCCACACGCCCCGCTGCGTGGCCGCACACGCCCCACGGTGCCCGGATGCCCCACCCGGCTGGCTCAGGCCGCCCACGCCCCCACCAGGGCCCGCCACGACCCCCGCTCGCACCGAACCTAAGGACGCCTGATGCCTGACTTCAACGTCAACGCCGCCCGCACCCAGCGCCTCGAAGCGCTCGGCCGCGCCTGGTCGTTCGAGCTCGACGACACCACCTTCGAACTGCCCACCGAGCTGCCCCGCTCCACCGCCCGCAAGCTGCGCGACCTCGACGACAACGACGTCGACGGCCTGCTCCGGCTGCTCCTCGGCGACAAGCAGTACGAGCGGTTCGACCGCCACGACGTCACCATCCAGGACATCGCCGCCATCACAGAGGCCTACGGCAAGGCCACCGGGCTCGGGGCAGGCCTCTGATGCCCACCCGCCTCGACCTCTTCCACCGCGTCCTCATCGGCGCCCTCGCAGCAGCCATCGCCACCGGCTGCGGCTACCTGATCCTCGGCCAGCCGCCCGCCTGGTGGGTGCCCATGCTCGGCGGCGGGGCCCTCATCCTCGCCAGCCTGGTGTGGGCCAAGGCCCGCCGGGGGAGGGAGTGCCGCCGCCTCGACGAGATGTATGAGGCGCCCGCGCTCGGCGACGACCACTGACCACCACGGCCCGGCCGCACCGTCCGGCCGGGCCGCCCGTACCCTCCAAGGAGCAGCACATGACCGACGTCCGCGCCCTCAGCGAGGCTGGCCTGATCCACCTCGTCGACCGCCTCCGCCGCGGCACGATCCTCCCGGCCGAGTCCGACCAGCTCGACGCAGGCATCCGGGCCATGGCTGCCAACCTCAAGGCCGCCGAGACCGAGCGTGACCTCGCCATCGCGCACGACCGGCAGCCGTACCCCACCACCTGGGCGCACGAGCAGGCATGCACAGCGCTGGCGACCCACCGTCGGCGCGCCGACACGGCTGAGACTGCCATGGCGCGCGTACGTGGTCTCACCGCGCTGTGGGCCACGCGCACCGACCAACTGAAACGGGCCGCTGAACTGCTCGGCGAGGCGTTGGCGGACGGGGCGGAGCCGGAGGAGACCGAGGCCCGCGCGACCCTGGCCACCCCGCTCATCTGCTCTGACGAACGCCACCAGGCCCTCGTCAGCGTGCTGCGCACCGAACTGGCGTGGCAGGAAGCCGTCACCTCGGACTACCGCGTCGAGAGCACAGCGCTCCGCAGGAAGCTCGCCGCGTTCCACGAGGGCGAGGAGGAGCACCTCGACGAGCACTCCATCGCCACCCCGGCTCAGTTGATCTGGCGCTGGAACCGGACCACCCCCGCGAAGCGCCTGGAGGTGGCCAAGCAGATCCAATGGGCCCAAGCCACCGCATCCCGGTGCTTCATGGAAGGCCACGCGGAGCGACCCACACGGCCGGCCGGTGAGCAGCACCGCTACGACCGTGCCACCCCCCAGGAGGGGCGGTTTCCGTACCGCGACGTGCAAGGCCGGTGCCCCGCGTGCGGCAAGACCAGCTTGTTCCTCGGTGACGGCGGCTACATCACCTGCTCCCGCCTCGAATGCCCCGAACCCGACGCCGCCAGCACCGCCCTGGAGCGGCAACCTGTTCGGGCAGCAGCGCCCGCCGCGGCTGCTGCGCCCGACCTGGAGCCCGACGACATCGTCCTCACTACCGAACGCGGACGCGCCCTCACCGTCGTCCAGGCTCCGCACCGTTCCTCCATGGCGCTGAACATGATCACCGAGCACAAGGCGTACCTGCGCATGCCCACCCCTGACCTGATCGAGATCGCGAACCAGGTGGTCTACCGGGTCACCGGGTACGACGCGGCAGCCTGCACGCTGCTGTTGGAGCTGGCCGAGGACTGGCGCCCGAACCCGACACAGGCTGAGCCCGTCGACCTCCCCGCGTTCATGAACGTCACCGAGTACCGCCACGACCGCGGGCACCAAGCCTGGGCATGGCGCTGCTGGGGCCAAGGAGACTGCAAGGGCTGGCTCGCCACCGACATGGGCAGCGAGGAGCACGCACGCCAGGGCGCAGCACGACACCTGGCCGAGTCTCACGTGTCGGCGAAGACGCTGCGCCTCCCTGAGCCGCTTAGCGCGGAGCGGTACGAAGGCATCAAGGCCCGGTGGCTCCAGGCGCACGGCAACCCGCAGGCCGCGAACCACGAGCCGTACAACGCCAAGGAGCAGCAGTCGTGACCGACCCCACCCCTGCCGCGCAGGCCCTCCTCGTCAGCTTCGACGAGGTGCAGCTCGCCGAGATGATCGCGTCCGCGAGCGCCCGGATTAAGCGGGTGCGGGCCCTGCACAAGCAGGAGTACAACACCTGTGACTGGTGCTCGACGAACGACCGGTACGCGGACTGGCCGTGCCCCACGATCCGCGCCCTCGACGGAGAGGAGCAGCCCGGTGCCTGACCTCCACGCCTGGATCACCCAGCAAGTCGACCGGACCGAGACCACCGCGCGAGGCCACCAACAGGCGTCGCCGACATGGGCGTACGACGACCTCGCCCGCGAAGTCCGCGACCAGGTCAACAGCGGCACCGTAGCGTTCGCCCCACACCAAGGCGACGGCGAGCACATCGCCCTGCACGACCCGTCCGCCGTGCTCCGCCGCTGCGCCGCCGACCGCCGCATCCTCGACCGCCACACCCTCGACCCGGACGTCACCTGGGAACCTGCCTGCCTCGGATGCGGCACCACCGGTGACATAGCCCTTTCCGTCACCGACAACCTCAACGAGTGCCCGGAACTCCTCGACCTCGCCCACGCACACGGGATCACCGACGACCAACTGGCCGGCCTCGACCGGCCACAGGCACCCGAGCGCCCGCACTTCAAGACGCTGGCAGAGGGCGGGTCGGTGATCGCCGCACTACTGCGGCACTTCGAGGAGCAGGCGTTCGCCAGTGCCAGCGCCAGCGCAGCCCTCGCAGCCTTCGGGGAATGCGTAGGTACGGGCGCACCGCTCGGCCTCCTCGGCCCCGCCACCCGGGAACCCACCCCCGTCGAGCTGGCCCTCGGCATCCTCGACCCGCACCTCCGACGCTGCTCCCTCTACCAGCCCGGCCCTGGACTCAGCATCCCCACCTGGAAGGCCTGACCCATGAACACACCGCCGCCCGTACGCCTCATCTCCAACGCCACCCTCTGGCAACTCCACCGAGCCCAAGGCCGCACCGGCGCACTCTACGAATGGGCGGGCGCCAACGGCCTTACCCCGGACGACGTGTCCGCTGACCACCCGATCACCATCGAGGACACACCGGACGGGCGTTTGATCCGATGCCGCGTCTTCGTGCGCGGCGACAACGGGCTGAAGCAGGGCGATCCCACCCGGTACGGCGAAGCGTTGACGGAGGACCGCACGGTGCCGCTCGCCGTAGAGCCGCCGGACGACTGGCCGGTGTACGCACAACCAGGCCCGGCCTGACCGGTCTCATTGTCAGCACCCGCGCGTAGGCTGACCCCAACAACTCCTTCTACCCCAGGGTGTTGCTGCTGCTGCACCGCCCCGCCTCCTGATCCAGGCGGGGTACTGCTATGTCCGGGGTCGACTCGAGGCAAGTTCAAGCTTCGCGCCCGAACCTTGAACTTGGGGACCTGACGTTCAAGCAGGCATGAGATTCGCTGCCCCGCGCACGCGCCCCGCCCCCGGACACATCCGGACAGCAGCGCGCCCCCGACCTCAACGAGGCGGGGGCGCTGTCGTACCTAGGGCCTACAGCAGCTTGCTGCGCGCCGACGCAGGAGCAGCACCAGGCCGACGCCCACGCGCACGCCGCCCCGGCCGCGGCTCGCGCACCACCCCGTCCAGGCCCGCCGCACGCCGCATCCACCGAGCCACTGTCTCCTCAGGCACGCCGACCAGCTTCACGGCTTCCTCGGCGGTCGCCTTGCAGTCCGGCATCCCGCAGTGCACCCGACTCGCCACCATGCCGAGGCTCGGATAGGTCATCGACTCGGGCGGCAGGTACAGGCCGGCACAGCCCAGACAGACGTAGATCGTGCGCATAGCAGTCTCCTCAGGCTGAGATTCCGGACCCGTTGCAGGACGAGCAGGGGCCGGTCCAGGTCCTGGTGACGGGCTTCTGCTGGCCCTTCTCGTCGGTCTCGACGGTGTGCTCCGTGTGCTCGGTGACGCGGGCCCCGTTGCAGGACTGGCAAGGGCGTGGTTCATCGCTCATCCGTCCAGGATGGCGCACGCCTGCCCCGTGGCGCGCCGGAACGCACGAAGCCCCCGCCACGACTACGGCGGGGGCTTCGACGTGGGCGCAGCTACTCGGCCGCGCCGGGCGACGGCTGGTCTGGCTCCTCGGCGAGGATCTGCCGGACGCGGCCGAAACTGATGCCCATCTCCTTCGCGATCCCGCGGTACGTCATGCTGCTGCCGCGCATCTGCCGGATGAGGAGCCTTCGCGCCGACCGAGAAGCCGCTTCAAGGGACTCCATGATCTCGGTCAGCTTGCGGAAGCGGACGGCAGGCGGCTCGGCCTCCAACTCGCGGAAGAGGTCGTCAAGCTCGGCGAAGATGAGGAGAGGGTCCCCCTCCACCGAACGCGTCGCCTTGGGCCCTTGCGCGGGAACTGCTACCGCTCCGGGCCCACTGATCTTGTTGCCCGGCGGACGCGCCTGCTCGATCGCCACGGTTTCCGCGACATAGGCGGCCTCGCGGCTCGGGTGCCACTCGTCAGTGCGACGGACAGCCAGAGGCCACCACGGCTTGGCCCGGTGCGCCTTCGCCCGCATGCCGGGGCTGTAGGCGGATCCGATGTAGAGCAGGTTCCCGTCCGTGTCCCACAGTCGGTAGACGGCAGCTCGGCGCTGGTCGGTGGCTTCGTTCTGTACGCTCAAGGGAGCGCCTCTCTCTTGCTTGGGTCGGGTTGCTTCGCGGCCGGGCGGTCTTTCACACCGCTCGGCCGTCTCTCATTCGGACTCGGCCTTCTTGGCGCGGTCCTTCCCAGACCGCGAGTAGCCCGCCGCGACGTCCTGAATCGTCGTCGGCGAGACACCGAGCTCCTTCGCGACCTTCCGCACCGATGCTTCCTCCGGTGCCAGAAGTTCGAGGATTGCCTGTCGCCGCAGTTCTCGAAGCTGGCTGCTCTGTTGCGGCCAGCCCTTCAGCACCTTGACGACAGCGAGCGCGCGCGCTTTTGGATCTTCGATGTCCGCGAGACCCGCGAGAGCGTCGAACACGCGCTGCACCTCCTCTTCCATGCCCGGTCCCTTCCGTGGGCGGGCTGCGTTGCCAGTGTACGGGATATCCCGTACGCTGGACACTGGGCAGCCCAGTTCTGCTCGCCAATGAGAAGTGCCCCGGCAGGAGTTCGCACCTCCCGCCGGGGCCAGCCATCCCACCTGAACCACCAGGAGCGATGACCATGCACGAGCGTACCGATCACACCGAGCTCGACGAAGCGTTGCGACGCATCCTCACCGAGCCGACGCACGCCGCCCGGCTCCTCACCGAGGCCGCCGCACTCCTCGACGAGAACCCTTTCCTCGTCCTCACCGAGCACCAGTACCGCGAAGCCGCCGGAAGCGCCGGCAACCTCGTCTTGGCCGGTCTCCCGTTCGCCGTGGCAAGCGGAGCCGCCACACAGGCCACTGCCGCGATGCCCGAGATCCGCGGCTACCTGCGCGAGACCAACGGCGAGTACGCCATGCGTCTCAGGTCAGCCGCCCGGGGCCTGTGATGGCGACCAGCGCGCGCACCGCGCCCCTGCTCGTGCTCACCCGGCTCACGGGCCCCGACACGGCCCGGGTCCGCGAGATCCTGCGCAGCGTCTGTGACCGGCTGGAGTCCATGAACCGGCACACGGCCATGCGGGAGAACACCAGGTTCATCGAGGCGCAGCTCGCCGTCTGGGACCACCACGGCGACTACAACAGCAGCCCGGCCGTCGGCCGCGACATCGTCGCCACCCTCACCGCGCTCCGCGACCTGCCGCTCGACGGGACCCGCGCCGACTACGCCGACCGCCTGCGCCTCGCCCTCGGGGCGGTGTGCCTGTGAGCACCGACCAGAGCGCAGCCGAGCGGGTGGCCGAGCTGCATCGCCAGGCCGACGCCGACTACTGCGGTGCGAAGGGCAAGGAGGGCGAGGCCCGCACCCAGTTGGCCGAGGCCCGCGCCCACGGCAACGAAGCCGCGAGCACCCGGTGATGCGGGCGTTCTACCTCGTCTTCGGGATCATCGCGCCGATCGTACTGCTCGCCGTGATCATCACCGCTCACATCGTCGGCTGACCACCACCACACCGGCCGGGCCCGCGCCCAGACCCCGCGCAGGCCCGGCCCCCTCGACCAGGAGCACACGTGAAGACCCGCACCGAGACCCGCAAACGGCAGGTCGTGCACACCGTCGACGGCATTCCCGAGATGGTCGACGACGAGTACGACGTGATCGTCCCCGTGGCACCCCGCGACTGGGACCACATCGTCATCCGCGGTGTCCTCACCGCGGCCGGCGTCATGGTCGCGATCAGCGTCGTGTGGTCCACCGCCTCCATCGGCGACTTCCTCGCCCGCGCCGTGTACCCGCCCATCGCCTACCTCGGCGCCGTGGCGTTCGGCCTCGCCTGGATCTCCTGCATGGCGTTGGAGTGGCACGCCCGCTACGACCCTGCGCGCGCCGTACTGCCGCGCCGCGCCGGGAACGTGGCCCTCCTGATCGAGATGGGCGCCGTCTGCGCGCACGGCAAGGTCGAGGACTCTCTGCCTGTCGGCATCGCGGGCGCCGTGATCTCCGCCGTCGCCAAGGGCATGTGGACCGTGACGCTCAAGTACCAGTCGCGGCCGATGTCGAAGCTCACGCAGCAGTGGTTCCTCAAGCGCGAGGAGCAGATCACCGCGCGGCTCGCGCTGGCCGCACGTCAACGTCAGCTCAGCCGGACCGAGCAGCATGCGGCGTACAGCGATGCCGAGACAGCAGGACAGGACAGGGCGGGACAGGATCCCGGGACTGTCCGGGCTGTCCAGACAGTCCTGTCCCAAGTCCCGGGACTGTCCGCCGACGAGGTGCTCGACTACCTCACCAACCTCGGCATCGACCACGACGAGGACACCGCCCGCGCCGAGGTAGACAAGGCCCGGGACAGCCGAGACAGCAGGTCAAAGCAGCCGCTGCGATCCGTGAGCCCCGTCAGTCCCACCATGACGGACACGATCACCGACGCCCTGTCTCGCGGTGTCCTGGACCATCCCGGGATCTTGTCCGCTGTCCAGGACACACACGGGACAGGCGTGGACCCGGCGACTGTCCGGCGCATCTCGAACCGCGAGAAGAAAGCGCGGAGCACCGCATGATCACCTTCGCGTTCGTGCTCCTCGCCATGCTCACCGTCCTCGCCATCGTCACCACATGGCCGCGCCTGGAACGCCCGTGGATGCTGCGCGCGGTCCGGGTAACCGCCCTCGCCCTCACGGCCGCGGCGTACATCGTCACCGCCGTTGCCCTCCTGACGTAGGGACCCGCCATGACCGACAAGCCCATCACCCCGACCCGGATCATCCCGGCCGGCGCCTCACTGCCCGCCCGGCCACCCGGCCCCGACGACATCCCGCCGTGGCGCACCCCGACGCCTCACACCCCCGCACCCTTCCCACCACCACCCCCACCGCCGGTCGCCGCACCACCCCGAACCCCGTGGCCCGATCCACCACCCCCGGGCCCCATCCAGGTCCGAGTGACCGTCGACCTGGCGCCCGCCCCCGAACCCGAGCGCTCCCGCTGGGACTTCGGGTGGCTGTGGGCCTGGCTCCGCCCGTGGCAGTCCCTCGTCGCCGCCGGACTCGCTGTCGCCCCGTTCTTCGGCGGCGACAGCCTGATCAGCGCGTGGTCCGTCACCCTCGACACCGCCCGCGCCGAGGCCGGTGTGCCTGCGGCGTACGTCCTCGGCGGTACGGCCCTCGGCCTCGCGTTCCTTGCCGACAAGTACCGCGGTCACCTGCTCGCCCGCGTGCTGCTGATCACCGCAATGGTCGGCGGCACCGGCGCGCTCGATTGGTTCGACCCCATCACCGCACTGACCGGAGTACGCCTGTGAACACCGCAACGACCTTGACCCTCACCGGCCTCGCGATCTCCCTCGCCGTCATGTACGCCAACCTGCGCCCCTGGTGGAAAGGCGGACACGAAGGCAAGGCGCTCATCCCGTTCGGCAACGGATTCGCCCTCGGCGCCGTATCAACGATCTGCACGGGCGGGCTGCTCGGATGGCTCGCCGGATGCTCCGCCGGGGTCGCCAACGGGGCCGGAGACAAGAGCGTGAGTGCCGTCACCGGATCCGCGAGTAGCGGCGCCTTGACCCGCGGCAGCCTCGGCTCGCTCACCCCCGAGGGAGCAGTGATCGTCTTCCTGGTGACCATCGGCACCGTCATCGCGTGGAAGGCCGCAGGCAAGGCCGACAAGAAGCGCATTGCGGGCGGCGCGTTCTGCGGCTCGACCATGTGCCTGACCGCAGGCGTGGCCGGCCTGCTCGCGTTCCTCCCCCAACTCCTCAACGAGGCGGGCGCGCAGCTGCGGACCACCGCCGAGGGCGCGGGTCTGCTGTGACCCGCCGACAGCGCGCCGCCCACCGCGTATGGCACGGTTCCGCCGAGCTCGCCCGCAGGATCGGCGACCGGGCCGCCGCATGGGTCGCCAAGGGGCCCACCCGGTCACACCGCATTGTGCGGGGGCTGCTGCTGCTCGGCGGGCTGTACTTCGCCGCCCGCATCATCCGGGCCGCGCCCGGGGTGCTGTGGCTGCTCGTCCCCGCCTGGTGCGTCGCCGCCGTACGCCACGCACCCCCTGTCGAGGACGAGGAGCAGCCCCCCGTCGAGGCCGGCAAGACCGCCGCGACGGACAGCCGTGACGCCGTCCTCGCGCTGCTCTTCGAGTGCCTCGGCGACCGACCCGCAGTGCACCTCTCCACCGTCCTCAAGCACCTCCAAAAGAGGGGCCACGGGAGGGGCTGGACAGTGTCCGATCTGCGCGTCCGTCTGGAGGCCCTCGGCATCCCCGTGCAGCCGAAAGTGAAGGTGGGCGGGGTGCCGACCCGGGGGGTCCGCCGCGACGATCTCACGCCCCCTTCCCCGCACGGCGGCCCGGTGGCGTCTCCCGCCCCGTCTACCGCTGCCTGACCTGCGGGTCTACCACTCCATCTACCCCGATCTACCGGCGGATCTACCGGCGGATCTACCCCATCGAGAGGACGCCGAAATGAGCGACGGCTACGACGACATGACCAACGCGGACGTGATGAGCGCGAGCGAGATGCACGAGTACGACCAGGCCGCCGAGTTCGCGCAGGACGCTGCGGACGACGCCCGCCACGCAGCTACTGCCGACGCCGAGGAGCACTGACCTCATGAATGAGCGACAGCACGTCATTGCGCAGGCCGCTGGATCCGTCGACGACGTCATCGAGCAGCTGGAGACCGGTCAGCAACCGGCAGCGGTCGACGTCGCGATCATGCGCGCCAGCCTCCGCGCCGCGCTGGACGCCGGCGTTCATCCCACCGAGGTCAACGCACACCGGCGCACCTGACCCCACTGAACCCCCGGGGCGGCCGACAGCTGCCAGGCCTCACGGACCGCCCCGGGTCACCCATCCCGAACACGCGAGACAGGACCAGCATCATGGCACTGCGCAAGGACATGAGCACCCGCGACCCGAAGTCCGCCACCCCCGACAACCCGCACAGCCACGCCTACTCAGGGCGCGACGGCGGGCACGTACCGGCTGGACCGAAGCCCGTCCCCGGCACGCCGAAGAAGGGATGATGGGCGGCATGATCCCTCTCAAGGTCACATATACGCCCGAGCAGCAGGCAGCCACGGAAGCCCGCATCACTGAGGCGTTCGCTGGTCTGCTCAGCCAGCTGCGCGCCGTCGTCCCGGCCCTGGCGTGGGCCGCGCGGTTCGACGAGGAACTCCGCCGCGCAGCCACCCGCACTGTCACACCCCTGCAGTAGCCTGCCGAGATCTACCCGCGCTCATGGCTGCGCGCTGGTACTCGGACGATGCCCCCGAACGCCCACCCGGGCCGGGGGCATCGCTGTACCCTCCCCCCACACCACTGCTCAGGGGGAACCATGCGCCGCACCGCTGCCGCGATCATCACCGTCCTGCTCGCCGCCAGCCTCACCGGGTGCGGGAGCAGCACCAACGACAAGGCCGCCACGAAGGCACCCCCCACCCCCACCGTGAGCAAGGACGACCAGTTCCTCGAAGCCGTGCACGCCGCGACCTTCGACAGCTGGGCCACCGAGGGGCCGACGGACGAGGAGCTGCTGGAGTACCCGCCGCAGTGGTGCACGGAGCTGGAGGCCGGCCACAGCGTCGAGTACCTCTTCGGCATGAGCGAAGCGAACCTGTACCCGATCGGCGAGGGCTGGGGGACGAAGAAGGTTGAGGCGAACGAGCTGCTGGTGATGGGAGTAAAGACTCACTGCCCGAAGCTCCGGGTCCAGGTCACGGACGAACTTCGGGACAGCGGCGAGTTCTGAGGTCAGGGCCGCCAGTCGGCCAGGTAGCCGGGGTGATCGGCGTAGACGACCGCGAACAGCCGGAGCGCCTGCTCCATCGCGGCGCCGAAACCACTCGTGAAGGTCGGTGCGTAGTCGCGGGCTCGGACAGTGAGGCGCACCACCTCGCGCTTCGCCTCGATCTCGGCGAGGACGCGGGCCGGGTCGTGGCGGGCGATGTGCGCCTGGTCGCCCTCACTGACGTGCAGACCCCAGGCGTCATGCCCCTGGCCGGCCAGCACTTCCATCAGCTCGCTGCCCGGCGCGTCGGTGCCCACACGGATCAGCGTGGGACCGCACTGACCCCAGACGTCCTGTTCAGGCGTCCACACCCATGGGCCAGGAGTCGCGGCCCGCGCCACGCGCTCGTCCTCGTCGTACCGGTCGCGTAGGAACTGCACCAGGTCGTCGCTCATGCGGTGGGCTCCTCACCCTGCGGCGGGAAGTGCCTGTCCAGGATCTCAGCCCACCGATCCGGCGGCACGAACCTGCCCAGGTCGCCAGCCTGCTCCGCGACGAGCTCGGAGAGCGCGGCCACGAACGGGGCTGCGGCGGTGTCATCCGGGAGCGCTGCGGCCGCTGCCTTCAACCGTTCCTGCGCGGCGGGGAACGCCGTCTTCATCCACTCGTCCCGCTCCTTCGCGCGGCGCACGCCGTCTGCCATGAGGATCTGGTTGACCGTGTGCGTTGGGCAGTCCTTGGTGTGCCAGGTGACGGTGGCGTACATGGCCCCTGTGATGGGGTCCTTGCCGATGATGGTGATGCGGGCGTCCTTGTTCGCTTCGGTGGCCTGGCAGTCGGGGCAGGTCTCTTCCCGGCGTTCGGTCATGCGGTCTGCTCCTGTCGTTCTGCCGCAGTCCGGGAGTCTCCGTTGATGCGCGTCGCGATGGTGCGTGCCCGCTCGTGGTTAACGCCGGCCCACCGGCCGATCTCGCGGAACGAGTGCCCGTCGAGGCGTGCGGCGGCGATGCCCTCGTCGAGGGCCTGCTTGGCACGGTCGACGGCTGTGGCGCGGCGGCCGAGTTGCTTCTCCCAGTCGGTCATGCGGCCCATCGTCTCACGCTTGGCGTCTTATTCGTAGACACCAAGTCGTCTAAAGACTAGACAGATGCGCCTGGTCCCTGTCATGCTTCAAGCGTCTAGAAAATAGACACCACGAACGAAGGGGACCTGATGAGGCACACCAAGAACGAGACCACCCACCAGACGCTCACCCGCCTCATCAACGCCCTCGACAAGCAGCAGCCCACCACCATCACCTACCTCAAGGAAGAGAAGGACGAGAACGGCCGCAAGACCGGCCACCTCACCGAGACCGTCCGCACCGTCGAGATCTACGACTTCTACGTCAGCAACGCCGGCGACATCCTCGCCAAGGCCATGGACCGCGAGACCGGGGAGCGCCGCGACTTCCGGATCGACCGCCTCGTCTCCTACACGGTCCACCGCACCGCCTACGTCATCGACCGGCCCACCAGCGACGAGCCCAAGACCCGCACCACCACCGGCCTCGCCACGGTCACCGTCCTCTACCCCGTCGACCTCGACCTCACCGGCCGCGTCCAGCTGCTCGCCGACACCCTCGCCGCATAAGGAGCCCGCCATGCCCGACACCCCCACCCCCCGCTTCCAGCGCGGTGACCTCGTCGACTACGTCGGCTCCCTCCGGCGGCGCCACGGCCTCAAGCGCGTCTCCGGCCTGGAGTTCGTCCACGGGCAGCCCCGGTACTCCCTACACGACGAAATCTGGGGCGGCACACTCCGTCTGGTCCGGGAGTCCTCACTGCGAGGCCCGGACAACGACTAACCCACCGCACGACTGAGGGCCCGCCCCTGGCTACCACCAGGAGCGGGCCCTTACCGCTGCGCCACCATTACCATCATTCACTATGAACACCGGTAACGTTCCACCCGTACCGGCCGAGCCCCGCGAGCCCATCGGCCAGGTCCGCAACGCCAAGGGCAAGTTCGTCACCACCCTCGATCACGAAGAACGCGCCGCCGAAGCAGCCCGGTTGAAAGCCGAGCACCCCGCCATGACGTACAAGCAGATCGCGGACGCCGTCGGCTACAGCAACAAAGGCGAGGCATGGCGCGCCGTCGATCGCTGCCGTAAGGCTGTCCTCCAGCAGGCCGGCGCCGACCTCGTCGCCTCCGAGGCCGCGCAATTGGACGAGCTGTACGTCTCCGCCCTCGAAGTCCTGGAGCGCGACCACGTCACCGTCTCCCACGGCCGGATCGTCACCGGCGCCGACGGCGAGCCGCTCCTCGACGACGGGCCAAAGCTCGCGGCGATTCGGGAGCTGAGGGCGCTCAGAGAGAGCTACCGCAAGCTCCACGGCCTCGACGCCGAGAAGAAGGTCAACATCACCGGCGGCATCCGCTACGAAGTCGTGGGCATTGCGGCCGAGGACCTCAAGTGACCGAACCACGAGACGCAGCATGAGTGAGACCGTCGTCCGGTACGAGCCGAGAGGCGCCGCCCTCGAAGCTTTCCGGTGCAAGGATCCTGAGATCCTGCTCAGTGGCGCAGCGGGAACGGGCAAGAGTGTCGGCGCCCTCATGAAGGTCCACCTGGCGTGCATGAGTACGCCCAAGGTTCGGGCGCTGATCGTCCGCAAGACCCACTCCTCGCTCACCGCCTCCACCCTCGTCACGTTCCGGGAGAAGGTCGCCGCCGAAGCAATCGCGGCCGGGGCCGTGTCCTTCTACGGTGGGTCGGCGCAGGAGCCTGCGAGCTTCCGCTACTCCAACGGCAGTGTCATCGTCGTCGGCGGCCTCGACCGCGCATCGCGTCTGCTCTCCACCGAGTACGACCTCTGCTTCGTTGACGAAGCGATCGAGGCGACGCCCGAGGATTTGGACACCCTCGTCACCCGCCTCCGCAACGGGCGCCTCTCGTACCAGCAGCTCATCATGGCCACCAACCCCGGCCCGCCCACGCACCACCTCAAGCGGCGGGCCGACGCCGGCCGCTGCGTCATGCTCTACAGCCGCCACGAGGACAACCCCCGCCTGTACCAGGGCGGAGAGTGGACCGAGTACGGACAGGCGTACCTTGCCCGGCTCGACAGCCTCACCGGCGCCCGGTACGAGCGGATGCGCTGGGGCAAGTGGGTCGCCGCGGAGGGACTCGTCTACGCGGAATGGGATGAGAGTGTCCACCTGATCGATACCTTCACGGTCCCCAACTCGTGGACCAGGTGGGCGACGGTGGACTTCGGCTACAGGAATCCCTTCGTCTGGCAGGACTGGAGGGAAGACCCCGACGGCCGCCTCTACCTGGTCAACGAGCTGTACTCCACGAAGCGTCTAGTGGAGGACCATGCGAAGCACATCAAAGAGCACCTGCTGACGTACCCGTCCGGGCAGGACCGGGGACCGCGGCCACGCGCCATCTTCGCCGACCACGACGCCGAGGACCGCGCGACGCTGGAACGGCACTTGGGCATGAGCACACAGCCTGCAACGAAGACCGTCAGCGACGGCATCCAGGCCGTGCAGTCCCGCCTGAAGGTCCAGCCCGACGGCAAACCGCGGTTGTTCATCGTGCGCGACGCGCTCGTCGAGCGCGACGCATCCCTGGAGACAGCGTCGTTGCCGACGTGCACCGCTGAGGAGATCACCGGCTACGTGTGGGCGATCAAGCCCGGCGCGGCTGGCGGCCTGAAAGAGGCCCCGGTGAAGGAGAACGACCACGGGATGGACTGCATGCGGTACATGGCTGCGGCCCGGGACCTGAAGGGCCGGACACGCGTCCGCTGGCTTTAGGGCCTTGCGCGGCCTGCGATTGTAGGTATCTGACAAAGTGTGTCGACCAGGAAGAGGGAGCCGTGAGAGCCGTAAAGACGCTCCGCATCAGCGCTGCCAGGCACTTGAATAGAGCTATGCCGGTTACGTTCGACGCGACAGGCGCTATTCTCTTGTCAGTAGGTGCCAACATGATCTACGCGCCCGCCGGATGGATCACTGCCGGAATCGCCGCGTTCGTCCTGAACTGGCGCATCTACGGCGACTAGCGCGCGGAGGGGAGGGGCCGGGTGGCCAGAACCCTCCTCGGCGCACTCCGCGAACGCGCCGCCACCGCCACCCCCGTCCCCTTCGCCAGCCGCACCGCCTCATACGGCCGGGGCCTCTTCGGATCCCAGCGCGGCGCCACCGCACAGCTCAACTCCATGGGCTCCGTGTCCACGCTCTTTGCCATCGTCAACCGCACCGCGAAGGCCGAGGCCGGCGTCGGCTGGCACCTGTACCGCAAGGCCAAGAGCGGCAAGCCCGAGGACCGAGTCGAGGTCACCGCCCACGCCGCACTGGACCTGTGGAACAAGCCGAACGAGTTCTACACGCAGTCCGTGTTCGTCGAGGCCGGGGCGCAGCACAAGCAACTGACGGGCGAGCAGTGGTGGGTCATCGCGGGCGATGAGCGGTTCAAGATTCCGTTGGAGATGTGGCCGGTCCGCCCTGACCGCATGGAGCCCGTCCCTGACCCGGACCGATTCCTGTCCGGGTACATGTACACGGGCCCGGACGGGCAGCAGGTGGCGCTCCGCAAAGAAGACGTGATCTTCATCCGGACTCCGCACCCGACGGACCCGTACCGCGGCATCGGGCCGGTCCAGGCGCTCCTCACCGACCTCGACGCCATGCGGTACAGCGCCGAGTGGAACCGCAACTTCTTCCTGAACTCGGCGGAGCCCGGCGGGATCATCGAGGTCCCCAACGGGCTCGGCGACGACGAGTTCAACGAGCTCCGCGACCGGTGGAATGAGCAGCACAAGGGCGTCGCCAACGCGCACCGGGTGGCGATCCTTGAGCACGGCACGTGGAAGGACCGCAAGTTCACGCAGCGCGACATGCAGTTCGTCGAGCTCCGTGACGTCGGCCGCGAGATCATCCGCGAAGCGTTCGGATTCCCGAAGCCGATGCTCGGCTCGTCCGACTCCGTGAACAGGGCGAACGCCGAGGCCGGGGAGCTGATGTTCGCTCGCTGGCTCGTCGTCCCCGACCTCGAAGCGGTCAAGGACGCCCTCAACTACCAGCTGCTGCCGCTGTTCGGGGCGGCTGGTCAGGGCCTGGAGTTCGACTACGACAACCCGGTGCCCGAGGACCGCGAACTCGCAGCGAAGGAGCTGCAAGCGAAAGCGGCCGCGCTCGCCGAGTTCGTCAATGCCGGGGTGTACGGCCCCGAGGCCCTGGAGGCCCTCGACTTGCCCGCGATGGCGTTCGGCCAGCCCGGTGCGGACGCGGACCGGGAGCTCCTCATCGACCTGGTGAAAGCCGCACCTGCGGCGCTCGCCGACATCATTTTGCCGATGCTCGGCTTCGAGATGCCGACGGCCCCTGCCGCGCCTGTGCCTCCCGGTGATGACCCGCCGAATGCGCCTGCTCCGGTGGAGCCCGCGCCGGCCGAGCCTGTGGATTCGTGGGAGGCCGCGGTCGCTGGTCTCACCGGCGGCTCGGTCGGCGACGACATCGAGGCCGCGATGCGGTGGGAAGCCGTCTGCGTGATGGACGGCGAGGAGTGCCAGCCGTGTGCGGATAACGACGGCACGGTCTACCGCAACCGGGCCGACGCCTACGAGGACTACCCCGGCGGGACCGGCTACAAGGACTGTGTCGGCGCCGAGTTCGGCAACAAGTGCCGCTGCAAGGTCGTCAAGCGGAAGAAGACGAGGGACGACGAATGATCACCCTTCCCAGCACCCTCCCCCGCATCGTCGCCCGCCAGCGCGCACAGGCCGACAAGCTCCGCGCGCAGCACGGCATCGACCCGCAGCCCTGGTACCGCATCACCAACCAGGCTGACCCGGACGAGGCCGAGGTGATGCTCTACGACGACATCGGCGGCTGGTACGGGGCGACCGCGGATCAGTTCATCGCCGACCTGCGGGGCATCACCGCTCCGAACCTCCGCGTCCGCATCAACAGCCCCGGCGGGAGCGTCTTCGAGGGCATCGCCATCGCCAACGCGCTGCGCTCCCACCCCGCGAACGTCACCATCCAGGTCGACGGGATCGCCGCCTCCATCGCCTCTTTGATCGCTATGGCCGGCGACCGGATCGAGATGGCCCCGAACACGATGATGATGATCCACGACGCGTCCGGGCTCTGCATGGGCAACGCCTCCGACATGGAGGAGATGGCCGAGCTCCTCGACCTCATCTCCGACAACATCGCCGACGCCTACTCGGCGCGCGCGGGCGGCACCCGCGAGGACTGGCGCGAGCGGATGCGCGCGGAGACCTGGTACCTCCCCAAGGACGCCGTCGATGCCGGACTCGCGGACGAGGCCACGCAGGCGCCCAAGACAGGGACACCGGCCGCCGCACCCGCCGAGGACGACCCCGAGCCGGACATGCACCGCCCGTACGACCTGGCCGCGTATGGCTACGCCGGGCCCCAGCAGGCCGCAGCCGCTCTGACGGAGGACATTCGGTCCCTGGTCGGCGACGAGGTAGCGGCGGCTCTGCGTGCACAGGTCGCCGAGCCCGTCCCTGCGCCTGCCGAAGGCACGGTTCCGGCAGAGCCCACCCCCGTTGTCGCGGAGCACCAGCCCGCCGAGGCAGCCCCGGACGAGTGGGCGGCAGCCGTCGCCCACCTCATGCGGTCCGCGCCCAGCCCATGGGCCGCGCTGACCGCCCACCTGACCAAGACCCCCACGTCGTCCAGCGCGGCGACGGACGCCTGAAGGAGGCACCACAGTGGCACCCACTCTGACCGTCCCGCGCAATGCCACCGAGCTGGAAGAGATGCTCGGCGACACCGCCACGGCCACGGAGATCGTCAAGACGCCGGAGGCCCTCACGAGCTTCATCGTCGACTACGCCAAGGGCCAGTCGGCGCAGGACCCCGGCATCGAGCAGCAGGTCCGCGAGCTGGCACAGCAGGAGTTCGCGAACGCGCTCCGCAAGGACCAGATCGACGGGATCAACCGTCTGAACCTGGACCCGTCCGCCCGGCCGGTAGCCCGGTCGAAGCACTACAACGCGAAGGCGCCCGGCGCCGGGCTGGACAAGCAGTTCGCGAACTGGACTGACTTCCTCGGTGCGACGTGGGCGGGCGACAACACGCAGGAGTCGCTGGCGGCCCGCTCCGACATCAAGAAATTTCAGAACGCGTTCGGGTCCTCCGTCCCCAGCGACGGCGGGTTCCTCATCCCCGAGGCGCTCCGCGCCGAACTGCTGCGCGTCTCCCTGGAGATGTCCGTCGTCCGCTCGCGCGCTCGCGTCGTGCCGATGGAAACCCTCACCGTCCCCTACCCGATGATCGACTCCGCGTCGAACGCCTCGTCGGTGTACGGCGGCATCGTCGGCTACTGGACGGAAGAGGGCGGCACCCTCACCGACAGCTCGCCGACGTTCGGGCGCATCGAGCTGACCGCGAAGAAGCTCACCCTGTACAGCGAGATCCCCAACGAGCTGTTCACCGACTCGATGCTCAGCCTCGAACAGTTCATGAACGAGTCCTACCCCGAGGCCCTGGCCTGGTTCGAGGACGTCGCTTTCATCGAGGGCAACGGTGTCGGCCAGCCTCTCGGCTTCATGAACGCCCCCGCCGCCGTCAGCGTGGCCAAGGAGTCCGGCCAGACCGCCGGAACGATCCTGTGGGAGAACATCGTCAAGGCGTACTCCCGCATGCTCCCGGCCAGCATCGGCCGCGCCGTGTGGGTGGCGCACATCGACACGTTCCCCGAGCTCGCCACCATGGCCCTGTCCGTCGGGACCGGCGGCTCCGCCGTCTGGATCGGCAACGGCGACGGCGCCGGCGCCCCCCCGGTCACCATCCTCGGCCGCCCGGTCGTGTGGACGGAGAAGTGCTCCAGCGTGGGCACCGCGGGCGACATCAACTTCGTCGACTTCGGCTACTACCTCATCGGTGACCGGCAGGCCATGCAGTCGGCCACCAGCACCGAGTTCAAGTTCGGCAACGACAAGACCGCGATGCGCGTCATCGAGCGCGTCGACGGCCAGCCGTGGATCAAGTCGGCGATCACCCCCCGGAAGGGCTCCAACACCCTGAGCCCGTTCGTGAAGGTCGCAACCCGAGCCTGACCAGCCCATCCCTGGCAGGCACTCAACCCCCTGCCAGGGCTACCCGCAGAGGCAATCAACCCCCTCAAGGAGGGCACTGTGAAGGGACTCGGAAGGGTCTACAACGTGGTCGCGGCAGCAAGCGGCGTCCACATCCCGCTCACCAACGCGACTGCCGTCTCGTTCGTGACGTTCCTCGACGCTGGAACGCAGATCGCCACCATCAAGGAGTCCGTCGACGGGGCCTCCGAGCAGGCACTGGACTGCAACGTCTACCCGCACAAGGCCCCTGGTGTCGGCGGCACTTGGACGGCGATGGCGGAGCAGGACGACACCCTCGACCTCAGCACCGACGCGGTCAACGACTGCATGGTCTTCACCGTCGGTGCCACCCAGCTGTCCGACGGCTTCAACTGCGTCGAGGTCACCGTCTCCGGCGGAATCTGCATCGCGATCACCCACGACCTCGCGCAGCAGCGGAAGCCCGCCAACCTGCCCCGCAACGTGGTCTGAGGGGGCTGACACATGAGCACTCAAGTCAAGGGAACTCAGGTCCGCTCGCTCGTCCTCGGCTCGCGCGTCGAGAAGGCCACCGGCACTCTCGCCGCGGCCACGACGGGCCTGTTCACCGTCGCCGGCGGCAAGGTGCTGATCACGTCGATCGTCGGCGAGGTCACCACCGCGATCACCGTCGCGAACAGCTACAAGCTCCAGCACAACCCGACCACCGGCGTCACGAAGGATCTGTGCGCCGCGACGGACATCGGCACCACGGACACCCCGGCGGGCAACCTCCTGGGCTTCCAGGGCCTGACCGGCGACAGCATCCTCACCGGCCCTGGTGCGGTGCCGACGATCAAGCAGCCGCTCGTCCTGACCGCGGGCAGCGTGGAACAGGTCAGTGCTGGCTCGGACGGTGCGATCACGTGGGTGCTGACCTATGTGCCGCTGGACGACGGCGCATCTGTGACGGCGGCCTGATATGGCGGCCTGGGTCTGCACGGAGTGCTCCACCACCTACTCGGTGGGCGCTCCGCGCTGCCCGCAGTGCGGGGCTACCGATCACACGGAGGAAGGCGCAATGCCGAAGATCACCCGCCACGGCGGGCCCACCATCGCCGGGGCAAGCGTCGTCGGCGGCACCTGGACGGACGGCGACGGAGCGGATCCGTGGCCCGCGCAGAGCAGCGAGAACGAGGCGCCGGAGCCCCCCGCCAACCGTGAGCCGACGAACCGCTACGTGGGCGAACACGGCCCCGAGGTGGTCGACCTGCCCGACGGTGACACGGTCCACCCGACGGCCGAGGGGAGTGATCAGTCATCGGCTGGGAGCAGCTCCGAGACATCATCCGACAAGCCGCAGACATCGCCCGAGACGAGCAAGCCCAAGCCCCCGTTGCCTGTCCGCACGACGGGGAGCCGCTCCGGGAAGGCCCGGACGGGGAGCCCTTCTGCCCGTTCGACGGATGGCGACCAGGGGACCGGTACGTCGGAGGGTGACAGCGCCTCGGACGGGGGCGGCGCGGAGTGAGCGTCCACCGGTCGACCCAGCTGTTCAAGGCCACCGGCCTGATTTTGAACAGCAACACCGACCACGTCACCGCCGCGATCACGAACGGCACCACCGGCAGGACCGGGGCGATCGACATCTCCCGGATCTCCAACGGCCTGCTGGTCGTCAACGTGGCCGATGCCCCCACCGGCACGAACCCCACCCTCACCGCCCTTATCGACGTTGAGGACGCCTTCGGAAACTGGGTCCTCACGTCCAACGCGCTGGGGATCTCCGGGTCGGCGATCGGGTCGACCGGCTACACGTACGGCAACATCTCGACCGGCTATCAGCTGACCGACCGGGCCCGTATCCGCTGGGCTATCGGTGGCACCGGTGGCCCGTCCTTCACCGGGGTGTCGCTCTCCCTGTACGGGAGGCCGTGATGCAGCAGCCGGGCGTGGGCCGCATCGTCCTGGTGCCGATGGACCCGGCGAAGAACAACGGTGCCAGCGTCGCGCCGGCGCTCATCACCCGGGTGTGGGACGAGACCACGGTCAACGTCCATGTGCTGCCTGATGGGTGGGTCAGCGAGTGGCGGCCGTCCGTCGTCTACGTCGCTGAGCTGCCCGAGGCCGAGGCCCCCGGTGGGCTGTACCGGTGGACCTGGCCGCCCCGTACCTGACCTGACCGCATGAGTTCCGAGAGGAGGTGGCACAGATGGTCGTCTACGCGACCCGCGAGGACGTGATGCGCGCCCCCGACAGCAAGGGGACCGCCCGCAACGCCGGGCAGATCGACCGCGCCCTGACGTCCGCAAGCAGAGGCGTGGACAGCCTGTGTCACCTTGCTTTCGCCCCACAGACCGACACCCGCCGTTTCGACTACCCGGGCTCCCAGTTCGCCCGCCCGTGGCGCCTGTGGCTCGACTCCAACACCCTGATCTCCGTCACCTCCCTCGTCAGCGGCGGCGTCACCATCGGCCCCGACGACTACTTCCTGCGCCGGTCCGACCAAGGCAGCGCACCCCCGTACACGCACATCGAAATCGACCTCGACAGCAGCGCGGCGTTCTCCTCCGGCGACACCCACCAGCAGGCCACCGTCATCACCGGCCTGTTCGGCTATAGCAACGACGAGACCACCGCAGGGACCCTCACCGCCCCAGTCAGCACCCTCACCGCGACCGCCGTGTCCGTCACCGGGGCAGCGTCCGCGCTCGTCGGTGTCGGCTCCGTGCTGCGCCTCGGCATAGAGCGGCTCCTCGTCACCGGCCGGTCGATGGGGGACACCGGGCAGAACCTCGGCGGCGCCGGACTCACCGTGCAGAACAACAGCGTCAGCCTCACCGTCACGGACGGCACCGCGTACGCCGTCGACGAGACTCTGCTCATCGACTCCGAGCGGATGCTCATCGTCGACATCGCGGGCAACCAGCTCACCGTCAAGCGCGCGTGGGATGGCTCCGTCCTCGCCGCTCACTCGGCCGGCGCCGACATCTACGCGCCCCGCACCCTGACCGTCACCCGCGGCGCCCTGGGCACCACGCCCGCGACACACGCTTCCGATGCCCTCGTCTACCGCTGGGACCCGCCCGGCCTGGTCCGGGACCTGACGATCGCGGAAGCCATCGGCCGGCTCACCAACGAGCAGGCCGGATACGCGAAGACCCGCAAGACAGGGGATGGCGGCACCAGCGAGAAGGCCATGGACGGGACGGCCCTCGCAGGGCTACGCCAGCAGGTGTACGCCGCGCACGGCCGCAAAGCCCGGACGAGGGCGATCTGATGAGCATCGAGATCACGATGACGGGGCCCCTGTTCGACGGCCGGGCCGCACGCGCCATGCAGAGCGCCGCCGATGACGCGCGCGAGGACATCGCCGAGTTCGCCGAGGAGCACGCCCTCACCCTCATGGGCGGCAGCTTCCGGCACCCCACGGGCTACTACGAGAGCCGCGTCATCACCACGCGGGTCGCAGCGGACACGTCCCTCGTCCACGACCAGGGCGTCGTCTACGGCCCGTGGCTGGAAGGCGTCGGAACCCGCAACCGGGCCCGCCCCGGGTTCCCCGGCTACAGGCACTGGCGCCAGAGCAAGCAGCTCGCGCAGCTGCGCGGCCCGGCCATCGCTGACCGCGCCGTCCAGCGCCACATACCCGAGATGAGGGGATGACCCATGGCCCTCGACATCGACAGCATCCTCGACGCGGCCACATCCCACGCGTCCGCGTCCGGGTACTTCGAGCAGGTCAACGGCCACGAGCCCCTCAACCCGCCGGCCACGGGCGGCCTCACGGCTGCCGTGTGGGTCGACCGCGTCACACCTCTCCGCTCCTCCGGGCTCAGCTCGGTGTCGGTGCTCCTGGTGCTGAACGTGCGGCTGTACAAGACGGGGCAGTCCCTGCCGCTCGACGCGATCGACCCCGACATGGTCAAGGCGGTCGATGCGCTGTGCACGGCCTACGTCGGTGACTTCACCCTCGGCGGTCTCGTCCGGCAGGTCGACATCTTCGGCGCCCACGGCAGTCCGCTCGACGTACGCGCCGGATACCTGAGCCAGGACGGCGCCCCGTACCGCGTGATGACGGTCAGCCTCCCGGTGATCGTCAACGACCTCTGGGAGGAGACCCTGTGAGCAAGCAATCCGGTCTCGGCGATGCCTTGTACGTCGCGGGATATGACGTCTCCGGCGACATCAACGCCCTCGGCAACGTCGGCGGCGGCCCTGCGGTGCTGCCGTTCACCGCCATCGACAAATCGGCGATGGAACGCAAGGGCGGGATCCGCGACGGGCGCACCGAGTTCACGTCGTTCTTCAACCCGACGCTGCTGACCGGGGCGCACGCCCGATTCTCCGGTCTGCCTACGGCTGATCAGATCGTCACGTACTGCCGGGGCACCGCCCTGGGGAGCGCGGCGACGGGCCTGGTCGGCAAACAAATCGACTACGCCGGCACACGGGGGGACGACGGCAGCTTCACCTTCGCTGTCTCCGCGCTGGCCAACGGCTACGGCCTGGAGTGGGGGCAGTTGGTCACCCCCGGCAAGCGCACCGACGTCACCGCTGCGAGCGGCACCGGTGTGGACTTCGGGACCGGGCCCACCCTCTTCGGCATCCAGGCGTACCTGCACGTCTTCGCGTTCACCGGCACCAGCGTCACCGTGAAGTTGCAGGAGAGCTCAGACAACGGAGTCGGGGACGCGTGGGCTGACGTCGTCGGCGGCGGTTTCACCGCAGCGGCCGGCATCACGTCACAGCGGATCCAGACCGCCCGCAACCTCACTGTCGAGCGCTACCTGCGGGTCACGTCGACCGGGACTTTCACCAACGCGCAGTTCGCCGTCGTGGTGAACCGCAACGACACCGAAACGGCCTTCTGATGACCATGACCCGCCTGGACCGGATGCTGCTCCCCGCAGAGTCCTACCAGACCTTCAGCATCACCCAGCCACGGGACACCACAGTCGTCGCCGCGTGCGAGCAGGTCGGTTGCCCGGCCCACCAGAACGGGTGGGAGTCGGTCATCGACGAGACCACCGACCTCGGCCAGCAGCAGGCCCGGTACATCCGGGGCGAGTCGCGGCGGACGTTCCGCGAACAGAAGACGGCCACCGGCCTGACCGCGTTCCGGTTCGAGTCGGGGCAGAGGTGTTTCGCGGAGCACCGGACGCGGCCGGAGCTGTACGCGGTGAGGGACGGGGACTGTGCCCGCGGTAACCCCACGGGCCGAGTCCGCCAGCACAGCAGCCCGGCGGACTGGGTTGAGGACTTCGGCGAGCACCAGCTCCGACTCGTCGACCAGCAGACGAAGGGATAACGGCCATGGCCAAGGAAAGCGGAATCGGGTGGACCACGTGCTCTGTCGATGACAGCACCGGCACCCCCCAGGCGATCAAGAACGACATCACGAACTTGCAGTTCTCCACGCCGCGCGCGGTGCAGGACGTCACCGGCGTTGATAAGTCCGCGATGGAGCGAATCCTGCTCCTCGCTGACTTCTCGGTGACCTTGAACGGCGTGTTCAACGACGCGGCGAACCAGAGCCACGCCGTGTTCAAGACGGTCCCGTCCACCTCGGTGGCGCGCACCGTCTCGCTCACGGTCAGCGGCCAGAGCCTCAACAACGAGTGCCTCTTCACCGACTATCCGCTGTCCCGCTCGGACAGCGGTGAACTCACCTTCGCCGTGCCTGGCGTGCTTTCGGACGGCGTCGTTCCGACCTGGAGCTAGGCCCCAAGCCATGCCACACATCTGTCCGCACCAGAAGGAATGACCCCATGGCATACCGCAAGAAGACCAGCCAGGGCATCACCGTGTCTCTCAAGGACCACGAGGTCTACGGGGCCGAATCGGAGCCACCCGAGGTAATCGCCCGTCGCACCACCCTCGACGAGTACCTCCTCCTCACCGGCCTCGTCGAGGAGGCCGAGACCGAGGAGGGCGGCGACAACCGCATGGTGCAGCAGATCAAGCGGTTCGGTGAGTCGCTGATCAGCTGGAACATCGAGGAGGAGGACGGGAGCCCGACACCGGCGACCAGCGAAGAGTTCTTCCGGCTCGACGAGGATCTCGCCCTGGCACTCACTAGCGAGTGGCTCGCACGCATCGGGGGCAAGGTGTACGGCCCTTTGCCGCAGAGCTCGCCCGATGGCGAGCAGTCCCCGGTGGTGTCGATTCCGATGGAACCCCTGTCGGCCCCCCAGCCGCCTACAGCCGTGCCCGCCTGATCCTTCAGCTCTGCGACCGCTTCCACAAGCTACCCAGCGAGGTGCTCGCGGAGGACGTAGAGCTGCTGCAACTGCTGGAGATCGAACAACTCGGCACATCAGAGGGAGGTGACGGCGGTGGGTAACGACATCCAAATCTCAGTCCGCGTCTCCAACCAGACCGGCGCCGGGCTTGCCGCCGCCAACACCTCTCTCCAGGGACTGAAGAGCAACGCACAACAGGCCGGGCAGGGCCTGAACACCCTCACGAGCCGGTCCGCCGCAGCCAGCCAGTCCCTGCGCCTCCTCGACACCCGCGCTCAGAGCGCCACCAGCACTCTGCGAGGGCTCCGCACCGCCGCAGGCGACATTCGTGTCACCGCGAGCATCGACGACCAGACCTCCACCAACGTCGCATCCATCAAGGCCGCCCTACGCGACTTGAAGCGCGAGAGCCCCGTCCGGCTTACCGCACAGTTCGACGGAAACGCCGGACAGATCACCGCGGCGGCCACCGCAATGCGTGATCTGCGCGGAGACGCCAACGGGGCTGGGGCCGCGCTCACCTCGCTCACGACCCGGGCGGCCGCGTCCGCCGCCGCGCTCAACTCCTTGGAGCAGCAGGCCGAGGACGCTTCCCGCGCTCTGCGAACCTTGCGTGGGCGGGCCGCAGCCGCTTCGGCTGCGATGGGCGAGTTCCGCGACCGTGTGACTGCGGTAGCCACAGCGCTGCGCACCTTCAATACGCGGGCGCAGACCGCCGACGGCCGTCTTAACGCTCTGTCCACCCGGACCCGTACGGTGCGCGGCGACATGGACGAGCTCGACGGCAGCGTCGGCCGTCTCACGGGCAGCCTCGGCGGGCTGCGTACCGGTCTCGGCTCCCTCCCGAACGTCACGTCCGCTTCCGGCAACAGCATGCGGGGCCTTCGCGCGGCTGCCATCGCCCTGTCGCCGGCGCTCATCCCCATCGCCGCTGTCGCAGTGCCAATGGCCGCAGGGCTCGGCGCGGCCGGGGTAGCGGTCATGGCATTCGGTGTGGCGATCGGCGGGCAGATCGCCACGGTGATGGAGGCCGCCCAGGCTGAGAAGAAGTACAGGGACGCGGTCAAGGAACACGGCACGGGCTCGGCGGAAGCAGCGAAGGCAGCGCATCAGATCCAGCTGGCGCTGAAGGACATGCCCAGGGCCACGCAGGAGGCGGCGGTCGGGCTGACGCTGATGAAGACGCAGTACACCCGATGGTCTGACAGTCTCGCCGACTCGACGATGCCTGTCGCGACGAAAGCATTCGCCGCCTTTGGTGCCTTGTTCCCTAAAATGTCACCATTGGTGCGCGGTGCCTCCGGTGAGCTGGACCGGCTCATGACCGTGATGGCTGGCGGTATCCAGTCGGACGGGTTCTCCCGGTTCATGGCGTCATTCAGCGAGTTCGCGTCGGGTGCGCTGGCCCGCGCTACGACGGGGCTCGTGAAGTTTTCCCAGTCCATGGACACGGGGAAGGTAGGCGGAAATTTCTCCGAGTTCATGGCCTACGCCCGCGACGTGGGCCCCGCGGTCGGCGAGACGCTCGGCAACCTCGCCAAGTCGATGATCCACCTGGTGGCAGCCGCCAGCGACCTCGGCGTCGGCATTCTGACGGCTGTCAACGCGCTCGCGCAGCTGGTCAACGCGATCCCCACCGGTGCGCTGAGCACGTTCATCCAGATGTACGCCGCACTGAAGCTCGTATCCGTCGGTATCGGATTGGTCGGGGCCGCCGCTGGAGGCAGCGCCGTCGGTCGCCTCGCCGCGTACTTCGCGGTCATGCGCGCGGCTGGCGTATCGACCACGATGCGCGCCACGGCGGCCAGCATGAGCGGCGTGCAGAAGGCCGCCGTAGGCCTGGGCGTCCTCGCTGTCGCTGCAATCGGCATCAGCAAGATCGCCGAGAATGCGCGCGGCGCCCCGCCGAACGTCGACCGGCTGACGACCAGCCTCAAGAACCTCGCGACGACGGGAAAGTTCACCGGCGAGCTCAAGGCGACGTTCGGCGACGTCGATGGGCTGGTGAAGAAGTACAAGCAACTTGGCAGCGCCGCGAAGGACCAGGAAGAGTACGTCAAGAGCTTCGGGAGTTCGGGTATCGGCCCGCTCGATGATCTGCGGCGCAGCGCCAACGATTTGTGGCAGGACCTCACCAAGGGCGAGGACTCCCGTAAGGCCCTGACGGCGGACTTCGACGCGATGGATGAGTCGCTGGCCGGCCTGGTGGCCTCGGGGAACACGGAGCAGGCAGCGAAGGATTTCGCCCTTGTCCGTGAGGCGCTGCGTGGCGACGGCAAATCAGATGCTGAAATCGATAAGACCTTCGACGGGTACAAGGCGGGCCTCGCGAACCTGGCGGAAGAGCAGCGCTTGGCGGCTGAGGGCATGGGCCTGTTCGGTCAGCAGGCGCTCGGCGTACAGGAGAGGTTGACCGCGCAGCAGTCCAGCGCGGATGGGCTGGCTCAGTCCATCAACGCACTCAGCAACGCGTACCTGATGGCGCGCGGCGGTGTCCGGGGCATGGAGGCGGCGATCGATGCTGCCGACGCCGCATTCAAGAAGAACGGCCAGACGCTCGACGAGAACACGGCGAAGGGGCGTGGCAACAACCAGGCCCTGGACGACATCGCCTCGTCGACGATGAAAGCGGCTGAGTCCGCTCGCGCGAACGGTGCGTCGTGGGAAACGGTCAACGGAATCTACGACAGGGGCCGCAAGAAGCTCCTTTCTCTCACCGAGGGAGTCACAGGTAACGAGGCGGCTGCGAGAAGGCTCGCTGCGCAGATCCTCAAGACGCCGAGCAAAACCGCCCGGATCAAAATGCAGAAGGAGGACGCCGAGCGGGACCTGAAAGCCTTCAACGGTGCGGTGAAGAGGAGCCCGGGTAGCAAATCCGTCACCCTCAAAACGCTCAGCAAGGCGGCCGAGGGGATCCTGACGGGCTTCGGCTACAAGGTAAAGCGCCTCCCGAACGGCAGCGTCAGAGTCACCGCGAAGACCGGCGCCGCGGTGTCCGGCATCCGTAGCGTGCAGGGCGCGGTGAACTCGCTGAGCGACAGGACCATCACCATCCGCACGAACCACGTGCAGACGGTGCAAGCGCAGCAGAAGCCGTTCTGGATGAAGGCCAGCGGCGGGCGTGTGCCCAGCTACGCGAGCGGCGGCGACGTCCAGGCGTTCCCCAACGGTGGGTACGTGAATGGGCCCGGCACGGGCACCAGCGATTCCATCGTGGCCGCGTTTCCCTCGGGCGCGATGGGCCGCATCAGCAACACGGAGTACGTGATGCGGTCGGCGGCCGTCGCCCGATACGGCGTCGGGTTCATGGACGCGATCAACGCCGGACGGCTGAAGGTGCCCGGCTTCGCCAAGGGCGGCCTCACGAAGGGGCAAAAGGCTGCGAAGGCGCGCGCGGCTGCGCAGGCGAAGGGCGAACGAGACGCGCGAGGCCGCGCCCGCGGCGAGCTGACCGTCTCCCACTTCGGGAAGACGGCGGGCTACCAGCGCTCCGAGTTCGGGTCCGCGCTGTCGAACCCGGATTCCATCGGCTCGTTGGTCAACTCGTTGAACCAGTGGCGTGGCGTGATCATGAAGGCCACGCACGGCGGGCGGGAACGGTCGCTCCTGCGGCAACTCGACTCGACCGGCCGGGCCCTGCTGAAGCAGGAGAGGTCCCTCAGCAAGGTCACTGACCAGCTCGACAAGGCCAGGAGCAAGCTCAGTGATCTGAAGAGCGCGGCGGCGGGTCTCGCATCCTCGGTCAAGAGCAGCATTCTCGGCAGTGCGAACATCACCAAGGGCGCCTCAGGCGAGGGTCGTGTCACCACCGCCAGCATCATGGGCGGCCTCATCAGCTCCAGGGACAAAGCGACCGCGTTCACGCAGGCGCTGGAGGAACTGAAGGCGAAGGGCCTGGACAAGGGGCTCCTCAGCCAAGTTGCCGAGGCTGGCATCGACGGCGGCGGACTGGAGACCGCCACGGGGCTCCTCGGCGCTTCGAACAGCGAGATCCAGAGCATGAACCAGCTCCAGGCCGAGATCGCGAAGGCAGCCACAGCGGCAGGCAAGACAACAGCCGACGCCGTGTACGGGGCGCAGATCAAGGCGCAGGAGAAAGTCGTCGGCGCGCTGAAGAGCGTGCAGGAGAAGCTCACCAAGAGCATGGACAAGCTGACGAAGGCTATGGAGAAGGCCATCGAGCGGGCGTTCTCCAAGAAGGCGTCCGGCGGCATCGTCGGTGCTGCGGCCTCGGGCGGCGTCCGTGGTGGCCTGACCCTCACCGGTGAGGAAGGCCCCGAGATCGTGCGCCTGCCGGTCGGCTCCCGGGTGTACCCGACCGGGCAGTCGAAGCGCATGGCGTGGGAGTCGATGCTCACCGAGCCACCGAAGCGCCCTGGTGTGCGGCCGCCGCAGGGTGCGGGTGGCGGCCCCCCTGAGCTGGTGGTTATCGAGCTGCGCTCCAGCGGGAGCGACGTCGACGAATTCCTTCTCAAGATGCTGCGCAAGGCCATCCGGGTCCGCGGCGGAAATGCCCAGGTCGTCCTTGGCCGGGCTGGAACGTAGGGAGAGAGATGCACAGGTACAGGATCGGCAACTGGGCGATGGCCACCACGGCCGCACCCGTCGAGGTCACGACCGGCACAGCCATCAAGACGATGCTCCAGCTGGCCACTCCCAGCACGCGCCAGGTCCAGCTCATCAGCTGGGGCTACACCCTCGATGCGGCCCCGGCTACTACGGGCGAGGGCGTTATCGAGCTGATGCAGTCTGACGTCGCCGCGACCGTCACGGCGCACGTGGCGGCCGGCGTGCAGCCGCTGGACCCGAACGCTCCTGCTTCGCTGCTGACGCTGGGGACATCGGCGACGGGCTACACCGCGTCTGTGGAGGGCACGACCACTGCGTCGCGGTCCTTCGACACCGTGAAGGTCTCTGGTGTCTCCAACGGGGCGTGGCCGACGAGCTACAGCTACCAGTGGATGCCGGACGAGCGGCCGATCGTCGCCGTCAGCAAGTTCCTCCGGGTCCGTGCCACGTTCTCGGCCGCGACGAACCTGCTGTGCTGGGTCGTTTTCGACGAGTGACCAACGCTCTGATCAACCACAGAGGAGGTGAGAAAACATGGGCGTAGCAGCACGTTTGATGGGCTGGCAGCGCCGCATGGGCGCCGTCGCAGGGCCCCTCGGTGCCTCTGGAGAAGCGGCCCCGACCGGCCCAGTGATGGTCGAACTGCTCATCGGCGGCACCTGGGTGGACATCACGCCCTTCGTCCTCACCCGCGACGGCGGCCAGAACATCGCCATCACCCGCGGGCGCCGCGACGAGGGCGCGGCCACCACCGAACACGCGTCCTGCTCTTTCCAACTCAACAACCGCGACGGGCGCTACAGCCCCCGCAACCCGACCTCCCCCTACTACGGGCAGCTGGGCCGCAACCAGCAACTGCGCGTCTCTGTCGCGAACGGCGACTACAAGGGCTACCGCTTCTGGGGTGAAATCAGCTCGTGGCCGCAGCACTGGGACACCACCGGCACCGATGTGTGGGTCGAGGTCGAAGGGGCCGGCATCTTGCGCCGCCTCAACCAGGGCGCCGTGCCCGCGCAATCGGTGATCCACGACGGGATCACCGACCCTGAGATCTCCTCTTTGCAGGCGTATTGGCCGTGCGAGGACGTGGACGGCTCCACCACCATCGCGTCCGCGCTGATCAACGGTTCGGCAATGACGTTCACCGGCATCCCAGCACTCGCCACCTACGCCGGGTTCGGCGCCTCCGACCCGCTGCCCGTACTGTCCGCGTCGTCAGCCCTCTCGGGTGGCGTCGCACGGTACGACGACGCCACGGCCAGTCAGATCAGGTTGCTGTGCCACATCCCTGCTGAAGGCCTGTCCGACGGCAAAGTCATCTGCGCGATCGACCACATTGAAGCCACTGCGGGGGCAGTCGCCTTCTGGGAGCTGTACTACGCGACGACCGGCAACACGCTGGTGCTCCGCGCGCACGACGCCGACGGATCAGTCCTTGGCGCCGAGCTGACGCACACGCTGGACGTCCGCGGGCGGCGCATGCGGATCAGTGTGGAGCTTGAGGAGGACGGGACGTCGATGGGTCGGGCGATCCGGATCACCGACCTGTTCACGATGTCGACGGACAGCGTCACCGACACTGCGGCGCTTTCGTCGGTGCAGCGCGTGACACGCGTGCGGTTCGGCCCCGCGTCCCGCAGTGTCGTCGGTCCGATCGGCACCCTGGGCCTGCCCGGTGTCGCAGTCGGGCACGTCACCGTGCAGTCCGTGATCACGGCGGCTACAGACCTCGGCCTGCGCTTGTCCCCGTCCGGGGAGGCCGCGGGGAGGAGGATCGAGCGGCTGTGTGCCGAGGCCGGCATCCCGTTCGACGCCATTGGGGACCTGGACGACACCCCGCTCATGGGCGGGCAGGACCGGCTCAAGCCGATCGACGTGATGCGGCAAGCCGAGCTCGCCGACGGCGGCATGCTCTTCGAGAACCTCAGCGTGCTTGGCCTCGGGTACCGCACCAGGGCCTCGCTGCTCAACCAGGCGCCGGCGCTGACCATGTCCTACCCGAACAACGAACTGTCGTCGGTGCCGGTGCCAGTCGACGACGACCAGCTGGTACGCAACAAGGTGACCGCGTCTCTGCCCAGTGGTACGAGCGCCACGGCCGAGCTTGACGAAGGCTCGATGTCGACAGCGGATCCTCCGGTTGGTATCGGCGTGTACGGCGAAGACGTGACCTTGAACCTTGAGGATTCCTCGACGCTCGCGGACCAGGCGAACTGGCGGCTCCATCTCGCGACCGTGGATGAGGCCCGATTCCCACAGATCAGCGTCAACCTGGCCAGGCAGCAGTTCAGCTTCAACCCGGCCTTGAAAGCGCAGGCCCTGTCGATGAGGCCGGGTGACAGGCTGCTGCTCACCGATCTGCCAGCGTGGATTCCGCCGGACGACATCAGTCAGTTGGTGCTCGGCCTGTCGTCGGAAACGATCGACCACTTTGAGCACCGCATCACCTACGTCTGTGCCCCTGAGTCTTCATGGCGCGTCGGTGTCCTCGACGATCCCGTTCTGGGGCGGATCGACACCGATGGCAGCGCCATCTACGTTGGCGCCACCTCCAGTGCGACCAGCCTCTACGTCACCCCGACCGGAGACGGCGGGCTCTGGACCACCGACAGCAGTGATTTCCCCTTCGACGTGCGGGCGGGCGGCGAAACCTGGGCGGTCACGGCCATTGCCTCCACCGGGGCAGACGACTTCACCCGCGCGGTGTCGAACGACTGGGGCACCAGCTCAGGCGGCAACACGTGGACGCAGGCCGGCGGCACGGCCACGGAGCGGAACGTGAACGGCGCACAGGGCGTGATCACCTGGGCCTCCTCGCCGACGACACTCCGGTTCCAGACCCTCGTGTCCGGGCTCGGCGACGCCGAAGCCCGGATGACGGTGAGCCCGGACCAGGTAGCGACCGGGGCCAGCTTCCTGCCTGCGATCCTGCTCCGCTACACGGACACGTCGAACTACTACCGGGCCCGACTGCACTTCGGAACGAGCGGCTCGATGTTCCTGAGCGTCACCCGCGACACGACACAGATCGGGTCGACGGTGACCCTGGACTACACGTACGCCGCGGGGGATGCGTTCTACGTTCGCGCCAAACTCGTTGGCCAGCAAATCCAGTTGAAGGCCTGGCCGGTGGCCGAGACGGAGCCGAAGGACTGGCAGCTCACGGAGACCATCAGTGCGAACACGATCGCGTCGGGTGCGGTCGGTATCACCGGCTCGGCGTTCGCCGGGAACACGAACGTGAGCCCACAGCTGCGCCACGACGACTTCCACATCCTCGACCCGCAGGTATTCACGGTCACACGTTCAGTCAATGGCGTGAACAAAGCCCAGACGGCGGGCACCGACGTCCGCCTCGCCCAGCCCACCATCCTCAGCCTGTAGGAGGCCAGTCGTGGTCGAGTACTACCCAAATCTGTTGGCCGGCCAGCGCCTTCGTGCCAGCACCCTGCGGGACATGCTGCCCATGACCGCGCGCAAAACCTCGGACACTTCCCGGACGGCGACGACAACGGCAGTCGCGGACCCGCACTTGACGTTCGATCTCGTGGCGAACGCGGTCTACATCATGGACGGCTGGATCAAATTCGACGGCCCGGCCGCCGCCGACCTCAACATCGACTGGACGGCGCCGTCGGGGACGCTCGGCGAGTGGGCCGCAATGGGCGCCGGTAACGGCCAGGTGGTGTCTGCGAACACCACCCCGGCGCTGATCGCGGATACCCAGTCGTCGCGCGGCTATCTGGTCCGCACGGAGAGCACGGACATCACCGCAGCCCGCTCGTTCGGCTGCCTAGGCACGGGACTCGCCCCCCTCACCGCAGTGATCCACGGCACGATCCGCGTCGGCTCTACCGCAGGCACGTACTCGCTGGACTGGGCTCAGCTCGTCTCTGACGCGGGCGCCACGACGCTCTACACCGATAGCTGGCTGCGCTTTGTGCGCATTGCCTGACGAGAGAGGAACACAGGATGGCTCATTACCAGGTCACCGGCAGGAACTCGGGTGGAGGCCCCATCGTGTCGGTGTCGATCACATCCATCGATCAGGAGATCGCTGTCGTCCCAGAGATCGAGGTCGTCAACGCGGTCCGGGAGTTGCTGGCCGGCAGGCCTGGGGTGGCGAGTGTCGGGGCGCAGCGCTACGAGCAAGTCGTCACGACGGTCTGAGGAGGCCGGGATGGCTACACCAGGCCGTCGGTATCGCCCCTCGCTACGCACATCTCATCTGAAAGGAACGCGCATCATGGCCGCACCCCTGACCGCCGACCGGCTCTTGGCCGCCCTGAGAGCCGGGGGCGTCTGATGGCCTGGTACCCGGGCGCCACGAAGTGGGAGCTGCAACCGGAGTCAGACCAGCAGGCGGCCATCAGGCCCACGCAGTTCATCGTCCACTCGATCATCGCTCCGTGGACCGCGCGCCGCGTGTACGAGTACTGGCGCGACAGCACCAACCTGGAATCGCACTTCGGCCTCGGTTACGCGGGCGACCTCGGCCAGTTCGTCGGGACCGAGACGCGCGCCGACGCGAACGCCGCGGCCAACCGGCGCCCGGACGGTACGGGCGCGGTGTCCATCGAGACCGCGTCCAACCTGCAGGGCTCAGACCCGTGGACCGCGCAGCAGTTGGAGAGGCTTATCGCCCTCGGCGTGTGGCTGCACCGCACGCACGGCATTCCGCTGCGCATCTGCCGCACCACGTCCGACCCCGGGTTCGGCTATCACCGGCTGCACTCCGCTTGGGCTGTGTCCGGCACGGCCTGCCCCGGTGACGCGCGAGTGAAGCAGTTCAACGCGGTGGTGTTCCCCGGGATCGTCGCCCGCGCCAACGGCCAGACCATTCCACCTCAGGAGGACGACATGACCCCCGAACAGGCCAAGCAGCTCAAGGCCCTGTACGACAACCAGCAGGGCGCGGCCTGGCGGTACAAGGGCACCAACGAGCCGCGCGACGCCTACGACTACCTGCGCACCACCGCCCGCGACGTGACCGCCCTCGGCAAGAAGGTCGACGCGATCAAGCCCCTCGACCTGACCAACGCACAGTTGCTCGCGCTCGCCGAGAAGATCGCCGCCCACCCTGCCCTGGCTGAGCAGATCGCGGAGCGCGTCGCAGTCAAGCTCGCCGCCCGTCTCGCCAACTGACCCGCATCTGCCTGATCCGCTGACCGAGGAGTTCACCATGAGCGACTTCACCCTCCCCGCCGCCGACACTGTCGTGAAGACCGCCACGACCTACGCGAAGGATCTCGCCGAGCGTGTGATCTGGACCGGCCTCACCGCTGCCGCTGGCGTCGCCCTCGCGGCCGGCCCCGCCTCGATGTTCTCCGCCACCTTTTGGGAGACCGTCGGTGTCGCGGGTATCGCCGCGAGCGGGTCCCTGCTGAAGGGGATGCTGGCCCGCGCGTTCGGCGACAAGAACAGCGCCAGCACCGTAGTCGGAGTCTGATCAAGGAGGTACACCGCGTGGACGCTGCGACGCTCGCCGCCGTCGGCACCATCGTCGTCGGGCTCGCAGCGGCCACAGCCGCATGGATTGGGCAACGGAGCTCGGCCCGCGCCACCCATCAGGGTGTGGTCCTCACCGGGTACGGCGGGCTCGTCGACCAGCTGCAAGAAGAACGCGACCGTCTGCAAGCCAAACTGACGGCCGCCTACGCCGACTTGGCCGGGGAGCGCGCCGACAAAGCAGCACTGCAAGCGCAGATCACCGCCCTGCAAGCGGAGATCGCAGCACGTGACCGACGGATCGCCGAGCTAGGAGGACCCACCCTGTGACCCGCACCCGGCACCACCGCCCGGAGGGCATCCTGTCCCGCCGCTGGCGCTCCCTCGCCGTCGCTGCGATCCTCGCGGTCCTCTCCGGCGCCGTCGTGCTGGTCTGGCTGAGGATTGATGCCGAGTCGCAGCGGACCGCGCAGGTCGCCGCCGAGGCTGACCGGCGTGGCGACGTGGTGAACACCCTTGTCGGAGACGTGCGGGTACTGCGGGCACAGATCCAAGCCAAGGGCGGCACACCAGCCGTGCCGGATCCATCGCGCGCGGTCGATAACCTTCCAGGCCGCGCCGAGGTGCCCGTGCCGATCCCCGGACCACCGGGGCGTCCCGGCGAGCGGGGAGCGAAGGGCGAGCCCGGCGGTACACCTGCCCCTGTCCCCGGCCCCACTGGTGCACCTGGGCAAGCTGGGATCCCTGGGCAGTCGGGGGCGGCGGTCACCGGCGCGACCGGTCCTCAAGGTCCGGCGGGCCCGGCGGGGCCTCCCGGCTCCGACGGGCGCAACGGAGTCGACGGCACGGACGGCGCAGCGGGGGCGGACGGCGCCGACGGGCGCGACGGGCAGACCTGCCCCGACGGGTACAGCCTCCAGCCCCCACCCGACGATCCTGATGCTCTCGTATGCCGCAAGGACGGTGCACCGGCCCCGCCCGAGGACCCCGGCCCCCAGGCCCTGGGCTTGGACCCGTCCCGCCGCCAGTACCCGTAACGCAGCGCTCCCCCTCCCACCCGCTTTCCTGCGTCCGGGGTTCGTCTTACGCTGGCGGCCAGCACACCCGACGCTGGGGGCACCATGAGCACTGAGCACATCGGCCGGCGCATCCGCGAGGCGCGCAAGGTCCGCCAGATGACCGTGCGGCAGCTGGCTGCACAGGTAAAGATCAGCGTTTCCACCCTCGAAAAATACGAGCACGGCGACCGCAACCCTCCGCCCGGCATCCTTGCGCAGCTCGCCCGCGCCCTCCACGTGGGGCCTGACCGGCTGACCGGCCAGCCGTATTGGAACGGGGCCGAGATCGAGGCACAGGTACAGGCCGTCATCCCCGAGCTGCGGCGGATACTCCTCACCTACGACAACCCGGACGACTTGCTGACCGCGCCCCGGCCGCTGCCTGTCCTTGCCGCCGAGATGGACCACATCTCCGAGATGCGACAGGACGGCCAGTACGTCCCCATGGGCCCGCTGCTGCCCGGCGTCCTTGCCGAACTGACCCACGTGGCCCTCACCGCCCGCGGCCCTGAGCAGCAGCGCGCGTACTGGTGGCTGGCACGCGGCTACCGCGCGACCAACTCCCTCGCGCACAAACTGGGTTACCACGACCTCAGCCTCACCGCGATCGAGCGCGTGCGGTGGGCGGCGGACCACTCCGGTGATCCCCTCATGCAAGTGACCGGGGCCTACCTGAAAGCGGGGGCGATGGTGCGGATGGGTGCGTACGGATCGGCTCGCCGTGTCCTGGAGGCGCTCGTCGACGAGGTGGAGCGGCTGGCCCCGGAGGCGTCGATGTCGCCTGAGCAGATCGCCGTACAGGGAGCGGTGCTGCTGAAGTTGGCGATTCTGGAGGCTCGCGACGGACGGCCGGAGCAGGCTGAGGCGAGGCTGGACGAGGCGCGCGCCGCCGCTGGCTCCCTCCGGAGCGACACCACCCACTACGAGATGAGCTTCGGCCCGACCAACGTCAGGATCCACGAGGTCGCCGCGCTCATTGACCAGGGCGACACCGAGCAGGCACTCGCCAGGCTGCGCGAGTGGGGCGCAGAGCAGGACCGGGACGAGTGGGAGCTGCCCACGGGCATCGTCGCTGAGCGCGCGTCACACCATCACATCGACGTGGCAGCGGCCAGGTTGGCCGAGGGAGACCGGCACGGCGCGCACACGGACTTGCTCCGCGCTCGGCAGATCTCCCCGAATCACAGCAGGTGGCACCCTACGCTCCGGGCGACTGCGGCCTCGCTGGTACGCCTGGACCGGGGGCAGACCGATTCGATTGCTGGGCTGGCCCGGTGGTCAGGCATCTGACGAACTGTCAAGGGTCGTGACAGAAAATCATCCCCACAAACTGTGGGTAACCGACCCCCATTTCTGCGACACGATCCCCTCACTGACCACAGCGAGGGGATCGTGTCGTGTCCACCGAAACACCTGCCGCCGCCAGCGCGTGGCTCGCCTCCGCAGACCCCGACCCCACCCGCGCGCGCCTCTGGATCTCGCAGACCAGCATCGTGCTCCTTCCCCTCGGCCGGACCTTCGACGCGATCAAGGTCCCTGAGCACCCGGCGCGCGAGGCGATGGCGACCGGCATCGACGGCCCAGTGATCCGCGACCCTGGCGGCCGCGTCCGCTACTTCCTCATCCCACCAGGTTCCGCCGCGGGCTGGTCGACGCCGGGAACCGAGCGCCTGGGAGACACCAGCTATCTCACCGTCCCGGCGCCGGCCGTCATGTACCCGCCCGGCCCTCACTGGGTCCAGCCGCCCGACGGTAGCGGCACCCTCGTCGACCCGGCGGCGCTGGCAGCCCTGCTCAAGCTGCGCTGCGACTGCGACTGCCACGGGAGCCGCCGCGACCCGACCGACACAGCACCGCGATGCCTCGACGGGTGCGCGACCGGCGACCGCCTGCGGCAGGCCGAGCGCGAGGCGCGCCGATGACCCGCTGCGTGAAGGGCCCGTACAGCCACGACTTCCCGATCGAGGACGACGAGGGCGCCTACTGCGCCGAGCACGGCGTGACCCTGCTCTGGCACGGACCGCCCATCACCCCCGAGGACACAGCGCCCGAGACCCCCGCCCGGCGTGCACCACTGCCGCCCGAGCCTCGCGCCCTGGGCCAGCACCCCTACTAAGCCCCCGCCCCGGCCGCCACGCCCTGCACAGGACGACGGCCGAGGCGGGTCCATGCACCATCCGCGACAACGAACTGGGAGAAACGATGAGCGACAACGGTAAGCACGCAGGACCGCCGTCGGACAAGCCATGGACTCCGCCTCCGACTCCTCCGAACCCCGACGGCAGCGGCGGTAAGTACGCGGGAGGGCAACATGGTCACTGAGATTCAGGGGTACGCATCGCTCGTGCAGCATCTGGATGCCCGCGGCTTCTTGGACGAGGAATGGCGCCGGATTTTCGACACCGTGCGTCGCGACTGGTTCGTCCCTGAGCGCATCTGGCGCCAGGGCCCCGACCGATGCGAGCCGGTCACCTCGCACGCCAACTGGCTGGCCCTGGTCCACAGCGACGAGCCCGTAGTGATCCAGGTCGACGACGGCGCCGAGGAGGGCCCGGGTGTCGCCACGTCGTCCAACTCGATGCCGTCCATGGTCGCCAAGATGCTCGGTCTCCTGGAGGTCGAGCGAGGCGCCCGGGTCCTGGAGATCGGTACCGCCTCCGGGTACGTCGCGGCCCTGCTGTCCGCGCGACTCGGCGAGGAGAATGTCTACAGCATTGAGCTCGACCAGGCGCTCGCCGAGCTGGCGGCCGGGAACCTGCACGCCGCCGGCTATATGCCACAGCTGCGACGCGGAGACGGCGAACAAGGTTGGCCGGAAGCGGCTCCGTTCGACCGCCTCATCGCAACCTGCGCGCTGCGGACCATCTCGCACGGCCTCGTCGAGCAGGTCCGACCCGGCGGCATCATCGTTGCTCCGTTGGCCCGCGACTTCTGGAGCGGCGCCCTAGTCCAGCTCACTGTTCAGGACGACGGCAGCGCATCCGGGCCGTTTCGGGGCGGTGCGTCGTACATGGCGATGCGGTCGCACCGCACACCGGACGGGCCGCCGGTTGAAGGCAGAGCAAGGGCGACCGATACCGCACTCGATCCCCGGCAGCTGCTCACCCTCGGGTTCGCCATCTACGCCGGCGCCCGGATGCCCGGCGTCTCGATGATTCACCGCGAGGTGGGCGCCACGGTCGAGGTGTGGCTCATGGATGGCGCCGGGTCGGGCGCGTTCTGTGAGCCGGGCGAGCAGGCGTGGCAGTACGGCGACCGCGACCTGTGGTCCGACATCGAAACGACCTATCAGGAGTACGCCGCTCTCGGCAGCCCGACGTCCGATGCGTTCGGCCTGACGGTGACACCCCGCAGTCAGGAGGTGTGGCTGACTCACCCAGGACGGGTGATCGTCTCGGCGTAGCGCGCTGCCGGTCGGGGCCGCGCTCGACGTCGAGCGCGGCTGCCCCTTAGGTCCGCACCAGGTCCGCGAGCGAAATGTTGAGCGCTGCGGCGATGCGGATGAGGGAGTCGAGCCGCGGCGATGCGTGGCCCTGCTCGATGCGATTGATTGCCTGCCGGTCTACACCGGAGGCTCCGCCGAGCTGCTCCTGAGTGAGCTTCGCGTACAGCCGTGCCTCGCGGATGTGGTCTCCGACGGCGCGGCGGCGGGTGAGTACCCAGGCGGGCGACGGCGGTTCGGAGAGCACTTGCCTACGCTGCTGCCGCCAAGATCAATTGTCTGTACACGGAACCGTACATTCCTGAATGATCGTCTTGGCTGGAGAGGCCACACACTTCGCCAACCCAGAGCGCCGCGCAGGGCAACCGCGGCAAGGAAGCGGCGCCAGGCGTACGCGTGTCCGCCTGATTGCGCCGTTAGACGCCACGACTTGGTCAAGGCGTCCCGCCCCGTACCCGATTGGGTGCGGGGCGGTCTACGTTGTGACGCAGAAGGCCCCCACCGGCATAAGCGGTGGGGGCCTTCCCTGCGGTCTCAGCCTCCCCGCCGAGGACCACAGGATGCGGGAGGCGCGTGTCAGGCGCGCGTGGGGAGACGGCCTGCCCCTCCCATGGGACAGCACTCTACGCATCCCATGCTGCTGGACAACCCCTCGAACGGGTGACGCAGACACCTTGATCATCTGGGGAAGTGGCATTTATGTGGCACTTGATCAAGAAAGGGCCCCCTCGTTCGAATAAACGAGAGGGCCCTTCGTGGCGCTGACCTGCTAACTAACGTGTGCCCCCGGCAGGATTCGAACCTGCGACACCCGCTTTAGGAGAGCGGTGCTCTATCCCCTGAGCTACGGAGGCGGGGAAGTGATCGACCGCTGGTGTCACGGCCGGGGGTAAGCCTACCGGGTTGGGTGGCGGGTTGTGGAACAGGTTCCGGAGGTGCCTCGGTTGCCGCTGTCGACCTGCCGCTGCCGTCCGACGCTTGTCGTCCGACCGCTTGTCGTCCCACCGCTGTCGACCGGCCACTGTCGACCGGCCCGTCGTGGCCGTCGTGGTCGTGGTGGTCGTGGGGTCAGGGGATGGCGTCGATCGCGTCCATCACCGCGTCGAGCAGCAGTGAGCGGGTGCTCGCGGCGCCGGTGCCGAAGGCCGTGGCGAGGAGGTAGCCGACCGCCGCGTCCTCGGGGCGTGGGCTCACGCCGTCGGCCGGGCGCCAGATCGCGGCCGACTCGCTGTTGCCGGTCCAGATGAACAGGGCCACCTGCCGGCCGTCGCGCCGCAGCACGCTGCGGTGCCTGCCGGTCGGCTCGAAGGTGTAGGCCAGGCCGGCGAGGTCCACGACGGCCCGGAACGAGGACCGCTTCAGCCGTCCCGCCCCCAGCGCGAGCGTGGCCGGGTCGTCGCCGATCGTCAGCGTCAGCCGGTCGGCGTCCCGGGTCCCGATGGGGGCCTGTCGGTGGTCCCGCGCCTCACCCGCGCGGGTGAGGACCGCGAGCGGCAGGCCGGGGCCCTCGACCAGGGCCTCGTCCGGGACCGCCGCCGGCGTGGTGATCGTCACCGGACCGAACTCCTCGTCCTCGCACGTGATCACCGCATGTGGGTCATCCATCGGCACACCCTGCGCCGGTGCGTCGTTCGTGGATACGTCGTCCATCGCGTGCCGCTCTCCCCGGTCGTCTTGATCTTGGTCTTGAAGACGAAGGGCGAGCCGTGAACGTTGCCCGGAAATCAGTCCGGCAAGTCGGAAAGAGTGCGCGGCTCGACCTTGGGCGCGATGTTCTTCGTGTGCCGGTACGCCGACGAAGCCTCGTACGCCTTGCGCCGCGAGCGGTTCGCCGAGCCCAGCGGGCGGTGCGCGGCCAGCGCGTGCCAGGGGTTGAAGGACAGGACGTCATCGGCGTAGATCCGGCGGGCCTCGCTGAGCATCTCCTGTGCGGGGAAGGTGAGCGTGGCCACCGGCTGGTGCGGCGAGAGATCCTCGGGCCGGGGCACCGAGGCGTCCTCGACGGGCATGGCGGCCAGGTCCGTGCGGAGCCGCGCGCGCAGTTCGTACGTGGCGCTGTTGTGCCGGAAGAAGTCGGCGACGAGGGTCCGCATCGCGCCGGGCCCCAGCTCGGGGTCGATGAGCACGCCGCCGATCTTGACGGCGTCCAGGTGCGGGCATAGCGTCCAAGGGTCTGAGCAAGCGCTTAGGAAGGGCTGGCCCTCCGTGCCGCACAATGATCCGTCGCGCGCCGCCGAAGCCGCGCTGACCGCCCCCGGGGCGCCGTTCGCCGTCGTACACGCGGAGGACGGGAGCCCGCTCTACGCGGGAGGTCCACGGACGCTGCGCGAGTTCGTCGAGGTGACCTGGGCCTTCGGCGACCGGGCGTTTCTCGTGGCGGACGCCAGGACCTATACGTACGGGGAGTTCTTCGCCGCCGCCTCCGCGCTCGCCCGGCGGTTCGTCGACGTGTTCGGGCTGAAGCCCGGCGACCGGGCCGTGGTCGCGATGCGCAATCACCCCGAGTGGCAGATCGCGTTCTGGGCGGCCCAGCTGGCCGGGCTCGTCGCCGTGCCGCTGAACGGGTGGTGGACCGAGGCGGAGTTCACGTACGCCCTCGACGATTGCGCGCCGGGCGTGCTGCTCGTCGACGGGGAGCGCCTCGCGCGCGTGCGGGGGTGGATGGGCGCCCATCCCTCGGCACGGTGCGTCGTCTTCCACCATGAGGACGCCACCGAGCCGGTCGTGGGGGAGCGGACCGAGCTGTACGCCGATCTGCCCGAGGCCGATCCCCGGGACGCGCCGCCGGACGTCGAGGTACAGCCCGAGGACGACGCCACCATCATCTATACGTCCGGGACGACCGGGAGGCCCAAGGGTGCCGTCGCCACCCACCTCGCGCAGGCCGGCGCCGCCATGAACCCGCTGTACCACGCCTCGCTGTCCGCGCTCGGGCGCGGACAGATCCCCGGGCAGGGGCCCACGCCCGTGTCGCTCATGACGTTCCCGTTCTTCCATGTCGCCGCCTTCACCGGGGTGTATGCCGCGATGGCGGCCGGCGGCACGCTCGTGCTGATGCGCAAGTGGGACGCGGACAATGCGCTCGGGCTGATCCGGCAGCACGGGGTGACGCACTACGCCGGTGTGCCCTCCACCGCGTTGCAGCTGCTGGACGCCGCGGTGGCCGCCGGGGACGGGCTCGGCTCGCTCGGCATGCTCAACACCGGCGGCGCCGCCGCCCCGCCCGACCTCGTGGCGCGGCTGACCGCGCACCACGGCGAGCGCATCGAGCCGCGCAACGGCTACGGGCTGACCGAGACCAGCGGCGGCGTCCTGGCGAACTTCGGGGCGTCCTACCGTGCCCACCCGGGCAGTGTCGGGCGGCCCACCCCGGCCACCGAGGTACGGATCGTGGGACCGGGCGGCGAGGGGCTCGACGAGGGCGAGGTCGGCGAGCTGTGGTTGCGCGGACAGTCGCTCGTCCGCGGGTACTGGAAGGACGCGGCGGCCACCGCGGAGGCGTTCACGGAGGGCGGCTGGTTCAGGACCGGGGACCTCGCGACCGCCCACGACGGGTACGTCAGCGTCGTCGACCGCATCAAGGACATGGTCATCCGCGGCGGCGAGAACGTGTACTGCGTCGAGGTGGAGGCCGTCCTGCACGACCACCCCGACGTGCTGGACGCGGCCGTGCTCGGCGTACCGCACCCGGTTCTCGGCGAGGAGGTCGCCGCCGTGGTCCAGCTGCGGCCCGGCGCCAAGGCCGGCCCCGACGAGCTGCGCGCCCACGTCCGCGCGAGCCTCGCCTCCTTCAAGGTGCCCGCCCATGTCCTCGTACGGGACGGGGCGTTGCCCCGCAACGCGACCGGGAAGATCCTGAAGCGGGAGCTGCGCGGGAGCGTGCGGGAGCAGGTCGCCGGAGGCACGCCCTAGTGTTCAGGGGCGGGTGACGCGGACCCGGTAGTTGCCGCCCGCGTCCTCGCCGGTCACCGAGATCCGCAGCCCGTACTGCCGGTCCTTGAACGTCTCACCGACCCCGAATGGCGCGTCCGACAGCTCCGCGTGCACATTGGGCCGCCGCGTGCAGCCGCCGCTGTCGCGCTCGCTGTCGGCGACTGTCACGGGTCCATGGCCGGTGTCGACGTCCGCGTCGACCCGGTAGATCAGCACACCCGGCTTGCACACGGCCTCGTCGTTGCCCGCCCGGGTGCGTACCTCCACGGCGTAACCGGTCTTCTCCGTGAGCGGCACGAACGCCAGCTTGATGCCGCTGCCGGGCGCCGCGAGCGGGGCCAGGTCGTGCTCACTGATGCCGGGCTGGGCCGCGCAGCCGATCTGCGCGTTGTCCAGCCAGCCCAGCTTCCACTTGTGCCAGCCCAGCAGGTCGTTGTTGGCGCCCCAGTCCTCGGACATGATGTCCCAGTGCCCGACCGAGCCGCCGCCGTCCATGGTGTAGAGGTCCGGCAGCCCGAAGACATGGCCGTTCTCGTGCGGCAGGACCCGGTAGCCGGTATCGCCGTACGATCCCGAGCCGTCGTCCTGGCGGCTGTAGACGAACGACGTGTTGGAGAGCGGTACGCCGTCGGCGCGCGGGGCGTCGTCGTTCCCTGAGAAGGTCACGGACAGCACGGTGTCCAGGGCCGAAGGACCCGCGTTGGGCGTGACGAGAATGTTGACCAGGTCGTACGCCGTGAAGTCCACCCGGGAGTCGGCGGCGGTGGCGATGTCCTCGACGAGACTCCGGTAGCCCGGTTCGTACGGTGAGCCGCGGTCGATCCCGTACGCGGCGAACGGCTTCGGCATCCGCAGCCACTCGGTGAAGGGTGTCGCGGGCTGATAGCGCAGTCGGCCGTAGGAGCTTGTGCTGAACCACTGCGAGGTCAGCGGGAAGAACTCGCCGAACCGGTCGAGCGCACGGCCCTCCCCGGGTGCGTCCGGGAAGTCGATCATGAGGGTGAGTGCGCGGACGTCACCCGTGGAGCGCGAGTAGCCGGGCGGGGTCGGCATGCCCTCGGACATCTGCACGCCCATCGCGCCCGCAAGCCGGCACGGGCTGATCGCCGACGCGTCGGCCTTGGCCTGGGCCGCCGTGCGCTGCGCGGTGGCGACCGGGCCCGCCGAGGCCCGGGTCGGGTCGGCGAGCGGAGAGCCCGCCGAGGTGACGCCCGCCAGGGAGAGGCAGGTGAAGGCGGTGACGCCGACCACGCGGCGGGAGGTGCGTATCCGTGGGCGGGTCTCCCGCATAGAGCGCCTCGCATTCGCGGTCCGCGGCAGTCGGGGATGCCTGACTGCTCTCGTCCGCTCACCCTGTGTCGGCGCTCGCGCGGGCGCTCGCTGGGTGGGCCGATCGTGGGAAGGGGTAGTGATCCAGGTCACACCGAGTTGGGGAAATAACCGGGGACCTTCTCCCCGTTTGCATCTGTGTCCGCCTAAGTGGGGAAGTCCTCCCCGCTTAGGCAGGGGCAAGTGCAGGGCCGACGCAGTGTCGGCGCAGGGCTTACGTACGAGAGGGAGTGCCGTGGTGACCACCACCGAGACCGCGCGGCGACGAGTCCCGCGCCCGCGGGCCGACGCGCTGCGCAACCGGGAGCGGATCATCGCGGCGGCGCGCGAGATGTTCGTCGAGTTCGGCCCCGAGGTGCCGCTCGACGAGATCGCCCGCCGCGCGGGCATCGGCAACGCGACGCTCTACCGGCACTTCCCGGACCGTACGGACCTGATCCACCAGGTCGTCCTGTCGGTCATGTCCCGCACGGTGGACCAGGCGCTGACGGCAGCCGCCGAGGTGGCCGACCCGTTCGACGCCCTGCGCCGCTTCGTGCACGCGGCGGCCGACGAGCGGATCGGGGCGCTCTGCCCGATGCTCAGCGACGGCTTCGACAAGGACCATTCGGACCTGCTCGCCCAGCGCGAGCGCCTTGAGGAGGTCGTGAACAACCTCATGGGGCGCGCGCGGGAGGCGGGGCGGCTGCGCGGCGACGTTGCCGTCGGTGACCTGATGGTCGCCCTCTCCCAGCTCACCCGACCGCTGCCGGGCAGCGGTTGCCTGAACTTCGACCAGTTCGTGCACCGGCATCTGCAACTGTTCCTGGACGGCCTGGAGGCGCCGGCGCGCTCAGTCCTCCCTGGCTCTCCCGCGACCTTGGGGGACCTGCGCCGGGAGTCGTAACTCCCGCCCCTGCACTTGAAGTTACGTACCTTTTTCGCCTCTTCGCACCCTTAGGTGGGTACCTCCATGCCAAAAACGTCCGAATCAAGAGCAGTCGACACCCGGTTGCCCGATCCCCGGCGCTGGAAAGCCCTGGTCTTCATCGCCCTCGCGCAGCTGATGGTGGTGCTCGACGCGACCATCGTGAACATCGCCCTGCCGTCGGCCCAGCAGGACCTGGGAATCTCGGACGCCAACCGGCAGTGGGTCATTACCGCCTACGCCCTGGCCTTCGGCGGTCTGCTCCTCTTCGGTGGCCGCATAGCCGACCTGTGGGGGCGCAAGCGCACCTTTGTCGTCGGACTCATCGGCTTCGCCGCGGCCTCCGCGCTCGGTGGCGCCGCGGTCAACGAGGCCATGATGCTGGGCTCGCGCGCCCTGCAGGGTGCCTTCGGCGCGCTACTCGCGCCGGCCGCCCTGTCGCTGCTCGCCGTGACGTTCACCGACGTGCGTGAGCGCGCCAAGGCGTTCGGCATCTACGGTGCGATCGCCGGTGGCGGTGGCGCGGTCGGCCTGATCCTGGGCGGCTTCCTCACCGAGTACCTGAACTGGCGCTGGACCTTCTTCGTCAACATCCCCTTCGCCGTCGTGGCCGCGATCGGCGCGTACTTCGTGATCCGTGAGCCGGCCGGTGGCCGCAACCGCTCGCCGCTCGACATCCCGGGTGTGGTGCTCTCCACGCTGGGTCTGGTCTCGCTGGTGTACGGCTTCACGCGCGCCGAGTCGGACGGCTGGGCGTCGGGCATGACGATCGGCCTTTTCGTGGCCTCCGCCGTGCTGCTGGCCTCGTTCGTGTTCGTCGAGTCGAAGGTCAAGTCGCCGCTGCTGCCGCTGCGCGTCCTGCTGGAGCGCAACCGTGGCGGGGTGTACCTCTCGCTGGGTCTCGCCATCATCTCGATGTTCGGCCTGTTCCTCTTCTTGACGTACTACCTCCAGATCGTGAAGGGCTTCTCGCCGGTCAAGACCGGCTTCGCCTTCCTGCCGATGATGGCGGGCATGATCACTGGCTCGACCCAGATCGGCGCCCGGCTGATGACTCGGGTCGCACCGCGCTGGCTGATGGGTCCCGGCTTCCTGGTCGCGGCGGTCGGCATGCTGCTGCTGACGCAGCTGGAGATCGGCTCCTCGTACGCCGGACTGATCCTGCCGGGTCAGCTGCTGCTCGGCCTCGGCATGGGTACGGCGTTCATGCCGGCCATGTCCATGGCGACGCACGGCATTGAGCCGCGGGACGCGGGCGTGGCCTCGGCCATGGTCAACACCTCGCAGCAGGTGGGCGGCGCGATCGGTACGGCGCTGCTGAACACGATCGCAGCCAGCGCCACCACGGCGTACCTCGTGGACAACGCGGCCGGCGCCACCAACGCGCAGCTGCTCCAGGCGCAGGCCATGGTGCACGGCTACGCGAGCGCCATCTGGTGGGCGGTCGGCATCCTGGTGGTCGCCGCGGCGATCGCGTTCACGCTGATCACCACGGGCCGTCCGAACACGACCGTGGTCGCTTCGAGCGACGGCGAGAGTGTCGAGGACGAGCTGAAGATCCCCGTCATCGCGCACTGACACCACATCGCGCACCGGCGTATCGCGCGCTGACGCCGAAGGTATGACCCACCGGGCCTGCCCTGGTTCCGCTTCTTCAGCGGAGCCAGGGCAGGTCCGCGCTCGCGTCCGAGGGCTGCAGACCCTCCGCGACCACGCGCATGATCTCGCCGAGCTGGTCCACCTGCTCGGGCGTCAGCCGGTCGAACATCGCCTGGCGGACGGTACGGACGTGGCTCGGCGCGGTCCGCTCCAGCTCGGCGTAACCCTCGTCGGTGAGTACGGCGTTCTGCCCGCGCCGGTCGGACGGGCAGTCCTCGCGGCGCACCCAGCCGTTGCGCTCCAGTCGGGCGACGGCGTGCGAGAGCCGGGACCGGGTGATCTTCGCGATCCGGGCCAGCTCGGTCATCCGCAGCTGCCGTCCGGGTGCCTCGCCGAGCTGGACGAGCAGGCCGTAGTAGACGTGCGGCATCCCGGCGTCGCGCTGCAACCGGCGGTCGAGATGGTCCTCCAGGAGCGTGGTGGCCTGGCGGTACGCGCGCCATGTGCGCTGTTCCTCTTCGCTGAGCCAGCGGGGTGCCGTCGTCATGAGGGCCACTCTATGACCCTCTCCTTGAAGCTTAAACTAGCTGGGGTTACGCTGGGCATCGACTGGAGCTTGAACTTTAAAGTACATAAGTGCCTAGGAAAGGATGAGGCCGTGGAGCGCATGCCCACCCTCTATCTGAGCCACGGAGCCCCGCCGCTGGCCGACGACCCGGTCTGGCCGGCGGAGCTGGCCGCCTGGTCCGCCACGCTGCCGAGGCCCCGGGCGATCCTGATGGTCTCCGCCCACTGGGAGGAGGCCCCGCTCGCGCTCGGCGCGACCGAGGCGGTGCCGCTGGTGTACGACTTCTGGGGCTTCCCCGAGCACTACTACCGGACGGGGTACGCCGCCCCCGGCGCCCCGCAGCTCGCCGAGTCCGTGCGCAAGCTGCTGCGCGGCGCGGGGACGCCGGTGCAGGACATCGCGGACCGGGGGCTCGACCACGGGGCGTACGTACCGCTGGTGGAGATGTTCCCGGCGGCCGACATCCCCGTCCTCCAGATCTCCATGCCCACGCTGGACCCGCGGAAGCTGATGGACATCGGGCGCAAGCTCGCGCCGCTCCGGGACGAGGGTGTGCTGATCGTCGGCAGCGGCTTCTTCACCCACAACCTGGCGGCGCTGCGGCACACGGGTCCCGGGGTGCCCGGCTGGTCGGCGGAGTTCGACGCATGGGGGCGGGAGGCGCTGGCGGCGGCGGACGTGGACGCGCTCCTCGACTTCGAGCACAAGGCCCCGTCCGGCCGCCTCGCCCACCCACGCACGGAGCACTTCGCGCCGCTGTTCGTGACGCTGGGTGCGGGGGAGGGGGAGCTGGGAACGCAACGCGAGGTGATCGACGGCTTCTGGATGGGCCTGTCGAAGCGGTCGGTGCAGGTGGGGTGAGGGGTGGGGTTGCGGTGCGGGTGGTGGGTGCGGTGCGGTGCGTGGGCGGGGTGGGGTGGGGGTTGCCTGCGGCGCCTTCCCCTGCCCGCCCCTTCCCGAAACCGGGGCAAGCCCCGGATCCCGGACGCCCTGCGGGCGTGGGGGGTCGGGGGGCGGGGGGGGGTG
>NZ_JASITA010000002.1:0-264966 GCF_030063415.1 Streptomyces sp. H27-C3 | reverse complement strand
CCTCAAGCGCCGGACGGGCTGAATTCTTTCCCGGATGCCGCGCACGTCCAGCCCGTCCGGCGCTTGAGGACCGGGGCCTGGGGCGGAGCCCTCACGCGGTGGCAGCCGCAAAGTGTCACAGCAGGGAAGGGGCGGGGTGGGGAACGAGCCCGCCGCAGGCGCCCAGCCCCCCGCCCCCGGCCGCGTAACCCGGAATCCTGCGTAACCCGGAATCCTGCCAGGCCGGACATCCCGAGCAACCTGAAAGCCGTGCGGACCGTCTTCAGGGTGGGAGCGCAGCCGCGGGCGGCGCTGCGCGGGCGCGAAAACGGACGCGTTGAATGTGACGGCCGTCTCACCCACGCAGCGGCGGTAGAGGGAGGTGGGGACGCTGAGGGCGGCCTCCGCGCCCGCCCTGACCTGCACCTCTAAGTGTTCCTGCACCATCCGGCCGCCCTCGGCGGCCGACAGGGTACTGCAAGATCACGAAAATGAAGGCACGGCATGGGAATTCTGTCCGGATTCCAGTCGTTGTTTCCATCGGAGGCAGGGCACACGAAAGGTGTCCGGCAGCCACACCACCGCGACCTACTCACGCAAGGGAGCAAGCATGGCAACCCGTGCCGTCGCCCGTCGTCAGACCGCCACCAGCGGGTCCGCGGGCGTACGCAGCGTTCGCGCCGCCACCGGGGAGATCGCCGACCGCGACCTGGTCGGCATGTACCTCGACGAAATCGCACGGACGCCTTTGCTCGACGCCGCCAAAGAAGTCGACCTGTCCCAGACCATCGAGGCAGGCGTCTACGCGCAGCGGATCCTCGACACGACTGTGACATCAGCCGTTGCCACGGCGGGGGAGAGTGAAGCGGGCGGAGCCTCGCGCGAGGAGCTGGAGGCGCTGGTCGCCGACGGCGAGCGCGCCAAGGACCTCTTCATCCGCGCCAACCTCCGCCTGGTCGTGGCGGTCGCTCGCCGGTACCCCCGCAGTGGCCTCCCCCTGCTCGACCTGGTCCAGGAGGGGAACGCCGGCCTGGTGCGCGCGGTCGAGAAGTTCGACTACGCGAAGGGCTTCAAGTTCTCCACGTACGCGACCTGGTGGATCCGTCAGGCGATCACCCGGTCCATAGCCGACCAGTCCCGCACCATCCGGCTCCCCGTCCACCTGGTCGAAGAGCTCGGCCGAATCCGGCGCGTGCAGCGCGAGTTCAACCGTGAGCACGGGCGCGACCCGGAGCACACGGAGATCGCAGCCGAGCTGGAGACCAAGCCGCAGCGCGTCAGTGACGTGCTGGACTGGGCGCGCGACCCCGTCTCGCTGAACATGCCGGTGGACGACGCCGGTGAGACACAGTTCGGCGACCTGATCGAGGACGGCTCGGCGGTCTCGCCCGAGCAGTCGGTGCTTTCGCTGCTGCGCAGCGAGGAGCTCGAAGACCTGATAGCCAAGCTCGACGAGCGCACGGCCTCGATCATCCGCATGCGGTACGGCATCGAGGACGGCCGCGAGCGGACGCTGACCGAGGTTGGCAAGCAGCACGGACTCACGCGTGAGCGGATCCGGCAGATAGAGAAGCACGCTCTGCTGGAGCTCAAGCGCATGGCCCACGACACGGGGTTCGAATCGGCGGCGTAACTGCCCGCCGTATCAAGGACCGTGTCCTCCCGGCGCACCCCGGCGCCGGGGTGCGCCGTTTCTTTCCATTCGGCCCCTTTCTGTTCGGCCGCCGAGTTCTCAAGGCCCACCGCTACACCGGGTCCGAGGGGTCCGCGGTCGGGGTCACCGCGCGGCTGATCCGGCCCCCGAGATCGGCCAGGCAGTCCACCAGGTCCTGCGGCTCGTACACCTTGAACTCGCAGTCCACCAGCGCCAGTCGCACCGCCAGCCACTCCCGCGAGTCGGTGGCCATGGTCTCCAGCCGGCAGTTGTCCGCGTCGATCGCCTCCGGAGTGCCGAGCGAGGCAGGCAACCGCGCCGCCACGAATTCGGCGGGCGCTTCGAACGTCGCCACTACCCGGTAGCCCGTCTTGAACCCGCTCAGCGAATGCCGGATGAACTCCGCGGCGCCCCCGCTCGGCAGCGCGCGCGGCGTGAAGCGCGCCGCCGTGGGGAACGGCTCACTGACCCGGTCCACGCGGAACGTACGCCACGCCTCCCGCTCCAGGTCGTACGCGACCAGGTACCAGCGCCGCCCGGTGCTCACCAGCCGGTACGGCTCCACCAGGCGCTTGCTCGCCGAGCCGTCGCCCGCCCGGTAGGCGAACCGCAGCCGCTCCTGCCCGGTGGCGGCGCCCGCGATCGCGGTGAGCGTACGGGGGTCGATGGTCGCGCCGTCGCCGCTGGTCAGCGGGATCGTCGCGGCCTGGAGGCTGGAGACCTGATGCCGCAGCCTGGACGGCAGCACCTGTTCGAGCTTGGCCAGCGCGCGCACGGAGGCCTCCTCGATGCCCTCGACCGCGTGGCCCGCCCCGGCCCGCAGCCCCACCGCGATGGCGACCGCCTCCTCGTCATCGAGGAGCAGCGGAGGCATGGCCTTGCCCGCGACGAGCCGGTAGCCGCCGTCCGCGCCCATCGTGGCCTGCACGGGATAGCCGAGGTCACGCAGCCGGTCGATGTCGCGCCGTACGGTGCGTCGGCTGACGTGCAGGCGCTCGGCGATCTCGCTGCCGGGCCAGTCGCGGGGCGTCTGGAGGAGCGAGAGCAGTCGCAGCAGCCGTACCGGAGTGTCCGTCGTCGTCATGGTTCCAGGATGCCGTGGAAGTAGGCCTTCTTTTGTCCTATATACCGTCTAACTTCCTCTCATGACTTCCACACCGCTGCTCGCCGAGCAGACCGACCGTCGCAGGTGGTTCGCTCTCGCCATCGTGATGACCGCGGCCTTCATGGACCTGGTCGATGTCACCATCGTCAACATCGCGATCCCGAGCATCCAGGAGGGCCTGGGCGCGACGTTCAGCTCGATCCAGTGGATCACCGCGGGGTACGCCCTGGCGTTCGCCGCGGGCCTCATCACCGGCGGCAGGCTCGGTGACATCTACGGGCGCAAGCGGCTCTTCCTGATCGGCATCGGCGGCTTCACGTTCGCCTCGGCGCTCTGCGGCTTTGCCGCGAACTCGGAGATGCTCGTCGCCTCCCGCATCCTCCAGGGCGCGACGGCGGCCCTGATGGTGCCGCAGGTCCTGTCGATCGTTCACGCCACCTTCCCCGCCCACGAGCGCGGCAAGGTCTTCGGCCTGTTCGGCGCGATCGTCGGCCTCGGCGCGGTGTCGGGCCCGCTGCTCGGCGCGCTGCTCACCGAATGGAACCTGTTCGGTCTGGAATGGCGGCCGATCTTCCTCATCAACCTGCCGGTCGGCATCGCCGGTCTGATCCTCGGTATCCGCTACATCAGCGAGTCCAAAGCCCCCAAAGCGCTGCGCCTCGACCTGGTCGGTGTGGCGCTCGCGACGCTCGGCCTGCTGATGCTGATCTATCCCCTGACGCGTGGCGAGGAGCTCAACTGGCCGCTGTGGGGCCACCTCCTGATGGTCGGCAGCTTCGCCGTCTTCGCGATCTTCGTGATGTACGAGCGGTACAAGGCCCGCAAGGACGGCTCGCCGCTCGTCGAGCTCTCGCTGTTCAAGGTGAAGAGCTTCGCGGCGGGCACCGCCGTGCAGCTGACCTTCGGTGTCGCCCTGGGCATCTTCTTCCTGGTCTGGACGCTGTACATGCAGGTCGGGCTCGGCTGGAGCGCGCTGCGGGCGGGCACCACCGGCATTCCGTTCTCCATCGCCGTGTCCGTGGCGGCGGGAATCTCCGTACAGAAGCTGGTTCCGCGCTTCGGCCGCAAGGTGCTCCAGGCGGGCGCGCTGACGATGGCGGCCGGGCTGCTCATCTACATTTGGGAGGCCGACCGGTACGGCACGGCCATCCACTCCTGGCAGATGGCGCTCCCGCTGGTCGTCATGGGCATCGGCATGGGCCTCATCGTGGCGCCGCTGACCGAGGCCGTGCTGTCCGAGGTGCCGCGCGGTCACTCCGGTTCCGCGTCCGGCCTGATCAACACCATGCAGCAGACGGGTAACGCGCTGGGCCTCGGCCTGGTGTCGGTCGTCTTCTTCGGGGTCATCGACGACGGGCTCGCGCCGGGCCAGATGGGGATGGCTTTCGTGGACGCGTTCCAGAACGCGCTGTGGTGGGCGGTGGGTGTCCTGGTGATCATCTTCGGCCTGATGTTCGCGCTGCCCGCGCACTCGCGGGCAGCGGTCGAGGACGGGGACGGGGACGACGCTCAGATGTCGTCGCCGCTGGCGAAGGAGTCGGCGCTCACCCCCTGACCCGCCCCGATCCGCTCCTGCTCACGACGGCGCCCGTGCCCACCCGGCACGGGCGCCGTCGTTGTTGCTTGGCCCGCGCATTACGCGGGCAAGACCCTGCCCTGCCGCTGCGGCGCACACCACCCCGACAACGCCCCCGCCCTCGGTACACCCCTCAACCCCACTACCTACGACTACACCGGCGCTGTGCTCTGGAACGCCCACGCCGGTGCCCTGTGGGCCCGCTTCACGATCTACCTCCGCCGCGAGCTGGCCGCCCACCTCGGCATGACACAGAAGGCGCTGAAGGCTGCCCTTCGAGTCTCGTTCGCCAAGGTCGCCGAGTACCAAAAGCGCGGCCTGGTCCACTTCCTTGCCGTGATCCGCTTCGACGGCCCCGACGGCCCCGACGGCCTGGGCCACCGTTGACGCCCTGGACCACGCAGTGAAAGAGGCTGCCGAGCGGGCCGTGCTCGCCGTGGAATCCGACGCCATCGGAGAACGCCACATCGGCTGGGGCGAACGCATCGACGTACGCGAGATCACCGCCCTCGGGGACGGCGAACTCACCGATCAGAAGGTCGCCGCCTACGTCGCCAAGTACGCCACCAAGAGCGCCGAATACTCCGGCACCGTAGACCGGTCCCTCATCTGCCACCTCTGCGCCGGACGGGGCTACCTGCGCGGCCCCGACAACTTCCGCGACCTGTGCACCGACTGCGAGGGCACCGGACAAGCCGAATCGCTCAAAGATCTCCGCGTTCAACGCCACGTACGCCAGATGATCCGCACCGCCTGGGCCCTCGGCCACCTCCCAGAATTCGCAGACCTCAAGCTCTGGAAATGGGCCCACATGCTCGGATTTCGCGGCCACTTCTCCACCAAATCCCGCGCCTACTCCACCACCCTCGGCGCACTCCGCGACGTCCGCCGCACCTGGCGCACCACCCAAGCCGAACAAGCCCGCGCCCGTGCCGGCCATCCCGTCCCGAGCTCCAAGCCCTGATCAACGCAGTCGGCGCAGGCCACCCCCTTGATCTCTCCTCACCGGTTTAACAAACCACCGGTACCGACCAGGCGAAGAACTCCTTGCCGCTCAGACCCGCCACGACGTCACTCAAGCCCGCGACCAAAGCGAACGCGCCAAGACAGAAGGGGAGTTCTGGCAGTGACCACCGCTGTGAAGCATCCCGAACGCTCTCGGCTCCGTGAGGATGACCCGGTTGCCCAGTTCATCGAGGCGTGGGCGGCCCGACACGCGAAAGCTGCCCCCCGCCCGGGCAAGGGGCAGCTTGAGATACTGCGAGACCTGTTTCAGTGAGGCACCCGGAACACTGGCTCCAACAGGTCGGGGTCGAACTGACTGCTGCGTGCGCGGCCCTTTGGAAGGGGATGGATGATCACTTTCAGGACTGCCGCCGCTGCTTTGCGCTTCTGCCGCATGTCGAACTCGTCCCACTTCTCTCGAGTAAACCCGGCTAGGAAGTTCTTGGCAGCCTGTTCGGCATAGAACTCGGTGCGGTCCTTCTGGGACTCGCTGATTTGAGCATCGTTGCTGTCCCGGAACTCCAGGTACTCGGCCAGGCTAAATGTCCCGGCGTCGTAGTTGTCTTTGATCTCTTTGCGCTTGGCCAATAGAGATTTCATTGTCCCTTCGCCGTACCACGTCTTTTCGTCGGGCTGCATGGCAGAGAATTTCTCCTCCAGGACCTTGATGACCACGAGCTCTATGGCCCTGTCCACGTAGTCGGCTCGGCGGCTCACCTTGTTGCAGCGCGGCTCACCACACCGGTACCGCTCCTGCTTGTTCGTTCCGCCGGGACCCATGCCCTTGATCTTCGCCAGGCACATGGTTCCCTTCGCGTCCACGTACTCGCACCGCGCGATGTTGGTGAGGAAGAAGCGGCGAGTGGCCTCCGCGATCTCTCGATTCTCCTTCTTGCCTTCCCGCTTGACCTTGTCGCGGAATCGGGAAGTGGCTGTATCGCCATCGAGGTTGAACCACACACCGCACCGCGCAATGAGCTTGAACCACTCTTCCGGGGTGCAGATGGTCTCCCACTTGCCCACCACCGGTTCACTGGTCTTAGGATCGGTGACCAGATCGCTGTTGATCATGCGGTATCCGCAGAGAGCTGGGTTCGTGAGCATGTACTGAACCGGGGTGACGGCCCACTTGTCGCCCCGGTTCGTTAGCCTCGATCTTTCGTGACGAGTCATCAGCTTGTTGCTGGTGACTCGTTTCGTTTTCGGATGGTGTGGGGGCAGGCCGGTAGCCCGGCTGTCGCGTCGGGTGGGCGCCGGCTTCCACGGTTCCGGGGTGCGGTGAAGGTTTGTCGGGGCGGGGTCGTTGCTGGTCAGTCTGGGTTTGGTAGGGCGTCGAGGCGCTTGAACGCGGCGGTGATGATCTGGGTCCAGGGCCAGTGCCGGGCAAAGCGGAGGTATCGGCGGCGGCTGGTCGTTATCAGCTGGGCGGCGGCGGCGAACAGCCGCAGCCGTAGGCGGCGGGGCTCCCAGCGGCGGGCGGTGCCGGTCAGCGCAAGCATCGACAGCCAGGCCAGCAGCTCCAGCGCGAGCTGGACGATCTCCAGCCAGATCCGGTTCTGAGCGGCATCGTGCAGCGGCAGGTTGGTAAGGCCGGTGGCGCGGGCGGCGCGGATGCGGTCCTCGGCCCTGGCGCGCTGGCGGTGGCGCAGCTCCAGCTCGGCGATCGGGGCGTCGGAGGTGTTGGTGGCGAAGCAGGTCAGGCGCAGTCCGTCGGCATCGGTGAGACGCAACTGTGCTCCGGGGTGCGGGCGTTCCTTGCGGACGATCAGCCGCATGCCTTGCGGCCAGCCCTTCAAGCAGTCGCCGCCGATTTCGGCGACCCAGGCGCCGTCGCGCACCTCGCCATCCGGCTCCACGGCCGGCGTCCAGGCCGAGGCGGGGACGGCCAGGACTGCGGTATGGATGGCATCGGTGATGGTCATCCCGACCGAGTACGACAACCACCGGCCGCGCTGGGCGAGCCAGGCGACGAACTCATGCGTCCCGCCGCCGGAGTCGGTGCGAATCAGGGTCTGCCGGCCACGCCGGTAGGACTTCGGCAGCTGAGCCAGCGCGAGTTGAGTGGCTTCGATGTGGTCGGCGGCGGTGTTGGAGCCGGCGTTCCCAGGGCGCAGCAGGCCCGCGACCGGCTCACCGGAGCCGGGGCGTCCATGGTCGACGAACGCCATCAGCGGGTGGTGGCCATAGGTCTTCTTCCAGGTCGCGGCGGCGTCCTGCTTGTCGGAGTGGGCCAGCACCAGCACCCCGTCGATGTCCACGATCACCTGCCCGGAGGCGTCCGGGGCCGCCTGCTTGGCCAGGCGCCAAACTCGGTTCCGCACCTCGGATCGGGCGGTGCGGATCGCCGTCAGGGCCTTCGGGCCGGCCGCCGCCAGAGTATCGAGCAAGCGGGAGACTGTCGGATCCGAGGCGACGGGGCCGAACACCGCGGGCTCGGCCCGCAGCACGCCGACGTCGGCCAGGCAGTCCCCGCCCAGGGCCACCGCCAAGGCCACATCCAGCAGGACCTTGCCCGGATCGTGCACCGCCCGCGGCTTGCGCCACGGCGCCAACGCCACTGAAAGCGCCTGATCCAGCCCGGTCTTGCGGGCCGTCTCCACCAGTAGTACGCCTCCCGCCTGGGAGACCACCGACCGGCCGCCGCCCTCGACGCGGACACGTGGATAGGCCCCGATACGCTTTTTCACTTGGGAAGTGTCTCCGGGGGGAGCCCTCGATGGATGCGAGATAGCGGGGTCGGCCGTCGTGGGCTGTCCATGGCAGTAGGCGTGGCCTCGGGGCGCTCATCGCCGCGTCCCGCGCTCGATCGCTTCCGCCAGGGCGTGGGCGACGGGTTGCGGTCCGGAGGGCCCGGGATCTGCCGTACGGATGCGTCGGATGTGCTGCCGCATCGCGTCGGCCTCGGCGTCCAGGCCTCGATCGGTGTAGATCGCGGCGGCCTCTCGCCGACAGGCGAGGGCCTCGTCCATGCGCCCGAGGGTGTCCAATGACGTGGCGAGGACCGCCAAGGGCCAGGCCAGTGTCTCGTCGTGGCTGCCGATGGACCTGCGACCGAGGTCGACGGCGCGCCGGCACAGGACGACAGCCCTGTCATGGTCGCCGATGCCCTGCATGCCCCTGGCGATGGCCGAGAGCGCGCATGCCTCACCGTCCCTGTCGCCGAGCCGACGGCGGAGTCGAGCGCTTCGGATGCCGTGCTCGATGGTGAGGCGGGGGTTGCCGAGGTCAGCGTGGAGGGCGGCGATGTTGCCTTCCGCCACCGCTTCCCATCGCCCGGTGTCGAAGCCCCGGCTGAGCACGAGCGCCTCGTCGAAGTGGCGCAGCGCCTCGACGAGGCGGGTCTGTCGGCGGAGCAGCTGACCGAGTTCGGTGCGGGCGGCGATCTGGATGTGGTTGTTGCCGACGTCCTTGGCCAGGGCGCAGGCGCGGATGAGATCCCGCTCCGCGTCCGGATGCTGGAGGTGTGCCAACGCCTCCCCACGAGCGAGCAGGACGTTGGCTTCGTGCTCGATCCGGCCGGAGCGCCGCGCCGCGTGCAGGGCCGCGGTGGCGGTGTCGACGCGCTCCTGCCAGCCGCCCATGAGCACCAGGAAGCCGAGAGCGTCGACGAGGTGCAGCGCGTACCGGTCCATGGCGGTGTCGACAGCGTGGTGCAGGGCGGCGACGAGGTTGGCCCGTTCCGCAGTGAACCACGCCCAGGCGCCGTCACGACCGGCCAGGAGGTGTGGATGGGCTGACTCGGTGGGGTTCGTCACCACACGGGTGCAGGTGGGGTAGAGCAGGCGGTCGGCGGTGTGCGCGGTGTGGGCGTACCACGTGAGCATCGCGTCGAGAGCGTGTCCCCGTTCGGCCTCGGAGTCGTGCGCACCGGCCAGTTCGCCGGCGTAGGCGCGCAGTAGATCGTGAAAGCGGTATCGGTCGTGCGCGACCGGTTCGATGAGGTGCGCGTCTGCCAGCGCCCGCAGCAGCCGCCGTGTCGTGTGTGGGGGCAGGCGCGCGAGGGCCGCGGCGGCGGGTGTGGAGATGTCCGGGCCGGGATGCAGGCCAAGGCGCCGGAACAGGCTCGCCTGCGCTGCCGGTAGCTGTGCGTAGGACCACTGGAGTACGTTGCGGACCGCGGCGTAGGGATCCTGGCCCCAGCTCAGTGCGTCGAGTTTGGAGTCCTCGTCGGCGAGCTCGTCGGCGATGTCGGCGACGGCGACATGTTCGTACGCGGCGGCACGCCCGGCGGCGATCCGCAGCGCGAGCGGCAATCGCGCACACAGCCGGATGAGGCTCTCCACCGCGGCCGGCTCCGCCTGGGCGCGAGCGGGGCCGATGATGCCCACGACCAGGGATGAGGCCTCGTCCGGAGACAGCACGTCGAGGGTGATCCGGTACGCGGCTTCGGTGACCACCAGCCCGGTCAGGCTGTCGCGGCTGGTCACCAGCACCATGCACCCGGGCGCTCCCGGCAGCAGCGGCCGGACCTGCTCCGCGCTGTTGGCGTTGTCCAGCACGATCAGCATGCGTCGCCCCGTCGCCAGCGTGCGAAACAGTCCCGAGCGGGCGCCGGTCCCGGCCGGCACCGCCGCCGGATGTACGCCGAGAGCGACCAGGAAATCGTCGAGGACCTCGTCCGGGGTCGCGGGCCTGCCGGGCCCGTAACCGTGCAAGTTGGTGTGCAGTGTGCCGTCCGGGAAGCGGTCCTGGACGCGGTGGGCCCAGTGCACCGCGAGGGTCGTCTTGCCCACGCCGCCTGAACCGTCGAGGGCGGAGATCACCACGGCCTGACCGCCGGCGGGCGGCAACAGCGCGTCGAGCGCCGCCAGGTGGTCGGCACGGCCGGTGAAGTCGCGGATCGCCTGCGGCAGCTGACGGGGCACCGGTGGCGTGGCGGGCTGAGGCGGCCTCGGGGCGGGCAGGGCTCCGGTCGCCCCGCCGGGATCGTCCCGCCGCACCCGGTCGACCCGGCGGGCTCCGGATTCACCGCGCAGGATCCGCTCGTGCAACCGCTGGGTGCGGGGGCCGGGGCCGACCCCCAGTTCCTCGGCGAGGCGGGTTCTGAGGCGGTGGAAGACACCCAGCGCGTCCGCGCGTCGGCCACAGTGGTCGAGCGCCACCATCAGCTGGGCGTGCAGGCCCTCGTGCAGGGGATGGTCGTGCACGAGATCCGCCAGATCGTCGACGACCTCGTGGTGCTCGCCGAGTTCCAGCCGCCATCCGGCGCACTGCTCCAGCGCGCTGAGCCGCTGCTCGTCCAGCCGCGCGGCGGATCTGCCCAGGGCCGCCGTGCCCAGCCCGTCGAGTGCGGGGCCACGCCACAGGCCCAGCGCCGGCCGGATCAGCTGGACCGCCCGCTCAAGTCTCCCCTCGGCAGCGTGGCGGCGACTCTCGGCCACCCCGGCGGCGAAGCGGAGCGAGTCGAGCCGGGCGGTGTCGACGCGGACGCGGTAGCCGGGATCCTCGGTGAGGATGAGCCGCCGGTCGCTGTCACCCAGGCATTCCCGCAGCGCCGAGACGGAGTTCCGCAGCTGTTTGGTGGCGCTGGGGGGTGGCTCGTCGTCCCAGGTCATCTCGATGAGCTTGGAGAGCGAGACCACGATGTTGGGCGCCAACAGCAGTGCTGCCAGCAGTCGCTGGCGACGCGCCCCGGGCACCGGCACCCGCTCACAGCCTGTCCGGACATCCAGCGCACCGAGAATGCGAAAGTCCATCCTCCCGGCCTCTCCCCCTTGCCACCAGTAAGAAGAGCAAAGCACAGGGTTCGCGGCAACGCCCACCCACCGGCCGGTGGTGACGTGGTGGGGACGGCGTGAGGACGGCGTGCGAGAGGTTGTGGACGTCTCGAGGCAACCCGGGAGCAGAACCACCGATACGCCGAACTCAAGGGGATAAGACATGGAAGACAAGAAGAATTTCGCGCGTCTCGCCGGCGCCGGGGCGGCGCTGGCCCTGGGATCGACGCTGCTGGCCGGCGCCCCGGCTTCGGCGCAGGCGGCGGCGCCGGTGCCGATCTACCAGGTGAAAAACGCAAACAGCAGCAACTCCTGCCTGCAGGTGGCGAACATCGCGTCGAACAAGGGAAACGTGAACCTCGGCAACTGTGACCGCAGGGCGAGCCAGGTGTGGACCGTCATCGACGGCGTCTTCACGAACCCCAAATACAAGCACTGCCTCGACGGAAACGGCGCGGACGTCTACACGGGATTGTGCAACGACGGCACATATCAGAAGTGGAACACCACCTCCGGCAGCCCGAAGTCCATCGTGCATGACGTGAGCCAGGAGTGGCTGCACGCGAACGGAGCAGTCGGGGACGAGGTCGTCTTCCGGGACACCAAGGAGACGGCGTCCCGCTGGGTGATCACCCAGGTGGGATCGATCAACCCGTGAGTGCGGGGGCCGGCCTCACTGACGGCTCACGCTGACGGCTCGCACTTTCGGCTCGCGTTGACGGCTCGCGCTCTTGGCAAGCGGTACCCGGACATCGCGGTCCCGCCGCCTCGGCACTTGGGCGCCTGCGCGGTGACGTCACGGAGGGGCAGTCTCGGGGGACGGACCGGCCGGTCCGTCCCCCGAGACGTCGAGGCGGGCACGGCGTAGCTCCGCGACCGTGAGTGCGTCGTGCAGCGCCTCGTACAGTCGCGCCACTAGAAAGCGCAGTTCGACGGTGGACAGCTCCGGCTCGGTACGCATCGCCCGGGCGTGAGCGAGCACTGTCCGGCCCGACCGCAACAGACTGGCCTCCGTGGCCGCCGCGATTCGGGCGACACCGGCCTCGACGAATGCGAGGTAGCACGGTCGGCCGTCGTCGGTCGTCCACGCCACGGCAGCAGGCGTGGTCTCGGGGCGTTCATCGTTGCGTCCCGCGATCGAGCGCGTCCGCTAGGGCGTGGGCGACGGGGGTGAGATTTTCCCGAGGTCGATGAGGCCGTACACCGGTTCGCCGTTCTCCTCCTGGACCCGTACGACCAGGGGCGGGAAGACCGCCTTCTGGAGCGCGGAGGCCAGCGCCGTGCGCGCCGCCTCCGCCTGCTTCGTCTGCTGCTCCCGCTTCCTCCGTCATGGTCAGGCCACCTCGATTCCGTGGATTCGGCGGGGACCCACGTCCACGCCGTGAAGGGCCAGCCACAGCATGCTGCGACGCATCCGTTGTTTCCATACGTCGTGTCGTTCACTTGTTCTCGTCATGGCATCCACATCCCGTGTTACGCAGTACGCCTCCCGCCTGGGAGACCACCGACCGGACGCCGCCCTCGACGCGGACACGTGGATAGGACCTGCTACGTTTCTTCACCTGGGAAGTGCCTCCGACGGTGGCAGGAACAAGGACCTCGAAAATCCTCATTCTTGCTGGTCAGAGGCACTTTCTGCTTACGTGATCACCAGTCGGACAGTCCGCGACGTGAAAGCGCGAGGTTAGGTACCCGCTCTTGTCCAGGTGCTCAACGATGCTGGCCCAAGCCTTGCCTACCAAGGCCAAGCCGACTGCTTCGCGGAGAACCTTTGCTTCCTTTGGTTCTAGCTTCTCGTTCACCAAACGCCCGGTCTTGGGATCTGGCCCCTTCCATCCGAAGCGGCGCGGCCCGGTTGGATTCCCCTCCAACGCCTGGTCCCGCACGTTGCGCTTGACCCTGCGCTTGACCTTGATCACTTCGCGCTCGCCCATGGCGGAAGTCAGCAGACCTCGGATCATCTCAGCGTCGCTGTGAACGTCCAGGACGGTCGTTGTGTCGGTCACCCCGTACAGACCGCACTTGTCGACCGTGAGCGCGCGGTGCAGTCGTAGGTAGTCCTCCGCGAGTCGAACAACGCGCTCTTCCTCCACGACGAAGATGCCGTGGATGGGGTAGCCCTCCTCGACCTGACGGGCTCGGAGATCGCGGACCAGCCGCAGGAAGGCCGGTCGCTCGATGTCCGGGTCTGCTGCCGTGATGTGGTTGTCCGTGTAGCGATAGAGGATCGCGCATCCGTGCTGCGCGGCGAACTCGTCACAGTTCCGGTGTTGCCGGGATACCCCGATCTCATTGCGCTTGTCCCTGGTGATCCGGGCGTACGAACAGCATGGCTTGCGGCCGTCCAACCACTCCTCGAAGGTTCGGCCTTCGGCAAGTGCCTGTTGTAGGTCGGGGTGGCCGCCTGACGTCGAAGGACGTCACGCTTCGAGGAGTCGGTGCCTGGAGTCCTTCGGCGGACGTCATCCTTCGAGGATTCGCAGTCGCCGTCGCCGTTGGAGCCGTAGCCAAAGCCGGAGGCGGAGCCGTAGCCCCCCGGCAACGGCTCCGACCCTGTCACTCCCGCACTCCCTCAGCGCACCCGTGCCCGGAGCTCCATCGCTTCGCGCGCCGCGTGCTCGGTGTCGTACACCTCGCACATGTGGCGACCGTCGGGGGTCGCTGTGTGCTCGACCTCCCAGATGCTGACCTCGCTGCCGTCGAGCAGCAGGAAGGCGTGCTCGTAGAGCGTGAAGCCGGCGTCCCGGCCCTCCACATCGCACTGGCGGCCGAAGGCCTGAGTGATCTGGTGGGCGAGCGCGCCGCGCAGCACGCGCGCGGTGTCCTCACCCGGCCGGTCGCCGTTCTCCGCGCGGCGGAGCACCCGGCGCGCGTGGTCCGCGGAGTTGTCCGGGGCGTAGATGCGCGGAGCGGCGGGCGGATGGGTGGCCATGAGCGCGGCGAGGATCTCCAGGTCCGCGTCAAGATCAGCGTCCAGGTCGGTGTCGAAGTCCGTGTCCCGGCCGGCGGCCCCGCCGCCCTGCCCGTACCCGGAGGGCGTGCGGGACCCGGCTCCGCGCGGGCTCGGCAGCCTCGACGCGGCGAGCCTGGCCTCGCCCTGCTCCAGATACAGCTCGTGCTGGGTGGCGCAGTCCCTGCCCGCGTTGTGCACCAGCTCCCACAGCGTCAGCGAGCTGCCGTCGATGAGCAGGAAGGCGTGCCTGAACGTTTCACGGTGCAGGCCCGAGCTGTGGTGCGAGGAGTGCAGGGCCGTGCTGTGCGCCAGCGCCGTACCGAGCCGTTCGACGGTCAGGTCCGGCAGGTCGAACGAGTTCAGTGCACGCCCCAGGAGCCTCTCGAGGTGCTCCTCGGTTGTCTCGTACGGATCGCTCAAGGGGGTCTCCAGGCCGTCGCCGCTTGTTACTTGGTGTGTGCTCAACGTAGCCCCTGGGTCTGACAACGCGACCTGGCTTGGGGAAAACGAGGGGGCGCGGACATCATTCCCGCGCCCCCGTACCAACTCGGCCCGCCGGTACGTCAGTAGAGATCCCGGTACGCCGGGTAATCCCCGCCGGGACCGTCCACGCCTTCGGCCGCCAGCACGGCCTTCGTCACGGCGCGGGTCAGCGCGTCCGCGCCCGCCGCGAGGACCTCGTTCAGCGCGGCGGCGGCCAGTTGCACCGCGAAAGCCGGATCGGGGGCCTCGTGGAGCACGGGCCGCGTCCCCGTCGACAGGGCGAATACGGTGTCGCCGTCGGTGAGCAGATGCACGGGACGCACGGCGCGCGCGAGGCCGTCGTGCGCCGTGCCCGCGAGCTTCTGCGCCTGTGCGCGGGTCAGTTCCACGTCGGTGGCGACGACCGCGAGGGTGGTGTTGAGCGGGGGGCGTGCGGAGGTCGCCGAGCGCCGCGCCGATTCCTCGCGCGCCTCCGCCAGTCGGCGCTGGGCGGCCGTGTGCACCTCCGCCGCCGGATAGTCGGGCGGCCCGTCGTGCCCGTCGAAGTAGCGCCCGTACGCCACGCCTGTCAGCGGGTCGACCGCGAGGCCGGAGGCGTTGACGACGGCGAGTGCGGCCACGGTGACGCCCGAGCCGAGGAGGATGCTCGCGCTGCCGACCCCGCCCTTCATCCCGCCGATGACCGCGCCCGTACCCGCCCCCATGTTGCCCTCGGCGACGGCCGCCCCGTCCTCGGTACGGGCGGCGGCCTCGGCGGCGGTCCGCCCGGTCGTGGCGTCCGGCCTGGCCCGCCAGTCGCCGCCGCGCCCCAGGTCGAAGAGGCAGGCGGCCGGGACGACCGGCACCACCTGCGCGGGGTCGGGCCCGACCTGGAAGCCGCGCCCCCGCTCCTCCAGCCAGGCCATCACCCCGGAGGCGGCGTCCAGCCCGTACGCGCTGCCGCCCGTCAGCACGACGGCGTCGATGCGTTGGACCAGATTGCGCGGGTCGAGGGCGTCGGTCTCGCGGGTGCCGGGCCCCCCGCCCCGTACATCGACGGCTGCGACCACCCCGCCCTCCGGGGCAAGCACCACCGTGGTGCCGCTCAGGGCGCGGTCGCCGGGCACGCGCGCGTGGCCGACCCGGAGGCCGGCCACGTCCGTCAAGGAATCTGTTCTTGTGGTCTGTCCCATGCTGTCGTGCGTATCACGCGAGTTGAGCGACAGGGCGCTATCGGGGCGCGGATTGCGGGTGGAGAGCGTCACACCCAGCGCCACCGTCAGCGCCGCCACCAGCCCCGCCGCGAGTACCGCCCACTGGCCCGCGAACGTACAGCCGAGAACCGCCAGCGCGGACACGGGCAGGACCAGCTGCTGCGCGGTTCCGCGCTTGGAGTGGCGCGAGTGCAGAAAGCACACCGTCAGGAGATAGAGCGCGGCCGGGACTGTGACGGCGGCGGACGCGGCCAGTGTCGAGATGTGCGCCTTGCCGATGGACTGCTCGACCGCCACCTCCAGGCCCGCGCCGATCGCGGCGGCCGAACCGAAGATCAACTCCAGTGGTTACGGCGATCCGCGGATCCGCCACACCGGGCCGGGGCCGGGCGCAGGCGCTGAGCAGGAGCCCGAGCGATCGGCGAAACTGACAGCCCGCCTGACCCTCGCCATCACGGTGGTCATGCCAGCTCTGGGCCCTGACCGTCACGGTCAACGAGTGGATGAAGGGTGACACCGGCACCGCCTGGTGGGGGGGGCTTCCTCTGCCTGTCGTTCCTGGCGGTCCTCGTCCTGTGGCTCATCGGCCCGAAGGGGCGATGAGGCGTCGGCCCCGTCGCGAGGCCGGGGCCGCCGGCCACTGTCCCGCCGTACCCTTGAAGCATGAGCACCGCCCCCGCCCACGAACCGCGCGATCCGGAGTCCGGGCACAAGCCCGCGCAGGAGCCCGAGCCTGCACAGAAGTCTGAGCCCGGACACAAGCCCCGGCCGAAGCCGACGCTGGACTTCGGCGATCCGATGGACCAGCAGTCCTCGGACGACACGGACCGTGGGTGGGGAGAGCGGCCCTCCGCCGGTGGCAGTGCGGCCGACCTCGCCCGCTTCCTCGACGAGAAGCCGCCCCACCACCTCTGAGCGGGCGCTACGGGGTGTTGTTGCCCGAGCCGCGCTGGGCGACCAGGGCGTCCCTGATCTCCTTCAGCAGCTCGACCTCGGTGGCCTCCATGACCTCGGCCGTGGCTTCCTTCGCCTTCCTCCGCTTGGCCTGCTTGGCCAGGTACTTTGACATGGGCAGCACCATGAGGAAGTAGACGACCGCTGCGGTGATCAGGAAGCTGAGCACCGCGCTGAGGATCGACCCCCACATGATCGGGATCCCCTGCATCACGCCTGCCGAGTCGGGCTTGCACGGGTCCTTCAGGCAGGAGCTGTAGCTCTCCAGGTCCTGGGTGCCGAAGGCGCCGACCAGCGGGTTGATCACGCCCTTGACGATCGAGTTCACGACATTGGTGAACGCGGCGCCAATGACAACCGCGACCGCCAGGTCGATCACATTGCCGCGCATCAGGAAGGTCTTGAAGCCTTCGAGAACGCTTGTCTTCTCCTCGCTCACGGGTGAGCCTCTTTTCGCATGTGGCGCATGTGGCGCATGTGGCGCATGTGGCGCATGTTTCGCATGTGCAGGGGGCGGAGCGAACTGTTCCGCAACCTACGGCAGCACGTGACGGGGCTGTCCAATCGGTGCTCGCGAACCAGTGACGTGACAGGGTGTCAGTTCTAGTCGGCGCAGCTGCGAGCAGCGCGACTCCGTTCGGCCCACTCCGAGTCGGACCCGTTGGAGTCGGCCCAGTCTCCGTCAGCACAGCGTCACCGCCAGCCGCGAGGTCGCGCCCGCACCCGCCAGTGCCGTCGCTGCGGTCCGTGGCACGGACAGGACGACCAGAGCGCCACTCCCTTCCCCGGCTGTCCCGAGGAATTTCGGCACGGCTGCCACCCGAGCGCCCGTCGCCACCACCCGGGCATCGGAGTTCCCGCCGCCCATCGGGGAGTCGGCCGTGGCGATCACATCGACGCGGTCCCCGCGCCGCAGCAGCCGTACGGTCTCGGCATCGGCGATACGCACCGGCGCCGACACCATTTCCACGGCCTGCCGCGCCCGCGGCGGCGCAGATGCTGCTTCCGCGCGAGCCCCGTCCGAACCGCTCGCGTCGCGCACCCCCGCGGCGGCCAGCGCGGCAGCCGTCACCGCGAGGCCGGTGGCCACCGCCCGCCGCCTGCGCCGCACAGCGCGCCGCAACCGGTGGCTACCGCCGCGCACCCGCACCGGGGCGAATGCGGGGACACCGCCGGGCTCCGGCCCGGGGACGGACGCGTCGGGAACAGCGGGAGTGAGGGACGGGGAAGTGAGAGGCGGAGGAGTAGAAGTGAGAGACCGGGAAGGGGGAGTATGAGACCTGGGGGACATAGCGAATACCACCTGCTGTGAGGAGCTTCGTTCTGCGTGCCGCGTTCTTCTCGAACGCTCCTCACGATCCAGGATTCGGCAGGACCTCGCCGAGCCCTGTGGACGTCCACCGAGTTGTGGACAACTCGCTCACCCGCAAGGGCGGTCAGGCCCCTCAGCCCCGCTCAGCCCGCCCCAACCCGGTCAGCCAGGCCCCTCGCCCCGGTCGGCCGGCTAAGGCAGCTCGATCCCGGTGTCGGCCCCGTCCAAGGCGTGCGCGCACAGGCAGTCGCGCGTCTCGCTCGCGGGCAGCGCGGCCACCGCGTCGAAGAGCACCGAACGCAGCCGGCCGACATTGGCCCCGAAGACCTTCAGCACCTCCTCGTGGGAGACGCCCTCGCCCGTCTCGGCGCCCGCGTCCAGGTCCGTCACCAGCGTCAGTGACGTGTAGCAGAGCCCCAGTTCCCGTGCGAGTACCGCTTCCGGGTGCCCGGTCATGCCGACCACCGACCAGCCGTTCGCCGCGTGCCACCGTGACTCGGCGCGCGTCGAGAAGCGCGGCCCTTCGATGACCACCAGCGTCCCGCCGTCCACCGGCTCCCACTGACGTCCGCGCGCCGCCGCGAGCGCTGCCTTGCGCCCCTCGGGGCAGTACGGGTCGGCGAAGGTCAGGTGCACCACGTTCGGCAGCTTCTTGTCCACCGGCGTCTCACCGTCGTAGAAGGTCTGCGCCCGCGCCTTTGTACGGTCCACCAGCTGGTCGGGTACGAGCAGAGTGCCCGGCCCGTACTCCGCACGCAGCCCGCCCACCGCGCACGGACCGAGGACCTGGCGCGCGCCGACGGAGCGCAGTGCCCACAGGTTGGCGCGGTAGTTGATGCGGTGCGGCGGCAGATGGTGACCGCGTCCGTGGCGGGGGAGGAACGCGACCCGCCGTCCGGCGATCTCACCGAGGAACAGGGAGTCACTCGGTTTCCCGTAGGGGGTGTCCACCTGGACCTCGGTCACGTCCTCCAAAAAGGAGTAGAAGCCCGAGCCGCCGATTACGCCGATCTCTGCGTTCACCATGGCGATCACACTAGCCGGGCGTCCGCACGCGGAGTTGGCGAGGCCGACCCGGCGTCCACACGGCGGCCCCTCGGGCGCGTACATGCAGTTCCCGCCGTACGGATACGTCGCGTACATGCAGATGTCCCCGCCGTACGGATACGGCGGGGACCTGCTGAGGCATGCGTAACGACCTCGGGGGCAATGGAGCGTGGATCAGCGAGCGGCGTTATGCGGCTTCGCGTCCAAGGCGGAGGAGGGAGGCGACGCGGAGCGTCGTCGACCGACGACAACGCCGGAGGCGGAGTCGCATAACGCCGGGAACCCGCGCACTATTGCCCCCGAGGTCGTAAGGCGGTGGGTCAGGCGGCCGAGGATCTGCTGGACGAGCTCGACGAGCTGCTGGAGCTCGACGAGGAGCCCGAGTTCGAGGACGACTTCGACTCGGAGCCCGATCCGGAAGAACCGGAACCGGAAGAACCGGACGACGTCGACGAGGCCGACGCGGCCGTCTTCGCGGGCGACGTCGGCGCCGTGCTGCTCGACGAGGAGCCACGGCTGTCGTTCCGGTAGAAACCGGAACCCTTGAAGACAATGCCGACCGCCGAGAACACCTTCTTCAGGCGTCCTTCGCAGCTGGGGCACACCGTCAAGGCGTCATCGGTGAACTTCTGCACCGCCTCGAGGCCCTCGCCGCATTCGGTGCACTGATACTGATAGGTCGGCACTTGCTCCTCCTGGCACTCTCACTCGATGAGTGCTAACGACGGTCCATAGTGACGTATTCCGCTGGATCAGTCCACCGTGACCGGCACTCGGTGACCCATGCCACGTGCCGCCACCCGCCCCGAGGACTTCGGCAGCAGCCGCGAGCGCAGTGCTACCAGCGTGCTGAAGGCGAGCACGGTACCGGCCAGCGGCACCAGGAATCCGGCGCTCGCGCCGTTCGCGTCCGCCAGCTGTCCGGCGACCGTGACGGCCGCCGCCTGGCCCAGCGCGACGGCGCCGGTCAGCCAGGTGAAGGCCTCGGTGCGGGCCGTGGCGGGCACCAGGGTCTCGACCATCGTGTAGCCGGTGATCAGCGCGGGCGCGATGCACAGTCCGACCAGCAGCCCCAGACCCGCGAGCAGTGGCACGGAGTGCACTGCCCACAGTCCGGACGCGGCCAGCGTCAGGCCGGCGTACCCGAACATCAGCCGGCGCCGGGGCCCGACCTTCCAGGCGATGGCGCCGCACGCGATGCCCGCGAGCATGTTGCCCGCGGCGAATACGCCGTACAGCAGCCCGTTCACTCCGGGACGGCCGATCTCCTCGGAGAAGGCGGTCAGTGAGACCTGCATGCCGCCGAAGACCGCGCCGATGCCGAGGAAGGCCACGGCAAGCACCCGCACGCCCGGCACGGACAGCGCGGAGACGCGGCGCCCGTCGGACGCGCTCACGCGTCCGACCTTGGGCTGCGTCTCCCGCTGGAGTGCGAAGAACAGGCCGCCGACCAGGGTCAGCGTCGCCTCGGCGATCAGGCCGGCCGCCGGGTGCACGCCGGTGCACAGTGCGGTCGCGAGGACCGGTCCGACGACGAAGGTGAACTCGTCCGTCACCGACTCGAAGGCCGCCGCGGTGGACATCAGCGGCGAACCCTCCAGCTTCGCGGCCCAGCGGGCCCGCACCATCGGGCCGATCTGCGGCACGGAAGCACCGGTGGGGACGGCCGCGACGAACAGCGCCCACAGGGGCGCGTCCACGAGGGCGAGCGCCGTCAGTGTGACTACGGACGCCGTGTGCACCAGGATGCCCGGGATGAGGACGGCGCTCTGGCCGAAACGGTCGGCCAGTTTTCCGCTCTGCGGTGCGAACAGTGCCATGGAAACGCCGGTGACGGCGGCGACGATGCCTGCCGTTCCGTACGAGCCGGTGGTGTGCTGCACCAGCAGCACGATGCCGATTGTCAGCATCGCGAAGGGCTGTCGTGCCAGGAAGCCGGGGAGCAGGTAGGTCCATGCCCCCGGTGTGCGCAGCAGCTGCCCGTAACCGGGGCGGCTCGCGGTGACCGTGGATGCCACGGTCCTTGCCTTTCCGCCACCTGGTGACGCTCCCCTGTGCCCGCACATGTGCGGGTGCACGCGAATGTACGAGCGTGCGGGAGCCGCCGAGAGCTGTCCTCTTGCGCAGGACCTGCGGTAGATACCAGGACACCCACTGCGAGGGGGGCCGGCCGCCGTGCGGTCGCGCCAGCTCTGCGTCAGGCAGAGTTGGTAAATCAGTACACCTTCAGGCTACAGGCAATCCTGCCCGTGGAGCCTGCGATTACGTATGAGAGCCGTCACGCAGCCTTAGAACCTGCGATCAACCAGAATTACCCCCTCCGGTTCCCAGCCAGCCGGCCAGCTTGCCGCCCTGTCCGACGGCCCGCAGCCGTCGCTCCGCTGCGTCGCGTACCGGATCGGTCGCCACCACGAGCAGCTCGTCGCCCCGCCGCAGCACGGTCGTCGGCAGCGGTACGAAGCTGGTTCGGTCGCGGACGACCAGGGTCACCGCGGCCCCGTGCGGCAGCCGCAGCTCGGCCACCTCGACGCCGTGCATCCGCGACTTCGCGGGGATCGCGACCGAGAGCAGATGGCCGCGCAGCCGCTCCAGCGGCGCCGACTCGATGCCCAGGTCGGCGGCGCCCGTCTCGGTGTCGCCGAGCTTCAGCCGGGTCGCCAGCCAGGGCAGGGTCGGCCCCTGGACGAGGGTGTAGACGACGACGAGCACGAAGACGATGTTGAAGATCTGCCCGCTGTCGTCGACGCCCGCCACCATCGGGATGGTGGCCAGCACGATGGGCACGGCCCCGCGCAGCCCCGCCCAGGAGACGAGTACCTGCTCCCGCCACGGCTGTCGGAAGGGCAGCATGCTGAGCATCACGGACAGCGGGCGGGCCACCATGGTCAGCACCAGACCGACGATCATGGCGGGCCAGAAGTCGTCCAGCAGCTCGTGCGGTGTGACCAGCAGGCCGAGCAGGACGAACATGCCGATCTGCGCGATCCAGCCGAGCCCGTCCGCGAACCCGCGCGTCGCCGGCCAGTGCGGCAGCTTGGCGTTTCCCAGCACCATGGCCGCGAGATAGACGGCGAGGAAGCCACTGCCGTGCGCCATGGCGCCGGCGGCGTACGCGGCCACCGCGATCGCCATGACCGCGATCGGGTAGAGGCCGGAGGCGGGCAGGGCCACCCGCCGTATGCCGTACGCGCCCAGCAAGCCCACCGTGAGCCCGATGGCCGCGCCGATCGCCAGCTCAAGAGCGATCTCGCCGACCAGCACGTACCAGGCGTCCACCGGCCCCGCGGTCGAGAACGCCACCACCAGGATGACCACGGGGGCGTCGTTGAAGCCCGACTCGGCTTCCAGCACACCGGTCAGCCGGGAGGGCAGCGGGACCTTGCGCAGCACGGAGAAGACGGCCGCCGCGTCCGTCGATGAGACCACCGCGCCGATGATCAGGGACTGTCGCCAGTCGAGTCCGACCAGATAGTGCGCCGCCGCGGCTGTGACGCCGACGCTCACCGCGACGCCGAAGGTCGACATGACGACAGCGGCGGGCAGCGCCGGCTTGATCTCTTTCCACTTCGTGCCCAGACCGCCCTCGGCCAGGATCACCACGAGTGCGGCGTAACCGATCACCTGCGTGAGTTCGGCGTTGTCGAACTTGACGTTGAAGATCCCGTCCTGCCCTATCGCGACACCGATGCCGAGATAAATGAGCAGGCTGGGGAGGCCACTGCGGGACGACAGACGCACGGCGGCGACTGCGGAGAGCAGGACGAGCGAGCAGATGAGCAGGAGTTCATTGAGCTGATGGACAGTCAGTGGACGTTTCCTTCCCTCGCACACCTGCCGGATCGTTCCTCCGGCGGCCGGTACTTCGTTACCTTACCTAATCTTTAACGCTTCCTTGACGCCCTCGATCATCCGTACGATCACAGTTGGAGGCACCGCGTCGGGAGCGTAGGAGCGCTACGCCTATGGTTGCTCCAGCACCCCAGGACCACCCTGCCCCTCGAAGGACAGCGATGCCCGCCAACACCACCGCCTCTTCCGGCAAGAAGAAGAAGGGGCGTCGCGCCCGCCTGATTGTGATCGTGTTGGTGTTGGCGCTTGTTGCGGGTGTCGGCTATGGCACGTTCTGGAGCATCAGTACGGTGCGCGCCTCCTTCCCGCAGACCACCGGCTCGATCGAGGTCGAAGGCCTCTCCGGGCCCGTCGACGTCAAGCGCGACAGCTACGGCATTCCGCAGATTTACGCGGACTCCGACGAAGACCTGTTCCGCGCCCAGGGCTTCGTCCAGGCGCAGGACCGCTTCTACGAGATGGACGTCCGCCGTCACATGACGTCGGGCCGTCTCTCGGAGATGTTCGGCTCCGGCCAGGTCGAGACCGACACCTTCCTGCGCACGCTCGGCTGGCGTCAGGTCGCGCAGCAGGAGTACGACACCGAGCTGTCGCCGGAGACCAAGAAGTACCTCCAGTCGTACGCCGCCGGGGTCAACTCGTACCTCGAAGGCCGCGACGGCAAGGACCTCTCGGTCGAGTACGCCGCTCTGGGCCTCACCAGCGACTACAAGCCCGAGAAGTGGACGCCCGTCGACTCGGTGGCCTGGCTCAAGGCCATGGCCTGGGACCTGCGCGGCAACATGCAGGACGAGATCGACCGTTCGCTGATGACGAGCCGGCTGACCACCAAGCAGATCAAGGACCTCTACCCGGGCTATCCCTTCGACCGCAACAAGCCGGTCGTTCAGGAGGGCGCGGTCGACGAGATCACGAAGAAGTTCGACCCGAAGGCCTCCGCCGGCGCGAACGGCTCGGGCTCGGGTGCGGGCGCCGGGACCGGTTCGGGCACCGGCACGGGCGGCGCAGGCACCAGCGGGTCGAACGGGTCGAACGGGTCGAACGGCACCCAGGGCTTCCAGAGCCAGCTCTCCCGGGTCTCCGACGCCCTCGACGAGATCCCCGCCCTGCTCGGCCCGAACGGCAGCGGCATCGGATCCAACTCCTGGGTCGTCTCCGGCCAGTACACGACCACCGGAAAGCCGCTGCTCGCCAACGACCCGCACCTGGCCCCCCAGCTGCCCTCGACCTGGTACCAGATGGGTCTGCACTGCCGCAGCATCACCGCGGAGTGCAAGTACGACGTCGCCGGCAACACCTTCGCCGGTCTGCCCGGCGTGATCATCGGCCACAACAAGGACATCGCCTGGGGCTTCACCAATCTGGGCGCCGACGTCACCGATCTCTACCTGGAGAAGATCACCGGCGAGAGCTACCTCTACGACGGCAAGCAGAAGCCCTTCACGACCCGCGAGGAGACCATCAAGGTCGCCGGCGGCAAGTCGAAGAAAATCACCGTCCGCTCCACCAACAACGGCCCACTGGTCTCCGACCGCAGCGACGAGCTGGAGAAGGTCGGCGAGAAGGCCCCGGTCGCCAACGCCGCGCCCGACCGCGGTGACGGCTACGCGATCTCCCTCAAGTGGACCGCACTGATGCCCGGCAAGTCGATGGACGCCGTGTTCGAGCTGAACCGGGCCAAGGACTTCAAGAGCTTCCGCGCGGCTGCGGGCCACTTCGAGGTCCCCTCGCAGAACCTCATCTACGCCGACACCAAGGGCAACATCGGCTACCAGGCCCCGGGCCGCATCCCGATCAGGGCCGCGGGCGACGGCACGATGCCCGCAGCGGGCTGGGACCGCCGATACCGCTGGTCCGGGTTCATCCCGCAGGACGAGCTGCCGTACGAGTACAACCCGAAGCGCGGCTACATCGTCACCGCAAACCAGGCCGTGATCGACCAGAAGAAGTACCCGTACCTGCTCACCAAGGACTGGGGCTACGGCGCGCGCAGCCAGCGGATCAACGACCTCATCGAGTCGAAGATCAAGGACGGCGTCAAGATCTCGACCGAGGACATGCGCATCATGCAGGGGGACAACAGCAGCGAGATCGCCAAGCTGCTCACGCCCTACCTGCTGAAGATCGATGTCTCGGATTCGAACGTCCGTGAGACGCAGAAGCTCCTTGAGGGCTGGGACTACACGCAGGAGCCGGACTCCGCCGCCGCCGCGTACTTCAACTCCGTGTGGCGCAACGTCCTCATGCTGGCCTTCGGCAACAAGATGCCCAAGGAACTGCGGGTCAAGGGCCAGTGCCTGATCGTCCGCCCCGCCGACAGCTCGGGCCCGGTCGACGACGCCGACGAGCGGGTGCGCGAGTGCGGTCAGCGCGACCCGGACACGGCGCAGCCCGACGGGGGCGACCGCTGGTACGAGGTCGTCCGCAAGATGCTGACGGACGAGAACAACGAGTGGTGGCAGGCGCCGGGCAACCGTCTGAACACGGCGACCGACACCCGGGACGAACTGCTCGACCGTGCGATGAAGGACGCCCGCTGGGAGCTGACGGCGAAGCTCGGCAAGGACGTCGACACCTGGAGCTGGGGCCGGCTGCACCAGCTGACCCTGAAGAATCAGACGCTGGGCACCGAAGGACCCGGCGTTCTGCGGTGGATGCTGAACCGCGGCCCGTGGAACCTGGGCGGCGGCGAGGCCGCGGTCAACGCCACCGGCTGGAACGCGGCGGGCGGCTACGAGGTCCTGTGGGTGCCGTCCATGCGGATGGTGGTGAACCTGAACGACCTCGACAAGTCCCGCTGGATCAACCTCACCGGTGCGTCGGGGCACGCCTACAGCGCGCACTACACCGACCAGACGGACAAGTGGGCCAAGGGCCAGCTGCTCGACTGGGCGTTCACCGATGAAGCCGTCGAGAAGAGCACCTCCGACAAGCTGGTGCTCAGGCCGTAAAGCGCCTGACGCCACCGGGCGTCACCACGGCGCGTACGGGGTGGTCGTGCGGCTCCTTCGGGACCCGCGCGACCACCTCGTTGTCGTACAGGAGCACCACCAGATACGGCGTCACGCCGGCCGCGTCCAGCCGGGCGAGCACTCGGTCGTAACTGCCACCGCCCCGCCCCAGCCGCATCCCGCGGCTGTCCACGGCGAGGCCGGGCAGCAGCACCGCGTCCGCTTCGAGGACGGCGTGTACGCCGAGCCGCGCGCCCCCCGGCTCCAGAAGTCCGAGCCGGGCGCGCACGAGCCGGTCCGCGCCCCGGTACTCGGCCCAGTCCAGATCGTTGTCCGCCAGGAGCACCGGAAGCAGCACCCGTACGCCCCGCGCGCGCAGCGCGTCGAGGAGCGCGTGGGTACCCGGTTCGCGCCCGATGGACACATACGCGGCCACGGTCCTGGCGTCGACGAGCTCCGGCAGCAGCAGCGCCCGCCGGGCCAGAGCGGCATCCGTCTCCTGGACGTCATCCCTGGTCAACCGGTTCCTCATGTCGACGAGTTCTCTTCGCAACCCGGCCTTGTCAGGCTCGTCACACAGCACAGCGGCTTCACAAACCCCTCGTATGAGAATTTATTGACCGGAGCCTAATCTTCCGCCCATACGCAACGGATATCGTTCTGCCCATGACTCAGTCCCGCCCCAGGATCAGCAAGGCTGTCATCCCCGCCGCCGGTCTCGGAACCCGATTCCTGCCGGCGACGAAGGCCACTCCCAAAGAGATGCTGCCCGTCGTGGACAAGCCGGCCATCCAATACGTGGTCGAGGAGGCCGCGGCCTCCGGTCTCTCCGACGTTCTCATGGTGACCGGCCGCAACAAGCGCCCCCTTGAGGACCACTTCGACCGCAACTACGAGCTGGAGTCGGCTCTGGGGCGCAAGGGCGATGCCGAACGCCTGGCAAGAGTGCAGGAGTCGAGCGACCTCGCCACCATGCACTACGTCCGCCAGGGCGACCCCAAGGGCCTGGGCCACGCGGTGCTGTGCGCCGCGCCGCACGTCGGTGACCAGCCCTTCGCCGTACTCCTCGGTGACGACCTGATCGACCCGCGCGACCCCCTGCTGTCCCGGATGATCCAGGTCCAGGAGGAGCACGGCGGCAGCGTGATCGCCCTCATGGAGGTCGACCGCGAGCAGATCCACCTCTACGGCTCCGCGGCCGTCGCGGCGACCGGGGACAGCGATGTCGTACGGATCACCGGTCTCGTCGAGAAGCCCGACCCGGCCGACGCGCCCAGCAACTACGCGATCATCGGCCGTTATGTCCTGGACCCCGGTGTCTTCGAAATACTGCGCAAGACCGAGCCCGGCCGCGGCGGCGAGATCCAGCTCACCGACGCCCTCCAGGAGCTGGCCCAGGACGAGACGGTCGGCGGCCCGGTGCACGGCGTCGTCTTCAAGGGCCGGCGCTATGACACCGGTGACCGCGGCGACTATCTGCGTGCCATTGTCAGACTCGCGTGCGAACGTGAAGACCTGGGCCCGGACTTCCGGACCTGGCTTCGCAGTTACGTCACCGAGGAGATGTAGCACCTTGAGCAGCACCACAGCGTCGCCGGCAGCGTCCACCGGACAGGACGGCCACATCTGGTCGGTGGACGAGCACCTGGAGGACATCCTCGCCGCGGTCCGCCCGCTCGAACCCATCGAGCTGCAACTGCCGGACGCCCAGGGCTGTGTCCTCACCGAGGACGTGACGGTGCCCGTGGCGCTGCCCCCCTTCGACAACAGTTCGATGGACGGGTACGCGGTGCGCACCGCCGATGTGGCGGGCGCGAGCGAGGAGTTCCCCGCCGTCCTCACGGTGATCGGCGATGTGGCGGCCGGTAGTGGCGAGCTGCTCACCGTCGGCCCCGGCGAGGCCGCCCGCATCATGACCGGAGCCCCGCTGCCGCCCGGCGCCGAGGCCGTCGTCCCGGTCGAGTGGACCGACGGCGGTACGGGCGGCGGCCCCGCCGCCACGATGCGCGCGCACAGCGCCTCGCCCGAGGACGCGTCGGGCGAAGTCCGTGTCCATCGCCCCGTCGAGGCCCGAGCCCATGTGCGCGCCCGCGGCAGCGACGTCCAGGCCGGCGACCTCGCCCTGGAGGCCGGCGCGATCGTGGGCCCGCCGCAGATCGGACTGCTTGCCGCCATCGGCCGCGCCACCGTCATGGTCCGCCCGCGCCCCCGCGTCGTCGTCCTGTCGACCGGCAGCGAGCTGGTCCAGCCCGGCGAGGAGCTGGGCCAGGGGCAGATCTACGACTCCAACAGCTTCGCGCTGACCGCCGCCGCCCGGGACGCCGGAGCCATCGCCTACCGCGTCGGTGCCGTCACCGACGACGCCGAGACGCTCCGCGCCACCATCGAGGACCAGCTGATCCGGGCCGACATGATCGTCACCACCGGTGGCGTCAGCGTCGGCGCGTACGACGTGGTCAAGGAGGCGCTCTCGTCCGTCGGCGACGAGGACGAGCCGGGCAGCGGCATCGACTTCCGCAAGCTCGCGATGCAGCCGGGCAAGCCCCAGGGCTTCGGCTCCATCGGCCCCGACCACACCCCGTTGCTGGCGCTCCCCGGCAATCCGGTCTCTTCGTACGTCTCCTTCGAGCTGTTCGTGCGTCCCGCGATCCGCGCCCTGATGGGCCTCAAGGACGTCCACCGCCCCACGGCCCGCGCCACGCTGCGCGCCGACAAGCCGCTCGGCTCCCCGGCGGGCAAACGCCAGTTCCTGCGCGGTACGTACGACGAGGAGTCGGGCACCGTCACGCCCGTCGGCGGCGCCGGATCGCACCTGGTCGCGGCCCTCGCCCTGGCCGACGCGCTGATCACCGTTCCCGAGGAGACCACCTCGCTGGAGCCCGGCGCGGAGGTCGTTGTGGTCCTGCTCGGGTGACAGGGGTCCGGTGGGGGTAGCGTGTCTGCCCTCACAGGCCCTGACCGGGAGCGCCACACGTAATGAGTACGCACGAACGGCTCACCCACATCGACGAGGCGGGCGCGGCCCGCATGGTCGACGTATCGGCCAAGGACGTCACCGCGCGCACCGCCCGTGCCACCGGACGTGTTCTCGTCTCGCCGCGCGTCGTCGAGCTGCTGCGCGGTGAGGGCGTCCCCAAGGGCGACGCGCTCGCCACGGCACGTATCGCGGGCATCATGGGCGCCAAGCGGACGCCCGACCTGATCCCGCTGTGCCATCCGCTGGCGCTCTCCGGCGTGAAGCTCGACCTGTCCGTCGCCGACGACGCCGTGGAGATCGCCGCCACGGTGCGCACGACCGATCGTACGGGCGTCGAGATGGAGGCGCTGACCGCTGTCACGGTCGCCGCGCTCACCGTCATCGACATGGTGAAGGCGGTCGACAAGGGCGCGGTCATCACCGATGTCCGGGTCGAGGAGAAGACGGGCGGCAAGTCCGGCGACTGGAGCCGTTCATGACCACCGCCGAGCGAGCCCCTCTCAGAGCCCTCGTCGTCACCGCGTCCAACCGGGCGTCCGCCGGTGTCTACGCCGACCGGGGCGGCCCGCTGATCGCCGAGGCCCTGACCGCGCTGGGCTTCGAGGTCGCGGGGCCCGAGGTCGTCCCGGACGGCGACCCGGTGGAGGCGGCGCTGCGCGCGGGCGTCGCCGCCGCGTGCGACGTCATCGTCACCACCGGCGGCACCGGCATCTCGCCCACCGACCGGACCCCCGAGGCCACCCGCCGCGTCCTCGACTACGAGATCCCCGGCATCCCCGAGGCGATCCGCGCCCAGGGGCTGGCGAAGGTCCCTACCGCCGTGCTCTCCCGCGGCCTCGCAGGCGTCGCCGGCCGGACCCTGATCGTCAACCTGCCCGGTTCCACCGGCGGGGTGCGCGACGGCCTCGCAGTCCTGGACCGGCTCCTGACGCACGCCGTCGACCAGCTCAGGGGCGGCGACCACCCCGGCACCCCGCGACTCGGGAGCCCGAGCTGAACGGTTCACCCTGGCCCGTCGACCTGGCGGACGGCGACGTCGTCCTCCGCCCGATAAGGCTGCGCGACCAGCGGAACTGGCGCGACGTCAACCGGCGCAACCGCGACTGGCTGCGCCCCTGGGAGGCGACGATCCCGCCGCCCGCCCCCGCGGGCCCGGTCGCCCTGCGCCCCACCTACCGGCAGATGGTCCGTCATCTGCGCGCCGAGGCCAACGCGGGCCGGATGCTGCCCTTCGTCATCGAGTACCGGGGTCGGCTGGCGGGCCAGTTGACGGTCGCCGGGATCACCTGGGGGTCGATGTGCTCGGGGCACATCGGCTACTGGGTCGACCGTGACGTGGCGGGCCGAGGTGTGATGCCCACGGCCGTCGCCCTCGCCGTCGACCACTGCTTCAGGTCGGTCGGTCTGCACCGCATCGAGGTCTGCATTCGCCCCGAGAACGTCCCCAGCCGCAGGGTGGTGGAAAAACTCGGATTCCGTGAGGAGGGCCTGCGCCCCCGCTATCTCCACATCGACGGTGGATGGCGTGACCATCTGGTCTTCGCACTCACGGCGGAAGAGGTACCCGAAGGGCTGCTCTCCCGCTGGCGCCGAGCACGGCCGGGGACACCTCAGAAATGAAATAAGTGTTCGAAATTGATCGCCTACTGATCGTATGCGCACCCACAAAAGCAGCCTGCTGATCCGATCAATCACAAAAAAGTTCGAGTTATCAGCCAGATCGTGCGACACACCGGGCCAATTGGCGGATGGCCCAGCGCAGACCCCTCTACGGTGTGGGGTGTGAGTAGCAGTGGCCTCATCTACGCAGTCATCGTCGGGGCCTGGGCCGCCTACTTGGTGCCGATGTGGCTCCGCAGGCAGGACGAGCTCAATGAGGCCCGTCCGACGGAACGCTTCAGCACCGCCATCCGGTTGCTGTCCGGACGGGCGGCCATGGAGCGCCGATACGCCAAGGAGCTGCAGGACCGCACCGCTGGTGAGGCGCAGCCCGACGTGGACCCGGATGCCGTCACGGACCGAATGAGTTCCGTCGACGTCCGGGCCTTTGCCGCGCCCCCGATGCAGACCGAACGCCCCGACGCGCGGGAAGAAGCGCGCGAAAAGGCTCGGGAAGCACGCCAGGAGGCGCGCGAAGAAGCACGAGAAGGAGCACGGGAGGAAGACGCGCGGGAGCACGCGCGCGAAGAGGCGCGGGAGAGCGCGCGCCAGAGTGCGCGGCAGGGCGCACGAGAGGAGCGGCGCGCGCGCACTACCGGCGCAGCCGCCGAACGGGCCCGGCGCTCGAAGGTCCTCGCGCGCCGTCGGCGCACCACCGTGGTCCTCTTCGTCGTCTTCACCGTGGGCGCGATCGTCGCGGCGGTCGGCGGCCTGCGCGCCCTGTGGGCGCCGGCGATCCCCGCGTTCCTGCTGAGCATGTACATCGTGCATCTGCGGACGCAGGAGCGGCGGCGCTTCGCCTTCACCATGGACCGGCGCAGGGCCGAAGTGGCGGCGCAGCGGCTGCGTGAGCGCCGCCCGCACCAGGGGCGGCGCCAGGCCGGCGCGGAGCCGGACGAGGAGCCCACCGTACGGCCGGAACCGGAACCGGCGCCCGCGGTCTCCCCGCAGGAGGCGGGCCGTCGCGCCCTGGTGGAGCAGACGGACCACGCGGAGTGGGTCGATCAGCAGCGTGAGCGCGAGCGGGGCTCGGCGCGCGGTGAGAGCTGGGACCCGGTGCCGGTCCCGCTGCCGACGTACGTCACCGCCCCGGTCGCGCCGCGCGCCACGGGCAGTGTGGACTTCGGAGACCCGAACACCTGGAGCTCGGCGCGGTCGAGCACCGCCGAACCGACTCCCGACGCGGAGCCGGCGCCCGCCGCCGAGCAGCCTCCGCGTCAGCGCACCGCTCCACCGCGACGCAACCGCGACCGGGGCCGCACGCCGCTTTTCGACCAGTACGCGGACGACGGCCGACCCCGCGCGGTCAATGAGTGACCTGCGGGGAACGGATTTCCAAGCACCCCGATCGGAGTGCTAGAGTTTCTCTCGTTGCAAGGGCCTGTGGCGCAGTCTGGTAGCGCACCTCGTTCGCATCGAGGGGGTCTGGGGTTCAAATCCCCACAGGTCCACCGCAGCAGTTGATGAGCTCCCGCCCGATCGTTCAGATCGGGCGGGAGCTCATTTTTGTGCCCCGAGTCTGTCGGACCGTCAGTTCCGCCCTCCGCCGTACGGGCCGCCCGCGTCGCCCACTTCCTGGAACCGGGGCGCTCGCGACCCCGAAAGTAGCTTAGCGGTAAGGTATATTGCTTGGAGCTAAGCAATCCATGCGTGAAGATGTCATGCGTGAAGATGTGGAGAGGAGCGCGAGCCATGCGCATCGCCGTGTTCGGGGCGGCCGGAAACCTGGGGAGCCGAGTGGTGGCCGAGGCGCTGTCGCGCGGGCACGAGGTCACCGCCGTGGTGCGTGACCCGGCCCGCTTCCATGAGCTGGACGCCGCCGCCATCGCCAGGGCCGGTGACGCGGCCAGCGTCGAGGACGTGGCCGCGCTGAGCGCGGGCCAGGACCTCGTGATCACGGCGACCCGGCCGGCCCCGGGCCGCGAGGGTGAGCTCCGCCCGACCACCGAGGCGCTGCTGGCCGGGGTCGCCCGTACCGGCGTCCGGCTGCTGGTCGTCGGTGGCGCGGGCAGCCTGACGCTGCCCGGCGCCGGCGGTGTCGCCGTGATCGACGGCCCTGGCTTCCCCGCGTCCTGGCGCCCCATCGCGCTGGCGTGCAAAGAGCAGTTGGAAGTGGTCCGCGCCGCCGAACCTGGGGTGGACTGGGCCTATCTGAGCCCGGCCGCGCTGCTGGAGCCGGGGGAGCGTACCGGTACGTACCGGACGGGCGCAGACGAGCTGCTTGTCGATGCCGAGGGTAACTCGGTGATCTCCATGGAGGACCTCGCGGTGGTGCTGCTGGACGAGGCGGAGCGGCCCAAGCATCACCGGACCAGGTTCACTGCGGCGTACTAGGACCGCCCCGCGGACCACGCGGCGGCATCACGGCGTGAGTGGCTTGGCGAAGCAGCGGCTGTCCTCGTACTCGCGGAAGTGGCCGAACTTCGGGGTCGGGAGGTAACCGCTCGACGTGTACAGGGCGATGGCCTCGGGCTGCTGGGTGCCCGTCTCCAGCACCATCCGGATGCGGCCGGTCGCGCGGGCGTCCGCCTCCAGGAGGGCGAGGATGCGCCGCGCGAGCCCGAGGCTGCGGCAGTCCGGTATCACGTACATGCGCTTGATCTCGGCGTCGCCTACCGCGTATCCCTCGCCGTTCTCCTCCTGGGAGCGCCAGGCGCCGGTGGCGACAGCGCGGTCCCGGTCGTCGTACGCGATGAGGTAGATGCCCCGTGGTGGCTCGAACATGGAGGGGTCGAGCGGTGTGCTGTCGCCCTCGCCGTCGTCGTAGCGCCGCATGTATTCCTGCTGCACCTGGGCTTCGAGCTTGACCGCGTCGGGGTGGTCGTAGGAACAAGTCTGGATATTCATACGAGCAATCGTACAGCTATGCATTGTCGGGGTCGACTGCGCTTCGATGTCGGTATTGTGCCCGGATGCTCACTGTGACCAGCGTAAATGTGAACGGGCTGCGCGCCGCCGCGAAAAAGGGTTTTGTGCCCTGGCTGGCGGAGACCTCGGCCGATGTGATCTGTCTCCAGGAGGTACGGGCCGAGCCGCACCAGCTCCCGGACGAGGTGCGCGAACCGGCGGGCTGGCATGTCGTGCACGCCCCCGCGGCCGCCAAGGGGCGCGCGGGCGTCTCGCTCTATACGCGGCGGGCGCCGGAGCGCACGCGGGTCGGCTTCGGCAGCAGTGAATTCGACGGGAGCGGTCGGTATGTCGAGGTGGACCTCCCCGGCGTCACGGTCGCCAGCCTCTACCTGCCCTCCGGTGAGGTCGGCACGGAGCGGCAGGACGAGAAGATCCGGTTCATGGCGGAATTCCTGCCGTATCTCCAGGGGCTGAAGGAGCGCGCCGCGGCCGACGGGCGCGAGGTGCTGGTGTGCGGCGACTGGAATATCGCCCACCAGGAGGCCGACCTCAAGAACTGGAAGGCGAACAAGAAGAACTCCGGGTTCCTGCCCGAGGAGCGGGCCTGGCTCACGCAGGTCTTCGAGGAGGCGGCGTACGTCGACGTGGTGCGCGCGCTGCACCCGGACCAGGAGGGCCCGTATTCCTGGTGGTCGTATCGCGGCAGGGCCTTCGACAATGACTCGGGCTGGCGCATCGACTACGCGGTGGCGACCGGCAGGCTGGCGGATCGGGCCGTCAAGGCGTACGTCGAACGGGCGGCCAGTCACGACCTCCGCTGGTCGGACCACGCGCCGGTGACCGTCGTATTCGATCGGTAACGCCGGTGCCCCGAAAGGCACTTGAGGCTTCGTACACAGAAGCGATTACTCACCGCATTGAGCGAACGATGTAAGAGACCGTCCGGGTGAGCGCGTATAAAGGTTGCCGTTCAACTCAGCCAGATTCGCCGACACGTACGCACCAACATGCGGTTGGCAACATCGTGTACGAATGCGAAGGAGTGCCGAATGGTGAGTGCGGCAGAAGAAGTCAGCACGCTCATGGTGCAGAAATTCGGAGTCGATCCCGCAGCCGTCCAGCCCGAGGTGTCGCTCCACCAACTGCGCATGGACTCCCTGGCCCTGGAGGAATTCCGGCTCCTCATCGAGGACCGTCTCGAGATCGACCTCGGGGACGCCGCACTGACCTCGCGGGACACCGTCGGTCAGCTCGTCGAGCTCGTACACAGCAAGATTCTCGTGTGACGGCGCCCGCGCAGAAGCCCTTCAGCGCGGCGGTGACGGGCCTGGGCCTGGTCACCGCCGCGGGTGTCGGGGTCAAAGCCGCGTGGCAGGGCGTCACCGAGGGCATCGCACCCACCTCCGTGTCCCGGCGCGAGGAGCTCCGCGACCTGCCGTGCGACTTCATGTACGGCGTCGATGACCTCGACACCGCGCTGATCCTCGGTGTGGCGGCGCAGCGGCTGATGGACCGGTTCTCCCAGCTCGCCGTGGTCGCCGCGCGCGAGGCCGTCGCCGACGCGGGGCTCGACGCCTCCGTGTGGGACGGCGGCCGCGTCGCCGTCGTCATCGGGTCCGCCCACGGCGGACTGGCCTTCTACGACGAGCAGTCCGCCGTACTCGCCGCGAAGGGCCCGCGCCGCGTCTCGCCCAAGCTCGCCCCGCTCACCGTCGTCAACAGCGCGGCCAGCAGCGTCTGCATGGACATCGGTGCCCGTGGGCCGAGCCTCGCGGTGTCCACCGCCTGCTCATCGGGCACCGTCGCGATCGGCACCGCGCACCAGCTGCTGCGCACCGGCGCCTGCGACATCGTCGTCGCCGGTGGCGCGGAGTCGGTCCGCTCGCGGCTGCTGATCGCCAGTGCCTGCCAGATGAAGGCGGTCTCCACCCGCCGGGACAACCCGGCGGCGGCCTGCCGGCCGTTCGACGCGGACCGGGACGGTTTCGTGGTCGGTGAGGGCGCCGGTCTCCTCGTGATGGAACGCCCCGAGCACGCCAGCGCACGCGGCGCCCGCATCCGGGCCCACGTCGCCGGATACGGGGCCTCCAGTGACGCGTACTCGACCGTGGCACCGGATCCCGAGGGGCGGGGCATCGAGAGCGCGCTGCGCACCGCGATGGCCGACGCGGGCGCCGTCGCGTCCGACATCGGCCACGTCAACGCGCACGGCACCTCGACCGTATTCAACGACCTGATCGAAGCGACCATGCTGCACCGAACCCTGGGCACGCATCCGCTCGTTACGTCGACGAAGGCAATGACGGGCCACACGCTGGGCGCGGCCGGCGGCATCGAGACCGCGCTGACCGTCCTCGCCCTGGAGCACCAACTCGTCCCCCCGACCGTCAATCTGGACACGCCCGACCCGCAGATCCTGATCGATGTCGTCAGCGGCGCCGCCAGGCCCGCGGCATTCGACTGCGCGGTCAAGACATCGCTCGGCTTCGGCGGCCACAACGCCGCACTTGTCCTCACCCGGGCCTAGGGAGTGTCGTTCGGATCAAGGCCGGATCAGGGAGCGGGGCTGATCCCAACGACACCCCCCAGACCAGCTAGACCACCAGAAGGAAGAGGCGCATGCCCGAGGAAGTCGTCCGATCCCTGTCGGTGAACGGGCTGCCTTACGCCTACCGCGTGCTGCGGCAGACCGATGCGCGCACCGAACCGGTCCTGGTCCTCGGGGGTGCGCTGCAGGGCATGCTCGGCTGGCCCCAGCTGGAGGACCGGCTGGGCCCGATGGCGACCATCGTGACCGCGGACCTGCCGGGCATGGGCACCGCGGCCCCGCTGCCACCCGGCCCCAGCGCGGAGCTCCTGTGCACCGCCGTCACGCAGATCATCGAGGATCTCGACGTACCGCGGGTCAACCTGTTCGGCTTCTCCTACGGCGCCGCACTGGCCTTCGGCTGCGCGCAGCGCAACCCCCGGCGCATCGCCCGGCTGATCCTCGGCGGCGTACCGACGTACATCAGCGACGAGCAGCGGGCCCACTGGCGGCGGGCCACCGGCCGGCTGGCCGCAGGCGACACCGAGGGCTTCGCCACGCTGGTCGCCGAGGCGCTGATGTGTGTCGACCCGGACCGTCATGTGACCCGCAGGGAGCTCGCCTTCCGGTACGTCAGGCGGTCCATGCTGCATGCCGTCGCGCACTCGCCGCACGCCGCGGATTCGCTGGAGCGCTCGCTGGGGGACCGGCCCGACTTCTCCGGCGGTCTGTCCGGCGTGCCGACGCTGGTCTTCACCGGGGAGCACGACACCGTGACCTCCGCCGAACGGCAGCGCACCTTCGCGGCGACCATCCAGAGCAGTCGTTTCACCACCATCCGGGACGCCGACCACTGGGTCGTCCTAGAACGGGCCGACGAGGTCGCGGACTTGGCGGCACGGTTCTTCACGGACCAGCCACTGGAGACGGCCAACTACCTGAGGTCCGTGCCCCGCCAGGCCCGATCGGTCTCCGAGCCGGTGCTCGATGTCGTCTCCTGAGAGGGCGCGAAGGCCCCGCGACCCGGGCCGCGGACAGGGCGACGTACGCGCCGTACCGGCGTTGTCTTTTGATATGTCCGTGACTTGTGGCCGCGTCCGCCGTTGGCAGGACATGAAGAAACGAAGCATGGCCGCTGTCGCATCCCTCGCAGCCGGAGTGGTGGCGGCTCTCATCACCCCCGCGCCCTCCGCCCACGCCGACTCGGCCGACCAGCCGCTGGGGCTCCCCATCTCCGTTCCCGAGATCGTCGCGGACGGAAGCTTCGCGGACGTGGACGAGTTCACCGGATCCGAGTAGGGCGCCGGAGCCCTTCACACCGCACCCGCCGACGGACACAGCCCGTGAGGTGCTCCTGTGCAGCGCAGGAGCACCTCACGGCGTCCAGAGGCCACACAGCACCCCCACTCAAGGACGGAGCAGCCCATGCCGATGCGGAAGCGTCGCAAGCAGAAGGGCCGTCGCCACCGCCGGGTCAACCGCACCCCGCGTCCGGTCACGAGGACCAGGCCGAGTGAGAGCGCGGGCACCGGCGCCGTCGACGAGAAGATCGTCTTCAGGCCGGTCCAGGCCGGCGGAATCGGCCGCCCCGCCGAACGCACCTGGCAGCACTTGAGGACCTGTGGAGACACCGGAGCGAGCGTCGACGAGCTGAGCGGCGTCGTCGGCTACCAGCGGGCCACCATCACCCGGCACGTGGACGGCCTCGCCGCCCACCACCTCGCCCAGCAGCGCGACGGCCGTTGGTACGCGGCCCAGGCCGCAGCCCACTGACTCCAGCGCCCGCCGCCGACCCTCCCGTTCAATAGAGTAATTTTCGACTTTCGTTACGTGCGCCCCGTGTCATCGGTTAGGCACAACGGCTGGTTCCCTGCCCGCAGTTCGGGCGATACCCAGCTGCCTGAGCTGTGGCGACCTGATTGTGCGGCGTTCGGGTGATAGCGCAAAGATAGCTTAATTTATTGAGTTTCCTCAGTGGAATCGGATCGTTACCGATGTCGACGGCGACGCTACGGGCGTGAAGAACAGACTCGTGCAGCGCGAAGGACGTGGCTGTATAGGGCGTCGTCGCCGGAAAGGTTCAATAACAATGAAGTACCTGAAGACCGCCGCCTTCATCGCCGGTTCGCTCATGGCCGTCGGTGTCGCCTCCCCGGCCCTCGCGGACAGCGAAGCCAAGGGCATCACCAGCCACTCCCCGGGTGTCCTCTCGGGCAACAGCGTGCAGATCCCCGTGCACGTTCCGGTGAACCTCTGCGGCAACACTGTGAACGTGGTTGGCCTGCTGAACCCCGCGTTCGGCAACGTCTGCATCAACAAGTAAGACCCAGCTTCACCGTTAAGTGTTTGGACCCAGTTGGCCCCCAAGCGCACGCCATGCGCTCGGGGGCCAACTGGAAATCCTCGTGCGTGGGCATTCGGCTCGCCGCAAGCATGGAAGACAGGGAACGGCAAAGTGCGACAGGTTTTGAGTAGGAGTGTCTTCGCTGCGGCGGCCGCCTCCGGAGTCCTCGCGATGTCCGGTGGCGCCGCACACGCGGACGCTGAGGCCGGCGGCGCGACCACGAACTCGCCGGGAGTGCTCTCCGGCAACAACGTCCAGGCCCCGGTTCACGTGCCGGTGAACGCCTGTGGCAACACGGTCAATGTGATCGGGCTCCTGAACCCGACCATCGGCAACTCGTGCGCCAATGTCTCCGGCGGCCACCGCGGCGACTCGGGCCAGCATGGCAGTCCCGGCGGCCACAGCGACTCGGGCCAGCACGGCCAGCACGGCAGCCCGGGCGGCTACGGCGACTCGGGCCAGCAGGGCCAGCACGGCAGTCCCGGCGACTCCGGTCACCACGGCCAGCACGGCAGCCCGGGCGGCTACGGCGACTCGGGTCACCACGGCAGCCCCTCGGGTGCGACTGCACAGTCGGAGACGAGCCACTCGCCTGGCGTCGGTTCCGGCAACAACGCGCAGGTGCCGATCGAGGTGCCGGTGAACGCGTGCGGCAACACCGTGGATGTCATCGCGCTCCTCAACCCGACGATCGGTAACGAGTGCGCCAACGGCACCTCGGTGCCGCCCAAGGACAAGCCGCCGGTTGACAAGCCGCCGGTTGACAAGCCGCCGGTCGACGAGCCGCCGGTCGACGAGCCGCCGGTTGACAAGCCGCCGGTTGACAAGCCGCCGGTCGACGAGCCGCCGGTTGACAAGCCGCCGGTCGACGAGCCCCCGGTTGACAAGCCGCCGACGGCCGACAATCCTCCGGCCCCCGGGGCCCCCGCGGACAAGCCCCGCGCGGATATCAAGGAGCCGGCCCTGGCCCACACGGGCGTCGGCCAGGTCGGTGCCGCGGCCGCCATCAGTGCCGCCCTGCTCGGCGGCGGTCTGCTGCTTGCCCGTCGCGGCCGGGTCACCCAGAGCTGAAGTGCTCGCAAGGCAGTGCTGGGGCGGATTTTACGGAACCTGCCCCAGCGCGCTTTTGTTCCGGGCATTCGAGTGAATCGGCAAGAAGGCATGCACTTTTAGTTTCCCGGCGCACGGGGCTTCGTTAGCCATGGTGTCAGTGACACCGAAGAGCAGCATCAAAGTGTCGCGGGATGCCAAGGTCGCGGATTACGCCACCACAAAAAGGGATTAATGAGAATGAAGTACATGAAGGCCGCATCGGCCCTTGCTGTTTCGGTGATCGCTGCGGGAGCTGCCGCGGGATCCGTGTCCCCGGCGATGGCTGCCCCCGAGGGGTCCATGAGTCTGAACACCGGTGTTCAGACTCTGGCGGACGCCGTGAACGCCAACCAGCCGCTGGACGGTCCGGTCGCGAAGCCGCTGCTGAATGCCGTGACGAAGACCGCGCACGCCGTCAACGCTGCCAAGGACGGCAAGCCGACGGACCTGCTGAGTGGCGCCGCCAAGTCGGCTCCGCTGGTCGGCGGTCTGCCTCTCGGCGGCTGACCACCGGGGCGGCGCCTCGTGGCGCCGGAAGTGTGGCCAGAAGGCCGGCATGTGCGCCAGGCGCGCGTACGCCGGCCTTCTGGCATTCCGGGACACCTCGCGCAGGGGCCGCTCGTACCGCGGATGCGCGAGCCGGTTCGGGCCGCATCCGCTGCTCCGTCATTCGGTCGAACTCTGGCCCCCGGACGGCTGCAAGAGTCCCAGCAGGTCGAGGCGGACGGCGTGGAGAAGTATGCGTACTAGCGTCCTATTCCACCTCGTCAGGAGGTGAGAATGCGCAAGATTCTTGGTCGCACGGCCACTGCCGCCGCCCCCGCGGTCATCCCGATCGCCGGTACCGCCTCGGCGGCCTCGGACCGGGCGGGCTCGCGGACGGCTGCTGCCGACCGTTGCTGGAACGACCACGGTGACTGGTACTGCCACGACCACAGTCACCACGACGGCCTGCTGGTCCTCGACCTGGATCTGCTCTGACCTGCACTGGGCATGAGTGAGGGGCCCCGTGGACTCATGTCCACGGGGCCCCCGCTTTGTTCAGGCGGCACAGGCGTTGGTCGACTCCTTGCCGGACGCCGGGTTCAGGAGGCCGATGACGTTCACGGTGTTGCCGTCGACGTTGACGGGCACGTGAACCGGGACCTGAACCAGGTTGCCGGAGAGGACGCCCGGGGAGTGGGTCGCGACGCCCGCGGCCTCGCTGTCGGCGGCGGAGCCTGCGGCGGCACCGGCGCCGAGACCGGCGGTGGCGATGACGAGAGCAGCCTTCTTGGCAGCGCACATATCAGTACACCTCCTGGTGGAGGTTGACTTTTCGGAAATTCTTGCATGCTGCGGGGTGTATTTTGGCGAGAATGCCCGCAGCCCGGGAGATTCACGCTGATCGCGCAATAGCGAAGCTATATGCAGCGTTCAAGACGGGTGAATTCTGCGGTCCGAGAGTGTGATTATCGTTCTCTGAAGTCGCGGCCGTCCGGGCGGGGGCGAATTCCCTGAAATGACCACGCGCCCCTGACCGAATCGGTCAGGGGCGCGTGGTCAAGGGCGCCGGGGGGAGACCCCAGGGCCGGGTCAGCGTACTGGACGCTCTGGAGGCGTCAGTGGTTCGTCGCGCCGTTGCCGGAGATCGCGTTGTCCAGGAGGTGCGAGAGCGTCTCGTCACCCTTGACCTGGCTCGAGTTCTCAACGCACTGCTGCTCCTGCGGGTTGGACAGGATGTCCTGGACACCGACGTTGACCGCCGCGACAAGCGACTGGATGTTCCGCACGGGGATGGCGACACACGGCTTGTTGAACGAACCCTGGACGATCGACAGCTGCGGGCTCTGGTCGCCGAACGTGGCGGCATTGCCGTAGGACTGCACCGCGCCGTTGCCGCTTGCGGTCTGGGTGGTCCGGTCGTCAGCGGCGGCGATCGCCTGACCGGCGCCGGCAACGCCGAGCCCGGCGACAGAGGCGGCAACTGCGGCCGTGGCCATCATCTTCTTGAGCATTTAAATTTCCTTGCTAGTGCGGGTACGCGGGATTCTGCGTCAGGCTCAACTTTCTCCCTGTGGATTGGTTGCGCCGGTTCACCCGAATGGTATTGAAGGACCAATAGTGCGCGGCCAAATGGGTGATGCAGGAGAACTAACCGGCTGATACGCAGTTGGTCAGGACGCCTCAACTCGGGGTACGACACGTGAGAAAGAGGAAAACAGTGATCAAGAAGGTCATGGCTACCGCTGCCGTCGCCGCTTCTGTCATGGGCCTTGGTGCCGCGGCTGCCCCGCAGGCGATGGCCGCCGCTGACGACCGGTCCACCGCGACCGCGAGCGGCAACGGCGCGGTGCAGTCCTACGGCAATGCCGCCACGCACGGCGACATGAGCCCCCAGATGTCGCTCATCCAGGGTTCGTTCAACAAGCCGTGTGTCGCCATCCCGGTGCGCAACATCCAGTCGGTGGTCGGCCTCGTGAACGTCGGCGTCCAGGACATCCTGTCCAACCCGCAGACCCAGCAGTGCGTTGAGAACTCGAGCCAGGCCAAGGGTGACGAGACGCTCTCGCATGTCCTGGACAACCTGCTCGCGGGCAACGGCGCGACGAACAACTGATCTCCCCAGTGACAGCTCGGGCATTCCGCAGGCTTCTGTGCGGTTGCCCGGGCCTGGTGAGTGGCGCGTAAGGGGAGACCAGCCGCTCCCCTTGCCCCACCGCAGAGGTCAGGCCCCCCAGATGGAAGTCATCTGGGGGGCCTGACCGCTGCGGTGGGGTTTTTGTGGGGCCGGGTGTGGTCACTTGCGCAGAGTTGTCACCGGGACGACGCAGTGCGCGGAGGCCGCGAGCACCTCCTCGTCGCCGATGAACGCCTTCAGGTCCTCTGCCATGACGTCGGTGCCGGGGGCGCCTTTCGGCCACGGGCGGGTGGTGAACAGGAAGTGCACATGCCCCCGCTTGAGGGCCGCCTGGGTCCACTGCTCGGGAACGAGACACTGGGCCTTGAGGCTCGGCATGGTCACCGACGCGCTGCCGCTCTCGAGGAGTACGGACACCGGCGAGTTGGTCCGGGAGACCTCGAACACTCCGCCGCCGACCGGCAGTCCGGTCTGTTCGAGGAGAAGGCGGACGGCTCGCTCGCCGGCCTCGGGGCCGCCTTCGCCGTCGCCCAGCGTGTAGGCGAGCAGGAAGGGCAGGTCGCGGCCGTCATCGATGTTCTCGCCTGCCCAGCCGATCACGGTGATGGTGCCCAAGTCGGCGGGGTTCAGGCGGGTTTCAGCGGTCTCTGTTGAGGTCATAGCCCCGGACCTTAATTGCCCCACGTACCGGGGCAGGCGCCCGATTCACCCGGCCGGGCTAAGCGCTTGGGCTCAATACCCCGTACGTGGACGCTTCTCCGGTGAGTCGGTCGCGCATTCTTCCGCCTTGGCCCGCGCGGTCCGGATGAGGCGGTCCAGGGCCATCGACAGCTCGGCGTCGACGACGCTCTTCGCGAGCGGGCGCAGCCGCTCCAGCGAGGCGGCCGGGTCACCGGCCGCTTCAGGTCCCATGTGGTCGCGGACCAGACCGGTGAAGAGCTCGGCCATCGCCTCCGTGTGCTTGCGCACCTCGCGGCCCGCCCCGAGGACGGCGGCGAGCGGTACGCCCTCGCGCACCAGGGCCGCGGAGACGTCGAGGAGCCGGCGGCTGATGTGGACGAGCTCGTCGCCGTCGGTCCCCAGGTAGCCGAGGTCGAGCGCCGCGGCGAGGTTCTCCGCGGTGACCTCGCCCGCGAAGTAGTCGGCGAGCGCTTCCGGCGTGAGGCGGACCGGGGTCTCCTCGCTCCAGGTGGCGGGGGCGGCGTCGTCGCCGAGGCCGAGCAGTTCGCCGACGTCACGGCCGCTCTCGATGGTGCTGGCGAGGTCGGCGATGCCGGTGAGGGTGTGGCCGCGCTCCAGGAGGGCGGCGATGGTGCGCAGCCGGGCCAGGTGGTGGTCGTCGTACCAGGCGATACGGCCTTCGCGGCGCGGTGGCGGGAGCAGTTTGCGCTCCCGGTAGAAGCGCAGGGTGCGCACCGTGATGCCGGCCGCCCCGGCCAGCTCCTCCATGCGGTACTGACGTGCTGCTGCTTCTGATGCCACCTGGGAAGCCTATGCACTACCGGCGGTAACTTCTGTCGCTGGACCCCTACCCATCAGTACGCAGCTGTTCTACTCTCCCAACCATGCCAGTGATTGCTGGCAGAGTCGCGGAGCGCGGGAGGCGTCGGCATGGCCGAGCACGAGCACGTACGAGTGGCGGTGATCGGATCCGGATTCGGTGGCCTCGGGGCGGCCGTCCGGCTGCGCCGCGAGGGGATCACCGACTTCGTCGTCCTGGAGCGGGCCGATTCGGTCGGCGGCACCTGGCGGGACAACAGCTACCCCGGCTGCGCCTGCGACGTACCGTCACACCTTTACTCGTTCTCCTTCGCACCCAACCCGGACTGGCCGCGCACCTTCTCCGGGCAGCAGCACATCCGGGCCTATCTGGACCATGTCGCGGACACCTTCGGGCTGCGCCCGCACATCAGGCTCAACCACGAAGTGACGATGATGCGCTGGGACAACGACGAGCTGCGCTGGGAGATCGAGACCGCGAGCGGGGTGCTGACCGCCGATGTGGTCGTCTCCGCGACCGGGGCGCTGTCGGACCCGAAGATCCCCGATGTCCCGGGGCTCGCCGGATTCCCCGGCAAGGTCTTCCACTCGGCGCGCTGGGACCACGACTACGACGTGCGCGGCAAGCGCGTCGCGATGATCGGGACGGGGGCGTCGGCGATCCAGATCGTGCCGGCGATCCAGCCCGATGTCGCGAAGCTGACGCTGTTCCAGCGGACGCCGCCCTGGGTGATGCCGCGCGTGGACCGGGTGATCACGGGGCCCGAGCGCTGGCTGCACCGCAATGTGCCGTTCACCGGGAAGGCCCGGCGCGGTGTCCTGTTCGGGCTGCGGGAGCTTCAGGTCACCGCGTTCACCAAGCACCCGCGGCAGCTGGGCGCCGTCGAGTCCATCGCCAAGGCCAATATGGCCAAGGCCATCAAGGACCCGGCGCTGCGGGCCAAGCTGACACCGTCGTACCGGATCGGCTGCAAGCGCATCCTGTTGTCCAGCTCGTACTACCCGGCGCTCGCCCAGCAGAACGTGGACGTGGTGGCCTCCGGGCTCAAGGAGGTGCGCGGCTCCACGGTCGTCGCGGCCGACGGGACCGAGACCGAGGTCGACGCGATCATCTTCGGTACGGGCTTCCATGTCACCGACATGCCGATCGCTGAACGGGTGATCGGCGCCGACGGCATCACGCTCGCCGAGGCGTGGAAGGACGGGATGGAGTCGCTGCGCGGCGCGACCGCGGTCGGCTTCCCCAACTGGATGACGATCGTCGGTCCCAATACGGGCCTCGGGAACAGCTCGATGATCCTGATGATCGAGTCCCAGCTGAACTATCTCGCCGACTACATGCGCCAGTTGTCCGTCCTGGGCGGCAAGGTCGCGCTCGGCGCGCGTGCCTCCGCCGTGCACGCGTGGAACCGGCGGGTGCAGGACCGGATGAAGCGCACGGTGTGGAACACCGGCGGGTGCGACAGCTGGTACCTGGATGCCAATGGGCGCAACACCACGATCTGGCCGGGTACGCCGAGCGAGTTCCGGCGGGTCACTCGGGAAGTGAATCTCGCGGAGTACGAGGTCGTGCGGGTGCGTGCGGCGGAGTCCGTGGGCGTCTCGGCCGCCTCCGAAATGGTACGCGCGAAGGGGTCAGGCAAGGCCTCGGGGCGGTCGGGCAAGGGGGCGGTGGTATGAGTCGGCTGTTGACCGGTGGCGGCGGGGTGCTGGTTCCCTCGCGTGAGCTGACCGCGGTGTCCGCCGACGGGTCCCGGCTGCATGTGGAGGTGCATGGGGCCGAGGGTGCGCCCGCCATCGTGCTCGCGCACGGGTGGACGTGCTCGACGCTCTTCTGGGACGCGCAGATCAGGGCGCTGGCCGGTGAGTACCGGGTGATCGTCTACGACCAGCGCGGGCATGGGCGTACGCCTGCCGTGGCGCACGGCGGCTACACCACGGACGCCCTGGCCGACGACCTCGAAGCGGTCCTCGCCGTCGTGCTCGCCCCCGGTGAGAAGGCACTGCTGGCCGGGCACTCCATGGGCGGGATGACGATGATGGCCGCCTCGCGCAGGCCCGAGTTCGAGGAGCACGCCGCGGCCGTTCTGCTGTGCAGTACGGGCAGTTCGCGGCTGGTGGGGGAGTCGCTCATCCTGCCGATGCGCGCCGGGGGTATGCGCACCCGGATCACCCGGGCGATTCTGGGGGCGCGCGCTCCCCTCGGGCCGGTCACGCCGCTCTCCAGGAAGATCCTCAAGTACGGGACCATGGGCCCCGGTACGGCGCCGGAGCGGGTCGCGCGATGCGCCCGTATCGTGCACGCCTGTCCTCGGGCCGCGCGAGTGGCCTGGTCGCACGTGCTGGGAGAGCTCGATCTCGAAGCCGGGGTACGTGACTTGCGGGTGCCCACCGCGATCGTCGCGGGCACCGCGGACCGGCTCACCCCACCGGTGCATGCGCGGGCCATCGCCGCGGCGCTGCCGCATTCGCTGGGGGTCACCGAGCTGACCGGCGTCGGGCACATGACGCCGGTGGAGGCGCCGGAGGCCGTCACCGCGAAGCTGCGCGAGCTCGTCATGGCGTACGTCGACGTGAGTGGTGTCAGTGGCGCCGACCGTGTCGGCGGTGGCCATGCCCGAAGTGAGAAGGAGGACGTCGTATGAGCAGGCAGAGTCTTGAGGGACAGGTCGCGGTCGTCACGGGGGCGGCGCGGGGTGTGGGCGAGCAGTTGGCCCGCAAGCTGTCGGCGCGCGGGGCGAATGTGGCGCTGGTCGGGCTGGAGCCGGAAGAGCTCAAGCGGGTCTCGGAGCGGCTGCACAGCGAGAGCGACTACTGGCACGCGGACGTCACCGACCATGTGGCGATGGCGCGGGTCGCGCAGGAGGTGAAGGAACGCTTCGGAAAGGTGGACATCGTGGTCGCCAACGCGGGAGTCGCCTCGGGCGGGCCGTTCATCGACTCCGACCCGGACGCGTGGCGGCGGGTCATCGAGGTCAATCTGATCGGCGGGGCGGTCACGGGGCGGGCCTTCCTGCCGGTGCTCATGGAGAGCCGGGGGTACTTCCTCCAGATCGCGTCGCTGGCCGCGATCACGCCGGCGCCGATGATGACGGCGTACTGCGCGTCGAAGTCGGGGGTCGAGGCGTTCGCGCACTGTCTGCGGGCGGAGGTCGGCTACCGGGGTGTGCGGGTCGGGGTCGGCTATCTGTCCTGGACCGATACGGACATGGTGCGGGGCGCGGATCAGGACGATGTGATGCGGGAGTTGCGGCAGCGGCTGCCGTGGCCCTCGAACCGGACGTACCCGCTGGGTCCCGCGGTGGACCGGATCGTCGCGGGCATCGAACGCCGCTCCTCGCACGTGTACGCGCAGTGGTGGCTGCGGGGGATGCAGTCCGTACGCGGCTACCTGCCCGCCGTCATCGGGGCGGTGGGCCAGCGTGAGATGAAGCGGTTCGAGCCGCGGTTGGCCAGTGTCAGCAGGGGGCTCGTGGGGGCGGGCGGCGAGGCGGACGAGAAGGCGCGTGCACAGCGTTATTGATCGAAATGCGTGGAATGTCGGGGCGCGTCAGTCTGGTCGAGGCCCGAGGGCGGGACGTTGCGTGCGCCCCCTCCTCCGGCCACCCCTTGTACCCCTTCACACCCGTCTAGGAGTGAACCTCATGGGCATGGCAGACCAGTTCAAGGACAAGGCGCAGGAGCTTGCGGAGCAGGCCAAGAAGGCCGCGGGCGGTGCGAAGGACGAGGCGTCCGAGCGTGGCAGTGAGGCGCAGGACAATCAGGAGAAGATGCGCGAGGAAGCGGAGCAGGCGCGGGACGAGGGTCAGGACCGCTTCAAGGCGTAGCTCTGTGGCTTGAGTGGTGTAGTGCGGAGGGGGCGTGCCTGGGTTTGGGTGCGTCCCCTTTGGCGTGCGGGTGCGGGTGCGGGTGCGGGTGCGCGGTGCGGGGCGGCGGGGTGCGGTGCGCGGGCCGGCGGTTGGGTGCGGGTTGCCTGCGGCGCTGTCCCCTACCCGCCCCTTCCCGAAACCGGGGCTCCGCCCCGGACCCCGGTCCTCAAACGCCGGACGGCTGAAATCGGCGGGCGGGCTGGGATGGCGGGGTGTGGCGGGTTCCCGGTCCCGGTCCTCGAACGCCGGACGGGCTGGACTTGGGCGGGTGGGGGAAGGGGACGGTTCCATGCCCAGGCCGACCCGGGGGCATCTGGTGCCGGCCAGGCTGAGATGGGGCCCCGGGCCCCTTCCCGCGATGCCGGGAGGGGACGTGTCGGGGCGATCCCCGCAGGGTGTCGAACGCAACCACCGCGAACCTGACGCAGCAGTGCCCGAACGTTCGGCGCCCGAGGAGACGCCCCGACGCGGCACCGACCCCGGACCTCGCCCCCGGACCTCGCCCCCGGACCTCGTCCCGGGGACGCCGCCCCGGGACCCCCCGCCCCCAACCGGCCGAGCGGTCACGCCCTAGGCGGCAGCTTCGGGCGGCGCTTGTTCGGGACGTTCCTGTAGCCGGGGGGTGTGGATGCCGGGTGTGTGTTCAGGAGGTCCAAGGCCACCCGGACCGCGTCGTCCAGTTGGGCGTGGCGGCCCTCCGCCCAGTCCAGGGGGGTGCGCAGGGCCTCGATGTCCGGTTCCACTCCGTGGTTCTCCACCGACCAGCCGTACTCGTCGAACCAGGCCGCGTTCATCGGGACAGTGATCACCGTCCCGTCGCCCAGCGTGTGCCGGCCCGTCATGCCGACCACGCCGCCCCAGGTGCGGCGGCCCACCACCGGGCCGAGTTCCAGGAGCTTGAAGGCCGCCGTGATCATGTCGCCGTCCGACGATGTCGCCTCGTCCGCCAGGGCCACCACCGGGCCACGGGGTGCGTTCGAGGCGTACGAGACGGGTTGGGCGTTCCGCGTGAGGTCCCAGCCGATGATGGTCCTGGTCAGTTTCTCCACCACCAGTTCGCTGATGTTCCCGCCCGCGTTGCCCCGTACGTCGACGATCAGCGCGGGGCGCTGCACCTCCAGGCGCAGGTCGCGGTTGAACTGGGCCCAGCCCGAGCCTCCCATGTCGGGGATGTGCAGATAGCCGCACTTGCCGCCGCTCAACTCCCGTACCACTTCACGGCGTTTGGCCACCCAGTCCTGGTAGCGCAGCGGGCGCTCATCGACCAGCGGGACGATCGCCACCCTGCGCGCCCGCCCCTCGCCCTCGGCGGGCTGGAAGGTCAGCTCGACCGTGGTGCCGCCCGCAGCGGCCAGCAGGGGGAAGGGGCCGGAGACCGGGTCCACCGGGCGGCCGTCCACATGAGTGAGGACCGCGCCCTCCCTGATGCCCGTACCGGCCAGCGGGGAGCGCGCCTTGGAGTCCGATGAGTCACCGGGCAGGATCCGAGCGATCAGCCAACTGCCTTCCCGGCAGACCAGGTTGGCGCCCAGCAGGCCCATCGCTCGTTGGTAGTGGCGCGGGCCCTCGCTGCGGCGCGCGGCGGCGACGTACGCATGCGAGGTGCCCAGCTCACCCAGGACCTCACGCAGCAGATCCGCGAACTCGTCCGGTGTGGCGACCCGTTCGAGGAGCGGGCGGTACTGGGCGAGGATCGCGTCCCAGTCGATGCCGCACATCCCCGGCTCCCAGAAGTACGCGCGGATGACGCGACCCGCCTCGTCGTAGGCCTGGCGCCACTCCGCCTCCGGGTCCACGTCGTGCAGGATGCGGCGCAGGTCGAGGTAGACCGTCGAGTCGTTGTCGCCGGACTCCGTCGAGGGGACGGCCCGCAGCTCGCCCTCGTCCATGACGACCAGGCGAGAGCCGTCGCCGCTCACCGCGAACCAGTCGAGGTGGTCGACGAGTTCACTCTTGCGCGCCTTGGTGATGTTGAAGTGTTCCAGGGTCGGGCGGCCCGACATGTCGGCCGGGTTGGCGAAGGTCTCGCCGAGCGCCCCCGAGATCGGCCAGCGCAGCCACACCAGGCCGCCGCCGCTCACCGCGTTCAGCGCCGAGTACTTGGAGGCGGCCACCGGGAACGGCGTCACCCGGCTCTCCAGGCCCTCGATCTCCACCAGGACCGTACCGTCGGCGCTCTCGTCCTCCGTCGGATCCAGGCCGCCCGCCGCGGGGCGGCCGTCCGGTGACAGGGCGAAAGGGGACGGTGTCGCGGAAGAGAGAGGGACGAGATACGGGCGGCAGCCCAGCGGGAAGGACAGATCGCCGGTGTGCACGTCGTACACGGGGTCGAAACCGCGCCAGGACAGAAAGGCGAGGTAGCGGCCGTCACTGGTGAAGACCGGATTCTCGTCCTCGAAGCGGCCGTTGGTGACATCGACCGTGGCGCGCATCCCCGGCCCGGCGATCCGCGCCATCTTGATCTGGCGCAGCGAGCGGCCGATCCCGGGATGGGACCAGGTCAGCCAGGACCCGTCGGGGGAGAAGGCCAGGTCGCGCACCGGCCCGTTGATGGAGCGGATCAGCTCGGTGACCTCGCCGTTGGACTCCTCGGTCGCGTCGATGAGGAGCAGCCGCCCGTCGTGTGCGGCGATCGCGATGCGCTCGCCCTCCGGGTCCGACAGCATTTCCTGTACGCGCCCGAGCTCCCCGGACGCCAGGCGCCGCGGCGCGCGTTCGCCGCTGGCCCGTGGCAGGTAGGCGATCTCGATCGCGTCCTCGCCCTCCGCGTCGGTGACGTACGCGACCTGCCCGCCGCTGCCGAGCATCTCCGGCAGCCGGGTGCGTACCCCCGGGTTGTCGGTGATGGTGCGGGCCGGGCCGTCGCGGTGGGTGAGCCAGTACAGGCTGCCGCGCACCACGACGGCGCTCGCCCGGCCCGTCTCGTCCACGGAGAGCGCGTCGACATGGCTGGCGGCCGGGACCTGGTAGCTGCGCCGCCCGGCGCGCGGCCCGCCCAGGCGCACCTCCAGTTTGCGTGGTACGCCCCCCTCGGTGAGGTTGTCGACCAGCCAGAGGTCGCCCGCGCACTGGTAGACCACCCGCTCGCCGTCACTGGACGCGTGGCGGGCGTAGTACGTGTCGTGGTCGGTGTGGCGCCGCAGGTCGGTGCCGTCGTACTGACAGGAGTAGAGATTGCCGACGCCCTCGTGGTCGGAGAGGAAGGCGATGCGCCCGCCGACGAACATCGGGCAGTCCAGATGCCCACCGATGTCCGGCAGCAGTTGCTCCCCGTGCAGCCACAGCCGACCTGTCGCCCCGCCCCGGTAGCGCTTCCACGCGGCGGGCTCGTGCGGCGGCTTTCCGGTGAGCAGGAGCGTACGGCGCTCACCGTCGATGTCCGCGGTCGCGATGTCGGCGACAGGGCCCCAAGGCAGCTTGCCGCCGGGACTGCCGTCGGTGGGCAGGCTGTAGGCCCAGGAGTAGTAGGAGAAGGGCTGGCCGTGCGAGGACACCGCGAGGATGCTCGCCGGGCTGTCGGGGGCCTCGGGCGTCCAGCCGCAGACCCGGGCGTCGATGGAGCCCCAGTAGGTCAGCCTGCGGGCCGGCCCGCCGCCGACGGGCGCGAGGTGCACCTCCGGGTCCAGGCTGCGCCAGGTCGTGTACGCGAGGTGCTTGCCGTCCGGGGAGAAGCGCGGGTGGGTGACCTTGGTGCGGTCGACGGTGATCCGCCAGGCCCGGGACGGCCGGTGCTCCTCGGGGACCAGCGGTGCGACCCAGAGGTCGTCCTCCGCGGCGAAGCACAGCAGATCGCCGTGGAGGTGCGGGAAGCGGAGGTACGCGCCGTCGTCGCTCACCCCCCAATGCTTCCCGCGGGCGGGGGGTGCGGCAACTTGTGGCGCAGAACACCATCGAAACGGGTTCGTTTCGTTCGAGTGAGGCGTACTGTCATGGTGTACGAAACAGTTTCGTTCCGTGCGTCACCAAGTGCCCGAGGAGGTCGAGGATGGCCCGCAGCAGGCTCACACCCGAACGCGAGACCGAACTGTACGAAGCCGTGCTCGACCTGCTGCGCGAGGTCGGCTACGACGCCCTGACCATGGACGCCGTGGCCACCCGCGCCAAGTCCAGCAAGGCCACCCTCTACCGCCAGTGGGGGAACAAGCCCGAGCTGGTCGCCAGGGCGCTGCGGCACAACAAGCCCGTCCACTTCGCGGACATCGACACCGGCTCGTTGCGCGGCGATTTCCATGCCCTGGTGGAGCGCACCGACGACTGCCAGATGGAGAAGGACTCCGCACTGATGCGGGGCCTGGCCCAGGCCATTCACGAAAATCCTGACCTGTACAAGGCGCTTCGGGAACTGCTGATCGAGCCCGAGATGACCGGGCTCGACGGTCTGCTGCAACGCGCGGTGGACCGGGGAGAACTCGCAGCCGACACCCCCGCCATGCGGTATCTCCCGCACATGGTGGTCGGCGCGTTCGTCGCCCAGCAGCTGATCGAGGACCGGTCACCGGACCGGGCCTTCCTCGCCGACTACATCGACGCCGTGGTTCTCCCCGCCCTCGGCGTCTGACTCTCCCCGCAGCTCCACGCCTACCTGACGCACACCGCTCTCGTCGTCGGGGTGGTTCTTCACGCCCTGTTCCAGCTCCAACGACCCGACCGGGAGACGCCCTCGTGGCCACGTTCCTTTACAAGATGGGCCGGCTCGCCTTCCGCCGCCGCCCCTTCGTCGCCCTCGCGTGGGTGGCGCTGCTGGTGCTCGCCGGTGTCGGCGCCACCTCCGCCGCCACCTCGTCATCCAGCTCCTTCTCGATACCCGGCACGGAGGCCCAGAAGGCCTTCGACCTGCTTGAACAGCGCTTCCCGGGGGCCAGCGCCGACGGTGCGACCGCCCGCGTGGTCTTCAAGGCGCCCGCCGGCGAGAAGATGACCGACCCCGAACACAAGGCCGAGGTCCAGAAGGTCGTCGCCGACCTGAAGTCCTCCTCCAAGCAGGTCACCCGGGTCGTCGACCCGTACGTGGGCAAGGCCGTCAGCAAGGACGGCTCGACGGCGTACACCCAGGTCTCGTACAAGGTCAGCGGTATGGAGCTGACCGACGCTAGCAAGGAGGCGCTCACCGGCGCCGGTGACGAGGCGCGCGACGCCGGACTCACCGTGGAGATCGGCGGTGACGCGCTGCAGGCCGTGCCCGAGACCGGGTCCACCGAGATCATCGGTGTCGCGGTCGCCGCGATCGTGCTGGTCATCACCTTCGGTTCGCTGGTGGCCGCCGGGCTGCCGCTGCTCACCGCGCTCATCGGCGTCGGCATCGGTGTCTCCACGATCACCGCGCTGGCCAGCGTGCTCGACCTCGGCTCCAGCACCTCCACCCTCGCGATGATGATCGGCCTCGCGGTCGGTATCGACTACGCGCTGTTCATCGTCTCCCGCTACCGCGCCGAGCTGGCCGAGGGCCGCGAGCATGAGGACGCGGCGGGACGGGCCGTCGGCACGGCGGGCTCCGCGGTCGTCTTCGCCGGGCTCACCGTGGTGATCGCCCTGGTGGGTCTGGCCGTCGTCAACATTCCGATGCTGACGAAGATGGGCTTCGCCGCGGCGGGCACCGTCGTCATCGCCGTTCTCATCGCGCTCACCCTCGTCCCCGCGCTGCTCGGCTTCGCGGGCAAGCGGATCGTGGGCCGCAAGGCGCGCAACGCGGCCACCGAGGCCGAGGCCGATGGCAACGGCAAGGCCGAGGCCAAGCCGAACATGGGCACCCGCTGGGCGCGTTTCGTACTGCGCCGCCCGGTCGCCGTACTGCTCACCGGCGTGATCGGGCTCGGCGTCATCGCCATCCCGGCCACCTCGCTGGAGATGGGTCTGCCCGACGACGGCGCGCAGCCCGTCTCCACCACCCAGCGCAAGGCGTACGACCTGCTGTCCGACGGCTTCGGCCCCGGCTTCAACGGTCCGCTGATGCTGGTCGCCGACGCCCAGGGAAGCGAGGACGCCAAGGCGGCGTTCCGCGCGGTCAACGACCGTGTGAAGGGCATGGACGGCGTCGTCGCCACCGTGCCGGGCGCCCCCAACAAGGCCGGTGACACCTCGGTGATCACCGTCATCCCCAAGGACCGCCCCTCGTCGGCCGAGACCGAAGAGCTGGTCCACTCCATCCGTGACGCGGGCGCGGACATCAAGTCCGACGAGGGCGTCGACGTCCTGGTCACCGGCTCCACGGCCATGAACATCGACTTCTCGCAGAAGATGAACGACGCGCTGCTGCCCTACCTGGCGCTCGTCGTCGGCCTCGCGTTCCTGCTGCTGATGCTGGTCTTCCGCTCGGTCCTGGTACCGCTCAAGGCGGCCCTCGGCTTCCTGCTCTCGGTCGTCGCCGCACTCGGCGCGGTCGTCGCGGTTTTCCAGTGGGGCTGGCTCGGCTCGGTCCTCGGTGTGGAGCAGACCGGCCCGATCATGAGCATGATGCCGATCTTCATGGTGGGTGTGGTCTTCGGTCTCGCCATGGACTACGAGGTCTTCCTGGTCACCCGCATGCGGGAGGCGTACGTACACGGGGAGCGGCCGGGTCAGGCCATCGTCACCGGGTTCCGGCATGGCGCGCGGGTCGTGTCGGCCGCCGCCGTGATCATGATCGCCGTCTTCGCGGGCTTCATCGGATCCAGTGAGTCGATGATCAAGATGATCGGCTTCGGGCTCGCCATCGCGGTCTTCTTCGACGCCTTCGTCGTACGGATGGCCATCGTGCCCGCGGTGCTCGCCCTGCTCGGCAAGGCCGCCTGGTGGCTGCCGCGCTGGCTGGACAAGGCGCTGCCCAATGTCGACGTCGAGGGCGAGCAGCTCCGCAAGGAGCTGGGCGACGACGTGTCGGCCGGCCAGGGCAAGGGCCCGGACGGGGACCGGGAGCTGGTGAGCGCCTGAGCGCCTGAGCACCGAGTGATCGCGGCGCGCGCATCGCGCTTGAGTGATCGCGGCGTTCGAGTACTCCGGGGGCCCGCGTCAGCGGAGCGCGGCCCCCGGGTACGCACCGGCTCGTGGGGACGGGACCCGGTGCGACGAGGAGGCCCCCCGGCCAAGGTGCGGCCGGGGGGCCTCCGTGTCATCCGGCCTGTCGCACGGGCGTCGCAGCGGGCGGGGCCGGGGTCGCGGGAACGGCCGCGGAGCCGGCTGCGGGGGTGGCTGTGTAGGTGCGGCGCAGGAAGCGCAGCAGGGGCGCGCGGTCGAACTGGATCACCGCGACGCCCTGGGGCGAGTGCAGCTCCAGCACGGCCTGCACCCGGCCGCACGGCCAGACCCGGACATCGCCGCTCTCGGTCTCGACGGGCCGGCTCAGCCCCGTCTCAAGGAGGGTGCGGGCGAGGGTCCACTCGTTCTCGGAGCCGCCGGGGGAGACGCCCGCCGGGAAAACCAGGCATACGGCGAGGGGGTCGTCGTCCATGTCGTAAATCAGTGCGACGGGAACGGACCGGTGGTACGGGGCATCCGTAATGAGGCGGGCCCGTGCGTGGTCTTCGATGACGGGGTGCATGGGTCGGCTCCTCACATTCACGACGCTATTAACCTAATGTCCCATATTTCACGGTCCGTGCTCCAGGCCTATTCGTGACCTGTGCGTTGTTGCAACCTCTTTGCAACTGGGCAGTATCATCAACGGCTAACCAACCCGCCTGAGCGGAGCACTCCATGCATGTCCCCGACGGATTCATCAACCTGCCGCTTTCCGCGGTCGCCGGAGTCGCGGCCGCCGGTGCCGTCGCCGTCAGCCTGCGCGGCGCACGCCGCGAGCTGGAGGAGCAGACAGTGCCCCTCGCGGGCCTGGTGGCGGCGTTCATCTTCGCCGTACAGATGCTGAACTTCCCGGTCGCCGCCGGCACCAGCGGGCATCTCCTGGGCGGTGCGCTCGCCGCGATACTCGTAGGCCCCTTCACCGGAGTGCTCTGTGTGTCGGTCGTCCTGCTGATGCAGGGCATCCTCTTCGCCGACGGCGGTCTCACCGCGCTCGGTGTGAACATCACGGTCATGGGCGTGGTCACGGTCGTCGTGGCGTACGGGATCTTCCGCGGCCTGGTCAAGGTGCTGCCGCGCGGTCGCCGCTCGGTGACCGCCGCCTCCTTTATCGCCGCCCTGGTGTCCGTGCCGGCCGCGGCCGGCGCCTTCACGCTGATCTACGCGATCGGCGGGACCACCGACATCCCGGTCGGCAGGGTGCTGACCGCGATGGTGGGCGTGCATGTCCTCATCGGCATCGGCGAGGCCGTGATCACCGCCGCGACCGTGGGCGCCGTCATCGCCGTACGGCCCGACCTGGTGCACGGTGCGCGCGGTCTGGAAACACCGCTCAAGCTGCTCGTCGGCGGCAAGCTCGTCGACGCCACCCCGGAGCCCGCGCCGGCCCCCGTCGCGGCCCGCTCCACCCGCAAGGTCTGGGGCGTCGGCCTGGTCTCCGCCCTCGTCGTCGCCGGGGTCGTCAGCTTCTACGCGTCCGCGAGCCCCGACGGCCTGGAGAAGGTGGCCGCCGACCAGGGCATCGACAAGAAGATCGAGGAGCACGCAGCCGCGGACTCCCCGCTCGCCGACTACGGCGTCGAGGACATCGCCGACCCGCGGATCTCCGGCGGTCTCGCGGGCGTGATCGGCGTCGGCGCGACCATCGTGGCGGGCACCGGCATCTTCTGGGCCGTCCGCCGCCGTCGCGAGGACGGGCCGCAGAGCGAAACCACCCCGGCCCGCGCCGAGGAATCGGCCTGACATGGGTGCGGGCCATGCCCACCGGCTCTACCGGCACGGCCACACGGCCGTTCACGCCCTGCCTCCGCACTGCAAGCTCGCCGCGGTCTTCTGCTTCGTGCTCGTCGTGGTGTCCACCCCGCGCGAGGCGGTCTGGGCCTTCGGCCTGTACGCCGTGCTGCTCGGCGCGGTCGCGTACGCGTCCCGCGTACCGGCCGGTTATCTGCTCAAGCGGCTGCTCATCGAGGTGCCCTTCGTCGCCTTCGCCGTGCTGATGCCGTTCGTGGCGCAGGGCGAGCGGGTGGAGGTGCTCGGCATGTCGCTGAGCGTCTCCGGGCTGTGGGGGGCCTGGAACGTCCTCGCCAAGGGGACGCTCGGCGTCGCCGCCTCCGTCCTGCTCGCCTCCACCACCGAGCTGCGCTCGCTGCTGCTCGGCCTGCAGCGGCTGCGGCTCCCGCCGCTCCTGGTCCAGATCGCGTCGTTCATGATCCGCTACGGCGATGTGATCACCGACGAGATGCGGCGGATGTCGATCGCGCGCCGCTCGCGCGGCTTCGAGGCGCGGGGGGTGCGGCACTGGGGTGTGCTGGCCAAGTCGGCGGGCGCACTGTTCATCCGCTCGTACGAGCGAGGTGAGCGGGTGCATCTGGCGATGATCAGCCGGGGGTACACCGGGACCATGCCGGTGATCGACGAGGTGACCGCCTCGCGGGCGCAGTGGTCCACGGCGGCGGCGCTCCCGCTGTCCGCGCTCGCGGTATGTCTGCTGGGATGGACCCTGTGACCACTCCCTCTCCGTCCTCCGCCGCCGTTCCCCCCTCGCTCGAAGTCTCCGGTCTCGCCTACGCCTATCCGGACGGGCATCAGGCCCTGTTCGGCGTCGACCTGACCGTCGGGCGCGGTGAGCGGGTCGCGATCCTCGGCCCCAACGGCGCCGGCAAGACCACCCTCGTGCTGCACCTCAACGGCATCCTCACGGCAGGGGCGGGCACCGTGACGGTGGCCGGGCTGCCCGTCGGCAAGCGGCACCTCGCCGAGATCCGCCGCCGCGTCGGCATCGTCTTCCAGGACCCCGACGACCAGCTCTTCATGCCCACGGTCCGCGAGGACGTCGCTTTCGGGCCGGCGGCCGCCGGAATGCGCGGCCCCGAGCTGGAGGCGTGCGTCGCGAAGGCGCTGGGCCAGGTCGGCATGGCCGAATTCGCGGACCGCCCGCCGCACCATCTGTCCTTCGGGCAGCGGCGCCGGGTGGCGGTCGCGACCGTACTGGCGATGGAGCCGGAGATCCTGGTCCTCGACGAGCCCTCGTCCAACCTCGACCCGGCGTCCCGCCGCGAACTGGCCGACATCCTGCGGTCGTTGGACATCACCGTGCTGATGGTCACGCACGATCTGCCGTACGCGCTGGAGCTGTGCCCGCGTGCGGTGGTGCTCAGTGACGGGGTCATCGCGGCGGACGGGCGGACCCGGGACCTGCTCACCGATGAGCAACTGATGCGCTCGCACCGGCTGGAGCTGCCGTTCGGCTTCGACCCGCGCTCGGTGGCGACGACCGGGCCCTGAGACCTCCGGAAACTTCAGGGTGGCCGGGACCTCTGAGGGCGGGTCACCGGACGGACCCCACCGGTCCACTGGGCCGGACCACGTTGCACCATGGGGGTGCGCGGCGCCATCGGGCGCGCGGACGCGGGACGAAGAGTGAAGAGCGGGAGTGCGGGCGTGGACGTCCAAGGCACGGTTGCGGTCGGCTTCGAACCGGTCAAGGACGCTTTCGTACGCAACTTCGAGAAGCGCGGCGAGCGCGGCGCGGCGGTCGCCGTCTACCGGCGCGGCCTCAAGGTCGTCGACCTGTGGGCGGGGACGCGGGACGTGGACGGGCCCGAGCCGTGGGCCGTCGACACCGCGCAGGTCGTGCACTCCGTGACCAAGGGCGTCGCCGCGGCGGTGCCGCTGCTGCTGCACCAGCGCGGGCAGATCGACCTGGATGCCTCCGTCGCCACGTACTGGCCGGAGTTCAAGGCGGGCGGCAAGGAGCGGGTACTCGTACGTCATCTGCTCTCGCACCGCGCGGGCGTGCCCCTGCTCGACCGTCCGCTGACCCTGGCCGAGGCGATCGACGGGGCCTCCGGGCCGCGCGCGGTCGCCGCCCAGCAGCCGCTGTGGGAGCCGGGCACCGACCACGGCTATCACGCGCACACGTACAGCTGGCTGATCGGTGAGCTGGTGAAGCGGGTCACCGGGCGGACCATCGGGCGGTGGATCGCCGAGGAGATCGGCCGTCCCCTCGGGCTCGACTTCTGGATCGGCCTGCCCCCCGACGAGGCCCACCGGGTGGGCAGGACAGGTCGGGTGGAGGCACCGGCCGAGGCGCCGGGGGCGCTGCGGGTGCGGCCACGGCGCAGTGTGACCGAAGCGTACGGGGACCCCGATTCGCTCACCCGGTGTGCGTTCGGGGCGATCGATCCGGCCGTGGACGACAACGACCCGGCGTACCGAGCCGCAGGTCTCGCCGGGTCCGGCGGGATCTCCACCGCGCGGGCGCTGGCGCGGTGTTACGCGGCGATGATCGGGGCGGTGGACGGGCACCGGCTGTTCGCGCCGGCCACGCTGACGCTGGCGCGGACCGAGGAATCGGCGGGGCCCGACCGGGTGTTGGTCGTCAACACCCGCTTCGGGCTCGGCTTCATGCTGCACGGCTCGGGGGCGCCGCTGCTCGGGCCCGGGTCGTTCGGGCATCCGGGGCGGGGCGGCTCGCTGGGCTTCGCCGATCCGGAGGCGGGCATCGCCTTCGGGTATGTGACCAACGGGCTTCAGAGGGGCGTCACCGCCGACCCCCGCGCACAGGCCCTGGTCAGGGCCGTGCGGTCCGCTGCATGATCGGTGTATGAGACCTATGAGTGGATCTTCGCAGCTGCCCGTGCCTCTGCGGTTCGAGGGGTACGGAGTGCTGGTCACCGGCGCCGGGCGCGGCATCGGCGAGGCAGTGGCCCGCAGGCTCGCGGCCGAGGGCGCGCGGGTGCTGGTCACTGACCTGGACGAGGAACGGGCGACGAAGGCGGCGGAGTCGATCCCGGGAGCGGTGGCGCTGCGCTGCGACGTGGGGGACCGGGACTCGGTCCGGGCGGCGGTGGAGTGCGCGGTAGGGGAGTTCGGGGCCCTCGACGTGCTGATCAACAACGCGTGCTCGTGCGCGCCCGACGCGGCGCTCTTCGAGGACGAGGACGACGCCGAGTGGGAACGGGATCTCGACATCACGCTGACCGGTGCCTTCCGCTGTGCGCGGGCCGCGCTGCCACACCTGGCGGCTTCGGGGCGCGGGGCGATCGTCAGTGTCGGCTCGGTAAACGGCGAGCAGGACTTCGGCAATCACGCGTACAGCGCCGCCAAGGCGGGCCTCGCGAGCCTGACCCGCACGCTGGCCGGCCACGCGGCGGCGCGGGGCGTACGGGTCAACCTGGTGGCGCCGGGGACGGTTGCGACGGAGGCGTGGGCGGGGAGGGAGTCGAGCCTGGAGCGGGCCGCGGCGCACTATCCGCTGGGCCGGGTGGGACGCCCCGACGACGTGGCCGCGGCCGTCGCTTTCCTCGCGTCGCGCGACGCGGCGTGGATCACCGGCGTGACGCTACCGGTGGACGGCGGGCTGCTGGTCAGCAACTTGGGGCTGCGGGGGGCGTTCCAGGGCTGACCGGGATGAGGGCGGGGCCGGTGCGCGACCTCCGGCCGAGCAGTCCTCAAGCGCCGGACGGGCCGGGATTCGGCAGGGCGTCGCCGCCGGAGATCAGCGTGAAGGAGACGAGCTGGTCCTTGATGTGGTGGGCTATCGCGTTCCAACTGGCGTGCGTGAAAGCGGCGATGAGCACCGCCGCGACGACGAGCGGTGTCACGCCGTCTGCTCGCGCACGTCCGCGACGGTCGCACCGGAGTGGGCGACCAGCGTCTTGGGACTCATCGCGAAGACCGTGTGCGGGGTCCCGGCCGCGGCCCAGACCTCCTGGTGGGCGAGCAGCCCCCGGTCGGCGAGGACGCGTGTCTTCGTGCGGTGCCCGAAGGGCGGTACGCCGCCGATCGCGTAGCCGGTCGTCTCCCGTACTAGATCGGCATTGGCCGCCCGACCTTCGCCGCGCACAGCTCCCGGCGCACCAGCTCCACATCGACGCGCGAGGCTCCGTCCATCAGGACCAGGACGGGCACGCCGTCCGCCTCGAAGATCAGGGACTTGACGATCTGGCTCAGCTCGCAGCCGACGGCGGCAGCCGCCTCGACGGCCGTGCGGGTCGCGTCGGGGAAGCGGCGTACCTCGATGTCCGCGATGCCCAGTTCGCGCAGGGCCTCGGTGAAGCGGGGGTGGGCGGTGCTTTCGGGAGTGCTCATGGCCCGCACGCCAGCGTTGGCCGTACGGGCCATGCGAACCGGTTGCCGGGGGTGCGACGCCGGCCGACGCGCGGTCAGCCCGCGCGCAGCACCGTTGCGACCAGTGGGCCCGCCGCGTCCCCGCCGTGCCCGCCGGACTCCACGACCGCGGCAGCCGCCACGTCGTCGCTGAACCCGGTGAACCAACTGTTCGACGTACCCTGCCCGTCGACTTCCGCGGAGCCGGTCTTCGCGCCCTTGTCCCCGCCGACCGAGGCCATCGCCTGCGCGCCCGTGCCGCTGCTCGCGGTGACCCGCATCATGGTGCGCAACTGCTCGGAGACGCCGCCGGGCAGCGAGCGGGGGGCCTGGGCGATCTCCCGGCCGTCGAGCGAGCGCGGGACGATGACCGGCTGCCGGAAGGTGCCGGTCTTGGCGGTGGCGGTGACGGACGCCATGTTGAGGACGTTCATCTGGACCGTGCCCTGCCCGATGTACTGCGCCGCGGCCTCGCCGCCGGACGCCATCGGCACGGAGCCGTCCGCCGAGGCGACGCCGGTCTGCCAGTCGAGCCCGATGCCGAAGACATCCTGGGCCTCCTTGGACAGCGCCGCGTCGTCCTTCGTGTCGTCGATCTGCTTGATGAAGGCGGTGTTGCAGGACCTGGCGAAGCTCTGCGTGAAGGTGCCGTTCTTGATGTCGAAGTGGTCGAGGTTGTGGAAGGTCCGGCCCTGGTACATGACGTCCGCCGGGCACTCGACCGGCCGGTCGGCGCCGACCAGGCCCTTCTCCAGGAGCATCGCCGCCGTCACGATCTTCATCGTGGAGCCGGGCGCCTGCTTGCCGAGCATCGCCGCGTTGAACGCGTCGTCGCGGTTGTTGGCGACGGCCCTGATCTCACCGGTGCTCGGCTTGACCGCCACCACCGAGGAGTTCCGGTAGCGCTGTACGGCCTTCTCGGCGGCCGCTTGCGTGCCCGCGTCCAGCGTGGTGGCCAGCTTGCCCGGTTTGCCCTTGGTGAGGGTGAGCAGCGAGCGTACGGGCGCATCGCTGTCCCCGCCCTCTATCACCAACTCGACGCCGGGCTTCCCGCCCGTCTTCTTGCCGTACTTCTCCCGCAGGGTGTCCAGGACCGGGCCGAGGGACGGGTACTTCTCCTTCGTCAGCTCGACGCCGTCGCGGTCCACCGCCTTGATGGGCGGGGCCGTCGCCTCGCCCGTGGTCAGCCTGTCGTCGGCCTTCAGCTCCGGGTGGACCACGGCGGGCGCCCAGTCGACCAGGGGGGCGCCGGTGGTCAGCCCGCGGACGACGGTCAGTTCGGACGCGTACGACCAGGGCTTGCGCTTGGCCTCCGCGTACGTCACCGTCGCCTTCACGGTGAACGGCACCTTCGCACCGACCGCGGTTCCCGGCGTCAACGTCACCTCGGACACGTGCGCCACGGCACGGTAGGCGTCCAGGGCGGGCCGCGCGGCAGCGGCGTTGTTGGTGAGGTCGGCGGCGGCGCGCGCGTCGCCCTTCGACCAGGCCGCGAGGAACGCCTTCGTGGTCCTGTCGACCTCCGACACGCTCGGCGGGCCGGTCTTCCTGGGCGCCGAGCGGGTGTTGATGCCCGGGCCGGGATCGTTGCTCTCGCCGCTCAGCAGGGTGTAGCCGCCGTAGGCCACGCCCCCGGTCGCGACGAGGAACACCCCGCCGACTATGGCGGCTTTCGCTCCACTGCGCATGCGATGCAGTCCCCTCCCCAGGAGTCTTCTTGAACTGAACATGTTCAAAGAAGTGCTGGAGCATACCCTACGGGACGGCCGCGACACATGGGGTGACTGTTATCGGACCGGGACGTGCGTCCTTCACACCCAGGTATCGAGCCACATGCGGCTGCGCCAGTCGCTCATCGGGAGGGTCTGGCCCGTGTAAATGGGCCAGAAGTAGATGAAGTTCCAGATGATGAGCAGGACGAGCACACCCGCGCCGATCGCTCCGATCGCGCGCCGGCGCTCGTCCGAGCCCGGTGGCCCGAGCATCGCGCCGATCATCATCGCCACCGCCAGGCACAGGAACGGGACGAACACGACGGCGTAGAAGAGGAAGATCGTCCGCTCCTGGTAGAAGAACCAGGGCACCCAGCCGGCCGCGATGCCGCAGGCGATCGCCCCGGCCCGCCAGTCGCGGCGGAACGCCCAGCGCCACAGCACATACAGCACCGCGAAGCACGCCGCCCACCACAGCAGGGGCGTCCCGAGCGCCAGCACCTCGCGCGCGCACTCGTGCTTCTCGGCCGCCGAGCAGCCGTCCTTGCCGGGCTTGGGCGACTCGTAGAAGTACGAGACCGGGCGGCCCAGGATCAGCCAGCTCCACGGGTTCGACTGGTAGGTGTGACCGGACGTCAGATTGACGTGGAAGCTGTAGACCTCGGTCTCGTAGTGCCACAGGCTGCGCAGCCAGTCGGGCAGCCACGTCCAGTTCCCGCCGCGCCCCGCGCCCGCCGCCCAGTCGCGGTAGTAGCCGCCCTTGGAGACGATCCAGCCCGTCCAGGAGGCGATGTACACCGCGAAGGTGACGACGACCGTCGAGCCGAACGCCGGCAGGATGTCGCGCTTGAGCACCGCGAGATACGGCCGCACCGCACCCGCCGTCCGCCGGGCGCCCACGTCCCACATCACCGTCAGCAGCCCGAACGCGGCCAGGATGTACAGGCCGTTCCACTTGGTGCCGAACGCGAGGCCCAGGCACACCCCGGCGGCGATCCGCCACGGCCGCCAGCCCAGGCGCAGGTTCGCCGCGACCAGGGCGTCCGGCCGCAGCACTCCCTCGTCGTCGCGCGGCAGCGCGGCGGCCAGCCGCCTTCGCGCCCAGTCCCGGTCGACCAGCAGACAGCCGAACGCGCCGAGCACGAAGAACATCAGCACCAGGTCGAGCAGCGCCGTGCGGCTCATCACGAAGTGCAGGCCGTCGACGGCGAGCAGGGCGCCCGCCAGGCACCCCAGGAACGTCGAGCGGAACAACCGCCGCCCGATCCGGCAGAGCATCAGCACCGAGATCGTGCCGAGCACACAGACCATGAAGCGCCAGCCGAACGGGGTGAGACCGAAGAGCTGTTCGCCGATCCCGATGACCCACTTGCCGACCGGCGGATGCACCACATAGCCGGGGTCGTCCGGGATGGGGACCCGCGAAGGATCGGCGAGGATCGACTTGTCGATGTCCTTGGGCCACTGGCCCTCGTACCCCTGGTTGATGACCGCCCAGGCGTCCTTCGCGTAGTACGTCTCGTCGAATATCACCGCCTTGGGGCTGCCGAGGTGCCAGATCCGCAGCAGCCCGGCGACGAGCGCGACCAGCAGCGGCCCGCCCCACACCGACCACCGCACCAGCCGCGCCACGACTCCCATGGCGGCCGGCGGCACCCCGAGACCTCTCCACAGCTCGGTGCCCGGCTTGCTGTACGGCGGCACAAGTCGGTCACCCAGGCCGACGGTCTGCCTGGGTACATAGCCGAATCGGCGCAGCCGACGCTGCCACGAGGGCGGCTGCTCTTCGGCGGCGTGGCCCTGCTGGGCTTCTGACGCTGTACTGGTCACCGCGCCATCGTAGGGAACACATCTGTGCCCGGGGTCGCTGCGTGGCCGGGAGACCGCTGCCGTGATGGGGCGCGGGTGCCCGGCGGAGTCCGTCAGACTGGACACGCAGAACGTCGGTCGACCTCGGTGAGAAGGCAGTAATGACCAGCAGCGGAACCCTTGTCCTCGCAGGGACCCCCATCGGTGACGTCGCGGACGCCCCGCCTCGGCTCGCCGCCGAACTGGAGCGGGCCGACGTCATCGCCGCCGAGGACACCCGTCGGCTGCGCCGCCTCACCCAGGCGCTCGGCGTGCGCACCACGGGGCGTGTCGTGTCGTACTTCGAGGGCAACGAGACCGCGCGTACGCCCGAACTCGTCGAGGCGCTGGAGGGCGGCTCGCGGGTGCTCCTGGTGACCGACGCGGGCATGCCGTCGGTCTCCGACCCCGGCTACCGGCTGGTCGCCGCGGCCGTCGAGAAGGACATCAAGGTCACGGCGGTGCCGGGCCCGTCCGCCGTACTGACCGCGCTCGCGCTGTCCGGACTGCCCGTCGACCGCTTCTGCTTCGAGGGCTTCCTGCCGCGCAAGGCGGGCGAGCGCCTGAGCAAGCTGCGCGAGGCCGCCGGTGAGCGCAGGACGCTGGTGTACTTCGAGGCCCCGCACCGCCTCGACGACACGCTCGCGGCGATGGCCGAGGTGTTCGGCGAAGAGCGACGGGCCGCGGTCTGCCGCGAGCTGACCAAGACCTACGAGGAAGTGAAGCGCGGGCCGCTGAAGGCGCTCGCCGAGTGGGCCGCCGACGGCGTGCGAGGCGAGATCACCGTCGTTGTCGAGGGGGCCCCCGACGCGGTGCTGGACCTGGACCCGGCCGAGCTGGTGCGCAGGGTGCAGGTGCGTGAGGAGGCGGGGGAGCGGCGCAAGGAGGCCATTGTGTCGGTCGCCGCGGAAGTGGGGCTGCCCAAGCGCGAGGTATTCGATGCCGTTGTCGCGGCAAAGAATGCGGCACGGGCGGGCTCTGCGGACGGTAAAGGACTATCGTAAAAAGCAAAGTACAGGCCGCGTATCGAGCCCTTTCCCATGGAAAGGCCAAGACCGCTCCATATATCGACAGGACCTGATGCGCTCCCGCCCGAATGGGCATCCACTGGGTCAGTGGAAAGGAGCTGGCATGAGCGAGATCGCAGACACCGCCGGCGCAGGAACCACCGTTCACGAGGCCTACGCCTTCGCCTGCATGAGGTGTGGGCACGGCTGGGAGCAGGCGTACGAGATCAAGCACCACACCGACGGTACGGGGCACGAGTCCGTGGTCTACACGGCCGACGGGATGCGGGTGCCGTCACCCCTGTCCCGTCCCCTGTGCCTGAACTGCGGCGGCCATGTCGTGCGGATCATGCGGTCGGGGCAGGTGTCCTCGGTGCAGGCGGCCCAGTGGGCCGAGCCCGCGACGGCGCCGGCGGGGCCCCTGGTGGTACCGGCCGGGGAGCAGCCCGAGCGCCATCATTGGCACCTGTCGGATCTGCTGCACCCCTTCCAGCACCGCAGGTGAGGGCTCCCGCTGATGTGGTGGAGTGAGGCGCGGGGCGTGGTTTTCGTACGATCGTGACCATGACCCCTCAAGACGCCCCACCGCCGTTGCCCGAGCCGCTTCGGGTGGCGGTCGCCGATTCGCACACTCACCTGGACATGCAGGACGGCACGGTCGAGGAGGCACTGGCGAAGGCCGTGTCGGTCGGCGTCACGACCGTCGTCCAGGTGGGCTGCGACGTAAAGGGTTCGCGCTGGGCGGCGGTGACCGCCGAGGCGTACGAGAACGTGCACGCCGCGGTGGCCCTGCACCCCAATGAAGCCCCCCGCATCGTCCACGGCGACCCCGACGGCTGGTCGCGGCAGGGCGCGCGCACCGCGGGCGGTGTAGGGGCGCTCGACGAGGCGCTCGTCGACATCGACCGGCTGGCGGGCCTGCCGTTCGTCAAGGCCGTCGGCGAGACCGGGCTCGACCACTTCCGCACCGGCCCCGACGGAATCGCCGCCCAGCTGCTGTCCTTCCGGGCCCATATCGAGATGGCCAAACGGCACGGCAAGGCACTCGTCATCCACGATCGCGACGCGCACGCCGATGTGCTGCGGGTCCTCGACGAGGAGGGCGCCCCCGAGCGCACGGTCTTCCACTGCTACTCCGGTGACGCGGCCATGGCCGAGATCTGCGCACGCAAGGGCTACTTCATGTCCTTCGCCGGAAACGTGACGTTCAAGAACGCCCAGCCGCTGCGCGACGCGCTCGCCATCGCACCGCTCGAACTGGTTCTCGTCGAAACCGACGCACCGTTCCTCACCCCCGCCCCGTACCGCGGACGGCCTAACGCGCCGTATCTCATTCCGGTCACGGTGCGGGCGATGGCGGCGGTCAAGGGGCTCGACGAGGACGTCCTGGCCACGGCACTCGCCGCCAATACGGCACGCGCATTCGATTATTGAACCGAACAGCGGTCAATCCGGCGACGCAGCGTAGCTGCGTCACTTTGGAGAGTGACCGTCGCTCCGCTAGTGTCCCGGCCCGCAGCGTCATCTGGGCGGGCCGGACCTCTGGAGCGTCGTGAGCAATTCGCAGGGCAGTCACCGCGCGGCGCGCGGCGGCAGCGGCCGACGAGCGGCGGGCAGGGCGTCGGGACTGGATACACACGGTCCCGACGCGTACGGGCCCGACCTGTACGGTCCCGACGCGTACGGGCCCTTGGAGACGCTGTCCTACGGCGCGCCGCTGTACGGTGCTCCCTTGGCGCCCGAGCCGCAGCTGCCGCGCCAGTCCTCGGTCGCCGCCCCCGTGGCCGATCCGGGCGCGGGGCCGGGGCGCGGGGCCGGTGTGGAGGCCGCTTCGGGGGCCGACCGTCGCGGAGGGGCCAGGCGGGCCGCGCGGCGGCGCGAGGGCGAGCGGTCCGGCACGTTCCGGCGGCTCGTCCCCCAGGCCCTGGTCGTCGCCTTCCTGGCCGGCGGCACCTCCGCGTTCATCGCCAACGACAAGGCGATCAGGCTGAGCGTCGACGGCGTGCCCCGGACCATGCACACCTTCGCCGACGACGTGGACGAACTGCTGGCCGACCAGGGCGTCACCGTCGGGGAGCACGACCTCGTCGCGCCGGCCCCCGGCGAGGCCCTGGCCAGCGGCGACGAGATCGTCGTCCACTACGGCCGGCCCGTGACCCTCACCCTGGACGGCCAACGCCGACAGCTGTGGACCACGGCCCGCACCGTCGACGGCGCACTGCGCCAGCTCGGGGTGCGCGCGGAGGGCGCGTTCCTCTCCACCTCGCGGGCCTCAGCGATCGGGCGCAGCGGCCTCGCGCTGGACGTCCGCACCGAGCGGTCCGTGACGTTCATGGCGGACGGACGGGAGCGCACCATCCGCACGAACGCCGCGACCGTGGGCGAGGCCCTGGGTGAGGCGGGCATCAGCCTGCGCGGCCAGGACACCACCTCGGTGCCGTCCGGCACCTTCCCGCGCGACGGCCAGACGATCACCGTGATGCGGATCAGTGGCACCAAGGAAGTGCGCGAGGAGCCCATCCCCTTCACTGTCGAGCGGACCCGGGACCCCACGCTCCTCAAGGGCACCGAAGTCGTCGCACAGGCGGGCAGGCAGGGCGCGCGCCGGGTCACGTACGCCCTGCGCACCGTCAACGGCGTCAAGCAGAAACCCAGGAAGATCGCCGAGGAGATCGCCCGCGAGCCGGTCACCCAGCGCGTGAAGGTCGGCACCAAGGCGATGCCGACCGCCGTCGCCGGGGCGGACGGGCTCAACTGGAGCGGGCTCGCCCACTGCGAATCGGGCGGCAGGCCCGGCGCGGTCGACCCGACCGGCAACTATGGCGGCCTCTACCAGTTCGACACCCAGACCTGGCAGTCCCTCGGCGGCAGCGGGCGCGCGCAGGAGGCGAGCGCGAGCGAGCAGACGTTCCGGGCGAAGAAGCTGTACGTGCAGCGCGGGTCCAGCCCCTGGCCGCACTGCGGCAGCCGCCTGTAGGGACGGCGATCGTCGCTGCCGCAGCTTGCGGCGACGGTGGCTGCCGTGTGCGGGGTGAGCCGGCTGCCGGGTGCGGGGTGGGACGGGGGCGTCCGCAGGCCGAGCCGGGGGCCGGGGCCCTTTACGCTTGAGCGGTGAGCACCACTGAGCCTTCTGCGCCCCTGCCTGACTCCGCGCCCGCCCCCGGACCCGTCCCGGTCTCCGACAAGCTGCTGGGTCCCGCCGACATCCGGGAACTGGCGGCGGTGCTCGGCGTGCGCCCCACCAAGCAGCGCGGCCAGAACTTCGTCATCGACGCCAATACGGTCCGCCGGATCGTACGGACGGCCGGGGTACGCCCCGACGACGTGGTCGTCGAGGTCGGCCCGGGCCTCGGCTCGCTGACGCTGGCCCTTCTCGAAGCGGCCGACCGGGTCGTCGCCGTCGAGATCGACGACGCGCTCGCGGGCGCGCTGCCCGCCACCATCGAGGCGCGGATGCCGGGGCGGGCCGACCGCTTCACGCTCGTCCACTCCGACGCGATGCAGGTCCACGAGCTGCCGGGTCCGCCGCCCACCGCGCTCGTCGCGAACCTTCCGTACAACGTCGCGGTCCCCGTCCTGCTCACCATGCTGGAGCGATTCCCGACCATCGAGCGAACTCTGGTCATGGTCCAGTCGGAGGTCGCGGACCGGCTCGCGGCCAAGCCGGGCAACAAGGTCTACGGCGTGCCCTCGGTGAAGGCCAACTGGTACGCCGAGGTCAAGCGGGCCGGGTCGATCGGCCGTAACGTCTTCTGGCCAGCGCCGAACGTCGACTCGGGCCTCGTCTCCCTGGTTCGTCGTGCGGAGCCGATCAGGACCACCGCCACCAAGGCGGAGGTCTTCGCGGTCGTCGACGCGGCGTTCGCGCAGCGCCGCAAGACGCTGCGGGCGGCGCTCTCGGGATGGGCCGGGTCCGCGCCCGCCGCCGAGGCGGCCCTGGTCGCGGCCGGGATCTCGCCGCAGGCACGCGGCGAGGCGCTGACGGTGGAGGAGTTCGCCCGTATCGCGGAGGCGAAGGCGTGAGTGGCGGGGGCGTGATGGGTGGAGGCGTGAGCGGTGGAGGCGCAAGTGACCCAGGTATGAGCGGTGCAGGTATGGGCGGTGGAGGCGTGAGCGGGCCGGTCACTGTCCGGGTGCCCGCGAAGGTCAACGTCCAGCTGGCGGTGGGCGGCGCGCGGCCCGACGGCTTCCACGACCTGGCCAACGTCTTCCTGGCGGTCGGTCTCTACGACGAGGTCACCGTCACGCCGTCCGACTCGCTGCGGATCACCTGCTCGGGCCCCGACGCGGCGCAGGTCCCCCTGGACGCCACGAACCTGGCGGCGCGGGCCGCGCTCGCGCTGGGCGCGCGTTACGGCGTCGCGCCCGATGTCCACATCCACATCGCCAAGGACATCCCCGTCGCGGGCGGCATGGCGGGCGGCAGCGCGGACGGGGCCGCGGCGCTGCTGGCCTGCGACGCGCTCTGGGGCACGGGCGCGTCCCGCACCGAACTCCTCGCGCTCTGCGCGGAGTTGGGCAGTGACGTGCCGTTCAGCCTGGTGGGCGGGGCGGCGCTGGGCACCGGCCGGGGCGAGTACCTCACCGCGCTCGATGTCGGCGGCGACTTCCACTGGGTGTTCGCGGTCGCGGACGGCGGCCTTTCGACCCCGGCGGTGTACGCCGAGTTCGACCGCCTGACGGAGGGCACGGCCGTCCCCGACCCGGTCGCTTCGCCCGCCCTCCTCAACGCCCTGCGCACGGGCGACGCGACGGCGCTGGCCGGCGCCGTGACGAACGACCTCCAGCCGGCGGCGCTCTCCCTGCGCCCCTCGCTGGCCGAAACCCTGGCCGCGGGCACGGCGGCGGGGGCGCTGGCCGGGCTGGTGTCGGGGTCAGGCCCGACGACGGCGTTCCTGACGAAGGACGCGGAAGCGGCGGAGACGGTGGCGACGGCCCTGCGCGAGTCGGGCACGTGCCGCACGGCGAGGGTGGCGGGGGCGCCGGCGGCGGGCGCGACGGTCCTCGGGAGCTGAGCTCTGCCACATGAGGCGCGGGAAGGTCAGCCGGCCGCCATGGCGAGGAGGGGCCCTGGCCCGGCTGCGCGGCCCCGCGGAGGCCGCGGCTCAGGGACCGTCCTTCGGCGACTACGCTGGAGCGTCGATCCCATTCCCGTTCCTGGAGCGCGCATCAATGGCCGTCAACCTGGTCAATGTCGAGGCAGTCAGCAAGGTGTACGGCACCCGTGCCTTGCTCGACGGCGTGTCCCTCGGCGTGTCCGAAGGGGACCGGATCGGCGTCGTGGGCCGCAACGGCGACGGCAAGACCACTCTCATCCGCATGCTCGCCAAGCTGGAAGAGGCCGACTCCGGCCGCATCACCCACATCGGCGGACTCGTCCTCGGTGTGCTGACCCAGCACGACTCGCTCGACCCCGCGGCGACCGTCCGCCACGAGATCATCGGCGATCTCGCCGACCACGAGTGGGCGGGCAACGCCAAGATCCGCGACGTACTGACCGGACTCTTCGGCGGCCTCGACCTACCCGGCTTCGGGCAGGGCCTGGACACCGTGATCGGCCCGCTCTCCGGTGGCGAGCGCCGCCGCATCGCGCTGGCCAAGCTGCTCGTCGGCGAGCCCGACCTGCTGGTACTCGACGAGCCGACGAACCATCTCGACGTCGAAGGCATCGCCTGGCTGGCGCAGCACCTGCGGGCGCGCCGCTCCGCGCTCGTCTGCGTCACTCACGACCGCTGGTTCCTGGACCAGGTCTGCACCCGCATGTGGGACGTGCAGGGCGGCTCCGTCCACGAGTACGAGGGCGGCTACTCCGACTACGTCTTCGCGCGCGCCGAGCGTGAGCGTATCGCCGCGACCGAGGAGACCAAGCGCCAGAACCTGGTCCGCAAGGAGCTGGCCTGGCTGCGCCGCGGCGCCCCCGCCCGTACGTCGAAGCCGCGCTTCCGCGTCGAGGCGGCCAATGAGCTGATCGCCGACGTGCCGCCGCCCCGCGACACCTCGGCGCTGATGAAGTTCGCCAACTCGCGGCTCGGCAAGACCGTCTTCGACCTGGAGGACGTCACGGTCCAGGCGGGTCCGAAGACCCTGCTCAAGCACCTCACCTGGCAGCTCGGCCCGGGCGACCGCGTCGGCCTGGTCGGTGTCAACGGCTCGGGCAAGACCTCCCTGCTGCGGGCGCTCACCGAGGCGGCCCGCACGCTGGGCGACATCCAGCCCGCCGCCGGCAAGGTCGTCGTGGGCAAGACCGTGAAGCTCGCTTACCTCTCCCAGGAGGTCAGCGAGCTCAACCCCACGCTGCGGGTGCTGGAAGCCGTCCAGCAGGTGCGCGACCGGGTGGACCTGGGCAAGGGTCGCGAGATGACGGCGGGCCAGTTGTGCGAGCAGTTCGGCTTCACCAAGGAGAAGCAGTGGACGCCCGTCCGCGACCTGTCGGGCGGTGAGCGCCGCAGGCTGCAGATCCTGCGGCTGCTGATGGACGAGCCGAACGTACTGTTCCTCGACGAGCCGACGAACGACCTCGACATCGAGACGCTGACGCAGCTGGAGGACGTGCTCGACACCTGGCCGGGCTCGCTCGTCGTGATCTCCCACGACCGGTTCTTCATCGAGCGGACGACCGACAAGGTGTACGCGTTGATGGGTGACGCCACGCTGCGCAATCTGCCGCGCGGGCTCGACGAATACCTGGAGCGCAGGCGGCAGATGATCGAATCTGCGGTTTATGCGCCTTCTGCGGCTTCCGCGCATTCGTCCTCGGCGTCCTCCTCGTCGGTGACGGCCCCCGCCCGGAAGAAGGCGGCCTCGGACGCCCGCGCCGCGAACAAGGAAATGCAGAAGCTGGAGCGCCAGATGGAGAAGCTCTCCGACAAGGAGACCAAGCTCCACGGCCAAATCGCCGACAACGCAACCGACTTCGAGAAGGTCGCTCTGCTCGACGCGGAACTTCGTGATCTTGCTACGACTCGCGACGAGCTGGAGACGCGTTGGATGGAGCTTGCGGAAGACGCGTAACGGAAGCGTGCAAAAGAAATAACGAGCACATCACGGGCCGGTCCTCCCTTGGGAACAGGGGAGGACCGGCCCGCTGTATGGAGGGTCTCAAGTGATAGAAAGAAACCCCGCTCGACTGTCGTAAATTTGCGGGATCCAAGCCCGATTCGCTCCTTTCCGGGGGGATTTCACCACCGGAAACGCGGGGGAGACCGACCGGGCTCCGGATCACCCGTGTGAAGAGGTAAGTGCTGATGTCTCAGCCGCCCAACCAGCCGCCGCAGGGCGGCTTCGGAGCGCCGCAGGACCCGCAGAAGGGAGCCCCGCAGCCGCCGGCCCAGCCGCCGCAGATGCCGCAGGCCCCGCCGACGCCGCCGCAGGGGCAGCCGCCCCAGCAGCAGCCGGGCTACGGGTACCCGCAGGCACCGCCGCCCCAGGCGCCGCAGCCCGGCTACGGCTACCCCGCCCAGCCCGGCGGCCGGCCCCAGGCCGGCCCGTACGGCCAGCCCCAGCAGCCGGGCCCGTACGGCCAGCCGCAGACCGGTCCTTACGGCCAGCCGCAGCAGCCCGGCCCCTACGGCGGCTACCCGACTCAGCAGCAGCACCCCGGCGCCCCGGCACCGGGCGGTGGCGGTGGCAGCTTCTTCAAGGGCAAGCCCGCGGCCATCATCGGCGGGGCCCTCGCGGCGGTGCTCCTCATCGGCGTCGGCGTCTACTTCGCAGTCGGTGACGACGGCGACGGTGACAAGAAGCCCATCGCGCAGGAGAGCCAGAAGAAGGACGACAAGCCGACCGGTGAGCCCTCCGCGGACGAGGGTGACGGCGAGGGCACCGGCCGCGAGACGAACGACGACCTCAACGCCGGGCGCCAGCCGGGTGAGGCCAAGGTGCTGTGGCTGAAGACCAACGAGGTCGACATGCCGCGCGGCAGCCACGCGGCGTACGGCCCGTGGTTCACCGGGGACGTGGTGGTGCAGGCCCTCTACAAGACGGTCACCGCCTTCGACGTGAACACCGGTAAGAAGAAGTGGGAAGTGCCGTTCGAGAACGAACTGTGCGCCGCGCCCAGGAACGCCACGACGAGCGGAAAGCTCGTCGTCGGCGTCAAGGACGGCAAGACCGACAAGGCCAAGTGCAATCAGCTCCGGCTCGTCGACCTGGTCGCAGGCAAGGCGGGCTGGAAGACGGAGGTCAAGAAGGAGAACCTCTTCGACGGCTCCTCCAGCATGGAGCTGGCGATCTCCGGCGACACCGTCACGGCCAGCCGCTGGGGTGTCTCCAGCGCCTACCGGATCGCCGACGGCGCCAAGGCCTTCGGCGACCTGAAGGTCAACGGCTGCGGCGCGGACTCGTTCGCGGGCGGCGGCAAGCTCATCGCGGTCGACAGCTGCGGCACCGACGGCAAGGCCCAGCAGGTGCGCGAGGTCAACTCGGCCACGGGTGCGGGCAAGTGGACCTTTCCGGTGCCCAAGGGCTGGCAGGTCAAGCGCGTCTACTCGGTCGACCCGGTGGTGCTCTACCTGACCAACGAGGAGAAGAAGGCGTGGAACGTCACCACGCTCAAGGCTGACGGCAGCGTCCGCTCGCAGCTGGACACCAAGGAGAGCATCCAGCCGCAGTGCGGCTGGGCGATCATCGACGACAACCTGCAGGGCTGCCTCGGCACGGTCGCGGACGCCAACACCCTGTATCTCCCCACGGAGGAGGAGAAGGGCGGCGCGGACGGCTTCGACCGGACGAACAAGGTCATCGCCTTCAACCTGAACACCGGTAAGGAGAAGTGGAGTTCGCCGGCGGGCAAGGACCGCACGATGCTGCCGGTCCGCATGGAGGGCTCCGACGTGCTGGCGTACGTCCAGCCGTCCTACGACCATGGCGGCGGCATCGTCAGCATCGGCCCGGGTGGCGGTGCGCCCAAGTCCGTGCTGAAGTCCCCGGAGTCGACCGCGGAGATCGAGAACGGCTTCAGCAACCGCGGCGTCTCCTACACGGACGGCCGTCTCTTCATCACCCCGCCGACCCTGACCGGCAGGGACGACGAGGAGGGCGAGAAGACGATGATGGTCTTCGGCAAGTGAGCGCGCCGAGCCGGTTCTGAATCTCCCCCGCACCCCTTTCGTCCCCGAAGGTAGATCCGCCATGACGCAGCCGCCCCAGCCACCTCCGCCGCCCAACGAGCCGCCACCCGGCGGCGGTTTCGGCGCCCCGCCCCCGCCCGGCGGCTTCGGCGCACCCACGCCGCCGCCCGCCGAGCAGCCCGGTTATGGCTACCCGCAGACGCCGCCCGCCCAGCCCGGCTACGGCTACCCGGGCCAGCCCGGCCAGTCGCCGCGGATGCCGCAGGGCCAGCCGCCCGGCCAGCCCGCGCAGCAGCCGGGCTACGGCTACCCGGGCCAGCAGGGTCAGCCGGGGCAGTATCCGGGCCAGCCCGGTCAGCAGTACCCGGGCCAGCCGGGCCCGTACGGCCAGCAGCAGCCGCACGGCTATCCGCAGGGCCCGCCCCCGCAGGGTGGCCCCGGTGGCGGCGGCAAGAACGTCAACACCATCGCGATGATCATCGCCGCGTCGGTCGTCGCCCTTGCGCTGGTCGTCGGCGGAATCGTCATCTACAACTCCAAGAGCGACGATGGCGACACGAAGAAGGAAGCCAGCTCCTCCGCGGGCACGACCGGCGGCGGCGACGAGGCCGAGGGCGCCGACGACAAGCCGGCCCCCGACGGCGAGGGCAAGGAGAAGCCCGGGGCGAGCACCAAGTCCAAGGTGCTCTTCAAGCTGCCCGCGCCCAAGGTGACGGAATCGGTCGCGAGCATGGCCGGTTCCTGGATCACCGACAAGGCGTACGTCAAGAGCGGCCTCAAGCAGGTCGTGGCGTACGACCTGGACACCGGCGCGGAGCTGTGGAAGATCCCGCTCTCGGGCGAGGTCTGCGCGGCGTCCAAGCACGTCACCACCAACAAGACGGCCATCGCCTTCGCGGGTCCGCCGCAGGAGGGCCAGAAGTACACGCCCTGCACCGAGATCGGGCTGATCGACCTGACCGAGGGCAAGCTGCTGTGGCAGAAGTCGGTCAAGGACGGCGACCGGAAGGTCACCTTCAGCGAGGTCACGATCGGCGGCGGCACGGTCGCGGCCGGCGGTACCGGTGGCGGCGCGGCCTGGGACGTGGCCGGCGGCAAGCTCCTCTGGAAGCCGGTGGAGAACGTCGAGGAGTGCCGCGACGTGGGTTACGCCGGCGGCGAGGCGCTCGCGACGGTGCGCCAGTGCGGTCCGTACGACGCGGCGGTGCTTTCCATCGAGTACCTCAACCCGAAGGACGGCACCCCGCTCGCCAAGTACAAGCTGCCGAGCGGCGTCGAGGACGCCAGCATCGTCTCCACGAAGCCGCTGGTCGCGGCAGCCGACGTCGGTGACACCGCGGGCGACGGCAGTGGCGTCACCGACTTCTTCTCGATCGACGAGAAGACCGGCAAGCTGCGCGCCAAGATCGCCGTCGACGCGGAGAAGTACGCGCCGCGGTGCCGCGACACCGAGGGCTGCTCCAAGGTGGCCGTCGGCAACGGAAGGATCTATGTGCCGAGCGAGCAGCACCCGGGCGCCGGCGACGACGGCTCCCGTACGAACGAGATCGTCTCGTTCGACCTCGCCACGGGCAAGATCACCGCTGACCGGATCGACGCGGGCGAGCGCTACACGATCGACCCGATCCGCATGGACGGTGGCAATCTGATCGCGTACAAGTCGGCGCCGTTCAGCAAGGGCGGTCAGGTCGTGAGCATCAACGGCGGCTCCATGAAGCAGACCGTGCTGATGGAGAACCCGGCCAATGACTCGGTCATCAAGGTCGAGTCCGCGTTCTCGCCGGACTCCGCCGAGTACCGCTACGCGGGCGGCAGGCTCTTCCTGGCGACGGTCCTGATGAGCGAGCCGCGCCCCGGCGACGAGAGGTTCCTGGCGATCGGCTTCGGCACCAAGTGAGGTAGCGGGAGTGCGCTCCCCCAACGGCCCCGGCAGTGGTACGCATTCACCGCCGGGGCCGCTTCATGCCACGTTTGACCGGCAAGTAGTCCTGAATGGCGTGGAATTCGACAATCCGAGGGGCTTCTCCCGGGTAAGGGGCGCGCATCGACGAACAAGCGTGTAGCTTGCCGGGTCAGGAGGGCCGGGGGGCCGGGGGGCCAACTCCAGGGGGATGGGGGGTTGCTCGATGGGCGTGCGGCTCATGGTGGTCGATGACCACCGATTGCTCGCCGAGGCGCTCGCCTCGGCGCTGAAGCTGCGTGGGCACCGGGTGCTCGCGGCGGCCGCCCCGACCGCGGGTGCGGCGGAACTGGTCGTCAGCAGAGCGCCCGAAGTATGCCTGTTCGGCACGGCGTCACCTGCCGGACCAGGGGTCTTCGACCCGATTGCAAGGATCAGACGTGAGCGCCCACAGGTGGCGGTCGTGGTGCTCGGCCCGGTGCCGAACCCGCGGGGGATCGCCGCGGCCTTCGCCGCCGGAGCAGCCGGTTACGTACGCCACGACGAGCGCATCGAGGGTGTGGAGCGCGCCATCGTGAAGGCCAGGGCGGGCGAGGCGGCGGTGGCGCCTCAGCTGTTGCGGGGGGCGTTCGCCGAGCTGCTCAACCCGGCCGCGCAGCCGGACGACGAGGGCCAGCGGCTGCTGCAGCTGCTCACCCCGCGTGAGGTCGAGGTCCTGCTGCGGGTCGCGGACGGCGAGGACACCCGGCTGATCGCGGCCGGCATGGGCATAGCGCCGAGCACCGCCCGTACGCACGTGCAGCGGGTGCTGATGAAGCTGGGAGTGGGGTCGCGGCTGGAGGCGGCGGCGCTCGCCGCGCGGACCGGGCTGCTCGACCGGGCCGTGGTGGGCGCCGGGTCCGGCCCGGTGGGGGATCCGCCGCGCGAGGTGACGCAGGCCGTGGCGCAGGATCTGACGCGGGACATGAATCGGGACATGACGGCGGGGCCGGATCAGGAGTGACGGTCCGGCCCCGGAGGGCGCTCCGGTGAGGCTGTGTCCGCGTCCCGGCCGGGACGCGGACACAGCCCCTCACGACCTCGGGGGCGATGGCGCGCGGGCTCCCGACGCCCTGCGACTCCGCCTCCGGCGTTGTCGTCGGTCGACGACGCTCCGCGTCGCCTCCCTCCTCCGCCTTGGACGCGAAGCCGCATGAGCAAGTCCGCCACCGCGGCACGCCTCTTCGACATCCGGCGCATCATTGGCGGGCTGTTTGGTGGGGAGCCGAAGCCCTTCGGCCAGGTAGCGCATGGGGGGCACTTGATTCGTCGAGCGAAATGATCCAGACGGAACCTACGCCTCCCGGTACCGGAACTGAATACTTCTGGTGGTGTTCTTTGTTGGATTATGATCGGAAGGCCCACTCATCGGTCCCCAGCGACCGGGGGGTGTCTCGCTGCAGCCCCGGACCGCCTTCCGATGCCCTCCCTTGACTGAACTGTTGGCTCATGGTTTGTTGTGTTCGGTTCTGTTGAATAAGTGCCATGAGGAGCCCAGCGCGTGAAGAAGACGTCGACCCGGCTCGCCGACGGTCGTGAGCTGCTCTATTACGACTCCCGCGACGACACCGTGCGCGACGCGCCGGACCTGAGGCCCCTCGATACCGTCGCCACCACCGCGCAGATCCGCCACGATCCGCTGCTCGGCGACGCGGTCGCCATCGCCTCGCACCGGCAGGCCCGCATCTACCACCCGCCGGCCGACGAATGCCCGCTCTGCCCGTCCCGGAGCGGTCGGCGCAGCGAGATCCCGGCCGCCGACTACGACGTGGCCGTCTTCGAGAACCGCTTCCCCTCCCTGGCGGGCGACGCGGGCCGCTGCGAGGTCGTCTGCTTCACGTCCGACCACGACGCGTCCTTCGCCGACCTCACCGAGGACCAGGCGGCGCTCGTCCTGGAGGCCTGGGCGGACCGGACCGCTGAGCTGGCCGAGCTCCCACAGGTCAAGCAGGTGTTCCTGTTTGAGAACCGGGGCGTCGAGATCGGCGTCACCCTCGGCCACCCGCACGGCCAGATCTACGGCTACCCCTTCGTCACCCCGCGCACCGAGCTGATGCTGCGCTCGGCCCGCGCCCACCTGGCGAAGACCGGCCGCAACCTCTTCGACGACGTCCTCGCCCACGAACGGTCCGAAGGCACCCGGGTGGTCCTTGAGGGCGAGCACTGGGTGGCGTTCGTGCCGTACGCCGCGCACTGGCCCTACGAGGTGCACCTCTATCCCAAGCAGCGCGTGCCCGACCTGCGGGCGCTCGGCGACGCGGCGCGCACAGAGTTCCCACAGATCTATCTGGAACTGTTGCGCAGGTTCGACCGGATCTTCGGCCCCGACGAGCCCCCGACGCCGTACATCTCCGCGTGGCACCAGGCGCCCTTCGGCGAACCGGGCGACCTGGAGGGGGCGGGGCTCGGCGGATTCGCGCTCCACCTCGAGCTTTTCACCATTCGACGTACTGCGGGCAAGCTGAAGTTTCTCGCGGGTTCCGAATCCGGCATGAATGTGTTCATCAACGATGTGCCGCCGGAGACCGCGGCTGAGCGACTGCGAGAGGTAGCGAGCAAGTGAGTCAGAAGTTCTTGGTCACCGGCGGTGCGGGGTACGTCGGCAGTGTGGTCACGGCGCATCTCCTGGAGGCGGGCCACGAGGTGACCGTCCTCGACGACCTCTCCACCGGCTTCCGCGAAGGAGTCCCGGCGGGCGCCACCTTCATCGAGGGGCGCATCCAGGACGCCGCGCGCCGGCTCGACGCCAGTTACGACGGAGTCCTGCACTTCGCCGCGTTCTCCCAGGTCGGCGAGTCCGTCGTGGACCCCGAGAAGTACTGGACGAACAACGTCGGCGGCACCATGGCGCTGCTCGCCGCGATGCGCGCGGCCGGCGTGCGCAGGCTGGTCTTCTCCTCCACCGCCGCGACCTACGGCGAACCGGTGTCCACGCCCATCACGGAGAGCGCGCCGACCGCGCCGACCAACCCGTACGGAGCGACCAAGCTCGCCGTCGACCATATGATCAGCGGCGAGTGCCACGCCCACGGCCTGGCCGCGGTCTCGCTGCGCTACTTCAACGTCGCGGGCGCCTACGGGACCTACGGCGAGCGGCACGCCCCCGAGTCGCACCTCATCCCGCTGGTCCTCCAGGTAGCCCAGGGCCGCCGGGAGTCGATCGCGGTGTACGGCGACGACTACCCGACGCCCGACGGCACCTGCGTCCGCGACTACATCCATGTCGCGGACCTGGCCGAGGCGCACCTGTTGGCGCTGGGCGCCACCGAGGCGGGGGAGCACCTGATCTGCAACCTCGGCAACGGCAATGGCTTCTCGGTCCGGGAGGTCGTGGAGACCGTACGCAAGGTCACCGGCCACCCGATCCCCGAGACGCCGTCCCCGCGCCGGGCCGGCGACCCGGCGATCCTGGTCGCCTCCGCCGACGCCGCGCACGAAAGGCTCGGCTGGAGCCCGTCGCGCGCCGATCTCGCGGGCATCGTCGCGGACGCCTGGGCGTTCGCCCAGCGGGACCAGCGGGAAGAGACCGGTGGACATGAGTGACCGCACCTCCAGTACCGAGACGGCCAATACGGACACGGCCGGGGCCGGCGCCGCGCACGTCGCCGAGGCCTTCGCCGCGCTGTACGGCGCCCGGCCCGACGGCGTGTGGGCCGCGCCGGGGCGGGTCAACCTCATCGGCGAGTACACCGACTTCAACGACGGCTTCGTGCTGCCGCTGGCCCTGCCGCACACCGCGCTCGCCGCGGTCTCGCGGCGCGACGACGGCGTACTGCGCCTGCACTCGGCCGACATCGACGGCGGCGTTGTCCAGTTGGACGTCGACGAGCTGGCTCCGCTGACCAACACCAGCTGGGCCGCGTACCCGGCGGGCGTCGTCTGGGCACTGCGCGAGGCGGGCCACCCGGTCTCCGGCGCCGACATTCACCTCACGTCCACCGTCCCCACCGGCGCGGGCCTGTCCTCGTCTGCGGCGCTGGAGGTCGTCACCGCCCTCGCCCTCAACGATCTGTACGAACTCAGGTTGACCGCACCCCAGTTGGCCGTCCTCGCCCAGCGCGCCGAGAATGCCTTCGTCGGCGTGCCCTGCGGGATCATGGACCAGACGGCCGCCGCCTGCTGCACCGAAGGCCACGCCCTGCACCTGGACACCCGCGACCTCGGCCGGCGCCAGGTCCCCTTTGACCTGGCCGCGCACGGCCTGCGACTCCTCGTCGTCGACACCCGCGTCAAGCACGCCCTGGGCGACGGCGCGTACGCGGAGCGCCGCGCGGGCTGCGAGGAGGGCGCCCGCGCCCTGGGCGTCAGCGCGCTGCGCGATGTCGCGTACGACGCACTGCCGGACGCGCTGGAGACGCTGGCCACCGCGGCTGACGAGAAGGTCGTGCGCTACGTCCGCCATGTGGTCACCGACAACCAGCGGGTGGAGCAGGTCATCGCGCTCCTGGACGCGTCCGACCCGCGCGCGGTGGGCCCGCTGCTCACCGAGGGCCACACCTCGCTCCGCGACGACCTGCGGGTCTCCTGCGCCGAACTCGACCTGGTCGTCGAGTCCGCCAACGCGGCGGGCGCGCTGGGCGCGCGGATGACGGGCGGCGGCTTCGGCGGCTCGGCCGTCGTGCTGACCGAGTCGGACCTGGCGGACACGGTCACCAAGTCGGTGCTCGCGGCCTTCGCCGCGGCCGGGTACACGGAGCCCCGGGTCTTCCCGGCGATTCCCTCGCGGGGGGCGCACCGGGTCAGCTGAGCGGCTTGGCCCAGATCAACTCGGTGACGTCCGGCGGGTAGCCGGCGACCTGGCCGACGACTTCGTATCCCGACTTCGGATAAAAGGCGGGGGCCTGGAAATCCCAGGTCTCCAGCCGCGCGTATGGGCACCCCCGCTCCCTGTGCGCGGTCCGCTCCGCCTGCGCGAGCAGCCGCGAAACGAGCCCCGCGCCCCGGTGCTCGTCGGCGACCCGGAGCAGACCGACGCGCAGCCAGTGCCCCCAGCTGAAACCGTCCAGGCCGGCCGCCAGTCCACCGGACTCGTCCAACGCCCAGACCTGGAGCTGGGTTTCGTCCTCGGCGGGGGTACCGCGCAGGGCGCGCGTCGCGGGGGACCGCGCGGTGTTCGCGACCTCCAGTCGAACGCCCGATACAGAGCGTCGATCTTTGTCTACTTCTGTCTCAATAAGAAACATGAGGCACACCCTAAACACCTTGGCCAATCAGTTCTGTCAATTACCTTCCGCTCCCGGCGTCCAGTCGTAGGCTGATGCACAGCACCGGTGGGGGCCGGTGCTGATCAGGGGGCGAGACGGACGGGTACGACGCCCGGGGTGGGGCATCTGTAGTCGGTGTGCGGCGGCGGCCGCACGACTGCGACGCCCAATTCCCGGGCGCCGTACCCACGACGGCCGTTCCCCACCGGGGGGGCCGGGGTGTCGCTCCGGACGACGCAGCATGGGGGTGTCCGTGGTTCGGATTCGGGTACTGGTGGTGGACGATCACCGCATCTTCGCCGAGTCGCTCGCCGCGGCCCTCACGGCCGAGCCCGACGTGGATGTCACGGCGGCAGGCAGCGGCCCGGCAGCGTTGCGCTGCCTGGAGCGGGCGGCCACGGAAGGCCGCAGATTCGATGTGATGCTCGTCGACGCCGACCTGGGCGCGTCGGCCGCGCCGGTCAACCGGCCCGTGCATCTGCCACCGCCCGGCGAGGACGGCCTGGTGGACGGCATCTCCCTGGTGGCGGGGGTCCGTTCGGGTCAGCCCGCCGTCCGTACGGTCGTACTCGCGGAGAGGGACGACCAGCGCCGCGCCGCCCTCGCGCTCCAGGCCGGAGCGTCGGGCTGGGTCGCCAAGGACTGCTCACTGCAACGCCTGCTGGCCGTCATCCGCGGTGTCCTGCGCGACGAGACGCATCTGCCGCCCGCGCTGCTCACCGGCGTACTGCGCGAGCTGACCGCGGCCCGCAAGCACCGCACCGAGAGCGAGCGGCTGGTGGAGTCCCTCACCCCGCGCGAGCGCGAGGTGCTGCGCTGCATGGTGGCCGGGCTCGGCCGCAAGGCGGTCGCCGAGCGGCTGTTCCTCTCCCCGCACACCGTCCGCACGCACATGCAGAACGTGCTGGGGAAGCTGGACGTGCACTCCACCCTCGCCGCGGTCGCGCTCGCGCGCCGTGCCGGGGTCGGGCCCGTCGACCTAGCCGGGGACGTTGTCGAACGGGGCGGTCAGCTGGCGTAGCAGCCCGGCCAGTTCGCCGCGCTGCGCACGGGAGAGCTCGCCCAGGATCGCTCGCTCCTGCGCGAGCAGCCCGGCCAGCGCCTGGTCGGCGCGGTCACGGCCTTCGGGGGTGAGCCGCACCAGCACACCGCGCCGGTCGCTCGGGTCGGGCAGTCGCTCCACGAGGCCCTTGGTGGCGAGCCGGTCGATGCGGTTGGTCATGGTGCCCGAGGTGACCAGAGTCTGGGTCAGGAGCTGACCGGGTGAGAGCTGGTACGGGTCGCCCGCGCGACGCAGCGAGGTGAGCACGTCGAACTCCCAGGGCTCCAGGCTGTGCTCGGAGAACGCGAGCCGACGGGCCCGGTCCAAGTGCCTGGCCAGCCTGCTGACACGGCTGAGCACCTCGAGTGGTTCCACGTCGAGGTCGGGGCGCTCGCGGCGCCATGCTGCGACCAGTCGATCGACCTCGTCCTCCATGACGATCAGTGTAAAGGGTCTGTCGACCTCAAGTCTCTTGCTTTCAAGTATCTCGACATCAAGTTACTTTTTGGGGAAGGCTGACCGGCATGACAGCACCCAGGGACCGCACGGCACGGTGTTCCCGTTCCGCCGGATCTTCGCCGTGGCGAGGAGGCCGCGGCGCGGCTGACGGGCGACCGGCCCGTCAGCTCTTGCGGTGGCCTATCAGACGCGGCTTCGACTCCAGGTTGCCCAGGCCGTGCCACGCCAGATTCACCAGATGGGCCGCCACCTCCGCCTTCTTCGGCTTGCGGGTGTTCACCCACCACTGGCCGGTCAGCGCCACACTGCCGACCAGCGCCTGCGCGTACAGCGGAGCGAGCTTCGGGTCGAAGCCGCGGGCCTTGAACTCCAGGCCCAGGATGTCCTCCACCTGGGTGGCGATGTCGCTGATCAGGGAGGCGAAGGTGCCCGTCGACTGGGCCACCGGCGAGTCGCGCACCAGGATGCGGAAACCGTCCGTGTACTCCTCGATGTAGTCGAGGAGCGCGAACGCCGCCTGCTCGAGCAGCTCACGCGGGTGACCGGCCGTCAGTGCGCCCGTCACGATGTCGAGCAGCCGCCGCATCTCGCGGTCGACCACCACGGCGTACAGGCCCTCCTTGCCGCCGAAGTGCTCGTACACCACCGGCTTGGAGACCCCCGCCTTCGCGGCGATCTCCTCCACCGACGTGCCTTCGAAGCCCTTCTCGGCGAAGAGGGTGCGGCCGATGTCGAGCAACTGCTCCCGGCGTTCCTTGCCGGTCATGCGTACGCGGCGGGCCCGCCGGCTCGGGGGCTTGATCTTCTCGCTGTCCGTATTGCTGCCGTCGATCGCCACGTCGCCAATCATGCCGCTTCTGAGGAACTGCGTTTACGTTCCGGGGAACTGGACTTGCGCCGGGACTCGATCCGGTCGCTGGTCGGCCACCGGACGTCGTACGCCCAGCCGGCCTTTTCGAACCACCGGATCAGGCGTGCGCTCGAGTCGACCTGACCCCTCAATACACCGTGCCGCGCCGACGTCGGTTCGGCGTGGTGCAGGTTGTGCCAGGACTCGCCGCAGGACAGCACCGCGAGCCACCACACATTGCCCGAACGGTCCCGGGACTTGAACGGCTGCTTGCCCACCGCGTGACAGATCGAGTTGATCGACCACGTCACATGGTGCAGCAGCGCCACCCGTACCAGCGAACCCCAGAAGAACGCCGTGAACGCGCCCCACCACGACATCGTGACCAGACCGCCGACCAGCGGCGGGATGGCGAGCGACAGCACCGTCCAGTACAGGAAGTCGCGCGAGATGCGGCGGATCGCCGGGTCGCGGATCAGGTCCGGCGCGTACTTCTGCTGTGGCGTCTGCTCCTCGTCGAACATCCAGCCGATGTGCGCCCACCACAGGCCCCTCATCAGGGCAGGCAGCGTCTCACCGAACCGCCACGGCGAATGCGGGTCGCCCTCCGCGTCCGAGAACTTGTGGTGCTTGCGGTGGTCGGCGACCCAGCGGACCAGCGGACCCTCCACGGCCATCGAGCCCATGACCGCCAGCGCGATGCGCAGCGGGCGCTTCGCCTTGAAGGAGCCGTGCGTGAAGTAGCGGTGGAAGCCGATCGTGATGCCGTGGCACCCGAGGTAGTACATGAAGACCAGCAGCCCGAGGTCGAGCCAGCTCACTCCCCATCCCCACACCAGCGGCACGGCCGCGAGAAGGGCGAGGAAGGGGACGGTGATGAACAGGACCAGCGCCAGCTGTTCGATGCTGCGCTTGGACTCGCCACCGCGAGTGGCGGAGGGGATGGATGCGTCGGCTCTCGACTTCGAGGCGTCATCGAGCACGTCGGGGCTTGTCGGCATGGGATCCCCTGGGGGTGAGGGACGAGGATGGGGAGAGCGGAACCGTTGAAAGGCTACGGTTGCGTAACCTACGGCATCGTAAGTATGGCAGCGCTTCGCCGGGCGGCAAGAGCCGCGGACAACCGGTTTGCCCTCGACACCTATCCTTGGTTTCGTCGGACAGCGTGGTCCACAAACCTCCAGTCGTGCTCAAACACTGCAAGGAGCCGCACCTGTGAGCAGTGCCGACCAGAACTCACACACCAGCCCGGAGCTGCGTGCCGACATCCGCCGTCTGGGCGATCTCCTGGGCGAGACGCTCGTCCGCCAGGAGGGCCCCGAGCTTCTTGAGCTGGTGGAGCGGGTCCGCGCCCTGACCCGCACCGACGGCGAGGCCGCCGCCGAGCTGCTCGGCGACACGGACCTGGAGACCGCGGGCCGCCTGGTGCGTGCCTTCTCCACCTACTTCCACCTCGCCAACGTCACCGAGCAGGTGCACCGCGGCCGCGAGATGCGCGTCAAGCGCGCCGCCGAGGGCGGGCTCCTCGCCCGCACCGCGGACCGGCTCAAGGACGCCGACCCCGAGCACCTGGCCACCGCCGTCAAGAACCTCAACGTCAGGCCCGTCTTCACGGCGCATCCGACCGAGGCCGCCCGCCGGTCCGTGCTCACCAAGCTGCGCCGCATCGCGGCCCTGCTCGAAACCCCCGTCATCGAGGCCGACCGGCGCCGCCACGACCTGCGGCTCGCCGAGAACATCGACCTCATCTGGCAGACCGACGAGCTGCGCGTCGTGCGCCCCGAGCCCGCCGACGAGGCCCGCAACGCCATCTACTACCTCGACGAGCTGCACGCCGGCGCCGTCGGAGACGTACTGGAGGACCTCGCGTCCGAGCTGGACCGGGTCGGCGTCGAGCTGCCCGCCGGGACCCGGCCGCTGACCTTCGGCACCTGGATCGGCGGCGACCGCGACGGCAACCCCAATGTGACACCCGCCGTCACCTGGGAAGTGCTGATCCTCCAGCACGAGCACGGCATCACCGACGCACTGGAGCTCATCGACTTCCTGCGCGGTCTCCTCTCGAACTCGATCCGCTACACCGGCGCCACCGAGGAGCTCCTCACCTCGCTCCAGGCCGACCTGGAGCGGCTGCCCGAGATCAGCCCCCGCTACAAGCGCCTCAACGTCGAAGAGCCCTACCGGCTCAAGGCCACCTGTATCCGGCAGAAGCTCGTCAACACCCGCGAGCGCCTCGCGAACGGGACCGCGCACCGCCCCGGCTGCGACTACCTCGGCACCGGTGAACTCCTCGCCGACCTGGTCCTCATCCAGACCTCGCTGCGCGCCCACCGCGGCGGCCTCTTCGCCGACGGGCGCATGGACCGTACGATCCGCACGCTCGCCGCGTTCGGGCTGCAGCTCGCCACCATGGACGTACGCGAGCACGCGGACGCCCACCACCACGCACTCGGGCAGCTCTTCGACCGCCTCGGCGAGGAGTCCTGGCGGTACGCCGACATGCCCCGCGACTACCGGCAGAAGCTCCTCGCCAAGGAGCTCAGGTCCCGCAGGCCGCTCGGCCCCACCCCGGCCCCGCTCGACGCCGACGGCGCGAAGACCCTCGGGGTCTTCTCCACCATCAAGGAAGCCCTCGCCAAGTTCGGCCCCGAGGTCATCGAGTCCTACATCATCTCGATGTGCCAGGGCGCCGACGACGTCTTCGCGGCAGCCGTACTGGCCAGGGAAGCCGGCCTCATCGACCTGCACGCCGGCTGGGCCAAGATCGGCATCGTGCCGCTCCTGGAGACCACCGACGAGCTGCGCGCGGCCGACGTGATCCTCGACGAGATGCTCGCCGACCCGTCGTACCGGCGCCTGGTGTCCCTGCGCGGTGACGTGCAGGAAGTCATGCTCGGCTACTCCGACTCATCGAAGTTCGGCGGGATCACCACCAGCCAGTGGGAGATCCACCGCGCCCAGCGCCGACTGCGCGACGTCGCCCACCGCTACGGCGTACGCCTGCGCCTCTTCCACGGCCGTGGCGGCACCGTCGGCCGCGGCGGCGGCCCCTCGCACGACGCGATCCTCGCCCAGCCCTGGGGAACGCTCGAAGGCGAGATCAAGGTCACCGAGCAGGGCGAGGTCATCTCCGACAAGTACCTGGTGCCTTCGCTGGCCAGGGAGAACCTGGAGCTGACGGTCGCCGCCACCCTCCAGGCCTCCGCGCTGCACACCTCGCCGCGCCAGTCCGACGAAGCGCTGGCCCGCTGGGACGCCGCCATGGACACGGTCTCCGAGGCCGCGCACACGGAGTACCGCCGGCTCGTCGAGAACCCGGACCTGCCCGCGTACTTCTTCGCGGCCACCCCCGTCGACCAGCTCGCCGACCTGCACCTGGGCTCGCGCCCCTCGCGCCGCCCGGACAGCGGCGCCGGACTCGACGGACTGCGGGCCATCCCGTGGGTCTTCGGCTGGACCCAGTCACGGCAGATCGTGCCCGGCTGGTACGGCGTCGGCTCCGGCCTCAAGGCACTGCGCGAAGCCGGGCTCGACACCGTCCTGGACGAAATGCACGAGCAGTGGCACTTCTTCCGCAACTTCCTGTCCAACGTCGAGATGACGCTGGCCAAGACGGATCTGCGCATCGCCCAGCACTACGTCGACACGCTCGTCCCCGAAGACCTCAAGCACGTCTTCGAGATGATCCGCGCCGAGCACGAGCTGACGGTGGCCGAGGTCCTGCGGATCACCGGCGGGCAGGAACTGCTCGACACCAACCCGGTGCTCAAGCAGACCTTCTCCGTACGTGACGCCTACCTGGACCCGATCTCCTACCTCCAGGTCTCGCTGCTCGGCCGCCAGCGCGCGGCAGCCGAACGCGGCGAGGAGCCCGACCCGGCGCTCGCACGGGCACTGCTGCTCACCGTCAACGGTGTGGCGGCGGGGCTGCGCAACACGGGCTGATCCCCGGACCGGCCTTCCGAACGACACTGCCCCGCAACCGGGTTCGTCCCGGGTGCGGGGCAGTGTCGTTCGGGTCGTACGGGCCCTTCGATCGGGAGCGGCGTGCGGGGGCAGCTCACAGGGACAGGAACGCCGCCCCCAGCAGCAGAGCGCCCGCCAGCGCCGTCCACCACGCGATCCGGGTCCGCCGCAGGCCGCCCGCGATCACCAGGGCCGCCAGCAGCAGCGCGCCGCCCAGCGGCATCCAGGCGAGCAGGACACCGGAGGTGCCGGCCCGTACCGCCTCGGTGGTGCCGGGCTTGACCACCACCGCGAGGTACTCGCCCTTCTTGGTGGCGACCGACTTCTCGATGCTCACGCGCGCGTGGTCGGTCGTGCCGCCGCCCGGCGTGTAGGGGCCGGTGCAGGTCTCCGCCGCGCAGGAGGTGACCCGCATCGTGCCGTGGTCGCGGCCCTTGGTGAGCATCACGTGCTGGGCCGTGCCCCAGGAGGAGCGCACGCCGGCGACGAGCAGCAGCAGAGCGATGACGGCCATCGCCCCCCGGCGGGCGTACAGGAGCACTTGAGTCCGCTTCATGACCATGGAGCGCGATCCTTGGCCATGTGACCGCACTGGGTCAACCTCTGGCCAGGAATCGCTCAGGAGTTGTACGTAGTCTGGGCGCGCTCCAGACCCTCGGTGACCAGACACTCCACCGCGTCCGCCGCCCGGTCCACGAAGAAGTCAAGCTCCTTGCGCTCCGTCGACGAGAAGTCCTTCAGCACGAAGTCCGCGACCTGCATCCGGCCCGGCGGGCGGCCGATACCGAAGCGCACCCGGTGATAGTCCGGGCCCATCGACTTGGTCATCGACTTCAGACCGTTGTGCCCGTTGTCCCCGCCGCCCAGCTTCAGCCGCAGCACGCCGTGGTCGATGTCCAGCTCGTCGTGGATCGCCACGATGTTCGCGGTCTCCACCTTGTAGAAGTCGCGCAGCGCGGCGACCGGACCGCCGGAGAGATTCATGTACGACAACGGCTTCGCCAGCACCACCCTGCGGCCCGCCGGACCCGGCGCACCCACCCGGCCCTCGACGACCTGGGCACGCGCCTTGTGCGCCTTGAACTTCGACCGCATCCGCTCCGCGAGCAGGTCCGCGACCATGAATCCCACGTTGTGGCGGTTGGCCGCGTACTCCGGCCCCGGATTGCCCAGCCCCACGATCAGCCAGGGCTCCGCTGCGTCCGTCATCTGATCCGTCTCTCCTAGAGGTGCCGGTCCGCGAGGTGCCGGTCCACCCGCACACCGGTCCGTTCACCGGCTCGTACAACGCTTGATACGCCAACCGCCGCCCCGCGCACTGCTGCGCGGGACGGCGGCTGAACGAAGAGCAGCGAGGATCAGGCCTCGGGGGTCTCGTCGGCGGTCTCGGCGACAGCCTCTTCCTTCGGGGCCAGAACCTGGATGACAACGGCCTCCGGGTCGGTGACCAGCGTGGTGCCCTCGGGCAGCGGGATGTCCTTGGCGTGGATCGTCGCACCGGCCTCAAGGCCCGCGATGGAGACCGTGACGGAGCTCGGGATGTGCGTGGCCTCGGTCTCGACCGACAGCGTGTTCAGCACGTTCTCCAGGAGGTTGCCACCCGGGGCCAGCTCGCCCTCGGTGTGCACGGAGACGTCGACCGTGACCTTCTCGCCCAGCTTGACCGACAGCAGGTCGACGTGGGTGATGTTGCGACGGATCGCGTTGCGCTGGATCGCCTTGGGGATGACGAGCTCGGTCTTGCCGTCGACTTCCAGGCGCAGCAGCGCGTTGCTGGTCTTGAGCGCCATCATCAGCTCGTGGGCCGGCAGCGTGATGTGCAGCGGGTCGGCACCGTGGCCGTAGACGACGCCGGGAACGCGGTTGTCGCGACGGGTCTGACGCGAGGCGCCCTTGCCGAACGAGTTACGGACTTCGGCGGCGATCTTGATCTCAGCCATGGCTGCACTCCTCGTAGAAGAAAAAGGTGACGCAAAGGGGGACAGTCACCCGGCCCACGAACGGCGGCCTGCTACGAAGAGCGCGTCGATAACGGATGAACTGTGTACGGGACACAGCTTCCCTCGCCGAGCAACCCGGTGAGTCTACCCGCAGTGACCAGCAGGTCCCAAGTGGATCATTGGCAGAGCGAAAAGGTGCCCCGGCCGACTCGGCCGGGGCACCTTTCACGACTGGACGAGTGCGGGCGTACTAGTCGCCCTGCTCCTCGAAGAGGCTCGTCACCGAGCCGTCCTCGAAGACCTCACGCAGCGCACGCGCGATCGTCGGCGCGATCGACAGCACCGTGATCTTGTCGAGCTCCAGCTCGCCCGGGGTCGGCAGCGTGTCCGTGAAGACGAACTCGCTCACCTTCGAGTTCTTCAGACGGTCCGCGGCCGGGCCCGACAGGATGCCGTGCGTGGCCGTCACGATGACGTCCTCCGCGCCGTTCTCGAACAGCGCGTCCGCGGCGGCGCAGATCGTGCCACCGGTGTCGATCATGTCGTCGACCAGGACGCAGACGCGGCCCGCGACATCACCCACGACCTCATGGACCGTCACCTTGTTGGCGACGTCCTTGTCACGGCGCTTGTGCACGATCGCCAGCGGCGCGTCCAGCCGGTCGCACCAGCGGTCGGCGACCCGCACGCGGCCCGCGTCCGGGGAGACGATCGTCAGCTTCTTGCGGTCCACCTTCGCGCCCACGTAGTCCGCGAGGACCGGCAGCGCGAAGAGGTGGTCCACCGGGCCGTCGAAGAAGCCCTGGATCTGGTCGGTGTGCAGGTCCACCGTGACAATGCGGTCCGCGCCCGCCGTCTTCATCAGGTCGGCGATCAGTCGGGCCGAAATGGGCTCGCGACCGCGGTGCTTCTTGTCCTGACGGGCGTAGCCGTAGGACGGGACGACCACGGTGATGCTCCGGGCCGAGGCCCGCTTCAGAGCATCGAGCATGATCAACTGCTCCATGATCCACTTATTGATCGGAGCCGTGTGGCTCTGGATCAAAAAGCAGTCGGCGCCACGCGCCGACTCCTGGTAGCGGACGTAGATCTCACCATTGGCGAAGTCGAAAGCCTTCGTCGGCACGAGGCCGACACCCAACTGGTGCGCGACCTCCTCGGCCAGCTCGGGGTGGGCGCGGCCGGAGAAGAGCATCAGCTTCTTCTCGCCGGTCGTCTTGATCCCGGTCACAGCACTGTCTCCTCGGACGTGAATCATTGCTGCTGAGCCCGCACACCCAGAAGTCGCGGTGCGAGCCAGCCGAAAATGTGTGCACCTATCACGGTACGCCGTAGCCGACGCAGCTGTTTCCGGTCAGCTTTCGCCGTCCGCCTTCGCGGCCGCAGACTGGGCCGCCTGCGCGGCAGCGCTGCCCGGACGCTTACGAGCCACCCAACCCTCGATATTCCGCTGCTGCCCACGGGCGACCGCCAGCGAACCGGCCGGCACATCTTTCGTGATGACCGAACCCGCGGCGGTGTAAGCGCCGTCCCCGACCGTGACAGGCGCCACAAACATGTTGTCCGAGCCGGTCCGGCAGTGAGCCCCGATCGTCGTGTGGTGCTTCGCCTCGCCGTCGTAATTCACGAAGACGCTCGCGGCGCCGATGTTCGTGAACTCGCCGATCGTCGCGTCCCCCACGTACGAAAGGTGTGGCACCTTCGTGCCCTCGCCGATCGTGGCGTTCTTCATCTCCACGTACGCCCCGGCCTTGGACCGCGCGCCCAGCCGCGTCCCCGGCCGCAGATACGTATACGGACCGACCAGTGCCCCCTCGCCGACCTCGGTACGGTCCGCCACGGTGTTGTCCATCCGGGCGTCCTTGCCGACCAGCGTGTCCGTCAGGCGGGAGTTGGGGCCCACCTCGCAGCCCTCGCCGAGGTGCGTGGCACCCAGCAGCTGCGTACCCGGATGCACGGTCGCGTCCTGGTCGAAGGTCACCGTCACGTCGATGAACGTGGACGCCGGGTCCACCACGGTCACGCCACCGAGCATCGCGCGCTCAAGCAGCCGGCCGTTCAGCAGCCGGCGCGCCTCGGCCAGCTGGACCCGGTTGTTGATCCCCAGGATCTCCCGGTGGTCACCGGCCACGGCGGCGCCCACGCGGTGCCCCGCCTCGCGCAGGATCCCCAGGACGTCGGTCAGGTACTCCTCGCCCTGGCTGTTGTCCGTACGCACCTTGCCCAGCGCGTCCGCGAGCAGCTGCCCGTCGAACGCGAACACACCCGAGTTGATCTCCTGAATGGCGCGCTGGGCGTCGGTCGCGTCCTTGTGCTCGACGATCCCGGTCACCGCGCCGCTCACGCCGTCCCGGACGATGCGCCCATACCCCGTGGAGTCCGGCACCTCGGCGGTCAGCACCGTCACGGCGTTGCCGTCGGCGGCGTGCGTACGCGAAAGCCCGGTCAGGGTGTCGCCGGTGAGCAGCGGGGTGTCGCCGCAGACCACGACCACGGTCCCGTCGATGCCCCCGCCGAGCTGCTCAAGACCCATCCGCACCGCATGACCGGTGCCTTTCTGCTGCTCCTGTACTGCGGTACGTACCTCGGTGTCGATCTCGGCGAGGTGCGCGGAAACCTGCTCACGGGCGTGGCCGACGACCACGACGAGGTGCTCGGGGTCCAGCTCGCGGGAGGCGGCGACGACATGGCCGACGAGCGAGCGCCCGCTGATCTCGTGCAGGACCTTCGGGGTGGCCGACTTCATACGGGTGCCCTCACCCGCTGCGAGGACGACGACGGCTGCCGGGCGATTGGCGCTCACGGTGATGCCCTTCGGCTTCGGGTGGTGGACACCCGCAGGATACCGGGGGGTCTCACGGCCGAAACGCGCGCGGGTCCTGACCAGCGCGGTCAGGACCCGAAGCTATGGCTCCCGGGGAAGGAATCGAACCCTCATTCAATGGACCAAAACCATTTGTCCTGCCATTAGACGACCCGGGATGGTTCGTCTCTTATGTCCGACTTTGCGAGTCGGGCGCGAGTGACGCCCCTACTATGCCGTACCAGGCGCCCTCCATGCGACGGTAGAGATCAGCGCTCTGCGTCACGTAGACGACCAAGCAACCTCGGTACGCCTCGCCCGTGTTCTTGCGGACGGTCCTCGGGTTGTGCTTCTTGAGCGTGGTCTTGCCGAAAGCGCTGACGTCCGCCCCGGTGAGGTCCGCCCAGTAGTGCTCGGCCGCGCGCACATCGGCCGATTCATGGATGCTCACGTAGAAGCGCAGACGCTCGCGGGGGATCTCCATCAGGTCGAGCCACCGCAGATAGAGCTTGATCACATTCGGGTCGCTGTTGATGAACTTGAGGGACTCGCGCCGGGCGTACGGCTTGTCCTTGGCGCCCTCCGCCCAGTACAGGGTGACGCCCGCGAGGAAGAGCTCGCGGTCCGTCAGGGATGCCGATCCCCTCCCCGGCTATTCGCTTTGTCTCCTCGCGCTCGGCCTGGCGCCGCTTGTTCGTCGCCTCCCAGCCGCGTCCGGCGATCGCCGACGCCTCCTCACGGGTGCGCCCGGGCGGCTTCGGGAGGTCCCGTACCCACAGGGAGATCGAACTCTTCGAGCAGCCCGGCTCGACCTGGATCTGGTCGTACGTGAGGCCCTGGAGCCGCAGCTCGCGCGCCTTGGCCCGCGTCCTTCGCGTTCGGGCGCTTCGTCCACTCGGGGGCGGGCTCGCCGTCCAGGAGGCGGTTGAGGAGATCGTTGTTGTCCACGTGGATGCGGTCGCGGATCTGGCGGCGGCTGAGGCCCTCCCGGCGCAGCGTGACGGCTTGCTCGCGGAGGTCTTCGAAGGCGGCGTACTTGCCGAGGGTTTCCGTCAGGCGGGCAGCCTTGTTCGATATGCGGACGGTCGAGTCGAAAACCCTGCCGATTCAATATTTCGTGCGGACGACATCTGTTTCGGTGGCGTTCTCCCGTGATCCGCGCATGGCGCAGTCTCCGGAAAAGGGGTCGCGCGCGCCCGTAGGCTGGACGGCATGACCGTAACGGGGGCAGATCAGGACGCCACGGGCATGACCGCCCGGCGCTACTGGTGGTGGGAGCGGCGACGCGGTGTCGTGCTGGATGTGGCGCTGGCTTTGGCTTCGGCGTTCGAGTGTGTGCTTGAGGGGGTGAGGTTCGCCGGTACCGCGGGGGTGCCGGTGCCGCTGGGGGTGATCTTCGGGCTGCTGGTGGGGTCCGTGCTGCTGGTGCGGCGGCGGTGGCCCATCGCCGTGGTGCTGGTGGCGATCGCGGTGACGCCGGCCGAGATGGGCTTCCTGATGGGCATCGTGTCGCTGTACACGCTGGCCGCGTCGGAGGTGCCCCGCCGGATCACCGTGGTGCTGGCCGGGATGTCCTTGACCGGGACGCTGATCGTGACGTTCGTACGGACCCAGCAGGACGTGGGGAACGCGGCGGACGGGGACTTCAGTCCGGCCTCCTGGTATGTGCCGCTGATGTCGTTGGTCCTGTCGTTGGGGCTGACCGGGCCGCCGGTTCTGTTCGGGCTCTACATAGGGGCACGGCGCCGGCTGATGGAGAGCCTGCGGGAGCGGGCGGACAGTCTGGAGCGGGAACTGTCGCTGCTGGCCGACCGGGCGGAGGAGCGGGCCGAGTGGGCCCGTACGGAGGAGCGGACCCGGATCGCGCGGGAGATGCACGACGTGGTGGCGCACCGGGTGAGCCTGATGGTGGTGCACTCGGCCGCGTTGCAGGCGGTGGCGCTGAAGGATCCGGCGAAGGCGGTGAAGAACGCGGCGCTGGTGGGTGACATGGGACGGCAGGCGTTGACGGAGCTGCGGGAGATGCTCGGGGTGCTGCGGTCCGGTGATCCGGTGCGGCCGGTCTCGATGCCGGTGCCGTTGGCGGCGGTCGGCGCCGCTGCGGCTGCCGCGGCGGCTGGGGCGGCGGAGGAGGGGCCGACCCTGGCGGAGCTCGATGCGCTGGTGGGGCAGTCGCGGCAGGCCGGGATGGTGGTGGAGCTCTCGGTGGAGGGCGAGCCGGTCGACGCGTACGGGCCGCTGGTGGAGCAGACGGCGTACCGCGTGGTCCAGGAGGCGCTGACGAATGTGCACAAGCACGCTGCGGGGGCGAAGACTTGGGTGCGGTTGGCGCACCGGGGGGCGGAGGTGGCCATGCAGGTGGAGAACGGGGTGTCGGACGGCGGCACGGCGGACGCGGGGCTGCCCAGCGGCGGCAACGGTCTGGTGGGGATGCGGGAGCGGGTGACCGCGCTGGGGGGCGTGTTCGTGTCGGGGCCGACGGACGCGGGGGGTTTCCGGGTGTCGGCGGTGTTGCCGGCGGGTGTCGTGCGGGAGGGCTGAGCGCGCCCGGCGGCGGGGGATCGCCTTGGGGCGCGGCTTGACGGTGCGTGAGGGGCGTGAGGCCCGCGCGCGGCGGGGTGTTCCCCTACCCGCCCCTTCCCGTTGTGACATTTTGCGGCTGCCGCCGTCCGGCGATCGGGGACTTCCGGGAAGGGGTGGGTAGGCGCGGGCGCGCTCCGGCGCGGTGCGGGTGGTGGATGCGCGGAGCGCGTGAGCCGTCGGTGTGCGGTGGCCGGGTGCGGCACACGGCGGGTCCGGGGCGGTGGGCCGTCGGCGGGGTTCGGGCCGGGCGGGCTGGGGCGTTCAGGCGTGGTGTAGGGGCCGAGGCGGCGTACGGGTTGGCCTCAAGCGGCGCGTGCGGGATCGGAGCGGGTACGGGCCCGGGGAGCGCGTACCCGCTCAGGGGCCGGTCGGGCTGAGGCGTGGGGGCTGGGTCCCGGTGACCAGGGTGGCCAGGGCCTGGTCGACGCCGGGGCCGAGGTACCAGTCGCCGGTGTGGTCGAGGCTGTAGACGCGGCCTTCCACATCGATCGCGATGACGGCCTGGCTGCCCCCCTCGCTGCCGAGTTCCGTGCCGAGCGGGCAGACCTCGGTGTCGAGGGCGCGGCCGAGGTCGGCGAGGGTGCGGGCGTGGTGCAGCCCTTCGAGCGGGTCGAAGTGGACGGGCGTCGGGGCGATCTGGCGGCCCGGTCCCGGTGCGGTGAGGTGCAGTCCGCCGAATTCCGCCCAGGCCTCGACCGCGGCGGGGAAGACGCTGTGCCGGTGGCCGGCCGGGGAGGTGTGGGCGCGCAGGGTGTCGGCCCAGTGTTCCGCCTGCCGTATGTCCCAGCGTCCGGGCTGCCAGCCCGCGGTGCGCAGGGCGGCGTCGACGGCGACGGGGAAGCGGGTGGTGTTGGTGTTGGGGCCCGGCATCGGTGGTTGGTCAGCCCTTCTCGGTGGAGGACGGGGTGGGTGTGGCGGCCGCGGTGGGGTCCACCGGGCGTACGCCGAAGTGGGCGAGCATCGGTGTGCAGGAGCGGCACGGCGCCGCGTAGCTGCCGTGCTGGGGGTCGCCGTCCTCGCTGATGCGGCGGGCGGTGAGTTTGGCGTGCTTGAGGGAGCGGCGGGCCTCACCGTGAGTGAGGGGTTTGCGTGAGGCGCGTTTGGAGCGTGAGGTCTCGGCGGCGGTGATGTGCCGGGAGACCAGGATCGCTTCGGGGCAGCGCCCGGTGAAGCGTTCGCGCTGGCCACTGGTGAGGGTGTCGAGGAAATCCTGGACGAGCGGGTGCAGTGCGGGTGGCTGGTCGCCCTTGCCCGCGGTACAGGTGAGGGTGTCGGCGCCGCGTACGGAAAGGGCGGCGGCGACGGTGGGCAGAATGCCGTCGCGGCGCTGCTGGAGCCGGGGCGGGCGGGCTGTTTCGGTGCTGCTCCAGCTGAGCCGTGGGTCTCCCGATGCGAGTGGTGTGGACGCGTTCGGTGTGACCGGTGTACTTGTCTGAGCTGTGTGCATGGTGGTGCTTTCCCTCCCCGTGCCCGCGGCGGTAGCCGCTGTGTCACGCCCCCGAGTTGCGGGGACAGCCTGCCAAATGTGCCCGGTGGTGTGGAAGCGGGGGCGGTGCTGTGTCGCCATCGGATGGAATTGGTGCAGTCGGAATGTGCTGATTCGGCGCTGTCCGATCACTCGGGCGTGACGGTGTGTGTACGGAAGGCGAGGGGCAGGGCCGCCTGTTGCGGCACCGCATAGGCTGTGCCGAACCAGCCAGAAGCAGCAGGGGGCATTCGCCATGACGACAGGTCGGCTCGGGCAGCAAGCCGCGCCACCGAATGCGGCGTACGCCGGGCAGGTCGTGCATTTCCCGGACCCGGTCCGGGCGTCCCGCCACCCCAGGGGTGTGCGTATGGATGAGAACGGCCACCCGGATTTCTCGCATTACGCGCGTGCCGCCGCGGAGATCGCCGAGCCCCCGGAGGGCTTCGGCGTCGACGAACTGCGGCTCACCGATTATGTGTCGGCCAATGCGGCGCTGGCGGCCGAGGGGCACGAGCTGTGGGACACGATTCCGGCGGTGGCGACCCCGCACGGCTGGACCTGGCACCACGTGCCGGGTGAGCGGCTGATGGAGCTGGTGCCGGTCGAGGTGAAGGCGCTGCTGCGTCATCACGGCGGCCTGGCGACCACCGCCGTTGACCAGGAGAAGCGCGGTACGCGCCCGTTGCAGGAGACCCGGCCGGCCCATTTCGGGCTGCCGAAGGGTTCCGTTTCGGTGAGCGAGCAGCAGATCCTGGGTGTGGAGGAGGACCTCGGCTACCGGTTGCCGGGTGCGTACCGGTCGTTCCTGAAGGCGGCGGGCGGCTGCGCGCCGGTGGGTGCGGCGCTCGACGCGGAGCTCGGGCTGCTGGTGGACCAGCCGTTCTTCACGGTGCGCGACGAGGCCGCGGTCAATGACCTGGTGTACATCAACAAGTGTTTGCGTGACCACATGACCAAGGACTATCTCGGCGTCGGTTTCGTTCAGGGCGGTCTGCTGGCGGTGAAGGTCAGGGGCGACGCGGTCGGGTCGGTGTGGTTCGTCGCGTACGACGATGCGAGAGACCGCGACGGCTGGACGGTGCACGAGCGTGTGGAGCGGCTTCTGCTGCCCTGTGGTGATGACTTCGACGCCTTTCTGCAGCGGCTGGCGGGCAATCCGCCGGAGCTGGAGACCGTGGCGAACCTGATGGTGGACGGCGGCTTCGCGCATGCTGTCCCGGTGGAGGGGTGAGCGCGATGGTGACCTTCGCGCAGGCGCAGGAGCGCGCGGAAGAGTGGGTCAACGGGGACGTTCCCGCGTATCAGCACCGTGAGGTGCGGGTGCGGGAGTTCGAGCTCGGTTTTGTGCTGTGGGCGGAGGACCGTACGGACGGTCCGACGTCGGACGGTGGCAGGCAGCGTCTGGTCATCGCGCGGGACAGTGGTGAGGCCACGCTGTGGCCGGGGTTGCCGGTGGGTGAGGTGATCCGCCGGTACGAGGAAGAGTACGGAGCGCCGCCGGAGATCATGGACGCGGACGAGGCTGTGGCGCCGCAGCGGATCGATCTGGAGCAGACGTCGTTCCTGCTGACTCCGCCGGAGTGGCTTCAGGAAGCGGCGGACAAGATCGGGATTCCGGATCACCGGAAGCCGTCGGGCGGGGGATCCCTTGCCGGGTCGCCTGCGGCGGGCGGTGCGGGTGCAGGTGCGGCTGCCGGGGGCAACGGGACTCCGGTGGACGCGGGTTCGCCGCGCGCCGGCGGGGACTGGTCGGACTCGGCGGGCGCGGGTGCGTCGGCCGGTGCGGGTGTGGGTCTCGGCGCGGCCGGGGCCAGGGCCGCGGGGTCGCCCTCCGCGGCTGACGACTGGCCGGGCGGCGCGGGTGCGTCGGCCGGTGCGGGCGGGGCTGCGGGCCCGGGTGTGGTTGCGGTTGGGCCGGTGGGTTCGGGTGCCGGTGCGGTTGGGCCGGTGGGTTCGGGTGCGGGCGCTGGGGCTCCGGTCGCCGGTGGTGACCGGGCCGGGCCCGCTGGTGCTGGAGGTGTCGGCGGGCGCCAGGGCAGGGTGAGTGCGCGTGCGGCGGACGACGACTGGCCGGGCGCCGCGGGTGCGTCGGCCGGTGCCGGTGCGGCTGGGCCGGTGAGTTCCGGTGGTGCCGGTGCCGCGGGGTCTGCGGGTTCCGGTGGTGCGGATGCCAATGAGCCTCAGGGTAGGGCGGGTTCGCGTTCCGCCGACGACGACTGGCCGGGTGTTGCCGGAGCCGGTGGTGCTGGCGCCGACGAGCCGCAGGGCGGCGCCGGTTCCCGTCCGGCCGGCGACTGGCCCCCCGCCGGTGGCGTGGGCGGCAGTGGCGCCCAGGGCGGTGCCGGATCGCCCTCCGCGGGGGACGGCTGGCCGAGTGTGCCCGGTTCTGGTGGGCCCAATGGCCCCCAGTCCGCCGGGAGTTGGGGCGGGCAGGGCGGTAACGCCTCGCAGTCCGAGCGGAGTTCCGGCGGTACGGCCTGGCCGAGCGCCGGTCCCGGGGGCGACTACGAGCCCACCAGCCCCGAGGGAGTGCCCGCGTCCACGCCGGGCGTGCCCGCCGGGGCGACCCCGTGGGCCGGGATCGACACCAACGCGGACTCCGACGACGCGTCGGTGCCGTTGCCGTCCACGGTGTACGCGCCCATGCTCTCGGGGTCCGACGCGGACGATGCCAGGCCGCCGGGTGTGCCGCCCGAGGCCAAGACTTCGCTGATGTCGGGCGGCAGCCGGCTTCCCTCGACGACGGTCGCCCCCGCCCTGCGCGACGACGCCGCCGCGCCGGGTCCGGGTCCGCAGCCGCCCGTGTCGCCGATGCCTCCCGCGCACCCCGCCGGGCCCGTCCGGCCCGGTCAGGGCTCGGGGGACATCTCCGACGCCGCGACCAGCAAGGCCGCCATGCCGCCGCGCGGTGCACGCGGCGGCGGTTCGACGACACCGCCGCCGCCGGGCGCCCCCGGTACGCCGGGTGCGCGGCCCGGTGGGGCTCCGGCTCCTTCGGGTCCGGGTGCGCCCGGTGCGCCTGCCGGTGGGTACGTACCGACTCAGCTCGTTTCGCAGCTGGGCCCGGACGGGCCACAGGCCTCGGGTCCGCCCGGTCCGCCGTCGCCCCCGCCCGGTGGCGGTGTGCATCACGCGGCGACGATGTTCGCCGACTCCAGTCACGGTGGCGGGATGCCGAGTGCCCCACAGCCGCCAGGTCCGCCCGGTCCGCCGTCGCCCCCGTCGGCCGGTGGCGGTGTGCATCACGCGGCGACGATGTTCGCCGACCCGAGTCAGGGCGGCGGCATGCCCGGATTCCCGCAGCCTCCTGGTCCTCCGGGCGCTCCGGGTGCCGGTGGTCCGCATCCGCCCGGCCCCCCTGGCGCTCCCGGCGCCGGTGGGCCGCAGCCTCCCGGTCCGCCCGGCGCTCCCGGCGTGGGTGCGCACCAGGCGGCCACCATGCTGGCCGGGCCCGGCCAGGTGGGACCGCCTCCGGGCGCCCCGCAGCCGCCAGGACCGCCCGGCATGCCCGGCGGTCGTCCGCCCCAGCCGCACATGCCCCAGCCGCACATGCCGCAGGGGCAGATGCCCCAGCCGCCGCTGCCGCAGGGCCACATGCCGCAGCACCAGGGCGCCCAGCGGCCGCCGTACGGCTATCCGCAGCAGCCCACCGGTATGCCGACGGTCGGCCCCGGCTACCAGGCCGTGCTGCGCTACCGGGGTCCGGACGGTTCGGAGCAGCAGCTGATCCGCCGCTCCGCGCCCGGAACTCCGCACCCGGAGTGGCAGATCCTGCACGAGCTGCGGGCGATGAACGTGCCGCCGCAGCAGGTGCTCGAACTGCACACCGAGCTGGAGTCGTGCGAGCTGCCCGGCGGCTACTGCGCCCGGATGATCCGGGAGACCTGGCCGCAGGTGCGGATCACGAGTGTGGCGCCGTACGGCACGGATCATTCGAGCCGTCAACAGGGCATGCAGCATCTGCTCACCCACCAGGGCGAGTTGCACCAGGTCGCGGACGGCCCGGCGCGTCCGGTGCCGATGCGGGCGCCGCTGCCGCACCCGGGTCAGGTGACGCAGGCGCCGCCGATCCCGCCCGAGGGGATCGCGCACGAGCTGGCCGGTGCCTTCGGTCCGCAGGGTGTGTTCCGCTTCGACCAGGGCGCGGTGTCGCGTCAGGGTGTGCCGGAGATCGTGGCGCGCACGCTCGTCTGGGCGGGGCTGCCCATCGATTTCGGGCCATTCTTCTGGGCGCAGGCGGTGCCGGGTCAGCCGGTGCCGACGCTGGCGGAGCTCGCGACGCAGCGCGGTGTGCGGCCGGCGTCCGACGCGGGTTCGTACCTCGTCATGGGCAGCGACTTCGGCCGGGCGATCTGCGTTCAGTACGGCACGGCGCACATGGTGGCCGTGCCGGTGGAGGCGGGCCCCGGTGGTCAGCCGGTGCCGCCGCAGTTCGTGAACACGGGGCTGCCGGAGTTCGCCCGTTCGCTGGCGCTGCTTGGCCGGATGTGGCGGCTGCGCTTCGGTCTCAACCCGGAGCAGGCGGGCCGCTGGACGGTGGACTTCCAGGCGCAGCTGGTGGCGCTGGACCCGGCGGCGCTCGCGTCGCCGGAGAGCTGGTGGTCGGTGCTCCTCGAACAGATGTGGGACGGCCTGCTCTGACCGGGCGCGACACGGGGCGGACTTCGACGCGGGGTGCCAGGAGACGGACGGCGTAGAGGCGTTGGCGTACGTACGGGCCCGCTACTCCGATCCGCTGGGTGACCTGGGACGGGTCAAGCGCCGGCAGCAGTTGGTGAGCGCGGTGGCGCGGCAGGCGCTCGGCGCGTCGGTCGTCCTCAATCCGTGGACACTGATTCCGTTTGTGAGCGCTGTTCTCTCGGCGCTGACCGTGGACCGGGACACCATCGGTGCGCTGACCCGGATGGGCTGGGAGGCGAAGGGGCTCGCGGACGGCGACGGGGCGACGACGACGGTGCCGGTGGCGGTGCCGGTGGCGGGTGAGCCGGAGCTGCCCGGGGTGGGTGATGTGGTGCTGTGGGACGAGACAAGCGCCGAAAGGCTGTTCGGTGCGCTGGGCGCGGACACTTCGATTCCGGCCTCCGACACGGGCTGACGCATCCTGGGACCCGGCCGCCGGTTGGACTGTCGGGTTTTGCGCATTTCCCTCTGATCCCTCTGATCCACCAGGATGAGTGTGCGCCGTACCGCGCTGTGTGTCGGAGAGGGGCTACAAGGATGAGTTCACCGGTTTCGCCGTCACCTCACGGCTTCGTGGTTGTGCGAGGCCGCGGCTATCTGCCGGAGCAGGTGGAACGCCGTGCCGCCGAGCTGTCCAAGGATCGGGACGACGCGTGGGAGCGCGCCGCGCGCCTCACCGTCCTCGCCAAGGAGGTGGAGGCCGGGGCAGCGGCGCTGAGCGAGCGCGTGCGGTCGATGGCCCCGCAGACATACGAGACGCTGAGCGAGCGTGCCCGGTATCTGCTTGCGGTGGTCCAGGAGGAGGACACGGAGCTGCGGGCCTCGGTGCGCGACGAGGCGCAGGCGATGCACGAGGCGGCCGAGGGCGCGGCGCAGGCGGCCCGTGCGGCGGCGCGTGAGTACGCGGAGGCCGTACGGGCGGACGCGGAGGCCCGCGCCCAGGAGGTGCTGCTCGCGGCGCAGCAGGCGGCCGACGAGGCGCGGGCCGGTGCGCGCCGGGACGCGACTCAGTGGCGCGACGAGGCCGTCGCGGTGCTGGCGGACACCCGGGAGCGCGCGGCCGCGGTGGTCGCCGCGCAGGAGAAGGACCACGCGGAGCGCTGGGAGGCGTCCGGGCATGAGATCGCCGCCAGGGAAACGCGTCTTGAGGCCCGTCACGCGGAGCTGACGGCGCACGCGGAGGCGTCCTTGGCCGATGCGAAGCGGGTGCTGGCCGAGACGGAGGAGGCGGCCAGGCACGGCCAGGAGGACGCGGAGGCGCGGGGCGCCGAGCTGATCGCGCAGGCGCGGGTGCTTGAGGAGCGGGTCGTGCGGGAGACCGAGCGGATCCTGCGGGAGCACGACGAGTCCCGCGAGGAGATGCAGGCGCACATGGACCACGTCCGCAGCAGTCTGGCCTCGCTGACGGGTCGGGGGCCGTCGGGGGGCTGAGGTTGGTCGGTCGCCGGACCGGGAGCCTTCCGGGCCCCCGGCTCGACCGGCCGTGAGACGGTCGGGGCCGTGACCTCCGGCCTCGGCCGGCCCCTGGCTGCGCAGCCTCGGCAGGCCCCTGGCTGCCCGGCCGCTCAGCCCCGGCCGGTCAGGCGTCTCACCCCTGGCCGGTCAGGCGTCTCAGCCCCGGCCGGTCTGCGTCTCAACCGTGGCCGGTCCCGCCGCTCACCCCCGGCCCGGCCTCTCAGCCCACGTCGGCCCGTCGCGACGCCGCCGGCAGTCCGCAGGCAGGTGTCCCGCCGGGCATCCGCTCGCGGTTGGCGGCGATGAGCCGGTACGCGCCCTGAGCGACCCAGCGCACGGGCGCCAGCGTGATCAGCGCCCCCGGGACGGCCCAGGCGCCGCCCGCGTAGAGCAGCAGTTTGGCGACGGCCTGCGCACCGCCGTACGTCACCCCGGTCGGGGTGACCCACAGCAATTCGTACGCGGCGCGCTCCTGGGTGACGCCCAGGGAGTCGAGGTCGGCGAACTGCCAGGGAGTGGTTTCGCAGCGGGGCTTGATCCGCCGCTCGATGAACCGCACACAGGTGGTGCAGAAGGCGCAGTCGCCGTCATATACGAGTACAGGTCGGGTCCGCATACCTCCATCGTGCCGGACCGGCGGATTGGCGCCGCGGAAGCCGGGCCGTCCGGCACCCCGCGAGCGGCCCGGCACCCCCGACGGGGATGCCGGGCCGCTCGCGCACTGCGTCGGCGAGGGCCGCGACCCGCGCCATCCCCATCTCCGTCGCGCACACGAGGATCATCCCGGCGACCGAGGCGAGCAGGGTGAGGAAGATCGTGGTCGTGACCGAGGTGAAGACCAGGGGCTCCAGGGCGTTCGCGTCCGCCCCCACCACGGCCCGGCTGGGGAGGCGGGCCGACGGGGAGCGGGCGGGACGGGCGGGGAGCTCTGCCAGGGATAGAGGTACTCCGGGTAGTGCGACATGCGGCTTCTCCTTGCGCGGCTGTATCCCGAGCGGATGCAGGGAGGAGCGCGGCCGGAGCCGGGGAAGCGGCGGCGGGTGCGCTGGTTGGGTCGCGTACGTTACCCAGGGGTACGCGCGCCGGGGAGCCTTTCGTGCGAACTCGGTCCGGCGATCGGGCAGTTACCGCAGGTACAGGGGTGTCGTCAGATCTCTACTGGCGGTAACCGAACCGGAACATGTCAGTCAGCTGTGTCAGTCGCCCGTGCAGACCCCTCCGGCTCCGACCCAGATCAGGCTGCCGGAGCTGCCGGGCCTGAGTGAGATCCACTCGGCTGCCCGCTCGGCCGTGCGCAACGACATGCGCATGCTGCCGTCGGCGGAGGTGACGTACGCGGACCCGTCCTGGTGCGCGAGCCCCCAGGCGGCGACCCTGCCGTCCGGTTCGCCGTCGCGCGTCGCGAACTGCTCCACGACTGCGAAGAGTCGCGGGGCGGTGGCCTCCACCAGGTCGCGCATCTCCCGGGCGAATGCCTCCGCGTGCTGTGCCGTTCCCATGTCAGGTGCCTTCCTCGATGCTCGTACCTTCCACTGACGAGCATCGGTGCGTAGGTCTACGATCACTAGGCGTAATGGTTTTCGGCGCGACGGAGCGAAAACGGGGGGCTACGATGCCCGCACCGAAGGAACTTGACCCGTCCACGTCCCTGGCGGCGCTGTACGGCACGAAGCTGCGCAAGCTCCGTACGCGGGCGGGATGGACGCAGCGGGAGCTGGGGGACCGGATCCCCATCGCCCACAGCCGGATCGCCCAGTTCGAGCTGGGGAACGAGACGCCGCCGGCGGACATCGACCACAAGCTGGATGAACTCCTGGGCGCGGAAGGTGATTTGACCGACCTTTGGGGGCACGTCAAACGGACCCCGTTCCCGGACTGGGCGCGTACGTTCATGGCGTATGAGGCGACGGCCACTCGGATGTTCAAGTACATGGCGCACGCGGTGCCGGGGCTGCTCCAGACGGAGGCGTACGCACGCGCACTCCTGCGGGTCAGTCGTCCGCGCGACACCGATGCGCAAATCGAAGCGCTGGTTGCCGCGCGGATCGAGCGGCAACACCTCCTCGGGGGCGGCGCTCCTCCGCTGCTGTGGTGCATCCTGGACGAAGCGGTGATTCGACGCCCCGTGGGAGGCCCGGCGGTCATGCGTGACCAGCTGGACCACTTGCTGGGCATGGCGCGGACCCCGCATGTGGTGTTGCAGGTGTTGCCCTTCGACAAGGGCGAACACCCCGTTATGGGCGGCTCGTTGACCATGCTCGGATTCGACCGGGGGCGCGACGTGGCTTACATGGAGAGCTCGCACACCGGGCAGCTCATGGAAGCATCGGAAGGCGTCGCTGAATACGCACTGGCCTACGATCTGTTGCAGGCGAAGGCACTGCCGCCCGACGAGTCTCTGACCGTGATCGGGTCAGTAATGGAGGAGTACAGCGGATGCACGCCGCACGAGCCGACCTGAGTAACGCCACGTGGCGCAAGACCGCATACAGCAATGGGCAGGGCGGCGACTGCGTCGAATTCGCCGACAATGTCCCGGGGCTCGCTCCGGTCCGTGACAGCAAGAATCCGACCGGCCCGGTTCTGGTCTTCCCGGCCGACGCCTGGGCCGCTTTCGTGGACCGGGTCAAAGCCGCGGGGATCTGACTCCGCTCCGTCTCCACCGAAAGGGCCCACATCCGGGGTGGATGCGGGCCCTTCCGTGGTGCGGGTGAGGCCGGTCGTGCCTAGGCCGCGGAGTCGGCCTTGCGGCGGCGTACGACGAACACCGCGCCGGCGCCGACCGCTACGGCCGCGGCGCCCGCGAGGGCGATCTGCGGGACGGCCGAGTTGGTACCGGTCTTGGCGAGCGCGCCGCTCACCGGCTGCGGGGACGAGGTGCCCTGCGGCGACGGGGCCGCGACCGGGGGCTTCGTGGCCTTGCCGGGCTTGGCGGGCGGGACCGTGCCGGGCTTGGCGCCCGCGGCGGCGATCTGGAACTCGTACGTGGTCAGGTCCGGAGTCCCGCCGCACGTCTCGTCTTCGTTCCAGTAGTCACCGGCGACGAAGGCGACACCCTGGCCCGCGGGGGCCTTCGCGTCGACCTTGAGGCGCAGCTTGACGTCGCTGTGCGCGCCGGCCTTCAGCGGGGCGATGCGGTCGAGGTAGTTCTCGACGTCAACGTTCTGCCAGGCCTTGGAGGTCGCGGAGGACCACTGGAGCTTCAGCAGGTGGCTGAGGTCCTTGACGCCCTTCTCGTCCGTCGCGTGGACGCTGACGAAGGGGTAGACCTCGTCCATCGTCTTGTCGGTGCCGTTGGTCAGGCGGAGCTTGAAGTCGACCCACTTCCCGGCGACGACCGTGCCGGGCAGGCCCGTCACCACGGTGGTGAAGTCGGGCTCCAGGACGCACTCGCCCTCGCCCTCGTCGCCCTCCTCTTCCAGCGCGTCGGCGAGCGCCTTGTCGGCGGCCTTCTTGACGCCGAGGGTGCTCTTCACGTTCTCCGACGCCGCGTGGAGCGTCTTGAAGGCGGCGACCCTGGCGTCTTCCAGTGCCTTACGGGCCGTCTCGGACTTGGTGTCGGCGGCGGTCTTCGTCTCGGCTGCGGTCTTGGCGACTGCCTCGGCGTCGGTGACGGCCTTCGTCGCGGCGGCCTTCTGCTCCTCGGTGGCGTCCGCGGGGAGCGCGTCGAGTGCGGTCTTCGCCTCGGTGACCGCGGTGTCGGCGGCGGTCTTCGCGGCGGCGGCCTCGGTGGCCTCCTTGATCGCGGTCTGGCGCGCGACGTAGAGCGGCGAGGCGTCGGTGTCGAGGGCCTCCAGCGCGTCTACGGCGTCCTGCTTGACCTGGACCGCGTCGGCGTACGCCTTCTGCGCTATTTCGGCGGCTTTTTCGAGCTGCTTGATGGTGGGCTTGCTCGACTGCTCCTGCGTGGCCGGCTTGGCGTCGGCGAACGCCGGGGTGACGGAGAGCAGGGCGAGGGGCGTCGTCACTGCGGCCACGGCAGCAGTGGCGAGGATGCGGCGGAATCTCACAGGTGACCTTTTTCTGGGTCCGAAAGAAACAAGCGAAAGAAAAAGAAGAGGGAAGTCGCCGTGGGAGAACCTCTGCGGTGCGCGACTTTGCCGAAGAGTAAGGGCGGAATAAGAGCTAGGGAAGCCGGATTTTTGTGTATCAGGTGTGTGGTGCTGACGTGAGGGATGGTCAAAAAGGGCATTCGGTGACGGTTGCTCACGAGTTCTGCGATTTCCCTGTGAGGCATGTCACTTGAGCGGTGCGGGATCTTCCGGTTCGTTGATGACGGGGAAGCGGCGCGGGGCGACGAATATCAGCGCGAGCAGCGCCAGGACGGCCGCGCAGGCCGCGCCCAGATATACGTAGTCGACGGCCGCGTCGACCGCCCGGCGCAGGTAGTCGGCCGCCTCCGCGGTGAGCCGGCCCGGGTCGCCCAACGCGTGGGACACGGAGTCGAGGTCGCCGGGCAGTCCGTCACGTATCGCCTCGGGGGCGTCCGCGAGTCTGGACGCGAGGGTGGCGTTGGCGACGGCGCCGAAGAGCGCGGCGCCCACCGACTGGCCGACCTGGCGGCAGAAGAGGACGGACGCGGTGGTCGTGCCGCGCTCCGTCCAGCCGACCGTCGACTGGACGCCGACGATGAGGGGGAGCTGGAAGAGGCCGAGCGCCCCGCCGAGCAGCAGCATGATCAGGGCGGGCTGCCACGCCGAACCGGGGAACGGCAGCAGCGGGAAGGCCAGCAGGATCAGCGCCGCGCAGCCGATGCCGATGATCGCGGTCAGCCGGAACCCGATGCGGTTGTACGCGTGCTGGCTCAGCGCGGCCGACACCGGCCAGCTCAGCGTCATGATCGACAGGACGAAGCCGGCTGCTATCGGGTCGAGTTCAAGGACCGCCTGGGCATAGGTGGGCAGGAAGACGGTCGGGGCGACCATCAGGAGGCCCAGCGCGCCCAGCGCGAGATTGACGGCGGCGATGGTGCGCCTGCGCCACACCCAGCCCGGGATGATCGGCTCGGCGGCGCGGCGCTCGATGACGACGGTGGCCGCGGCGAGCAGCGCACTGCCGCCGAACAGGGCGAGGGAGGGCGCGGAGAGCCAGGGCCAGGCGACGCCGCCCTGGACGAGCGCGAAGAGCAGCAGGCCGCCGCAGGCGAACACGCCGAGCGCGCCCGCCCAGTCGATGCGGGGGCGGCCGGTGGCCGTGGGGGACTTCGTACGCGCCGGTTCGTGGAAGTGCCGGGCGATCAGCAACAGCGCCACGGCGCCCACCGGCAGGTTGACGAGGAAGATCCAGCGCCAGTCGGCGTACGAGGCGAGCAGCCCGCCGACGGCCGGGCCCGCGACGGCCGACACCGCCCACACGGTGGACAACTTGGCCTGGATCTTGGGGCGTTCCTTCAGGGGGTAGAGGTCGGCGGCGACTGTCTGGACCGTGCCCTGGATGGCTCCGCCGCCGAGGCCCTGGACGATGCGGAAGGCGATCAGGCTCTCCATGTTCCAGGCGAAGGCGCACAGCAGTGAGCCGACGAGGAAGAGGGCGATCCCGGCGATCAGCACCGGCTTGCGGCCGAAGGTGTCGGAAAGCTTTCCGTACACCGGGAGAGTGACCGTCACCGCGAGCAGATAGCCCGCGAACAGCCAGGAGAAGATCGCGAAACCGCCGAGGTCGCCGACGATCTGCGGTACGGCGGTGGACACGATCGTGCCGTCCAGGGCGGCCAGGGCCATGCCGAGCATGAGCGCGGCGACGACCGGGCCGCGGCGGACGGTGGGGGGCGTACCGCTGGGGCTGGGGGTGGCGGGTGTGGGCGGCGGGCCCCCGGGTATCGCGCCGGTGCCGTCCGACCCGCCGCCGCTGCCCACACCCGCTCGGCTCGTGCCCGCCGTGCTCCCGGCGCTACCCGTGCTCCCCGAGCCCGTACTCGCCGTATCGCCGCCCGCGCCGCCCACCGAGGTCCCTTCACTGTGCACGTATGTGGTTCCGTCACCTTCTCATCCGCAGCTCACGCGGGGGGAGTGCGCGGACGACCCGGAGTACCACTCCACCTGAGGGTGGAGATCCCCTAGGGAGTTCTCCTTACTTCTGACCAGCGGGTCTTCGTCCCGGCGGAGGACGAGCCGAACGACGCCGTTCTTTAACTTGGTCTTACGGCCTCGATGCGGGCTGCCACACCTTGGGGGGTGGGGCTGTCCCCCGGGTGGATACGGAGACGCGCACCAGTGTGCGCGGGGTCTCCGGTCTGCAGAATCGTCGAGCGCAGCAATCTTCGACGTCCAATTCCCGATCGGCATAGGAGACTTACCGTGACAACGGCCATGACCATTCCCAGGCACGGGGGCACTGGAGGGCGTACGGCCGTCGCCGCGAAGGCGCGACAGGTCGTGAAGGCGTACGGGTCCGGGGAGACCCGCGTCGTGGCGCTCGACCACGTCGATGTGGACATCGCCCGCGGGCAGTTCACCGCGATCATGGGCCCGTCCGGGTCCGGCAAGTCCACGCTGATGCACTGCCTGGCCGGCCTCGACACCGTCACGTCGGGCGAGATCTTCCTCGACGAGACCGAGATCACCGGGCTCAAGGACAAGAAGCTCACGCGGCTGCGCAGGGACCGCGTCGGCTTCATCTTCCAGGCGTTCAACCTGCTACCGACGCTCAACGCCCTGGAGAACATCACGCTGCCGATGGACATCGCGGGCCGCAAGCCGGACGCCGCGTGGCTCAACCAGGTGGTGGAGACCGTCGGTCTCGCGGACCGTCTCGGTCACCGACCGACCGAGCTCTCCGGCGGCCAGCAGCAGCGGGTCGCGGTGGCGCGGGCGCTCGCCGCACGCCCCGAGATCATCTTCGGTGACGAGCCGACCGGAAACCTCGACTCCCGCGCCGGAGCAGAGGTGTTGAGCTTCCTGCGCCGGTCCGTCGACGAGCTGTCGCAGACCATCGTCATGGTCACCCACGACCCGGTCGCCGCCTCGTACGCGGACCGCGTGCTGTATCTCGCCGACGGTCGCATCGTCGACGAGATGTTCCACCCGACGGCCGATCAGGTCCTCGACCGCATGAAGGACTTCGACGCACGCGGGCGGACGTCATGACCGTACTCAGGAGCTCTCTGCGCAACTTCGTCGCGCACAAGGGGCGGATGGCGCTCTCCGCCGTCGCGGTCCTGCTCTCGGTGGCGTTCGTGTGCGGCACGCTCGTCTTCACCGACACCATGAACACCACCTTCGACAAGCTCTTCGCCGCCACCGCGGCCGATGTCACGGTCACTCCCAAGACGGCCGGTGACGACGACACTCCGCAGACCGGCAAGCCCGAGTCGCTGCCCGCGTCCGTCGTCGGGCAGGTGGCGAAGGCCGACGGCGTGAAGTCCGCCGAAGGCGGCGTCTCCAGCATGTCGGTGACTGTTGTCAACAGCGACAACAAGAACATGGGCTCCGACAGCGGCGCCCCCACGATCGCCGGCAACTGGACGAAGAGCGACCTCAAGTCCATGGAGATCACCTCCGGGCACGCCCCGCGCGGGCCCACCGAGGTCATGGTCGACTCCGACACCGCCGACAAGCACCACCTCAAGCTCGGTGACGAGCTGCGCACCATCGCCGTCACCGGTGACATCAAGGCGAACATCACCGGCATCGCCTCCTTCAAGGTGACCAACCCGGGCGCGGCCGTCTTCTACTTCGACACCGCGACCGCGCAGCAGAAGCTGCTGGGCAAGCCGGACACCTTCAGCCACATCGCCGTGACCGCCCAACAGGGCTTCAGCAACACCCAGTTGAAGCAGCAGGTCGCGGGCGCGCTGGACGGCCCCTACAAGCTCCGGACCGCGAAGGAGTCCGCGGACTCCGGGCGCGAGGAGATCGGCTCCTTCCTCGGCGTGATGAAGTACGCGATGCTCGGTTTCGCCGGGATCGCCTTCCTCGTCGGTATCTTCCTGATCGTCAACACCTTCTCGATGCTGGTCACCCAGCGCACCCGCGAGATCGGCCTGATGCGGGCGCTGGGCTCCAGTCGCAAGCAGATCAACCGGTCCGTGCTGGTGGAGGCGCTGCTGCTCGGCATCGTCGGTTCGATTCTGGGCATCGGCGCGGGTGTCGGCCTCGCCATCGGGCTGATGAAGCTCATGGGTTCCCTCGGCATGGAACTGTCCACCGACGACCTGACGGTGGCCTGGACGACCCCGGCCATCGGGCTCGCCCTCGGCGTCATCGTCACCGTCGTCGCCGCCTACGTCCCGGCCCGGCGGGCCGGCACGGTCTCCCCGATGGCCGCGCTGCGCGATGTCGGGACCCCGGCGGACGGCAGGGCGGGCCGGATACGGGCCGCGCTCGGCCTGGTCCTGACCGGCGCCGGCGGCGCGCTGCTGTACCTGACGACGCAGGCGGACGAGGCGGCCGGAGGCTCGCTGTTCCTCGCCGGCGGCGTGGTCCTCACCCTCATCGGCTTCATTGTCATCGGCCCGCTCCTCGCGGGGGTCGTGGTCCGGGCGCTCAGCGCGATCGTCCTGCGGATGTTCGGCCCGGTGGGGCGGATGGCCGAGCGCAACGCCCTGCGCAATCCGCGGCGTACGGGAGCGACCGGCGCGGCCCTGATGATCGGCCTCGCCCTGGTGGCGTGCCTGTCGGTCGTCGGGTCCTCCATGGTCGCCTCGGCCACCGACGAGCTCGACAAGTCGGTCGGCGCGGACTTCATCGTCCAGGCCACCACCCCCCAGCCGATCGTCCCCGACGCGGAGAAGGCGCTGCGGGCGGTCCCCGGGATCGAGCACGTCACCAACTACAAGGCGGTCAAGGCCAAGCTGACCTCCCCCGACGGCAGGACGGAGGACGAATCACTGGCCGCGGCCGACCCGACGTACGCCGAGGACCTGCGGCGCGAGACCGTCGCCGGTGAACTGACCGCGGCGTACGGCAAGGACGCCATGTCGGTCGGCGACGACTACGCCGGGCGGCACGGCATCAAGGTCGGCGACGAGATGACGGTCGCCTTCACCGGCGGCAAGAGCGCGAAGCTGCGGATCGCGGCGATCACATCGGACGAGGTCAACGTCGACAAGGGCGCGATGTACACCAACATCACGACCGTCGCCAAGTACCTGCCGGCCGAGAAGATGCCGAAGAACCAGATCATGTTCGCGAAGGCCGAGGAGGGCAATGAGAAGGCCGCCTACGCGGGCCTCAAGGACGCGCTGTCGGCGTACCCGCAGTACCGGGTGCAGAACCAGACCGACTTCAAGCAGGACCTCAAGGATCAGGTCGGCCAGTTGCTCAACATCGTCTACGGACTGCTCGGCCTCGCGATCGTCGTCGCGATCCTCGGTGTGGTGAACACCCTCGCCCTGTCGGTCGTCGAGCGGACCAGGGAGATCGGCCTGATGCGGGCCATCGGCCTCTCGCGCCGGCAGCTGCGCCGCATGATCCGCCTGGAGTCCGTGGTCATCGCGCTCTTCGGTGCGCTGCTCGGCCTCGCGCTCGGGATGGGCTGGGGTACGTCGGCACAGAAGCTGCTGGCCCTGGAGGGCCTCGGGGTCCTGGAGATCCCGTGGCCGACGATCATCGGGGTCTTTGTCGCCTCGGCCTTCGTGGGGCTGTTCGCGGCCCTGGTCCCGGCGTTCCGGGCAGGCCGGATGAACGTACTGAACGCCATCGCCACCGAGTAGCGGGAGCGCGAGCGGGTGCCGCACGAGAGATCGGTGCGGGGCCCCGCACGCGGCGGTGCGGTGCGGTTGAGGACCCGGGTCCGGGGTGCACAGGGGAGATCCCGGCGCCGGGTCCGACGGGGCGCCCGGCGGATCTCCGCCGGGCGCCCCATCGCCGTGTGTGCGGGTGCGCCGCGCGGGACCCGGACGCGGCTCGGGGGCATTGCGGGCGCGAGTGTCGTAGGGGAGTCGTACGCTGGAATCCGCCCCCGGCCCGTGAGACGTGTCGGGCCCTTCGCGTTGTCCACCTCGTCACTGCCTGTCACCCCGGACGGAACCCCTTCATGAGCCTGCACGGTCTGCTGGACGCCGTTGTAAGAGACCCGGCGCTCGCCGAAGCGCTGAAGGCCGCCACCGACGGCAACCGCATGCACGTCGACCTGGTCGGCCCGCCCGGCGCCCGCCCCTTCGCGGTGGCCGCGCTCGCCCGCGACGCGGGCCGGCCCCTGCTCGCGGTGACCGCGACCGGCCGGGAGGCCGAGGACCTGGCGGCGGCGCTGCGCACGCTGCTGCCGGAGGACGGCGTCGTGGAGTACCCGTCGTGGGAGACGCTGCCGCACGAGCGCCTGTCGCCGCGCAGCGACACGGTGGGCCGCCGGATCGCGGTGCTGCGCCGCCTCGCGCACCCCATCGCGGACGACCCTTCGGCGGGCCCGATCAGCGTGGTCGTGGCGCCCGTGCGGTCGGTGCTCCAGCCGCAGGTCAAGGGTCTTGGCGACCTGGTTCCCGTGTCCCTGCGCTCCGGGGCGAGCGCGGATCTGGGCGAGATCACCGAGGCGCTCGCAGCGGCGGCTTACAGCAGGGTCGAACTGGTCGAGAAGCGCGGCGAGTTCGCGGTCCGAGGCGGCATCCTCGACGTCTTCCCACCGACCGAGGAGCACCCCCTGCGGGTGGAGTTCTGGGGCGACGACATCGAGGAGATCCGCTACTTCAAGGTGGCCGACCAGCGCTCCCTGGAGGTCGCCGAGCACGGGCTGTGGGCGCCGCCCTGCCGCGAGCTGCTGCTGACCGACGACGTACGGGAGCGGGCGGCGGCCCTCGCCGAGGCCCACCCGGAGCTCGGCGAACTGCTCGGCAAGATCGCCGAGGGTATCGCCGTCGAGGGCATGGAGTCCCTCGCGCCGGTCCTCGTCGACGACATGGAGCTGCTGATCGACGTGCTGCCCAAGGGCTCGATGGCCGTGGTCTGCGACCCCGAGCGGGTCAGGACCAGAGCGGCGGACCTGGTGGCGACCTCGCAGGAGTTCCTCCAGGCGTCGTGGGCGGCCACCGCGGGCGGCGGCGACGCCCCGATCGACGTCGACGCGGCCTCGCTGCGGGGCATCGCCGACGTACGGGAGCGGGCGCGCGAGCTGGACATGATGTGGTGGTCCCTCGCGCCGTTCGCCGCCGACGAGGAGCTGTCGGACGACACGATCAAGCTGGGCATGCACGCCCCCGAGACCTACCGCGGCGACACCGCACGCGCGCTCGCGGACACCAAGGGCTGGCTGGCCGACGGCTGGCGCACGGTCTATGTGACGGAGGGGCACGGCCCAGCCGCCCGCACCGTGGAGGTCCTCGGCGGCGAAGGCATCGCCGCCCGCCTCGACGTGGAGCTGACCGAGGTCACCCCGTCCGTCGTGCACGTCTCCTGCGGCATGATCGACTACGGCTTCGTGGACCCGGGCCTCAAGCTGGCCGTGCTCACCGAGACCGACCTCACCGGCCAGCGCACCGCCAGCAAGGAGCTGGGCCGGATGCCGGCCCGCCGCCGCAAGAGCGTCGACCCGCTGACGCTCCAGGCCGACGACTACATCGTCCACGAGCAGCACGGCGTGGGCCGCTACGTCGAGATGGTCCAGCGCACGGTCCAGGGCGCCACGCGCGAGTACCTGCTCGTCGAGTACGCCCCCGCGAAGCGCGGCCAGCCCGGCGACCGGCTCTACATCCCCACCGACCAGCTGGAGCAGGTCACCAAGTACGTCGGCGGCGAGGCCCCGACCCTGCACCGCCTCGGCGGCGCGGACTGGACGAAGACGAAGGCGCGCGCGAAGAAGGCGGTCAAGGAGATCGCCGCCGACCTGATCAAGCTGTACTCGGCGCGCATGGCGGCCCCCGGCCACACCTTCGGCCCCGACACCCCGTGGCAGCGCGAGCTGGAGGACGCCTTCCCGTACGTCGAGACGCCCGACCAGCTGTCCACCATCGCCGAGGTGAAGGAGGACATGGAGAAGTCCGTCCCCATGGACCGGCTGGTCTGCGGCGACGTCGGCTACGGCAAGACGGAGATCGCGGTCCGCGCGGCGTTCAAGGCCGTCCAGGACGGCAAGCAGGTGGCGGTGCTGGTCCCGACGACGCTCCTGGTGCAGCAGCACTTCGGGACGTTCTCGGAGCGGTACGCCCAGTTCCCCGTCGTGGTGAAGGCGCTGAGCCGCTTCCAGTCGGACGCGGAGGCGAAGGCGACCCTGGAGGGCCTCAGGGAGGGTTCGGTCGACCTGGTGATCGGCACGCACCGGCTGTTCTCCTCGGAGACCAAGTTCAAGGACCTGGGCCTGGTCATCGTCGACGAGGAGCAGCGCTTCGGCGTGGAGCACAAGGAACAGCTGAAGAAGCTCCGCGCCAACGTCGACGTCCTGACGATGTCCGCGACGCCCATCCCCCGTACGCTCGAAATGGCGGTCACCGGCATCCGCGAGATGTCGACGATCACCACCCCGCCGGAGGAGCGGCACCCCGTCCTCACCTTCGTGGGACCGTACGAGCAGAAGCAGATCGGCGCGGCCGTACGGCGTGAACTGCTGCGCGAGGGCCAGGTCTTCTACATTCACAACCGCGTCGAGTCGATCGACCGGGCCGCTGCCAAGCTGCGCGAGATCATCCCGGAGGCGCGCATCGCCACGGCGCACGGCCAGATGGGCGAGAGCGCGCTGGAGCAGGTCGTGGTCGACTTCTGGGAGAAGAAGTTCGACGTCCTGGTCTCGACGACGATCGTCGAGTCGGGCATCGACATCTCCAACGCCAACACCCTGATCGTCGAGCGCGGCGACAACTTCGGTCTGTCCCAGCTCCACCAGCTGCGCGGCCGCGTCGGCCGCGGCCGTGAGCGCGGTTACGCGTACTTCCTCTACCCGCCGGAGAAGCCCCTCACCGAGACCGCCCACGAGCGCCTCGCGACGATCGCCCAGCACACCGAGATGGGCGCGGGCATGTACGTCGCGATGAAGGACCTGGAGATCCGCGGCGCGGGCAACCTGCTGGGCGGTGAGCAGTCCGGCCACATCGCGGGCGTCGGCTTCGACCTGTACATCCGCATGGTCGGCGAGGCCGTCGCGGACTACCGGGCCGCGGTGGAGGGCGGCGAGCAGGAGGAGCCGCCGCTGGAGGTCAAGATCGAGCTCCCGGTTGACGCGCACGTCCCGCACGACTACGCCCCGGGCGAGCGCCTGCGCCTCCAGGCCTACCGCTCGATCGCCTCCGCCAACTCGGAGGACGACATCAAGGCTGTGCGCGAGGAGCTGACCGACCGCTACGGCAAGCTCCCCGAGCCCGTCGAGAACCTGCTCCTGGTGGCCGGCCTGCGCATGCTGGCCCGTGCCTGCGGCGTCTCGGACATCACCCTGGCGGGCAACAACATCCGCTTCGGCCCGGTGGAGCTGCGTGAGTCCCAGGAGCTGCGCCTCAAGCGACTGCACCCGCGAACGATCATGAAGCCGGCCACCCGCCAGATCATGGTCCCGCGCCCGGCGCCGGCCACGATGGGCGGCAAGCCGGTGGTGGGCCGCGAACTGCTGCGCTGGACGGGGGAGTTCCTCACCACGATTCTGGGGTCGTGACGGCCGCCCCCTTTCGGGAGGGTGACCCCTCTGCGGGAGGGTGGCGGCCCGTAGGATCCAGGGAGTCAGCTCACTCCCTCGGTCAGGACGGCCCGCCTTGCCGCGCATGCTCAGGAAAGCCGCTCCCGTCGCGTTGCTCACCGCCGCTCTTGCCCTCACCGGCTGCACCGAGGGCGGTGTGGGCGACCTGGGCGACGGGAGCAGCGGGTCGAGCGGGCAGGGCGGCGGCCCGGCGGGGGAACCCGGGTCCGCGCTGGCCGCCGTGCAGAAGCTCACCGTCAAGGGGCGCGCCCCCAAGACCGGATACGAGCGCGAGGAGTTCGGCCGGGCCTGGGCCGACGCCGACGACAACGGTTGCGGGACGCGCGACGACATCCTCAAGCGGGACCTGACCGGTGAGCGCTTCAAGGCCGGGGTCAGGGGCGGGGACTGCGAGGTCGTGTCCGGGACGCTCACGGACGACCCGTACACCGGGCGACGCGTGGAGTACGTGCGCGGACGCAGCAAGGTCGATATCGACCACCTGGTCGCGCTCTCCGACGCCTGGCAGAAGGGCGCCCAGCAGTGGGGCCGCAGCAAGCGCGTCGCGCTCGCCAACGACCCGCTGAACCTGCTGGCCGTCGACTCCTCGGCCAACCGCCGCAAGAGTGACGGCGATACGGCGACCTGGCTGCCCGGCAACAAGGAGTACCGCTGTACGTACGTGGCGCGACAGGTCGCTGTGAAGAAGAAGTACGAGCTGTGGGTGACCGGCGCCGAGCGGGACGCCATGAAGCGCGTGCTGTCGGGCTGCCCCGACGAGCGGCTGCCCGCGGGCGGCGGACCCACCGAGGCACCGGCCGGCCTCTGAGGGCTCTTTTTCTGTGCGCGCTGTGCCGAGCTCCGCCGATCCGTGCCGTGCTGATCAGAGCCCGGTGAAGCGACCGGCGGACGGACAGTGAGCCGAGCCACATCGGTTCCGTACAACCCAGGGGCCGTTGTCGGTGTCGGTGTATACGCTCGTAGTGCGTTCGCTCGCGCTTCGCCGTCCAGGTCCGGGCCCGCGTCCCGGTGCACGTCCCCGCTCACGTCCCCGTTCTCGCCCCACCAGGTCTTCCAGGAGCAGCCATGCACGGCTCCGGCGCCGCGCCGCCCGCCCGTAATGACGGTGCCGTCATCGGCCTGCGGGTGCTGTTCACCCTCTGCGGGGCGCTGAGCTGCGGCCTGCTGTCCTGCGTGCCGCTGTTCAGGATCGCGATCCTGCGGGGCAGGGGGCTCGACTGGGTCCTCGCCTGGGGGAGTCTGCCCCTATCCTTCGCCGCCCTCGGTGTGGTCGGTTCGCTGCCCGAGAAGGACCCCAGGACCGATGTCGCCGTGGTTTTCGTGCTGCTGCTCGGCATGGCGAGCGCCGCGTACTTCCTGGTCTTCGACATCCGGCACCACAAGCGGGCGCGGGCGCTCGGCGCACCGGACCCCTACGGGCCGTACAGCAACACGGTCCCGCAATACGGCTCGTACCCGAACCAGATGCCGAACCAGGTCCGGAATTCAGCGCCGAACCAGCTCCCGAACCAGACCCCGAACCCGGGCCCGCCCCCGAATCCGTACGCGAACACCCCGGCCCCAGGGCCCTCGTACGGCTACCCGGCGACACCGCCCCCGCAGCAGCAGCCCCAACAGCAACGTCCGCAGCAGCCCCAGCGCCTCGACCAGGTCCGCGCCGAGCTCGACGAGCTCAGCGACTACCTCCGCAGGGACAGCGGCAGCGGCAACAGCGGTGGTGGCAGCGGTGGCGGCAGCCGCGACGGTGAAGGCCGGTGAACGGGCGGATCATCGCCGGGCGCTACGAGCTGGCCACCGTCATCGGCCAGGGCGGCATGGGCCAGGTCTGGACGGCGTACGACCAGCGCCTCGACCGCCGCGTCGCCGTGAAGCTGCTGCGCCCCGACCGGATGGCCGCCGCCACCGCCGCCGAGGACATGCGCCGCCGCTTCGTGCGCGAGTGCCGCGTCACCGCCCAGGTCGACCACCCCGGCCTGGTCACCGTCCACGACGCGGGCAGCGACAGCGACGACCTGTACCTCGTCATGCAGTACGTCGACGGGATCGACCTCGCCGACCACATCGCGAAGCACGATCCGTACCCCTGGCAGTGGGCCGTCGCGGCCGCCGCCCAGCTGTGCGCCGTGCTCTCCGCCGTGCACGCGGTGCCGATCGTCCACCGCGACCTCAAGCCGCGCAACATCATGGTGAAGCCCGACGGCACACTCACCGTCCTCGACCTCGGCGTCGCCTCCGTCATCGACACCGACACCACCCGCCTCACCCACACCGGATCACCCATCGGCAGCCCCGCCTACATGGCACCCGAGCAGGCGATGGGCGGCGCCGTCGGCCCGTACACCGACCTCTACGCACTGGGCGTGGTGCTGCACGAACTCCTCAGCGGGAACGTGCCGTTCGCGGGATCGACCGTCCTCGGTGTGCTGCACCGCCATCTGTACGAGGCGCCGGTCCCCGTCCGCCAACTGCGCCCCGAGATCCCGCAGCCGCTCGAAGCGCTCGTCCTGCGGCTGCTCGCCAAGGACCCGCAGCACCGGCCGGCCTCCGCCCAGGTGGTCTACGAGTCGCTCGTCCCGCTCCTGCCCGCCCCCGCCCCCGCCGTGCCCGCGCGCCCGCTCGACCCGACCCGCCCCTTCCTGCGCCCGCACGCCCCCTGGCCCGACCGCGTCTCCGCGCCGCCCGCCGCCCAGCCCACACCCACGCCCGCGCAGCCCGACATCGCGGGCGCCGTCGACGAGGTCAAGCAGCTACTCGGCGAGGGGCGGATCACCCAGGCCGTGGACATCCTCGGCGGGATCCTGCCGGCCGCCGCCGCCCAGCACGGCGAGCGCTCCCCGGTCGTGCGCATCCTGCGCAAGCAGTACGCGGCGACGCTGCTCGACGACGGGCAGTACCGCCGCGCCCTGCCCGAGCTGCGGCGCCTCGCCGACGACCGGGCCGCCGACGCGGGACCCGGCGACCCGCAGGCGCTCCAGTTCCGTTACGACGCCGCGCAGTGCCTGGAGCAGCTCGGCGAGCCGGCCGCGGCCCTCACCGAGTACCGCGGCCTGCTGCCGTACTACGAGAACCAGTACGCGACCGGCGCGCCCGGCACGGTCGACCCGACCGCCCGCGCCTTCGAGCTGCGCAACCGCATCGCCCATCTGCTGCTCGCGGTGGGCGATCACGCGTCGGCGCACGGCCAGTTGCAGTCCCTGCTCTACGACGCCGAGCGGGTGTACGGCGTGTACCACCCCCTGCCGGCCGAGGTGCGCCGCTCCCTCGACCGGCACCAGCAGATGCGCGGCGCGTAGCGCCGGCGCGCGGCGCTCAGGGGGTGTGCGGCCCCCAGGGGGTGTGCGGCCCCCAGGGGGTGTGCGGCGCTCAGCCCGCGCGCAGGAACGCGGACGTGGCGACCCTGCCCAGCATCGTGAGCCTGCTGCCGCCCGCCGCATGTTTGTCGAACGCGTCCTTGACGCCGGGCCAGCGCCCGTCGCCGTAGTCGTCGAGGACTACGATCCCGCCGGGCGCGGCGATCAGCTCGGCCCACTCCAGGTCGGCCAGCACCCCTTCGAAGGAGTGGTCGCCGTCCACCACGATCACGCCGTACCGGCGGTCGGAGATCTCGGAGCGCACCTCGGGGTCCCCGGAGAAGCCCTGCCGGATCCGGGCCTCCGTGCCCGAGCGGCCGCCGCCGAGCGCCAGGTTGGCCCGTACGACGTCCTCGCGCACCGGAGTGCCCGTCGGCTCCTCGTAGTCGGTGGTGCCCGGCTGGAGCTGGGTGCCCGCGAGCGGATCGACGATCGTCAGCCTCGCCTCGATGCCCGTCCGGTGCAGCATGCGCATCAGCGCCGCCGCGAACAGCCCGTGCAGCGTGCCGATTTCCAGCACGTCGAGAGCTTCGTCGTCCCTCGGCGCGAGCAGCGGAATGGTGGCCAGCTTGCCGCACACATTGGACGTGCCGCCCGCCATCCGGCCCACCCCCAGCGCCTCCAGGGCCACCACATTGCGGTAGGCGACGGTGACATTGCGGCGCGCTCGCTCGCCCGCGTCCGTCACCGCGCCCACTTCGCCCACGAGCGTCTCGATCTGGTCGGGCGTCGGCATCCGGTGTTGGCCGCGCCCGGTGCGGTCGAGCAGCATGCCGATTCCGTACTGCTTGCGCCGGAGCTCGGCCAGGTCCTTGCGGGTGGCTTCGAGATCGCCGCGCAGCTTTGAAGTGGAGCGGGTGATGCGCTGGTCGACGAGCGCGGCGACGGGGCGCAGGGCCCACTTCGTCAGCCGGTTGCTCAGAAGAGATGGCATGGGGGACTCGCCTCTGGCTTCGGTCCTGGGTGCGGGGGGCAGGCGGCCGACCGTACGCCGGAGCTCATGCCGTGCGGGCCAAGGGCCGATGGTCCACGGATGAAGAGTGGGTGTCGTCGTCGTTGCGGGTACGGGAACGGATCCGTGCCGGTACCCGGGGGAGCGCGGCGACCGCGATGAGCACGAGCAGGGAGAGCCCGCCCGCGTACCCGCCGAGCCGCAGGCCCGGCGGGCTGAAGTCGCAGGCCAGTGAGGTGGTTCGGCCGTCGAGGGGGACGGCGACGAGCCCCAGGTAGGAGTCGGCGGGGCGGGCCGCCGAGCCGTGCACCGCGCAGCTCCAGCCGGCGATGCGCGGCATGGCGAAGACGGCGGTTCCCCGGGCGCCGGGCGGCAGTTCGGCCCGTACGCCACTGTCCGAGACCCGGACGGAACTCGCACCGCTCGCACTGAGCGCGGCCACGGCGGAGTCCAGCCGCTCCCGGTCCAGACAGCCGACGCTCCCCGCCGGGAGGTCCGCGACCCCGGCCGTCGGGTTCTTCGACGGGCCCTTCAACGTGATCGCGACGCGGCCGTCGGCGGACACCTTCCCCAGTGGCTGCGTCGCCGCGCGCCGGGCGGGCTGCCCGCCGTGCAGATCGCTCGCCGGGCCCGGGCCGAGCGCGGCCGTGCCGAAGAAGTCGGGCGCCCACAGGAAGACCTCGCTGCCCGCCGGGCACGCGGCCCGCAAGGTCCCGGAGGTCTGCTTCGTGGGCGGCAGCGTATAGACGGATGCTCCGAGCAGCGCTTCCTGGTTGCGGAACGGCGAGGCGCCGAAGCGCGGCGGGGCGCCCGGCGGGCGCATGGTGACCAGGGGCGGCGCGGGCGCGCGGGTCACCGTCACCCCGCGGTCGTCGGGCCGTGAGTGCCCCTGGTGCGGGTCGCGCGGCATGTGTACCCGTGCGCCGACCGAGAACACGGCGTCGGTGACCGGATTGTCGAGGCTCTGCACCGAGCGCCCGCCCGACGTCCAGCCCCCGCCGAGCGCGGCGAGCGTGCGGGTGAGGACGTCGGGAGTATGGCTGCTGTAGTACGACGCGCCCTGGCCGCCGACGACCAACGGGTCGTTGCTGGTGCTCTGTTCACGCCCGGTCTCGGTCCGGAACGCGGGCCACTCGTCCGCCCCCTCCACTGCTTGCGCCTGAAGCCGCTGCCGCTCGCCCCAGGGCGCGTAGTCGTCGAGCTGCCCCAGCCGCCGCCGGTCCGCGTACGCGGTGGTCGCGGCGGCCTGCCCCACCGTCGCCCCCACGAGCAGCACCGCGGCGGCGACCCCGAGGATCCGGCGCCCCCGCAGGTCCGCCCGCGCCGCGAGCAGCACCGCGCCGCCGGCCGCCAGGAGCCCGCCGACGAACAGCGGGTACGTCCAGGCGGTCAGATGCTCGCTGGTCACCGCACCCAACGCGGCCAGGACCAGCACCCCGCCACCACCGAGCAGCGCACGGCGCCCCGGCCAGCCGTACGAGACCGACACCCACCCGGCGATCACCAGGATCCCGGCGAGCACGAAGGTCTGCCGGTACGGGCTGCCGTTGGGCGTCGCGAAGACGTGCCACACCAGATGGGTCGGCCCCCACTGCATGGACACAGCCACGGCCACCGCGAGCAGCGTCCAGGCCCGCCGCTCGCGCCGGGGCGCCGCCCGGTTGAACACCAGGGTGCAGGCAAGCAGCAGCGCGCCGGTGCCGACGAACACGGCGGGCGTGAAGAAGCTGTATGTCGCAGGGAGCAGCCGGGCCAACACGTCGGACCAGCCGGACGGTGCGAACTGCCGCGTCCAGCCCGGATAGGCATGGGTCGACCCGAGAAAGACGACGGCCAGGACGGGCGCGGCCAGACCGATGCCGAGCAGGGTGGTGCAGGCGGCCCTCAGTAGGACCCGTAGGCGCGCGCCGGCCGCCTGCTCCTCGTCGAGGAGCAGCCGCAGCACAAGGACCAGCGTGGCCCCCAGCGTCGCCATGTACGCAGTGTAGAAGTTCGCGACCCACGCCAGGGACACGAGCACCGGGCCCAGAACGCGATGGCGGCCCGTACGCGCCCACTCACCGACCAGGCACAGCAGCGGGAAGGCGATCAGACCGTCCATCCACATCGGGTTGTAGATCGCCTCGGCGACGGCCCAGCCGCACAGCGCGTACGACGCCCCCAGGACTCCGGCGACCCACCACCGGCTGCCGCCCTCGCGCAGGGCGAGCAGCAGCACGGTCATGGCGGCGGCGGCCACCGCCATCTTCAGGACGGTGATCACGTACACCGCCAGGTCGATCTCGTCCCTGGGGAAGACGCCGACGAGCAGGGCGAAGGGGCTGCTGACGTATGTACCGATGTCGGCCAGGAAGCTGGTCCCGTACCCGGACTGCCAGTTGAGCAGCACCCCGCCGTCCGCGCGTCCGCGCAGCAGGTCCCACAGATGCGCGTGGTACGGCACGAACTGGTTCCCGAGGTCATTGACGCTGCGGGTGCGCGGCCCGAAGGGAAAGCTGCGGGCGACGGCGTCACCGGTGCACACGGCCACCACGGTGATCAGCGCGGCGAGCGCCGCGGCCCGGATTCTGAACGCTTTCACGATCGGCATGCCCAACCTTTTACTGTGCGCGATACCGAATAAGCCTGCATGTGACGGAAAAAGAGACCTCCATGACGCTGGGGTGACACCGGCGTGGCAGAAATCCCCACAAAAGCGTCAAGTTCACCCCGTGGTCGCCCGCACTTCATTCGAATGCGCGAAACCCGTCACATCCGGGAGCTGTTCTTCCCTGACTGCTTCGATCCGGGGAGAGCCGTGCTCATCTCAATTGTCGTGCCGTGCTTCAACGAAGAGGAGATCATTGGCCGCTTCCACGAGCGTGTGACCAAGGAACTCGGCGATCTCGGCCACCCCATCGAGCTGGTCTATGTGGACGACGGGAGCAAGGACCGCACGCTCGCGATCCTTCAGGAGATCGCCCGGTCCGACCCGCGCACCCGCTATGTCTCCTTCAGCCGCAACTTCGGCAAGGAGGCGGCCATGCTGGCGGGCCTGCGCGGCGCGTCCGGCGACGCGGTCGTCGTCATGGACGCCGATCTCCAGCACCCGCCCGAGCTGGTCCGCCGCATGGTGGCCCTGCGCGAGCAGGGCTTCGACCAGGTGGTAGCCCGCCGGACCAGAAAGGGGGACAGGGTCACGCGTACGCTGACCGCTCGTGCGTACTACCGGCTCATCAACCGCCTGGTCGACGTCGAGCTGGTCGACGGCGTCGGGGACTTCCGTATGCTCTCGCGCCGCAGCGTCGACGCCGTGCTCGAACTCACCGAGTACAACCGCTTCTCCAAGGGCCTGTTCGCCTGGGTCGGATTCACCACCGTCACCTTCGAGTACGAGAATGCCGTGCGCGAGGAGGGCCGCTCCAAGTGGACCTTCTCGAAACTGCTCAACTACGGACTCGACGGTCTGCTTTCCTTCAATGACAAACCGCTGCGGGCCGCGCTCTATCTCGGCATCGTTCTCCTCGGCATCGCCATGGCGTACTCGACATGGATTGTCGGTGTCACTCTCGTGAACGGCGTGGAAACCCCCGGCTATGTGACGCTCCTGGTCGCTCTCACCGCGCTCGCCGGAGTGCAGATGATGATGATCGGAGTCGTCGGAGAATATGTCGGGCGTATCTATTACGAGGTGAAACGCCGCCCGCACTTCCTGGTGCAGGAAACCAATGTCGACGGCGCGCCCGGCGCCTCGCTGCCGCAGAACCGGGAGCTCGTCCACCGATGACCCGCCCGCCGACGACTCCGCCGGAGGCGTCCCGTGCGTCGTCCCGTGCGGCGACGCTTCGCCAGCTGATCAGGTTCGCCCTGGTGGGAGTGGTCAACACCGGCACGTACTACGGGTGCTATCTGCTGCTCCTGCCGTGGCTGCCGTACGTCGCCGCGCACGTCATCGCCTTCGGGATCAGCATGACCGGCTCGTTCTTCCTCAACTGCCGCTTCACCTACAACACCCGCCCCACCTGGCGGAAGTTCCTGCTGTTCCCGCTCACCAATGCGGCGAACTTCGTGATCACCACCAGCGGCGTCTACCTCTTGGTGGACGTCTTCCACTACGGCAGCACGTACGCCCCACTGATCGCCGCGTCCGCCGCGATCCCGATCACCTTCGTTCTCTCCCGGACGATCATGCTCAGCGGCACGTCCCAGAACAGCGCATCCACGAACACGAGCGAATCGTTGGGCGAATCAGTGGCCCGGACCACTCCGACTGCCTAACATCGATCATCGCAAGGTCGTTCGTTGCACTGCCGCACGATCACCGCCGGGAGGCCCCCTTTGCACCGCCGCCGTCGCACCGCGCTCTCCGTCTCCACCGCACTGCTGGTCGCGGCGCCGTTCCTCGCCGCCTGCGGCAATGACGCGCACCCAGGAGCGGCAGCCGTCGTCGGCGGCGACCGCATCGAAGTCTCCGCGCTCCAGTCGAAGGTCAAGGACGTTCGCGAGGCCCAGCAGGCGTCCCCGCAGTCCGCCCAGCTCATCGGCGCGACCGGCCAGCTCGGCCGCGCCAAGCTCTACGACCTGATCGTCGACCGGGTCGTGCAGCGCGCGGCGGACGATGCCGGCGCGGGCGTGACCCGTAAGGAGATCCAGGCCGCCCGCGCGGGCGCGGCGCAGGAGTCGCAGGGCGAGGAGCAGCTCGCCGCGACCTACCTCCAGCAGCGCGGCATCGCCCCGGACCAGATCAACGACGCGATCCGCAGGGACGTCCTGGTGGGCAAGCTCGCAGCGGCGCTCGGCGCGAGCAACACCCCCGAGGGCCAGCAGAAGGTGAACGCCGCCTTCGTCGCCGCGTCCAAGGCGCTGCACATCGACGTCAACCCGCGCTACGGCAGCTGGGACGACAAGAAGATGCAGCTCGGCGACTACAAGACCCCATGGATCACCCAGGTCACCAAGGAAGAGGCCGCGCCGCCCCCGCAGCCGGGCGCGTAGCCGCGATCGCGGGCGGAGGGCGCGTGGCAGGACTGTCGTACGGCCGGGGTAGTTTCGAGTGGTGACCACCGAGACACCCGCCGCCCCCGGCCGCATCGTCCTTCTCACCGCCAGCCACCGCGTCGCGCCCGGACTGCTGTCCTGGCCCGCCTGGCAGACGCTGCACGCCGCGGACCGGGTGCTGTGCTCCGACGCGGGCCACCCGCAGCTGCCGTATCTGCGCGAGGCGGGTGTCACCGTCGAGCAGGTGGCCCCGACCGCGCAGGAGCTGGTCGACGCGTGCGCGGGCGGCCGGACCGTCGTGGTGCTGCCCTCCGGCGAGGGTGACCAGGCCCTGACCGACGGCATCTCCCGGCTGGCCGGATCCGGCCGCGTCCAGATGCCCGACCTGGAGCTGCTCCCCGGCTCGTACGACCTCCCCGGCGCCCGCCTCCTCGATCTGGTCCAGGTCATGGACCGGATCCGTGTCGCCTGCCCGTGGTCGTCCCAGCAGACGCACCAGGGCCTCGCGAAGTACGGCATCGAGGAGGCGTACGAGCTCGTCGAGGCGATCGAGGACGGTGACCGCGACGAGCTGCGCGAGGAGCTCGGCGACGTACTGCTGCAGGTCGTCTTCCACGCCCGCATCGCGCAGGAGGGTGGCCCGGAGGAAGGGGACGAGCCCTTCTCGATCGACGACGTCGCGGCGACCATCATCGACAAGCTGATCCACCGCCACCCGCATGTCTTCGGCGACGAGACCGCCGAGACTCCCGAGGACGTGAAGGAGCACTGGCTGCGCACCAAGGCGGAGGAGAAGCAGCGCGACTCGATCACCGACGGCGTCCCCCTCGGCCAGCCGGGTCTGGCACTCGCCGCGAAGCTGTCCTCGCGGGTCCGCCAGGCGGGGATCGACATCGCGCTCCCGACGGGCGAGGGCATCGGGTACGAGCTGCTGGCCCTGGCGGTACGGGCGGAGGCGTCCGGCACCGACCCGGAGGCCGCCCTGCGCGCGGCGGCCCGCACCTACTGGGACGCGATCCGCGCGGCGGAGTAGGAACTCGGCCTGCCCCGGGGCGGCACGGGGGCAGAGGCACCGGCCGGGTTGCGCCCGGCTCGGGCACGCGCGGGGCCGCATGGCGCCGACCGGGCACGCGCCAGGTCCGCATGGCGCCGACCGGGCACGCGCCAGGTCCGCATGGCGCCCGGGTCGGGCCGGCGCCGCGCGCCGGATACGGTCGACGGCGTGCCGCACCAGCAGAACCTCCCCGCGTCCGCGCCCGAACTCTTCACCTGGGAGTTCGCCACCGACCCGTACCCCGCCTACGCCTGGCTGCGCGAGCACGCCCCCGTGCACCGCACGACGCTGCCCAGCGGGGTCGAGGCCTGGCTGGTGACGCGGTACGCCGACGCGCGCCAGGCGCTCGCCGACCAGCGGCTCTCCAAGAACCCGGCCAACCACACCGGGACCGCGCACTCCAAGGGGAAGACCGGCATCCCCGGAGAGCGCAAGGCCGACCTGATGACGCATCTGCTGAACATCGACCCGCCGGACCACACCCGGCTGCGGCGGCTGGTGGCGAAGGCGTTCACGCCGCGCACGGTGGCCGCGTTCGCGCCCCGGGTGCAGGAGCTGACGGACCAGCTGATCGACGCCTTCGTGGAGAAGGGGGAGGCCGACCTCATCCACGACTTCGCCTTCCCGCTCCCCATCTACGCGATCTGCGACCTGCTCGGTGTGCCGCGCGAGGACCAGGACGACTTCCGTGACTGGGCCGGGATGATGATCCGGCACGGCGGCGGGCCGCGTGGCGGCGTCGCGCGGTCGGTGAAGAAGATGCGCAACTACCTCGCCGAACTGATCCACCGTAAAAGGGAAGAACCGGGCGACGACCTGATCTCGGGTCTGATCCAGGCGAGTGACCACGGTGAGCATCTGACGGAGAACGAGGCCGCCGCGATGGCCTTCATCCTCCTCTTCGCGGGCTTCGAGACGACGGTCAACCTCATCGGCAACGGTGTGTACGCGCTGCTGCGCAATCCGGTTCAGCGCGAGCGTCTTCAGCGTGCCCTCGCCGAGGGGGACACGGAGCTGCTGGCGACCGGTGTCGAGGAACTCCTGCGCTACGACGGTCCGGTGGAGCTCGCGACCTGGCGGTACGCCACCGAGCCTGTGACGCTCGGCGGCCAGGACATCGCGGCGGGCGACCCCGTCCTGGTGGTGCTCGCCGCCGCCGACCGTGACCCCGAGCGGTTCAACGACCCGGACACGCTGGACCTCTCACGGGCCGACAACCAGCACCTCGGGTACGGGCACGGCATCCACTACTGCCTCGGCGCGCCGCTCGCGCGGCTGGAGGGGCAGACCGCGCTCGCGACCCTACTGCGGCGTCTTCCCGACTTGCGGCTTGCGGTGGATCATGACGATTTGCGCTGGCGTGGGGGCCTCATCATGCGCGGACTGCGCACGCTGCCGGTCGAGTTCGGGATGAAACAGGAGTGACAGGACGTCAATTATGAGACCTTCACGTGATCTCTGCTGCATCGACTTGTAACAAACGTTCGAGTACGGCTACCTTCACCGTCATCTCAGCCGTCACTCGAAAGGCAACCGCATGCTCTCCGCGAACGGCCGGCACCGCCGCCCGCGCCAGGCTCCGGCCCTCGTCGTAGCGGCGGGAGTCGCCGGCTCGGCCATCGCCATCCCGCTGCTCGGCGCCTCCACCGCGGGCGCGGCCGAGGCCGCGACCTGGGACAGGGTCGCCGAATGCGAGAGCGCCGGCATGTGGAGCGCCGACCTCGGCAACGGCTACTACGGCGGGCTGCAGTTCTCCCAGGACACCTGGAAGGACTTCGGCGGTACGGAATACGCGCCGCGCGCCGACCTCGCCAGCCGCTCGCAGCAGATCCAGATCGCGGAGAAGGTGTTCGCCGACCAGGGTCCGCAGGCCTGGCCCAGCTGCTCGGCGATCTCGGGCCTGGCGAAGGGCGACAACGCCGCACCTGGTGACGGCGCGACCACGGCGCCTACGCCGTCCGAGGCCCCGGACTCGACCCAGGCCGACGGGCCCGAGGGGACGGAGGGATCGGCCGAGGTCCCGGCGAAGCCGGAGGCGGACGACTCCGCCAAGTCCGCCGACACGTCGGAGTCCGCGGACCCGACCGAGCCGCTCGCGTCCGAGAAGCCCTCCCAGGCCCCCCGGACGCCCGCGGAGAAGTCCGCCACGCCCACCACCGAGGAGGGCACGCCGCAGGGCAAGCACCGCGGCGGGAAGGCCGAGGAGCCGGGTGCGACCGCCGAAGCCGACGCCGGAAATGCGGATGAATCGCGCGAATCGGGTGAATCGGGCCGTCACGCCTCGCGTGGTGACGGATCGGCACGCGACGCGGAGGGCGCCGCCACCCCGGACGGCGAATACGTCGTGCGCGCCGGTGACAGCCTCTGGACCATCGCCGACTCCCACGACGTCTCTGGCGGCTGGTCGGCGATCTATGAGGCGAACGAGACCGTCGTCGGCTCCGACGCGGACCTCATTCGCCCCGGCCAGAGCCTCGATCTGACCGCGAAGTAGGGGTAGTTCGCGGCTGAATGTCCGGTTTGGAGGCAGTGAGACAAGGGTCTCTTCGCCCCAGCTGGTGTGTTCCGCCGAGAAGCCCTCCTCGCGTCACCTCTGACCTGCACGGATGCCCTTGCCGCAGAAGCAAGTAAGGGTGGTATCTCCCTGATGTTCGTCTTTGGACATCAGGGAGTCGTGTGTTTACGGTCGGACCGCTCGCCACCGCGGGCCCCGTCGACCGTCACGCCGAATCCTGCCGTCGGTCGGGGGGAACCGACGCGTAAAGCGCCGTAGGCAGGAGCGGGGGACCCAGGTAAGCGCCGGGCCCGGCCGTCGAGAGACGAACCGGAACCGGCTAGGGGTAAAGCTGCGCACCAGTACGTGCAGCCGGGCAACTCACTTGGCCCGAACCCGACAGCTCACCTCGTAGGCGTCGGTGAGGAGATGTCACATGCTGTTTTCCAGCAAGGCCAAGCACCGTCGCCCGTCCAAGGCCACCCGTGTCGCCGCGCTCGCCGGCATCAGCGGCGCTGTCATCGCCGCCCCGCTGATGGGCGCGTCCTCTGCCTCGGCGGCCTCCGTCGAGACGTGGGACGCCGTCGCCCAGTGCGAGTCCGGCGGCAACTGGTCCATCGACACCGGCAACGGTTACTCGGGCGGCCTGCAGTTCTCGCCGTCCAGCTGGGCCGCCGCAGGCGGTACGCAGTACGCCCCGAGCGCCGCCCAGGCCTCCAAGAGCCAGCAGATCGCCGCTGCCGAGCGTCTCCTCGACCTCCAGGGCCCGGGCGCCTGGGCCTGCGCCGGCGCCGGTGGCCTCACCAACGACGGTGTGGACCCGAACGTCGACACCTCCGGCTCGCAGAAGCAGGCCGAGCCGCAGCAGGAGCAGGAGCAGCAGCAGGAGCAGCAGCAGGCCGCCCCGCGCGCCGCCGAGCAGCCCGCCTCGCGCAGCGAGGTCCGCTCCGCGCCGAAGGCCGAGTCCAAGCCCGCCGCCCCGATCAAGAAGGGCGACGGCGAGTACAAGGTCAAGGCCGGCGACACCCTCGGCAAGATCGCCACCGCCGAGAAGGTCAAGGGCGGCTGGGACAAGGTCTTCGAGCTGAACAAGGACATCGTCACCGACGCCGATGTCATCTACCCGGGCCAGCAGCTGCACCTCAAGTGAGCTCGATTCTGAGCAGCTGAGCGGCTGAGGGGCTCGCCCCACAGAACCACCCCGGCCCGGCGCGTTCTCCCCCGTACGCGCCGGGCCGGGGTTTCGTCATTATTTGCCCTGGTAAGGGCTTGTTCTTGTCCCAGGGAACGGGCGATCGGCAGGTCGATGCCCCCGGGCCGGTTAGGCTCATGTCGCAAGGCCGAAGAGACCCTGCACCCCTAGCGTCACACCCCATAAGGAGATGCTCTCGTGCCGTCCATCGACGTCGTCGTAGCCCGGGAAATCCTGGACTCCCGAGGCAACCCCACGGTCGAGGTCGAGGTCGGCCTCGACGACGGCAGCACCGGTCGTGCTGCTGTTCCTTCCGGTGCTTCCACCGGTGCGTTCGAGGCCATCGAACTTCGCGACGGTGACCCGAACCGCTACCACGGCAAGGGTGTCGAGAAGGCAGTCCTCGCCGTCATCGAGCAGATCGGCCCGGAGCTCGTCGGCTACGACGCCACCGAGCAGCGCCTGATCGACCAGGCCATGTTCGACCTGGACGCCACCGAGAACAAGGGCTCGCTCGGCGCGAACGCCATCCTCGGCGTCTCGCTCGCCGTCGCGCACGCCGCTTCCGAGGCGTCCGACCTGCCGCTCTTCCGCTACCTCGGCGGTCCGAACGCGCACCTGCTTCCCGTCCCGATGATGAACATCCTCAACGGTGGGTCGCACGCCGACTCCAACGTCGACATTCAGGAGTTCATGATCGCGCCGATCGGCGCGGAGTCCTTCTCCGAGGCGCTGCGCTGGGGCACGGAGGTCTACCACACCCTCAAGTCCGTCCTGAAGACCAAGGGCCTGTCCACCGGCCTCGGCGACGAGGGCGGCTTCGCCCCGAACCTGGACTCCAACCGCGCCGCGCTCGACCTCATCCTTGAGGCCATCACGCAGGCCGGTTACATCCCGGGCGAGCAGATCGCGCTCGCGCTCGACGTCGCCGCGTCCGAGTTCTACAAGGACGGCGTGTACGAGTTCGAGGGCAAGTCCCGCTCGGCCGCCGAGATGACCGAGTACTACGAGGAGCTCGTCGCCTCGTACCCGCTCGTCTCCATCGAGGACCCGCTGTACGAGGACGACTGGGCGGGCTGGAAGGTCCTCACCGACAAGCTGGGCACCAAGGTCCAGATCGTCGGCGACGACCTCTTCGTCACCAACCCGGAGCGGCTGGCCCGCGGCATCGAGGAAGGCGCCGCCAACTCGCTGCTCGTGAAGGTCAACCAGATCGGTTCGCTGACCGAGACCCTGGACGCCGTCGAGCTCGCCCAGCGCAGCGGGTTCAAGTGCATGATGTCGCACCGCTCCGGTGAGACCGAGGACGTCACCATCGCCGACCTGGCCGTCGCCACCAACTGCGGCCAGATCAAGACCGGCGCCCCGGCCCGCTCCGAGCGTGTCGCCAAGTACAACCAGCTGCTGCGCATCGAGGAGATCCTCGACGACGCCGCGGTGTACGCCGGACGTAGCGCGTTCCCGCGCTTCCGCGCCGGTCAGTAGGAACACCAGCAGGTAGTAACCGGGGCCGACCGCCCTGTCGTACGTACGTCCCCGCACTCGGTCCCGTACCGTGTCCGGGGACGTCCGTGCGTGGGCGTGCGTACGCCTGCGTAAAGGGGAGACGAGGCCATGGCTGGGAAGAACCGGGACCGGTTCTCCACCGCGACCAGGCTCAAGCTGCTCGGTGAGCAGACCGCCGCCCGCGTCTACCGCTCCCAGAACCGCCGCCAGGCCCGCCGCTCCCGGCTCACCGGCCGGGCCGCGCTGCTTGTGCTGGTGCTCTGTTCGCTGATCGTGGCCCTCGCCTATCCGATGCGGCAGTACGTGTCGCAGCGCGGCGAGATCACCCAGGAGCAGCAGCGAATGCGCGAGGCCGGCGGCCGGGTCGAGGAGCTGCGCGACGAGAAGGCCCGCCTCCAGGACGACGCGTACGTCGAGCGTCTCGCCCGGGAGCACCTGCACCTGGTGAAGCCGGGGGAGACGGGCTACACCGTCTTCGACCCGGACGCGCGCGACAAGCGCCGCACCGACGACGGCGCGGCCGACCGCCCCTGGTACGAGAACTTCTGGGACGGCGTGGACGAAGCCGACCGCCCGGACCAGCAGCCGTAGCCGGTAGCACCTCCGCCACCACGAACCACGAACACGAAGGCACGAAAGCTCGCATGGAAGCCGCACCCCCGACCACCCCGCGCACCGAGCCCACCGAGGCGGACATCGCCGCGTTCAAGCTCCAGCTCGGCCGCCCGCCGCGCGGCCTGCGTGCCATCGCGCACCGTTGCCCGTGCGGCCTGCCCGACGTGGTCGAGACGGCCCCGCGTCTTGAGGACGGCACGCCGTTCCCGACGCTGTACTACCTGACCTGTCCGCGCGCCGCGTCCGCGATCGGCACGCTGGAGGCCGACGGTCTCATGAAGGAGATGACGGCCCGGCTCGCCGAGGACCCCGAGCTGGCCGCCGCCTACCGCGCGGCCCATGAGGACTACATCCGGCGCCGCGACCTCATCGAGGTCCTTGAGGGCTTCCCGAGCGCGGGCGGCATGCCGGACCGGGTGAAGTGCCTGCACGTCCTGGTCGGCCACTCGCTGGCCGCGGGACCCGGCGTGAACCCGCTCGGCGACGAGGCCATCGCGAAGCTGCCCGCCGACTGGTGGGCCAAGGGCCCGTGCGTGACGCCCTGCACCGACAAGGCGCAGGTCACCGACAAGGCCCAGGCGTGACCCGCGTCGCCGCGATCGACTGCGGTACGAACTCCATCCGGCTGCTCGTCGCGGACGCCGACCCGGCCACCGGCGAGCTGGTCGACATCGACCGCCGGATGCAGATCGTGCGCCTCGGCGAGGACGTCGACCGCACCGGACGCCTCGCCCCCGAGGCGCTGGAGCGCACCTTCGCCGCCTGCCGGGAGTACGCGCAGGCCATCAAGGCGCACGGCGCCGAGAAGGTCCGCTTCGTGGCGACCTCCGCCTCGCGCGACGCGGAGAACCGTGACGACTTCGTGCGCGGCGTCCTCGACATCCTGGGCGTCGAGCCCGAGGTGATCACCGGCGACCAGGAGGCCGAGCTCTCCTTCACCGGAGCCACCAAGGAGCTGACGGGCAGCGATGACCTGCCCAAGCCGTACCTCGTGGTGGACATCGGCGGTGGCTCGACGGAGTTCGTCGTCGGCGACGACCAGGTGCGGGCCGCCCACTCGGTCGACATCGGCTGCGTGCGGATGACCGAGCGCCATCTCGTCCACGACGGGGTCACGACCGACCCGCCCACCCTCGGCCAGGTCGCCGCGATCCGCGCCGACATCGGGGCCGCACTGGACCGCGCCGAGGAACAGGTGCCGTTCGGCGAGGCCCGCACCCTGGTCGGGCTCGCGGGGTCGGTGACGACGGTCGCCGCCATCGCGCTGGGCCTCGACGCGTACGACCCGTCGGCGATCCATCACTCCCGGATTTCCTACGAACGGGTCAAGGAGGTCACCGGCACGCTGCTGACCTCGACCCACGATGAGCGGGCCGCGATCCCCGTCATGCACCCGGGGCGGGTGGACGTGATCGCGTCGGGCGCGCTCGTGCTGCTCGCGATCATGGAGCGGGCCGGGGCCGCGGAAGTGGTCGTCAGCGAGCACGACATCCTCGACGGAATTGCTTGGAAAGCGGCAGAGGACGCCGAGTGACTTGCCGGGTGCGCAGGCTGCCCGGAGCTCGGGGATCCGGGCAGCCTGCGCCTCAGACGCCGCGGTAGACGTCGCTCCGGTCGCCCACTTTGACAACGAGGATGATGAGCTCGCCGTCCTCGACCTGGTAGGCGACCCGGTAGTTGCCGACCCTGAGGCGATAGAGGCCCGACGGGCCCGCGAGCTTCTTGATGCCGGCGTCCTCGGGGTACGGATCGTCGCCGAGCGCGGTGAGCGCTGCCAGGATGCGCATGGCGACAGGCCGGTCGAGGGCCCGGAGCTGTCGTTGGGCCGCTGCGGTAAATCGGAACGCGTACTTCACGCCGCGCCCTGGGTGGGCTCGGTGAACAGGTCTGCCAGTAGCTCGGCCATCGTTACGGTGGGGCCGCCTTCGGCCAGGACCGCTTCGGCCTCTCGGGCCAGCAGTACGTCGGCTGCTTCTTCCAACGCGTCGAAGTCCGCGATGGGCACGACGGCTGCCACCGGCACACCGTTGCGGGTGATCACCGTGGGTGTGCCCTGCTCGGCACGATTGATGTGGTCGGCCAGGTGCGCACGGGCTTCCCGCACGGTCACAGTGCTCTCATCCATACCGGAAGTGTACGCGCAGGTGTGTACACAGCTGCTGGGAAAATGGCAGAAGGCCGCGAGTGTCACTTTGGCGGTCGTGCTCGGCGGCATCGGCTGGTCCATCGCCTGAGGGAGGGCGTCGGGAGGGCGCCCCGGGGAGCCCTCAGGGCCCTCCGTGGGCCCTCCGTGGGCCCTCCGTGGGAGCCCCCGAGGCGGTCCCGGGAGCAACCCGCGGGACACCCGTCGACGAACTTCGTGAAGTTCTTCACAAGGAATGGGGGCCTCTTGGTCCTCATTCGGGTGACGGGGGCCCGGCGGTGAGCCCAACGGGTGCGCGCCGCTCGGTTGTCGGACGCCCGGGGCGTGTTGCGTCCACGTGAAGCGGGCCGGTGGTCCACCCTACGGAAGTCCGCGAGCTGCCAGCTCAAAGGGGGTTTCCAACGTCCCGCACGGCGCAGTGGTTCCCCTGCCGGGCCATGACCTGTGTCACGCGAGCGGCGCAGTGTAGCAGAAGCGGTCGGAGTGCTTGTGAAGGGGCTCACGAGCCACCCTCCGGTAAGGGGTGGATACTCGATGGCATGAGCACCACGGAGCGTCCCAGGATCCTCGTAGTAGGCGGTGGGTACGTAGGCCTGTACGCAGCTCGACGCATTCTCAAGAAGATGCGTTACGCGGAAGCGACCGTCACGGTCGTCGACCCGCGCTCGTACATGACGTACCAGCCCTTCCTCCCCGAAGCCGCCGCCGGCAGCATCTCGCCGAGGCACGTCGTCGTACCGCTGCGACGCGTCCTGCCCAAGGCCGAGGTGCTCACCGGTCGGGTCACCACCATCGATCAGGACCGCAAGGTCGCCACGGTCGCGCCGCTCGTCGGCGAGGCCTACGAGCTGCCCTTCGACTACCTGGTCGTCGCCCTCGGCGCGGTCTCGCGCACCTTCCCGATCCCCGGCCTCGCCGAGCAGGGCATCGGCATGAAGGGTGTCGAGGAGGCCATCGGCCTGCGCAACCACGTCCTTGAGCAGCTCGACAAGGCCGACTCGACCACCGATGAGGACGTCCGCCGCAAGGCGCTCACCTTCGTCTTCGTGGGCGGCGGCTTCGCGGGCGCCGAGACCATCGGCGAGGTGGAGGACATGGCCCGCGACGCGGCCAAGTACTACACCAACGTCAAGCGCGACGACATGCGCTTCGTCCTCGTCGACGTGGCCGACAAGATCCTTCCCGAGGTCGGGCCCAAGCTCGGCGCGTACGGCAAGGAGCACCTGGAGTCCCGCGGCATCGAGGTCTACCTCAAGACCGGCATGGACTCCTGCGTCGACGGTCACGTGATGCTCAACAACGGCCTCGAAGTCGACTCCAACACCCTCGTGTGGACCGCCGGCGTTAAGCCCAACCCGGCGCTGACCCGCTACGGCCTGCCGCTCGGCCCCCGTGGTCACGTCGACACGCAGACGACGCTCCAGGTGCAGGGCACGGACTACATCTGGGCCGCGGGCGACAACGCCCAGGTGCCCGACATGGCCGCCCGCAAGGCCGGCGCCGAGAACGCCTGGTGCCCGCCGAACGCCCAGCACGCGCTGCGCCAGGCCAAGGTCCTCGGCGACAACGTCATCTCCGGGATGCGCGGCTTCCCGCAGAAGGACTACAGCCACGCCAACAAGGGCGCGGTCGCCGGTCTCGGCCTGCACAAGGGCGTCGCGATGATCGTCATGGGCAAGGTGAAGATCAAGCTCAAGGGCCGTCTCGCCTGGTACATGCACCGCGGCTACCACGGCATGGCCGTACCGACCTGGAACCGCAAGATCCGCGTCCTCGCGGACTGGACCCTCGCGATGTTCCTCAAGCGCGAGGTCGTCTCGCTCGGCGCCATGGAGACTCCCCGCGAGGAGTTCTACGAGGCCGCCAAGCCCGCTCCGGCCCCCGCCAGGGCCAAGGCCGCGGTGCCCGCCGAGGGTGAGAAGGCCAAGGCGTCCTGACGCCGGGCCAGTAGTACACGTAGCAACTCCAGGCCTCAGGGGCCGCCCGCCATCCGTGGTGCGGGCGGCCCCTGAGGCTTTTTCCGGGCACGATAGTTGTCGTTACCATTCACTTTGCCCACCCCTTACCCGGTACCGGGATGCTGCGAGGTACCCCGCGGTGTTATCTGGGATGTACCTCGCCCGCATTCCCTGGCTCCACCGTCACGGAGGTGTGCACCATGGCCGACGCCGCCCTGCGGCTGACCGCGCTTGCCGAGGAACTCCTCGGGTCACCACTACCCGTCCGCATCAAGGCTTGGGACGGCTCCGAAGCCGGCCCGCCCGACGCCCCCACACTGGTCATCCGCAGCCGCCGCGCCCTGCGCAGGCTGCTCTGGAAACCGGGCGAACTGGGCCTGGCCCGCGCCTGGGTGGCCGGTGAGATCGAGATCAGGGGCGATCTGTACGAGGGGCTCGACAGCCTTGCCCACCTGCTGTGGGAGCGCGGCCAGGAGGCCAAGTCCACCGTCCACCCGGTCCGTGACCCCAAGCTGCGCGCCGCCGCCCGCGGCCTGGTGGGCCTGGTGGGCCTGCTGCCGCCGCCCGCCCCGCCCCGCGAGGAGGTCCGCCGCCGCGGTGGCCCGCTGCACACCAGGCGCCGCGACAAGGAGGCGATCAGTCACCACTACGACGTGGGCAACGACTTCTACGCGCTGGTGCTCGGCCCCTCGATGGTCTACTCGTGCGCCTATTTCGACGAGGGGCTCACCCTCGAAGAGGCCCAGCACGACAAGCTCGACCTGATCAGCCGCAAGCTGGCACTCAAGGAGGGCGACCGGCTGCTCGACGTGGGCTGCGGCTGGGGTTCGATGGCGATCCACGCGGCGCGCGAGTACGGCGCGCGGGTCACCGGCATCACCCTCTCCGCCGAACAGGCCGCGTACGCCCGCAAGCGCATCGCCGAAGAGGGCCTGACCGACCGCATCGAGATCCGGGTGCAGGACTACCGGGACGTCAGGGACGGTCCGTACGACGCGATCTCCTCCATCGGGATGGCCGAGCACGTCGGCTCGGTGCAGTACCGGGAGTACGCCGACGACCTCTTCGCCCTGCTGAAGCCCGGCGGCCGGCTGCTCAACCACCAGATCGCGCGCCGCCCCGAGCCGGACGAATCGGCGTACCACGTGGACGAGTTCATCGACGCGTACGTCTTCCCCGACGGTGAGCTGGCGCCGGTGGGCCGGACCGCGGGGACGCTGGAGGAAGCGGGCTTCGAGGTCCGGGACATCGAGTCGATCCGTGAGCACTACGCCCTGACGCTGCGCCACTGGGTGGCCAACCTGGAGGCGAACTGGGCCCAGGCGGTCCGGGCCACCTCGCTGGGCCGGGCCCGCGTCTGGATGCTCTACATGGCCGCGTCCGCCCTGTCCTTCGAGCACAACAAGATCGGGGTCAACCAGGTACTCGCGGTACGGCCGGTGCCGGGGGGAGCCTCCGGAATGCCGCTGCGCGCCCGGGTCTGGGGCGCGGGTCCGAGCTGAGCCCGTACAAAGGAGGCCGGGTCCGGGGCGCGGGCCCGAGCTCAGCCCGCACAAGCCCGGGTCCGTAGCACAAGCCCGGGTCCGGGGCGCGGGCCCGAGCTCAGCCCGCACAGCCGAGCGGGCCGGCCCCCGTCACGGGAGCCGGCCCATTTCTGTGCGTACCGACCGCGGCTACTCGGCCTTGATCGCCGCCAGCGGGTTCAGCCTGGCCGCGCTGCGCGCCGGCCACATCGCGGCCAGCACGCCCACCAGCGCGGCGGCCACCAGGAAGATCGCGATCCGGCCGACCGGGATCTGCATGGTGTACGTCTTCATCGAGTCGCTGATGCCGCTGCCCGCGGCCCAGCCCAGGAAGATCCCGAGGCCGACACCGAGCGCCGCGCCGAACAGGGAGATGACGACCGACTCCAGCCGCACCATCTGCTTGACCTTCGACCGGTCCAGGCCGATGGCCCGCAGCATCCCGATCTCGTGCTTGCGCTCGAAGACCGACATCGCGAGGGTGTTGATGACACCGAGCACCGCGATCAGGACGGCCATCCCCAGCAGCCCGTACAGCATGTAGAGCATCAGGTTGATGGCGCCACCGATCTCGTCGCTGATCGCCTGCTTGTCCTGGATCTTGATGGCGGGGTTCTCACCGAGGGCCTTGACGATGCTGTTCTCCGCCTTGGCGGAGGTGCCGTCCTTCATCTTCACCAGCACCCGCTGGTCGGCGACCTTCTCCAGGTGAGGGTCGACCACCGCGGTCGGCGTGAAGATGCCGTTGATCATGTCGTTCGGCTCGTAGACGCCGATGACCTTCAGCTTCACGGACTTGCCGTCGTCGAACTTCACCGAGGTGGTGTCGCCGGGCTTCAGGCCCTTGTCGTCGGCTGTCTCCTTGTCCACGACCGTGGTGTCGCCGGTCAGACCGTCCAGCGAGCCACTGACGAAGTCGAGGCTGAGCAGCTGGCCGATGTGCTTCTCGTCGACACCGTTGATGCTGCTGAAGCCCCCGTCGACCTCGCCGTACGCGGCACGCATCGGGCTGCTCGCGGCCACCTCGGGGAGCGCGGCCAGCTTCTTCTCCACGGTGGGGGAGAGCGGCTGGTAGTTCGCCATGGAGACGGTGTAGTCGGACTTCAGGGAGTCCGTCGCCATCTTGTTGATGGCGCTCTGCATGGAGATCGCGATCACCGTCATCCCCGTGATGAGGGTGAGGCCGATCATCAGCGCGGCGGCCGTGGACGCGGTACGCCGCGGGTTGCGCAGCGAGTTCTGCCTGGCCAGGTTGCCCGTGACGCCGAACGGCTTCAGGAGGGGCGTCATGGCGGCGATGAAGGGCCGCGACAGCAGCGGCGTGAGCACGATGACGCCGACGAGGATCAGACCCGCGCCCAGGGCCATGTACGGCATGCCCTCCTGGCCGCTGACGGCCACGCCCGTGAAGAGCGCGCCGGCGCCGAGTGCGGCGATGACCGAGCCGATGGTGTTGCGTACGACCAGACCGCGCACGGTCGGCGACGCGTGCACGCTGTTCATCGCGGCGACCGGCGGAATCCTCGCGGCCCGGCGGCCGGGCAGCCACGCGGCGAGCATGGTCACGACCACACCGATGATCAGGGCGACGACGGCCGTCATCGGGGCGACGACCAGCGGGCCGTCGGGCAGCGTGCCGCCGATGCCGTTGACCACCGAGCGCAGGCCGATCGCGATACCGATGCCGACGGCGAAGCCCGTGGCCGCGGCGATCAGCCCGACGATGAACGCCTCGATCAGTACGGAACGGGTCACCTGGCGGCGCGAGGCGCCGATGGCACGCATCAGCGCCAGTTCCTTGGTGCGCTGGGCCACCAGCATGGTGAAGGTGTTGGCGATGATGAAAATGCCGACGAAGAGCGAGATGCCGGCGAAGTAGAGCAGGGCCTGGCTCAGCGAGTTGGTCTGCTCGTTGATCAGGGCTTCCTGGTCGGCGGCCAGAGTGGCGCCGGTGACCGCTTCGGTGTCCTTCGGCAGGATCTTCTCGGCCGCGCTCTTCAGCGCCGCCTGGGAGGTGCCAGCGGCGGCCTTGATGTCGATCTCGTCGTACTCGGTCTTGCCGAGCACCTTCGGCGCGGTCGCGTTGTCGAACAGCACCAGGCTGCCGCCGGCCACCACATTGCCGTTGGATGTGTCGAAGATGCCGCTGATCGTCTGCTTGGTCACCGGGCCGTCGGTGGACAGCCGGGCGGAGTCGCCGACCTTGTAGCCGGTGCGCTCGGCGGTGCGGCTGTCCACCGCGATCTCGCCGGCCCGCTTCGGCGCCTGCCCTGCGGTGAAGGCGTAACGGGCGTCCTTGCCGTCCGCGCCGGGGTAGAAGTTGGCGCCGGTGGTGCCCCAGTCCTGGCCGACGAGCTTGCCGTTCTTGTCGGCGAGCGCGGTGAAGCCGGACATGTCACCGATCACGGACGCGGCGCCGGGAAGGCCTTGCGCCTTCTTCAGCAGGGCGTCGCTCAGCACCGGCTGCTTCTTGGCCTCCTGGGCATCGTCGGAGGGGCCGGAGGCGGTGTCGGGGCGGATGGCGACCGACACATGGTCGAAGCTCTTCGCCGATTTGTTCTTGAAGGCGTTGCCGATGGTGTCGGAGAAGACCAGGGTGCCGGAGACGAAGGACACGCCGAGCATTACGGCGAGCACGGTCATCAGCAGCCTGGCCTTGTGCGCGAGCACATTGCGCAGGGCGGTTCGGAACATGTGTCAGTCAGTCCTGGGGTGGGAGCGGCCGGAGAGAGGGGGCGTACGCGCTACGAGCCGTGCCGGTCAGCTGGTGCGGCCCTTGCTGTCGAACTCCTTCATCCGGTCGAGGACGCCGTCCGCGCTCGGGTGCGGCATCTCGTCGACGATCCGGCCGTCGGCCAGGAAGATCACGCGGTCCGCGTAGGCGGCGGCCACCGGGTCGTGGGTGACCATGACGACGGTCTGGCCCAGCTCGCGCACGGAATTGCGCAGGAAGCCCAGGACCTCGGCGCCGGAGCGCGAGTCCAGGTTTCCGGTCGGCTCGTCGCCAAACATGATCTCGGGGCGGCTGGCCAGCGCGCGGGCCACCGCGACGCGCTGCTGCTGGCCGCCGGAGAGCTCCGTGGGGCGGTGCTTGAGGCGCCCGGACAGGCCGACCATCTCGATGACCGTGTTCAGCCACTCCTGGTCGGGCTTGCGGCCCGCGATGTCCATCGGCAGCGTGATGTTCTCCAGCGCGTTCAGCGTCGGCAGCAGGTTGAACGCCTGGAAGATGAAGCCGATCTTGTCCCGGCGCAGCCGCGTGAGCTGCTTGTCCTTCAGGGTGCTCAGCTCGGTGTCGCCGATCCGTACGGAGCCCGATGAGAAGCTGTCGAGGCCCGCGACGCAGTGCATCAGCGTGGACTTGCCCGATCCGGACGGGCCCATGATCGCGGTGAATTCACCCTGCCGGAAATCGACGGTGACCTGGTCCAGCGCGACCACCTGAGTCTCGCCCTGTCCGTAAACCTTGGACAGCTCGGTGGCGCGTGCGGCGACCGCGGTGGCGCGGTGAGCAGTGGTGGTGGTCACGAGGGGGCTCCTGTCGGGGACGCTTGGGGGACTTACTCATCGTCCCGGCCGACCGGCCGCCGCGGATCAGCCCGCATGCCCGTTCCCGTGGCCCCCCTGAGTCGGACCCGCCGCCCGCCAGTCCTCCTTTGGTATGACGTCAACCCTGAGAGCCGGGCCACGCCCGGGGGGTCCGCGCGGGCAGTCGAGTTTCCGTCATTCCCCGGCGACGGCTCCCGCGGCCGTCCACCGCGCCCGGCATGTGCCGATGGCTCTTTACGTGGTCTGACACATCCTCAGGCGCCAATAAAATAAGACAACATCGGATCGCTGTTCCGCTGTTCGGGGGATGCCTCCAGATAGGCTCTGACCCGCGAAATGGGGAGCCGCGACACCCTGCCCGGATGGTGGAATGCAGACACGGCGAGCTTAAACCTCGCTGCCCCTCGGGGCGTGCCGGTTCGAGTCCGGCTCCGGGCACCACGGGGCGCAACTGCCTGACCAGAACGAATGTCGAACATGGAGCGCCGAGTGTGTGTCCGTTGTGGGAGCACGGTGGGAGCACGCGGCGCTATCGTGCATGGATGGCGTACGTCACACCGCGCAAGAACGCGGTCGGAGAGATCGCGAGCTGCCAAGTCAAGTGGCGGTTGGGCGGGAGCCGTTCGGGGGCTCAGCCGACCGAGCGGTTCGATGACGAGGAATCGGCCGAGGTTTTCAGGCAGGCAGTAGACGACAACGGACAGCAGTGGCCGCCAGGGTGGGTCAAGGGCAAGGGTTACATCGACTCGACTGCCGATACGGAAGAGCGGTACGTCTTCCAAAACTATGCGCGAGAGTCCATCAAAAACCGGACAGCCGTTGAGGACCACTACCGCGATGCGGTGGGCAAGGAACTGGCGACCTACCTCCTGCCGACGTTCGGGAACTGTGACGTCCGGTCAGTCGAGCACTTCAGCAGGGCGACCGTCGGAGCCTGGGTCAACCAGATGGCCAAGACGAAGGTGTGGCGTGGCTCGGTGCGTAAGGAGATGAGCCCGAAGACCCTGAAGAACCTGCACGGCCTCCTCTCTTCCATCCTGAAAGAGGCGGTCGACGAGGAGCCGCCACTGCGTGCGCGCAACCCGTGCGATCTCACAGCCCTCCCGCGCACGGATGACGACGGTATCGGTGACGACGACGAGGACATGACGTTCTTGACGCCGCAGGAGGTGGAGGCGATCGTCGACGAGCTCCTGCGGCCAGAGGATAAGCGGTTTGTGCGGGTGGCCTACGCGACAGGGTTTCGGTGGGGCGAGATCACGGCCCTCGCGAAGCAGCACGCCGTGCTGGATACCAGCGACGGCAAGTACAGGGTGAAAGTCTCCCGCTCCTGGAAGCGCAAGCCCGGAGAGGGCTTCTACCTCGGCAAGCCGAAGTCGAAGCGGTCCCGGCGCAATATCCGGGTGAGCGCGAGCACGTGGAATGACCTCCTGGAGCACGGCCTGGACAAGCTCAAGCGCGGTGACCTGATCTTCCACAACGGGCATGGGGAGCGTCTGCCGTACTCGACGTTCTACGACCGATGGGTTACGGCTGTGGAACGGGCGAAGAAGGCTGGCACGCTCCCTGGGGAAAAGAGCCCGACGATCCACGATCTGCGGCACTCCCACGCCGCGGCCCTGCTCTCCGCCGGCCGTGGCCTGACGTACGTTCAGCGGCGTCTCGGTCATGAATCGATCACCACGACGTCCGATCGGTACGGGCATTTGTTGCCGGAGGCGGACGACGACGCGATGGAGACGATTGAGGAGGCCCTGGCCGGCGGCCGGGGCCGAAGGCCCTTCCCGGATGGGGCGGTAGAGGTGCTGTCCGCCGGCCAGGACACGCGGCGCCTGTATGTCGTGCATCTCCTGGGCCACATCGAAGGCTTCTGGAAGCTGGATCACGCCAAGGTCGTGGCCGAGCAGTGGGAGATGGACCAGGGCGAGGAAGCGCGTGTCGAAGCATGGTCGGCCGACTGGTGGATGAGGTCGGTCGTCGGCGGCCTGAACTGGGTGCGCCACCATGTGCCGGACCGTGTCCAGGTGTGGAGCGTCGGCCCTGCCCTGTACGCGCCGGACGGTACAGAGCATGTGATCCGGCCGGAGGACCATGAGCCTCGCGTCCGCTGGGCGTGGGAGTGGGAGCAGTCCTACACGGACGAGCCCGCGTGCTCACGCGTGGAGCACCGAGAGGGACCGGACGGGATGACCGAGGCAGCCGCGTGGGGGGTGGGCCGGGCGGCGGTGCAGGCGGCGTATGCGCAAGCCCGGACGGACGCGCTGAGGACCTGCGCGTATCACCCAAGCGCCAGGACTGTCGATGAGGGCGAGGTCGTGAACTGACGGCCCGGCGCCGGAGATGGGGGCATGGGGTCCGGGGACTCTATGCCCCTTCCTCCGGCGCTACACGCGGCGGTCTCGGGCGACGTCGGTGCCCGACCGGGTGTTACGAGTTCCGTCTGCGGCCGGGCTGTGTTCGCGCCGGGCGGTGGGCAGATGGATGACGCGGGCGATGGGTCTGGAGGCGAAGGTGGTGACCCCCCATCCATGCCGGGTGAAACCTTAGATTCAACGGGTCAAGGCAACACTTTCGGCAGGTGTGCGGAATCCCAGGCACTTGCGCGGACGGTTGTTGAGCTTCGCCGCGATGACGTCAAGATCGTCCTGGCTGAACGTCGACAGGTTCGTCCCCTTGGGCAGGTACTGCCGGAGCAGTTTGTTCGTGTTCTCGTTGGTGCCGCGTTGCCAGGGGCTCCGCGGGGCCGCGAAGAACACGTCAACGCCCGTAGTGGCAGTAAGCCGCTTGTGCGCTGCCAGTTCCATGCCGCGATCCCAGGTCAGTGTGGTGCGTAGTCGGGAGTCCATGCGGGCGTAGGTTTCGGCGAGGGCGGGAACGACCACGGCGGTGTGACGGCTGGCGAGTTTCACGACAGTGAGGAAACGCGACTTCCTGTCGACCAACGTGGCAACTTGGCTGTTGTTCGAGCCGATCACCAGATCGCCTTCCAGATGCCCGAAAACGCTGCGATCCTCCGCCTCTTGGGGCCGCTCACCGATAGGTCGGGCATCGATAATCTGTGAGCGCCACTGGCCTTTCACCGTGTGACGCTTGTTCTTCCGGATCGGGCGGCCCGTTCGAAGGCGCTTGCACAACTCGCGGGGAACCACCTTCCAGCGGGTGGTATAGATCGACCGGTAGATCGTCTCGTGACTGACCTGCAGGTGCGGATCGTCCCCGTGATGCAGACGGAGGTGGCCGACGATCTGTTCGGGCGACCACTCCTCTTGTAGCAAGGTCAGCACCGTCTGCCGCAACGCGGGTTCACGGGCGAGCAGGCACTGCTTCGGGCGCTTGGCATGATCGAGTGCCCGTTCCTGCCCGGCAATTGCCCGGTAGACGTCGCGTCCGCCGTTCTTGTTGACCTCGCGGCTGATCGTCGACACCGCACGCCCCAGGAGGCCGGCAAGGGTCCGGAAGGACTCGCCGGCACACAGCCCACGCGAAATCTCCTCCCGCTCGCCCAAGGTCAAGCTGCCGACGCGCGCCTTACGGAGTGAGGGAGCGATCCCTCCATGGTGCTTGAGGACGGTGAACACCGAGCCGGGCGGCTTGCCGATCTGCCGCGAGATGACACTGATCGACTCCCCGCCCTTCCACCGCCGCCACAAGTCGACCTTCATCTCGTCCGACATCCCCGGCCGACCCATCCTCGCCACGCAAACCCTCCTCGACCAGCACTGTTGCTCTGACCCATTGAATCTAACGGGGGTCAAAACTGGGGGTCCGCGCTACTCCTCCCCTCTGGTCGTGGCGCGGGCCGCAGCCCCCCGTGCGGCACCAAAGACGAGCCCGGCCGCTCTCCTCCCCCGAGCCCGGCCGGGCTCGCCCGCGTTCGGAGGGATGTCGGACCCGGGTCGTATCGTGGGGACATCCATAGAAGCTGTGCTGCCTTCTCGGACCCGACGGGGAAGCCCCGCTCATGACGAGCGGGGCTTCTTCGTGGGCGGGGGTCGGTCAGGATGCCGGGGCGGTCGCGCTCCGGTCGCCAGCCAGGTCGAGAACCATGGCCGTGTAGTACGGGGCGTCCTCCCACGGGTGCGACGTGCCGACCGCGCGGTAGCCCCACGCCTTGTAGGCGGACTGCGCCGGTGCGGCCTCGGGCTCCGGGCGCAAGGTGAGCGTCACCCGCTGCACGGGCAGGCCGTCGAGCAGTGCTGCGTGGAGTGCAGCGGCGACTCCTCGCCGACGCCACGGCTTACGGACGGCCAGCTCAAGGATTACCCACGTGCGGCGGCCGTCCTCACAGGTGAAGTCGTCGGCGAGGTCCTGGTCCACGTTGGTCCACCACCCGGTGCCGGGCGGGAGGAAGTAGCCGTACGTGAAGCCGACGACGTCCTCGCCATCGCGGGCGATGATCAGACGCATGCCCGGGCGCTGCGCGTGCACCTGATAGTGCTCGATGAACTGGGCGACATCGGACGGGCCTTCGCTGTACGGAGGCTCGGCATAGACCTCCTCGTAGGCCGGGAGGAACGCGTCGAGCTGCACCGCGGCCTCCTCGCCCTCGTACCGCTCGTACATCAGCTCGGTAGTCGTCACGCCGCCCCCCTTGCTTCCGCGTACTCGGTCAGTTCCTCGGCAGCTCCCCGGGCTGAGGCCGCGTCGATCGCGCCGAGCGCGGTGGCCACATCGTTCAGCCGCCGCAAGACTCGGCCGGACTCGACCTCTTCCAGGTGCTCCAGGCTTCCTACGGCATGGGCCGCGCCCTCGTCCACCTCGCCGGCGTCGACCAGGCTCTTGGCGAGAGTGATCCGGTAGAGGGCGCGGTTGCGGCCGTAGTTCGCCTCCTGGTGCGCGAGGGCGGCGCGGAGGAACCCCGTCGCGGCCTCGTGGTGGCCGAGTTCGGTGTAGAGGGCCCCTTGGGAGTAGCCGAGTTCGGCCGGCCCGTGGAAGGCGCTCCATTCGGGGGCGGGGCGACCGCGCCCGTGGCCGTCGACGAGCTTCATGGCGTCGACCATTCGACCCTTGGCGCTCACGCTGTCGGCCATGAGCGACAGCGCGCGCGCCTCCCGGGCTGCGATGAGGGACTGGAGGACCGGGGAGCCCAGTCGTGTTGCCCGCTCCTGGGCTGCGCGCGCCAAGTCGAGACCGTCCCGTGGCCGGCCTTCATGGCACGCCTGGAGGCTCATGGAGGAGAAGACCAAGATCTCCAGATTGGGGTCGCGGAGCATTGTGGCCGTGGTGAGGGCCTCGCCCCAGAAGCGGCGCGCGTTGTCCTGGTCGTCGGCGTCGTAGCACAGCCACGCACAGTGCTCGGCGATCTCCCCGGACAGGAGCTGAAGCTGCCGGCCGATCGTCTCCGGGTATCGGCCGGTGTTGATGACCCGGCGAACCCTGCGAAGGTGGCGGGCAGCCAGCGAACGGACGTCGCCGCCGCCGTACGCGTCGTCGAGGTGGAAGAGGCTGCGGAGTCCGGCGCGTAACTCCAGGAGGTGTGTGGTGCCGACGGCGCCTGTGGCTCCGGTGGGACTCAGAGGCCGTACGTGGGCAGGTAGAGCAGCGGCAGCTACACCGATGGAATCGGTCAGGAAAGCACGTCGGTCCACGGAGGTACCTCCTTGTGCGGGGAGTGGTGCTCTCCCCACGGTGGCACCTGGAGGTGGTCCGGGAAGCCCAATCTCGGACGGGCAGAAGCCGAACATGGCGTGAAGGACTCTCCAAGCGCGCGCCCGGGGAGCGGGAGGCCGGGGCCGGCGCCATCGCCGGTGCTGGCGATCGGTCAGGGTGACCGCCTCGCCCAGTAGGTCGGCGGCCGTCTGGAAGGCCCGCAGAAAGTCCGTCGGCTTCTCCCATCCGTGCATGCGACAGGCGTGCTCGAAGGGCGTCAGGTCTGACACCTCGCCACCTCCGTGATCTGTGTCACTCGAAGGTAGCGACTTTCGGGATGCCGGAAAGACCGGTTGCCGCGAAAAGTCCGGCTGAAAGTCCGCCAGAAGGTCCGGCCAAGTCGGTTGCACGGGAGTTGGCTTGTACGCGAGGGCGCCAACTGACCCATTGGCCATCGACCCGTCTGGGAGTGCAGAGCAATGCCGAGCACACACGCACGAGATGACAGGGGCGCCGATCTTGCCCCCGTTCCACCTCCGATTGCTGCCGCGGTATCTACCCGGCCTGAGCGTCGGATGGCCTCCTGTCGCTGGCTGCTGGCGTCGGCCCCGGTCAGGGAGCAGGCGAAAACGGACTGGGAGACCAAAGGGGTTGCCTGGCTGCGGCCGGGCCTGTTGTACGCCGCGGTGACGATCCCGGCCGGCATCATCCACGCTGCGGTGGGAGTGGCCACCGTGCAGGAGTGCGCCGAGCCGCTGGCCGAAGTCCTGGGTGAGGGACCGTTGTTCTACGAGGCGCAGGGCTTCGGCTCCGAGGACTCGTACACGGCGCTCGTCCTGTCGTGGGTGGCGCAGATCGCGACGCCTGCCGGCATGGTGCTGCACCCGCCCCGCGCGCTCCTTCAGGTCCCGGCACCCGACGTCACTGAGCCCAACGAGGGCCTGTTCTGGGTGGTGCCGATGAACAGCCCGGGCCTCCTGGTGCCGTTCGACCGGCTGGTCCCCCTGGTCACGCTCGGGCGCGAGCGCCTGGGCTCCCAGGAGGTGGAGGTCGGTGAGTAGCCACCCCGGCCAGCTGACGCTCAGCAAAGCGAAGTCCCCTGAGACGTCGGATGCGGCCTGCGTCGTGCTCCGGCCGGTGAGGAGCGGCGCGCGCATGGTCATCGAATCCGGGACAGTCGGCAATCCGGCCTACTCGAAGAGTTTGCCCAGGATCCCGGAGTCGGCGGGTGACGCGCGGCTACTGGTGTCGGCGGCACTCGACGCCTGGGGCCTCCCCTCCCTGAAGGGTGACGCGCATCTGGTCGTCACGGAGCTGGTGTCCAATGCTGTCGCGCACGCGCGCCGGGAAACGATCCGCGTGACGGTGACTCGACTGGACGTGTTCCGGGTCGAGGTGGCCGTGACGGACCTGTCCCGGGCTGCCCCGCAGATGCGCCCGGCGGTGTTGTCCGACTCGGAGTCGGGGCGCGGCCTGTCGATCGTGGCCGCGCTGACGGACGGCAAGTGGGACTCCGAGCCCAAGAACTGGGGCAAACGGGTGTGGGCTCAGCTCACCGCTGGAGGGTCGCTGCGTGCATGACGAGCCGCCCGAGCTGACGAAAGTCGTCGTGTTCCTGACGGTGCTGGTGGTGCTGATGGCCGTGGTTGCCGCCGGGATCGCCCTCGACCGGTAGGCGGCCGGATGTCCGGCTCTCCATGGGTCATCGGGACGTGCTGGCGTTGCGACGGCCCCGACCTCTCGGTGATGTGGATGGGTCCCGTCCACACAGAGATCCACGGAGTGGGCCCGTTCTCCGCCTGCGAACCGTGCATCCAGCGCCTTGAAGAGTTGGTGCGCGCACACCACGCACAGGCCGATCGGCCGACCTGACAACACCTCCCGCGCTGGCCTTGCTCAGATCGGAACCTGATGACTGAACAGATGAGGCGTCCCGACGCCCGTCGTGCCGCGGTTGCCCTGGTGGACCTCCAGCTCGGCAGCCTGCGGCTGGCGCCCGAGTGGACAAGGCGTGACGGCGTCGTGTCCCGCACAGTGCCTGAGGGCAAAGGGTGGTGCCAGACGATGTATGTCCCCGAGGAGGCGTGGCCCCCGGCGCGGACCTGTGCGTCATCGTGCGCTGGCACCCTGATGCAGCGTTCCGGCGCGACAGCCGCACTCGCCGTATCCCGCCCGGCGCTCAGGAGCACTGGGCGGACCGAGTTGAGGCGGTGGTGACCGCGCTGGAGTCCATCGGGTACCGGGCGGCGGTGACCGGCCCAGCGCGTGCTCCACACCTCCACACGGCTGAGGAAATTCTTGTGTGGCGCCTGGCGCAGGGCGAAGACCGCACGTGGCCGCCGGCTGGAGCCTGGGATGGCGTGGAGGCAACTTGCCGTGCGAATTTGGGGCGGGGCTACGCCTCTTTGGAGCCCGATCCGTACGAGCTCGTGGATGCCGTGCTGACGACCGCCCGCCGGGGCGACAGCGGCCAGGGGATGTGGACGGTAGTCGCGCTGGATGCCGATCCGGTGATCTGGCCGCCGTTCGCGGAGACGTGCGCACGGGTCCTTTGGCAGCCCGACCCGCCATTCAGGCGGTTGCCTGATGGGACGCTCCCCGCCGGGGCGGAAGATCACTGGCGTACCGGTATCGCCCGCGTGCGGCAGGACTTAGAGGCGGGCGGGTACTGCGTCCGTGAGGCCGAGCGCACCCACTCGCCGGATCTGGACGACGACGCCGGTCTCCTCGTCTGGCGCACCAGAGCGGTTGATGCCCCATGACGTGGTGCAGCGGTCCTGCTCGCTGGGTGAACGTTCCACGGTGCCGGGCTGAGTGCGGGAGCATCACTCCGTACTGCCCAACCACCGATGCGGAGCCCCCCTCATGACGACTACGTTGCTCACCGATCACCCGGCCTGGACCGCCCAGCCCGACGGGTCGGTCGTCCGCGTCGTGGATGACGGCACTGGTGCCTGGTGCGCCCGTTGGACTGGCTCGCGCCTGGAATGGGAGGCGCTTACCTCCAATAAGGCGACTCCGCGCTCGCGCCGTACGCCCGCCGCCGACCTGCCCGACCGGGCGTCCGCCGACCTGCGCACGGCTCTGGCGGCTCTGGGCACGGTCGAACGGCTCCCGAATCCGTCCCTGTGGGACGCCATCACCACGGCGCTGCTGCGCCGCATCATCCGCGCCGAGCAGGCCCGGTTGCTGTACCGCCGCTGGTGCGCCACGTACGGCCGGCGTCACGACATTGCGGATGGGCCGTTGTTCGCGACGCCGACGCCCGAGACCGTGCTCGCCCTTGAGGGCGACGCGCCGTACCGGGAGGTCGGCGCGCTGTTCCACAAGAAGGCGCTACCCGCCGCTGCGGCGGCGTACCTGGATCACGCTTCCGAGTGGTCCGTCCTCGACCCCGATGACCTGGTCAAGGCGCTTCAGGAGGTCTCTGGCATCGGCCCGTGGACTGCGGCCGCCGCAGCGGCTGATTTCACCGGGGACTACGCCGTTTACCCGCACGACGACCTAGCTGTCCGCACCTGGGCCGCCAACGCCGCACCTGAGGTGCAGTGGCCCGATAACGCACGGGAGTTCGCCGCGCTCTGGCACCGATGGGCGCCGGACCGGCCAGGGCTCCACGCACTGACCACGCTCACACTCGCCTGGGGGATTCATGCCCGACCATCGGAGCACCACGGCCCTGACCGCACCTGACCTCATCGCCGGGGCGGACCTGGCCCGGCCGCTCGACGCCCTGTTCATCAACGCCCCTCTACGGGACTACGGCCTGAGGCCGCGCACCAACGACTACACCTTGCCGGTCATCGGCATGGCGTACATCGCCACGTACGCCCAGGCACAGGGCTTCAATGTCGGCATCCTGGACGCCGAGGCGCACGGCCTGGGGGTGCAGGCGACCATCGAGACAGTCAACGCCGCCCGGCCACGGTGGGCCGGCATGAACCTCCTCGCCCCGACCTACGAGCTGTCGGCGCGCATCGCCGCCGGCCTGGACGAGAGCATTGCCCTGATGGTCGGGGGTCACCATGCCAAGGCCATGCCGACCAGGATCCTCGCGGACCCGCGCATGGTGCGTCTGCAGGCCCTGGTCATCGGCGAGGCCGAGAGCCGCGTCGCCGCGCTCCTGGGTGACGGCGCGCGACGGGCGGAGCTTCCAGGGGTGATGTGGCGTGACCGGCTCCTGGGGACGACTGCCACCGGGATCGCCCTGCCGGGACAGGGAGGTTCGTGGCTCAGTCCGGACATCGACGCCCTGCCGTTCGTGGACCGTGCGTTCCTTCCCCAAGACCCATACCTCACCAGCGGCGGCCGGTGGAAAGCCAACATGGTGGGCGCCCGCGGCTGCCCGTACGAGTGCGCGTTCTGCGGCGCTGCTGCCTCGGTCAATCCGGACGTGAAGATCCGCACCCGAACCCCGGGCAACATCATCAGCGAGATGAACGAGCTGCACGGGCGTTACGACGTCACAGCGTTCCGGTTCGTGGATGACCTGTTCCTCGGGGCACACCGCATCATCGCGTCCATGATGGAGGCGTTCAGCGCCCACCACGTCGGGGAGCGGTTCGTGTGGGACGCCACCGGCCGGATCAACGTGATCGCCCGCGAGAGCGACGCGATGCTCGACACCCTCGTCGCCAATGGCCTCAACGAGGTCGCGCTGGGCGTCGAGTCCGGCAGTGACCGGGTCCTGGCTTCCATGGACAAGCGGATCACGGCTGAGATGACTCTGGCCGTCGCACGGCGGCTCCTGGAGCGCGGCATCTCCGTGAAGGGCTATTTCATCCTCGGGTTCCCCGGTGAGGAACCGGAGGACATGGCCGCGACAGTCCGGCACATCAGGCATCTGTGGGAGCTGGCCGACCGCCTGCCCGGAAGCTTCCGCGCCTCAGTGTTCGAGTTCCGGCCGTACCCGGGCACCCCGGTATGGAACGACCTCGTGAAGGCCGGCCACGCCCCGGAAGCGATGCTCGACTACAACGATGTCGACCTCACCGAACACGGCGCCAACGAATCCATGCGAGCCCGCGACGAGTTCAACTTCAGCGTCGGCATCCCGTTCGCAGGAACGGGCCTGGCGGAACTGCGCGCGACGTTGTCCACCCTGACGCGTGAACAGCACGCCCGGACCACGGAGGGGGTGTCCGCGTGACGGGGCGATTCGTCACTCTCGACGGGCCAGGCGGCGTCGGGAAGTCCACCGCGGCCCGGCTCCTCAGCGATCTGCTGCGGCAACGCGGCGATGCGGTGCACGCTACAACGGAGCCGTCCCGCAGCGAACTGGGAGCGTTCACCCGCTCCCACGCCGATCAGATCACCGGCCGGTCGCTGGCCTGCCTCGTCGCAGCCGACCGCTACGACCACCTCGCCCGCGAGATCGAACCGCAGCTCGACCAGGGCGTCACCGTGGTGTGTGACCGCTACCTGGCGTCCACGCTCGTCGTCCAGCAGCTCGACGGCGTCGACGAGGATTTCCTCCTGGCGCTCAACGCCGGCGTACGGCTGCCGGATCTGTCCGTCATCCTCACCGCCGACCCGGCCGTCATCACGGCCAGGCTCTTCGACCGTGGGGCGCATCACCGGTTCGAGCGTGACCCGGGCATCCCGCAGCGTGAAGTGGCGCTGTACAAGCGTGCGGCCGTGACGCTCATCGGTCTGGGCGTTTCGGTGCTGGTCGTCAATACCAGCACCGTCCCCTCTTCCGGGGTAGCCGCACGCATTGCCGAGTCTCTGGCGACGTCCTCCGGTAGCGTCGCGCCTCGCCCCCACCCCGCACCCCTCACGGAGTAACCGCATGCAAGACACGGACTGGACCACCATCGCGCGCCTCGTCGAGTGGCTCGATAAGGAGTCCTCGACCTCTCTTTCCCCGGCGGAATCGCGACTGCTGCGCATCCTGAAAATCACCGAGGAGGCCGGCGAGGTCGCTGAGGCAGTCCACGGCGCGATGGGCTCCAACCCACGCAAGGGCGCTAGCCACTCGTGGGATGACGTGCAGTCCGAGCTGGTGGACGTCATCCTCACCGGCATGGTGGCCCTGTACACGATCACCCCCGACGCCCCAAAGATCTTCGCCGAGCGAATCGAGCACATCGCCGAACGATCCCTGGCCAAGTAGGCCCGGACACGTAGTGGCGCGGTTCCGCTCAGGGCCGCCTATCAGGACCAGGGCCGGGGGAGCGGCGGACCGGCTCGATCAGAAGCGAGGGGCTGCTGGCCCCTCGCTTTTGTCTGCGCGCGGTCCGTATGCCGAGCAAAGAATCGAATCTGAACGATCCAGCCCTACTGGTGAGCGACGATGTAGGACCGGATGCATCTGATCCAGCCATTTTCGACCGAACACGGCGAGATCTAGGCACAGCAGGTGGTTCGGGTTTTAATGACGGTCCGCGAGCCAGGCAATGGCCGGGGCACAGGCTCGCTACGGACACGTAGCGAGGCGGTTCCGCTCCATGCTCCGCAAAGCTGGGGTGCGGACCGCAGGAAGGCCCGGCAGTCGGCTGCCGGGCCTTCCGTCATCTGGGGCGCTCCACCGTGCTCCCATGGGAGCACGGCCGGGTGATAGCGCGGGGCAATCCGGACTCATGCGGGATCATGCGGGGCGGTTTTCCCAGGTGAGAGAGAAGCCGCAGGTCAGAGGGGGTTCCGGATGCGGTTCGAGTCCGGCTCCGGGCACCACGGGGCGCAACTGCCTGACCAGAACGAATGTCGAACATGGAGCGCCGAGTGTGTGTCCGTTGTGGGAGCACGGTGGGAGCACGCGGCGCTATCGTGCATGGATGGCGTACGTCACACCGCGCAAGAACGCGGTCGGAGAGATCGCGAGCTGCCAAGTCAAGTGGCGGTTGGGCGGGAGCCGTTCGGGGGCTCAGCCGACCGAGCGGTTCGACGACGAGGAATCTGCCGAGGTCTTCAAGCCGGCAGTAGACGACAACGGACAGCAGTGGCCGCCGGGGTGGGTCAAGGGCAAGGGGTACATCGACCCGGCTGCCGCTACGGAAGACCGGCGCTCACCCGGGGGTCGGACGCGCCGAGGAGCGCGGTGACGGGGCAGTCCAACGGCGTCCGCCCCTCGCCCTCGTAGGCCGCGAGCATCCGGAAGTCGGCGGCGATGTAGGGCATCACCAGTTCCATGAACGCGGGGTTGCGCAGCAGTTCCGCATCCGTCTGGCCCAGTTCGACCAGCGTCGCCCGCATCAGCTGCGGGGCCCGGGCGCCCGAGGCGAAGAGGTGCCCGACCCGGGTTCCTCCGGCCTCCAGGGCCCGGGCCACCTCGTAGGCGACGACGGCCCCCATGCTGTGTCCGAAGAGCGTGGTGGGCCGCTCCTCCATCATCGGCCGCAGCTCGTCGGCGATGTGCCGGGCCATGGGCACGAGTGCGGTGCAGGGGGGCTCAGCGATGCGTTCCGCACGCCCCGGATAGCACACCGCATGGACTTCGAACCTGTCCAGCGCCTTGCCCCAGCCGCGGAAGAAATAGGGCGAGCCGCCGGCATGAGGGAAGCAGGCCACCCGCTCCGCGGCGAGGGGCCGTGACTCGACGCACTGTGTCCACACCATCGTGCCCCCAAGTCCCGCACCCTCGAATCCGCTTCTGTTTCGGTCATGATGCGGTCCGCCCCTGACAACCGGCTGATACCTCCGTGCGCCCGGTCGGCCTCGGCGCCGCTGCCGCGGGTCGCGGGGGTGTGGGACGAGCCCCCATCCCCTGCCTGACCGGCTGCTGTCCGGCCGTACACAAGACATGGGCGCCACCCCGAGGGTGGCGCCCATCGTCGTACGCGCGGAGCGTCAGACCATGACAGTGGTCGACCAGGGCACGGCGGCGTTCCAGCCGGGCCAGAGGCTTTCGGGTTCGGCGCGGGACGTCAGCACCACGAGCAGCGGGGTACGGCCCGCCGTGCGGATCACCTCACCGACGCAGGCCGGGACCGCGCCCCCGACATGGTGCAGGTTCTCGGCGACCACCACCAGCGGGCGGTGCGGGGTGGCTCGGCGCAGTGCGGCGCGCAGGTCGTCGCCGAGTGCGGCGCCGTCCGGGCCGGTGCGGACGTGCCAGACGGTGACCTGGCCGTCCTGGCGGAGCCTGCTCGTGAGCTCGGAGAGGAGCCAGCCCGTGCCTCCGCCCGTGCCTCCGGCGAGCGTCACGACGTGCGGGCGCTGCTGGCGTTGTACCAGGGACAGCAGCGCGAACAGCAGGTCCAGTTCGGGGTCGGACTGCGAACTGAAGTCGATCTCGGGGCTGTCGGGCTCCTCGGAGGGGAGCAGGGCGGGATCCTGGTCGATGATCGACTGGTGCAGGTTCCGCAGTTCGCGGCTGGGCTGGACGCCGAAGTCCTGGCTCAGCTGCTGCCGGAGCCGCTCGTACGCCCGCAGTGCCCCGGCCTGGTGGCCAGCCCGGTAGAGGGCGAGCATGAGGAGGTGGGAGGAACGTTCCCGGGAGGGCTCGGCGGCCGTCGCGGCCTCCAGTCGGCCGATCACCTCCTGGTACCGTCCGTTGCGGAGTTCGGCGTCGCAATAGTCTTCGAGGGCTGCGGTCCGGGCGTTGTCCGCCACCGCCAACTGGGTCCAGTCGATGCCGGATTCGGCAAGTTCCTGTCCGGCTCGGCCCCGCCACAGGCCCAGCGCGGCGCGCAGGAAGCGGGCGGCGCTCTCGGGCTGGCCGGCGGCCAGTGCGGTGCGGCCCTGGTCGGCGAGGATCCGGAACCTGGCCAGGTCCAGAATCTCCGGCGCCATCCGCAGCATGTAGCCCGGGGCCTGGCTGACCAGGGACGCGAGATGGGTGGGTATCGCACCGCGTGTCAGCACCCCGCGCAGCGCCGAGATGGTGTTCTGCAGCACCTTGCGGGCTGTTGTCGGCGCGTCCCCGTTGGGCCAGAGGACCTGCATCAGGTCGCTGGTGGCGACCACCTGGTTGGTGTGGAGCAGCAGGAAGGTGAGGATGGCGCGCTGGTTCATGCCCCGCAGCGGGAGCGGTCCGGTCGCGGTGACGATCTCCAGTGGGCCGAGGAGTCGGAAGGACACTCCGGGGTCCGCGGGGTTCGCCGGCCGGGCCTCGCCGAGCGGACCGGATCTGGCACGTGTCAGTCCCGCGCTCCGTGAGCCGGGCTGCGCCGCCGCACGTGGTCGGTGGGTCGCGGGGCTGCGGGTACTTGTTCGCGGCATCGTCTGGTTGAGCATGTTTCCCCCGTATTTAACTGGCGTCGGCGGAGGCACGGTCGGCCGTGGTGCAGCCGTGGTGTCTTCGCTTCCTGAGGGGGTGTTCGAAATGGGCCAGGCGCGCAGGCGTGCAAAGCCCGTCCGGCTGTCGCGATCGCGTGGCCGTCCCCCCCGGGTCGGCCATCTTTGGTTGCCCGTAACGAATGTGAAGGGCAGTCACAGAACTTGCGATCGACCTGGGACGCTATCAGACAGGTCGATGGCACCAGCAAATAGTTCTACTGGTGGGTAGCGGCCAGCCCCATGACATCCCGCACCTCTGCGCTGCTTTCGGCTACTTCGCGCAGTACCGCTTCCATGGTGGTGACGGACTGTGAGAAGAGCTGTCGGCCGGCTGGCGTGAGCTGAACGTCGAAGCCTCTCCGATCGTTGGGACACGGCTTGCGCTCGGCGTAGCCGCCGTTGACCATCTGGGCCAGCAAACGGGAGACCTGCGGCTGGCTGCGGCTGGCGCGAGAACTGAGTTCACCCGCCCTGATCCAGCCGTCCGCGCGCGCCATCACGTCCATGATCTCGAAGGCGCTGGCGCACAGGCCGTGGTTCTCGGCCAGTACGCGCTCAGCGGCCTGATTGATCTGCGCACAGGCGCGGGTCACGGCCACCCATCGATCGGTCAGAGCTGTTTCTGTCACGCCCCTCATCGTAGGTTCGCCGTCGCCTCTTGTCGATGCATACGCATGCATGTACTGTGCGGGATCGATCGATGCATTCGCATGGATCGTTTTTTATAGGCAAAGGAGACACGGTGACCGAGCAGACGCTGGCACCCCAGACAGCCGAGCAGGGCGCGGAACAAGCGCCCGCACAGGCCCCCGGCAAGGCCCCCTGGAGCACCCTGGTGGTGGTCGGCGTCGCCCAGTTGATGGTCATGCTCGACTCGACGGTCGTGAACGTGGCGCTTCCCTCGATCGGGGCCCAACTGCCCGCCGATCAGACGGCCCTGCAGTGGACCATCAGCGCGTACGTCCTGATGCTCGGCAGCCTGCTGCTCTTCGGTGGCCGCGTCTCCGACGTCTTCGGCCGCCGCCGCACCTTCCTCACGGGCCTCTCCATCTTCGCCGTCGCCTCTGTGCTCTGTGGCATCGCGGGCAATCAGGAACTGCTCGTGGCGGGCCGCGCCATCCAGGGCGCCGGGGCCGCACTGCTCTCCGCGGCCGCCCTGTCCATCATCCTGGCGGTCTACCAGGACGATGAGCAGCGCAAGATCGCACTGACCGCCTGGAGCGGCCTCGGCGTGATCGGCGCGACCATCGGCGTGGTGCTCGGCGGTCTTATCGTCACGGCGATCAGCTGGCGCTGGGCCTTCCTGATCAACATCCCGGTCAGCATCGCCGCCTTCATCGGCGCCCTGCGCAGCATGCCCGCCCTCAACACGAGCAACGGCCGCAAGCTGCGGCTGCCTTCAGCGATCGTGTCCACCGCCGGACTCGCCGCCCTGTCCTTCGGCCTGATCCAGCTGCACGAGGGATTCGGCGACCGGAACGCCTGGATCAGCATTGGCGCCGCCGTCGTCCTGCTCGCCACGGTGACCTTCATGGAGACCGGACAGGCCGACCCGCTGCTTCCGCTGCACCTGCTGCGCAAGCCCACCTACTGGCTGTCCAGCGTGGGCCTGCTTCTGGTGGCCAGCGTGATGATCAGCAGCTCCTTCCTGGCCAGCATGTACTTCCAGCGGGTTCACGAGATGAGCGCCTTCGTCACCGGCCTCTCGCTGCTCCCCATGGGCCTGGCCGCCCTCGTCGTCGCGCTGGTCGCGCCGCCGCTGGCCAATGCCCTGGGCCTGGGCGGCATGTACGCGGCCGGGGCCACGCTGCAGTTGGTCGGCACGGGCGTCCTGGCGACCGGTACCGACAGTGTTCCGCTGACCATCGTCGCGCTGGCCGTCATCGGCGCCGGCCTGCCTGCCTGCTTCGTCCCGCTCTTCGGCATCGGCACCTCGCACGTCAAGCTGGAGGAGTCCGGCGTCGGCTCCGGTCTGCTGAACACCTTCAACGAGACCGGCGCCGCACTCGGCATCGCCGTCATCGGAACCATCCTCGCGACCTCGGTCGACAGCGGTCTCGACGGCGGCGGTTCGGTCGCCGACGCGACCACCACGGGCATCGGCAACGGGTTCCTGGCCCTGGCCGTGTGCTCCGCCATCGCCATCGTGATCGCCCTCGCGCTGCGGTCGCTGACCCGTGCCCCCCAGGGCGCCGACGCCTGACCGTTCCTCATGAACCGTTGCCGGGGGCATGGCACCCGGCAACGGCGCCACCGGGGACCGGGCCAGGCGTCCGGTCTGCCCCGCAGAACCACATGGTTCCACCCCCTGAACGTGGGCTTGCAGCCTCCCCCGACTGCAAGCCCACTTTGCGTTGTCCGGCCGTGCGCGCGACGGCCCGCAGCCTCCGCGGGCCGACCCGCCCTCAGGGTCCGCCCAGGCCCTCCGTCCAGCTCGACCAGCCGTCCGACCTGCCCGTCCCCCGGTCCGACCGGCCCGTTCCGCCCACCAATGGACAGCCGATTACCGCCTGCAGGAGCGTGCGTTCCATTCCCGTGGAGGGGCAGTTGAATACGTGGACAGGGTCGCTCAAGGATCTGTAGCTTAATGATCAACCGCTTGTCCGGTGCTGCGAAAGAAGAAGCCCCGGCAGGATTTGTCCGGACCGTATCCAGATCGGCTCGCATTCCACACGGACCCATTTCCGCTGGTGATGCGCCACAGGTCCGCAGTGCAATTCCTCGCCTGCACGGCAGCCGGTACTCATACGTGATTCCACCCTTAGACACGAAGGAATTTCGCATGGCCATTTCGCCCGAAGAGCTCTCGAACAAGCTGTCCGCAGCCGCGAAGGCCGCCCCCGCCTGGCAGGCCGCAGGTGCCACCGTCCGCTTCGTGATCTCCGAGCCCGATGCCGAACTCACGCTGGACCCTCAGGGCGCCCTGACCGACGCCGAGCCCACCCACGTGTTCCGCATCAGCTACGCGAACCTCGACGACCTCGCCGCCGGTCGCCGCACTTTCCTGCGAACCGTCACCAGCCGCCGCGTGTCCTCCCGCGGCCCTGTCCTGCAGACGTTCGCCGTCGGGCAGGCCCTGACGACCTTCGCCCTCCAGCGCTGAACGCCCCAGACAAGGAATCACCATGACGTACACGCACAACCCGGCCGCCCACCCGCTGCTCGACTCCTTCGAGGCCGACTTCCTCAACGATGTCGTCGCCTTCGCCCGTGAGGAGGTCGCCCCCGGTGCCGCCGAGCGCGACCGGATCGAGAAGGGCCAGATCGACTGGGACACCGTCCGCAAGGGCCATGCGCTCGGCCTGCTGCGGATGGCCATCCCGCGCGACTTCGGCGGCCTCGGCCTGAGCCAGCTCGCCCTCGCGCTGACCCTGGAGGAACTGGCCTCCGCCGACCCGGGCATGGCGCTGGTCTTCGGTGCCACCGGCCTGTTCCAGACCCCGCTGCTGATCTGTGAGAACCCGCGCCTCCAGGAGAAGTACCTCCCCGCCTTCCTCGGCCCGGAGCCGGTCCTCGCCTGCAACGCGGTCGCCGAGGAGCTCAACGGAACCGACCTGGTGCTGCAGCAGCAGGCGCCCTACGCGCAGGACATGACGATCGCCCGCCGCTCCGGCAGCGAATACCTGCTTACCGGCACCAAGCGCTACATCACCAACGCCCCGGTCGCCACGTACGCCACAGTCATGGCCAACCTGGACGAGACGCCCGGCTCGACCGGCCTGACCTGCTTCGTCACCGAGCTGGAGCAGGACGGCGTCACCCGCGGAGAGATCCACGACAAGGTGGGCTACCGCACCGCCCCCGCGGGCGAGCTGATTCTCGACAACGCCCGGGTGCCCGAAGAGAACGTCATCGGTGACGAGCGCGGCGGCTGGGACCTCAACGTCGCTATCGGCAACCTCACCCGCGTCACCTGCGCGGCCGTCGCCACCGGTATCGCACGGCACGCCCTGGACCGCGCGGTCGCGTGGGCCGGTACCCGCCGACAGGGCGGCCGGCTGCTCTTCGAACACCAGATGTCCGCCCGCAAGCTCGCTGACATGTCCGCCCGGGTGTCCGCCGCGCGCGCCCTGTACCTGGACGCTGTACTGAAGGCCGACACCATCATCCCGACCCCGGCCTACGAGCCCGCCGTCGCCAAGCTGGTCGCCGACCGCGCCGCCATCGACAACGCCGACGCCGCCATGAGCCTCATCGGCGCCGCCGCCTTCCAGCGGGAGGACGGCATGGACCGGGTCCTTCGCGACGCCTACGGCCCCCGGATATACGAAGGCAGCCCCGAGGCGCTCGCGCTGGTCATCACCGGTGAGCTGTTCGGCGTCCCGGAGGTCCGGTGACCACCGCCACCCCCACGAGTCCCACCGCCACCACCGACTCCTACCGGGAGCGGGTGCTGCGGGACACCGCCGGGATCAGGCTGCCCGACCTGGACAGCCATGTGGACGGCGAGCCGCTGTTCCGCTCCGTCAGCCCTGAGGGCCTGCTGGCCTTGACCGTGCGGGGAGCGCAACTGCCCACCGCGTACCTCGACGACATCTACCGGTTCCGGCTGGCCCAGTACCTGAGGCGCGGCTGGCTCAACGAGGAGCTCGCCGCCGCGGCGGACCTCACCGCCGAGCCGTACGACGCCCACGCTCTCCAGGACCAGCACACCCTGGTCGTGGAGGAGGAGACCGGGCGGCTGCGCGGTTACGGCACGCTGGCCCACACCCACAGCCCCGAAAGCACCCTGCTCGGGGACGACGCCCACCTGCCGTTCGTCGTCGAACGCGACTACGGCCTGCGGCTCGCCGACGAACTCGGCGCGACCACCCCGGCGAACCGGGTGTGGGAGGGCAAGCGGCTCGTGCGCGACTACGCCATGGACCGCTCGCAGGCCGCCGTGTCCGTTCCCTGGTGGGTCTACCGAGGCTGGGCCGAAGGCTGCCTACGAGCCCTGTCCGAGGACGGAGCGGCGATCGTCGGCGACGGCAAGCCGAACGGAGCCGTCCTCCAGCTGTCCCTGCTCGGCTTCCACACCCGGACCCTCGACGTGCCCGCACGCCCGGCGGACCCCACCGACCTGTTCGCACCGATGTGGGACCAGCAACAGCGCTCGTACCCGTTCGTCCTCACCGACGAAAACGTGCTGCGCCCCACCCTGACCCACCTCGACGCGATCCTCGCGTCCGGGGAGACCGGGTCGGTCGCGGCCCGGCTGACCGCATTCCAGGAGGCCAGGGCATGAGCCGACGCACGGATCAGAGCAGCCCGCCCGACGTGGGCACCCCTGCGGAAGCCCGCGAGCTGGACGAGGAGCTCTACTACGCCTCCCTCACCCAGCGCAACCGCGGCCTGATCCCCGCAGCGCTCCAGGAGCAGATCCGGCACACCTCACTGCTTATCGCGGGCTGCGGCTCCATCGGTGGTGCCACCGTGCAGCCCTTGGGCCGCACGGGATACCGGGACTTCGTCCTGGCGGACGTCGGCACCTACGAGCTGAACAACCTCAACCGCCAGCACGCCACCGTCGACGACCTGGGCCGCAACAAGGCCGAGGTGGGCGCCGACGCCCTGCGCGCCATCAACCCGCACGTCCGGGCCGAGGTGGTGCCCGTGGGCATCACCCGGGACAACGTCCGGGAACTGGTCCGGCGGGCCGAGGTCATCGTGGACGGGGTCGACGTGACCACTCCGTCCGGGCTGCGCGCGAAGATCGCCCTGCACCAGGAAGCGTGCCGCCAGCGCAAGCCGCTGGTCACCGGCTGGGACATGGCGGGCATGCTGGCGGCCCAGTGCTTCGACTACCGGCTGGTCCGGCGGATCTTCGACGGCCAGCTGCTGGCCGAGGACGCCGACGTGCTGAGCACCTGGGAAGTGATCTTCCGTATCGCCCCCCGGTCGCACATCCCGGGCGAGATGTACCGCGAGCTCCGCCAGGGTCTCGGCCGCCCCGACTACAGCGTGCCGCAACTCACCGAGGCGGCGACCCAGTTCGGCTCGCTCGCGGTCCACATGGTCAACCAGCTGGTGGCGGGCGCGGACGTGCCGCGCACGGTCGCGGTCGACGTCCACCACATCGCTTTGACACCCGGGCGCCGGGTCGTGGACCGGGTCACCCGCCACTGGGAGAAGGCCCGCTTCCTGAACCACCTACCGCGCGAGCAGGCCTGGCGCGGATTCAGCCCCGCCGCCGTTTACCGGCTCGGCCGCCGTTCCGCACCGGCCGCATAGCCGTGCTCCGTCCGACGCCGCTCGATCGCCCTACCCGCCCACCGCCGGTCGACGGCAGCTTCAGAGCGCGCGGCACGACCCGCAGAAAGGAAAGCCCCGCATGAGAAAAGAATTCGCGTACGCCGACGCGCGCACGACCGGAATCCTGCTGAGTGAGACCGAGTCCGAAATCATCGAAGCCGCCGCACTGAAGATTGCCGCGCAATACGCGGAATACTCACTGCACAGCACCGACCTCCTCCATACCGTGGAACTCGCGGCGGCCGCGTTGCCGAGCGAGGTCCGGCGCGCGCTCATCTCCTTCCGCGACGAAGGCAACCCGAGCGGCACCCTCCTGCTGCGCGGACTTCCGCTGGGCACCCTGCCGGCCACCCCCGACCGTGCGGAGGACGAGCCGGACTGGACCAAGGTCTCCGTGGCGACGCTCAGCCAGCTGATGGTGATGTCGGTCCTGGGCCGCTCGATCTCGTACAGCGACGAGAAGAACGGCAACTTGGTCCAGGACGTCAGCCCCAAGCGCGGCGCCGAGACCCGCCAGGAGAACGGCGGCTCCATCCTGCTGGAACTCCACACGGAAGACGGCTTCCACCCCGCCGCCCCGCACTTCTTGAGCCTTATCTGCCTGCGCGGCGACCGCGACGGACTCGCCGCCACCGTAACCGGAGGGATCGGCGACGTGCTGCCGGAACTCGACGAGGAGACCGTCACCGCGCTGCGTCGGCCGGAGTTCAGGACCAAGTTCAGCACGTCCTTCGTGCACGACACCGACGAGGAGGTGCTGACCCCCTCGGTACCGGTGCTGTCAGGTGCGGAGGCCAACCCGGACCTGCGGGTGGACTTCCACGGCACGGTCGGCACCACTCCCGCGGCGCGGGCGGCGCTCGCCGCGCTGGAGGACGCCGTACTCGGCTCCCTGCGCGGCCTCGTGCTGGAACCCGGCGAACTGATCATCCTCGACAACCGTCGCACGGTGCACGGGCGGACGGGCTTCGATCCGCGCTACGACGGCGCAGACCGCTGGCTTCGCCGCTCCTTCGCGTTGGCCGACCTGCGGCCGGTCCTCAACGACCTCGGCGAGGGCCGCATCCATAACGCGATCATCACGCGGCAGCACGCTCCCAAACTCACGACGGCGGCCTGACGGACGCCCAGAGGTCCGGCTCGGACGGGACCCCGACCCGCACCACCCCCCTTCGGCCCACCGCTCCACCTTACGGAGGAACACCATGACCGCAGCCCTGCACGCCACCCTGACCCGGATCGTCGTCGAGGACCTGGAGGCCGACCCCAAGGGCCTGACCGACGAGTCCACCCTCGCCACCCTCGACCTGGACTCCCTCGCCATCGCGGAGCTGGTCATCCTTATCAAGGATGAGACCGGCGCCGACCTCAGCAGTGAGGAGACCAGCCTCGGTGAGCTCACCATCCCCGCTCTCGCACAGCTGGTGACCACAGCGCTGGACGGCGAGAAGTCCGCATGAGCGGACCGGCCATTGCCGTGACCGGTACCGGAATGATCACGCCGGTCGGTACTGGCACGGACTCGACCTGGGACGCGATCCGGCGCGGCGAGTCCCGCGCCGGGCTCGCCCCCACTCCGGGGATCTCACGGGACCTCCAGTGCCGCACCGTGCCACCGTTCGGCGTCGAACTGCTGCCCGGCCGCGGCACCGCGAACCTGGACCCCTTCATCCGGTTCGCGCTCGTCGCGGCCGACCAGGCCATCATCGAGGCCGGTCTTGACCCCGCCACCTGGGACGGCAGCCGGGTCGGCATCGTCGTCGGCTGTGGCCTCGGCGGCGCGGCCACCCTGAGCACGGCACACAGCCGGCTGGCCGAACGTGGACCCGACGCTGTCTCGCCGTACGTACATCCTCGTTCGCTCATCAACATGGCCGCCGGGATGCTCGCCATCCGCCACCACGTCACCGGACCCGGCCACACCGTCGTCGCGGCCTGCGCCTCCGGCGCGGTGGCTGTCGGCGTGGGCCGCGACCTGATCCGCAGCGGTGCCTGCGACATCGTGATCGCCGTCGGTACGGACGCCGGGGTGGTGCCCGTGATCGCGGCGGGCTTCGCCGCGATGGGCGCACTCACCGACAGCGCGGCGGACGACGCCTCGCGGCCGTTCGCCGCGGACCGCTCCGGCTTCGTGCTCTCCGAGGGCGCGGCCGCCCTCGTACTGGAGCGTGAGAACGTCGCACGAGAGCGCGGCGCGACCTCGCAGGGCCGCATCCTCGGGTACGCCTTCACCACCGACGCGCACCACCCGGTCGCCCCGCACCCCGGCGCCATCGGCGCCGAGGCGGCGGTGCGGGCCGCGCTGGCGGACGCCGGGCTCACCCCGTCGGACGTGGACCACGTCAACGCCCACGGCACCTCGACCCCGTACAACGACCGTAGCGAGGGGAAGCTGATCAACCGGCTCTTCGCGCACCGGCCCAGCGTCACGGCCAACAAGGGCCTGCTCGGGCACAGCCTGGGCGCGGCGGGTGCCATCGAGGCCGTGCTGACCCTGCGGACCTTGGCCACCGGCATCGTGCCGCCGACCGCGCACACGCAGGCCGTGGACCCGGAGCTCGCGGACCTGGACCTGGTAATGGACAAGGAACGGCACCAGAACCCGGCGGTTGCGGTCAGCCACTCCTTCGGTTTCGGCGGTTCCAACTGCGTACTGGTGATGGGCACATGAGCAACAGCCGGATTCCCGCCGTACTGACCGGCCTGGGCACCTGCCTACCTCCGCGGACGGTCACCAATGACGACCTGGCCCAGCGGCTGGAGACCTCGCACGAGTGGATCCACAGCCGTACCGGAATCGCCGGCCGCCGCGTCGTGGACGCCGGCACGGGCACCGCCGAACTGGCGGCGGCTGCCGGGTCGGCGGCCCTGGAATCGGCTGGCCGGTCCTCCTGCGACCTGGTCATCGTGGCGACGACCACCCCGGACCGGGCCTGCCCCGCGACCGCCCCGCAAGTGGCCTCGGCCATGGGCCTGCCCGGCGCCGCCGCCTTCGACCTGTCGGCCGTCTGCTCCGGCTTCGTGTACGGGCTGTCCGTCGCCGCAGCCATGATTGGGGCCGGTACCTTCGGCAGCGTCCTGGTCATCGGTGCGGAACGCTACTCGGCGATCGTCGACCCGCAGGACCGCGGCACCGCCGTCATCTTCGGGGACGGCGCCGGCGCGGTGCTGCTCGAACGCGGCCAGGAGTCGGTCGGCCAGGGCGCCGTCCTGCACACCGAGCTGGGCAGCGACGGCACCGGCAACGAACTGATCACCGTGCCGCCCGGCGAGCGGTATTTGCGGATGAAAGGCCGCGAGGTCTACACCCGGGCCGTTCCGACGATGGTCGAGTCGGCCCGCCGGGTCGCGGCAGCGGTCGGCTGGCAGCCCGAGGACATCGACGCGTTCGTCGGCCACCAGGCCAACCTCCGGATCCTGGAGTCGGTGGCCAAACGACTCGGTCTGCCGCCCGAGCGCATGATCACCAACATCGAGGAAGTCGGCAACACGGCTGCCGCGTCCATCCCGCTGGCCCTCGCCTCGGCCGCGGACCGGGGCCTACTCACGCCCGGTGACCGGGTGGTCCTCACCGCCTTCGGCGGCGGCCTGACCTGGGGTTCGGCGGCCCTGCTGTGGCCGGACCTACGCCCGGTCCACCGCTGACCCTCCCGCGCCCCGCACCTCTGCCCAGTCCGGCAGGGGTGCAGGGCACCCCGACGAAAGGCCGCACGGCAGTGACGACTCCGCCCCCTCGGACACCGGCCGCAGCCGCGGCATCCGCATCGGCTTCCGAGGACCGCTACGCCCGGTACCGGATCTCCCTGGACTCCGGCACCGGAGCCTCCCAGACCCTTGCCCAGTGGCTTCCGCTGCCCACGCTGTGGGTCACGAACGACACCTTTCCCAGTACCACCCGCCGGTCCCAGCCGAGCACCGCAGGGGGATATGGATGAGTTCCGGTCACCCGCCCGCCACTTTCTGTGCTTGTGATGCCCACCTTGCTGGGGGCAGCGACGGTGTGCCGGCCTGCGGCTCGGCGGATCGCCAGCGGTGACACCCCCGGCGACAAGTTCCCGGATGATGTTCCACATGCTGTGCCGGCTGCGCGGGTCGAGCCCGGTGGTCGGCTCGTCGAGGAAGATGATCTGCGGGCTGCCGACCAGCGTCATGGCGAGGTCGAGACGCCGGCGCATACCGCCGGAGTAGGTGACGGCGGGCTTCTTCGCGGCCTCGGTTAGATCGAAGCGCTCCAACAACTCGGCTGCGAACCGGCGGCCTTCACTGCGGGAGAGATGGTGCAGGTCCGCCATGAGGAGCATGTTCTCCTCGCCGGTGATCATGTTGTCCACCGCGGAGAACTGTCCGGTGACGCCGATCGCGGCGGGCACCGCATGGGGTTCGGCGGCAAGGTCGTGCCCGCCCACCCGTAGCTCGCCGGCGTCGGCGGTGACCAGGGTGGAGAGGATCTGAACCGCGGTTGTCCTGCCTGCGCCGTTCGGCCCGAGGAGAGAGAAGACCGTGCCTACGGGAACGTGGAGGTCGGTGCCGTCGAGGACGGTCTTCTCGCCGTAGGACTTGCGCAACCCGGTCGCTGAGACGGCGAGTTCGTCGGTCGTTGTCGTCATGCCGCGGAGCTTGGGGCGGAGCCGGTTCAGTACGGCTTCAGCTGTCTGCATGGCCCGCAACCACTGAGGGGGTGTCCGATCTCGCGGCTCAGGACGCGTGGCCAGGACTGACCTCCGGCATGAAAATCTCATGCGTGAGGCTCTGTTGTTCATGCCCGGGTCGTGCCCCGATCCCTGCTGGCGTGTCTCTCCTCCGTGGCACTGTCGCGGAAACGATGGGAGGGGCCGAAATGGGTTTGATGGAGATCGGCTTGCTGGGGCCACTCGTGGTCATGGTCCGGGGCATGTCCGTGGTGCCCAGTGCCGCCAAGCCGCGGCAGTTGCTCGCTCTGTTGGCGGCCAACTCGGGGCGGGAGCGGGGGATGGCGGCGATCGCGGACGAGCTGTGGGAGGACGGCCCGCCCGGTGGTCCCGCCGCGGTCGTCCAGACGTACGTCAAACAGCTGCGCCGCAATAGCGCCGCCGCTCTGGACCCCGCCGAGGGAAGCGCCGCGAAGGAGATCCTGAGCCGCGGTTACACCGGGTATCGGCTGAACATGCCCGGTCCCGTTGTGGACGCCGATGAATTCGAGGCGCTTTCCCGGCGGGGCAGGAAGGCGCTCGCTGCGGGTGACTCCGTCGAGGCGTCCCGGCTGCTGTCGGCGGCGCTGTCGGGTTGGCGCGGACCCGCGTTCGGTGATGTGCACGTGGGACCCGCGTTGCGGGCCGAGGCGTTGCGGCTGGAAGAAGTACGGCTCGCGGCCCTCGAGGCCCGGATCACGGCTGACCTCAATCTGGGTCGGCACGCGGCGCTGGTCAGTGAACTCGCCGCGCTGGCAGGTCTCTTGCCGCTACAGGAGAACCTGCACGCGCAACTGATGCTGGCCCTCCACCGTTGTGGACGGTCCCCGCACGCGCTCGAAGTCTCGTCGGCTGCGCGAGTCCTGCGTCCAGGAATTGGGCATCGAGCCCTCGCGCCTGGCAACAGGTCGTGCCCCTGCCCTCGGGATCCGCAAGACGGCGAAGTGGGCGCTGATCGTGCTCGTGGTCTTCCACATCCTCTCGTACGACCGGATCTGGTGGCTGCTGACAAAGTGACACGACGCCCCGAAGGCTCGGGCCACTAAAAGGCGGTCAAGCTGGGCACCGGCGAGTCCAGCGCCGGATCGCACGCGAGCACGGACCGGTGCAGTTCCCGCAACCGTGCGCCGCAGCGGCTCGGCGCGGCGCGGCGCCCGACTCTTCGTGGGCGTGACGCGCTCAGCGAGAGCTCTGACCCGGCCGCCGCACGCCGCGCCCACCCTGAGCAGGGGCGTGGCTGCAAGCAAGCTGTCCAGCTCTCGCTGTCTCAGCCAGGGAGTCCAGGCATGCGCCTGACCACCGCCCCACCCCCACTCCGCACCAGGACCACCGTCCTGGCGACCGCGTTCGCCGCCGTTCTGCTCCTCATCGGCGGTCTGTTGCTGATGAATCCGGACCGGGCCGACGCCGCGGCCGATCCCCTGATCTCCGGCGGCGAACCCGCCACCGCGTCCTCCACGGAGGAAGCCGCACTCGGCCCCGCCCAGGCCTTCGACGGCGACCCGGCTACCCGCTGGGCCAGCGTCGAGGGCAAGGACCCGCAGTGGCTCCAGGTCGACCTCGGCGCCGCCGCCACCGTCTCGCGGGTCGGCCGTCCCGCAGCGATCTGGGGGCGTTCACCCGCTCCCACGCTGATCAGATCACCGGCCGGTCGCTGGCCTGCCTCGTCGCGGCCGACCGCTACGACCACCTCGCCCGGGAGATCGAACCGCAGCTCGACCGGGGCGTCACCGTGGTGTGTGACCGCTACCTGGCGTCCAAGCTCGACGGCGTCGACGAGGACTTCCTGCTGGCGCTCAACGCCGGCGTACGGCTGCCCGACCTGTCCGTCATCCTCACCGCTGACCCGGCCGTCATCACGGCCCGGCAACCGAGGCCGGGGGAGCGGCCGACCGGCTCTGTCAGGGGCGAGGGGCTGCTGGTGCCCCTCGCTTTTGTCTGCGCCCGGTCCGCGTGACGGCAAAGAATCGAATCCAAACGATCTATCCCTACCGGTAGTTGACGATGCAGGACTGGAGTGCACGTGATCCAGCAAGTTTTGACGGAACACGGCGAGATCTAGGCACAGCGGGCGATCCGGGCTTTAGCGTCTGTCCGCGAGCCAGGCAATGGCCGGGGGCGCGGGCTCGCTACGGACAGGTAGTGAGGCGGTTTCGCTCCATGCTCCGCAAAGCTCAGGCGGACCGCAGGAGGGCCCGGCAGGCGACTGCCGGGCCTTCCGTCATGTGGGGCGTTCCCAGCGTGTGCTCCCCCGGGAGCACGGGCAGGTGGTGGTGCGGGATGATCCGGCCCCGGACGGGATCATGCGGGACGGTTCTCCCAGGTGAGAGAAACGTCGCAGGTCAGAGGGGCGGGTCCGGATGCGGTTCGAGTCCGGCCCCGGGCACCTTCACCTGGCGGATCGCCGGGGCGCGTGCCGCACGATCAGCGTTGTCGCAGCTCGCAGCGACCTGACGGAGTCCTTCGAGGGACGACCGCGTACGAGCGACGCAGGGTGGCCTCCCTGCTTCGGCACCTCGCCTCGCCGCGCCCCTGATGCCCCGGGTGCCCCTGCCCCTGTCTGCGGCTCTCCCGGCCGCCGGCGCACTCGCCGGACCAGCTTTCCCACCGCCACGTAGAAGCGGTCGGGCAGGAACACGGCGTCGGCGATGATCATCGCGCCGGAGAACAGCGGGAGCCCCATGAGTACCGCGATACCGATGTGCATGCCGAGCAGCATGGTCAGGACCGGGTACTTGAGCCTGCCGAACAGTACGAACGGGAAGGCGACCTGGAGGAGCACGGCCAGGTAGCCGACAACCGCGATGGCGACCGCCTGTTCGTCCGCCCAGTGGGAGAGGGCGGGCCACGGCTGGAAGAGCTCAAGGTTCAGGACGTAGTGCAGCGCGGTCCCGGCGCCCCAGGTTGCGCCCTGCACCTTGTACAGGCCGGCCGCGCCGTAGAGGAAGCAGACCTGGAGGGCGATCACGAGGAGCCCGCAGTTGTGCACGGCCGTGACCAGGGTGCCCCGCGCGTCGCGGAGTTGCGGGGGGAGCGCAGGCAGCCGCCATCGGTCGGGGGTGCGCGGGCCGGAGCTTCGGCGGGACCTTCTGGCGTCCAGGGACCAGCGGCGTCCGGACGCGGTGAGGACGAGGTAGAGCGCCATCAGGAGGACGAGGTTGTCGCCTCCGTCCGTCATGAAGATCGATCGAGCGTGGAACGAGGTGACCACGACGGCGAAGAGCACGGACACGGCGCGGGTCCGCCAGCCCAGCAGGAACAGGGCGCTGACGACGAGCGCCGCCGCGTAGCAGAGTTCGAAGTGGACGCGGCTGTCCGACAGGGTGAGCACGCTGGCCCAGCCGGTCTGGTCGAAGAGCTGCCGTGCCAGGTCGGGTGTCCACGGTGAGCCGGGGCCCCAGATCTCATCGCGGTGCGGGAACTCACGGAGCAGGAAGACGAGGTAGAGCAGGCCGTATCCGATACGCAGGACCGACACCGCGTAGAGGGAGAGGGGACGTTCGGTCAGCAGCGCCCACGCGCGGCGGGCCGGGCCGGTCAGCCGTCCGAGCAGGCGGACGAGCAGGTGGGCCGGCAGCCGCCCCCCGGTCGCTTCGGCACCCGGAGCTGCTGTCGGGGGCCGCATCGGGTCATGTGCCGTGTCGGGCATCGGAGGCCACCTTCCACCAGGGCAGAAGCCGAGTTTCGGGGTTCGCGGGGGCGGCACGGCGGTCACGGTCCGCGGTGCCCGGAGCGGCTACGGGCAGGGTGACCACCCGGAGCTGGATGTTCTCGAACGGCTTGCCGTCCCGTTCGGTCATCCGGTCGGCGGCGATGTTGCGCAGGTACTGCTGCATCATCACGGCCCGGGCCGAGCGCGAGAGGTCGCCGCCGCCGTGCAGTTCGACATAGGAGGTCCAGGAGCGGCGCAGCAGATTCTGCGAGGTGTGGCTCGGAAAGGCGCTGTGCTCGATGGCGGAGGTGTCCACGGCCGTCAGATCGACCCAGTCACCGACCTGGAGGGAACCGTCCGGGGCCGTGTGCGCCGTCCGCGCGGAGATCTGCCGGTTGACGGAGTCCGGGTCCGGGGCGAACAGTCGCCAGTTCTGTTCGAAGAGGGGGTAGATCCAGGCGTCCACCTGGGAGTTGAGGCGCTGAGAGGCGACGTTCGGCGGTGCCACGTGCAGGAACACCAGGCCGACGTGCGTCAGGGCCGCGGTCAGGCAGAGCGCCACGGCGGTGTTGAGGACCCTTCTCCCCGCGCGGTTCTTTCCGCGTGTTCCGCTGCGCTCGGGGTCGTCCCCGTCCGTCGTGTCGTCCGGGTCGTCCGGGTTGTCCGTGGCCGGTCCGGGGCCCGTGGCCCGACCGCTGTTCTGTTCGTGTTCCGATGCGACTCCGCCCAGCACGTGCCCCGCCCTGTTCTTCTCGTCGTCCGTCTCGTGGAAGCGTGCGGCGGGGCAGGAGGACATGCCCCGCCGCACGCTGTTCATCCGGCAGCGCGCGTGCCGCGCCGCCGACTGGTACCGCGGCAGGTGACGTTTGCCCGTCAAGGAGCGGCGTCCGGTGCGTGCTCTCGGCGTGTCGGCCGGAAGTCCTCGTACTGGACGTACTTGGGCTTTCGGCCGGTGCGGCCAAGGGGGTCCCCCCTGTTCGAGCGAAGCCGAGAACTCGGGGGCGCGTGCCGGACACCGCGACGGGGCAAATGTTGCCCGGCGCGGCACTAGCCTTCGTGGTGGCCCGGTCCCTGCGGCTTGTCGCCGTAGCCGCCGTGCTCCTCGGCCTTGTCGCCGTAGCCGCCCGGCCGGCCGTCACCGTGGCCCCCGTCGTGGCCGCCGCCCGTGTGGCCTCCGCCGGTACCGCCGCCCTTGCCGCCGCCCGTGTGACCGCCGGTGCCGCCGCCCGTGGTGTTGCCGGCGATGTTCCCCGAGGTGTTTCCGGTGGTGGTCCCCGAGGTGTTTCCGGTGGTGGTCGCGCCGCCCGGAGTGCCGCCGGTGGTGCCGCCGGTCAGGATGCCGCCGAGCACACCGCCCAGCACACCGCCGGTGCCGCCCGTCGTACCGCCGGTCAGGACGCCGCCGAGCACACCGCCCAGCACACCGCCCGTGGTGCCGGTTGTGGTGCCCGTCGTGGTCCCGGTCGTCGTACCCGTGGTGGTTCCGGTGGTCGTCCCCGTGGTCGTGCCGGACGTGGTGCCGCCGGAGCAAGTGGCCCGGGTGATGCGGTTGTTGTCCAGGGTGACCGAGCCGTTACGGGCCAGCGCCCGGCCGTCGATGGTCGCGCCGGTGGTCGCGCTGATCGAGGTCAGGGCCAGGATGTTGCCGATGAAGGTCGAATCCGTACCGAGCGTCGCCGAACTGCCGATCCCCCAGAACACGTTGCACGCCTGCGCACCGTTGATGAGGGCGACCCGGCTGGCGGACGCCGTCGTCAGACCCGAGCCGACCTGGAAGACCCACACGGCATTGGGGTCGCCCTGCGCGTCGAGGGTGAGCGTGCCGGTGAGACCCAGCGTCGAGGAGGCTGTGTAGACGCCGGGTACCAGCGTCAGGCCCCCGGCGTCCGGCGGAAGCGCGGCGTCCGTGGCCTGGCCCGCGGCGTTGTTGAACGCCGCCACCAGGTCGGACTTGGCCTGGAGCGCGACGGCGTCCGCCGAGTGCTGGACCCCGTTGATGAGCCCCGGAGGGAATCCGCTGATGGCTGTTCCGGGGCTGACCCCGACGTCCCCAGTGATCACGGAAGGGCCGGTGTTGGTGACCGACTCACCTGCCAGCACCGCGAAACTGTCCGCCGTCCCGAGCGGCACGGGCGTGGCGATGGCGAATGCCGGGGACGGGGCCACGGCCACCATCGCGGCGGCGACCGTCGTGGTGAGAGCGGCCGTGAGCCAGGAGGAAGCAGTGCGCCGTACTGCAAGACCAGGAGATCTGAGCTTCATCAGCAACCGATTTTCTGTGCGAGGCGGCGGCTTCCGAGCCGTTCACGGTTTACCGGAAGCCCTCATGTTGTCGCCAGCACGTTATGCACAAAAAGCGGTTTCAAACCCGGATAAACAAGGCGTGTTGAGGTCTCTTTTCGAGTATTAATTCAGGAATATAGGAAATTATTCCCACCAGATCCTTGCCCCTTGCGCCTATCGTAGACGGTGGGAAACGTTTCTTCACGCAGCAGAAACGCTCCTTCGCTAATTCGTGCTCTGCTATCGGGAATCGAACGAAAATAATGCGCCCTGCGTTCCCCTGCCGAAATGTGGCGATTTCTCGACTGGTGCACCAGGAAGTGGTGCCCGCTGCGCGCTCGGAGGGGCTGCGCAAGGCTGAGGCCCTTGGGCGCGAAAGCTGATGGGGTGGGGCCGAGGGGCTGTATGTCAGTAGGGCCGACGTCGGCGGCGGCAGGCGGCGGCCACACTCCCCGCAGCAGTGGCGGCGATCTGGGCCATGGCTGGGCGTTGTCAACATGTTGGGGCCCCCGGCGATGTGATCCGGTCCGCGTGCGCGATGATCTCTGGCGGATACCGGTGGCCCTTGTGCGAGGGGTGTCCACGAGCGGTCCTTCCGGCGGTGAAGACCTATCCGATGATCATGTCATCCGGACCGACCTCAACCCACTTGACAATGCCCCGAAGGATGATCGAGCCCGCCTGGATGGTTGCCGCCCTCGCCCCCGGACTGCCGCACTGAAATCCTCGCTGCGGCACTGAAAGGCGTACTGAAGTGAATCGTGCGCTACTGAAATCTTCCGTGCGGCCCGACACGAAGAATCGAATCCGAAACGATCTATCCCTACCGGTAGTTGACGATGCAGGACTGGAGTGCACGTGATCCAGCAAGTTTTGACGGAACACGGCGAGATCTAGGCACAGCGGGCGATCCGGGTTTTAGCGTCTGTCCGCGAGCCAGGCAATGGCCGGGGGCGCGGGCTCGCTACGGACAGGTAGTGAGGCGGTTTCGCTCCATGCTCCGCAAAGCTCAGGCGGACCGCAGGAGGGCCCGGCAGCCGCCTGCCGGGCCTTCCGTCATGTGGGGCGTTCCCAGCGTGTGCTCCCACGGGAGCACGGGCAGGTGGTGGTGCGGGATGATCCGGCCCCGGACGGGATCATGCGGGACGGTTCCCCCAGGTGAGAGAAACGTCGCAGGCAGAGGAGGGTTCGAATGCGGTTCGAGTCCGGCCCCGGGCACCTTCACCTCGTTCGGGTGCGGGCGCACACCTCCGTGTCCGCGGTCCGGGGGCGTCCCCAGGCCACCTGTGGCCCGGGCCCCGCGGCACGGTCGCGGAAAGATCCTCCCCTGGCACTAGGGTGTTCGCTTTGCTTTCCCATTACGCTTGACCCCAAGGCCGCGCACGGTGGCTATGGAGGAGTGAGATGAGGAGCAGCAACCCGGTCTTCTCGCGACGGGGCTTCAGCCGCGACAACGGCACCGCGGGCTTCAACGCGACGCCGCAGGCCGGGGGCCCCGCCGTAGGTACGGCGCAGGGCAACCCGTACGCCCAGGGCGCCTCGAACCCGTACGCGACGAACCCCTACGCCCAGCAGGACACCCAGTACGGCGCTCCGCAGGCACCGCCGCGCGGCTCCGTGATGACGATGGACGATGTCGTCGCGCGGACGGGCATCACGCTCGGCGTCCTGGTCGCCGGCGCGACCGTCGCCTGGGTCATGGACCTCGGCCTCGGTCTGGCCATCGGCGCCGCCCTCGTGGCAATGGTGCTCGGCCTCGTCCAGGCCTTCAAGCGCAAGCCCGTCCCGGCGCTGATCCTCGCGTACGCGGGCTTCGAGGGCATCTTCCTGGGTGCCATCAGCAACTTCGTGAACCAGTGGTTCCCCGGCGCGGCGATGCAGGCAGTTCTGGGCACGATGGCGGTCTTCGTCACCATGCTCGTGCTGTACAAGACCCGCGTCATCCGCGTCACCCAGCGCTTCACGCGCTACCTGATGATCGCCGCGATCAGCTTCCTGGTCCTCACCGCCGTGAACCTGCTCTTCATGGTCTTCGGCGGCGGAGACGGCCTCGGCTTCCGCAGTGGCACCATGGGCATCATCTTCGGTGTCGTCGGTGTGCTGCTCGGCGCGTTCTTCCTCGCCCTGGACTTCAAGCAGGTCGAGGACGGCATCGCCTACGGCGCACCGCGCGAGGAGTCCTGGCTGGCGGCCTTCGGCCTCACCATGACCCTGGCGTGGATCTACCTGGAGATGCTGCGACTGATCATGATCTTCAGCGGGAACGACTAGCGGTCGCTCCCCGGCTGATCCAGCCCGGCTGATCGAGCGCTGATCCAGCCATGCAGAAGGGCCCGCAGGCACTGCCTGCGGGCCCTTCTGCATGCCGTGGGTCAGAGGAGTTTGCGGGCGGCCCGCCTCAGGTCGTACTCGTGGATGATCGCTTTCGCGTGACCGTAGGCGAGATGGTGTTCGCTCCGGAGCCAGCTGACCTTCTCCTCGAAGCGGAAGAGGGAGGGGCCGTCGTCTACGGCACGGAGCCAGTCGGAGATCTCACGACCGGTGCAGTGGGGGATTCGGGAGAGCAGGTTTCGGTGGGTCTCTTCGGAGAAAACTTGGGACATTCGGCGCCTCCGGACGCTTCGCACGAGTGCTCCTTCACGCCACCGTGCCTGAGCGTTCGCCTGTTGGCAACAGTCCAGGGGAGGCGCGTAGGGTCGCGGCGTGCTCGATACAACGCCCTTGGTGGCCACCGTGGACCGACTGGCCGACCGGCTGCGCGCCGCCTCGCAGAGCCGCCTGCAGCGCGGTTCCGCAGCCGAAGGACTGGCGCTGGCCAGGGAATTGTCCGTACGCGCCCAGCTGCTGGAGTCGCCCGGACGCGAGCCGCTGATCATGCCGGACGCGGGGGTCTTCGCGGTGGCGGACCAACTCGCCGTCGCCGGACATGATCTGGCGGCAGCGCTGCAAACAGCCTCGTCCGTGGAACTGGACGATGCTGTGGGTCTGGTGGAAGCCGTGACGGCGAAAGTCCTGGGGTAGCGCGAGGCACCGGGGGCTGCCGGTTACATCGACGCTATGACCCGGTCGGCGAGGATGTAGACGTTCTCCTCGCCGCAGGAGAAGGTCAGCGCGTACGCGCCGGAGATGCCGGAGCCGCCCAGCAGGACCGGGGCGTTGCCGCCGCGCAGCGACTCGGCGAGGCGCTCGGCGGTCTCGCGGTGGCCCGGGGTCATGCACAGCGTCGTGCCGTCCGTGAAGACGTACACATCGAGCGTGCCGAGCGGTCCCGGACGCACGTCGGTGAGGGCCGTGCGGGACAGGGCGAGCTCCTCCAGCCGCGACACGGTGCGGTCGTGGTCGCCGGTGGCGGCCGTCGGCTGGACCGGGATGCTCTGCTCGGCCCGGTGGGACGGGTGCGAGGGGTGGCGGCGGCGGGCTGCGGCCAGCTCCGGGGAGTCCTCGGGGTACGGGTCGGCCTCCACGTCGGCGCCGTCGAGGCCGTCCGCGACGTCCGTGCTGTCGAGGGCTTCGAGCGCCTCGTAGACGTCGAACGGTTCGAGGCCCGCGAAGTCGGCCTGGCGCGGCACGAAGAACGGGGCGTCGTCGCCGAGCCCGGACAGGCCGCCGAGCAGCGACGGTGCGTCGGCCGCGTCGCGGGACTCCTGCGCGGCCCAGAAGGCGCGCGCCTCGGCCAGCTCGCGCTCGCGTTCCTCGGCGAGTGCCTCGGCCACGGCGACCCGTATCCCGTCGGTGTCCGCAGCACGGGTCTGCCGCGGGACGGTGGTCCCTGCGTCGCCGTGCCGTGCGGAGGCCGCAAGCTCGGTGCGCAGGGAGCTGACCTGCTCGCGCAGTCCGTGGACGGCGTGCAGCGCAGCGGCTCCCACAGCCGTGGCGGCGGCCGCGGTAAGCAGCAGGGCAAGAGGCATAGCGCTCACTGACTTACTCCCGGTTTCAATCGATCCCCCGACTTCCTACAGCAGCTTGCCGTGCGGCCGTACCCGGTGTCAGTGCATTACGTCACGAATTGGACAGGTCTTTGGGCCCTGCGTTTAGTCCAGAAGTGGCTCTGACCTGCAAGGATGTCCCTCCTGGGGGAGGTAGGTCACATCCTGGGGGAGATTAGGTCACGGACAGGGCGCGACGGTGACGGTGAAGGGGTCGGAAAGCGCCGCAAAAGCCGCTTCCCGCCCCCTCCGCCCGCCTCTTTCCGGCCCCTGCGTGGGTCAGCTCAGGCGCTCGATGACCATGGCCATGCCCTGGCCGCCGCCCACGCACATCGTCTCCAGGCCGAACTGCTTGTCGTGGAACTGGAGGCTGTTGATGAGCGTGCCGGTGATGCGGGCGCCGGTCATGCCGAAGGGGTGGCCGACGGCGATGGCGCCACCGTTGATGTTCAGCTTGTCCAGGTCGATGCCGAGGTCCCGGTAGGACGGGATGACCTGGGCGGCGAAGGCCTCGTTGATCTCGACGAGGTCGATGTCGCCGATGGCCAGGCCCGCGCGGCGCAGCGCCTGCTTGCTGGCCTCCACCGGTCCGTACCCCATGATCTCGGGGGAGAGGCCGGAGACGCCGGTGGAGACGATCCGGGCCAGCGGGGTCAGACCCAGCTCGCGTGCCTTGGTGTCGGACATGATCACCAGGGCGGCGGCGCCGTCGTTGAGCGGACAGCAGTTGCCGGCGGTGACCAGGCCGTCGGGGCGGAAGACCGGCTTGAGGCCCTGGACGCCTTCGAGGGTGACGCCGGCGCGGGGGCCGTCGTCCTTGCTGACGATCGTGCCGTCGGGGGTGGTGACCGGGGTGATCTCCCGCTCCCAGAAGCCGTTCTTGACGGCTTCCTCGGCGAGGTTCTGCGACCGCACGCCGAACTCGTCCATGTCCTGGCGGGTCACCCCCTTGGTGCGGGCCAGGTTCTCGGCGGTCTGCCCCATCGAGATGTACGCGTCGGGGATCAGCCCGTCCTCGCGCGGGTCCCGCCAGACGCCGCCTTCCTGCTGGGCGCGCTCGGCGGTGCGGGCCTCCGCGTCGGCGAAGAGGGGGTTGTGGGTGTCGGGCAGGCCGTCCGACGAGCCCTTGACGCTGCGCGACACCATCTCGACACCGGCGGAGATGAAGACGTCGCCCTCGCCGGCCTTGATGGCGTGCAGTGCCATGCGGGAGGTCTGGAGGGAGGAGGAGCAGTACCGGGTGACGGTGCAGCCGGGGAGGTGGTCCATCCCCATCTGTACGGCGACGATGCGGCCCAGGTTGTGCCCCTGCTCGCCGCCGGGCAGACCGCAGCCGAGCATCAGGTCGTCGATGTCGCGCGGGTCGAGCTCGGGCACCTTGGCGAGGGCGGCCTCGATGATGGTCGCGGTCAGGTCGTCGGGCCGCAGATCCTTCAGCGAGCCCTTGAAGGCGCGGCCGATGGGCGAGCGGGTGGCAGAAACGATCACGGCTTCGGGCATCACGGCTCCATGAGGGCGAGAAGGCAGGGCTGTGTGGGAAGTTACCCGCACGTATGGCTCGGGGCACGTGTCAGGTCATGTGATGCGGGCCTCTTTTCTAAGCGCCCGCTCAGTTCTTTCGTGCCACCCTCGCACGGATCGGCCCCTGGGGGGCCTCACCGGCTTCGGATCGCTGCGGCGGATTCCGTCCACCGGGGTGGGGTGGGTTTGGGTGGGGTGGCCGCCTCCGACGCGCCGGAGGTGCACCGCGCGGCGCGTACCTCGCCCGCAGCCGCAGGGCGGGTGGGCGCGGGTGGGGCGGTCGGGCGCGGCGGGGCTGCGCGCGAGGGGCTCCTTCTCCCCCGCCCCGTTCCTTCCCGAACCGGGTGCTGTCGCTGCGGGCCCCTCCCCCTGCGGCGCGGACAGGCTGCTCGGGGCGCCCGGTGGGGGCGTGTGGCCCCGGGCTCGCGCCCGGCGGCGCACAGCATCCGCCGGGCGCGCTGCGCCCGGTCCAGGCGCGGAGGGGCCCCGGGCTCCTCCGCCTGGGGCGCGGAAACGCTACTGAGGGCGCCCGGGTGGGGCGTACGGCCCCCGGCTCGCGCCGGGTGGGCCAGGCACCCGCCGGGCCCACCCCACCCCCCCTCCGCGCACGGAGGAGGGGCACGGCCTGTACCGCCCGCGCCCTCAGGGCGGGGGCAACGGGGCCCGTACCGGGGGCCCCTACGCCCGGTGCGCCTCCGACGGGGCCGGTTCCGTGTTCGGGTGGGTGGGGAGACGCCTGCGGCGGCGGTGCTTGAGCAGGGCCCAGGGGCCTCGGGCACCGGTGACCTCCGTGCCCGCTTCCGCCGCCGCTTCCGCCGCCGCCTTCGCCACCGGGAGCATGTCCTCGTCGCGCGAGGCGTCCAGCCGGTCCGATTCCGGCCAAAGGCCCAGCGCCGCGCAGAGGGTCGGGAGCATCGCCATCGCCGCCGTCGCGTACCCCTCGGCCGACGGATGGTAGTTGTCCGGGCCGAACAGCTCCCGGGGGTTCGCCAGGAACTCCGGGCCGAGCAGATCGCCCAGCGACACCGTGCGCCCGCCCTGCTCCACCGTGCCGATCGTCTGCGCCGCCGCGAGCTGCCGCGAGACCCGGCGGGCCAGCCACCGCAGCGGCTGGTAGACCGGCTCGATCGTGCCCAGGTCGGGGCAAGTGCCGACCACGACTTCCGCCCCCACGGTCCGTAGTCGTCGTACCGCTGACGCAAGATGGCGTACCGACTGGGTGGCCGGCATCCGGTGCGTGACGTCATTCGCGCCGATCATGACGACGCAGACGTCGGGCCGCCGCGCGGGATCCCGCAGCAGCGCCGTGACCTGGCGCTCCAGGTCGTCCGACATGGCCCCCGGCTGCGCCACATTGCGCAGCTCCACCGGCCGCTCCGCCACCGCCGCGAGCCCCGATGCCAGCAGCGCCCCCGGCGTCTGGCCCGCCCGGCGGACGCCCTGGCCGGCCGCCGTGGAGTCGCCCAGCATGCCCAGACGCAGCGGCGGCAGCCCGGTGTGCCCGCTCAGGGGCATCCCGTACAGGCCGTCCCCCGGCGGCGGAACCGGGGCCGAACCACTGCCCACGGACCGCTTCGCCAGCTGGACCTCGGCGAGGAAGAGCCCCACCCCCGCCGCACCCACCAGACCGATGCCGCCGCCTCCGTACGCGGCGCCCGCAGCGATCCGTCGTGCCACCCTCGCCCTCGACACAGTCGCAGCCACCTCCTCGATACCTCTCGCTCACATGCTTACTGCCCGGTAGCGGGTGCTGTTCAATCGCGCCTGAAGGTGAACGCGCGGTCCCCGCGACACTTACGCTGGGCCGCACCATCACGGAGACCCCGGAGAAGACCGTGCAATTTCACGACTCGATGATCACCCTCGTCGGCAACACCCCGCTTGTGCGGCTCAACACTGTGACGGCCGGAATCCAGGCAACAGTCCTGGCCAAGGTCGAATACTTCAACCCGGGCGGGTCCGTGAAGGACCGGATCGCCCTGCGCATGATCGAGGCGGCTGAGGAGAGCGGCGCGCTCCAGCCCGGCGGCACGATCGTGGAGCCGACCAGTGGAAACACCGGTGTCGGACTCGCCATCGTGGCGCAGCAAAAGGGCTACAAATGCATTTTCGTCTGCCCGGACAAAGTTTCGACAGACAAGATCAATGTGCTGCGCGCGTACGGCGCAGAGGTCGTGGTCTGCCCGACCGCGGTCGACCCCGACCACCCGGACTCGTACTACAACGTCTCCGACCGCCTGGTGCGGGAGACCCCGGGGGCCTGGAAGCCCGACCAGTACAGCAACCCCAACAACCCGCGGTCGCACTACGAGACCACGGGCCCCGAGCTGTGGACGCAGACGGAGGGGAAGATCACCCACTTCGTCACGGGCGTCGGCACCGGCGGCACGATCTCCGGGACCGGGCGCTACCTCAAGGAGGTCAGCGAGGGCCGGGTCCAGGTCATCGGCGCTGACCCCGAGGGCTCCGTGTACTCCGGCGGCTCCGGCCGGCCGTACCTCGTCGAGGGCGTCGGTGAGGACTTCTGGCCGACGGCGTACGACGCGACCGTCACGGACGAGATCGTCGCCGTGTCGGACAAGGACTCGTTCCAGATGACGCGGCGCCTCGCCAAGGAGGAGGGCCTGCTGGTCGGTGGCTCCTGCGGGATGGCCGTCGTGGGCGCACTGCGCGTCGCCGAGCGGCTCGGCCCCGACGACGTGGTCGTCGTACTGCTGCCGGACAGTGGCCGCGGTTACCTCAGCAAGATCTTCAACGACGAGTGGATGGCGGACTACGGCTTCCTGGAGGAGTCCGGTCCGTCGGCGAGCGTGGGCGACGTCCTCAAGTACAAGGAGGGCGCCATCCCCAAGCTGGTGCACATGCACCCGGAGGAGACCGTCGGCGAGGCGATCGAGGTGCTGCGCGAGTACGGCGTCTCGCAGATGCCGATCGTGAAGCCGGGCGCCGGGCACCCCGACGTGATGGCCGCCGAGGTCATCGGCTCGGTCGTCGAACGCGAGCTGCTCGACGCCCTGTTCGCGCAGCGCGCGTCGCTGGGCGACCCGTTGGAGAAGCACATGAGCGCGCCGCTGGCACAGGTCGGCTCGGGCGAGCCCGTGGAGGACCTGATGGCGGTGCTGGGCTCCAAGGGCGGTCACGACGCGGCGATCGTGCTGGTCGAGGGGAAGCCCACGGGCGTGGTGAGCAGGCAGGACCTGCTGGCCTTCCTCGCGCGCGAAAGTCAGTAGCGGGAAAGCCGGGGAGCGCGAAAGCGGCGCGGGACGGTGTGCGGCGCGAAAGTGGGGCGCGGGACGGCAGACATTGGGCGGGCCGCGTCCCCGCTTCGCGAAAGTGGTACGAGCACGACACGTCCGTGCCGCACCGGCTTAACACGCGTCCGGCACATTGGTTGTTGTCGGCGTCAAGGACTACGGAGCGGCTCCCGGACCCCTTGGACGCCATGGACACGCATCCCGGCCCTGACCCGGACCGTGTTCCTCGTGGGGACCGCCGTCGTCCCGACTCCCGGGCAACCGGGGGTGCGGCGGTCCCCACGGCAGCTTCCGGCGCGTGTGCGGGGGCCGGGCCTGTTCGGCCCGGGTCCCGCACAGGCCCGTCAGGCCTCCCGGTCGGACTTCTCCCGGGACCTTCGCCACATCCACGGCCATCCCCGTGCCGCGTGCACCGCGTTGACCCCGATGATCCCTATCCAGCTGATCACCAGGCCCTCGGTGTTCGCGTTCACCGCGCCGATCGCCGACAGCGGATGGCGAGGACCAGCGAGATCGCTCCGAAGCCGAACCGCTCGCCGAAGCCGGGCCCCTCGTGGGACGACTCGGTGCCGCTCCGGGCGACCAGCATCTGCTGCTCGGCCATCTGACGCCGGACGCGGCGGTCCACCACGCCGTCGAGGCGCTGGTCGACCTTCTCCAGAAATGACTCGATGAGCGCGGACTCGCCGTCCGCGCCGACCAGCCGCTCGCCGGCGGCGCGGGCCTGCGCCCCACCGTCGTCACCGCCCTGTGCGAGGCCCTGGAATCCGGCGCGTACCCCGTCGTCAACGAATACGGCTCGGTCGGTACCGGCGACATCGCCGCCCTCTCCCAGCTCGGCCTCGCCCTCGCCCTCATCGGCGAACACCCCTGGGAGTACGCCGCCGGGGCCGCCCTCGGCGACCCGCGGGACTTCTCCGCCCCCGCGTCGCTCGGCCACGCGGTGCTCTCCGGGGGCGTCGAGGAACAGGCCAGTTTCGCCTCCCGCGGGGCCCGTCAGACACTGCGGGCCTGCGACGCGTACCGTCACGTCGTCGGCTGCGAACTCGTCGCCTCCGTACGGGCGTTGCACCGGCGCGACCTGCGGATCGACCCCGGTCCGCCGGTCGGCCTGGCCTTCGACCTGGCGGACGCGGCGCTGGAGGCGGACGTCGTGGACCGCCCGCTCACCGATGATGTGAGGGTGGCGACCGCGCTGCTCGACCAGTTCGTCGACCTTTAGCGGATGAGCGGACCTTTGACGGATGCAACGGATGAATGGACCTTCGAGGGGGATGGCATGAGCGACAGCCCTGCCGCACGACTGCAGCAGCTCTTCGAGGAGCACCGGCTCACCCCGACCCAGCGGCGCATCGCGCACTGCATGGTGCGCAAGGCCGCCGATGTGCCGTTCCTGTCGAGTGTCGAGCTCGCCGAGCTGGCCGGCGTCAGCCAGCCGTCCGTCACCCGGTTCGCCGTCGCGCTCGGCTTCGACGGCTATCCGGCGCTGCGCAAGCACCTGCGGGAGGTCGCGCCGACCGGACCCTCCGGCGGCGAGGTCACGTACAACGAGTACCAGCAGGCGGTCCAGGCCGAGATCGAGAACCTTCGCCACCTCGCCGAACTGCTCGCCGACCCGCGCCCCGTCGAGCAGGCGGGCCGGCTGCTCGCCGCGTCCCGCCCGCTGCCCGTGCTCGGCCTGCGCGCCGCCTCCTCGCAGGCCCGCGGCTTCGCCTACTTCGCGGCCAAGGTCCACCCGGACGTGCGCCTGCTCGACGAGGGCGGCACGATGCTCGCCGACCGCATCGACGCGGCCCGCCGCGCGGGCGCCAGCGCCCTGCTGTGCTTCGCGCTGCCCCGCCACCCGAAGGAAGTGCTCGACGCGCTGGCGTACGCCAGGGATCAGGGCCTCGCCGTGGTCACCGTCGCCGACTCCGCGTTCGCCCCGGTCGCCGGGTACAGCGACCTGCTGATCCCGGCGGCGGTCGGCACCGGCCTCGCCTTCGACACCGCGTGCGCGCCGATGCTGCTGGGGCGCGTCCTGCTGGAGGCGATGTGCGACGACCTGCCGGACGCGCAGGCGCGCCTTGAGGAGTTCGACGCGAAGGCGGCGGCGGGCGGCCTGTTCGTGGAGTAGGGCGTACGCGGGTCAAGCCTGTTCGGGTTCTCCGGACGGTGAGATTCTCGGCATGGCGTACGGCCTGCCGGACCTGGTGAGTTCTTGCGCCGGGCAAGTCTGGAGGGGCTTGACCATCCGCCGAGGCTTCGGCTTCGGCTTCGGCTTCGGCTTCCGCTCCGCCGACGCCGACGCCGACGCCGTCATCGCCCTCGTCATGCTCTGCCTCGGCGGCAACCGGCCAACCCTGCCCGCCGCCGACTCGCGTGATCACACCTACAGGTCCAGCGGCCTTTTCTGAGAGCTACGTGGACGACGACGCCCGCTACCTGGCGCTGGCCGTACGGGAGGGCTGAGCGGCCGTCCGCCAAGGCCGAGCAGCCCTGGCGGACAGGCTCCTACGGCATCCGCAGTGTCACACCCGTGACGCCGATGAGCCTGAGCACATCCTCGTTCGCCGCGACGACCCTGCTGTGGAAATCGGCCGGTCCGGCGTCGGTGTAGTACTTCATCAGGTCGATCTCGCCGGTCGTCGGGTGGGGCGTGGCGCTCGACGAGAAGTCCTGGAAGTTCCAGAACTTCAGGGGGTTGGCGTTCACCGTGCCCTTGTGGCCCCAGGAGAGCGCCTTGCCGCCCCACGCCTCCAGCACGCTGTGCCCGAACTCGTGCGCCGCCGTCTTCTCGAACTCCTGGTCAGCCTTGGCGGTCATACCGCCGTGGAATCCCTTGTTGTAGAAGATCGAGGCGTCGACGAGCCCGGAGTTGTGGCTGCGCCGGAAACCCGAACCGTTCTCGATGTACAGGTCGAGGTCCTCCGAGGCGTAGTTCCGCTGATGCGCGGTGGTCGTCACCACATAGGTGTCGCTGCCGAGCGTCACCGATCGCGACCAGTACTTTCCGATGCCGCTCAGGACGAGCCCGCGCAGCTTCTCGTAGGTGGCTTGCGGCAAATCGTCCTCGTTCTGGCAGTCGACGTACACATCGACGGCGACCTTCTTGCCCGCGGTGTCCACCCTCGAACTCGTCCAGCCGCGTGCGGGCCTGCTGTCCAGTGTGACCAGCTTGTCGATGGTGGTCTGTCCCTGGTACTCGAAGGTGAGCATCAGGGACAGTTGATGCCTGAGACTGTCCCCGTCGAAGCCTCCGCTCGTATTGCGACCGTTCCAGCGCCACACATGGCGTCCGCTGGACAGGAACGACTGAGGCAGGACCTCCTCGTACACCGTGTTGAGGGTGTCGTTGATCGTGAGCGTCACCTTGTCCGCAGTGATCGCGCTCAGGTCCTTGATGGTGAAGACGAACTCCGCCGGAGGCCCGCCGCCCAGGGGATCCAGGGTGTGCGTCCCTCCGGTGATGGCGATCTCCACCGGCGCCTGCGGCACACCCGCGGCAGGCGGGACGCCCGCGTCGTGCGGAGGGCTCGCTCCGGGCATCACGGGACGGGCGTCGACGTCGACCTGCTCGCCGGTGGGCCGGGTGACCTTGACCGACGCCTGGTTCTCGCCGGCGGTGTCGGTGATCTCCTTGACCTCCTTCGTCGAGGTCGAGGACTCCGGGTTGGTGGTCCCGGCGCCGACCATGCCGCGGAGCGCCGTGGACGTCAGCTCGGACGCCTCCTTGTCGTCAATGAGCCCCTCGGCCTTCGCCGACTTGATGGCCTTGAGCGCCTTGTCGATGTCCTTGCTCATCTTCGCCTGCAGGGCCAGGTCGGCGGCCTTGGTGCCGAACGCGGTCGCGGTGGTGAAGGCCTGCTCCAGAGCCGCCGCCGCGTTCTTCTGCGTACCCTCCAGGCCGGCCAGGTCGCGGAAGGCACCGGACTGGCCGAGGAGGGTCAGCGCGGCCCCGACCCCCGTCGGGTCGGGCGCGGCCGGGGCGTTCTGCATCGCGATGATCGGCTGCGGGAAGTCTGTCGGCGTGACCTCGGAGGGGGTGGCCCGGCGGGTGTCGGTGGAGGCGGGCAGGATCTGCGGCGGCGAGTCGGGGATCGGGGACTCCTCCCAGCGCCAGAAGCGGTTCTCGTCCATCTCCTCACAGGAGTTGCAGGCGCCCATGACCGCCTCCGCGTACACCCCGCTGGTGGGGACGGCGATCCGCGAGGGCTCGATGGGGGTGTTCGGCTGGTAGTGCTCCAGGAGGTCGATCGGGTCCTGGGCGTCCTGGGTGTACGTGGGGTCGAGGTGGAAGCCCCGGGCCACGGGCAGGACCAGGCTGTTGCCGACGATGCCGATCAGCTCGTTCTCGACGACGCTGGCGACCGAACGGCCGCCGCTGTTGGGCGCTTCGAAGCCGTCGAGCAGCATGAACCGGCGGGCGTCGCTCATCCGAGACCACAGGATGTGGTGGTAGCGCTCGATGTTCTCGTTGAGGTGATCGAGGAGGTTGCGGGCGAGCTCCTTGTCCTCCTCGCGCGGGTTGCGCAGCTCCCGGCGGCTCAGCGGGGTCTCGATGCGGACATCGTCGTACCCGGTGAGGTCGTTGCGGATGAAGGAGCTGGTGAACAGCGCCGACGACAAGTGGGCGGTGCGGTAGCGCAGCGATCCTGAGTCGACGACGACCCGGGAGCCGGCCGGAAGCAGATCGATCACGAACGGGAGGCCGAACAGTTCGAGCCGGGAAGAGACCACCACGGCCTTGATGTCGGAGCGCTTCACCGGGGGCAGGGAGGCTGCCATCCGCAGGGAGACGAAGAGGCTCGCATCGTTGACGAAGCCCGAGACGAGCGTGGGATCGACCGACAGATCGACGATCGACTCGTCGTTCTTGATCGCCTTCACCCGCAGATGCTGGACGACGCTCGAGGCGATCTTCGGCCCGAGTTGTTCCAGGAAGACCCGGTCCTTGAACTGCTGGCCCTTCAGGTTCTGGTCATAGAAGTCCTGAGGGGTGAATCCGAACAGGCCGAGCAGCGGGGCCCAGGCCGCCGGGTCGAACGCCTCGTCCTTGTCCCGGGGCCGGGCGAGCTGGAAGCGCAGATTCAGCTCGCCCTCGACGGACTCCAGGTTCTCGTCCGCGTACCGCCCGAGCGGCAGATCGCTGCCCGCGTAGCCGGCGTCGATCCGGTCCAGGGCGTCGAAGCCGCCGCGCAGCGAGCGCGGCACCGCGCTCGCCAGGGTGTTGCGCCAGCGCAGCGCCTTGTCGTCGGTGAACCAGGACATCAGCAGCGGAACGAGCAGACACTCCTGGACGTCCACCAGCCGTTCCCTGACCAGCAGATGGCGCAGCACCTCGAAGTACTGGATGGTCAGCGCGTGGCAGTGGTTGTAGTTGGCGACCGATTCGGTGGTCGCCACCACTCGCTCGCCCTGCGCGACGGTGTGCACGACGGAGGTGCGCTGGGTGCGGACGGAGGAGGCGGCCTGGACGGTCCGGTCGCGGAGCTGGTTGAGCGCGTTGGCGGCCGTGGAGCGCGAAGAGTCCTGCCAGGCGGAGCTGTCGGCGCTGGAGTGGCCTCCGCCGACGCCGAGAAGACCGGCCACGGGCTCGATGATCGCGCCGATACCGATTCCCGCCGCGATGGCGCCCGCCGACGAGTGGGAGCCGCCGCGCATCGACTCGCTGAGGGTTCCGCTGACGATCTCGCTGATGTCCCGGTCGCGGGTGAGGCTCGCCTCCAGGCTGTCGTGGGACTCCCGGAGCTCCTCGCGGGCGGTGGTCTCGCGGCGCTCCCAGTCGACGACGGCGATCTGCTTCTTCTGACCGGGCGCGAGCGGCAGGCTGTAGAGCAGGTTGCCCATGGAGTAGCCGTCGGCGACCCACTCCTGCTTGAACCTCAGGATGTGCCCGTGCGCGATGGTGCTGGCCTGGTGGACCGTGGGGTCGTCGTCCCAGTCCACGGGGGTGCCGGCGGTCAGCCGCCGCCGCCCGGGCGGCTTGGCGACCACCCCACCGAGGTAGCGCTGGAGGTCGCCGTGACGGGTCAGCCGGTCGGCGGCGTACACGGCTTTGAGCCGTGAGGCACCGGGGTTGCGGGTCAGGTTCTTCAGCGCCGCCGCGTCGATGAACCCGGTGATCGAGGGGACGGCCTCGTCCCGCACGTCCGCCTCGCTGGGGGTGCCGACCACGTCCACGCGCGCGCTCATCGGCGCGGTGACGCGCGCGGGTCCTCCCGGGTCGCCGGGCTGGAAGCCGGTGACCGGCTGGTACACCTCGCCCTTGACGAACGCGTCGAGCCGGTAGCCGGGGACCTTGGACGGCTCGTCCAGTTCGAGCCCCTTGATCTCGGGCTCGGTCGTCCGTACGAGGTAGGTGAAGCTGTACTCCTCCAGGGTCCGGTCGGGCTTGGTGAAGTCCACGCAGCGGCCCATGCCGGCGTCGGTCGAGAAGGTGCCGTCCGCCCGGGCGAGATCGGTGGCGTCGGGAGACCTCGGCGCGGTCCCGGGGTCGTGGCAGGAGCAGTCGTCCTCGGCGAGGGGCTCGGGCAGGTCGACGACGAGCAGCACCCGCTCCGGGAAGGCCCCCTGGCCCTCCAGGTGTACGGGAACGGTGACGACCTGGTCCTCCAGGCCGACCGTGGCATGCGCGGCGGTGAAGGGCCCCAGCGGGTAGGGGCCGGTGAAGTGCCCCTGCGCGTCGGTCGTGGAGACGGTCAGGGCGCGGAAGTCCGGCGGCTGTGGGTTCGGGTTCTCGGCGCCCCAGAGGACGACCTGGAGACCTGCCGCCTGGCGGTGTCCGGCCGAGTCGATGACCCTCCCGCGCACGCGGGAGGGTCGGCCGGCGGCGGGGTCGTCGTTGGCGACGGTGGTGCCGGGTTCGCGTGCCGCCACGGTGAGCTTGACCGTCCGCGGCAGCGAAGCGCCCGCATGGCTGGTGCCCGCGAGCAGCTCGCCGTCGGGTGCGTGCGCCTGAAAGGCGACATCGCCGGCGAGTGTCGCCCGGGCGGGCAGGCTGAGGGTGACCAGACCGTCGGCGCCGGTGGGTCCCGAGGTCGCGAAGGGAACGTCCCCAGTGGCCTCCTGACCCGTCGCGCGCACCCCGGTGACGGAGACAGAGTGGCCGGTGAAGTCCCCGGTCCCGCTGGGGTCGGTGAGCTGTACGTCGACGGTCTCGGACGCCGGCGGGCGTCCGGGCGGTGTGCCGACGGTGACCAGACGCCGCAGTCGGGCGAGGAGGTGCTCGGTGACCCCCGGGACGCGCAGCAGGCCCTCGACGGAGTCGAAGGGGCCGTGCTTGTCGCGATGGGCGATGACGCTGCCAGCGATGGTCTCGCCGACGCCGGGGAGTTTCGCCAGTTCCTGCGCGGGGGCGGTGTTGATGTCAACGAGCTCGGCCACGTCGGTTCTCCCGGAAGCGTGAGGGGGCGTCACTCCGTCGGAGGAGGCGAAGCGTACGGCGTCAAAGACGGGCGGGGACCTGTCCGGGAGACGCGGGGAACGCGCCGGGGACGAGTGCAGCGTCACACGCGGCGCGCTGTTCACGGCCGACATGCCCTTCTCACGCATCGAAACAGACCGGTCGACGGGCCGCGACTCGGCACAGGGCGGTCCGAGCAGCCATAGCGGCCCCTGGACCCGTTCCACCGCCCGGCCCCGCGCATTCGTCGCGCAGGGCGATTGTCCGGCCATTCCGGTGATCGTTTGATCACTTCGAGGAACGCTCCCTGACATCCCGGAACGCAGATGATCACGAGGAGGCGTAGATGGCCCGCGTTTCCGGCAAACCGCCCGCACGGCAGACGATCACCTGTTACCGATCACACCCCCTACCAGCCCGAGCACTGTCCGTACGCCGGAACGGCGCCCGCTCCCGCTTCTGGTGCGAGTGGTGGGTGCTTCGTGTGGTGGGCCTCCCAGGCCTGCTCCTGGCGGCACGGCCCGCAGTGCGTCTCGTCGCCCAGCGGCCGGAAGACGTGTTCGGGGCCGGGGCCCTCGCAGGTGGTGAGGGGGTGGGGCCGGGGCGGTGGCTGGGGTGTGTCCGGCGGCCCGGGTGCGGGGGCTGCGTGCTCCTGCGGCATCTGCTCCGGCATCTTTTCGGTGAGCCGGTGTCGTAGGAATCCGACTGCGGTGCGGACGCCGCTGGGTGGGAGTGCGCTGGTCAGGGCGTGGTGCAGGTCTGCCGGGCTGATGCCTCTGCGCAGCCAGTCGGCGGCTTTCTCGGAGAGGGTACGGGCTTCGCGTTCGCCGAGGTGGAGTTCGCGGCGGGTGTGGCGCAGGGACAGCAACACGCGTTCTGCGACGGTGCGTTCGGGGTCTTGTGCCGGTTCCGGTTCCGGTGCCTCTTCGGGCTTGTGCGCTTGGTGGGGTGGGTGGGGGGTGTTCTTCTCCCCGTTCTTGTCTGCGGGAAGGTAACCACCGACCACCCGACGCGTCGGTTCACCGACCGTCCGCATGTGCGCACTCGGTACGTCGCCGTCGCGGATGCCCGTCGCGGCCTCGGGGGTGAGGTGGACGTTGGCGAGGAGCTGGTCGGTGACCCAGTGGCCGCGCTCGTCCTGGTGGCGCCACTGGTGGAAGAAGCCGCAGGCGGTGAGGAGTTGCTTGGCCTTCTGGTACGCCCGGCCCTTGATGCCGAGGCGTTCGGCGTGCGCGCTGAGGGGCCTGGCGGTCGAGCCCTCCGGGAGCCCTTGCACGTACACCAGAAGAATCTTGGCGTCGCTGTTGAGACGGGGATGTTGCACCACGTCGTGCGAAGCCTTCGTGTAGCGCCGAAGGGGCGCGATAGCATGCCGAAGCATCCTCGTGGACTCCATGTGTCCTCGATGGTGAAGGTCCTCGGATGGTGTTGGTAGCACCGCCGGGGACCGCCCCGCGTTCAGGCGAACACGAAGCGTGATGTCGCGGTCACCGTACATCACCGATCTCAACTTCCGCACATGGACAGCGAAATGCCCCCACCAGCGGCCAACGGCCAGCGGGTGAGGGCACTGCGCGCGGTGCGGGTCAGGCGCGGGCGTACGAGACGAACGCGGCCCAGGGGCCGGGGGCGACCGCGAGCTGCGGGCCTTCGGTGACCTTGGAGTCGCGGACGTGGATGGTGGTGGGGTGTGCGGCCACCTCGACGCACTCGCCACCCTCGCCGCTGCTGTAGGTGGACTTACGCCAGTGGTAGGCGACTTCGATGCACTCGCCGCCCGCACCGCCGCTGTAGCTGGACTTGAACCAGGTGAGCTCTTCGGTGTTCATCGATCTCCCAGCATCTTCTCGATCAAGGCCAGCGACTCCCGAGGCCTGAGAGCCTGAGCCCGGATCATCCCATAGCGAGCGGCGAGCTCGCGGACCTCACGTGCATCGGTGACCAGGCGCGGGTGGCCCTGGATTTCTGTATAGCCCACCTGCTGCTCGCGCTTGGTGGTCGACAATGTGAACGAGCCGTCCATATTCGGATGTTCCTCGCGCTCCGTCGGCATGACCTGGAGTTCCACTGTGCGCAGTCGCCCCAGTCGGAGCAACTGACGCAACTGGCGATTCAGCACCTCGCATCCGCCGATCGGCCGTTGGAGCACCACCTCTTCCAGGACGAAGCTGAAGGTGGGCGAGGGCCACTGCTCGAATATCTGCTGGCGGGAAAGCCGGTCGGCCACTCGCTTGTCGATGGACTCTTCGCTCAGTAGTGGCCACCACTGAGCGAAGATCGCCCTCGCGTACTCCTCAGTCTGGAGCAGCCCGTGCACGGCCTGGTTTCCGTAGTGGTGCAGCTCAACCGATTCCGCCTCCAGCTTCGCGTAGTCCCGGTACCAATCCGGGTGCCGCGTACGCGCCCTCGCCTGCGCCTCCCGTACGTCCGGGATCGCCGCCCGCAGTACCCCGCCCGCTTTCAGCGCGCCGTCCGCGACTTCCAGGAACTCGGGCTGTGGCGTCCGTACGCCCCGTTCCATCGCGGAGATGAGGTCGAGGCCGCAGTGCGTGGCCGCCGCCAACTCCTTCTGGCTCATGGCGAGGTTGTCGCGGAGCACCTTGATCTGTTTGCCGATCGCGCGGAACAGGTGCGCGGTCCCGTCCACCTCGGAGGGCAGCTCCGGGCGAGCTTCCTGGTTCCCGGTTTCCGTCATCCGTACCGCCCTCTCGGTCACGGCCGACGTGCCGTACGGCCTGCCGTCCGTATCCGTACAGTTACCCAGCGTCCAACGGCTACTCCTGGTCAGGGTACGGCCGGGCGGCCACGCTCTGTCACATGAACGCCGAAATCGCTTCTGTCGCAGCCGAGTTCGTCCAGCGCTTCAGCTCCACCCGTCGGGGTGCGCGGCTGGCGCGGATGCTCGCCCTCCACCAGCTCGACGCGTGGGGTGTGCCGTTCGGCACCACCCCGTCCGACGCCGCCGCCCAGATCGTCGCCGAGCTGGCCGCGAACGCCGTGACGCACGGGCATGTGCCGGGACGGGACTTCGAGCTGCGGCTCGTACTGCTTCGGGGAGGCCGGGTCCGCATCGAAGTCGCGGACACGCGGGGCGAGCGCCGGCCGCGACCGCGCGTACCGCAGGATGGCGTCGAAGTGGACGGGCGCGGGCTGCTGCTGGTGGAGGCGCTGGCGGAGGCCTGGGGTGTGACGGAACGTAACGTCGGCAAGGTGGTGTGGGCGGACATCAGCGTGCGGTGAACGGCCGGGAGTGCCCCGCGAGTCCGCGCCGGTGTGGCGCAGCCGACAGGCAAGTCACCCACGGAAAGGCGCCCGCCGAAACCGGCAGGCGCCTCTACGCGGTACACCTTGTCCCCGATGCCGAGGCGTCGGCTCCGGCATTGTGGCCGCCGACCCTGGTCCGGCTGGACGACGGCGAAGTCCCAGGTTGCTGACTTGGGACTTCGTGCACGAGTGGATGGCGGTCTCAAGGCCGGTCAGATGCTGGGCAGCGTCGTTGCCAGCGACTGGAACCAGGCGCCGTGGGAGAACGACCCCTTTCCACGTCGGCGACTGCCCCCACCGCGCCGGCGCCCAGTAGTCGCCTCAGCAGTCTCTGACCTGTGGTCGGGAAGAGGGCCGAGGCCATGTCAGTGACCGTGACGCTCCCGAACGGATCCATCCGTGGAGGGAGCGCGGGGCCTGTGGGCGGAGTGTGCGGGCCGGTGGCCGGGCGGGCCGGGGTGACACCGCGCCGGGTGGGGCGCGGCGCCGTCACTGACGGGCCGGGCGGGCCTCGGAAGCCCAGGCCCCGGGAGCCCATGCCTCAGACGTCCAGATCGCCCTCGATCTTCTTGAGCTGGTGGCGGGCCATCGCCAGGTTCGCCTGCGAGGAGTCCAGCGCCAGGTAGAGGAAGAGACCGGTGCCGGTGTTGCGCGACTTCAGCAGCCGGATCAGGTGGTACTGAGTGCCGAGGGTGATCAGGATGTCCTCGATCTCGTCCTTGAGGCCGAGGTGTTCCATGGTGCGTACCTTGGCGCGGACCACATCGGTATTGCCCGCGGCGGCGACGTTCAGGTCGAGGTCCTTGCCCCCGCCCACCGTTCCGAGTGCCATCCCGCTGGTGTAGTCGACGAGTGCGACACCGAGCGCCCCCTCGATGGAGGTCATCGCTTCCTTGAGTGCAACTTCGGTCTTGGCCATGGCGTTTCACGTTCCTTCGGTATCTCTGGCTGTATCTCTGACTGTCCGATGGATCTCTGGTCGGTCATGCCTGGTCGGTACGCTCCAGAGCGCCGTCGACCAGTTCGCCGAGGCGCGCACCGGAGCGGCGCGCCTCGAGGTGCATGCGGCCCACGTTGATGCGCGGTTCCGCGAAGACGGTGAGGACGGCGGACGAGCCCGCCGCGTAGGTGGCGACGTAGCCTGCTTCGCCGCGGATCAGGAGCTCCCGGAAGTCCCCCTGGCCTGCGGCCTCGGTGAGCCGCAGCGAGACGCCGAGGGCGGCCGCGGTGAGCGCGGCGATGCCCTCCGCCTCCAGGGCCCGGCAGTCCTGGGCGATCACGAGCCCGTCGGTGCTGGCCGCGAGCACGCCGGTCAGCTGGGGCATCCTCGCCCTCAACCTGCCCAGTTCTTCCAGTACTTCGGCTTCGGCCGACATCAGCTGTCTCCTCTCGGCGCGCTGTCGAAGGGCGCGGATCACAGAGCCTCCAATGCGTCGCGCAATCGGCGCAGCAGGGCGATATCGGTTTCGGTGGCGGCGCATTCCGCCGCCACCCGGACGGGCATCGACAGCTGGTCCGGGAGGGCCGTCGGGGCGGGCGTGCGCGGCGCCTCCAGGGCCCCGGCCGCGGCCAGCCTGCGGACGTCCAGCAGGGTGTGGAACGCGGCCCGTCCCAGGGCGCGGGCGATGTCGGGCGCGGTGTGCTCGCCGTCGGCGAGGTCCAGCACGGCACGCTGCCGGGGCGTGACGGGTGTGCCGCCCCGATGCCCGGCCGCGGTCCGCAGGACGGGCGCGGTGTCGGTCTCCTGGTGCGGCCAGATCCGGTCCAGGAGCTTCCGCCGCCGCTGCGACTCCCGGTCCACGACGGCCACGGGCACGGGGCGCACCGGGCCGATCCAGTGGGCCACGCCGTGCCGGAACCTGGTGGGGCCGCTGTCGGGGGCGAGGACGAAGTAGGCGGCGTCGTACAGCGCGCCGAGATGGCACAACTCCAGCTCGCCGCCGCTCACCCGGCCGCTGTCGACGAGGAAGCGGCCGACCCTGCCGAGGGCGCCCGCCTCGGAGACGGCCTGCCGCCACTCCTCGGGCCGCAGCCGCCCCGCCATGGTGAGCAGGACCTCGATGCCGGGAGAGGCGGGGCTCTCCGCGTGCACCACCTTCCCGTCGAGGAGGTACAGGGTGCCGCGGTCCCGCAGCAGCGCACCGGTGGCGCGCTCATCGGCGAGCCGCAGCAGCATCGGGGAGACGGGGGTTCTCACGCGAGGACCAGCCGTTGGGCGAGGTCGCGCATGCGGATCCGGGCGAGTGCGAGGTTGCCCCTCTCACGGTCGAGCCAGATGTACAGGAAGACGCTGCTGTCGAAGGATGTCTCGATGAACCGCAGGAGGTGGTAGCCGTTGCGGTTGCTGATGATCACGTCCTCGACCGGGAGCCCGTCGCCGGCGCCGGGTGCGAAGGCGGGGTGCTCGGTCGCCATCCGGGCCAGCTCAGCCGTCTCGACCGCGGTGGTCTCGTGGTCGTCGTTGGGGGAGTCCCCGACCGTCCCCAGTGCCAGCCCACTGGTCCAGTCGATCACGGCGGCGCCCTGGGCACCGGGCAACAGCATGGCTTCGAGCAAACACTCATCAATTCCGGGCACGCCGAATTTCCCTCCCCGGGGCGCGACGCCCAACAGTGACGGGGATATTACTGAACGTGCGTGCAGCGAAGGGGAGTTCGGGGATTTTCCGGCGGCACATGCCCCGCTGTGGCTATAGTCCGACGATATGTGACCGCGAGACGCCGTACGGTCGGCGCGCGGGATGTCGCGCCCCTGGCCCGGCGCCCCGGATCGGCGCCTCCGGACCCGGCATCGGTGGGCCCGCCGGTTCCTAGATCAGTGCGTCCGGACGCGCCCCTCCGGACTCGGCGACGATCTCGTCGAGGGTCTGCGGAGCCCTTACGGCGCTGAAGCGCACTCCGCCGGGGGTGGCCGTGAAGCCGTAAATCCCCGGCCGAGCAAGGCTGTTGTACGTGTAGTGCGCGGCCAGGTAGTACGCGCCGGTGTCCAACGCCGCCACATGGTCGCCCTGTTCGAGGAGCGGGAGCGGGTGGTTCTCGGCGAGCAGGTCGCCCGCGAAGCAGGCCGGTCCCGCCACGTCCTGGGCGACGGCCGGGCCCGGCTTGGGGCGGCCCTTCGCGTCGTACGCGGCGATGCGCAGCGGCCAGGAGGCGGGGTCGTAGACGGTGCGCGTCGCGATCTGGACGCCGGCGTGGGTCAGGGCGATGGGGCGGCCCCCGGAGGTCTTCGCGTACTCGACGCGGGTCAGTACGGTGCCCTGCTTGGCGAGCAGCGAACGGCCGAACTCGGTCACCAGGCCGTAGCGCCCGTCGAGCAGGCCGGGGACCTGCTGCTTCAGCAGCCGGGCGTAGTCGGCGAACGTCGGGGTCCAGGTGTCGGACAGTGGATTCACCGGCAGTCCGCCGCCGATGTCCAGGGTGTCGATCTGCTGCCGGCCGGCCGCCGTGTTGATCTCCTCGGCGAGCGTGTACGCCTCCGCCACGCCCCGGGCCATCAGCTCCAGCGGCAGGCCCTGTGAGCCGGAGTGGGTGTGCAGCCGGGTCATCCAGGGGCGGTCCAGATAGGCGCGTACGACCCATTCGCGGGCGCCGGGATCGCGCAGCGCCACCCCGAACTTCGAGGTGGCGGTGGCGGTGGAGAGCGCGCCGATGGAACCGGCGCCGATCTGCGCGTTGACCCGCAGGCCGATGGGGGAGGAGGTGGGGGCGGAGCGGGTCATGGCGTCGATGCGTGCGAGCTCCTGGGCGTTGTCCGCGTTGACCGCGATGCCCAGGGCGAGCGCCTCGCGCAGCTCGGCGGGTGTCTTGGCTGGGGAGTCCAGGACGGTGTGCTCCGGGCGGACGCCGGCGGCGCGGGCCAGGGCCAGTTCGCCGGGGCTCGCGACCTCGGCGCCGATGCCCCCGTGCTCGTACAGCAGCCGCAGGACGGGGATCAGCGGTGTCGCCTTCACGGCGAAGGCGTGCAGGACCGGGGTGCCGGGCGGGGTGACCTCGGCGAAGGCGGCGCGCAGCGCGGCGGCGGCGGTGCGGATGCCGGTGATGTCGAGCAGGCCCACGATGGGGTGGCCGGGGCCGGTGATGCCCTGCTCGACCGCGGCCCGTACGGCCCGGTCGCGCCGGTCTGCGGGGCTGATGTCCGCGCCGGGGCCGGTGTCGGTCCGGGGTGTGACGACGATGGTGGGGCTCGTGTCCGGGCTGTTCTCCGCAGGCATGTGTTCCAGCCAACCATCCGATGTGTCGCGACGCAGAGGCACGGTCGTATTGACTAGTTCTATTCAGCTGGTCAGGATGTGAATAGACAATAGTCGTCACGCGAGGAGGCACACCATGTCAGGACCCCGACCCGTACGGGCGCCGCGCGGTACGGAGCTGAGCGCCCTGGGATGGCAGCAGGAAGCCGCCCTTCGCATGCTCCAGAACAACCTCGACCCCGAGGTCGCCGAGCACCCCGACAAGCTCGTCGTCTACGGCGGCACGGGCAAGGCGGCACGGGACTGGCGTTCCTTCGACGCGATGGTGCGCACGCTGACCACCCTGAAGCAGGACGAGACGATGCTCGTCCAGTCCGGGCGTCCGGTCGGCGTGATGCAGACCCACGAGTGGGCGCCGCGCGTGCTCATCGCCAACTCCAACCTGGTCGGCGACTGGGCCAACTGGGAGGAGTTCCGGCGCCTGGAGCAGCTCGGGCTCACCATGTACGGCCAGATGACCGCCGGATCGTGGATCTACATCGGCACCCAGGGCATCCTCCAGGGCACGTACGAGACCTTCGCCGCCGTCGCCGCCAAGAAGTTCAACGGGACGCTGGCGGGCACCATCACGCTGACCGCTGGCCTGGGCGGCATGGGCGGCGCCCAGCCGCTCGCCGTGACGATGAACGACGGCGTCGCCATCTGTATCGACGTCGACCCGCGCGCCATCGACCGGCGCATCGAGCACCGCTACCTGGACGTCAAGGCCGACAACCTGGAGCACGCCCTCCAGCTCGCCGTCGAGGCCCGCGACGCCCGCAGGCCGCTCTCCATCGGCCTCCTCGGCAACGCCGCCGAGCTGCTGCCGCGGATGCTCGCCGAGGGCGCCCCGGTCGACATCGTGACCGACCAGACCTCCGCGCACGACCCGCTCGCCTACCTGCCGCTGGGCATGGACTTCGACGACATGGAGTCGTACGCCACCGAGAAGCCCGCGGACTTCACGCTGCGCGCCCGTGAGTCCATGGCCAGGCACGTCGAGGCCATGGTCGGCTTCATGGACGCCGGCGCCGAGGTCTTCGACTACGGCAACTCGATCCGCGGCGAGGCCCGACTGGCCGGCTACGACCGGGCGTTCGACTTCCCGGGCTTCGTCCCCGCGTACATCCGCCCGCTCTTCTGTGAGGGCAGGGGCCCGTTCCGCTGGGCGGCCCTGTCCGGCGAGGCGTCGGACATCCACAAGACGGACCAGGCACTCCTCAAGCTCTTCCCCAAGGACGACTCCGCGCAGAACGCGTCGCTGCACCGCTGGATCAAGATGGCCGGCGAGCGCGTCCAGTTCCAGGGCCTGCCCGCCCGGATCTGCTGGCTCGGCCAGGGCGAGCGCGACAAGGCGGGCGCGCTCTTCAACGACATGGTCGCCGACGGCACCCTCGCCGCTCCGCTCGCCATCGGCCGCGACCACCTCGACTGCGGCTCGGTGGCCTCCCCGTACCGCGAGACCGAGGCGATGAAGGACGGCTCCGACGCGATCGCCGACTGGCCACTCCTGAACGCCATGGTCAATGTGGCCTCCGGCGCGTCCTGGGTCTCCATCCACCACGGCGGCGGCGTCGGCATGGGCCGCTCGATCCACGCCGGCCAGGTCTCGGTCGCCGACGGCACCGAGCTCGCGGGCGAGAAGCTCCGCCGCGTCCTGACCAACGACCCGGGCATGGGCGTCATCCGGCACGTCGACGCGGGCTACGAGACCGCGGAGACGGTCGCCGCCGAGCGGGGCGTCCGCATCCCGATGCGCGAGGGCGACCAGGCGTGACCATGAACCAACCCGTCACCGACCCGACGGGCGCCCCGGACGCCGGCCGCACCTCGATGGGCGCCCCGGACGCTGCCACTGCCGCGGGTACCCCGGCTGCGGCGGCGGCCGCCGGTACGCCGGCCGGGGCCGGCGCGGCTTTCGGCCGCCCTCCGGCCAAGGCTGCGGCAGGCGGACCCCGTGTCGCGGCCGCGGCCGCCGCTGCCGCAGCCCCCGTCGGCCCGGCGCAGGCCGCCGCCGGGGCGTCCTTCCACGAGATGTGGCGGGACCTCCTGCCCATCGGCCGCCACCGGGGCAGCGGCGGCTACCGCCGCTACGCCTGGACCGCCGCCGACACCGACTGCCGGGCCTGGTTCAAGGCGCAGGCCGAGGCGCGCGGGCTCACCTTCGAGCTCGACCGCAACGGCAACCAGTGGGCCTGGCTCGGCGACCCCCTCGCGGGAGATGCCGTGGTCACCGGCTCCCACCTGGACTCCGTCCCGGACGGCGGCGCCTTCGACGGGCCGCTCGGCGTCGTGTCCTCCTTCGCCGCACTCGACGAACTCCGCCGCAGGGGAGCGGAGTTCACCAGGCCCCTGGCCATCACCAACTTCGGTGACGAGGAAGGCGCCCGGTTCGGACTCGCCTGCGTCGGGTCCCGGCTCGCCGCCGGGCAGCTCACCGTCGACAAGGCGCACGAGCTGCGCGACGCGGACGGCGTGAGCCTCCCGGAGGCCATGGAACGCGCCGGGCAGGACCCGGGCACCATCGGCCCCGACCCGGAGCGCCTCGCCCGGATCGGCGCGTTCGTCGAACTGCACGTCGAGCAGGGCAGGGCGCTGGACCTGTCCGGCGACCCGGTCGGCATCGCCTCCGCCATCTGGCCGCACGGCCGCTGGCGGTTCGACTTCCACGGCGAGGCAAACCACGCGGGCACCACCCGCCTGGACGACCGCCGCGACCCGATGCTCACGTACGCCGCGACCGTCCTCGCGGCCCGGCAGCAGGCCCGCCTCGCCGGCGCGCTGGCGACCTTCGGCAAGATCGCCGTGGAGCCGAACGGGGTCAACGCCATCCCCTCCCTCGTCCGTGGCTGGCTCGACTCCCGCGCCGCCGACCAGGGGACTCTCGACACCGTCATCGCCGGCATCGAGGCCGCGGCCCACGAGCACGCCAAGCGCGACGGCATCGATCTGAGCATCACCCGGGAGTCCTTCACCCCCGTGGTCGAGTTCGAGCACGCCCTGCGCGACGAGCTCGGCGCACTGCTCGGCGGCGCCATCCCCGTCCTCGGCACGGGCGCCGGACACGACGCGGGCATTTTGTCCGCTTCGGCCCCGACCGCCATGCTGTTCGTACGGAACCCCACGGGCATCTCGCACTCCCCGGCCGAAAACGCCGCCGAGGACGACTGCGTCGCGGGGGTCGTCGCGCTCGCCGATGTACTGGAGGGTCTCGCGTGCAGGTGACCTACTGGCTGGAGAACGCCTGGCTCGACACCTTCGTCGAGCCGGGCGTCGCCCTGGACGTGACCGACGGACGGATCACCGCCGTCCGCAAGGACGTGCACGCCCCACCGCCCGGCGCCACGGCCCTGCGGGGCCTGACCCTGCCGGGCCTGTCCAACGCCCACTCGCACGCCTTCCACCGCGCCCTGCGCTCCACGGTCCAGGTCGGCTCCGGCACCTTCTGGACCTGGCGCGAGGTCATGTACGGCGTCGCGTCCCGGCTCAACCCCGACACCTACTTCGCACTCGCCCGCGCCGTGTACGCCGAGATGGCGCTGGCCGGCATCACCTCCGTCGGTGAATTCCACTACCTCCACCACACGCCCGGCGGTACGCCCTACGACGACCCGAACGCGATGGGCGAGGCCCTGATCGCGGCCGCCGCCGATGCGGGCATCCGCATCACCCTCCTCGACACCGCCTATCTGTCCGCCGGCTTCGGCGAGCGCCCCAACCAGCACCAGCAGCGCTTCTCCGACGGCACTGCCGCCGCCTGGGCCGAGCGCGCCTCCCTCCTCAAGGACCGTGACCACGTCCGCATCGGCGCGGCCATCCATTCCGTACGGGCCGTGCCCGCCGACCAGCTCGCGACCGTCGCGCAGTGGGCGCGGGAGCGCGAGGCCCCGCTGCACGTGCACCTGTCCGAGCAGAACGCCGAGAACGACGCTTGCCAGGCGGCCCACGGCTGCACCCCGGCCCGGCTGCTCGCCGACCACGGAGTCCTCGGCCCGCGCACCACGGGCGTCCACAACACCCACCTCACCGACGAGGACATCGCCCTCATCGGCGCCACGTCCACCGGCACCTGCATGTGCCCCACGACGGAACGCGACCTGGCCGACGGCATCGGCCCCGCGTCCCGCCTCCAGCGCGCGGGCTCCCCGCTGTCCCTGGGAAGCGACAGCCACGCCGTGATCGACCTGCTCGAAGAGGCCCGCGCGATGGAGCTGAACGAGCGTCTGCGCTCGCGCACCCGCGGCCACTGGACGGCGGCGGCCCTGCTGCGCGCGGCCTCGGCCGACGGCCATGCGGCGCTCGGCTGGCACGCCGCGGGCACCATCGAGGCGGGCTCGCTCGCCGACCTCACGACGATCGCGCTGGACTCGGTCAGGACAGCGGGCCCGCTGCCCCGCCTGGGCGCGGAGACGGCCGTATTCGCTGCGTCGGCCGCGGACATCCGTCACACGATCGTGGGTGGCCGCCATGTCGTACGCGACGGAGCACACGCCCTGGTCCCGGACGTCCCGGCAGCTCTGGCCGAATCCATCGCCGCCGTACGCGCCGCACACGGCTGATACGCCGCACACGGCTGAAAGTGAGCACATCCACGATGACGACGACCACCGCCATCACCCACATCGCCAGTCTGGTCACCAACGACCCCTCCCTCGGTGACGGATCCCCCCTGGGCCTGATCCAGGACGCGGCCGTCGTCATCGACGGCGACCGCATCGGCTGGGTCGGTGAAACAAGCAAAGCACCCGCCACTGACAACATGGTCGACGCGGCCGGCCGGGCCGCGATCCCCGGCTTCGTCGACTCCCACTCGCACCTGGTCTTCGCGGGCGACCGCACCCAGGAGTTCAACGCCCGTATGTCGGGCCGCCCCTACACCGCGGGCGGCATCCGCACCACGGTCGCCGCGACACGCGCCGCGAGCGACGAGGAGCTGAGCGCCAACGTCGCGAAGTACCTCGCCGAGGCGCTCGGCCAGGGCACGACCACCCTCGAAACCAAGTCCGGCTACGGCCTGACCACGGCCGACGAGGCCCGCGCCCTGCGCATCGCCGCCAGCCACACCGACGAGGTGACCTACCTCGGCGCGCACATCGTGGCGCCCGAGCACGCCGACGACCCGGCGGCGTACGTCGCCCTGGTCACCGGCGAGATGCTCGACGCCTGCGCGCCGCACGCGCGGTGGATCGACGTCTTCTGCGAGAAGGGAGCCTTCGACGGCGACCAGGCGCGGGCGATCCTGACCGCGGGCCGGGCGAAGGGGCTGCACCCGCGCATCCACGCCAACCAGCTCTCGTACGGCCCCGGGGTGCGGCTCGCCGTCGAGCTGGACGCCGCGTCCGCCGACCACTGCACCCACCTCACCGACGCGGACGTCGACGCGCTCGCGAACAGCTCCACCGTCGCGACGCTGCTGCCGGGCGCGGAGTTCTCGACGCGGGCCGCGTGGCCCGACGCGCGGCGCGTCCTTGACGCGGGCGCCACCGTCGCGCTCTCCACCGACTGCAACCCCGGCTCGTCGTTCACCAGCTCGATGTCCTTCTGCATCGCGCTGGCGGTGCGGGACATGGGGATGACTCCGGACGAGGCGGTCTGGGCGGCCACCGCGGGGGGTGCGGCTGCGCTGCGGCGGACCGACGTGGGGCGCGTCAGTCCCGGGGCGCGGGCGGACCTGGTGCTCCTTGACGCGCCGAGCCACGTGCACCTCGCCTATCGGCCGGGGGTTCCGCTGGTGTCCGCGGTGTGGCGGGGCGGGGAGCGGCGGGTCTGAGCGGGGGTGGGGGTGCGGTGCGGGTTGCCTGCGGCGCCAGTCCCTCACCCGCCCCTTGCCGCTGTGACATTTCGCGACTGCCGCCGTGTGGCGCGGGGGATGCCCCCGGCCCCCCCCGGACCCCCTGGACGCCCTTCGGGCGTGTCCTCAAACGCCGGACGGGCCGACGGGCCGGAGTTGCCTGGCGTTCTCAGCCCGTCCGGCGTTTGAGGACCGGGGTCTGGGGCGGAGCCCCAGTTACGGGCAGACCTTCGCCCCTCATGAAGCCCGACTCTCGGGGTAGGGGTCAGAACATGAACGAGGGCCTGCCCCGGATATCCCCCGGGACAGCCCCTCGTCCAGCCGACGCAGCCACGCCGGCGGACCACAGCCGTGCTCATTCCTCGACGGTCAGGCCCTTCCGCAGCTTGCTCAGCGTCCGCGACAGCAGCCGCGACACGTGCATCTGTGAGATGCCGAGTTCCTCGCCGATCTCCGACTGCGTCATGTTCGCGACGAAGCGCAGCGAGAGGATCTTGCGGTCGCGCGACGGCAGCCCCGCGATCAGCGGCTTCAGGGACTCGACGTACTCGATGCCCTCCAGGCCGTTGTCCTCGTAGCCGATCCGGTCGGCCAGCGCGCCCTCGGAGTCGTCCTCCTCGGGCTGGGCGTCCAGCGAGCTCGCGGTGTACGCGTTGCTCGCGGCCATGCCCTCGACGACTTCTTCGTTCGTGATGCCGAGACGCTCTGCGAGCTCGGCCACGGTCGGCGAGCGGTCGAGCTGCTGAGCGAGTTCGTCACCGGCCTTGGCGAGGTCCAGGCGCAGTTCCTGGAGGCGCCTCGGGACGCGCACCGACCAGGACGTGTCGCGGAAGAACCGCTTGATCTCGCCCACGATGGTCGGCATGGCGAAGGTCGGGAACTCGACGCCGCGGCTGAGTTCGAAGCGGTCGATCGCCTTGATCAGGCCGATGGTGCCGACCTGGATGATGTCTTCCATCGGTTCACTGCGGGAGCGGAACCGGGAAGCCGCGAACTTGACCAGGGCCAGGTTCAGCTCGACCAGGGTGTTGCGGACGTATGAGTAGTCGTGCGTTCCCTCTTCGAGGGTTTCGAGGCGCTTGAACAGCGTCTTCGACAGGGCTCTGGCATCCAGCGGCCCCACCTCGGCGTACGGCGGGATGTTCGGGAGCCCTTCGAGGCCCTCGGTTCCGGTGTGGATCTGCTCGGACGGGGTAGTCGACGGCGCGGGGGGCGCGCTGGGCGTTCGCGGTTCGTCGAGCCGGGGTGACATGGTCTCCTCCATCGTTCTCGGCATGTGGCTGCCGATGCCAATACATCTGCTTGTGGGATGTGCGGCGCCTCCAAGCCGGCCGTGTTGGTTGTGTCCCTACTAGGCCTATCCGGTCTTGACCTGGAGTTGCAAGTCTGTTATGTCCTAATTCGCCCATGTTGTATGGGTGTTCGGGTGCCGGTCGACGTAGAGAAGGCGTAGGGTTCTGTGACGTTCAACATCAGCTACGACTGCGAAGAGAGACGAGCGGGCATGGATCGCGGGACGGTCGGCAGCGCGAACCGGGGTCGACTCCGGGTCGCCGTTCGGACCGAAGGACAGAGCGAGATCGTTACACCGGCGGGTGAGCTGGATCACCACACCGCCGAGCTGCTGCGTGAGCCTCTGGAGAGTGCTCTTGAGGGTGGGCGTACGCGCCTGATCGTCGATTGTTCATCGCTCGACTTCTGTGACTCCACCGGCCTCAACGTGCTGCTCGGTGCTCGCCTCAAGGCCGAAGCGGCCGGAGGGGGAGTCCATTTGGCCGCGATGCAGCCGATGGTGGCGAGAGTCTTCGAGATCACCGGGGCTGAGGCCGTCTTCGCGGTGCACGAGTCCCTCGAAGCCGCGCTGGAAGACTAAATTCCGGGCCCTGTGGCCTTCTCCGCTGCCCGCAATACCCAGCGAGTTACGAGTGTCACGTGTCTCGTGGGGAAAGGTGGGTGTTCTCACGCCCTTGCAGGGCAGGAGATCTCTGACTGTCGAATCCCGGAGGCTGCGGAAGCCTCCGCCGTACCCCTGATGAGTACTCGATGAATTGGCGAATCGGTGAGGTGAAGCGCTGATGAGCACCACCCGGCATCCATCGCCGGGCGACTTCGGCCCAGAGCCGGAAAGCCCCGGCTCCACCTCTGCCGTGTCCGCCGCGGGGCAGCCGCGCTCGCTGGCGCTGAGCAGTGCCAGCGGGATAGTTCCGCTCGCCCGTGATTTCACCCGCCAGGCGTTGTACGACTGGGGCTGGCTCCCCGCCGCGAACGCCGACCGCCGGGCCGCCGCCGAGGATGTCCTGCTGGTCGTCTCCGAGCTGGTCACCAATGCCTGTCTGCATGCCGAGGGTCCCGAGGCGCTGCGCGTCGCGTGCGACGGCAAGGTGCTGCGGCTCGAAGTGATAGACCGCAGCGGTGGCCAGCCTGCTCCCCGCACCCCGCACCGGGCCGGCCGGCCCGGCGGGCACGGGATGTTCATCGTTCAGCGGCTCTGCGTGGACTGGGGCGTCGTACGCCACTCCGAGAGCCCCGGCAAGACGGTCTGGGCGGAACTGGCGGCTCCCGCCTAGGAAGCGCCCGGCCCGCGCGGCCGTCATTCAGGGCCATCGGCCCAGCAATCGCACGGGGTTACCGGCGGTTAGCGATCAATTCAGTGCACGCCGATCCGGCGTGCACTTTGTCTTCCCTCGGCAAGGCCCCAGGCGTACCTTGAGCGCCCGATCTGATGTGTCGTCAGGTGAATTCCGGCATAAGGGGAACTTCGAGGTGTCGTACCAGAAGCGGACAACTCTCGCGCTGGCGGCGGCGGTTGCGGGCTCGGTGGTGCTACTGGCCGCCCCCGCAGCCCATGCCGACGTCGTGGACGTCAACTACCAGTGCAAAACACCGATCGGGAACAAGGGAGCCGTCTCCCCGATCGACATCAAGGGCGTCAAGAGCGGCAGCGGCTACAAACTCACCATGTCCTTCCAGAAGGGCGTCTCGTCCAGCCCCGTCGAGCTGGGCAAAGGAGCGATGAGCCCGAGCGCGGTCATCGAGATGGGCGGCGCGGAGAGCGGCACCGTGCCGGTGTCGGGTGCGCCGAACGCGGCGGCCATTCCCGCCAACACGCCCATCAAGATCAGTGACTTGAGCGGTACGTACACGCCGAAGAAGAGCGGCAAGGTCACCTTCACGGCTTCCGTGCTGACCATCAAGGCGCTCGGTACGACCACCACCTGCACGCCCACCAACAACCCCAAGCCGGCGCTGGAACTCGACGTCAAGGGCGCGGGCGGCGGCAGCGGCGGGGACAGCAGTGATTCGACGGGTGGTGCGTCGCAGGACACCCCACCCGCCTCCGGTGAGCTGCCCAGGACCGGGCCGCTCGACTCGGCGGCGGCCCTCGGCACGCTCGGTGGCACGGTGCTGCTCGGCGGCGCGGCCGGGGTGCTGTGGCTGACCAGGCGGGGCCAGCGGCGTACGGGCTGAGCTCAGCCGTACACAGCCCGTCCGTCCGTCCGCGTCCGTGCGTTCGGTCCGTGCGTTCGTGTCCGTGTCCGCCCGTACGTCGTTCCTGGGAGCTGGGAGCCGCCCATGCCGTTGTACCTTGCCCGCCGCTGTGCCCGTCCCGCAGGTCGCATCGGCACCGTTGCCGGGATGCTGCTGTGCGCCGTCCTGCTGTCCGCACCGACCGCCCCCGGCGCCCCCGCGGCGGACGGCGGACCGGCCTGGACGGCGGCGCCGAGCGGAGGGCGCGGTGACGGGCGCGGCGAGGGCAGGCCGTACTTCTATCTGGAGGGCGCGGCCGGCACCGTCCTCCAGGACAAGGTGTCGCTGGCCAACCCCGGCAGTGAGCCCCGCACGGTGCGACTGCGCGGCGCCGACGCGTACAACGCGCGGGGCGGCGCCTTCGCCGTACGGGAGAAACAGAGCTCCACCGGGACCGGTGCGTGGATCGCGCTCGCCGCGGGCGAGGTGAGGATCCCACCGCGCACCCGCGCGGAGGTCCCCTTCTCCGTCACGGTGCCGCCGGGCGCGACCCCCGGCGACCACCCCGGCGCCGTCGTCGTCACGGGCGGGGGGCGCGAAGTGGGCGTACGGATCCATCTGCGGGTCAGCGGCCCCACGCTGGCCGCCCTCACCGTCGAGGACGTGACGGTGGGCGAGCGGGGCGACGGCGCGATCGTCCGGTACGCGTTGGTCAACCGGGGCAACACCGCCCTCACCCCGCGCCTCGCGCTGGGTGCGGAGGGCGTCTTCGGGGAGTTGCTGCGGCGCGACGCCCGCGCCCTGCCCGTGGAGTTGCTGCCGGGCCAGCGGGTCGAGCTGACCGAGCCCTGGCCGAACGTCCCCACACTCGACCGGGCCGAGGTGCGGCTGACGGTGACCGCGCCGGGCGGCGCACACGCCGAGGCCTCGGCCGCGACGACCTTCGTGCCGTGGACGGCGGTGGCCGCAGCCGGTGCAGTGCTGCTGGCGGCGGGCGGCGCGGCAGCCCGGCTGGTACGACGTCGGCGGCGGCCGGGGCGGGCCACCGCCGGGTCCGATGCGGACGGGGATGCCGGCGGCGATGCGGATGCCGGCGGGGATGCCGGCGGCGATGGGGATGCCGACGGGGATCCCCGCAGCTGCGGGGATCCCGAGGCGGCGGGCCGCGAAGAGACCGGTACAGAACGGCAATTGGCGAGGGCGGGAGTGCGATCGTGAGGAGCAGCGCGGGCTGGGTGACGCCCACACGGCGCACACAGCACACCCCGCGCGGCCCGGGACGCGAGCCAACCGCGTCTACGCGACGGGACACACCTGCGTCGCCGGTACGGTACATCCCGCGTGGCCAGCAACGGGACACCCCGCCCGGCCGCGCCGACAGCGCCGACCGGGCCGTTCGCCGCTGGGCGGCGGTGCTCGCGCCGGCCTTGCTGCCCGTCCTGGTGATGCTGCCCGCCGCGCCCTCGGCCGCGACACCCCCGACCTTCACGCCCGCGACAACCTCGGCCGCCGCGCTCCCGCGCGCCGCGGGTTCGGTCGCGGCGGACGGGAAGCCCACCGTCAAGCTTTCCAAGGACGAGGCGGGCAAGGGCGGGGACATCACCGTCAGTGGTTCGGGCTGGCGGCCCGACACCCTGCTGATGATGCTGATCTGCGGCCGGGCGACACCCGAGCGCGGTGTGATCGGCGGCACCAACGCCTGTGCCAACTCCGACGGCCGCGCGGTGACCACCGATTCCAAGGGCGCGTTCCGTAAGCAGATGCCGGTGTCCGAGCCGCCCGAATCGTGCCCGTGCGTGGTGCATGTCGCCACGGTCACTGGCGAACGGGCCGTCGCCCACGCCGCGTTCAAGGTCGCGGGGCACCCCGTCGAGCCGCTGCCGGAGCCGGGCGGGGGCGGCAGGCTCGCCGTGCTCGCGGCCGCCAGGCTCGACGGCTCGGGCTCCCTCCTCACCTGGTTCGGCGCTCCGGCCACCCGCACCCTCGTGGTCACCGTCGGCAACCTCGGCTCCGACCCGGTCAAGGACCCCGTCTTCCAGATCGGCTCCTCGCACGGCGTCTTCGCCCCGCAGTGGGAGCAGCGCCAGTGGCGGGGCACCATCCAGCCGGGCCGCAAGGCCCAGGTGAAGCTGGACGTACAACTGTCGGCGGGCGCGCACGGCGACTACCTCGTCTCGCTGAAGTACGGGCCGAAGGTGCTCGCCGAGCAGCCGTGGGGCGTCGGACGGCCGTGGGGCATCACGCTGTTCTGGCTCCTGCTGTGCGTGGTCGTGCCGGCCGCCGTCTTCCGGATCGGCATGGCGGTCGTCGACAAGGCACGGCCGCGTGCGGCGGCGGGCCGCGCGGGCCGCCACCGCACGGTGCGCCTCCCCGGCTTGAAACCGCCCGGGGTACGCCCGCCGAGTGCTTCCCGCAGGCCTCCGCGCGGTGACCCCGCGTCCCCGCCCCCCGATTCCACGGCCGGCACCGGCACGGTCCTGCCGTGGTTCACCCCGGACAACTCGCCGGGGCCGCACGCCCAGATCTCCGCACCGTCCCAGAACAGTCCGACGACGAAGGGAAATTTGTGAGCACGCAACGGAGGATGAGTGCGGCAGGGGTCGCGCTGATGCTCGGCGGTGCGGGAATCCTGCTGGTGGCGAGTCCCGCGCAAGCAGCCGAAGTCTCGTACAAGACCGAGTGCGTACCCCCGGCCATATCCGGCCTGCCGCCCATCCAGGGCACGACCAAGGTGGAGATCACCGCCCCCGCCGAGGCCAAGGTCGGCGACGAGGTGGAAGTGGTGTGGAAGACGGTCGAGGCCGCCTCCAAAAACCCGGACATCCTCGATCTGGGGAAGGACACGGTCAAGCCGACCGGCACGATCAAGGTGGGCGGCGCGGCGAGCGGCGACCTCACGATGGACGGGCCGCGGCAGAATCCGCCGATCCCCAAGAACAGCCCGATGATCCTGCCCGAGATGAAGGGCAAGCTGAAGCTGGAGAAGGTGGGCGAGGTCACGCTGACGCCCGACGCGTACAACACCAACGTCAGCAAGCCCATCTCGACCGACACCAAGTGCACGCCGAAGGAAACGGTCAAGGCCGGAGCGACCATCAAGGTCACGGAGGGTGGCGGCGGTACGACGTCTGGCGGCACAACCTCCGGCGGTACGACCACGGGTGGCGGCGACACCGGCGGCACCACGTCCGGCGGCGGTGACACCGGCGGCACCACAGGCGGCTCAACCTCCGGCGGCACGACGGGCGGTGGCGACGGCGGGAGCGACTTCCCGGGCAAGGAAGTCAGCGTCGCCTTCGCGTGCAAGTCGCCGGGCCCTGCGGGCATCGATAGCAAGGTGACCATCAACGCCAAGAAGGAAGGCGGCAGTTACGGCCTCACGGTCAAGACGGCCAAGGGCGTCATGGACAGCCCGGCCGCACTTCCCGCGGGCGCGCTCAAGCCCTCCATGGCGATCACGATCGGCGGCGCGGACAAGGGCAGCGTCTCCGTGACCGGCCCCGGGAACCCGGAACCGCTGGAGCAGGGCAAGCCGGTCGACCTGCCCGACATGACAGGGACGTACAAGCCGGGCGCCGACGGCAAGTCGACGCTCAGCCCCGGCACCCTGACGATCGACGTCACCCTGGGCGGTCAGAAGATCAACATCCCGTGCACGGTCAAGGGCGAGGCGAACGTCTCCCTCGAACTCGACACCTCCGCCCAGCCGGGCGGCGCCTCAGGAGGCACCGCGTCCGGCGGTGACACCGCGGGCGCGGGTGGCGCGGGCGGCGCGCCGTCCGGTGGCGGCACCGACTCCGGCGGCGGCCTCGCCGACACCGGCGCTTCGGACAACGGCGGCCTGCGCGCGCTGGGTCTGATCGCCGGCACGGTGATCCTGCTGGGCGGCGCGGTGTTCACCTTCACCCCGTGGCGGCGGCTGCGGGGCGCGAGGTGAGCTGACGCACGAATGGGCCGCCGCACCGAACCGGTGCGGCGGCCCATTCGTGCGTCGGGGTGCGTCAGTGCACGCCGCCCATGAGCGGTTGGACCTTCCGGCGGTACATGAAGATCGCCAGGCCCGCGAGGACAGCGAGCGCGCCCTGGCTGGCGAACCAGAAGGTGGTGTCGGTCGGGGCGCCCATGAGCTGAAGCAGCGCGATGACCGAGTCGCCGGCCGTCACGGCCAGGAACCAGACGCCCATCATCTGGCTGGCGTACTTCGCCGGGGCCAGCTTGGTGGTGAGGGACAGGCCGACCGGGGACAGCGTCAGCTCACCGACGGTCTGGATGAGGTAGACGGAGGCCAGCCACAGCGGGGTGACCATCGCGCCGCCCGCCGCGGCGGACTGCGCCAGCATCATCACGCCGAAGGAGATGCCGATGAGCACCAGACCGAAGGTGAACTTCACCAGCGTGCTGGGCTCCCTCTTGTGGCGGTTGAGCGCCACCCAGACCCAGGCGAAGACCGGGGCCAGCGCCATCACGTACAGCGGGTTCAGCGACTGGAACCAGCTGGTCGGGAAGTCGAAGCCGAGCAGCGTGGTCGCGGTGCTCTTCTCAGCGAACAGGCTCAGCGTCGAGCCGGTCTGGTCGTAGATGCCCCAGAAGATCGCGGCGGCGACGAAGAACCAGACGTACGCCGACATGCGGGACTTCTCGACCTTGTCGAGCTCGGGGTCGCGCTTGATGCGGAAGATGTACCAGGTGGGCAGCAGCAGGCCCAGGATTGTGAGCGGCCACAGCACCCAGTTGATGGTGAAAGAGCCGGTGCCGCCGATGACGGCGTATGCGACGACCGCTATGGCCAGCCAGGTCAGCATCTTCTTGATCGTGGCGGCGCGCTCGGCGTCGGAGAGCGGCGACGGTACGTGATTGCTCTTCTCGGCCAGGTTGCGGAAGCCCAGGAAGTAGAAGGCGAGACCGAGCGCCATGCCGACGCCCGCCATCGCGAAGCCGTAGTGCCAGTTGACCTTCTGGCCGACGTAGCCGATGGTCAGCGGCGCGACGAAGGCACCGAGGTTGATGCCCATGTAGAAGATGGTGAAGCCACCGTCACGGCGCGGGTCGTTCTTGTCCGGGTACAGGTGGCCGACCATCGTGGAGATGTTGGCCTTGAGCAGTCCCGAACCGGCGGCGATGAACGCCAGGCCGATGAAGAAGGAGATCTCCGCCGGCAGAGCCAGCAGGAAGTGGCCGATCATGATGATCGTGCCGGAGATGGCCACGGTCTTGCGGGCGCCCCAGACGCGGTCGCCGAACCAGCCGCCGGGCAGGGCGAGCAGGTAGACCATCGCGTTGTACACGCTGTAGACGGCGACGGCAGTGGCGGTGTCGAAGCCGAGACCGCCGTCGGCGACCGAGGCCGACAGGTAGAGCACGAGCAGGGCTCGCATGCCGTAGAAGCTGTAGCGCTCCCACATCTCCGTCATGAAGAGGGTGGCCAGGCCGCGGGGGTGGCCGAAGAAGGTCCGTTCAGTCCCGGCAACGCTGGGGGAGTCCTTCGTCAGGCTGGACGCCATGGTCGATCCTTGCTCGCTCGGGACGCGTCCGCCTCGTGAGCTGGTACGCGCCCGGTGGGGGGCGGCCGGCACCGGTACGGAGCTGAGCCCGTACGCGGGATCCACACCCGCCGCGCCACAGCGCAAGGGGGCCCGGCCCACAGGTCATTGAGGTCATTCACCGCCGTGGGGTGGCGATGCCAACCCCACGCAGAAAGGTGACCGTTGGCGTGCCTGCCACCAAAAGTCACCTAGTGCTGCTAAAGGCGTCTCGACACCATACGACACGACACTGGCGGATATGGAAGGACTTGAGAGATGGATCACAGGCAGCACTGGAACCATTGGCGCTGATTCGAAGGGCAATACCAGGATTGCATCCCGAAGCCGCAGGGACGGACGTTCCACCGGCGATCGCCCCACGGCTTGTACCTTGCGACGACTACCATCACCCCATGACCCGTGTACTGCTCGCCGAGGACGACGCATCCATCTCGGAGCCGCTGGCCCGCGCCCTGCGTCGGGAGGGCTACGAGGTCGAAGTGCGTGAGGACGGACCGACCGCGCTCGACGCCGGTCTCCAAGGGGGAGTCGACCTCGTCGTGCTCGACCTGGGGCTGCCCGGCATGGACGGCCTGGAGGTCGCCCGCAGGCTGCGCGCCGAGGGCCACGCCATCCCCATCCTGGTGCTGACCGCGCGCGCCGACGAGGTGGACACCGTGGTCGGCCTGGACGCCGGCGCCGACGACTACGTCACCAAGCCCTTCCGCCTCGCCGAACTGCTCGCCCGGGTACGGGCCCTCCTGCGGCGCGGCGCCAGCGAGCCCGTCCCCGCGCCCTCCACCCACGGCGTACGGATCGACGTCGAGTCGCACCGGGCCTGGATGGGCGACGAGGAACTCCAGCTCACGGCCAAGGAATTCGACCTGCTGCGGGTCCTCGTGCGGGACGCCGGCCGGGTCGTCACCCGCGATCAGCTGATGCGCGAGGTCTGGGACACCACCTGGTGGTCGTCGACCAAGACCCTCGACATGCACATCTCCTGGCTCCGCAAGAAGCTGGGCGACGACGCCGCCAACCCGCGCTACATCGCCACCGTGCGGGGCGTCGGCTTCCGCTTCGAGAAGAGCTGACGTACACACACAGCCATGCGCCGTCGTCTGATCAACTCCACACTCGCCGTGGTGCTCGTCGTCATCGCGGTCTTCGGCGTCTCCCTGGTCATCGTCGAGACCCGGACCATCAGCAACAGCGCCCAGGAGAGCGTCGACTCCGAGGCGCTGCGGCTGATCAGCGTCGTCGAGAGCAAGCTCCTCGGTGAGGAGCGGGTCAACCCCGCGGTGCTCGCCGAGCAGATCGACGCCGATCGCTACGCCCGGATCGACCTGCCGGGCCGCGACTCCATCGAGATCGGCGACCGTCCCGACGGCGGGGTCATCCAGGGCAGGGCCAAGGGGGACCACGGTGAGACCGTCACCGTCCAGGAGTCCCGCTCCACCGTCAGCCGTGAGGTCGGCCGCACCCTGCTGATCATCGGCGCGGTGGCGCTGCTCGCGGTCGTTGCCGCGGTGCTCCTCGCCGTACGCCAGGCGAACCGGCTGGCCTCCCCGCTCACCGACCTCGCCGAGACCGCCGAGCGCCTCGGCTCCGGCGACCCGCGCCCCCGCCACAAGCGCTACGGCGTGCCCGAGCTGGACCGGGTCGCCGATGTGCTCGACTCCAGCGCCGAGCGGATCGGGCGGATGCTCACCGCCGAGCGCAGGCTCGCCGCCGACGCCTCCCACCAGCTCCGTACGCCGCTGACCGCGCTGTCCATGCGTCTTGAGGAGATCACCCTCACTGACGACCTGGAGACGGTGAAGGAGGAAGCGACGATCGCCCTGACGCAGGTCGAGCGGCTCACCGACGTCGTGCAGCGGCTGCTCACCAACGCCCGCGACCCGCGGACGGGCTCCGCCGTCGCCTTCGACCTCGACGAGATCGTCAAGCAGCAGATCGAGGAGTGGCGCCCGGCCTACCGCAGCGCGGGCCGCGCCATCGTGCACTCGGGCCGGCCGGGCATGCGGGCCGTCGGCACCCCCGGCGCGGTCGCCCAGGTGCTGGCCGCGCTGATCGAGAACTCCCTGATGCACGGCGGCGGTACGGTCGCCCTGCGCACCCGCATCACCGGCAACCAGTCGGTCATCGAGGTGACGGACGAGGGCCCCGGCGTACCGGCCGATCTGGGGGCGCGGATCTTCGAGCGGTCCATCAGCGGCCGCAACTCCACCGGCATCGGCCTGGCCGTCGCGCGTGATCTGGCGGAGGCGGACGGTGGCCGCCTGGAGATGCTCCAGCAGCTGCCGCCGGTGTTCGCGCTCTTCCTGAGCCGGGTGGCCCCCGGCTCGAAGGACCACAGGACGCAGGAGAAGGAAGAGCCGGAGCCGACGATCAGGTGACGCGGTCCACCTGGACGGCCCGACGGTCGTCGAGGAACGACTCGGCCGTCTCGACGGCGCCGTACGCGGGCGTCCCGCGGAAGACCCAGGTGCGGTACGACCAGAAGCGGAAGACCGTCGCGATGCCGAGGCCGATCACGTTCTTCGCGACGTTGTCGGCGAGCGTCGAGGTGAAACCGAAGCCGTAGTGCGACAGCGCGAGGACGCCGTTCTCGATGACCAGGCCGACGCCGCTGAAGAGCAGGAAAAGCGTGAGCTCCCGGCTGCGGCCGCGCTTGTCGCTGCTGCGGTACGTCCAGTAGCGGTTGCCGAGATAGTTCGTGCCGATCGCGACCGCGGTGGCGATGACCCCGGAGCGTACGACCGCGAGGTCGAAGTAGTGCACGCAGACGTTGAAGACGATCGCGTTGACCAGGAAGCCGACGGCTCCGACCGCACCGAATTTGGCGAGTTCACGGACGAGCCGGTCGAGTCGCTTCCGCAGTGCTCCTCGCTCGCTCATGGTGATTGCCCATCCCCGCTCGGTCGGTGTCGCTCGGGCCTCCGGCGGTCCGGGGCCGTCCGTCCATGCTAACGACCTCGCGGGCGATGGCGCGCGGGCTCCCGGCGCCCTGCGGCTCCGCCTCCGGCGTTGTCGTCGGTCGACGACGCTCCGCGTCGCCTCCCTCCTCCGCCTTGGACGCGAAGCCGCAGGACGCCGCTCGCTGATCCACGCTCCATTGCCCCCGAGGTCGTACCCAGCGCCCACCGCCGATGCCTGCGCGCACCATCGATCCGTCGCGATTTGTCACACCGGGCGTCCGGGCCGTGACGCGGAGCAGCCGGATCGGAGGTCGCGGGCCTGCGGATACCCTGGAGGCGTGACGTTCCCGGTAGTCGGCATGGTCGGTGGCGGTCAGCTCGCCCGAATGACCCACGAGGCGGGCATCCCCCTCGGCATCAGATTCAAGCTCCTCAGTGACACCCCCCAGGACTCGGCGGCCCAGGTCGTCAGCGATGTCGTCATCGGCGACCATCGCGATCTGGACACGCTGCGCGCCTTCGCGCGCGGCTGCGACGTGATCACTTTTGATCATGAGCATGTCCCGATCGAGCACCTGTGGGCCCTGGAGGCGGACGGCGTTCCCGTCCGCCCCGGGCCCGACGCGCTGATGCACGCCCAGGACAAGGGGGTGATGCGCAAGAAGCTGATGGAGATCGGAGCACCCTGCCCGCGGCACCGGATCGTGAGCGATCCGGCGGACGCGGCGGCCTTCGCGGCGGAGGGCGACGGCTTCCCCGTGATCCTCAAGACCGTGCGGGGCGGCTACGACGGCAAGGGCGTCTGGTTCGTCCGCAGCGAGAAGGACGCCGAGGAGCCCTTCCGGGCCGGCGTCCCGGTCCTCGCCGAGGAGAAGGTCGACTTCGTACGGGAGCTCGCGGCGAACATCGTGCGCTCCCCGCACGGCCAGGCCGTGTCCTACCCCGTCGTCGAGTCCCGGCAGGTCGACGGGGTCTGCGACACCGTGATCGCCCCGGCGCCCGGCCTCCCGGAAGGACTCGGCGGCCAGGCGCAGGAGCTGGCGCTGCGCATCGCCAAGGAGCTGGGCGTCGTCGGTCATCTGGCGGTCGAGCTCTTCGAGACGACCGACGGTCGCATCCTCGTCAACGAGCTCGCGATGCGCCCGCACAACTCCGGCCACTGGACCCAGGACGGCGCGATCACCTCGCAGTTCGCCAACCACGTCCGGGCCGTCCTGGACCTGCCGCTCGGCGACCCGCGGCCCCGTGCGCCCTGGACGGTCATGTGCAACGTCCTGGGCGGCGACTACCCGGACATGTACTCGGCGTATCTGCACTGCATGGCCAGGGACCCCCAGCTCAAGATCCACATGTATGGCAAGGACGTGAAGCCGGGCCGCAAGGTCGGGCACGTCAATACCTACGGCGACGATCTCGACGACGCGCTGGAGCGCGCCCGTCATGCCGCCGGCTACCTGCGAGGAACGATCACCGAATGACTCCTGTAGTGGGCATTGTGATGGGCTCGGACTCCGACTGGCCCGTCATGGAAGAGGCCGCCAAGGCACTCGACGAGTTCTCGATCCCCTACGAGGTCGACGTCGTGTCGGCGCACCGGATGCCGCGCGAGATGATCGCGTACGGCGAGCAGGCCGACGGCCGCGGCCTGAAGGCGATCATCGCGGGCGCCGGTGGCGCCGCCCATCTGCCGGGCATGCTGGCCTCCGTCACCCCGCTGCCGGTCATCGGCGTACCGGTGCCGCTGAAGTACCTCGACGGCATGGACTCGCTGCTGTCCATCGTGCAGATGCCCGCGGGTGTGCCCGTCGCCACCGTGTCGGTGGGCGGCGCGCGCAACGCCGGGCTGCTGGCCGCCCGTATCCTCGCCACCCACGACAGCGAACTGCTCGTCCGGATGCGGGAGTTCCAGCAGGAGCTGAACGATCAGGCGACGGAGAAGGGCAAGCGGCTGCGCGCCAAGGCCATGGCCGGGGACAAGTTCGGCTTCGGCAAGTGACCGCCCCGGACCGGGGTCCGACGGCCGGGTCCGAGCACCTTGCGGCGGCCCGCGAGCTGCTCGCCGCGTACCCCGTCGTCGACGGTCACAACGACCTGCCGTGGGCCCTGCGCGAGCAGGTCCGCTACGACCTCGGCCGGCGTGACATCGCCACCGACCAGCAGGCGCACCTGCACACCGACATCCCCCGGCTGCGCGCCGGTGGTGTCGGCGCGCAGTTCTGGTCCGTGTACGTACGGTCCGACCTGGCCGGGGACGACGCCGTCAGCGCGACCCTGGAGCAGATCGACGTCGTCACCCAGCTCCTTGCCCGCTACCCGGACGACCTGGCGCGCGCCCTCACGGCCGAGGACATGGAAGCGGCCCGCGCCGAGGGCAGGATCGCCTCCCTGATGGGCGCCGAGGGCGGCCACTCCATCAACAACTCCCTCGCCACCCTGCGGGCGCTGTACGCCCTGGGCGTGCGGTACATGACGCTGACCCACAACGACAACATCGCGTGGGCGGACTCGGCGACGGACGAGCCGGGGGTCGGCGGCCTGTCGGCCTTCGGCCGTGAGGTTGTACGCGAGATGAACCGCACCGGCATGCTGGTGGACCTGTCCCACGTGGCCGCCACGACGATGCGCGACGCTCTGGCCACCTCGGTGGCGCCGGTGATCTTCTCGCACTCCTCGTCGCTCGCGGTCTGCGACCACCCGCGCAACATCCCGGACGACGTACTCGCGCTGCTGCCGGCGAACGGCGGCATCGCGATGGCGACGTTCGTGCCGAAGTTCGTGCTGCCCGCGGCGGGGGAGTGGACCCGGCTCGCCGACGAGAACATGCGCGCCCACGGCCTCCACCACCTGGAGACGACACCGGAGGCCATGAAGATCCACCGCGCCTTCGAGGACACCCGTCCGCGCCCGATGGCCACGCCCGCCACGATCGCGGACCACCTCGACCGGATGCGTGAGGTCGCCGGGGTCGATCACATCGGCATCGGCGGCGACTACGACGGGACGGCCTTCACCCCGGTGGGCCTGGAGGACGTGTCCGGCTATCCCAACCTGATCGCCGAGCTGCTGCGGCGTTCCTGGTCGTCGGCCGACCTGGCCAAGCTGACCTGGCAGAACGCGGTCCGTACGCTGCGGGACGCGGAGGACGTGGCCCGCGACCTCCAAACGCGCAGCGCTCCGTCGAACGCCACGATCGGGCTGCTCGACGGCTGACACGAACGGCTGACACGAACGGGTGAGGCGCTGCGGGAGGCGTATGGGGCGGATACACGAGGTGGAGGTACACCGGGTCCCGCCCCGTACCCCCGAACGCTCCGTCCGCCGCGAACCCCTGCCGCTCCCGTGTCACGGTTGCCGGACTGCCGTCGCCGAACCCGGAGCCCAGTCATGGCAGATCTACAGGACGATCCGCACACCGACTCAGCCACTTCCTCCTCCTCGGTCGGACAACTCGACCCGGAGGCCAGGAGCGGCGCACCCGCGCACGCCGAGCCATCGACCGAGTGCACACCCGTGTACGCGGAACCGTCGGACGAGTGCACAGCCGCGTACGCCGAGCCATTGGCCGAGAGCGCACCCGTGTACACGGAGCCGGCTGCCGTCCCAGCGCCCGAAGTCCGGCCCGCCGAGCAGCATGCCCGCGCGCTGCTCGCCGAGCACCCCGTCGCCGACGGGTGCAACGGCCTGGCCTGGAAGCTCAGGGCCCTGACGTGGCACGACCTCGAACTGGGCGAGAGCACCCTGGACACGGACATTCCCCGGCTGCGGGCGGGTGGTGTCGGCGCGCAGTTCTGGTCCTTGCAGGTGCCGGTGGACTACACCGGCGACCGGGCCGTCAGCGTCACCCTCGAACAGATAGACCTGGTCAGGTCGCTCGTGGCCGCGTACCCCGAAAGCCTGCGGCTCGCGCAGGACGCGGGCAGCATGGCCGACGCCCGCAACTGCGGACGCATCGCCTCGCTGCTCGGCCCCGTCTCGGGCCACGCGCTCGGCGAATCGCTGGGCACACTCCGGGCGTACCACACGCTGGGCGTGCGCAGCGTGGCGTTCGCGGGCACGCGCTGGACCCAGGAGGGGAAGGGGCTGACCCGCTTCGGCCAGGAGGTCGTACGGGAGATGAACCGCCTCGGCATGCTCATCGACCTGGTGGGCGCGTCCGACCTGACGACGCAACGGGTCCTCACCGTCGCGAGGGCGCCGGTGCTCTTCTCCCGCTCCGGCGCCCTCGCGCTCGTCGATCACCCGGCGAACGTGCCCGACGACGTACTGAGCCTGCTCGCGCCCGACAAGGGTGTCTGCATGGTCAGCTTCGCCCCGGAACAGGTCGGCTCGACCGTGGGTGAGCTGGTCAACCACCTCGATCACGTACGCGAGGTGGCGGGCCGCGAGTGCGTGGGGCTCGGTGCCATGTACGGGACGGAGGCGCCGCACATCGAGGGGCTGCCGGACACATCTTGCTACCCGAAGGTCGTGACCGAGCTGCTGGACCGGGGCTGGGACGACGCCGACATCGCCCTGCTGACGTGGGGCAATGTGGCGCGCACGATGCAAAACGCGGAATTCACGGCCCGCGCCGCCCGCCGGCGCCGCGGCCCGTCGACGGCCACGGCGCAGGAGCTCGACGGGCTGTAGCCGCCGGGCTCCGGGCCCCCGTCCGCCTCAGGACGCGCCGGTCAGCCGGCGCAGAGGCAGAACGGGTGCCCAGCAGGGTCGGCGTAGACCCGGAAGGAACGCTCCCGGTCCGTCGCCTCCAGCGGCTTTGCGCCGAGCGCGATGACCCGCTCCTCCGCCACGTCCAGATCCTCGACCGTCAGGTCCAGATGGAACTGCTGTGAGCCGTCGGGCGAGGGCCACTTCGGCGGTACGAACTCGGGCGCAGCCTGGAACGCCAGTGGCGTCCCCTCGTGCCCGGCGAGGTCCACCCACCCCTCCTCGGTCGTGGGCTCCCCGCCCAGCAGCTCCGCGTAGAAACGCGCGAGCGCCTCCGGGTCCGGACAGTCCAGGACGACGGTCCCCAGCTTGGCCACAGGCATGGTTCCTCCTCAGATGGTTACCGGTTGCTCCCCTTTGACGGTAACGGTTACTGCATGGGTCGCGGTCTGCGGCAGCCGGGCGAAGATGCGCAAGTACCGGGCGAGGCGCGCGGGCCCGGCCTGACCCGGACGGGACCCGCTGCCCCGTTGAACGCCCCCGTGAAGTGCTCCTCGTTACGCGCGCGGGCGGCCCATCGCGCGGTACGTCCAGCCGGCCTCGCGCCACACCACGGGGTCGAGCGCGTTGCGCCCGTCCAGGATCAGCCGCACCGAAGCGGCCTCGCCCAGCTCCGCCGGGTCCAGCTCACGGAACTCGCGCCACTCCGTCAGGTGCAGCACCACATCCGCGCCACGCACCGCGTCGATCGCGGTCGGGGCGTAGGCCAGGGTCGGGAAGACGCGCCGGGCGTTCTCCATGCCCTTCGGGTCGTAGACGGTGACCTGGCCGCCCTGGAGGTGGATCTGCCCGGCGACATTGAGCGCAGGTGAGTCGCGTACGTCGTCCGAGTCGGGCTTGAACGTCGCGCCGAGCACCGCCACCCGCTTGCCCAGGAAACCGCCGCCGCCCAGCGCCTCGCGGGCCAGCTCGACCATGTGGCCGCGGCGTCGCATATTGATCGAGTCGACCTCGCGCAGGAACGTCAGCGCCTGGTCGGCGCCCAGCTCACCGGCGCGCGCCATGAAGGCCCGGATGTCCTTGGGCAGACACCCGCCGCCGAAGCCGATGCCGGCCCGCAGGAACTTCTTGCCGATCCGCTCGTCGTACCCGATGGCCTCGGCCAGCTTCACCACGTCGCCGTCGGCCGCTTCGCACACCTCGGCCATGGCGTTGATGAACGAGATCTTGGTCGCCAGGAAGGAATTCGCCGAGGTCTTCACCAGCTCGGCCGTGGGGAAGTCCGTCACCACGAACGGCGACCCTTCCCCGACCGGCGTCGCGTAGACGTCACGCAGCGTCTTCTCGGCGCGCTCGCTCTCCACACCCACCACGATGCGGTCGGGATGCAGCGTGTCCCGCACGGCGAAGCCCTCCCGCAGGAACTCCGGGTTCCAGGCGAGCTCCGCGTCCGCGCCCACCGGGGCCAGCTCCGTGAGCAGCGCCGCGAGCCGGGCGGCGCTGCCGACCGGGACGGTCGACTTGCCGACGACCAGGGCGGGCCTGGTCAGCTGCGGGGCGAGCGAGGCGAAGGCGGAGTCGACGTAACTCATGTCGCAGGCGTACTCGCCGTGCTTCTGCGGGGTGTTCACACAGACGAAGTGGACGTCGCCGAACGCGCCGACCTCTTCCCACGACGTGGTGAAGCGCAGCCGCCCGCTGGAGCCCTCGAAGCCCGCGACATGCTTGCGCAGCAGGTCTTCGAGCCCGGGTTCGTACATGGGGACCTTGCCGGCCGAGAGCATCTCGATCTTCTCGGGCACCACATCGAGGCCGAGCACCTCGAATCCCAGCTCAGCCATGGCCGCGGCGTGCGTGGCGCCGAGATATCCGGTGCCGATCACGGTGATTCTGAGGGCCATGTGGTGCTCCAGGGAGGTGCGGGCGGGCGGGCGCTGCCCGAGCATAGTCGGGCTCGTACGGTCGGTCGTTTCCGCCTCGATTTCCGCCGGTTCCCCGCTGTCGGCAAGCTCACGTATGCCTGAGACGGCGGGGCCCACTAAAATCATGGTTACTTAACGGTAGTTAGCATCTTTGGGGAGTGAAGAGACCTTGGCAGGTACGCCTGATTTCGACCTGTACCGCGTGTCCGAAGAGCACGACATGCTCCGCGACTCCGTGCGCTCCCTCGCCGAGGCGAAGATCGCCCCGTTCGCCGCGGCGGTGGACGAGGAGGCCCGCTTCCCGCAGGAGGCGCTGGACGCCCTGGTCACGTCCGACCTCCACGCGGTGCACGTGCCCGAGGCTTACGGCGGCGCGGGCGCGGACGCCCTCGCGACGGTCATCGTCATCGAAGAGGTGGCGCGTGTCTGCGCCTCGTCCTCCCTGATCCCCGCCGTGAACAAGCTGGGCTCGCTCCCGGTCATCCTCTCCGGCTCCGAGGACCTGAAGAAGAAGTACCTGGGCCCGCTCGCCAAGGGCGAGGCGATGTTCTCGTACGCCCTCTCCGAGCCGGACGCCGGCTCCGACGCGGCCGGCATGAAGACCAGGGCCGTGCGCGACGGGGACTTCTGGGTCCTCAATGGCGTGAAGCGCTGGATCACCAATGCGGGCGTCAGCGACTACTACACGGTGATGGCCGTCACGGACCCGGAGAAGCGTTCCAAGGGCATCAGCGCCTTCGTCGTGGAGAAGTCCGACGAGGGTGTCTCCTTCGGCGCCCCGGAGAAGAAGCTCGGCATCAAGGGCTCCCCGACCTGCGAGGTCTACCTCGACAACGTCCGTATCCCCGCGGACCGCATGATCGGCGACGTGGGCACCGGCTTCGCCACCGCGATGAAGACCCTGGACCACACCCGCATCACGATCGCGGCCCAGGCGCTCGGCATCGCGCAGGGCGCGCTGGACTACGCCAAGGGCTACGTCCAGGAGCGCAAGCAGTTCGGCAAGCCGATCGGCGACTTCCAGGGCGTGCAGTTCATGCTCGCGGACATGGCGATGAAGCTGGAGGCGGCCCGCCAGCTCACCTACGCTGCGGCTGCCAAGTCCGAGCGCGTCTCGGCCGGCGGCGCCAAGGAGGACCTGACGTTCTTCGGCGCGGCGGCGAAGTGCTTCGCGTCCGACGCAGCGATGGAGATCACGATCGACGCGATCCAGCTGCTGGGCGGGTACGGCTACACCCGTGACTACCCGGTGGAGCGCATGATGCGCGACGCGAAGATCACCCAGATTTATGAAGGCACGAACCAGGTCCAGCGGATCGTCATGGCGCGCAACCTGCCGTAGTGCGGTGAGCGCACAGCCTCCGGGCTGAGCACTTGGAACGGCCCCCGGCGTCACGCCGGGGGCCGTTCGCATGGGCCGGGCGGAAAAGGAGTGGGACATTCTCCGGTTCAATGAGACACTGGTGTCTCAGATGGGTCCTGTCGGTCTCGGATCCCACCAGTCTCGGAACGGAAGTCTCATGTCCCCCCTCGCCGCCACCCGACACAGCACCGGGCAGGCCCAGCGCCTGGACCCCCGGCGCTGGATCGTCCTGGCGATCCTGTCGGGCAGCCTCCTGCTGATCGCGATGGACACCACGATCCTCAACGTCGCGTTCCCTTCGCTGGTCTCCGACCTGGGACCTGGTTCGGTCGAGCAGCTGTGGATCATCGACATCTACGCCCTGGTCCTGTCCGGCCTGCTGGTCACGGCCGGCGCGCTGGGCGACCGGACGGGCCGCAAGCGGATGCTGCTGCTCGGCTTCGGGATCTTCGCGTTCGCCTCGCTCCTCGCGGTGTTCTCCACCGAGGCCTGGCACGTCATCGTGGCCCGCGCACTGCTCGGCGTCGGCGGCGCGGCGATCATGCCGTCGACCCTGTCGATCCTGCGCAACGTCTTCACCGACGCCCGCGAGCGGGCCTTCGCGTACGCCGTGTGGGCGGCCGTCCTCGGTGGCGGCATGGCGCTCGGGCCGGTCGTCGGCGGGCTGCTCGTGCAGGACTTCGGCTGGCACTCCGCGTTCCTGCTGAACCTGCCCGTCGCCGCCCTGGTGATCGCGCTGGGCGCCCGGTGTCTGCCCGAGTCCCGCTCGCCGCGCGCCGGCCGGTGGGACTGGTGGGGCGTCGGGCAGTCGATCGTCGGCATGCTCGCCCTCGCGGGCGGCATCAAGCAGCTCGGCAAGAGCGGCTTCACCGCCCCGCTGCCGTGGCTCCTGCTGGCCCTGGCCGCCGTCTCGCTGACGGTGTTCGTACGCCGCCAGCTCCGGCTGGACAACCCGCTGCTCCAGGTCCGGCTCTTCGCCGGCCGTGCCTTCAGCATCGCCGCCGCCGCCATCTTCCTCGGCATGGTCGGCATGGGCGCGGTGCTGTTCCTGGTCACGCAGTGGTTCCAGTACGGGCAGGGCTACACCCCGTTCGAAGCGGGCATCCGGCTGCTGCCTGCGCCGCTCGGACTGATCGTCACCTCGATGGTCACCCCGTCCCTGATGCAGCGCTTCCCCATCCGGCACATCCTCGGCACCGGACTGGTCGTGATGGCCGCCGGGCTCGCCCTGCCGTGGGTGGTCCAGCGGTCCGCGGAGATCGGGTACCCGGCGGTCGCCGCCGCGCTCGCGGTCCTCGGGCTCGGCGTCGGCCTGGCCACCACCGTGGCCTCCGTGACCCTGATGGCCGCGACCCCGGCCCAGGACGTCGGCGGCGCCGCGGCGATCGAGGAGACCTGCTACGAGCTGGGCGCCGCCCTGGGCGTCGCCATCCTGGGCAGCCTGGCGACCGCCCTGTACCGGGCGAACCTGCCCGCGCTGAGCGTGGACGGGCCGGCGCTCGGCGCGGTGCGCGACTCGGTGGGCGAGGCCGCGCACGTGGCCCAGGGCATCGGTGGCGACGCGGGCCGGACCCTGCTGGACGCGGTCTCGGCGGCGTACACCACGGCCATCACACCGGCCTTCCTGGTCGGCTCGGTGCTGGCGCTGGGCGCGGCGGCGATGACCTGGGCGTGGATTCCGAAGGACCTGCGGCCCACGGAGAACGCGCACTGAGCCACCCGCGACGGTCACCGTCGAGCCGTAACCACGAACGGGAGGGGCCCGGACGGCAGACCGTCCGTGCCCCTCCCGCACAACACGGCTCCGGACACGCCCTAGTGCCGCGCCAGGCAACGTTTACCCCGTCGCGGCGGCCGGCACATACTCTCGCCGCACCGGCCGAAAGCCCAAGTACGTCCAGTACGAGGACTTCCGGCCGGCACGCCGAGAGCACGCACCGGACGCCGCTCCTTGACGGGCAAACGTCACCTGCCGCGGCACTAGTTCCCGGTGACCGTGACCCTCTCGTCCTTCTTCAGCTGATCCACCAGCTGCGCGACCTTCGCCTTGTCCCAGACCAGGTTGCCGCCGTTGCTGCCCGAGATCGGGATGTTCATCGACTTGCCCTCGCCGCCGGTGACCCCCTTCATCGCGAAGAACATCTGGCCCAGGTCCCACAGGGACATGTCCTTGTCGACGATCAGAGTGTCCAGGCCCGCACCCATCGTCGGGTACAGCTTGAACGGGTTGAGGATCGTGCTCGGCGTCGCCGTCTGGCTCGCCAGCGCCGCCAGGAACTTCTGCTGGTTCTTCGTACGGTCCAGGTCACTGCCCGCGAAGGCGTACCGGGTCCGGACGAACGCCAGGGACTCCTCGCCGTTCAGCGTCTGCTTGCCCGCCTGGAAGTCGGCGCCCGACTTCTTGTCCTTGAACGCCTTCGGGATGTCGATCTCCACGCCGCCGATCGCGTCCACGATGCCGGCGAAGCCCGCGAAGCCGATCTCCACGTAGTGGTCGATGCGCAGGTGGGTGTTGTGCTCGACGGTCCGCACCAGCAGCTCGGGGCCGTCCTCCGCGTACGCCGCGTTCAGCTTCACCCGCCGGCCCTGGGCCGGGAACGTCTTGCCGGACTGCGAGCCGACGAAGGACGGGATCTCCACGTCGGAGTCGCGCGGCAGGGAGATCAGGGTCGGCCCGTTGGAACCGTCGTGCAGGATCATCATCGAGTCGGTCCGCTTGCCCTCGGCGGAACCGGTGTGCAGCTTCTTCTTGTCGTCCGCGGTCATGCCCTCGCGGCTGTCGGAGCCCACGATCAGGTAATTGGTGCCGTCGCCGGCCCCCGGGCGCTCGATGACCTTCGAGAGGTCGACCTCACGCTTGAGCTTGCCGTCCGCCCAGAAGTACGTGCCGATGGAGACGGCGAGCAGTACGACGATCAGGGTGATGGATCCGAGCTTGATACGGCGCCTCCAGTCCGGCGCCGGTCCGCTGCGCGGCGCGCGCCCGCCGCGGGGCGGGGAGTCGCCGCCGCCGTAGACCTGGCCTGTGTTGTAGCCGTTGCCGCCGCCGCGGCCGTATTCGTCGTCGTACCCCTGCGACTGCTGCGGCGGGACAGGACCGCGCGGCGGGGCGGCCGGCTGCGGAATCTGCCCGCGCTGCACATGCCGCATCACCCGCGCGCCTTCAGGCCGCGCGTCGCCGCCGCCGCGTCCGTTACGGTCGCCGCGGTCGTTGGTCCACCCGTTGGGCCAGTCGTTCATGCGGACCAGTGTGCAGGCAAAATACCGGTGGCTCACAGAGCAGGCGTGAAATCGGGGCAGTGCTGTTGCAGAGCTGATGCACTGGTGACCCCGCATAAGGTGGAGGGCATGACAGATCAGGCCCCGCGCTCAGAAGCGGACATTCCGGGCAAGTCCACCTCGGCGTCCCGCACCACGCTCAGCCACATCATGACCGGCAGCGACACCAACCTGCTCGGCACCGTGCACGGCGGTGTGATCATGAAGCTGGTGGACGACGCGGCCGGAGCCGTCGCCGGACGGCACTCCGGCGGGCCCGCCGTCACCGCCTCCATGGACGAGATGGTCTTCCTGGAGCCGGTGCGGGTGGGAGACCTCGTCCATGTGAAGGCGCAGGTCAACTGGACCGGCCGGTCCTCGATGGAGGTCGGTGTACGGGTCCTTGCCGAGCGCTGGAACGAGTCGACCCCCGCCCAGCAGGTCGGCAGCGCCTACCTGGTCTTCGCGGCCGTCGACGCAGACGGCAAGCCCCGCACCGTGCCGCCCGTACAGCCCGAGACGGAGCGCGACAAGCGGCGCTACCAGGAGGCCCAGATCCGGCGTACGCACCGGCTCGCCCGGCGCCGCGCGATCAAGGAACTGCGGGAGAAGCGCATCGCCGACGGCATCGACGACTGATCATCGGACGGGCGCCCCCCGGCCGTCACAGGCGCGGGGAAAGGCACGATCCCCGGAAGTCGGGGACCGGCAGTCGCGCAGGCCCCCGCGCAGCCCCCTCCGGAGAGGCACCCTCACGGGCACACCACCTGGTCGCCGGTGACCGCCCCGAACTCGCCCTGATAGGGATCCTCCGCCATCACCTTCTTGACCAGCCCGGGATTCGCCTTGAAGTCGGCGCCCGCGGTCACCGTCAGCAGCCCGCCCTGGCCCCGCACCGCGCGCATCTCGCACCCGGGCAGCGCCGCCTGCAGCGACTCCGCCGAGCGGTCCCAGCGCGGGTCGTACGTGACGAGGGTGCGCGCCAGGTTCAGCCGGGGTGCGTTGACCGGCATATTGGTGGTCCGGAAACCGGTGCGCCGCAGCGACTTGTCGAGGCTCTTGCCGAGACCCACAGTCGGTGTCCCGTTGTAGACCTGGACGCGGATCTGCTGAGGCGCCACATCGACGATCGTCGCCTTCGGCTTCCTCACCCGGTGCGGGGCGAGCGGCTTGTCCTCGCGCAGCGCCCTGAAGAGCTTCTCGGACTTCACCGGGTCCCACTTGATGGTCGACCCGATGGCCTCGTCGGAGTAGCCCATCTTCCCGATCGGTACGGACGTGAACTCCGAGGACGCCGGCGAGAAGCCCTTCATCGCCCGGCCCAGAGCGAGCATCTCATGGCTGCCGAACGCCTTGTCCGCGCGCACGGAGCCGAGCAGCGTGCCGGTGACCTGCTGGAACTTCACCGGGTTCAGCAGGATGCCACTGCTGCTCGCCCTGGCGATGAAGGCCGCGAGGAATCGCTGCTGGCGCTGCATGCGGCCCAGGTCCGATGCCCCGTCGATGTGCCGGGAGCGTACGTACTGCAGGGCCGCGCCACCGTTCAGCCGGTGGGTGCCGACCGGTAGGTCGAGACCGGTGTACGAGTCCTTCAGCGGGCGGACCGTGCAGATCTCCACCCCGCCGACCACGTCCACGGTCTTCATGAAGCTGGTGAAGTCGACCTCCAGATAGTGGTCGATCTTCACCTTGGTCATGTGCTCCACGGTCCGCACCGTGAGCTGGGGGCCACCCTCCGCGTACGCCGCGTTGATCTTCACCGGGTGCATCCTGTGATGCTCACCGCTGGACTGGTCCTTGTGCTCGGGCGCCTCCGCGTAACTGTCCCGCGGCAGGCTCACGATGCTCGCGCGCCCGTTGTCCTCGGAAATGTGCACGATCATGATCGTGTCGGTGCAGTGGCAGGGGGCGCCGCCCAGTCGGTACTTCTCCTTCTCGGCCTTCGTGATCTTGTCGCGGCCGTCGGTGCCGACGAGCAGGATGTTCGTGCCGTGACTGCCCTCGGGGCGGTTCTTCATGTCCCGGAACGGGTCGACCCGGTCGATGCCGCTCTCCATGCCGGTCAGCACCGCGTGACCGATGCCACCCGCGCCGAGCACGACGACCGAGAGAGTCGTGGCCATGCGCATGGCCCACCGTGGGCGTTCGTCCTGCCTTCCGCTGCGGCTTGTGCGGCTCTGCTGAGGGCGGGGCGACGTGGGCAACTGAGACACCTCCGCGAAGGCAAGGGGGGATCTTGAGCACCGTAAGCCCGTACGATCCGCGACCTGGCGCAGCGACCCGGCCGCGGCGCGTCCGTGTCCCCCATTCGCGGTAACGTGACCCCCGATGAACGCCACCCCCGCAGTCTCCGTGATCATGCCGGTCCTCAATGAGGAGCGGCATCTGCGCAACTCGGTCCGTCACATCCTGGAACAGGATTACGACGGCGAGATGGAGGTGGTGATCGCGATCGGCCCGTCATCGGACCGCACCGACGAGATCGCCGCCGAGCTGGTGCGCGAGGACCCCCGCGTCCACACCGTCCCGAACCCGACGGGCCGCACGCCCGCCGCGCTGAACGCCGCCATCAAGGCCTCCCGGCACCCCATCGTGGTGCGGGTCGACGGCCACGGCATGCTCTCGCCGAACTACATCGCGACGGCCGTCCGCCTCCTGGCGGAGACGGGCGCCCAGAACGTCGGCGGCATCATGCACGCCGAGGGCGAGAACGCCTGGGAGGAAGCCGTCGCCGCGGCCATGACCTCCAGGATCGGTGTGGGCAACGCGGCCTTCCACACGGGCGGCGAGGCCGCCCCGGCCGAGACCGTGTATCTGGGTGTCTTCCGGCGCGAGGCCCTCGAACAGCAGGGCGGCTACAACGTGGAGTTCGTCCGCGCCCAGGACTGGGAGCTGAACTTCCGGATCCGCGAGGCCGGTGGGCTGATCTGGTTCTCGCCCGAGCTGAAGGTCCAGTACCGGCCGAGGCCCTCGGTGAAGGCTCTCGCCAAGCAGTACAAGGACTACGGCCGCTGGCGCCATGTCGTCGCCCGTTTCCACTCGGGCTCGATCAACCTGCGTTACCTCGCGCCGCCGACCGCCGTCTGCGCGATCGCCGCGGGCATCGTGGTGGGCGTCGCCCTCACCCCGTGGGGCTTCGTCGTCCCGGCCGGCTACCTGGCCGCGATCGTGGGGGGCTCGCTCCCGGCGGGCAAGGGCCTGTCGCTGAAGGCGCGGGCGCTGATCCCGGTGGCCCTGGCGACCATGCACATGTCGTGGGGGTACGGCTTCCTGACCAGCCCGCGCGCGCTGGCGAAGAAGGTCATCGCGAGCCGCCGCCCGGCGGTGCGCGAGGCCGAGCCCCAGCCGTAGCCCGGAGCGTACGAGAAGGGCCCTGGCCGCGTCGTGAGCGACGTGACCAGGGCCCTTCTTCGCGTAGCGCCTGCTACCAGGTGAAGTTCTTGTCGACCTTCATGCAGGCGTTCTTGTCCTCGCCGTTGAGTGCCCGCGCCGACTCCGGCGTCTTGTCGTCGGCTTTCACCGCCGCCTTCGGGAACACGCTGCCGGTGCGCCAGTCCGCGCCCACCACCAGGGTGACACCGGAGACGTCGGTGGACTTCCGCACCGACGTCAGCGGCACCCCGATGGCCTTGGCGGCGGCCTGGGCGTCGCCCTCCAGATCGACACTGGGGAAGAGGACGGTGGTCCGCTCCTGGGGGCTGAGCCGGGTGTCCGCCCTGGCCAGTGTGAAGCCCTTGGCCGCGAGGGCCTGGGTGACGGCGGCGGCGCGCCCACGGACCGGGGCCTCGTTCGCACTGCCGGTGCCGTTCCGCACCATCACGGCGATCTCCGCTGCGGGCGCGGCCTCGTCCTTGGACGACACCGCCTTGGCCTTCGGCTTCTCCTTCTTTGAGGCCTTGCCGTCCAGCGGGGTGTCCTCACGGACCATCCGGAACAGCTGCTCGGCCTCGTCCTTCTTCGGCTCGACCTTGCCGGCCCGCACCGTGGAGTACTGCCACGGCATGGTGGTCATGGTGATGCGGGACGTCGGGACCTGCTTGAGGTCCTCGCCCAGGTCGTACAGCTTCTTGACCGTGCCCAGGTCCTCGTCGACGGTGAGCGCGCGGGTGGCGGACTCGGCGAGCTTGCGCAGCTTGATCGGATCGCTGAGCTTGGTGTTCTGCTTCAGCTCGCGGACCATCGAGTTCATGTACATGTGCTGGGCGTGGGTACGGGCGAGGTCGGTGCCGTCCTCGAAGCCGTAGCGGGTACGCAGCCACTGGAGGGCCTGCTCGCCCTGCACCTTGGTGGTGCCCTTCTTCAGCTTCAGGCCCGAGCCGTGGCCCTGGCTGTCGCGGGAGCGGACGTTGTCGGTGACACAGACCGGGACGCCGCCGATGGCGTCCGCCATGGACACCACACCACCGAAGTCGATCATCATGAAGTGGTCGATGGTGATGCCGGTCAGGTTGTACCAGGCGGCGACCGTGCAGCCGGGGCCGCCGCGGCCGAGGCTCTCGTTGGTCAGCATCAGCCCGGTGCTCGCCGGGTAGACCTTGTCGGTGTCCGGGTCGGTGCACTTGGGCATCTTGAGCAGGGTGTCGCGCGGCATGCTGACGGCCGAGATGTTGCTGCGGTCGGCGGAGACGTGCACCAGCATCTGTACGTCCGCGAGCGGCGGGCTGTCGAAGGTGTCCCGGGCGCCACCGAGCCGCTTGTTCACGTCGGAGTTACGGGCGTCCGAGCCGATGAGCAGGATGTTCATCGGGGTCTGCCCGGCGGCGTTGGCCTTGTGGTCGGCCATGGCCTTGTCGCCGAGGGTGAGTTCGTTCTTCTTCAGAATGCTGTTGAGGTGGTTGTAGTAGAGGTAGCCGGCGCCGGCTACGGCGAGTATGAGCACCGAGAGGACCATCGTGGTCAGGCGCAGTATTCGGCCCTTCCCGCGCGTTCTCCCACCGCTGGTCCCGCCGCCCTTGCGAGGCGGCGGGCCGTTTCTCCGGCCCTCACCGCCCCGGTCGTCGCCGGAGTCGTCGCCACTGCCGCCCGGTGCGGCCCCCGGGCCGCTCCCGCCCTCGTACAGGCTGTCGTCCCAGCCCAGTGCGCGGGCCCGTCGATCGCGTTGTCGCGGTCTATCACCCCGCACGCTGCTCTGCCCCACCAGATCCCCCGCTCGTTCAGATGTTTCGTACGGCCAGGTGACCCGAGGTCACTTGGCGCACACCGACTTGTCGGCCCCGACCTTCTGGATTCCCTCCGGCGCCTTTGCCGGCGGAGCGATCCGGGTGCCCGCTTCCTTGAAGTCGGCACCGAGGACCAGGGTCATCGGCTCCAGTCCCTTGGCGTCCTTCGTGCCGGGCTTCATCGCCGCGGCGGGCAGCCCCATCATGTCCGCGAGCTTGCGGGCCTGATCGGCCTGGTTCGGGGCGTACGCCAGGGTCGACTTCGGCTGGTTGGGGGCATTGCTCTCGTTGCTGGACTTCGTCACGAGCATCTCGTTCTGGAGCCAGAGCAGCGTCGATGAGGCGGAGCCAGGGGGGCCGCCGCCGTTGTAGACACTGACGCGTACGTCATCGGCTGCCGACCGGGGGCCCTTGAGCAGCGCCTCCTGCTTGCTCTTGGCCGCCTTCTCCTTGGCCTTCACCTCGGTCAGCGAAGTGTCCGACGCCATCATCGCGAACAGCGGGTCGGCCTTCGGCTCGTCGACGACAACCGTCGCCTTGACCGTCTCCGCCGGGTTGTCCTTCACCGGAAGAGTGGCGAAGGTGATGTTCTTCGGGTTGACCTTGCCGAGCTCCATGCCGAGGGCGCGGAGCTTGTCGATGTCACCAATTCCGCTGTCGACGGTCAGCGCCTTGGTGGCCGCATTCGCCAGGTCGAACACCTTGGTGGGGCTGGTGAGCGTCTCGCTGGACTTCATCTTGCGGATCATCGAGCCCAGGAACTGCTGCTGCGTCTGGATCCGGTCGAGGTCGCTCTCGTTGCCGAAACTGTGCCGCGTGCGGACGAACGCGAGGGCCTGCTCGCCCTCGATCGTGTGCTTGCCGGCCGACAGCTTGAGGTGCGAGTCCGGGTCGTCGACATCCTTGGCGACACACACCTCGACGCCGCCGACGGCGCTGGTGAGCGTCTTGACCGCGTTGAAGTCGACCATCATGAAGTGGTCGACGGTCAGGCCCGTGAGCCCCTTGACGGTGCGCATGGTGCAGCCCGGGTCGCGGTCCGCCTGCCCGAGGCTGGTGTTGAAGCGGACGTCGCGCTCGCCGGGGACGACTTTCTCGGCGCCGTCGACCTTCGTGGGGCAGTCCGGGATGTCGGTCTTCAGGTCGCGCGGGATGGACAGCGCGGTCGCGTTCGTTCGGTCCTTGGAGACATGGAAGAGGATCGTGGTGTCGGCGTGGCCGAGGCTCTCCTTGTCGCCGTAACCCTCGTTGCCCGCGCCCGTGCGCTTGTCCGTGCCGATTACCAGGACGTTGACGGCCTCGTCCTTCTTGAAGCCGCCGCTGCCCGCACCGGGGACGTCTATCGTGTTGAGGTTCCCGTTGAAGTGCTGGTAGACGAGGTACGCGCCGAACGAGCCGCCGATGAGAACGAACGCTGTGACGCCGCCGGTCCACAGCAGCGCCTTCTTCTTGCGTGTCTTCTGCGGCTTGCGCTTGCGGCGCCCGGCCTGCGGGCCGGACTTGTCGTCGCGCGAGCCGCCCGCCTTACCGTCGGCCCGGCGGCTGCGCTGGCCGGGAACCTCGCGTCGCGGGGCGGGAGTTCCGCCCCGGGGCGTCTTCCCGGGTGCGGTCCCACTGGAGGCATCACGGGCAGAACGACTGCCCTTACCACTGTCGGGGGACCTGGGCGATTGCCCAGCGGATTGGTCCAGTCGCAATTCGTAATGACCTGTGGTCGCGTTGAGTACCCACTGGTCTGCGGGGTCGATTTCTTCGGCCCGCCCACGGCTTTGCGCATCCACGGTTGCTTGAGTCCTCCGTCGGAGCCACGCGAGGCGCCTCCCCTCAGGCGCTCGGTCTTTCGATCCAGCAGTGCGACCACGACCTGAGGGCATGAAGCACCGGATCGCGTCACACTATCTGCCCAGTTCAGCGCCGGGCGACGTCCGTGACATATTCCACTCCCCTTACAACTGGGCAATACGTCCGATAGGTATCGCCTGCCGGGTCTGCCTTGGGCATGGCTTTACTCGCACTTCTCGGTGGCCGCATTGGTTCCGGTGAAAGTCGGCGTGGGGGTGGGGCTCTGTGCACCCGCGTCGTCGGGCTTCTCGTCGGTCGAGGAATCGGACTCCTCGTCGGTCGAGGAATCGGACTCCTCTTCGGTTTCGGAGGACGTATCCGCTGCCGGTTCCTCCTTTTCGGTGCCCGCGGGCACGACCGAGACGGGCGCGTCCTCGCGCAACTGCTTGAACAGGCGCCCGGCATCCGGCTCCACGAGCTCGTCGCGGTTCTGGTCGTAGCTGTACGGCTGCCGGGGCACTGTCATGAACTGCACCTTTTCGGTCGGGATGTTCCGCATTCCGCGCACCAGGTTGTACAGGTCCTTGAGCGAGTCGAGTCCCGGGTCCGTGGTCAGGGACTTCGTCGCCGCGTCCAGTACCGGGTAGAGCATGGTCGGATTGAGCAGTACGCCGTTGCTCTGCACCTTGTTGACCAGCGCGCCCAGGAACTGCTGCTGGCGGTCCATGCGTTCGGTGTCACTGCCGTCGCCGATGGACTTGCGCGCCCGTACGTAACCCAGCGCCTCCTCGCCGTTGAGCGTCTGGAGGCCCTTGCCGAGCTTGAGATGGGCGTCCTTGTCGTCGATCGGCTTGCTGAGGCAGATCTCGACGCCGTCCACCGCGTCGACCATCCCCTTGAAGCCGTCGAAGTCGACCACCATGTGGTGGTCGAGCCGGACGCCGGTGAGCCGCTCGACCGTACGGATCGTGCAGGCCGTCCCGCCGAACTCGAAGGCCCAGTTGAACTGGGCGAATTGCTCCTCCGAGCGGGTGCCGTCGGTCCGCCGGCAGCTGGGGATCTCCACCATCAGGTCGCGGGGGAGCGAGACGGCCGTGGCGCTCTGCCGGTCCGCCGCGAGATGCAGCAGGATCGTGGTGTCGGAGCGCTCGCTACCCTCGTCCTGGCCGTACTTGCTGTTGCCCTTGCCCGAGCGGGTGTCGGAGCCGATGAGAAGGATGTTCTGGGCGTCCAGCGCGACGGGCGTGGGGCGCTCCTTCTCGTACGTCTCCAGTTCCGCGGCGGCGGTCGTGTCGGTGGTGATGTTGCCGTCGAGCTTCTTGTAGAGCCACCAGCCCACACCGGCCGCGACGAGCAGGACGAAGGAGGCGCCGACGCCGGTCCAACGCAGCCAGTGGCGCTTGCGGTTGGCGGCCGGGGCGGCGTCGGTGCTCGCCGCTGCCCTGTCGGAGTCGTCCCCGGCGCCGCCGGTCTTGTCGTCGGTCGTGTTGTCGGCGGCGCCGGTGGCCGCGGTGTTGTCCGCTGTCGCCCCGGCGTCAGGGGCTTCGGTGGTGTCAGGAGCCATGCTGGTGTCCGCACCCGAGTCCGTGCTTGTGCCCGTGCCGGTCTCTTCGTTCCTGCCCTCGGAGGCTTCGTTCTTCGCCTCGTCCTCGGCCGGGGTGTCCGGTCCGGAGGGCGTGCCAGCGCTGTCGGTCACGTCTGCGTCCATCCTTCACGGAGTCGGCGGCGCGCTCGGCCGCCGGTCGCAGGGGTAGACGGCCGAACCTCGCGCTTGGTTGTGCGATGCGTACCGTTGATCATCTACCGGAGTTGACGCCGAGGCCCTGGGACTCGGCAGCGGGTGAGCCGGACGGGTGGCACTCAGGGGGCTTGTTGTACTGCCGTGTTGGTGACCCGCTCGCTGTCGACGCGCTTGGCCATGTCCCCGTCGGAGACCCGGTCGAGGTTTCGGCACAGCACCACGGAGCCCCCGGCGGCGAGTGGCGCGTACAGACCGCTGGACAGTCCCTGCCAGGAGTCGTACGCCAGCCCCGACAACAGTCGTGACCCGGCCCCGCCGCCGAGCCCCAGGGTCCCGGCGTCCTCGCGGGCCCGTGCGACCAGCTGGGCACCCGTCAGTTCCGTACGCCCACCCGCGTCCACGACGACGAGCGCGGGGCCGTCCGGGTCGACCGGTTCGAACGGGGCGAAGCGGTCGCCCTGTCCCGGCACCTCGACGGCATAGTCCGCGAACCCGGCGGGGGGCTGCGGGAAGCGGCCGCCCAGGGGGCGCAGGGCGAGCGCGACGCGCTCCCCGCCGCAGGCGCGCGCCTCCTCGACCGTGTCGGGTCCCGTGACGACCAGGTCGGCGTCGGCCGGGTCGCCGCCGACCTCCACGACCACGCCCACCGAGGAGCAGGCGAGCAGCCAGACCGCGGTCTGCCAGTGCGCGGGCAACAGCAGCGCGAGCCGGTCGCCGGGCGCCGCGGCGAGGTCGCCCTGGAGCAGATTGGCGGTCTTGGCCACCCAATTGGCGAAGGTGGCGACGGACAATTCCACGCGCTCGCCGGTGGCGTCGTCGTAGAAGGTGACGAGGGGGCGGGCCGGGTCCGCGGCGAGCGCGGATCGCAGCAGGTCGGCGGGGGTGCGATCGATGGCGTTCACCCGCGCAAGAGTACGTGGCGCCCTTGCGGGAGTGCCGTTGTCCCCGGGAGTCCATGCACTTGGGGTTAGCCGATTCGGCCGACGCACCATCAGATCCCCAATGGACAGACTTGTGTGACTATGTCCAAGATCTGTTGTATGCGTGCCTACCTTGCTTCCGCGATCGGCGTCGCGTGCACCGCCGCTCTGGTCCTCCCGTCCCTCGCCGTGGCCTCTCCCGCAACACCGGCCGCGACAGTCTCCGCCCCCGCGCCTGCCAACGAGGCGCTGCCGGGCTCCACCCAGTCCCTGCCCCTCGCGCCGCTCGCCCCCCGCGGTGAGCGGTCCGCGAGCCCCGCCGCCACCCCACAGGGCGTGGCGGAACGCGACGTACAGCCCTTCTCACTGGTCGGTGTCGTCTGGGACGACGCCGCCACCGAACTGGACGGCACGGTCCAGGTCCGTACCCGGGCCGCCGGAAAGGGCACCTGGTCCACCTGGCAGCACGTAGAGACACACAACAGCGAGCACGCCGCCGACCCCGGCACGGCGGAGCGCGACTCGGGGAAGGTCCGCGGTTCGACCGCGCCCCTGTGGGTCGGCGCCTCCGACGGCGTCGAAGTACGTGTCCAGTCCGCGAGCGCGGAACCGTCCGAGAGCCCGGCGCGGCACGAGAGCGCCGCGCACTCCGAGCGCGCCGCCCGCGCCCCCCTGCCGGCCGGCCTGCGGCTGGAACTGGTCGACCCCGGCGTCCCGCCGCCCGCCGGCTCTCCCACCGACGCGGAGCGCTCCTCGATGGCCACCGAACTCCCGGCCCTGACCAGGGCCGAGACGGAGGCCGACGCCGGACTCGTGGCCGCCAGGCCGTACATCGGCCCGCGCCCGCGCATCATCACACGCAAGGGATGGGGCGCCGACGAGACGATGCGTGAGCGCAAGCTCGGCTACACCAAGACGGTGAAGGCCGCCTTCGTGCACCACAGCGCGACCGGCAACAACTACACCTGCAAGCAGGCGAGCTCAGTCCTTCGCAGTATTTACCGCTACCACGTCAAGAGCAGTGGCTGGCGCGACCTCGGCTACAACTTCGCCGTCGACAAGTGCGGAAACATCTACGAAGGCCGGGCAGGCGGTGTGGCCAAGCCGGTTCTTGGGGCGCACACTCTCGGTTTCAACACCAACAGCACGGGCATCGCCGTCCTCGGGTCCTACACCTCGTCGAACCCGCCCGCCGCCGCGGTCGACGCGGTCGCCCGCATCACCGCCTGGAAGCTCGGCCTGCACGGAGCCAACCCCCGCGCCAAGACGACCCTGAAGTCCGGCGGCGGCAATCTGTACAAGAAGGGCAGGAACGTCAGGCTCAACGTCATCTCAGGACACCGGGACGGATTCGCCACCGAGTGCCCGGGGATCCGCCTCTACAACAGGCTCGGCACGGCCCGGAGCTCCTCGGCCCGCCTTCAGGGCCGCTGACCGGGGGCGTTCGAACAGTCTGCATACACTGGCCTGCCCGTACCCGGCCGGCCCCAGCAGGAAGCAGAGACGACAAGGTGACTGAAGCGATCCTCCTGGTCGGGGGCAAGGGCACCCGGCTGCGTCCGCTCACGGTGCACACCCCCAAGCCGATGGTTCCGGCGGCAGGCGTCCCGTTCCTCACCCACCAGCTGGCCCGCGCGCGGGCGGCCGGAGTCGAACACATCGTGCTGGCGACGTCGTACCTCGCGGAGGTCTTCGAGCCGTACTTCGGAGACGGCTCCGAGCTGGGGCTGCACCTGGAGTACGTCACGGAGGACGAGCCGCTCGGCACCGGCGGGGCCATCCGCAATGTCGCCTCCAGGCTCCGGTCGGGGCCCGACGAGCCGGTCCTCATCTTCAACGGGGACATCCTCACCGGCCTCGACATCGAGGCCCTCGTCTCGACCCACCGGTCGTCGGGCGCGGACGTCTCGCTGCACCTCACCCGGGTCGAGGACCCCCGGGCGTTCGGCCTCGTGCCGACGGACTCCACGGGCCGGGTGACGGCCTTCCTCGAAAAGCCGCAGACTCCCGAGGAAATCGTCACCGACCAGATCAACGCGGGCGCCTACGTCTTCCGCCGCTCGGTCATCGACACCATCCCGGCCGGCCGGCCCGTCTCGGTCGAACGGGAGACCTTCCCCGGCCTGCTGTCCTCCGGAGCCCATCTCCAGGGCATGGTCGACTCCACGTACTGGCTGGACCTCGGCACACCGCAGGCCTTCGTCCGCGGCTCCGCCGACCTCGTCATGGGCAGGGCGCCGTCCCCGGCGGTCCCCGGCCGCTGCGGCGACCGGCTGGTCCTGCCCACCGCCTCCGTCGCCACCGACGCCAAGCTGACCGGCGGCACGGTGGTCGGCGACGGGGCGGTCGTCGGCGAAGGGGCGCGCATCGACGGCAGCGCGGTGCTGACCGGCGCGGTCATCGGCGCGGGCGCGGTGATTTCCGACTCACTGATCGGCGCGGGTGCGCGTATCGGGGACCGTACGGTGGTGTCCGGCGCGGTCGTCGGCGACGGTGCGACGGTGGGCGCCGACAACGAACTCCAGGACGGCGTACGGGTGTGGTGCGGCGCGTCGATCCCGGACGCGGCGATCCGCTTCTCCTCGGACCAGTAGGAGACCCCCGCAGGGGCCCCCGGAGGAGTCCTGCGGGGCCACGGGGACGCCGGTTACGCTCGGGACCGTGGCCGGCCGTTTCCCACCTCGACGCACTTCTGTGCCGCCGCCCCGTGCGGAAACCGCGACACGGGTCGGCGGCTCCGGCGCGCCCCTGCCCGACGTCGACCTCGCCCTGGTCCTCGGCCCGCTGCGCCGGGGCCCCTGGGACCCGACGTTCCGCCGGACCCCGGACGGTGCCCACTGGCGGGCCAGCCGCACCCCGGCGGGCCCAGGCACCCTGCGGGTGGCGTCCCCCGGCGGAGTGCTGGACGCGGCGGCCTGGGGTCCGGGAGCGGACTGGCTCCTTGCCCAACTGCCGCCGCTCCTGGGTTCCTTGGACGACCCGTCCCTCTTCACCGCGCACCACAGGGTGGTCGCGGAGAGCCTGCGGCGCCGACCCGGTCTGCGGCTGGGGCGCACCGGCCTGGTCCTCGAATCCCTGATCCCGTCGATCCTGGAACAGAAGGTCACCACCGACGAGGCGTACCGCGCCTGGCGCCGGCTGGTGCAGACCCACGGCGAACCGGCACCCGGCCCGGCCCCCGTCCCGCTGCACGTCATGCCCGACCCGCGCACCTGGGCGCTGATTCCCTCCTGGGACTGGCACCGCGCGGGCGTCGACAACAAGCGCTCGTCGACGATCCTGCGGGCGGTACGGGTGGCCGCGCTGCTGGAGGAGGCCGCAACGATGCCTCTCGCGTCGGCGTCGGCCCGTCTTCAGCTGATCCCGGGCATCGGCCCCTGGACAGCGGCGGAGACGCTGCAACGCAGCAATGGCGCCCCCGACGCGGTCACGGTCGGCGACCTCCACCTGTCCGGCACGGTCGGCCACGCGCTGGCGGGCGACCGGACCACGAACGACGAGGCGATGCTGAAACTCCTGGCCCCGTACGAGGGTCAGCGCCACCGGGCCACCCGCCTGATCCTCCTGTCGGGCCACACCCCACCCCGCCGCGCACCCCGGATGTACCGGAACGACATCGCCCGGTTGTGACACGGGCGCAGATGCGAGCCTCGGACGGTGTGACACGGGCGCGGACGGTGTGACACGGGCGCAGATGCGAGCCTCGGACGTTCGCATCCAGCCCGTCCGGCGATTGAGGACATCGCGGCCGCAGGCGCGCCCACCCCTGCCGCACGGTCGTGCGAGGGGTCGAGGCCTGCCCCGGTTCCGGAAAGGGGCGGGTCAGGGGAATCAACCCCCGCGCCCCACCCTCACCGCACCTCGATGAACGCCCCCGCGTCCCGCGCGGCCCGAGCGACCGGCGGAGCCGCCGCGTGGCCCACCGCGACCGCCCCCATCGGATCCCAGCCGGCCGGCAGCCCCAGAACGTCCCGCACCACATCGCGGCAGAACATCGTCGAGGAGACCCACGCGGAGCCCAGCCGCTCACCCGCCAGCGCGACCAGCAAGTTCTGCACCCCGGCACCCGCCGCGACCACGAACATCTCGCGCTCCGCGGTGTCCCGGCGCACATCGCCGTACACATGAGAGCCGTCCATCACCAGGCACGGAACCACCAAGTACGGCGCCCGGCGCAGGAAGTCACCGCGCCGCACCCGCTTCGCGATGGACTCCGCCGACTTCTCGTCGTCCCGCAGATCCGCGATCCACGCGTCCCGCATCGCGTCGAGCAGCCCGAGCCGCGAGGCCTGCGACTCCAGGAGTACGAAGCGCCACGGCGTCGTGTGGTGCGGCGCGGGCGCAGTGACAGCCGCGGCGACCGCACGCCGTACCGCCGCCGGATCCACCGGCTCGTCCGTGAAGTCCCGCACCGTGCGCCGCAGCGTCACGGCCTCGCGTACCGCCTCCGATGTCCCGAGCCGGAACATGTCGTCGGCGGCGCTGCGCACCATCGCCCGCGCACCCTCCCCGCCGGAACCGGCAGCAGAGCCGGAAGCACCGACGCCGGCATCCGCGCCACCGGACCCGGATTCGGCCACCACATGGGACATGCCCCGGACCACCGCGACCGGCAGCCCCTCCGCCTTGCCCTTCACCAGGTCGCCCGCCGCGGCCAGCTCGTCCGCCGTGGCGACGACCGTCGCGCCGAGCGGATTGCCGTGTGCGTCGGTCCCGCCCCGCAGATCGTCGAGGACACGCACCCCCGCCGCCCCGATCGCGACATCCGTCAGACCGTTGCGCCAGGGCCGCCCGAAGGTGTCCGTCACCAGGACCCCGACATTGACACCCAGCGCGTCCCGCAGTCCGTCCCGGATCAGCCGTGCCGATGCGTCCGGATCGACGGGCAGCAGCAGCACGGTCCCGGCGGGCGTATTGGAGGCGTCGACGCCGGCCGCCGCCATGACGAGGCCCTGCCGGTTCTCGACGATACGAAGCGTCCCGCGCCGCGCGACCACGCGTACCGTCTCCGCGTCGATCGCCGCTTCGCGGTCGGCAGCCTCCATGACGCGGCCCTCGGCCTTGCTCACGATCTTCGAGGTGACCAGCACGACGTCACCGTCGACGAGTCCGGGCCCGGCGCCCACGATCAGCTTGGCGAGGTCGTCGCCCGCCTGCACCTCGGGCAGTCCGGGCACCGCCCACACCCGGAAGGACGGCGGTGAGGACGACGGCCCCGGCGGCGCGGACGGGTCACTCACGCCCGTACCTCCTCGGCCAGCGCCAGCGCCTCGCGGGCCATCTGCGCGGTGGCTTCGATGTCGGTCATCATCAGCGGCACGGCCCGGCACTTGATGCCCGCGCTCTCCACCTCGTCCACCACACCCGCGTCCACCGTGTCGACGAGCCAGCCGTCGAGCAGCCCCGACCCGTAGTGCTGGGCGACCGCCGCGGCCGTCGACTCCACGCCCACCGCGGCCAGTACCTTGTCCGCCATGCCGCGCACCGGGGCGTCACCGACGATCGGGGAGAGGCCGACGACCGGCACCCCCGCATCGGCGATGGCCTCACGGATACCCGGCACGGCCAGGATCGTGCCGATGCTGACCACCGGGTTGGACGGCGGGAAGACGATGACGTCGGCCTCGGCGATGGCGTCCAGCACACCCGGGGCCGGCTTCGACTGTTCCGCGCCGACCGGCACCACCGCCTGGGCGTCCACGGACGCCCGCAGCTTCACCCAGTACTCCTGGAAGTGGATGGCCTTGCGCTCGCCGTCCACATCGACGGCGACATGCGTCTCGATCCGGTCGTCGGACATCGGCAGCAGCCGCACACCCGGCTTCCAGCGGGCGCACAGCGCCTCGGTGACGGCGCTCAGCGGATAGCCCGCGCCGAGCATCTGCGTACGCACGATGTGCGTCGCGAAGTCGCGGTCGCCGAGTCCGAACCACTCGGGCCCGACGCCGTACGCCGCGAGCTCCGACTTCACCTGGAAGCTCTCGTCCGTACGCCCCCAGCCCTGCTCCTCGTTGATGCCACCGCCGAGGGTGTACATCACCGTGTCGAGGTCGGGGCAGACCTTCAGGCCGAACAGATGGATGTCGTCACCGGTATTGCCGATGACAGTGATGTCCGCGTCGGGCGCGGCCGATTTGAGGCCGCGGAGGAAGCGAGCGCCACCGATACCGCCTGCCAGAACCACAATGCGCATGCGGACAGTCTGTCAGCCGCGCACCGATGCGTTGCGGGGTGGTGGCCGGGCGGCGGAAGGGCCCGTCAGACCGCTACGACATCCTCGGCGGCCGGGGAGCACTGGGCCGCGTGCATCGGCATTTCGGTGAGGCCCGGGAAGTACACGTGCAGGCTGACCGCGGGCTCCAGCGAGTCGTTGACGACCTCGTGGGCGTACCCGGGGGCGAACACGCGCTGCGCGCCCGCCCCGAGCGTGCGCTGCGCCCGCTCCGTGCGCTCGGTCAGCTGTCCGTCCAGGACGGTCAGTACGCCGGAGGACAGGCCGTGGTCGTGCGGGCCGCTGCTCTGTCCCGGCACCCAACTGAGCAGCCAGACCTCGTAACCGGGGCCGGTGCGCAGCCGGTGGTACCAGCGGGTCGTCGCGTCGTACTCGACGAGGTCCCGCCACTGCGCGCGGTCGGCGGCGACGGAGCGTGCCAGGCCGACGAATTCGGCCACGGTGGCCGGGTGCTCGCGGGCGGGCTGGAGGAGGTGCTGGACGGCGAGGATATCGCCGGCGATCTGGAGGTCGCTCTCGACGCGGGCGCCGGTGGGGCTGCTGGTGCTGTTCATGATGCGGGGGTTCCTCGGCATGAGTGCTGGGGTGTCGCAAGAAGAGGTGTCAGAGGTGACACTGTGTCACGAATACGATGTTACGGAGAGTGAGCTGGAGCGCGAAGGCTTCAACAGCTGGAACAGCAACAGCGGGCCTGGGCAGCGCAACGGAACCCACGTGTGTGGGTCCGGGGGCGCGCTGCGGTCTCGGGCATGAAATCAAGAAGACATGTTTGCTCACTCCCTGTCAACCCCGTGACCGTTTTGGCGGTAATGTTTCACCTCATCCGGTTACAGGATGCGGAGAAAGGTTTGTCCAGGCTGCGGCGCGGAGATGTGGCGCATCAAACCGCACCAGCAAACGCCGTTGCGGTCTCACGATCGGACTGTGATCCGGGTCGCTTCTGCGGGCGAATCGCAACAAGATCCAACGCCACCGCATCCTTCCCCGGTGAGGGGGAAGTCGTGAATGGGCCTTTGGCATGTGTCACGGTTTTTGGCGATTTGAACACTTTCCGCATAGCCTTGGTTCCGCAGAGTGAATAACGGGCCCAATAGCAGATCTCGGCTTGACTGGCCCGGATCGGCGCACTTGTAATTTCACTCGTGTCGTTTCGGCCGAAATCGGTAACGGCCAGATCACGGGGAAGCAAAAGACAGACGAGGGGCGCACATGACCGAGCTGTTCCAGCAACTGCTGGTCGAGGACGCGGAAGAGGAACTCGGCTGGCAGGAGCGCGCGTTGTGCGCCCAGACCGACCCCGAGTCCTTCTTTCCCGAAAAGGGCGGTTCCACCCGTGAGGCCAAGAAGGTCTGCCTCGCCTGTGAGGTCCGCTCCGAATGCCTTGAGTACGCGCTGTCCAACGACGAGCGGTTCGGAATCTGGGGCGGCCTGTCCGAGCGTGAACGCCGGCGGCTGAAAAAGGCCGCTGTCTGAACAGAAGGCCGCTCTCCGAGCGCTGCGTCCCGGTACCGACCGGTGCCGATCCGCACAAGCCTGTACGTAATGAACGGTCCGTCGTCCGCGTCCTGTCTGCGGGCGGCGGACCGCTGTGTTGCTCAGCCGTTAGTGTGGGCCGCTGTCCGAGACGCACCAAAGCCCCCAGGGGGCGCGGGCGTCCACACAGCAGACAGCAGCCTTCCGGGGGGCGACCCCCGGACCCCGGCCGGAGGGCCCGTACCCCGATGTCCGTGCACAGCCAAACGTCGGCGCCGTACGCGGCGGCCGCGCCCGAGTTCCCCCGGCACGTCGTCACCGCCGTGCTCGTCTCCCACGACGGTGCCCGCTGGTTGCCCGACGCCCTCGCCGGACTGCTGGGGCAGGAGCGCCCCGTACAGAACGCCGTCGCCGCCGACACAGGCAGCGCCGACGACTCCGCCCAACTGCTCGCGGACGCCTTCGGCGCCGAGCGTGTGCTGCACCTCGCACGCCGCTCCGGTTTCGGAACGGCCGTCGACGAGGCGGTCCGTACGGCAGGCGTCCTCACCCCCGAGGAACTGCCCTACCTGAAACGGCCGAGCGGCTGGGACCCGGTGAGCAGGACGTGGCACGACGACGCGTACGACCTGCCCGACCTCCCGCACGGCGAGCCGGTCCAGTGGCTGTGGCTGCTGCACGACGACTGCGCGCCCGACCCCGGCGCCCTCGCGGAACTGCTGCGCGTCGCCGACTCCGACCAACAGGCCGCGATCATCGGCCCCAAACTGCGTGGCTGGTACGACCGCAAGCAGCTCCTCGAAGTCGGCGTCTCCATCGCCAACAGCGGTCGCCGCTGGACTGGCCTGGACCGGCGCGAACAGGACCAGGGGCAGCACGACCAGGTCCGCTCCGTCCTTTCGGTGTCCACGGCGGGCATGCTGGTCCGGCGCGATGTGTGGGAGGAGCTCGGCGGCTTCGACCGCAGGCTGCCGCTCATGCGCGACGACGTCGACCTGTGCTGGCGCGCGCACGCCGCCGGCCACCGGGTGCTCGTCGCGCCCGACGCGGTGCTGCGGCACGCGGAGGCGTCCGCACGCGAGCGCCGGCCCATCGACTGCGCCGGAAGGTCGGTCGCGGGACCGCACCGCGTCGACAAGGCGGGCGCCGTCTACACGATGCTCGTCAACGCACGCGGCGCCCTCCTGCCGTACGTCATGCTGCGCCTCGTCCTCGGGACGCTGCTGCGCACACTCGCCTACCTGGTGGGCAAGGTGCCCGGCCAGGCGGTCGACGAGGTCACCGGACTCTTCGGCACCCTGCTGCGCCCGGGGAAGATCCTCGCGGCCAGAAAGCGGCGCGGAAAGGGCATGGTCGAGGCGAGCGAACTGCGCCCGCTGTTCCCGCCGACCGGCGCCACCATCAGGGCCACCTTCGAACAGGTCGCGGGCAGCTTCGGCGGCACCACGGAGGCTGACGCGGGTTCACGGCACGGCGTCGTCGAATCGGGACCCGGCGGGGACGACGCGGACTTCATGGAGGTCGAGCAGTTCGTCCGGGTGAAGCGCGTCGTGCGCAAGCCGGGCCCTGTGCTCTTCGCCCTGCTGCTGCTCGTTTCGCTCATCGCCTGCCGTGGACTCCTCGGCGGCGGCGCACTGGCGGGCGGCGCCCTGCTGCCCGCGCCGGCCGACGTCGGCGACCTGTGGTCCCGCTACGCCGACGTCTGGCACCCCATCGGGACGGGCGGCACCCAGACGGCGCCCCCGTACCTCGGAGTGCTCGCGGCGCTGTCGGCCCTCTTCCTCGGCTCCACCGGCTTCGCACTCACCGTGCTCCTGGTCTGCTCGGTGCCGCTGGCCGGACTCTCCGCCTACTTCGCCTCGCGCCCGCTCGTCGAGTCACGGCTGCTGCGGGCCTGGGCGAGCGTCGCGTACGCCTTCCTGCCCGCCGCCACCGGCGCCCTCGCGAGCGGCCGGCTCGGGACGGCCATGCTGGCGATCCTGCTGCCGCTGATCGCACGGTGCGGTGTCGCCGCGAGCGGTCTGCGCACCGGGGGCGCGCGCTCCAGCTGGCGCGCCGTCTGGGCGTACGCGCTCCTGCTGACCTTCGCGATGGCCTTCACCCCCATCGTGTGGCCGATCGCGCTGGTGCTCGGCATCGGCGTGCTGGTGCTGCGCCGCGACGACCTCACGGCTTACGGCCTGCGCTTCCTGGCCGCGCTCGGCACCCCGGTGCTGATGCTGGCCCCCTGGTCGCTCTCCCTGCTGACCGGCCCGGCCGGCTTCTTCCGCGAGGCGGGCCTGGAATTCGGTACGGGCACAGCCACCGCCCTCGACCTGCTGGGCGCGAGCCCCGGCGGGCCGAAGGCCGTGGGCGGCCTGCTGCTCATCGGCGTCGTCCTCGCGGCGCTGGCCGCCCTGCTGCGCGGTGAGCGGCAGTTCGCCGTCCGCGCGGCCTGGGCCGTGGCGCTCGTCGCCCTCGTGTTCGCGATCCTGTCGAACAACGAGGGCTGGGCCGGACCCGCGACCCTCGTCTACGGCATCGCGCTGATCGGTGCGACCGTGCTGGGCGCCGACGGTGCGCGCGAGCGCGTCGCCACCCAGAGCTTCGGCTGGCGCCAGCCCGTCGCGGTACTGATCGCCTTCGCCGCGGCTGCGGGGCCGCTGCTCGCGGCCGCCGGCTGGATGCTCAGCGGCGCCGCCGGGCCGCTGGAACGGCGCGACCCGGTACAGGTACCGGCGTTCGTCGCCGAAGAGAGCGGCACCCGCGACCAGGCGCGCACCCTGGTCCTCGGCGGCACTTCGGCCGCGAGGGTCTCGTACACGCTCGTCCGCGGTTCCGGTGCCCGCCTCGGCGACGGGGAGCTCGCCGAGGCGGCGGGCACCAACTCGGAACTCAACAAGATCGTTTCCAACCTGGTGGCGGGTTCCGGCGCCGACCAGGCGGGCCAGCTCGGCGGGTACGCGGTGCGTTACGTCCTCGTGCGGGACGGGGCGCCGCGCGCGATGAGCCGGGTGCTCGACTCCACGCCGGGCCTGAGCCGGCTGAGCCAGCTCGACGGCAGCGCGCTGTGGCGCGTCGACCGGCAGGTCGCGCGGGCCACCATCGTCTCGGGCAATAAGGGCGGCGAGCCGCTGTCCGTCGCATCGAGCCGGGTCGAGGCACATACGAAGATCCCGGCGGGCGAAGCGGGCCGCGTCCTGCGGATCGCGGACGCCGCTGACGAGGGCTGGCAGGCCACGCTCGACGGGCGCGTCCTGACGAAGAAGACCGTCGACGGCTGGGCGCAGGGCTTCGAACTGCCCACCGAGGGCGGCCGGCTCGACCTGACCTACGAGTCGTCCGTCGCCCACACGGCGTGGACCTGGACCCAGGCGGGGCTCGCCCTGCTCCTGCTGGTCCTCGCGCTGCCGGGCCGCCGCCGTGAGGTCGACGACGACCTGCCCGATGAGGAGCCCGAGGCGGTCGCCGCGGAGCCGATGGCGGGCGAGGGGCGCAGGGCGCGCAGGCTGCGCGCGGCAGCGCAGGCGGAGACCGCGCACGCCCCCCTGGACGACGACGCGGAGCAGGCCCCTGCGCCGCCCGCCGAGGACCCGTACGGCCACGTACCTGGACAGGTCCCGCAGGACCAGGACGCCTTCCCTCCGCAGCCCGGCGAGGTCCCCTACGGGGCGGTGCCGCAGCAGCAGTACGGGGAGTGGGACGCGCAGACCTACACGGACGCCGAGTACGCACAACAGCAACAGCAACAGCAACAGCAGTACGCCCAGGAGCCGGTGCGGCAGTACGGCGACGAGCAGTACCCGGGCGCACAGCAGCAGGGCGTCCCGTACCCGCAAGGGCAGTACCCGCAGGACCAGTACGGCGACGGCCAGAACTACGGCGGTGAGCAGTACCAGGCGGAGCCGTATCGGACGGAGCCGTACCAGGAGGGTCAGTACGACCCGTACGGCTACGGGCGACAGCAGCAGCCCTACGAGCCCCATGCCGAAGGCCACGACACCGAGAACGAGAACGAGCAGCGCCCCGACGGGAGCACCAACCGATGAACCGCAGCACTCTCTCCCTGCTCGCCGTCACCACAGCCCTCGCCGCTGTCACCGGCTTCGCCGTGGTTTCCGCGCCGGACGGTGGCACGGAAAAGGCCGCGACGGCGAAGCCGGCGCGGCTTCCCGTCGAGCGCTCCAGCCTGCTCTGCCCCGCGCCGAGCACGTCCGACCTCGCCGAGACGACGTACACCTCGTTCACCCCGCCCGGCAGGAGCGGCGCGGCGAAGACGGGCTCCGCCGAGCTCGTCCCCACCGATGCCACCCTGCTGGACCCGGACGACGGCAAGGGCAAGAAGGACGACAAGAAGGGCGAGCAGAAGAAGGACGGGGAGGACGCCGGGAAGGCGCGCGAGAGCAAGCCCGTCGTCTCGCTGAAGGAGCCCGGCAAACCTGCCACCGCCGAGGCGTCCGGCGCCGAATCCCCGGCCCTGGTGGGCGCCGCCGACGGGCCGCTGGCTCCCGGCTGGACCGCCCAGCAGACCACCAAGGTCACCGCCGGCAGCGCGCGCGGCCTGCTCGGCGTCAGCTGCACCGCGCCCGACACCGACTTCTGGTTCCCTGGCGCGAGCACCGGCGCATCGCGGCAGGACTACGTTCACCTCACCAACCCCGACGACACCGCCGCGGTCGCCGACATTGAGCTGTACGGCAAGGACGGCGCACTCAAGTCCGAGGCGGGGGAGGGGATCACGGTCCCGGCCAGGTCCACCGTCCCCGTGCTGCTCTCCACGCTGACCGCGGACCGCGCCGAGAACGTGACGGTCCACGTCACCACCCGTTCCGGCCGCGTCGGCGCCGTCGTCCAGGCCATGGACGGCAAGCTCGGCAGCGACTGGCTCGCCTCCTCCGCCGACCCGTCGAGCACCGCGGTACTCCCCGGCATCCCGGCGGACGCCACATCGGTGCGCTTGGTGGTCTTCGCGCCCGGCGACGACGACGCGGACCTCAAGGTGCGGCTGGCGGGCCCGAGCGGCTCGCTCGCCCCCGCGGGCAGCGAGACCCTGCACGTGAAGTCGGGGATGACCTCCTCGGTCGACCTTCAGGACGTCACCAAGGGCGAGCCCGGATCCCTGCTGCTGACCCCGACACAGGGAACGGCGCCGGTGGTCGCGGCGCTGCGCGTCGTACGCGGCAAGGACGCCAGTCAGGAAGTGGCGTACATCCCGGCGACCGCCCCGGTGGGCGAGCGGGCGACGGCGGCCGACAACAGGGCCGAGGGGTCGATCCTGTCGCTGACCGCGCCGGGCGCCGCCGCCAAGGTCAAGGTCACCGCGTCGGCGGGGAGCGAGGGCGGCGAGCCCGTCGTCGAGACGTACACCGTCAAGGCGGGCACCACGCTCGCGGTGAAGAAGCCGCCTATTCCGGCCCGGCTCAAGGGCTCGTACGCGCTGACGGTCGAGCCCCAGTCGGGCGGGCCCGTCCATGCCTCGCGCGCGCTCGAACTGCCTGAGGACGGCATCCCGATGTTCACCGTGCAGACGCTGCCTGACGACCGGGGCACGGTCTCGGTACCGGAGGCGGAGCAGGACCTGTCGGTCCTGGACGACTGAGACGCCGTCACCCAGAGGGGCGCGTTTCCTGGCCGCTACGCACGCGTGGCGGCCAGGAAGACCTGCGCGGCTCCAGACTCCAGGGCCCGTACGCCGTCCCGTCGCGCGATTGTCCGCCCAGCCGCCCAGCCGCCCAGCCGTCGCGTTGTGCCGTCGTCCGTCAGGCCATCGCGCCGTTGTGCGCCGTTGTGCGTCGTTGTGCGTCGTTGTGCGTCGTACGGGACTCGAGGTCTCGGGGGACTATTCCTGCTGTCCGTAGCGCGGGTCGACCGACTCCGGTGACAGGCCGAGCAATTCCGCGACCTGCTCCACGACGATCTCGTGGACGAGCAGGGCACGCTCGTCGCGGCTCTTCGAGCGGATCTCGACGGGGCGCCGGTAGACGACGATCCGCGCGGGGTTGCCGCTCGTCGCGGCCATCATTCCGCCGAGCGGCACCGCCTCGGTGGCCCACGCCTCGGGATCGTCCCCGGCGCCCGTGCGCGGTACGTCGAGCACCACGAAATCGACCTCGGACAGCTGGGGCCAGCGTCGCTCCAGGCGCTCCACGGAGTCCTGTACGAGGTCGCCGAAGGCCGCCGCGCGGCTGGCCGAGAGGGGCACCTGGGGCGGGGCGACCGGCCCACGCATGCCACGGCCGTGGCGGTCGCGTCGGCGCGGTCCCGGCCCGGTGGGGAGGGGAGGTACGGCACTGTCCATCACTGACGCAGAGTAGCCCTCATCGGGGCGCTTCGATTGCGGCAAGGGGACGCCGTGCGCCATGTCGCTTATTGAGCATTCCGGCCAAGTTCGGACTCGATTTCACGCCCGGACGCGACCATGTATCTCGCGCCGATTGACGCTATTTGCCCCAAGTCGCGGCTGCCGCCGTGCGGTCACTGTCTGTGTCACGCGCTCCCCATGCAGGTCAGGGCAGTTACTCGGGAGACGGCTGGGACGGAGTTCGCGCCGCGACACGGTGGAGTGACGTCCCGGAGAGTCGTCGCAGCCCGCTCAAGAGTGCGGTAGCGTCCAGCGTCGTGAGCCCTGTACGTCGCTGTTCGCGCACCGCGTGCGGCCGCCCTGCTGTCGCGACACTGACGTACGTCTACGCGGACTCGACCGCAGTCCTCGGCCCCCTCGCCACCTATGCCGAGCCCCATTGCTACGACCTGTGCGCCGAGCACGCGGATCGACTGACCGCCCCGCGCGGCTGGGAGGTCCTGCGCCTCGCCGGCAGCTCCGCGCCGTCCCGCCCCAGTGGCGACGACCTCGAAGCGCTCGCCAACGCCGTCCGTGAGGCTGTCAGGCCCCGCGACCGCGCCGCCGAGACCGGCATCGGAGCGCGCACGGCGGACCCGATGGAGGTCGCGCGCCGCAGCCATCTCCGAGTGCTGCGCTCCCCGGAGCCCTGACAGCCCCGACCCTCGCGTCCGCACGCGGAGGGAGCCCGGGTGGACCCCGGGCGAGCCCGACGGCGTCCCGGAGTCCTGAGCGCGCCGAGCAGGCGGCACTCGCGCCGGCCCCTTCACCGGATCTCCCCCCGACGCACCATTGCCCCGCCTTCGTCGCGGACATGACCATGCCTCCACCCGCGAGACATCCATTTCCGTATCGCGGAATCCGGGAGGCCCGTGTGTTCGTGCAGCAGCTGGAACCCGTCGCCGACTCGCTCGCCCTGTCCGCGCTCGTCGCGGCCCTTCCGCTCGTCACCGAGGGGGACCTGCTGCGCAAGGTGCTGCCGTGGAGTCTGGGTCTGTTGCTGGTGTTGTGTCTGATTGTCATGGGCCAAAGCACGCCAGTACTCGGCTGGATGCTGCCGTAGGACCGCTCCGCAACATCGTGCGGGTAGTTTTGGGGTGACCGAACAGGACACCCGCGCAGGACCTCAGGAGGATTGGCCGTGGCTGCAGATCTGTCGCAGATCGTCAAGGCGTACGACGTGCGCGGAGTGGTCCCCGACCAGTGGGACGAGCCGCTGGCCGAACTGTTCGGAGCTGCCTTCGTACAGGTGACGAATGCCGCCGCGATCGTCACGGGACACGACATGCGGCCTTCGTCGCCGGGACTCTCGCGGGCGTTCGCGCGCGGGGCTGCGGCGAGTGGGGCCGATGTGACGGAGATCGGCCTCTGTTCGACCGACCAGCTGTACTTCGCATCCGGCCAATTCGGGCTGCCGGGCGCGATGTTCACGGCCTCGCACAACCCCGCGCAGTACAACGGCATCAAGATGTGCCGGTCGGGCGCGGCCCCGGTGGGCCAGGACACCGGCCTCGGGGAGATCCGCGCACTGGTCGAGCAGTGGTCCGACGCGGGTGCGCCGACTCCGGCCGCCACCACCGGAACCATCACGCAGCGTGACACGTTGACTGATTACGCGGCGTATCTTCTCTCCCTCGTCGACCTGGCCTCGATGCGCCCCCTCAAGGTCGTGGTGGACGCGGGGAACGGCATGGGCGGCCACACCGTGCCCACGGTCTTCGCCGGCCTGCGCGTCGACCTGATCCCGATGTACTTCGAGCTGGACGGCACCTTCCCGAACCACGAGGCCAATCCGCTCGACCCGAAGAACATCGTCGACCTTCAGGCGAAGGTCCGCGAGACCGGCGCCGACCTCGGCCTGGCCTTCGACGGTGACGCGGACCGCTGCTTCGTCGTCGACGAGCGGGGCAAGGGCATCTCGCCGTCCGCGATCGCCGCGCTCGTCGCCGCCCGCGAGCTCGCTCGCAACGGCGGCAAGGGCACGGTCATCCACAACCTGATCACGTCCTGGTCCGTCCCGGAGGTCGTCAAGGAGAACGGCGGCACCCCGGTCCGCACTCGCGTCGGCCACTCCTTCATCAAGGCCGAGATGGCCGAAACGGGCGCGATCTTCGGTGGTGAGCACTCCGCGCACTACTACTTCCGCGACTTCTGGAACGCCGACACGGGCATGCTCGCCGCCCTGCACGTGCTGGCCGCGCTGGGCGGCCAGGAGGGCACCCTCTCGGAGCTCGTCGCACAGTACGACCGCTACGCGGGCTCCGGCGAGATCAACTCCACGGTGAACGACCAGGCGGGCCGGCTGGCCGCGGTGAAGACGGCGTACGAGGGCCGCGAGGGCGTCACCATCGACGAGCTCGACGGCCTGACGGTCGCCTCCGCGGACTGGTGGTTCAACCTCCGCCCGTCCAACACGGAGCCGCTGCTGCGCCTGAACGTGGAGGCCCGCGACGAGCCCACCATGACCCGGGTCCGCGACGAGGCCCTCGCCCTGGTCCGCGCCTGACACTCCTTCTCGACGCGCACCCACACCGCCGGGCGCCGCAAGCGCCCGGCAGGGGGCGGGCCCCCCGAGCGGGCCCCCCGAGCGGGCCCCCGTCCGGTGGACGACCGGCTCGGGCGGCCTGTGCCCCACCCTCCGAGCCGGGCTGCGGTGCTGGATCCGGTCCGGCACGCGTGGCGCGGACGACCTGTGCCGCATCCGCCGAGCCGACGGCCGGTCCCAGGCATCCTGTGCGGCCCGCTGCGCGGGGAGCGGATCAGGCGGACCCGGCGCGGACGGTTCGTGCGACGGGATCGGCCCGGCGGAGAGGCGCGGTACCGGCGGCCCTGGCTCGGGCGCCCCCGGGCCGCGCCCTGGGTCAGGGTCGTGCCGCGCGGACGGGCCCGTGTGCGCCGGGCTTGATCGGACGGACCCGGCTCGGGCGGCTCGTGCGCCGGGCGCGGCCCGGCGGTCCCTGTGGCATCCCGGTACCGGTGGCCTGGTTCGCGGGGCGCGCGCCTGACCTGGTATCGCCGGACTTCGCATCGGCGGCCCTTTTCGATCGACCCGTGCCCCCCCCGGGGGGCCCGGTCGCCGGGCCTGGCCGCGGCGTGGACGGCGGTCCGGCGGAGCTCGGCCGCACCCCCACACCCCGGCGCACCCCTGCACCCCGGCCGCATCCCGGCGCTCCCCGCACCCCGCCGGAGCCCGGCCCCCTACACCCCGCCGTGGCCCAGCACCCCCCTCCCGCACCCCGCCGGGGCCCGGCTGCCGGGTGTGGACGGCGGTCAGGCGGCGCCCGAAACCCGACCGGGTCCCGCCCGCCGCCGGGTGCGGACGGCGGGTGTGGACGGCGGTCAGGCGAGCCCCGCATCCCACCAGGCCCCGTACCCCGCCGGGCCCCCGCACCCCACCGGGTCGCACCCCACCGCACCCGCGCGACGTCTCGCCATTCCACCGCCGCAAGGCACCCCCACGCCGCCCAAAACAGCGCTTTGCCCACCCCCGCACCGCACCCCGCCGATTCCCGCCGCTCGTCAGACCGCGCCACGCCTCACCCGGCGGTAGGCTGACGTGGCCCAATCCGCATGCTCGAAGGGACCCACCCCATGCCGCTCGAAGCCGGCCTTCTGGAGATCCTCGCCTGCCCCGCCTGTCACGCGCCCCTCAGCGACGCGTCCAGCGCGGACGCACCCGAGCTGATCTGCACCGGCAAGGACTGCGGTCTCGCCTACCCGGTACGGGACGGCATCCCCGTCCTCCTCGTCGACGAGGCCCGCCGCCCCGCCTGATCAGGAAGCTCCGGTCCGGACGCCCTGAGCTGCAGGTTCTGAGCCACAGGCTCCGAGCAGCCCTGAAGCGACCGAGCCGGCCAGGCCCTGAGCCCAGCAAGGCCCAGGGCCGGACCCCGGCGCGACAAGGCTGAGCGCACCACCCGGTCGCTCAGCCCGACCGCCGGCCCGAATGACGTCCCTCTGCGCGCAGCCCACCGCGCCCGGTGATCGGAGGCCCGCCCCATGCTCGACGAGTCGTTGCTGGACGACCCGGAGGCCCTGGCCCGGGTGGACCGCCGTGGCCTGCTGCGCGGCGCGGCCGAAGCGGGTGCGCGGGTACGTACCGCCGCCCGGCACGCCACCGAGGCCGGCCTCGCCGAGATCAAGGCGGACGGCCGCCCCCGCGCCGTACTGATCGCGGGCCCCGGCACCGCCGCCGCAGGCGTGGCCGACCTGCTCACCGCACTCGCGGGCGCCGCCTGCCCGGTGACCCGGCTGCGCTCCTCCGGCGTCGCCCCCGCACCGGGCGCCCTGCGCTGGACCCTCCCCGGCTGGGCGGGCTCCGTGGATCTGCTGCTCCTGGTCACGACGGACGGCTCCGAGCCCGGCCTCGCGCTCCTCGCCGAGCAGGCGTACCGCCGCGGCTGCACCGTCGTCGCCGTCGCCCCGCAGAACTCCCCGCTGAGCGAGTCCATCGGCGGCGTGCACGGCCTGGCCGTACCGATGGCGACCGCCCCGTATGAGGAGTACGACGAGAGCTCCGCCGCAGGACCGGGCGCGCTCTGGGCCCTCCTCACTCCGCTCCTCGTCCTCCTCGACCGCGTCGGCCTGCTCACCGCGTCCCCCGACGCCCTGCGGCTCGTCGCCGACCGCCTGGACCGGACCGCCGAGCGCTGTGGCCCGGCCATCGCGACGTACAGCAATCCGGCGAAGACACTCGCCTCCGAGCTGGCCGATTCGCTCCCCCTCGTCTGGACGGAGGGGCAGTACGCGGGCCCGGCGGGACGCCGCTTCGCCGCCGTGCTCGCCGAGCTGGCCGGCCGACCCGCTCTCTGCGCCGAGCTGCCCGAGGCGCTGCCCGCCCACGGTGTGCTGCTCGCGGGGGCCTTCGCGGCGGGCGCCGACCCCGACGACTTCTTCCGCGACCGGGTCGACGAGCCGCAGCCCATGCACGCGCGCGTGGTGCTCCTGCGTGACCGCCCCACCGGCGGTCTCTCTGCGGCCCCCACCGCCCGCGAGCTCGCCCTCAGCCACGACACGGCCATCAGCGAACTCGAACCCGAGGAAGGCGGCGAGCTGGAGAATCTTGCCGAGCTCCTCGCCATCACGGATTTCGCCGCCGTTTACCTGGCGCTCGCCTCCGCCGGGCGATCATGACCACCAGCACCAGCACCAGCACCAGCACCAGCACCAGCACCAGCACCAGCACCAGCACCAGCACTCACGCCGACATCCGGCCGAACCGGCTTTCCTGGACCCGAGCCGGGACCCGAACCCGAGCCCGGCCCTGGACGCCCGCCAAGATCACCAGAACCACGCGGCTTACCGGAACGACGCGGCTTACCGGAACGACGCGGCTTACCAGGACCACGCGGACCACGCGGCCCACGCGGATCTCGTGGATCACGCGGATCTCGTGGATCACCAGAACCACTCGGACCACCTAGCCACTTATTCATCCCACCCAGAGGGAAAGCACCATGGACCGCCTGTCGAACACTGTGCGCCCCTACGCCTGGGGTTCCACGACCGCCATCCCGGAACTGCTCGCCGTCGCCCCGACCGGTGAGCCCCAGGCCGAGATGTGGATGGGCGCCCACCCCGGAGCCCCCTCGCGCATCGACCGCGGTGCCGGGGGCAAGGAAGCGCTCTCCGACGTCATCGCTGCGAACCCGGAGCAGGAACTGGGCGCCGAGGCCGCCGCGAAGTTCGGCCCGCGCCTCCCCTTCCTGCTCAAGCTGCTTGCGGCCGGCGCCCCCCTCTCCCTCCAGGTTCACCCGAACCGGGCCCAGGCCAAAGAGGGGTACGAGGACGAGGAGCGCCGGGGTGTCCCCATCGACGCCCCGAACCGCAACTACAAGGACGCCAACCACAAGCCCGAGCTGATCTGCGCGCTCACCCCCTTCGACGGCCTGTGCGGTTTCCGCCCGCCCGCCGAGGCCGCCGACGTCTTGGCCGCCCTCGATGTCGACTCGCTCAAGCCGTACGTCGACCTGCTGCGCGCGCACCCGGAAGAGGCAGCGCTGCGCGAGGTACTCACCGCCGTGCTGACCGCGGACCGCGCCGAGATGGCCGAGACCATCACCGAGGCAGCAGCAGCCGCCGAGCGCCTGGGCGGCGCGTACTCCCCGTACGCCTCGATCGCCCACCACTACCCCGGCGACCCGGGCGTCATCGCCGCCATGCTGCTCAACTACGTACAACTGCAGCCCGGCGAGGCCCTCTTCCTCGGGGCCGGCGTCCCGCACGCGTACCTCAACGGCCTGGGCGTCGAGATCATGGCGAACTCCGACAACGTCCTGCGCTGCGGCCTGACCCCCAAGCACGTCGACGTACCCGAGCTGTTGCGCGTCGTCCGTTTCGAGGCCACCGACACCGGCGTCCTGCGCCCAGAGGCGTCCCCCGACGGCGAAGAGCTCTACGACACCCCGATCGACGAATTCCGGCTCTCGCGCCACGTCCTGGCCGAGGGCGCCGCGCCCCGCACACTGCCGTCCGCCACCCCGCAGATCCTGCTCTGCACGGCCGGCAGGATCCGCGCCGGCGCACTCGTTCTCGCACCGGGGGAGTCGGCCTTCGTACCCGCGCGCGAGTCAGTGGAATTGTCCGGTACAGGCGCCCTCTTCCGCGCCACAGTGGTGGCCTGACACCTCATCCGCACGGCTTCCCCCGGCAAGCTGCAACAATGTGCCGCCGTAGTCGTACGGCGGCGCCAGGGTCGCGCCATCAAGGAAGGGACACTCTGCATCCATGAGTGCGTCAGGCGGAACCAAGGCGATCGTGGCGGCACTCGTCGCCAACCTCGCGATCGCAGTAGCCAAGTTCGTGGCGTTCCTCTTCAGCGGCGCGTCCTCGATGCTCGCGGAGAGCGTGCACTCGCTCGCCGACTCGGGCAACCAGGGCCTGCTGCTGCTCGGCGGCAAGAAGGCCAAGCGCGAGGCGACCCCCCAGCACCCCTTCGGCTACGGGCGCGAGCGTTACATCTACGCCTTCCTCGTCTCCATCGTGCTCTTCTCGGTGGGTGGCATGTTCGCCATCTACGAGGGCTACGAGAAGATCAAGCACCCGCACGAGATCGAGATGTGGTACTGGCCGGTCGGCGTCCTCGTCTTCGCGATCATCGCGGAGTCCTTCTCCTTCCGGACGGCCATCAAGGAGTCCAACCAGACGCGCGGCAACCTCTCCTGGAGGGAGTTCGTCCGCCGCGCGAAGGCCCCCGAGCTGCCCGTCGTCCTGCTGGAGGACCTCGGCGCGCTGGTCGGTCTGGTCCTTGCGCTCGCCGGCGTGAGCACCGCACTGGCGACCGGCAACGGCGTCTGGGACGGCATCGGCACCCTGTGCATCGGCATCCTGCTGATCGTCATCGCGATCATCCTGGCCGCCGAGACGAAGTCCCTCCTCCTCGGTGAGGCCGCGGGCACGGACGAGGTCGACAAGATCAAGGCGTCGATCGTCGACGGCGACACCGTCACCCGCGTCATCCACATGCGTACGCTCCACCTTGGCCCCGAGGAATTGCTGGTCGCCGCCAAGATCGCGGTCGAGGCCGGTGACACGGCGGCGGACGTGGCCCACGCGATCAACGCGGCGGAGGAGCGCATCCGCGTGGCGGTCCCGATCGCGCGCGTGATCTACCTGGAGCCGGACATCTACAGCGAGTCGGCGGCAGCGGCGGGCGAGAACCCGGGCAAGTCCCCGGGCGGCGAGGCCACCCCACCCATCGCGCACTGACACGTCGTCCAACGACCACACAGAGGACCCCCGCCGTCGAACGGCGGGGGTCCTCTGCCACACGCTTCCCTTTGCTACTGGATCTCGCCCAGTACGCCGAGGATCGCCGCCGTGTCCGGCGCCGCCGACAGCCGGGCGCGGAAGCCGGTGTCCATCAACGTGCGCGAGAGCAGCGCGAGGATCCGCAGGTGCTCGTCACCCGCAGCCGCCTCCGGCACGGAGATCATGAAGATCAGCTTGGCCTTCGTCCCGTCCATCGCCCCCCACTCGATGCCCTCCGCGGACCGCGCGAAGCCCACCGTCGGGGCGGACACCGCATCGGTCTTGGCGTGCGGAATGGCGATCTCCTCGCCGAGCCCGGTCGTGCCCTGCGCCTCGCGCGCGAGCGCGACCCGCACCAACTCGTCCACGTCCGTGACGTTCCCGGTGGCGGCCAGCATCTCGGCCATCTCCCGGATCGCCGCCTCCTTGTCCTGCGAGGCCAGCTGCACCTTCACGGTCTGCTCGGTGAGATACCCGGAAAGCACCTCGCCCTCGCTGTCGGCGGAGGACGCGGGGACGGCCGGGGGAGTGGGGGCGTCGGGAGCAGCCGGGGAGACAGGAGCCCCGGCAGGACCCGACACGTCCTTCTCGGTACGTACGCCCGCACCGCCACTCGAACCTGCACCACCACCAGCCACAGCACCGGAACCCACCGACGCCCCACCACCGGCCACCGACGCACCGGCCCCTGCGCCTACTCCTGCTCCCGCCCCTGCGCCTAGCCCTGCTCCCGCCCCTGCGCCTACCCCTGCTCCCGCACCTACTGCAGCCCCGACGAGCGCGGCCTCAGGCCTCATCGCGCCGACTCCGACTCCGCCTCCGCCTCCGACACCGGCACCGATGCCCGCGCCGCGCTTGCCCCGCTCCTTGATGCTGATCAGCGCGTTGGTAGTGATAGCGGTGACGACAGTTCCCGCGGCCACGGCCACGAAGAACATCGGCACGCCACCGACCGCGCCCAGCACGGCGACGATCGGCCCGCCGTGCGGCACCGCGTCCTCCACACCGGCCAGACCGGCGAGCGCACCGGCGACCGCGCCACCGAGCCTGTTCGCCGGAATGACCTGCGCCGGCCGGGCCGCCGCGAACGGGATCGCACCCTCGGAGATGCCGAACATGCCCATGAAGAGCGCGGCCATACCGGTCTCGCGCTCCTGCTCCGAGTAGAGCCGACGCCGGATCACCGTGGCCAGCCCCTGGCCGAGCGGCATCACCGGAATCGCGGCGGCGCACATGCCCATGACGGTCTGGTTGCCGGTGGCGATGAGCCCCGCGCCGAACAGGAACGCCGTCTTGTTGACCGGCCCGCCCATGTCGAACGCGATCATCAGCCCGAGAATCGCGCCCAGCAGAATCGCACTGGTCCCGGTCATCCCGCTGAGCCAGTCGGTGAGATGCGTGAAGACCCACGAGATCGGCTTCCCGATGACGTAGATGAAGAAGAGCCCCAGCGCCGTCGTCGCGACAATCGGGATCACGATGATCGGCATGATCGGCCGGACGAACTTGGGGACCCGCACCTTCTTGATCCACAGCACCACGTAACCGGCCAGGAAGCCGGTGACGATCGCACCTATGAAGCCCGCGCCCGCCTCCGAGTCGTACAGCGCCCCGGTATTCGCGATCCAGCCGCCGATCATGCCCGGTACGAGCGCCGGCCGGTCCCCGATCGCGTAGGCGATGTAACCGGACAGGATCGGCACCATCAGCTTGAAGCCGATGTCCCCGATGTTGAAGACGTCCATCCAGAAGGAATCCTTCGGGATGACGAGGCCCTCCGGCGTCGCATGTCCGCCGATCGCCAGCGAGATCGCGATCAGCAGCCCGCCGACCACGACGAACGGGATCATGTATGAGACACCGTTCATCAGCGCCTTGTACGGGACGCTGCGCTCCTTGCCGCCGCCACCGCTGTTGCTCAGCGGCTCGGCCGATCCGCCTCCGCCACCCGCACCGTGCACGGGGGCGGTCTTCACCTGCTCGATCAACTGCTCGGGATGACGGATGCCCTCCGCCACACCGACGGCCAGCACCCGCTTCCCGACGAACCTGCTGCGGTCGACGTCCTTGTCGGCCGCGATGATGATCCCGTCAGCGTCTCTGACATCGTTGTCAGTCAAAATGTTTTCAGCCCCGATCGAACCTTGGGTCTCCACCTTCATATCGATGCCGAGCTGCTCGGCGACCTGCGCCAGCTTCTCCGCGGCCATGTATGTGTGGGCGATACCGGTGGGGCAGGCGGTGACCGCGAGAAGCTTCAGCTTCTTCTGCCCGCTCAGGTCTCCGTCCCGGTTGGGGCCGGCCGGACTCGTCACGCGGATCTCCTAACGACTGACGACTTCGTTCCGCAAGGTCGCGCGTATGTTCCTGATGTAGGCGCATCGTGCAACACATCGGCACGAGAGCGAAAGTCCAAAAAGGTTTGAATGTACATCTATGGCCCCACTGGTTCCCGCCACCGCCCTGAACAGGTGGGCTGTGGACCACTGCTCCGATCGGTGTAGATTCGTGACCTAGCCAGACGTCGCTGCTGATGGCGGTCGGGCGGTCCACGGACCGGCCGAGGGAGAGAGGGCCTCCGACGGACTGCGCTGCTAGCGCTCGGGCATTCGTGTGCCCGCCCGCCGCAGAGTCAGCCGTATTCACACCTCGACCCAACCTCACGAGGAGCAGCTCGCATGACGACTGTCGCCACCGGCCAGGACTTCAAGGTCGCCGACCTCTCCCTCGCCGCCTTCGGGCGCAAGGAGATCACTCTCGCCGAGCACGAGATGCCCGGCCTGATGTCGATCCGCGAGGAGTACGCCGCGACCCAGCCGCTCGCCGGCGCCCGCGTCACCGGCTCGCTGCACATGACCGTGCAGACCGCCGTTCTCATCGAGACCCTGGTCGCCCTGGGCGCCCAGGTCCGCTGGGCCTCCTGCAATATCTTCTCCACCCAGGACCACGCCGCCGCCGCCATCGCGGTCGGCCCCGAAGGCACTCCGGACAGCCCCGCCGGCATCCCGGTCTTCGCCTGGAAGGGCGAAAGCCTCGAAGAGTACTGGTGGTGCACGGAGCAGGCCCTGACCTGGCCGAACACCCCCACCGGCGGACCGAACATGATCCTCGACGACGGTGGCGACGCCACCCTCCTCGTCCACAAGGGCGTCGAGTTCGAGAAGCTCGGTGCGGCCCCGGACCCGGCCACCGCGGACAGCGAGGAGTACAGCTACATCCTCCGTCTGCTGAACCGCACCCTCGGCGAGAACCCGCAGAAGTGGACCCAGCTCGCCTCCGAGATCCGCGGCGTCACCGAGGAGACCACCACCGGCGTCCACCGCCTGTACGAGATGCACCGCGACGGCACGCTGCTGTTCCCGGCGATCAACGTGAACGACGCCGTGACGAAGTCGAAGTTCGACAACAAGTACGGCTGCCGCCACTCGCTGATCGACGGCATCAACCGGGCCACCGATGTCCTGATCGGCGGCAAGGTCGCGGTCGTGTGCGGCTATGGCGATGTGGGCAAGGGGTGCGCGGAGTCGTTGCGCGGCCAGGGCGCCCGCGTGATCATCACCGAGATCGACCCGATCTGCGCGCTCCAGGCGGCGATGGACGGCTACCAGGTCGCGACGCTGGACGACGTCGTCGCCATCGCCGACATCTTCGTCACCACGACCGGCAACAAGGACATCATCATGGCCGCCGACATGGCCAAGATGAAGCACCAGGCGATCGTCGGGAACATCGGTCACTTCGACAACGAGATCGACATGGCCGGTCTCGCCGCGATCCCCGGCGTCGTCAAGGACGAGGTCAAGCCGCAGGTCCACACCTGGAAGTTCCCCGACGGCAAGGTCCTCATCGTTCTCTCCGAGGGCCGTCTGCTGAACCTGGGCAACGCGACCGGCCACCCGTCGTTCGTGATGTCCAACTCCTTCGCGGACCAGACCCTGGCCCAGATCGAGCTGTTCACCAAGCCCGAGGAGTACCCGACTGACGTCTACGTGCTGCCCAAGCACCTCGACGAGAAGGTCGCCCGCCTCCACCTCGACGCCCTCGGCGTCAGGCTCACCACCCTGCGCCCGGAGCAGGCCTCCTACATCGGCGTCCCGGTCGAGGGCCCGTTCAAGTCCGACCACTACCGCTACTGATCCCCACCCCAGCGGCAGACGCTCAGCAGTAGGTTTTCAGGCAGGCCCCCGCACCCCCGTGCCGGGGGCCTGCCCCGTGTCAGACCTCTGTAGGACTCTGAAGGACCCCATGCCTCGCGGCCGTTATTCGCTCCACGATTCCCACGACCACACCCCCCTCGGTGAAGAACACTTCCACTGCGCCCCCGGCCCCTCCGGCTGGCGTTACGTCTCGCAGATCACCACCCCCGCCGGCGACCACGCCGGCTCCGTCGACCTCACCCTCGACGAACTCGGCCGCCCCATCCGGGTCGAACTGAACGCCGCGAACTGGCAGGTCCGCGGTGCCGCCCTCGAAGGCGTCACCTGGGTCCGAACCGACCCGACCGGCACTCACGCCACCGAAGGCAACGTCCCCGCGCATGCCTTCACCGGCGCATCCCCCGCTTTCCTCATCGCCACCACCCGCCTGCTGCGCCTCACCCCCGGTTCCCCCGCCACTCGCGTCCGCCTGGTCGCCTTCACTGACCCGGTCCTCGCCCCCCGCACCCTCGACCAGTCCTGGGCCCTGATGAAGAGTGAAGCGCATGCCACTGACAATGGCCCCCTGACCGTGGACGAATACCAGGTCAGCGCCCTGGACACGGGCGAGCAGCACACCATTCACATCGCCGGGGACGTGGTTCTCTCGGCACCGGGCATTGAACTGGAACACCTGGAGACACCGCCGTCGGCCTTCCCCGAGCCGAGCATGTGAGCCTCGGTATGCAAGGCGCGTGCGACTGACCGCCGGGCCACGCCCCATGCACCGTCGGCCCCACGCACCGTCGGCCCTGCCCGGTGAGTCGGCCACCAACGGTCACCGACCCGGACACCGCGCCGCACGCTGCCGACACCTACGGCTCAGACACTTACGCCGCAAACACCCGCGCCGTAAGCCGCTAACACTGTCCCCGCACGTCGCGGACACCAGGTACCGCGGACCCTCACGTACCGAAAACCCCACGAACCGCGAACCCCACGTATCGGCGGGCCGGACGCACGCACTGCCCCCCCACACGCACGGTGACCGTCACGTACCGATGAGCCGGTCTGCCCACGCACCGTGACCCTCACGCACCGTGACCGCCAGGTACCGACGAGCCGGTCTACGCACGTCCCGCGACCGCCACGAACTCGCGAGCCGGTCTACGCAGGCGGCGCGAACCCCGTGGCAGGAGGTGCCTGCGACTCGGCGTGCCGCGCCCCGGCGTGCGGCGCCCCGCCCCCCGGCACCTCGCCCGCCCGCCCAGGCCCGACTCCCACCGGTCCCAACTCCGCCCCCGCTCCCGGTCCCAACTCCGCCCCCGCTCCCGCGTCCGATTTCATCCCCGCGTCGGGGGAGGAGCCCACCCCGTACTCCTCCGCAGGCCCCGAAACCGCCGCGGCGTCCGGAGGCGCAAAAGCACCCGAACGTACTGGCCGGCCCGGGGCCACGGGTATCGCCGAACGATCGGGGGTGGCAGCCGCCCCGATCACCCCGGCTCCACCCCGCGTACCCGGGCCGCCACCCGGGCCCACATCGGCCGCCCGCGCCGCCCCCGCCGCCACGAACGCCTTCCGCGCGTCCCGGTACTGCCGCTCATTCACCACGGCAGCCAGATAGGCGGCAGGCGGCACACCCTCCGGCACGGGCGCACCTGTACGCGCCGCCAGATCACCGGCCAGCCGCTCCGCCATCGACCAGCTCACCTGCGGATCGAGCTGCCTCATCCGCGTCAGGTACTGCCGCACCGCGAGCCAAAGCGAATCAGGCACACCTGAAAGATCCAGTCCCGCGAACCGCCCCAGGAGCCACGGCGGCGGAGGCGGCACAGCGGCCATCCGCCCGGTCGCAACGCGTTCCCGGACCACAAGGGTCCCGGCAAACACATCGCCGATCCGCCGCCCGCGCTCGGACACCAGCGAAGCGATGCAGGCGACGACCCCGAACGTCATCAGGATTTCCACCACCCCCACCGCCCCACGCACGAGCGCGTGCCGGAACCGGATCGGCCCCCCGTCATCGCGCACCACCCGCAGTCCACAGGCCAGCTTCCCGAGCGACCGCCCTTGGGTCAGCGTCTCCACCGCGATCGGCGCTCCCACAAGCACCAGCAGGAACGAGGCCACAGCGAGTGCCATGCCCGCCGCCTCGTCCAACGAGCCTGTGGCGAGCGCCAGCCCGATCGACACGATCAGATACACCGTCCACACCACGGCCATGTCGATCGCCAGAGCCAGTGCCCGGCTGGGCAGCTTCGCCGGACGCAGCCCCAGTACGACCGCATCGCCCGTCACAAGCTCATTCACCGATTGCCCACCCTTCGACGTCCTTCCCTGCCCCTGGATCCCTCAGTCTGCCAAGCTGACCCGCAGCGCGCGCCGCGTAGTACGGACCGTACGGACCCAGTGCCTGGAGCAGCAGCCGACCATGGACCTCGACGTCTTTGTGACCACCCACCACACCGAGTGGGACCGCCTGGACCACCTTCTGCGCCGCGGCCGCCGCCTGACCGGTGCCGAGGCCGACGAACTCGTCGCCCTCTACCAGCGCACGGCCACGCACCTCTCCCTGATCCAATCCAGCGCCCCCGACCCCATGCTCACCGCGCGCCTGACCCAGCTGGTCGCCCGCGCCCGCTCCACCGTGACGGGCGCCCGCCGCGCATCCTGGCGCGACGCGGCCCGCTTCCTCACCGCCGGATTCCCCGCAGCGATGTACCGCACCCGCCACTGGTGGGTACCGACGGCGCTGCTCTCCACTGCCGTGGCCGCTCTGATCGGCTGGTGGATCGCCACCCACCCGGAGGTCCAGTCCGCCATCGCAGCCCCGTCGGAACTCCGGGAGATGACCCGCCCCGGAGGCCAGTACGAGGCCTACTACTCCAGCCACCCCGCGGCCTCCTTCGCCGCACAGGTATGGACGAACAACGCCCAGGCCGCCGCCATGTGCCTGGTCCTGGGCGCCTTCCTCTGCTTCCCGGTGATCTGGATCCTCTTCCTCAACATGCTGAACCTCGGTGTCGGTATGGGCCTGATGTCCTCGGCAGGCCGCCTCGACACCTTCCTCGGCCTGGTCCTCCCACACGGCCTGCTGGAACTCACCGCGGTCTTCGTCGCCGCCGGCACCGGCCTTCGCCTCGGCTGGACCCTGATCGACCCGGGCCCCCGCCCCCGCCGCGCGGCCCTCGCCCAGGAAGGCCGAGCAGCCCTCGGCATGGCCATCGGCCTTGCCCTGGTCCTCTTCGTGTCCGGCGTCATCGAGGGCTTTGTTACGCCGTCGGGCCTGCCCACCTGGGGGCGCGTCACCATCGGCATCGTCGCCGAGCTGGCATTTCTTCTTTACGTCTACGTCATCGGTGGCCGAGCAGCCCGGGGGGGCGAGCAGGGAGACGTCGAACTGGCCGACCGAAGCGCGGAGCTCCCCATTGCGGCGTGATGTGCGTAGGCCCCCTCTGACCTGCTACTGTCCTGTCACCCCACAAAAGCCGTTGACACGGTTCGTGTGGGGAGGTAGATTTAAACGGTTGCCTGCTGTTGGACATACTCAACCGCAACAGCTAGTGTCTATCTCGTTCTCGTGGAATTGATTTCCAGAGAGCTTCCCGATTCATTCGAAACACGCAGCCGATTAGCTCGGCCGAAATGCTTCTGATAAAGTCGGAATCGCCGGAAAGGGAAACGCGAAAGCGGGAACCTGGAACGCACCCCGCCGACGGGGAATCGGACACGAAAGCGTCTGGTAGAGTCGGAAACACGAAATACCGAAGGGAAGCGCCCGGAGGGCCCCGTGAAAAGGGACCAAAGGAAGCGTCCGTTCCTTGAGAACTCAACAGCGTGCCAAAAGTCAACGCCAAATGTTGATACCCCGGCCCACCTTTACCGGTGGGTTGGTGGTTCCTTTGAAAAAGACCCGGACGGCCTCCTTTTTGGGGGTGCGGCCGGGCAACACTAGCGAGGACGCTGTGGACGACACGCCTTATTCCGGCTGTGTTGTCCCGCTCGTCGTGTGTGTCTCCCGATTACGGGAAAACATTCACGGAGAGTTTGATCCTGGCTCAGGACGAACGCTGGCGGCGTGCTTAACACATGCAAGTCGAACGATGAAGCCTTTCGGGGTGGATTAGTGGCGAACGGGTGAGT